>JBILLK010000009.1:0-354577 GCA_044376115.1 Polyangiaceae bacterium | reverse complement strand
TTGGCAAAGGCCAAGCACAGATGGAATCGGCCCGTCGCCTGGACGAAAGCGCTCGCGCATCTAGCCATCATGTTTCCCGACCGACTGCCCATCTAGGCAAGTAACACGGAAATTCTGACACCCTCCGGGATTGATTGAGTACACACTTGCGCCGCATTCAAGCAACGCCTCCACCATCACGCCCTGCGGTGCCTCCATTGCGGCCGCGACTGTCGACATGTCGTCGTCGGCCAGCTCGCGAAGTCTCGAAATAAATTCGTGCACGTCGTCGCCATGATGGCGAACCTCGCGCTCAAGCAACTTCTCGCCCTGAGCGTTGAGCACGCATACCGTGTGATTCTTCGACCCCCAGTCGATTCCCACAAACAGCTTCATCCCTCACCTCCTTGGGTAATGATCGCCGACGAGCCCCGGCGCATGTCGGCCCTGTACTGGCGCTCGCCTCTCCGCGGCGCGACTCCCTACGGGACTTCACGACGGGGCAAACTCCCGAGGGCGCAGGTCCGTGCCAGGTGCTGGTCTCTCGACCGCAACGGGGCACGCTAGGCACTCCTCGGGAATTCGCCACGACACACTGAGAGCAGGTGTAACCCGTCCTCAGCTAAAAGAAACGGTACAGGGCACGGGGGAGAAAGACGAGAACGGAAGTCGTCCGACGCGAGCCTCCACCGCCGTGCCCGTGCCCGTGCCCGCTCTGCTTCTCCCTCTCCCTCTCTCAGTCTCCGCCCGTGAACGTGCCCGTGCCCGTGCCCGTGCCCGCTCTGCTTCTCCCTCCTCCCAGCGGATCGTGTACACAACCCCGTGGCCGAAGAACAAACCCAGGTCTCCGACAGCTTCGGTGGACTGCTCAGCCTAGCGTGGCCGGTGATTCTTTCGCGCGCCTCGCAAGCGGTGATCGGCTTCTCCGATGCTGCGATGGTCGCCTCCCTCGGCGAAGACGCCATCGCGGCGACCACCACCGGCGCGTCCAACGCGCTCAACCTCTTCATCCTGCCGATGGGCGTCGTGTTCATCGTGCAGAGCTTCGTCGCGCAGCTCGCCGGCGCCGGTGATCGCGCGGGCAGTCGGCGCTTCGCTTGGTACGGTCTCGTGGTCGCGCTGCTCACCGCGGTGCTGATGGGCCTCGTCACGCTCGGGCTGCGACCCACCATCAGCCTCCTCGGTTACAGCGACAACGTACGTGAGCTCTTGATCGACTACATGACCGTCCGCCTGCTCTCGAGCGGAGCGGTGGTCGGGATCGAGGCGCTGGGCAATTGGTTCGGCGGGCTCGGCAACACCCGCCTACCGATGGTCGTCAGCCTGATCGCGATGGTGACCAACGTCGCCTTGTGTTGGGTCTTCATCTACGGCCGGCTCGGCGCACCGGCGATGGGCGTACGCGGAGCCGCGCTGGCCGGCTCGCTCGCGACCTTCCTCGCCTTTGCGGTGATCTTCGTCGCCTTCCTGCGCGCCGGCCGCGAGCCGCGTCCTGCGACCGAGACCGCCGCCACCGAGCCCTCCGCCGCAGCCGAGCCCTCCGCCGCAGCCGAGCCCTCCGCTCCCGCGATCCCAACGCTCAGCCCCACCCGCGAGTTCCTGCGCATGCTCCGCTTCGGCTTGCCCGCCGGCGCCAACTGGTTCCTCGAGTTCGCTGCCTTCACCGTCTTCATCAATGTGATCGTCGCGCGCCTCGGGACCACCGCGGTGGCCGCGATGATGGCCGTCGTGCAGGTCAACTCAATCGCCTTCATGCCGGCCTTCGGCGTCTCCACCGCCGGCGCGATCATCGTCGGCCAAGCGATCGGAGCCGGCACCAAAGACCGCGTCGGTCGCATCGTCAAACGCACGATGATCCTCGCGGCCTCCTGGCAGGTGTTCGTCGGCGTGGTGTACGCGAGCTCGCCGCGCACGGTGATGAGCGTGTTCGGCGGGCAAGGTCCGGATCACGGGGAAGCCCTGGTCGATCTCGCGGCCAAGCTCTTGCTCGTGAGCACCGCCTGGCAGCTCTTCGACGCCATCTCGATCACGCTCTCGGAGGCCTTGCGCGCCGCCGGCGATACAGCGTGGTGCATGTGGGCTCGCATCATCTTGGCGTGGGTCTTCTTCGTGCCGGCGGCCTCGGTCGCGGTGATCATTTTTAAAGTTGGTCCTGTCGGTGCCATCACTTGTTTCGTGATGTACTTGGCCGTCCTCTCGGTCGTGATGACCTACCGCTACCGTTCGGGAGCCTGGAAGAACATCGACCTCACTGGCCAAGCCGCCCTCCACCACTGAACGAGCTCGCCATGCAACCCAGCCAATGTTCGAACTGCGGCGCCAAAGCCGCCGCGGGCGAAACGATCTGCACGTACTGCGGCACCGCGCTGCAGGAGGACTTCAGCAAGCTCGCCGTCGCGCTCGGTCGCACCCAGGCCACTCGCTCCAATGACACGCGCCTCGCCGTGCCGATCACCTTCCTCAATCGGCGCGCCGCGATCACGCTGTTTTGGCTCGACTTCGACGGCAACGCGCAACCTTACGGTCGCGTCGAGCCGCAGGCGCAAGCTCCGTTCAATACCTATGTCGGCCACATCTGGAGCGTGCGCGACGCCGAGTCGGGCCGCGAGCTTTTGCGCTGGGCGGCAACCGATCAGGTGCCGCGCCAAGTCGAAATCGAGTAGCCCATGAACAAGCTTTACCGCCGCGCGCTGCCGACGTTGCTCCTGGCTTTGGCCTCGCCGTTATTCGGCTGCGGCGCGGCGAAGGATGAGGCCGCCGTCCCGACGAGCGAGGTGAAGCTCGCGGCGAGCGAGCCGCCGTCACGTTTCGCAGCGCTCGGCGTAAAGGCCACGCTCACGCCACCCAGCGCCGAGTCCGAACGTTGGCTACGCGAGCTCGACGGGGCGCTCGCAGCCTGCTTGAAGCCGGCGCTCGAGCGCGAACCGTGGTTGCAGGGCCGCATGACCTTTGCGCTCGAGCCAACATCGCCGAGCGAACCGGCGTCCACGTCGAAGGCAACCTCGGTCGGCGGCGAGCTGGCGAACCATGCGGCCGTGAGCTGCCTGCAGCAGGCGTTTACCCAAACCAAAACCACCACGCGCGAGGCCGGCGCCCTCAAGCTCGAGCTCGCGTTCGAAGGGGGTTACGAAGCGGCCGCGCTGGGCGCAGAGCCCGCGATCGAACAACGCATCGTCGGGCTCGATTGGAACAGCGACGAACGCGTGGAGCCGCCCGCCGCGCGCCCAACGCTCGCCGCCGCCGCCGAGCGTCTGCGACGCTGCGCGTACGGCGCCGAGCCCAAGCTGCGCACGCCGGCCTGGTTCGCCCTGCGCGTGGCTGCAGGCGGCAAGGTGGAAGCCCAGCTCGCCTCCTTCATCGAGCCCAGCGCCGCGAGCGATTGCGCCGCGCGGGTGCTGCGCTCACTCGCCTTGCCCGACGCCGGTCACGACTACGCGCTGAGTCTGATGTTGCTCCCACCGCTCGAAATGGGCGCGCTCGAAGACGGGGAGACCGGCCTCGCGGCGAACGCCGGGCGCGACGATTGGGGCCGTGGACCCAAACGGCTCGAAGCGCCTGTTGGGCTCGAGGACGCGGCCAGGGGAACGCCCGCGATGAACGACGCCGAGACCCTACCCGGCAAGGGGCCCAAGATCGTGCTCGGGTCCGTCGACGTGCGCGGCAGGCTAGCGCCCGAGGTGATTCGGCGCATCGTGCGGCAGCGTTCGCCGCAATTCGCTGCGTGCCATGAGGCCGCCCTCAAACGCGATCCGCACAGCGAGGGCGTGGTCAGCGTGCAGTTTGTGATCGGGAAGGACGGCGCGGTCAGCAAGCTGCGCTCGAGCTCCGAGTTCAAAGACACGACGCTGGTTCAATGTGTGGAGCGCGCCTTCGAAGGGCTCACCTTTCCCACGCCGGAGGCCGGCGTCGTCCTCGTCACCTATCCGGTCAAACTCTACTCCGGCAAAAAGGCCATCCCGCGCCCACCCGGAATCAACGGCAAGCCGGTGGAGCAAGCCAGCATGACGGAGCTGATCGCCCAGCTCGAACGGCGCGGCCTGCGCTTCGTCGAGGTACCCGGCTTTGCGCCCGGCCAAGCCCCGGCGATCTTCGTGCGCGACCAACAAGGGCTCGGCGTCGCGCATGGGGCCTTCTTCGGTAAACCCAGCAGCAAACCGAAGACCATCGTGTGCACGCAAGGTACGCCCGAGCGCACGTTGCAGCTGTTCGGCGAAGGCTGTGCGCCGTTGCTCGACCTCATCGTTCGTTAGCGTTCAACCATCGTCGAAGCGGCCTTGCGATTTACCTCGCAAGATGAGCATCAGCGCGACGATCAGCGCCGCCCAGCCCAGAGCAGTGCGGTCGCGCGAGCCCATCGTCGCGAGGTCGCAAGAGAGCGTCACCGGCGTGCACGGGTCCGTGGCGCCGTTCGAGCCCGACGCTTCACTGTTGCCTCCGCCTGCAGCGACGTCCTCCGCTCCTGCGCCCGAAGCAGCACCTTGCGCTGCGCCGCCTTGCGCTGCCCCTTCCCCTTCGCCCGACCCGCCGACTGCTGAGGCTGCTCCGCCTTGCGATGACCCAGCGCCCTCGCTCGCGCCACCCTGCGCTGATCCGGCGCCTTCGCCGGGCGCACCGCCTTGCGCCGAGCCACCTTCGCTTGCGCCACCTGCGCCCGGCCCGCCGCCTTCACTCGCGCCGCCTGCGCCTGGCCCGCCGCCTTCATTGCCGCCACCGGCTCCAGCGTCCGGCTCGCATTCGGCGCAGGGCGCCTCGAGCACCGAGCTGATGAAGCTCGCCTCAGCGCTGGTGCGCGCATAGTTCGAGAACAACTTGCATTCGAAGTCCGCCGACGAGGCCACGCCGACCACCTTGCGCACACCACCGATCCACGCGTACGCCGGCCCACCCGAATCACCAAAACAAGCCGTTTCGCCCGCGGTTGCGTTCACCCGCAAGGTGCTCGTGAACACCGTCTCCACCGGCACGAACACGTGATGACGCTTGGTCTGAAAGGGCACGCTGCCGGAGGGGCCCGCCTCGATCTGGCCGAAGCCGGAGAGCTCGAGTTCATCCCCCGCCACGAGACCATCGGCGCTCAACGCCGCAGGCACCAGCGGTGGCGGCGGTACGCCGTCGCTCAACCGAAAGCGCACCACCGCGACATCGTGAAACAGCGTGCTGTCGTTGTAGTCGGGGTGATTGAACCAATCGATCGGCTGGTAACGCAGCGAACATTGCGGAGAGGTGGAATCGCTCAAACAGGCGTCCAGATCGACCCGCGAGATCACGTCATCCACCGTGCCCTGCGCGCAATGCGCCGCCGTCAGCGCGTACACAACCTTGCCGCGCCGCCGTATCGCCGAGGCCGAACACAAAGCGCGGTTCCCTTCCTCGGTGGTCAGGAACAACGCCAAGGTCGAGGCATTCACCTCATCCACCACCCCACCGATGATCCGCTCTTGATCGGTCGCGACCACATCGGTCCCCGCGAGCTCATCCACACATAGGGAAAACTCACAGCCACTCCCCAGCAGCGCAAAAACCGAAGCAACCACGGCACCAAGCGGTCTTTGCATACCGGGAGAAAGCGTCACAAATCTGACGCTGCTTTAGAGCGTGGTGGCCGTCGAAAGGGCGCACGGCAAAAAAAGCCGGACCCAACGCCCGCCCTCCGGCCTACCCGGCCGCCCCACCGGCCAGAGCGCGTCCCATATCCCGTCGTCGTTCCGGGCGACCCAGCGTTATGGGACAAGACCCGCAGCCCACCAGCCGCCGACCCACCGGCACAACGAACAAAAGCCGCTAATTGCGCGCAATCTGCGCCGGCCACGTTCAGAACCCACGGGCCCGCGGCGCCAGAGCGCGTCCCATATCCCGTCGTCGTTCCGGGCGACCCAGCGTTATGGGACAAGACCCGCAGCCCACCAGCCGCCGACCCACCGGCACAACGAACAAAAGCCGCTAATTGCGCGCAATCCCCGTCGGGCACGTCCCAGGACCCGCGGGCCCGCGGCGCCAGAGCGTCCCATATCCCCTCGTCGTTCCGGACGACCCAGCGTTATGGGACAGCGGGTCGCTCCAGCAACCGCGGACCCACTCGAACCGCGAGACCCAGGCCGCACACCCACGCGCAAGTGACATTGGGGCGTGCGATAAACCATCCCCCCGCCCAATGTCGCTCCGAACCACCGCGACAGCGAGGGGCGCCCCGCCGAGGGCTACAGCCCACGAGCGATTCCCTCGAAGAAGCGAGGCCTATTCGTGGCCATCGCGGCGTACCGAACGCGCGCAAGTGACATCGGGGCGTGCGATAAACCATCTCCCCGCCCAATGTCGCTCCGGCTGCGAAAAGCGCCTGCTGCCCACCCGCCCCAATGTCGCTCCGGCTGCGAAAAGCGCCTGCTGCCCACCCGCCCAATGTCGCACCCGTGTTCGCAGCACCGCCCTGCGCGTTCGCAGCGCCTGCACCCTCACCGCCTGCACCGCTCGAACCCGAATCACAGGCGAGCAAACCCATCACAGCTGCTTCACGGCGCGACCGTCTAGCGCAAGAGCCCTCCTCCCCGAATGCACCTTCTGCTCCAACCTCTTTGACGCTCTCTCGTTTGAGTGCCCCTACTTCCCATGCAACGATGCAGCGCGCCCGACCACCATGTTCAAAGTCCTGCTGATCGACGACGACGCCTCTCTGCTCGACCTTGTCGCACTCGCCTTCGAGGACGCCGGCTTCACCGTGCTCACCGCGAGCGACGGCCAGACCGGCTACAAAACCATCGTCGAGCAAACGCCCCACCTCGTGGTCTCCGACGTCAACATGCCGCGGCTCGACGGCTTCGCGCTCTGTCGCAAGTTGCGCGGCGAACAGAACTTCGTCCCTTTGCTGCTCCTCACCTCGCGCGGCGACGAGATCGACGAGGCGCTCGGCCTCGAGCTGGGCGCCGACGACTACCTCTCCAAACCATTCAGCACCCGCGTCCTTCTGGCGCGCGCGCAGGTGCTGATGCGGCGTGAACAACGCCGCGGCCAGAGCGAGGTCGAGCAGGCCGTCAAACGCGGGGAGCTCGAGCTACTTCCGGATCGGCTGGAAGTCCGTTATCGGCAAACGCCGCTCAAAGTCACGCTGACCGAGTTCCGCTTGCTCGAGGCGTTGGCCAAGCGTCCCGGCCTCGTGCTCTCGCGCGACCGCCTGCTCGAGATCGTCCGCGGCGATGATTCGGTGGTTGCGGCGCGCATCGTCGATACCTACGTCGGCCGTCTGCGGCGCAAGTTGGAGGCGATCGACGAGCGCTTCGATCGTCTCGAGACCGTGGTCGGAGCCGGCTATCGATGGCGCGACGGCTGAGTTTGCGGCTGCGGGTGATCGCGGTCGCGCTGGCGGTGGTGTTCGCGCCGCTGGTGGTGGTAGCCGGCGCGGGGCTGCGCGAGAGCACGCTCGTCTCCGACATGCGGGAGAACCTCGAGGAGGCGGCGCTGGCGGAAGCCCTAGCGACGCCGCCCGATGCAGCGCTGCTACAAGCGCAAGCGAGCGAGCGCGCTCGTGAGCATCAGGTCTGGTTGCGCGTGGTCTCGCCAAACGGCGATCTGCTCGCCGACAGCGATTTTGATCGCGGTACCGATGCGCTGCATCAACTCGGGACGCTGTTCTTCGGGCCGGACGGCGCGCCTGCGTTGAGCGAGGTGGATGCGAGTTTTGGACCTCTGCTAGAGCGAGAAGAATTTGCGCAGACCAGCACGCTCACGGCCAGGAGTGAGTGTCGCACCGCTCCAGGCGGCAAGCTGCTGATCTGCTACGCGGCAGCCCAGCGCACCGATGGCAGCGTGGTGATCGCCGCGCAGAGTTCACGACGCGCGGTGCGGGCGCTCTACGATTTGCGCTACCAAATGTTGCGGCTGATGCTCGGCCTCGTGCCGTTCGCGGTGGCGGTGGCGTGGCTCTTGGGGCGCGGCATCGTCAAACCGATCCGCGCGCTCGGCGCGCAGGCCCGCGCACGTGCGCACGACCCCCAAGCCGTTGCGCGGCTCGATCAAGTGGGCGACGCCGAAGTGCAGGATCTTGCGTTGGCCTTCAATGAATTGCTCGCTCGGCTGCAAGACCGTCAGAGTAAGAACCAGACCTTCACCGCCGATCTGGTGCACGAGCTGAAGAGCCCGCTCTCCACCGTACGCGCCGCCGCCGATACGCTCGCGAACGGCCCGCTCGATGCAGCCCGCGCGCAGCGGCTGGCGCGCGCGCTGCGCGACGCCGGCGGCAAACTCGACGCGGTGGTCACGCAGTTCCTCGAGCTCGCGCGCGCCGAAGCCGGCCTCGTCGCCGACCAACGCGAGCGGGTGGATCTCAGCGCGCTGACCCAGCGCATCGCCGACAGCTGCGCCGAGAAGCAGCCGGAGGTTGAGCTCGCGCTATCGCTCGAGCCCAACGTCGAGCTGGCCGCAGTACCGCACGGCCTCGACGCTGTCGTACGCAACCTGCTCGAGAACGCCTTCGCCTTCGCGCAGCCGCGCGAAGGCGAAGCCGCCCACGTCAGCGTCCGACTTCACGCCCGCGCAGGCTTTGCCGAACTGAGCGTCGAAGACAGCGGACCGGGCATCGCCGAGGCCGATCTCGAGCGCGTGTTCGAGCGCTTCTTCACTCGCGGCCGCGAGCGCGGCACCGGCCTCGGCTTGGCCTTGGTCAAGGCCATCGCCGAGGCCCACGCCGGCTCGGTCACCGTGCACAGCCCTCCCGGCCGAGGCGCCCGCTTCGTCGTGCGCTTGCCGCAGAGCGGCAAGCGCACCCTGTTGGACGCAAGCGCAAGCGAGTAGCCTGCCGCCATGAGCTTGCTTCACGGTCCGCGCGCGTCTTTGCTCCACGCCATCGCCTGCAGCCTGCTCACGCAGAGCTGCATCCTGCTCTACGACGGAGAGGGCGCGCAGGGCGGCAGCGCGCAGGGCGGCAACGGCGGACAGGGCGGCAGCGGCGTACAGTCGACGGCTACCACCACCGGTGGAGCCGGCGGCGGTACTGGAGGCGGTGCGTTTGCATGCGGAGCCCCGGGGAGCGCCTTTCCGCTGCTGGACGTTGGTCGATTCGCCCCCAGCAGCAACCCTGAGGTTGCGACCATGCAAGCCCTCGCGCCCGGGCCGGACGGCGGCGTCGTGGCAGCGGGCTTCTCCGGAACGGGCTTCACCACCAGCGGAGGATGTGAGGTCCCCGAAGACACCTTCTTCTACCTGCAGCTCGATGCCTCAGGCGCGATCGCGCAACCCATTGGGCTGTCGATCACGAGCGGCGAGCAGCCGGTGATCAGCTTGGCGCGCGGCCCCAACGGGTTGCTGCTCGCGACCTCCCGCGGAGAGAAGCTCTCGGTGCAGAGCTTGGACAAGGACAACGACGGGCAGCTCCTGCCAGGCCAGGCGCTGCTTACTTGCACCGGGGTGAAGCCTGCAGGAGGTCAAACTCCGCCGCAGATCCTTCAGGGCCGCGTGGTGTCCAACGGCGAGCAGGTTGCGGTCGTGGCGCAGGTGCAGGCCAACGTGCAGTACGACTGTTACGTCCAGCAGCAGCATTGTCCCGTCGTGCCAACGGCACCAGGACTCATGCTTTGGTCCCCCAACGGAGACGTGAACTGCGACCAGCTCCAGTTCTTGGAGGCCCCCAACGGGTCGGACTACGCAGCGCCTCGCCTGGCGCTCGGCCCGCCTGCCCCAATGACCGAAGTGATGCTGATGATGCACCGCAAGGGGACCGGCGGCAGCGACCAGATGATGGCTGAGACCACGCTCGACGGATACTTCGGCGAATGGACGCATACCCCTCTCGGACCTCAGGCTGGGTTGGTGTTGCCCACCGTGCCTACAACGGGCAACGCCGTCCTCGCTGGGGTGGTGGGGCTGAACGACAACCCGGCCCTGGACGCCGCCTTCATCCGACGCGCCGCTGACTTCGCCCCCATCACGGACAACACGGACTGGGCCCTGCTCGACGCCCCGGACGGCGGAACCAACTCGCGCATCACAGCCTTGCACAGCACAGAAAACCACGTGCTCGCGGTGGCCCAGGTGGACCAAAGCGGCGCCGCCATCTTTGGACCGCCCAACAGCCTATGCGGCCCGGGCCCGTGCGGAATGTGGAGCCTCTTCGATACCAAGCTCACGCGCGTTGGCCACCAGCCGCCGTCGCCCGGCGTCTTCCCCAGCGCAGGTCTGCTTGTGGCCAACCAGGATGGAGAACCGGACGTCGTATGGGCAGGCAGCTATGACGCACCGTTCAGCCTCCCCGGCGGCGCTCAGCTGAACCCGGCCCCTGGAGCAAGAAGCGCGTTCATCGCACGACAAGCGCCGCTGACGTCTGCGCCCTGACGCGCCTCGACCTGCGGAACGCCGCTCCTCCGGCTCTCTCGTCACACCGTTTTCACATCCTTTGCGCCAACCTTTCAAGCCCGGTTGGCGCCGGGTTGAACAGCCCGCCTCAGGCTGTTTGCATGCAGAACAGCACGCTCTCCGCCTCGACGCTCTTCGATCTGATTCGGCCGCGCTCGGATTTCAGCCGGCTGACCAAACCAGCCAAGTTGCAGCTGGCGACCTTCGCCACGCTCGCGGCGCTCGGCTTCTCGGCGCTGTGGGGTGCGGCCGCCGGCAGTTGCGTGCCGGCGCTGGCGGTGGGCAACCTGGTCAAGGTCCCGCTGGTCTTGCTGCTCTCGGCGCTGACTGCGGCCCCGCTCGGCGTGGTCGCGTGGAAGCTGCTCGGTGAAGAGACCAGCGTCACCGATCTCGTGCTCGCGCACGCCCGCGGCCTCTTGGCCGGCGCGCTGCTGCTCGGCACGCTGGTGCCGATCGTCGCGCTCTACTACCACTCCAGCCGCTTTGCCGGCCCGCTGCTGGCCGATGCCACCGCCATCGCCTCGCTGGCGGTCGGCGTGCTCGTGTTCATCCGACTCGCGCTCAAAGCGCCGGGCCTTCACAACGCGGCGGTGCGCATCGCCGTGCCCTCGCTGATGGTGGTGTTGCAAGGAGCCGCCATGTTGCAGCTGATCGCGCTCGCCTCGCCCATCCTGCCGGACCCGACCATGTTCCGTGAAGGCGTCGACGGTCTCGTCAAAACCAGTAGCAGCAACAGCAGCAACAGCGCCCACTCGCGATGAAGGCGCTCCTGCTCGCGGCCCTGCTGCTCGCCGCACCCGCCACCGACGACACCACCTTCTCGCAACGTCTGCACGCCGGCCGCATCGGCGCGCTGGTCAGCTTCGTGCTACTCAGCGCCGGCCTCGGCCTGGCCCTACGCAAGCTCGGTCAGAGCGCCCGCAGCGCCGAAGAAGAGGCCCGCATCGAGCGCGCCTTCCGCGAACTGGACGACGAGCTCGGCCGTCCGCAAAAGAAGAAACCCGTCACCCCGCCGCGCACCGACCGCTGAGCCCTCAGAGCTTTTGCCGCGCAATAAACGTATGCGGCCCGTTCACGGGCTTCGCGAGGCTGGCCGCATCGACGCTGAAGCCCTCCTCGAATTGGCCCGCCCAGACAACGTTGCGAGCCTCCTGCGGGCCGATCAAGATGCCGGCGCTGGGGTAAACGCCCGCTGTCGTGAGCGTGAAGTCGCCCCCTGTGAGCGAGCTATCGAGCGTGCGCCATAAGCCACACAAGCCGGGTCCTGCACACGGGGCGCCGGGACTCCCAAACGCGTCCGCACCCGCTTCGTCGACCTGAGCCACCACCAGGAACTGCATCGAGTCGGCGTCCATCGCGACGATCTGGGTTTTGGTCGGGGAGGCTGGGGCCGCCACCAGCGGACCGCCCGCATTGAGCGAAATGGGATTCAGGTTGTCGGCGAAGCGCACCGAGACGGCTGGGGTTGGGGGGTCAACGCTCGGCACTGCTCGAACCACACCGCCGAGCACGCCCTTCTCGCCCGCGGCGGAACCACGCAGCACCGCGGGCAGCAGCAGGCCGAGCGATTCGCCAACGTCGTCGCGCATCGGCACCGAAAACACGCCGGCCTCAAGCATTAGCCTCGCGACCTGATGGACCTCCACGCTCCCGCCAGCCCGCGCTGTCAGCAGCACCTCGGTCGCGCCGGCATCCGGCGCAGCCCCAAGCGCGATGCGCGGGCTACCAAAGGAAAGCTCCCCTCCCACCGGATCAATCAACGTCAGACGATCACACGCGTCGGTCCCCGGCGGCATCGTAGGCGACCACAACAGCGTGCGACTGGAGCCGGCCTGCGCAGCTGCCATCGGCTGTAGGATGCAGCGCAGGTCACTGAGCCCAGCGCCTGTACATTCGTAGAGAGCGTCAGCGTCGAGCTGCGCAGCCACCACCAGCTGAGGCCCATTGGCGACCACCCGCCCCTGGGTGATCCTGGCCATCGGGTTGGTGGAGGCTGGCTGGCACGTGAGCAGCTCGCTACCCAGCGAAAGCTCCGGCGCGAGCCGCTGCACCTTCAGCCCGTTGGGCCTCGACATCGCCAGCAACAACCCGCCGTCGTCGCGAGCCAACGAGATCACCGGGGGTCCACCCGCCCCGGCGAAATCGAGAACGACAGGTTCACCAAGTCCGCCGCTCTCGTCGAGCCGCAATAGAAAGAAGGCGTCGGGCGGTACAAAGTCGCCGATGCAGGGAGTGAAGCCGTTTCCGGAGAAGCCCGCCGCAATCACGCTGTCGCCATCGCCGGGCGCCAGCGACTGCAGCGTGGCCAACAGCGGATCCCCGCCCGGCGCGAAGAACCCAACGTCCACCAGCGGAAAGGCGCCGTCGCTGCACAGCGGGGCACCGCCAGCACCGCCACTGCCCGCCTCCCCTCCCCCAGCACCGCCAGCTCCGCCTGCGTTGATGGCCCCACCGCCCAGCCCACCGCCGCCCAGCCCACCGGCGCCGCCCTGCCCGCCAGCTCCGCTCCCGTCCCCTTGGTACAAGAGGATGCAGCTCTGACTCAGCAAGCTGAAGGTGATGGCGCCAAGCAGCTGCGCGCGCGCGTTGAACAACATTCGCGAAGCCTAGCGTTCGCGGGCAGCGACGCACACCTGCTAGCGTGCGGCGGTGCGTTTCAATCGACCCCGAGCGACCTTCAACCTGCTGCTCGTGAGCCTGACCTTCGCCTGCAGCACGCCGCGGCCGGATGCGCCGCTGAGCGGCAATGGCGGGCCTGCAGGCCCTACTGAGCTCAACGGCAGTGGCGGTCCTACCGGCGCTACCGTCGCCTCACAGCCAGGCGCCGCGCCGCAGCCAGGCCTCCCCACCGCCGCTCCCCTCCCCCCGCAACCAGCGCAAGCCTCCCACAGCTGCCCCACCTTCGACGAGCGCAGCAGCGCCGCCACCGGCGACTACACCGCCTGGGCCGGCTGCAGCTGCACCCCCGACGCCCAGCGCCGCCGCGACCGCAAACACTGCGGCATGTTCCCCTGCGCCGAACAAGGTTGCTACGTCCAGCCGTGCAAAGCCGACAGCGACTGCGCCATCGGCCTGTGCGCCAACTACCTGGGCCGCCCGCGCGGCTACTGCGTCACCGACGACCCCAAGTAAGCCCGCGGCTCGATCTTCGAAGCCAAAACCTCGATCTTCGAAGCCAAAAACCCGATCTTCGAAGCCAAAACCTCGATCTTCGAAGCCAAAACCTCGATCTTCGAAGCCAAAACCTCGATCTTCGAAGCCAAAAACCCGATCTCGTACGCGAGATCGGGGTTTTCATCGTTTCTGGTCGCCCGCAGCCTGCGACACATCGCCCGCTCTCACGGCGAGACTCGCCGCAATGTCGCGCCCACCTCGCGCCTTGCTCCTGCTGACCACCCAGCCTGCGACACATCGCCCGCTCTCACGGCGAGACTCGCCGCAATGTCGCGCCTACCTCGCGCCTTGCTCCTGCTGACCACCCAGCCTGCGACACATCGCCCGCTCTCACGGCGAGACTCGCCGCAATGTCGCGCCCAGCGGCCGCAGGCCACCCAGCCTGCGACACGTCGCTGCCCTTCTCGTGCTCGCGCGGCGTTGTGCTTCAGCCGCTGCTGGCGTCGCTGTTCCGCGCGCGAGACGCTCGTTGCGCCCGCGTGGAGGTGGCTCGGAACAGCGGCAGGAGCTTGGGGTCGTCGCGATAGACGTAGCGGCCTGCGCCCCGGAGTTGGTCCATCAGCGCACGCAAGTGCCAATAGGCACGGTCACGCAGGCCAATCGCCGCTGCGGCGTCGGGATCCACCGCGCGTTCGGCGCTGGCGTCGGCCAACAGCTGAGCGGTCTCACGCAGCTTGTTCACCGGCTCCTTGGGCAGATCCGCAGGCGCTAGCAGCGCCGCATGCGCTTCGCTGAGGTCGGCCAGCTTGCGCAGATCGTCGATCAAGTCGGCATCGCCGCCGCCCTCGTAGATCTCGTCCAGGCGCAACTGCACGTCGGCGTCCTCGGCGACGAAGTAGCGCAGCGCCGCGAACGCGTCGCGCTTCAGCCGTTCGGCCGCGCTGCGCAGCTTGAGGATATCGCGCGGGATGGCGCGCGAGCGCAGCTCGAGCCACGCGCTCTCGGCTTGGTCCAAACGCGCGCGCCGTTGGTTCAGCTCGCTGCGCACGTTCTTGTCGAGGCCCGCGCCTTTGACCAGCTCCGAACCGAGCTTCTTGACGATCACCTCGAGATGCCGCGCCTCATCGAGCACGGTCGCGATCCCAAAGTCCGGCCGTTCGGTGAAGCGCTGATCGAGGGAAAGCAGCAGCTCGCGATCGCTGTCGAGCAAGCCCGTGGGCTTGGCAGCTTTGGATTTTTTGCTAACGGATTTGGCCGTCTTCGCAGCCTTGGGGGCCTTCGCTGCCTTGGGCGGCTTCGAAGCCTTGGCAGCCTTGGGCTCCTTCGCAGCCTTGGGCTCCTTGGCCGCCTTGGGCTCCTTCGCCTTGGAGGCCTTTGCAGCCTTGGGCTCCTTCGTCTTGGAGGCCTTGGCAGCCTTGGGCGGCTTGGAGGCTTTTGCAGCCTCGGGGGTGTTCGTCTCAGAGGCCTCCCCAGCGTTCTCCGGCTCCGCGCTCGTTGCCGCGTCCTCACGTTGGTCTGCGCCAACGTTTTCCTTCTTCGCGCTCTTGCTCTTCCCCATCGTTGGGCGAGAGTAGCTTCACTGCGGGCCGAGGTCGATCTCCTCCTGGCAAGCCTCGAAGGGCGGCTGAAAGGCCTTCGGATCGTCGCCGTTGTCTTTCCAGCCGGCGCTCAGCGAGGGACCTTCCGGCGGGATGAATTCCCCGCACACGCCAACCTGATGGACGTTCTCGTACTTCCGGCCGTTGAAGCGCAAGACGGCGAAGGCCGCGCCCTCCTGGCCCGCGCCGAGGATGGCCGAAAGCAGCGGGTAGGGTTCGGGGTCAACCGCTTGAACGATGGAGATGTCGGCTTGCGCGGCGATGCTGCCGAGCAAACGCAAACAGCCGTTGGCCCGGCCGATCAGCTTGCGATCGGTCCCGCTACCCGCCGGTTCGTTGATCAATTCTTCGGGCGGTGGTCGAATCTCACTGCGACCGATCCCGAAGGCCTCGGGCGCCACGGCGGGCAACGTCAGGCAGGGGCCGAGCGTCTTCGAAAGCGCAGGCGTGGGCCCGAGCTTCGGCACCGTGACCTCCACTTGCGGCGACCAGCCGGAGACCCCAGCGGCGTTGAACGCGCGCACGCGGTAGCTGGTCTTTGAGCCGGGCCGGCGGCCCTTCAAGAGGTAGCCGCGCTTGTCGGGATCCACCAGGGCCGAGCGGCGTGTGCCGAGCTCCGACGTTCGTTCGATCTCGAAGCCGGCTACCTCGCTCGCATCGGCCTGCCAGCCGAGTTGCAAACTGAACGCGTCCTTCGCCTGGCCCTGCAAGCTGGACGGTGCCGGCGGTGGTCGCGTGGGGATGGCGGTGCGGGCCTCCACGAACTCGGACCAGTCGCTCGTACCGACGCGGAAACGGTAGCGGTAGACGGCGCCCGGCTTGGCCGAATGCAGGCTCGTGGTGCGAGCCGCGACGAGACTTTCGCTAACCGTGACGCCCTCCGCATCGGTGCGCTCGAGCTGCAGCCCCCACCTGCCGAGCAGCGCTTTCGGCGGCCTGACCGAGACTTCGAGCTGCGACGGCCCCTTTGGTTCAACGCGCACGGCGAAGCCCGCCCCCACGGTCAGCTCGCGAGCCGGCAGCGCTGGGACGGCTGCGGGAACTGAGGTTGCGCTGGCGGAGGACGCGGTCTGCGCGCTGGCCACTGCGCTGTTCGTCGAGGTGGCTGCGATTGCGGGGCCGGTCTCTGGCTCCTGCAGCTTGCTGCTGCAACCCAAAACAAGCCCACCCACGAGCAGCAACCAGCTTCGCGTGGTCATAGCGCCTTCTTCATGAACAGGTCCTCGAGCGTCTCGCGGTGGGGAGTGACCTCCACCACCTCGGCGTCGGCCGCGAGCGCGATGCGCAACACCTTGCCGACGGCGCCTTCGCCGGTGACGCTGATCAAGCTCAAGCCGGGGCGCGTTTCGATGGTGAAGCCGGCCTCGCTCAAGCTGGCTTTGCCCGCGTCGCTGAGCTTGGCGAGGAGGATGTCGGTCTTGAGCACGTCGCCGCGCAAGAGCTCGCGGATCTCCCCGCTCACGACAACTTCGCCTTTGCGCAAGATGGTAACGCGATCACACATCGCCTCGACGTCGCTGAGGATGTGGGTCGAGAAGAAGATGGTGCGGCCCTGATCGCGCTCGCTGAAGATCAGATCGCGCACCTCTTTGCGCCCGACCGGATCCAGCCCGCTCATCGGCTCGTCGAGGATCAACATCTCCGGATCGGCCACCAGCGCTGCGGCCAGGCCGGTGCGTTGCAGCATGCCCTTCGACAGCGCACGCACCTGACGATCCGCGGCGTAGAGAATGCCCACGCGGTCGAGCACCTCTTCGGTGCGGCGCGCGAGCTTGCTGCCGCGCATGCCGGAGAGGTTGCCGCTCATGGTGATGAACTCCCGCGGCGTGAGGTACGGAAAGACGTACGGGTTCTCCGGCAGAAAGCCGATGTTCTTGCGGGCCTCGGCCGAAGGGACGCGCTGGCCGAAGAGCAGGGCTTCACCGCTGGTGGGCGCGATCAGGCCGGTCAGCATCTTGATGGTGGTGGTCTTGCCGGCGCCGTTGGGGCCGAGAAAGCCGAAGATCTCGCGGCGCTTCACGTCGAAGTCGATGCCCTTGACCGCCTCGACGGTGCGACGAACGAAGAGCCCTTGTTTGAAGGTCTTGCGCAGCCCCTTCACATCGATCAAACGCTCAGCCGTCATTGCCTGGCAGATTTAGCGAAAAGCCGTGGAGATAGCTACCGAGAGGTCGGCGCGGTGCGGCCGGCGAAGGGCTGCACGAACTCAGCGCTTCGACTCGGAGTCCCGCGGCGGCGGTACCTCGCCCGCACCCAGCGAATACTCGCGCAGTTTGTACTGCACCTTGCGCGGGCTGATGCCGAGGATGGCGGCGGCGCGGGTGGTGGAGCCGTGACAGACCTCCAGCGTCTTGAGGATCGCGTGGCGCTCGAGCTCGGCGATGGTGGCACCGGGGATCACCGGCGCGGCGTCTTCGCGGGCGCCCGGCGTTAGCGATGCGGGCAGGTGGCGTTCGCTGATCAGCGGCCCATCGCAAAGGACGATCGCTCGCTCTACGACGTTCTCGAGCTCGCGCACGTTGCCCGGCCAGCCGTAGGCCATCAACGCGGCGCGGGCGCCGTCGGTGAAGCCTTCGATCGGCTTGTGGTTCTCCTCGGCGAAGCGCCGCGCGAAGAAGCCGGCCAGGAGCGGGATGTCGCTCGCGCGCTCACGCAGCGCCGGCACCTCGAGCGTGAAGACGTTGAGGCGGTAGTAGAGGTCCTCGCGAAAGAGCCCCTCGCGGATGCGCTGGGGGAGGTCGCGGTTGGAGGCTGCCAAGATGCGTACGTCGACCTGCAGCGTCTCGTTGCCGCCCACCCGTTCGAAGGCGCGCTCTTGCAATACGCGCAGCAGCTTGACCTGCGTCGCCAGCGGGATTTCGCTGACTTCGTCGAGCAAGAGCGTGCCGCCGTCGGCCTGCTCGAAGCGCCCTTCACGCCGGGCCACAGCGCCGGTGAAGGCCCCACGCTCGTGCCCGAAGAGCTCGCTCTCGAGCACCGACTCGCTGAGCGCGGCGCAGTTGAGCCGTACGAAGGGCTTCTTGTTGCGCGGGCTCTCGCGGTGAATCAGCGCTGCAACCAGCTCTTTGCCGGTGCCGGTCTCGCCGACGATCAGCGCTGTGGTTCGGCTCTTGGCGATCTGCTCGGCGAGCTTGACCAGCTCGACCATGCGCGGGTGCTCCCCGACCAGCTGCGACTCGGGGTTCTTCTCGCGCAGTTTGTCGCGCAGCCGCGCGTTCTCTTGCAGCAGCTTGGAGCGCTCCACGGCCCGCTCGATCACCGGGAGGAGCACGCCGAAGTCGAGCGGCTTGGCCAGGTAGTCGTAGGCGCCTTTTTGGACCGCCAGCACGGCGTTGGGGATGGAGCCGAAGGCGGTCATTACCACGAAGGTGGCGGTGGGGCTCGAAGCTTGGGCCTTCTCCATCAAGCCGATGCCGTCGAGGCCGGGCATCTTCAGGTCGGTGAGCACGACGTCGGGCAGGAAGTCGCTCATCTTGCCGAGCGCCTTGAAGCCGTCGGCCGCGACGTCCGTGCTGTAGCCCTCCTCCTGGAGGATCTCTGAGAGGGCGGCGCGGGCGTTGGCTTCGTCGTCGACGATGAGAATTCGGGCGCGAGCCCTCATGGCGCAAGGCAGTACACCAGATCCGCCGGGGCTTGAATCAAAGCGGGCCACAGGCGAACAACCGCTAAACGGTCGGCGGCTAAACGGTCGGCGTCATCGAATTGACGAAGCTTGTTCTGGCATTTCAGCAAAAGGTGGTACAAGTCCGACCCACGTCATCCCCGACTGTCGGAGCAACGATGCGAACAACGAGATCTTTGGCGAGGTCGTCTGCCCTTACCCTTCTTCTGGCGTCTGTCCCCGTCGCGAGCATCGCGTCGGCTCAACAGCCCGGACCTACTCCCGGAGCCCCCCCGGTTCCTGGCGCGCCCGTCGCGCCCCCGGGCCAGCCTCCGCAAGGGCAGCCTCCGCAGGGTCAGCCTCCGCAGGGTCAGCCCCCGCAGGGCCAGCCTCCGCAGGGCCAGCCTCCGCAGGGCACCTTCATCCAACCGCGCGGTAACTTCCAGGCTGGCAACGGCCAGAACCCGCAGTTTGGCGCTCAAGCCGGCATGGCGGGCACGGCTCCCAAGGCCGAGAAGAGTGAAGACGCCAAGTGGAAAGAGCGTGAACTCTCGCTGATCACGCAGAACAGCCTGGACGGCTCGACCGGTCTCTTGCGCTCGCACTTCGCGGGCTCGGGCGCTCCCGGCACCTTCCGCGTCGGCTTCCAATTCGATTGGTTCACCTCGAGCGGCTTCCTCTGTGACAACGCCGACTCGACCGAGGCGGGCGTGCCCATCACCTGCAGCGGCGCCAACAACAACGACGAGGCCTCGCACGTCGGTGGCTTCTTCTCGCTGAACGCGACGCCCTTCAGCTTCCTCGAGGCGTACGCTTCGTTGCGCACCTACGCCAACTCCAACTCGGAGGGCGCACCGCAGCTGTTGCAGGTCCTCGGCGACACCACCATCGGCGTGAAGGGCTTCACGCCCGCTGGGTTGATCGGCCCGATGCAGGTCGGCGGTGAAGTGCAGCTGCTGCTGCTGAACGGCACCGGCGACGTCGGCGTCGCAGGCGGCGCAACCAGCGCAGACATCCGCATCAACGGTACGTTCGACGGCCGTCAGCTGAAGAGCAACATCCCGATCCGAGCCAACTTGAACCTTGGCTACAAAGTGGACAACTCCGGCAAGGCCGTGGAGGCCGTGGAGGCCGCCCGCGCTGAGAACTTCAATGACGGCCGGGATTTCCAGCCCATCAGCCGCATCGAGCGCTTCGGCCTCGGCATCAACAAGGTGGACTTCTTCCAGACCAAGCTCGGTGTGGAAGTTCCCTTCTCCTTCATCCAGCCCTTCGTCGAGTGGAGCGTGGACGTGCCGGTGAATCGTCAGGGTTATGAGTGCCACACGAACCGCGTTTCGCGCGGCGACGTGTGCCTCGGCCTGACCGATCTTTCGGATTCGGCGGGCTCCGCTGCCGGCTTCTCGTACATCCCGTCGCGGCTCGGCCTCGGTACGCGGGTGAGCCCGTTCCAAGCCATCAAGGGGACGGACGGCTTCCGCGGCCTGTCGGCCTTGGTCGCCTTCGAGGTCGGGACGTCGGGCACCAGCTCATTCATTGAGGAGGTTGCACCCACAGCACCGTGGTCGCTCTTCCTCGGCTTGGGCTACGCCTTCGATACCAAGTCGCGCCCGGTCGAGAAGCCCGCGGTCCAGTTGCCCCCGCCGCCGCCGGTCGTACTGCCGGCTCCGCAAAGCTTCGTTCGTGGCCTCGTGCACGAGCAAGGCAAGAGCGAGGGCATCGGCGACGCGATCGTCGCCTTCCAAGGCGCTGTTCAGCCCCCGGTTGCAACCGGCGCTGACGGCCGCTTCCTCTCGCGCCACGTTGAACCGGGCAGCTACACGTTCGAGATTTCGGCGCCGGGCTACAAGCCGGGCACCTGCACCGCGACGGTGGCACCGCGTCCGGCCGCCCCCGCTCCGATGCCGACCTTCCCCGGCGGCCCGACGATGGTGCAGCCGGCTCCGCAACCGCAAGGTCCGAGCTTCACTGACGTGGATTGCGTGCTCGAGGCGTTGCCGCGCACCGGCAACATCGAGGGCGTGGTCAAGGATGCCTCCGCGGGCAGCCCGGTGACCGGCGCGATCGTCACCATCACCGACTCGAGCGGTAAGGAGCGCAAGGCCACCACCGACGGCGCTGGTAAGTTCAAGGCTGAAGGTCTGCCGCCCGGCGACGTCACCATGAAGGTCGAGGCCTCAGGCTTCATGAACAACCTCTCGTCGACGCAGGTTCGCGCCAACGAGGACTCCAAGCCCACCCTCAGCGTCAACAAGCGGCCGAAGAACGCGCTCGTGAAGATCCAAGGCAACGAGCTCAAGCTCGGTGACAAGATCCTGTTCGAGACCGACTCGGCGAAGATCCTCGGCCAGTCGAGCGCGCTACTCGAAGAGGTCGCCGAGGTGCTGCAGAAGAACCCGAACCTCGATCAGATCGAGATTCAGGGTCACACCGACAACACCGGTGGTCGCGAGCTCAACCAGAGGTTGTCCGAGGCCCGCGCCAACTCGGTTCGCGAGTGGTTGATCAAGGCTGGTATCTCGGCTGGTCGCTTGTCCGCCAAGGGCTACGGCCAGGACAAGCCGCTCGCTCCGAACGTCACCGAGGCGAACCGCTCGCGCAACCGCCGCGTGCAGTTCATCATCGGCAAGAAGAAGTAGTCAGCCGCTCCCGCGAAGGGAGACAGCGCAGACGCTAGACCGGGAGTCCGAAGGGGCTCCCGGTTTCGTTTTGTGCGCCGGAACGTGCCAACGCGCGGCTTGTTCCCGGCCTCGAAAACATTCGAAAAGAAAATTGTGATCGCCGTGATCAAACCACGCGGCCCTGGGCATTGACTCAACAGAACATCGACGGCGCGGCCAATCACCTTCGCGCGCAATGTTCGTCAACATCCCAAGGAGGGACTTATGCGATCAGGCTTTTCTGGCCTCAAGGCCGTCGTTTCGTTGTTTGCAGTGATGGCGCTCACCGGCGCGAAGACCAACGGCTGTGGCCCCGATCTCGGTGGCGGTGAAGAGTGCCCCGATGGCACGTATTTCGACGGACAGTCCTGCGTCGAGATCGAGCAACCCGAGCCGATTTGCCCCGATGGCAGCGTCGCACAACAGGTTTGTTCTGGCGGCGGCGGTGTGGATCCGCAGAACCCCGAGGAGCTCATCTTCGAAGAGGAGCAATGCTGGATCGAGTGCGTCCCTGTTGACCCCGGCTGCCCCGAAGGCACCGTCGAGCAGGTCGTGTGTGAGGGCTACGCAGGCTCTGAAGACGGCGCTCCCGAGCCGTATCCGCAAGAGGAGTTCTGCTACTCGGAGTGCGTCCCGACTTCGCAGTGTCCGCCCGGCTCACACGAGGAGTGGTACTGCGATCCGGGTTGTGATCCCGAGTCGCCCGAACAAGGCCACTGCGAACTCTACTGCGTCTCCGACAATCCCTGCGGCCCCGACGCGTACCTCGAGACGATCTGCGATGAGCAGGGCTGCTACGAGACCTGCACGCCGATCAATCCGTGCCCGCCCGACTCGTACCTTGACTACGTCTGCGACGAATACGGCTGCTACGAGACCTGCATCCCGACCGAGGTCTGTCCGCCCGATTCGTACCTCGACTACATCTGCGATGAGCAAGGCTGCTACCAGACCTGCACGCCGATCTACGATGAATGCCCGCCAGGGACGCAAGCTCAGCAGACCTGCTGGGAAGATCCGAACGGCATGGGCGGTGGTTGCTCAATCGAGTGCGTACCGGTCGACTACACCTGTCCCGATGGCTCGCCTGCACAGCTCGTGTGCGCCGGCTCCGGTGGCGACCCTGGCACCGGTGGCGGCGGAATGGGCGGCGCTGAGCCCGGTGTCCCGCCGGAGTTCGAGCAGTGCTGGTACGAATGCCCGTCCGAGTCGCCTTGCCCTCCCGGCTGGGGTGTTTCGCAGTGGTGCTTCGAAGACCAGACCTGCACCATCGAGTGCATCCCCCCGGAAGCGATGTGATTGACCGTCAACGGCCCTAGCAGCCGCGTGACGAGCTTTTGAACGACCAAGACCCCATCCGGTAGCCCGGTGGGGTCTTTCGTCGTTTGAGCGGCCTCAGAGGGCTCGGCGGCCAGGCCTACACGGCGGACCGCATCGCCCAGGTCCACCTCACGGCAGCGCAACGTCCGCTAACTTGAGTCGCCGCTGCGCTCGCGAGCGATCTCGTGCAGCAACTCTTCGACGCGGAGCTGAGCATCGATGCCCTCGTCGTACATAAAGCGAAGTTGCGGGGCCACGCGCAGGCCCACCGAGCGAGTCACGTCGCGACGCAAGCGACCGCTGGCAGCCTCCAAGCCGCGCAGCAGCGCCTTCTGCCGGAGGGCGTCCGCGCCTTGATCACAACGTACGAACACGCGCAGGAACGAAAGATCGTCCGAGGCCTCCACGCGCGTGATGAGAACGCCAACGATGCGTGGGTCCGACAGGTTGCGCAGCAAGAGCGAGAGTTCCTCGCGAACTCGCCCGGCTACGCGCATTGAGCGTTTGACTTCGGTCGTCATCGTTCATCGTCCCTTTCCAAAAACATACCCACTTGGCCGCTGCCGAGCGCCGCTTCAATACCGCCCTGAATCCCTCGCCCGCCCTCACCGAACGGCACGATCTCAGTCGCTCGATCGGTCAAGATAGCATTCGGTAGGTTGGCCGCGACGGAAGCCACCTCAGCCAGCACCGAGTCGCAGTGGGCGGCCTCGTTCGAGACCACCGCTATGCCAAGCACCGCGTAGCGGTAGTTGTCGAGCGCCGACACCTCGGCCGCCGAGACGCGAAAGCGCGATATCACCCGTTCTTTGAACGAGGCCACCACGCGGCGTTTGTCCTTCAGGGACTGCGAGCCGACGATGGTCAACGAAACTCTGAGCACGCCAACAAACATTGAAAATCCTGCTTGCGGCGGCCACGAACCAACCCGCTCCCCGCACCGACGGGCAAAGGCCGTCCGCCTGACGCCGCACCTCGAAAGCGACTGCGCCTCTCACACCGACCAAGTTGGCAGGCGGGAGAGGCGGCGGTCACTCGAAGCAGCAAGCTCAGAGCTTCTGCTTCTGCTCCTCGATCTCGAAGGCCTCGATCTTGTCGCCTTCCTTCATGTCCGTGTAGTTCTCGAGGCTGATACCGCACTCCATGCCCTCGGGAACTTCCTTCGCGTCGTCCTTGATGCGACGGAGGCTGCTCAACTTGCCGGTCCAAACGACCGCACCGTCGCGAACCAGGCGAGCTTCCGCACCGCGCTTGACCACCCCGGAGGTCACCATGCAGCCGGCGATGATGCCGACCTTGGTGATCTTGAAGACCTTGCGAATCTCCGCCGTGCCGAGGTTCTTCTCGAGCTTGGTGGTGGGCAGCAGGCCTTCCATGGCGGCTTTGATGTCGTCCACGGCGTTGTAGATGATGGTGTAGAGCCGAATCTCCACGGCGCCGCTCTCGGCGAGGGAGGAGGCCTTGCCGGCCGGACGAACGTTGAAGCCAACGATCAAGGCTCGTGAAGCGACCGCGAGGTTGACGTCGCCCTCGGTGATGGCACCCACCGCCGAGTGAACGATGGTGACCTTCACCTTGGGGGTGGAGAGCTTTTGCAGCGCTGCGGCCACGGCTTCAACGGAGCCTTGAACGTCGCCCTTGATGATCAGCTTGAGGTCGAGCTGCTCGCCCTCCTTCAGCCGCTCATTGAGCGAATCGAGCGAGATGCGAACATCTTGACGACTCGTGGTGCTGCTCGCCTTCTTGCGGCGTTGCTCGGCGATCTCTTCCGCCGTCTTGGCGTCCTTGACCGCGTGCACCGGATCACCGGCGCTCGGCACCTCGTTCAAACCGAGGACCTCGACCGGGGTTGCGGGACCAGCAGCAGCGACGTTGCGACCGTGTTCGTCGGTGAGAGCACGAACCTTGCCCCACGCTGCACCTGCCACAACCACATCACCGGGTCGCAGCGTGCCGTCTTGAATCATGACGCGGGCCACCGGGCCTCGACCGCGGTCGAGTAGCGCCTCGATCACCACACCGTGAGCACGTCGCTTGGGCGCAGCTGAAAGCTCCAAGACCTCAGACTGAAGAGCCACAGCCTCGAGCAGTTGCTCGACGCCTTGGCCGGTGAGGGCCGACACCAAGCAGAACAGTGTCTCGCCGCCCCACTCTTCGGACGTGAGCCCGAGCGCCGAGAGGTCGCGCTTGATGCGTTCGACATCCGCCGAGGGCTTGTCGATCTTGTTGACCGCCACGATGATCGGCACCTTGGCTGCTTGGGCGTGGCTGATGGCTTCCTTGGTTTGCGGCATCACGCCGTCGTCGGCCGCGACCACCAGGATCACGACGTCCGTCACCTGAGCGCCGCGAGCACGCATGGCGGTGAAGGCCTCATGGCCGGGCGTGTCGAGGAAGGCGATGGTGCCCTTCGACGTTTCAACGCGGTAGGCACCGATGTGCTGCGTGATACCGCCGGCCTCGCCAGCAGCGACGCTGGCTTTGCGGATGCGGTCGAGCAGCGAGGTCTTGCCGTGATCGACGTGACCCATCACCGTCACGATCGGCGGTCGAGGTTCGAGCGCGTAGTCACTCGTGTCATCGAGACCCATCGCCGCGACGAGCGTTTGCTCTTCGGAGAGAGCGACGTCCTCAACCGTCCAGCCGAACTCGCTGGCGAGGATCTTCGCCGTATCGGCGTCGATCGAGGAGTTGATGTTGACGCCGGTCATGCCCATGCCGAGGAGCTTCATCAGCACGTCGACGACCTTGAGGCTCATCATGCCGGCGAGCTTCTGGAGCGAGACCGACTCTTCGATCTTGATGACCTTCTTGTGAGCGGCCATCTCCATCATCGTCGGCGGGCGCTTGCTCTGCGACGAGGACTGGCTGCCGAAGCGATTGCGGCCCTGCATCTGACCGAAGCCGCCCGGGCGCTGGCCCGGCCTTCCGGAACCGCCACGGTTCGGGAAGTTGTTCGACATCGGGCCGGCCGGACGAGCCGGTGCAGCAGAGGCCCTGGGATCGTAGGTGGTGCGACGTTGCGGCGGCGCGGTGGTGCGAGCCGCAGGCATCGGTACGCCCGGGCGACCGCCCCAAACCTCGATGCCGGTGCGCGGCGGAGTGGAAGGACGCTTCGGCGCATCCACGACGCGCGGCGGCGGGCTGCTCGGCGGGGGGCCGGGCTCGACCACGGGAGGCGGCGGAACGACGGCCGGAGCAGGCCGGCGAGGCTCGGGCTCGCGGGCGGGAGAGACCTGCGTTTGCGGCGCCTCCTCGACAACGACGGGCTCGGGCTTGACGGCTTCCACCACCGCCGGCGGCGGGGGCGGTGTCGGCTCGCGAACGACCGGCGCCGCAACCTCTGCTGCAACGACGACCGGCGCAGCCTCCACAACCGGGGCCTCGCGGTCATCGCCGTCAAAGTCCAGGTTACCCACGCTGGTGGACGGCGGAGCATCTGCCCCCGCGCGGCTTCCCTTCTGGGAGCGCTTCGCTGACGAGCGTGGTGCGACTTCCAACGGCTTCACCACCTCGACGGGCGGCGCCGGCGGCTCGACTGGCAGATCCGATCGAAGTGTGGCGGCGCGTTGCTCCGACGGAGGCGCAGCCGGCAAAGCCGAGATCGGAATCTCCGGTTCGCGGTATGCCGGCGCAGACTCAGGAGCAGGCGGCGGCTCAATGAAGGGCTTGGACTCAGGCTTGGCCTGAATGCTCACCCCGCGTGAAGAGCCTTCGGGAGAACGCCTTACGACCGTTCCAGCGCTCGACGCGGGTGCGTGAGGTGCGACGCCCGAGTGCGAAGCCGGGGCTGGCCCTGCAGCGCCGGATTGCGACGGAGCGCTCACCGGAACCTCCGGCTCGTTGGCGCGAGCTTTGCGCTTCACGACCGTAGGACGGATTCTCTCCTCAACGACCTCAGGCGTCTTCTGACGTTCGAGGTGCCTCTTCAGGCGCTCCACTTGATCGCTCTCAACCGCGCTCATGTGATTGCGCACATCGCCGACCCCAATGGATTGGAAAAGCGCAACGAGCGACTTCTGATCCATGTTGAGCTGTTTGGCGACTTCGTAGACCCGGACTTTGCTCATGCGCTTCACTCCGCGGAACCGAGGGGCGGCTCTTCGGTACCCGACCCGGGAAGGGCGGGGGGCGACAGAGTAGCAGTACCCTCGTTAAGAATCGATGCGTGCCGAATGGCGGGAGAATCTTGACGGAATTCCCCGTGTCTTTGTGGACCCTGGGGACTTTGCGCCACCGAATCAATGACGGTGCGCGTTTCACGGATTGCAGAAGCAATCCGAGTATCAGTAACGGCAACAACCCCTACTTCCGGGGCTGAATCTTCAAGTGCGGGCCGCAGCAACGCGCCAAGGCGCGCCTTCGTACCCCAGGCAATCGCAGCGCCCTCACGAACGGCGGCGCGGACCTCGGTACGCTCGGCTGCCGCCGCAGCATCGCTCGCGACAATCACGAGGCTAGCCTCACCTGCGCGCAAACTCATGCATGCAGCGTCAGAGCCGACCTGCAGCTTGCGCGCCCGCTTGGCCGCCGACAAAAGGCCCTCGAGCCGTCGGTCATAAGCCTCACCGATCGCGGCGGCGAGCCCCGCAACGGTGATTGCCACGCCGTTCATCAGCGGAGTACCGCGCACGACCTTGGGCAGGCCCGCCTTCACCGCGCGCTGCAAGCACGCTGGCGAAGCATGAACGTGAGCGCCGCGACCGAACGTCCCGTCACCCGAATCAACGACGATCTCATTGTTTGGGCCGAGCAAGAGGCGCACGACCGGAGCGGCTGTGACGTCAATATCCACCAGCCTGGCGTCGGCGGTGCGCACGTCGTCAACCGTGGCTCCGGCACTGCAACCAACGCAGGAGCGACGCCCCTTCGATGGTGCGTTGCTCCTGCGCTCAGCACGTGACCCCGCGCTGTCGCGGCGCGGCGAGGCCGCGAGCGACGCAGCCCGCGAGCCGTGAGGCCTCGCCGGCTGACCCCCGCGAGCAACGACTCGCGCGGGTGTGGAAAGAGCGCGGGCAGCCACGTTCAGTTTTCAGCTCCTGAGTTGCCGACGGCCTTGCGAGCGTCTGCCAGCATCTGCTTTTCGTTGGTGAGGAACTCGCGGGCGGAGACCCGGAGCGTGCGAACCTTCGCGATGCGAAGCCCGCTGCGAATAGCCAGCCGGTCCTCGTCCTCGCGGAGGAATTCACCAATCGACTTGTAGCCAGCCTCCTCGAGCTGGGAGACAGTGCGCTCGCCCACGCCCTTGATGAGCAGTAGCCGCTCGCGTTCGGTCGGGGGCTCTACGCGGGAGCCGAGCTCGCTGAGCCGATTGATGCGGATGCGCTCCAACGTTGCGTCCGCTTCCTTGCGCAGTCGCTCGGCCGCCTCAGGAGTACCAAGCCCTTGAATCGACACGAGCTCCTCGACCGAGGCCTCGGAGATCTCTTCCAGCGCTCGGAAACCCTGCCTGTAGAGAGCCTTCGCCAACGAGTCGTTGACCTCTTGCATTTGCGAGAGAGCACCGATTGCGTCCTCTTCCATTTGGCGGAACTTGGACTCGCTGTAGATGTTCAACTTCCACTGAGTGAGCTGTGCTGCCAGCCGAACGTTCTGGCCCTTGCGGCCGATCGCCAGGGAGAGCTTCTCGTCCGGAACGACGAGTTCCATACGCCCATCCGACTCGTCGACGATGACCTTGTGCACCTCGGCGGGTTGGATTGCGGCGATGACGTAGCGGGCCGGATCGCGGTCGAACGGCACAATGTCGATCTTCTCGCCGCGAAGCTCCTGCACCACCGCTTGGACGCGAGCGCCCTTCATACCGACACAAGCACCGACGGGATCCACGTCGGTGTCACGCGAGGTGACGGCGATCTTGCTGCGGGCGCCTGGCTCCCGCGCAACCGCAACGATGCGCACGATGCCTTCGTAGATTTCGGGCACCTCAGCCTCGAACAGCTTCTCGACCAACCGCGGGTCCGAGCGGGAGAGAATCACCTGCGGGCCACGCGCCTCGCGATCGATGTCCTTGACGTAGGCTACGATGCGATCCCCGGGACGATAGGTCTCCCGAGGCGTTTGCTCCTTGAACGGGAGAATGCCCTCGGTGCGACCGATGTCGACCAGGATGTTGTTCCCCTTCTCAAAGCGGCGAACGATTCCTCGAATGAGCTCGCCCTTCTTGTCCTTGTACTCATCGAAGATCAGGTCTCGCTCTGCGTCCCGCATGCGTTGAAGCAATACTTGCTTCGCATTCTGGGCAGCGATGCGACCGAACGTCGTCCGACCTTGCTTGAGCTTGAGCAAGTCGCCGTACTCACGGTCCTGCTCACGAGCGCGCACTGCGTCTTCGGGGCGCCAAAAGACCTGAAAACCGAGCTCCTCACCGAGCTCCGCGTCCAGCTTGCGCCGAGCCACTTCAGCGACCGAAATCTGCCGTTCGGGCTCTACGACTTCTTCAACCACCGTCATGTATTGGAACAGGTCGACCTGACCGATATCCGGGTTGTAGCGTGCCTCAAGCTCCCGCGTGGGACCAAAGACGCTCTGAGCTGCCTTGAGAATTGCAGCTTCCATCGTCTCGACGAGCACTCGCTTCTCGATCCCCTTTTCTTTGGCGACCTGTTCGATTGTGCTGTCCAGCCCTTCCGAGCTCATCGACGAAACCCCTTTCATGACTCTCTCCTCTAGGATTGATTCTTCTCGCTTGGAGACATCGTGGAAGTTGACCTCGCCGGCTCGCCTCGTGGAGAGACTCCGGAAGCCTTGCTGGGCGAGCCGTTCCGCTTGCCGCCCTTGGCGGCTGACTTCTTTGGCGATTTGAGCTTCTTGGACGCTGAGCTTGCAGGCTCGACGGCCGAGAGCGCTGCCTTGGGCAGCTCGTAAACGAGGTTCGCCTGATTCACGGCAGCAAGTTCAAAGCGCTGCTCTTTGCCGTCCACGAGCATCGTGATCAAGCCGCCCGCTTCCACCGAGATGATCGTGCCGCGCAAAACACGCTGGCCGTCGGCGACGGGTCGTGACAGCTTGACCTTGGCGACACGCCCACAAAATCTTTGGAAGTCCGCCTCACTACAGAGTTCGCGCTCGACGCCGGGCGAGCCCACCTCGAGGTTGTAGGCCTCCGGCAGGAAGTCTTCACTGCTGTCCAAGAGCTCCGACAGCGAACGACTTACCAACGCACATTCCTCAAGCGAAACGCTAAGCTCGGGACCAGAGATGGCCGTACTCTCAAGGGCGGACTTCGGCTCGATGGTCACGCGCAGAATGCGGCCCGAACGATCAGCTGCCCAGCTCACGCTCACCAACAACAACCCACGCGACTCACACAGCGGCAAAACCATTCCGGCGACGCGCTCAAGCGTCGGGTCTGCTTTTTGGTTTTTCGTGGAGGGGGTGGGCATTTGAAATGAGAAACGGAACAGCAACGCAACGGGGGTCCCGGCGCAGAAATGCAAAAAGCCGGACCCAAACGGGAACCCGGCTTGCGGATCCACCAGAATTCCGGCGGACCCTAGTCCAAGAGGCGTGGGTCTGCAACCCTCGTCTAGAGCCATCCCGCCGCGACGGGGTTCCGGACCTCGGACTGGCCCGGCGGACTGGCAAGATGGCCGACTTAGGCCCGATTGGGCATCTGGATGATGTCGACGTGCAACGTCTCCCCGAATGCTGCGATCTCTTTGAGGCAGGAGTCCGTAGGGCGGCCTGAGACCCGAAGCTTGGTACAGGTCGCGCGGGCGCCGTCAAAGACGGTATTGGAGATCTCCTCGATATTGATACCGTGGCGCTTGAGAACGGCGAGCGTGTTGGCAAGCGCGCCGACTTTGTCGAGCTGACGCAGCACGACCACGAAGCGCGCCGGACTCGTGGCGCAAACATTCACCACGTTGGGCACGTTCTCCTCGGTCAGAAAGCAACGCACCACCCGGGTAACCTCTTCCGCAATGGCACGTTGCGCCTGCCGACTGGCGCCACCGATGTGGGGCGTGCATAAGAAATTCGGCATATTCGCGAACCGCGACTCGAACTTGGAAGTGGGCTCGCGGGGCTCACCGGCGTGAACGTCCAGCCCGACACGCAGCCCTTTACGCGGGGCAATCTCGGCAAGTGCGTCGAGATCCATGAGCGCCGCGTGCGAGGTGTTGATCACGATCGCGCCCTTCGGAAGTGCCTCGAGCACGGTGCGCGACACCAACCCCCTCGAACTTGGGGTGAGCGGCAGATGCACGGTGAACACATCGCTGACCGACGCCAGATGCTCGAGCGTCGGAGCGAAAGCGACGTCCAAGCGTTGCGCCTTTTGAGCAGTCATGGCTCGACTCATCACATGCGGCCGCATCCCGAAGGCCCGCGCCCTTTGGAGCACCTCGCGACCCGTTGCACCTAGACCAGCGATCCCGATGTGCCTTCCGAGCAGGCCGTGTTCACTACCGTACTCGCCCCTCTCCCAACGACCATTCTTGAGCGAATTGTGAGCATCGACCAGCCGCCGATCGAGCGCGAGCGCGAGGCCCATCACCAACTCGGAGACCGCAGCCGCATTCTTGTTCGGACAGTTCGCTACGTAGATACCGCGTGCGCTCGCCGCCTCGACGTCGATGTTGCCCGTGCCGCTACCAGCCCGCACGATCAGGTTCAGTTCTCGCGCGCCCTCGAGCGCTTCCTTGGTCACTTCGGTGCGGCGGACGACAAGAATACCAACTCCTGCTAGAGCTTGCGGCAGCGAATCCCGCGTGAGCGTCGGGTCAGAAACGATCTCTATCCCCAGCAGTCTGAGCTCTTCGAGAGGTTGCGTGTCGATAGCATCGGCAATCAAAAGGCGCATCGTGGTGGGCACGTTACCACTTCGAGCGGGCCCTCGTCTTGTGGTGCGAAGTCTTGGATGGTTGGTCCCGGCCCTGCTGGCCGCCTGCTCTTCGCCTTCGGTCTCGCCGTGGGGCCAGAGCCGGGGCCCCTCCCTTCGTCTTTACCTGGAGAAGCCTGATCTAGCGGCCTCCCTCGAACAGATCGAGGCCGAGGTTCGAGGCCTGGAGCTCGAGCCAGTGGGCAGCTTCGAGGTGAAGGACGCGAGCGGTGAGCGGTACACGGTGCTTTCTTATGCGGGGCGCGACAAACTCGGCAACAAGACGAGCGCGGTGCGGGTAGCGAGTGAGCACGGTGTGGTAGCGGCGCTCGGTCCACTGCGAGAGCTCGATCCTCCGCAGCCAACCGAGTTCGTGCGCTTCGTCAGCGAAGAAAATGGCGGCACGCTGTCCTTCCCCCGCGACATCACCGGCGACGGGCTTCCCGACTTGCTCCTCAGCGACGGCAACGGGCATGAACTTCTGCTCGGTCTGCAACCGCACGGGACGCGCACGACCAGCATCGAAGACGGTGGCGCGCTGTGGTCGATCGAGCGTCGGGAAAAAGACTTTGTGCTGCTGCGTGCGCTTGGTTGCATTTGGGGCCGTTCGGGCGCTGACGGAGCGGCAGCGGAACTTCAGACGACGCTCAAACCCTGCCCGCCTTCAGCGGCACTGCGGCGGCCTCTCTTGATACCGCTGTTCCTTTCCGGCCAACGCTTCGCGCAGGATCATGCGGCGGCCCGCGACTGGCACCAGCTGCGAGCAGAACGACTTCGTGCTCGTCGCGGAGCCACGCCCAGCGCAGGCGCCGATCTGGCGGAGCTTGAAGCGGCGTTCCACGCGCTAAGCGCCGGCACTGACCGCGAGACCGTGCTCAACGAGTTGCGAACGATGCCGAGCGCCGCGCCCAAAGACGCATGGTTGCGTGCAATCGACAGCCTCGAGCAGGCTTGCGCCGAGATCTGTCGGCACTAGCCGTCACAGGCCGAGCACAGGGTCACGTTTCAGACCGAACAGCTCGGCGCGCAGTGCGCCGATCATGTAGATCGAGCCCGCTGCAACAACGAAGGCTCCGTCGCGCGTCGCGAGGGCGAGAGCTTGAGCAGCGTCTTGTGCGTGTTCGCCGGGCGCAATGGCTGATAGCTCAGCAAGCGGAGCGGCTGGACGGCCCTCGGGCGCGAGGAACACGCAGCGGTCGAAATGTGGAGCGAGCAGCCGCAACATCGGCTCGAAAGCCTTGTCCGCCAACGCTCCAAACAGCAGCACTTTGGGACCACGAACGGCCAGGGCCTCGAGCCCCGCGAGCAGGACGCGCACGCCATCGACGTTGTGAGCGCCGTCGAGCAGAACGCTGGTTCCTCGATGTGAGACCAGCTCCATTCGCCCCGGCCACTCCGCCGTCGCCACGCCTTCCTCGATCTGCGCGTTGCTGATGGGCACTGCGTGCCGGCCGGCGTAGAGCACCCCTGCAGCGACGGCTGCGTTGTAACGTTGATGGTCGCCAGCGAGCCGCGGACGCAGCGTGCAACGTGTGCCGTCGGGCAGCAGCAAACCGTCCTGATCGAGCAAAAGCGCTGCGGCACCCTCCCCGGCCCTCGGCGCCGTTACCACTTCGTAGAGCGGCGCATCAACCGCCCGCGCTGCGGCGCGTGCAACGTGCAAGGCAGCGTCGTCCAAAGGCCCGAGCACAGCTGGCACCCCCGACTTGAAGATCGCCGCTTTCTCAGCTGCGATCTCGGCCACGGTCGAACCGAGCAGCTTCTCGTGTTCGAGATAGCGGCCCGCAAGACCGCGCGCGATGCTGGTGATTGCGGTAGCCGCAGGTTCGGGCACCACGTTGGTTGCATCGAGCCGTCCACCAAGCCCAACCTCGAGTACCAACGCCTCGACCTTAGCCTCTCGAAAGGCCAAGAACGCCGCCAAGGTGAGCGTCTCGAAGAAGGTGAAGTCGCTCGGACCGGACGCGAGCACCTGCTCCAGCGCAGCCTCGAACGGCGCGTCCTCAATCGCCTCACCGTTGATGGCGACCCGCTCATTCCAGCGACAAAGGTGGGGAGACGTAAACAGTCCGGTGCGCTTTCCTGCTGCCCGCAAAGCGCGCTCGAGCATCGCCGATACACTGCCTTTGCCGTTGGTACCCGCGACGTGAAAGACGGGAAACTCTCGCTCCGGGTGACCGAAGCCAGCGCAACCGGACCGCATTCGCTCAAGACCGAGAACCATGCCCCGACCACCGCGGGTGAGAAGGGCTGCTTGCAAATCAGTGCGCACGCGGAGAGGCTAGCCAAAGCTTGCGCCGCTTCGTCATCCTTTCGTGCCTCTACTTCGCACAGGGTTTGCCCTTCGGCTTTTTTTCGCACGCCGTCCCTGTCCTGCTCAATCGAACCCACCCGCCAGAGATCGCGGGGCTATCGAGCTTGCTGGCGATTCCATGGGCCTTCAAGTTTCTGCTCGGCCCGTTGGTCGACAAGCTCGGACCTGGCCGGCGCAAGTTGGCCATCGTTCCGATGCAGCTGCTCACGCTCTCGACGTTGGTCGTCGTTGGCCTGCTCGATATCTCCGAGGCGCGTCTCACCCCGATGCTGGTTGGTTTTTTCTTGGTATCGGTGTTCTCGGCCGTGCAAGACGTGGCCACCGACGCCCTTTCGATCGACGTACTTTCGCCACGTGAGTACGGCCAAGGCGCGGGCATTCAATACGGCGCCTATCGCGCGGGGATGATCATCGGCGGCGGTGGCGTACTCGCGATGGTCGACCACGTGGGTTATCGCGAGGGCTTCTTGCTGATGGCAAGTTCGATCGCCTTGGCCTCGATTCCGGTGTTGCCCTTTCGCGAGCAACGCGTCGGCTTGACCACGAAGTCCAACGCTGAACGAGGCCCTGGCTTCCTCGCGCGCTTCCGCAAATTCATCGTGCGCTCGGAGAGCCGGCGGCTGTTGCTCTTTCTCGGATGCTACAAATTTGGCGACGCGCTTGCGGCCGGCATGGTGACCCGCTGGTTCGTCAAACAAGGCCTCACCACCTCCGAGATCGCTCTTTCACGGGGCTTCACCGGAGGCGTTGCGGCGATCATTGGAGGCGGATTCGGAGGGCTCTTGGTGCGCAGATTGGCCACTCGCTCGGCCCTCCGCTGGCTCGGCGGAATGCAGGGCGCCGCTATCCTCGTCTACCTCGTGCTCGCCCTGCTGCACCCCGTGCAAATCGGAATGGTGCCGATGGATCTGCGGGTTTACTACGCCGCTAGCGCGTTCGAGCACTTCTTTGGTGGAGCCGCCACCGTCGGGCTGTTCGCGCAGATGATGGAGGCCTCCGACGCCGACGCTCGAGCGACCGACTTCTCCGTGCAGGCCTGCTTGCTCGCGTTGGTCACCGGCGTGGGGCTCTTGCTCAGCGGCTTCATTACGAAGTGGAGCGGCCTCTTGGGCTTGTTCATCGTTGCGTCCCTGTTCGGGCTGCTGTCGCCGCTCGCCGTGACGTTTCTGCCACGACGAGCGCCAGCGCCTTGACTACTCCGCCGAGGGCACAGCCCCGCCCAAGATCGCCTTCACGTGCTCCCCGACATCGGCTGCAGTGCGCCCGAGGTGCCAGGAGAAGGTCTGCACTGGGAACATCATGTTCTGGAAGTAGCGGTAGAAGAAGTAGGCCTCGCTGACGAGGTCGAAGGGGTATTTGAACTCGTCGAACATCTCGTCGGCGATCGCCATCGCCGATACCAATGCGCCCTCTTCGGAGTCGACCGTGGTGTTGTTCCCGGCGAACCAGACGTGACCCAAGCCCTGCACACGATGCAGCTCCTTCTTGGCCTTGTCGAAGAAGGACGCCACCCAACGACCGTGACGCCAGGTCTTTGTGTAGATCACTTTCGCAGGGTCGGGCAGCTTGCTCCCCGCGCTCTCGGCGTACATCGAAACGTGGCAATCCACCGGGGTGCCCAGGATGTTCTTCATCAGGTAGGTCTGGAAGGTGGTCGCTAAGTTGTAGGGCAGGTTGTAAGCGTTGCCCTCAGCGGCTGGGGTCTCCGAGTAGGAGCCGACGTATTGACCGTCCTCCAGCTTGTCGCGAAGGTGCGGGGACAAGCACTCGTCATCTTGGTGGATGTAACAAACGCCGGGGATCAGCGCGAACTTGTCAGCGCTGATGTACTCCTTCTGCACGCTGTAAAGCGGGTTGTCAGCGTTGTCCAAGAGGTAGCGATTGGTGGTCATGTCGGTGGTGAGCACCACCTCGTCGAACACCTCTTGGCTGCGCGGCACAGGATGCGTTGGGTCGAGTTCGTTCGCTTTGACGTCGCTCGTAGCAGCGTACTCCACGACGACCTTCTCATCGGGCCGCGTGAACACCTTCAGGACCGTCTTGCCGCAGTGAATGGTGGCGCCGTTGGTTGTGGCATACGCAGCCATGGCCACGACCCACTCCGTCGCTCCCTTGGTGAAACGATCCCACCCAGTTCCAGGACTCGTGAACGAACCGTAGGGCCCGAGCTTCTGCAGCTCAGGGATCTTTACGAAGATCGGGAAAAGATCTTCGACATTGGTCGAGAGCAGGTCCGTCGTACCGTAGCCATTGATGATCGCGAGATAAGGGATCAGCAGGTAGCGGAAGAAGTTGGTCGACCAGGCGACATCCTTCACGTTGAGGTACTGCTCCATCGAGGTCGAGAAGGCGATGCCATCGAGCGGCGTGAAGGGGCCCCATGCGAGGTCGTGTTGAAAGTTCTTCGCCAGTTGCACCGTGCCCTGGTCGTAACAATCATCGAAGCGCGGCCCTGATTGGTACGCCGGAAAATTGCCCCAGTTGAGCGTGGGCCCGAAGGAGCCGGAGAGCTTCAACTCGGGGTGGTTGGTCAGGTCGACGACGCCGTCGAACTCCGGCAGCTTCAGCTGCTTGTACAAATTCGGATAGAGCGTCGGACAGACGAACTGCACGCCGATGTCGACTGGATAGACGGTCGCGTCAGCCGGAGCTGGAGTGACCTCGGTAGCGTGCCCTTTGCCGGCTGCATCGAACCAGACGTTGATGGTTTTGGAATGGCCACCAACGACGTCAGAGTGTCACCTCACACAGGCCACGCGTCTCTTCTTTGCGCAGCGCCCAGGCTAGTGAACACCCCGACGCGCCGCCGCCCACGATCCCGATCTTCCTTGTCATTTCGTCCCCTCGCTGGCCCGGCAAAGTACAGCAAAGCAGGGCCGCTTTGTGGCTCAGAGTGCAACGTTGGGAAAGCTAATGTCGGGGAACGAGAAGGCCTGCCCGAAGGTCCACACAAACCGCCCTGGGAACGCTGAGGTGACGCCGACGTCGGGATCGAGCTGCAATGGCACAGCCCAATCGACGCGCATGCCCGTGCGCTCGAGTTGAGGAAACACGAGCCGCAAACCAGCGCCGATGTCCTGTCGGAAGTCGGGGCTCTCACCGTTGTTCCACACGGCAGCTGTGTCGAAGAAGGCCGCTGCACCGAGCTGCACAGTCCACAGTTGAGCGGGCACCGAACGGAATTCTAGATTGTACGCAGTAAGGTTCTCTCCGCGATAAGCCCCCGATGGATAGCCGCGCAAGCGACCATCTCCGCCCACCGACGATCGTCGGTTCAAGTCGTTCTCGAAGCGACGAAAGTCAACCGCATCAAAGTGCAGTCGGCCGACAGGGGTTGCCGGCGTAACCACGCGGACACCGTAGGCTGCGTTGGCGTCGTACACCTCGTTGAGCGAGGTCTCCACGGTGGCTTGACCGTACACGCGCACGAGAGCACCGGCGACCGCAGTGAAGGAGAGACCAGCCGTCGTTCCGAAGAACGAGCGATCGCTGCCAAAGATGTCGAGCACGGGGTAGCTCTTCACGTAGGCGTCGTGACCCAAGCGAAAATTCTCTTGCAGACCGAGGGTGTCGAGATTCAGCTCGTTGCGAAAGCGTCGCGAGTACGTGGCGTAGCCGAGATACGGGTAGAGGCGCTGCTCCGACGAGGGAACCTCTGCCGCGATGAACTCGCGCTGCACCTCGCGCGGCAGGCCCGAGAGATGGTCTGCTCGGAAGGAGTTGCGCGTGGCCTCGAGCCCGAACAGCACGTCATGATTCACCGCGGACCAATCGTCGCGTAGCGCGACTCCCGGGGTAGACGGGCTGAAGGAGCGCACGAACGAGACACGACCTGCGAGCGCCTCGGTCTTGTATTGGATGGGAATGCGATCGTCCTCGACAGTTGCCGGAGCATCAAACGTCAACGGCTCCAGCCCTTGAAAGAAGCGAGTGGTCTCGCTGCGGACGGTCATCGAACCAACCCACGACCAGCCCGCGCGTGTCGAGAACAGCGGTTGGCCGTAGTAGAGCCCTCCGACCAAGCCCTCGAATTCGCCGCTATCACGATTCACGATGAAGTTGCTCGACAGCTGGCCCACGATCTCGCTGCCACCGACGCGGGGGATCTTGTAGCCAAATCCAAATCTGTACGTTGCTGGGTCGAGTTCAAATCGCAGCGAGGCTGAATGATGTAGCCCGCCGAGGTTCTCCTCCGCCGGCTGGAGCAGCAGATACTCGAGACCACCGCTCGAGACGCGAAAGTCCGAGTTGAGCCGCAGACTCCAGATGTCCTTGGTGATCACCAACAGCTTGACGCGGTCAGGAGCTGAGCCAACCAGCGGCACCATCAGCACCAAGGAAAGCTGCCGAATGCTTCGCAGCCTGCGCGCCGACTCTTCGACAAACTCTGCGCGATACGCCTGCCCAGTTTTCACCAACAACAGTTGCGAGATCAAACTGGGACGGGTCGTCGCGTGAAAGAAGTTCAGAAAGTCGATCGCGAACTGCGGCAGTGGGTCGCGTTCCTCGAGCACGTCGAGTGGACGGAGGATGATCGCCTCGATCGTCTTGCCCTCGGGAGCTGGGTCGACCTTCGCCGCTGTGTCCGCTAGCGCGGCTTCTACCGTCTCGGCCTCGTAGGGCGATAGCTCAGCGTCGCTTGCCGAAGCAACCGAGCTAACGAAGAGCACGCTAGCAGCAGCTAGCTTGAGCAATGCGTCGAGTGGAGTGTTGCCGACGCTCACGCCGGCAAGACTACTTTTTCTTTTCACCCTTAGGTGCTTGTTTGGTGGGTGCCGTCTTGGTCTTGGACTTGGTCTTGTCCCCGGGCTTTGAGGACTTTTGCGGCGCAAGCGGCTCCACGCGATTCTCTTCCCCGCCGGCTGAATCCACCGAGGGCGGATAGGTTGCAACGGCGTTGAGCGAATAACGCTGGTGTTGGTGCGGGATGCGGTCCCATTCGGGCGTGGCCAGCGCCTTCTCGACGCAGCGAAGGAGCTCGCGACGACGGCTCTTCGACAAGGTCGTAGACTTGCCGAAGAACAAGTTCGTTCGCTTCTTACCGAAGTGGGCTTCCAAGACGAAGCTCACAACGTAGCCAGACTTGCTTACAGGCGCGCAGGAGGCACTGTCGCGAATCGCTCGAGCCAACGAATCCTCGAAAAATCGCACGCCATCGCAGCGCTCCGGCGGAGTTTTGCCAGACCCTGGGTTCTGACACTTCAACGTTTTGATCGGAGCGACCTCCACCTTGGGACCGGAGTTGGAGGGGACCAACTGGGTCGGTGAAGGGTCCGAAGGATCTCGGCCGGATACCAACGGTGGCGGCAGGATCGGAGATGCACCAGCAGGCGCGGCGTCGGCGGACGGCAACGATGCAGGCTGGGGTCGCCGCCACAGATAGAGCGGCACGGCAACCAAAACGAGCGCCGCCACCAGCGCAAGGATCACCTGCACTCGCACCGGACGCTCTCCGCCTCCACGCCCCAAATATCGATAGGGCGAAGGCGAAGTTGGCGGGGTGGAACGAAGCGGCGGTCTCATCGGGATGGCGCGTGCGCGGGCGGAGCCATAGAACGCATTTGAGTTGGTGAAAACCCCTCACCAACGAAGCAAGCCAAGTTCCGATAAGAAGTCAGTCGAGGAGCGTGCGACCAGGGCGACCGGGTTCACCCTTCACCAGGGCGGCGGCGAGCTCCAGCGTGTCCGGGATGATCCCCTGAACCTGGGAGACGACCTGCTCAACGATGTGCCTCGCTTCATCGAGCGAGGGACCCACCATCGACACCACGAACTTCAAGGGCCCCGTCCGACCAGCCACGACAGGCGTCAGGCTGAGCAGCAACGTCTCCGAAAGCTCCACCACCCGCTGGGCGGCTTTGCGCAACGCCAACATTTCGAGGATGGTAGGCCGGTCACTCACGTGACGATTGGGGCCGCGCAGCTCGTAGCGCGCCAAGTGGAACGGCATGTCCGCCCACTCGGCGAAAGCGGCCTCTTCATCGATCGACTTCAGCATGTGCTCACGGATGAGCAGGCCCGTCAGACCATCCCGCTTGGCGAGAAACTGACGTGCGCGCCGGTGATGCGGCCCGTCACTGATGAAGCTAACGAGCTTGAGCCGTAGCTCGCCGACCTGACCTTCACCCCCGTGCATGAAAGTGACCTGCTGCTTGCGGTCATAGCTGTGATCCGCGTAGCTGCCGTTGGTGCTTCCGAGGTCATCGAGGATCCATGAGCCGGACTGCCAACGCAGCGTTGCGTGCCCACCGCTCACGGTGGCTTCAGTCACGACGATGTCTTGGTCCCCGCGACGACCGATCGAGATCTGGGGCTTGGTGAGCGCCAGCAGCTGCCCAACGACTTCAGGCGCGTTGGAAGCATAGGTGACCAGCATCGACTGGGCTTCGGGCGAGAACGTCTGCGTTTGCGAACGGCCAGGAGGCGGACCGGGATCCAGGCGAGGCCGCGGAAGCTGCGCCGTGCTCGTGGTGAGCTGGGTCGGGTTGAAGAAGCGCATGTGCCGCGCCTGCGGGCGCAGTTGCGGATCCTCACTCATGCCGCGGAAGATCTGACGCACCTCATCGATCGACAGGCCGCTCGGCACGTCGAACATGATTTGGGCTTTCATCGTCTTGCCGCGGGGCCGAGCGCCGGGATCGGGGACCTTGCAAGTCCACATCTCCCAAAGCGTGAGCGCCATCGCGTAGACATCGTCATCTTCACTAGCGCCACCGTTGCGCAGCCGTTCGGGCGACATGTAGTTGGGGGTACCGCCATCCGGCGGAGCCCCGGGACGACGCGCCGAAAGGCGGGCGCGCTCTTGCGCAAAACCGAAGTCCAAAATGATCGCCCGGCCCTCGGAGATCATGACGTTGCCGGGCTTCAGGTCGCCGTGAACGAGCCCCTGCTCGTGGATGGCCGCGAGCCCAGCAGAGACCTGCGAGGCGATCTGCCGGAACTCGTCTGAGCTGTAGCCACCTTGAGCCTTCTTACGACGGATGTGCGTGTGAAGCGTCTGCCCGGGGATGTGCTCCATCACCAGGATCGGGCCCCACGGGCTGGGACACAGGTCGTGCACACGACACACGTTCGGGTGGCTGACCTGGCGCGCTAGCAAGAGTTCTTGACGCAGCGCCTCGTCATCCCCGGGCATGCGCGATTCCTCGCGTACGACTTTGAGCGCGGTGGGCTGCTGGGTCGAACGATCGAAAGCGAGGAACACCTCACCCATGCCGCCTTTGCCCAGGCTTTGCCGTATGTCGTAGCGATCAGCTACGACCGTCCCAGGTCCAATGGGTGCCGGTTTGTTCACGGAGGGAAGAGGTAGGGGCCACGAAGGGGTGGCTGCCGGAGAATCGATCATCAGATGCAGAAGCGCAACAAGCAAGTGGGGCCACCGGCAACAAGACTCGTTTTCCTCGCTCCATACAGCTGCCTTTTTCGCTCGAGGCTTCAATCGATGCGCGTCGCTGACACCATTTCGGGTGCATTGACTCCGGCGAAGAATGCCTGAAGTCTTGGTCTCATGACTCGGCTTAGGTCTCCCGTTTCGGCCGTCGTTCTTCTCTGCTCGTCGGTGTTGGCGTGTTCGGACACTGGGGAGGCGGACACCTCGGGGAGCGGGGGAGCCATCCCGGGGGGAGCTGGACCGGTCGGAGGTGCGGCCGGTTCGGGCAACGCGGGTGGTTCCGGTGGTTCGGGTGGAGCGGGCGGAGCGGGCGGGTCTGGCGGGGGCAACGGTGGAGCGGGAGGGTGCCTCAACGCTTCGACCGCGGCGTCCTTCTTTTCCCTTACTTCCGACGAACTTTGCATCCTTGAACGTTGGGACGCGGACGGGTTGGAACTCCACCCAGGCGTCGAGATTCCTTCGTTTGGTCGCCACGGCGGTCCGCTCATCGCCGAGTCAACGCCCCAGCAGGTGAAGCTGACGCGCTGGGCTCCGGGCGCCGCCGGAAAACTCGAGCCAACTGAGTCGACGACGCCGCTGACCGGCCTACCTTCAGACGCGTTTATCGCAGGCTACGCGGTCGACTTCGACTCGGCGGCTGGCCAAGCCTGCGACGCGGTTCCGGTTACCGCCATCGCCTGGACCTCGGGCAACGACTTCTTCAACGTGGGCGAGCTGCTGACGCTGGGGCCGAGCTCGGTTGAATCCGCAACGGCGACGGGTGTTTTCGGCATCGCGGCCGTCAACGGTCGGCTTTTCTACACCGGCTTGTCAGCGATCGAAGGTCCGACCAACGCGGAACTCGCGCTGTACGCCGCAGCGAGCGATGAATGCGCTGCGACTTTGTCGAACGCGGGTGTCGCGGAGCCTGCGTTCGGGCTTGCGGCAGGCCCGGTAACGGCGGACCTCGACGGCAATCTTTTCGCGATCATGACCGACTACGTCGTCGGCACGCAAACCATTCACGGCTACCGCGCCCAAAGCGTCGGTGGAGCCCTCCCACTCGATTCGGTGGAGCTTGCAACCTTCGCAGGTTACGGGGACGCCTTTGCAGCCGTGCCTCCTTCTGCAAGCAGGCCGGGCCTGTTGGTCTTGCAGCCGAACGACGCAAGCAACGTGCACCAAGACGTCGTTGCGGTGGAGTACACCACCGCCGGTGGTTCGTTGCAGGCCGGGACGACTTCCACACTTTTGACCCTCAACGAGCCCGACACCAATTTGTCGCTGTTCAGCGACGACGCTGGAAGGCTCTGGGTGGGTGCGACCGCTACTGGAGAGTCGCCGGTGACAACGTTCTTCGTACTCGGACGCCCGTAGTGGCCCGCGCGAGAAGGCCGAACGACAAGGATGCAACCCAGGACCGAACGTGGTGTCATGGGTGTCGCTGAATGAGCTACCTCACGCTCGATGCTGACCGACTGGTGCGCGACGCCGTAGACGCCTACCTCGAGGATCGCCTGCGCGCCGACTCGGGCGGGGATTGCGTGTACGCCACCCGCAACAGTCAATACCGCGTCGTTGAGGGCGTCGTGCAGGAGGCCAGCGACACCAGTCTGATGGGCGCCGAGTTGGTCGGCTGGCTGGTCGAGGAGCTCGGTCAACCCATGATCGAGCCGCGTTGGCGCCCTTTCGGTAGAGCGATCTTCGTAGAACGAAAGTCACGCCATGTCGTCGTAACCTCGCGAACGCTGTCGCGAAATGCGATCGGTGGCAACGTGTCACCGGTTCCCGTGATGCGGCGCAAGCCAAGCGTCATTCCACCCAGCCCGCCGATCCCGGTGCTGCGGGCGTCCAACGCTTCCTCAGGGTTTTCTCGTTTGGCAGACGGGTCGCCAACCCCGTTTCGCGTGCCTGAGGGCGTACGTGAATCCGCACGGGCCATCGTCGATATGCCCCCTGCGCCAGCCCTTCGAGACCGTTCTCAGCCAGGTGCGCAGCAAGCGCGCCAGCCCCGGCCAACACCTGCTCCAGCTTCCCGCCCCAGCGTCGAGGACGAACGCCCGACCTCGCGGCCTCCGCCCGAAGAGGCAACCGTCTCAGCGGATCGGGCGTCCTATGAAGATCTGTTGCAAGCTTCGAAGGCACCGCCGGTTCCCCAAACGCCGGCGTATCGCGCAACGGCGGATCTGCTCGGAACGCCGCCTCCCACGCCAAGTCGGCCACTGAATCTGCCACCGGTGCAACGTCCTTTACCCACCACGCAGATCACGTTGAACCAAGAGGAAACGGTCGAGATCGACATGAGCGCGGAGGTAGAAGAGCTCCGGGACGGGTTCGATCCAGAGTTGCCCACGCGGATCGATCGCTAGCGCCGAACGAAGGCTTTTCGACCACTGCACGGCTCTTCCGTGTTATTGAAGTAGTTACGCTTCGAGCCCGGTGGCTCGTCCGAAGAAGCCCGTTGTGTGCGGGTTTGGGGGCAGCCCTGATGCCGTCTTCGGTTGAACTCACGTCTACGGAGGTTTGCTCATGCCTTCCTTGTTTCCGATAGTTGCCAGTCCGCTGCGAAGACCCGCGTCTGCGCGCGCAAGCCTTCCAGCCTTGTTGTTCTTCCTCCTCACGGCTTGTCCCAGCGGCACAGACGCCACGAGTGGCGGCGGTGGTGAAGCTGGTAACGGTGGTGAAGCCGGAAAGGGTGGCGAAGCTGGAAGTACCACCAACGGCGGGGGCGGCAGTGGCGGAGAAACCACTGGCGGGGGCGGCAGCGGCGGAGAGACGACCGGCGGCATGGGCGGCCTCGGCGGAGCCGGCGGCCTCGGCGGAGCTGGTGGCGAGGGCGGCGGAGTCATTGATCCGAACTACCCGCCGGAGACCGAGCCCAACGGCTCGCTCAACACGGCTAACCCGCTGCAAGACAACACGCTTGGCTTCACAGCTGAGCTCTCGTCGCTGAACGACGTCGACATCTTCTCCTTCTTTGCTCCGCTGGGCAGCACCGTCAGCGTGGCGATCTCCGACGGCATGGGCGGCTGCCCGGCTGACGCAACGGTCAAGCTCGACATCTACGATCCGTTCAATCTCGAGATCTCGACGCAAACGGGCACGTGCCCGGTGATCGACGGGACGGTTGACACCGACCTCGCTTCGGTTGCCGTCGAGGGGCTCTACTTCGCGCGCATCACGGCGCCTGCGGCAGTCGCCTCGTACATCGTGGAGATCTCGGTCAATCCGCCCATCTGCGGTGATGGCATCGAACAACTCGGTGAAGAGTGCGACGACATGAACATGGTCGCGGCCGACGGTTGCGAGAATGATTGCACGGAAACGCCGGTGTGCGGTGACGGCACCGTGCAGACCGGTGAAGAGTGTGATGACTCCGACATGATGAGCGGAGACGGCTGCGACTCGATGTGCCAGCTCGAGGGGAACTACTGCCCCGAAGGCGAGCCCAACAACACCATCATGGACGCGACGCTGCTCACGACCTGTGACGGCGGAGCTGGCGAGATCACTGTCGCTGGCGACCAGGACTACTACGAGGTCGTAGTCACGGTACCGGGCTCAAGCATCCGCGCTGAGGTCCTCGACATCCTCGGGACGACCTGCCCAGCTGGGTTTGACTCGGTAATCACGCTCTTCAACTCCGCCGGCACCCAGCTTGGTACGGACGATGAGGACGGCATCAACGGCTGTTCGTTGATTCATCCGGCCGCCGAGCAAGCCTTCGCACCGGACGCATTCGCGCAAAATCTACCTGCGGGCTCCTACTTCATCCGAGTGGACGACTTCCTCAACAACGGAACCAGCCCGCCCTACGTACTCAAGGTCGACGTCAATCCCCCTGGCTGCGGCGACTCGATCCCGCAGATCGGTGAGGAGTGTGATGACGGCAACAACACCGCTGGCGATGGTTGCAGCGCGATCTGCGAGGTGGAAGGCAACTACTGCGTCGAGGCCGAGCCCAACAACGACACCATCTCGGCAACTCCGCTCGCGGGCTGTGACGGTGGAACGGGCGCAATCAACCCCACCGCCGACGGCGACTACTACTCACTCGTCGTCACCGTGCCGAACTCGTCGATCCGCGCCGAGACGGTGAACACCACCGGCGCTGGTTGCCCGACCAACGCGAACACCATCATCCGCCTCTACAACTCGGCCGGAACTGAGCTCGGTAACGACGACGAGGACGGCAACCTTTCGTGCTCGCTCATCAACCCGACGATCGACAACTTCGCCCGCAACTTGCCGACCGGCACCTACTTCCTCAAGGTCGAGGAGTCCGGCAACAACGCGACGATTCCGCCGTACATCCTCAAGGCCCAGGTGCTCGCGCCAGGTTGTGGAGACAACATCATCCAGGCCGGTGAGGAATGCGATGACGGCAACGTGACGTCCGGCGATGGCTGTGACGACATGTGCTTCATCGAAGGTGATTTCTGCGCCGAGAACGAGCCCAATGATTCGTTCGGTGCAGCAACGCCGCTCACGGCTTGCTCGGGCGGTTCGGGCCAAATCAACTACGTCGCGGACTCCGATTGGTTCCGCTTCGACGTGACCAACGCCAACTCCAGCGTGCGCATCGAGGTGACGAACACCACCGGTTCGGGTTGCCCGGCCGGGTTCGATTCCTTCGTGCGCCTCTACAACTCGAGCATGGTGCAGCTCGGCACCGACAACGACGACGGCAATGACCTGTGCTCGCTGATCAACCCTGGTGTTGACGCGTTCGCGGCGAGCGTTCCGGTTGGGACCTACTACGTGCGCGTGAACGAGAACGGGGATGACGCTACGGGTCTGCCTTACCTCGTGTACGTCACCGTCTCGCAACCGGGTTGCGGCGACAGCATCATCCAAGCCGGTGAAGCCTGCGATGACGGCAACATGATCGACAACGACGGTTGCTCCAACAGCTGCGCCGTTTTGAGCTGCGGGCCCGGTGAGACCTTGCTGCAGTACTCGGCGATGGGCCTTCCCTCCCCCTCCTTTGACTCTGGCACCCCGACGAGTTCGACCATCAACGTGCCCGACATGGGGAACGTGACCCGGCTGGTCGTCGGCGTGAACATCCTACACACCTGGAATAGCGACGTTACGCTCAATATCGACGCTCCCAACGCTCCGCCGGTTGAGCTCACCTCCGGAAACGGTGGCTCGTCGGACAACTACACCAACACCTTCTTCAGCTCGCAAGCAGCGAACAGCATCACGGGCGGCGTAGCGCCGTTCACCGGCGTGTTCGCACCGGAAGCGTCGATGATGCCGATCATCGGCACGTCGGCGACCGGAGCTTGGGTGCTCAACGCCTCCGACACCGTCTCGAGCGATTCCGGAACCATCAACGGCTACACGCTGAGCTTGTGCGTGACGCCCTGAGCGCGCAGTGAGCTAAACCCAGCGTCGGCTCACAATCCGGCGCAATGACCGAAAGAGGCCCGCATCAGCGGGCCTTTTTCTTTGGTACATTTCGCGGCCATGCCGTCGTTCGACATTGTCTCAAAGGTTCCGTGGCACGAGGTCGCCAACGCCGTTACGCAGGCCGAAAAAGAGATCAGCACGCGCTTCGACTTCAAAGGAACAGGCGCCGAGATCGAGCACAACAAGGAGACCATCAACCTGCGAGCTAGCGCCGATGACCGCGTCAAAGCCATCCTCGAGGTGCTCAAAGAGAAGCTGATCAAGCGCAAGGTCAGCCTCAAACATCTCGACGTCGGCAAGATCGAGCCCACCGGAAAGGGCGGCGCCAAGATCTCCGTCACCATCAAAGAGGGGATCGATAGCGATCACGCCAAACAACTGGTGAAGTGGATCAAGGACGAGAAGCTCAAAGTGCAGGCTTCGATCATCGAGGACCAAGTGCGCGTCACGGGCAAAAAGCGAGATGACTTGCAAACGGCGATCGCTTCGATTCGAGCGCGCGAGTTCGATCTCGAACTTTCTTTCGTCAACTTCCGGGAGTAGAAAAGCACCATGAGTACGACCAACGCCCGCAGCGTCTTCGGTACCGACGGCATCCGAGGGATGGCTAACGTTCACCCGATGACGCCCGAATTCGCTTTGCGACTCGGACGCGCCATCGCTTACGTCGCCGGCCGCGGAAAGAGTCGTGCGGCCCGCGTCTTGATCGGCAAAGACACGCGGCTCTCCGGCTATTTGCTCGAGACAGCGATCGCTTCGGGCATCTGTGCCATGGGCGGCCACGTGATGTTGACCGGCCCCATTCCGACCCCGGCCATCGCGCAGTTGGCGCAAAGCATGCGAGCCGACGCTGGCGTGGTGATCAGCGCGAGCCACAATCCATTCGAGGACAACGGCATCAAGCTGTTCGGATTCGACGGCTTCAAGCTGCCTGACGCCGAGGAAGCGGCGATCGAAGAGCTCGTCGCAGGCACTGAGCTCGACAACGTCAGCGTGACTGGCGACAAGATCGGCGACGCGTTTCGTGTAGAGGATGCTCGCGGGCGTTATGTCGTGTTCGCGAAGAACACCTTCCCGGCGCACCTAACGCTCGACGGCGTCAAGATCGTGGTGGACGCTGGTCACGGCGCTGCGTACCGCGTCGCCCCGCTCGTATTCGAGGAGCTCGGCGCTGAGGTCATCGCAATGGGCGTAAGCCCCGACGGCACCAACATCAACAAAGACGCCGGTGCTCTCCACCCCGAGCACATGGCGAAGATGGTCGTTCAGCACGGCGCCAACTTCGGTATCGCGCTGGACGGCGATGCCGATCGCGTGATCGTCGCTGACGAGCGCGGGGCAATCGTTGACGGCGACACCATCATGGCCTTGGCGGCCATTCGGCTGCTTCGAGATGGGCGCCTTCCGAAGAAGACGCTGGTAACCACCGTGATGAGCAACCTCGGGCTCGAACGCGCGATGAAGAAGCGCGGTGGCCAATTGGTTCGAACTGCGGTGGGAGATCGCTACGTGGTCGAGGAGATGCGCCGCGGCGGCTACTCCTTTGGCGGCGAGCAATCGGGCCACCTCATCTTCCTCGACCACGCCACCACCGGAGACGGCATCGTCGCAGCTTTGCAAGTTGCGCGGCTTTGTGTGGAGGACAACCGGCCTCTCTCTGAGCTCGCGGCGGGTGCGTTGGAGCGAGTTCCCCAGGTGCTCCTGAATGAGAAGTTCGCCAAGCGCGCCCCGCTGGAGTCTCTGCCGGCCACCCAGGCGGTGATCAAGAAATTGGAAGCCGAGCTAGGAGATAACGGCCGCGTGCTCGTCCGCTGGAGCGGCACCGAGTCGAAGTTGCGCGTCATGATCGAGGGTGAGAACGAGGCAGCGATCAAGACGATGGCTGAAGAAGTCCTCGCGGCCGCACGCACCGAACTGAACTAGCACAGCCGGAGCGCGAAGCGCGGAGCTGCCCCGAAGGGTCAGCTCTGCGGCGCTAAGTGAGACAGCACCATCGCCAGCTGAGCACGCATCTCCAGCCGCGAAACGTTGACGTCGATCATGCCATGATCGATCAAGAACTCGGTGCGTTGAAAACCGCGGGGCAAGCTTTGTCGTAGCGTGTTCTCGATGACGCGCGGCCCTGCAAAGCCGATCAAAGCCTTGGGTTCGGCGATGTTCACGTCACCCAGGAAGGCGAAGCTGGCCGCAACGCCGCCCGTCGTTGGGTGCAACAACACCGAGATGAACGGCATGCCCGCGTCCCGGAAGCGTTCCAGCGCTGAGACGGCTTTGGCCATCTGCATCAGTGAGAGGATGCCCTCCTGCATCCGAGCGCCTCCCGAAGCCGTGAGCAGAACAACCGGCAACTTCTGCTCGCGGGCACGCTCGAACATCCGGGCGATCTTCTCTCCACATACGGAGCCCATGCTGCCGCCCATGAACTGAAAGTTGAAGCAGCCGAACGCGATCGGACGCTGCTCGATCATCGCTGCCCCGGTGACGATGCTCTCTTTGGTTTTGGCTCGCTTGGTGGCCGCCACAACACGCTCGGCGTAGGGCTTGCCGTCACTGAAGGACAACGGATCGGAAGGGATCAGATCGGCGTCCCAAGCCTCGAGCTTGCCCTCGTCCAGCAACAGCCGAATCCAGCCGCTCAGACCAAGCAGATGGTGGTGCCCGCAGGCGGGACATACCTCGTAATTGGCCGCCAGGTCTGCGCTTGGGACTGTTGCTCCACAACCGTCGCACTTGCGGAAGATGCCCTCTCCCAGCGTGCGCTTTTCACTGGCATCGAGCGTGGGACTCGTCTTTTCGGGCCAAGACATCGTTCTGGTCTTTCGCTTATTGGGCCGCGAGCGCCATCACGGAGATATCCGGTGGCACCAGCAAGGTGGGTTCAGTTCGCTCTTGCACCTCCCGAGCCGAAACCCCGGGAGCGAGTTCACGCAGCACGAGGCCGTCAGCGGTAACGTCCACCACCGCTAGGTCCGTGATGATCCGATGGACCACACCGCGCCCGGTGAGGGGCAACCCGCACTGACGGAGGATCTTCGGCGCACCGCCCTTTGCTGCGTGGTCCATGATCACCACGACGCGCTTTGCTCGAGCGACCAGGTCCATCGCTCCGCCCATCCCCTTCACCATCTTTCCGGGGATCATCCAGTTCGCGAGGTCCCCCTTCTCGGAGACTTCCATCGCCCCGAGAATCGCCAAATCGATATGGCCGCCGCGGATCTGCGCGAAGCTCTCAGCGCTGGAGAAGATCGCTGAACCGGGCAGAATCGTTACCGTCTCTTTGCCGGCGTTGATTAGATCCGGGTCGAGCGAGGCCTCGTCCGGGTAGGGTCCGATACCCAGCAGGCCGTTTTCACTTTGGAGCACGACCTCCACCCCCGCAGGGATGTAGTTGGCCACAAGCGTGGGCATACCGATGCCGAGGTTTACGTAGAAGCCGTCCTTCAACTCGAGGGCGGCTCGCTTTGCAATTTCATCTCGTGTGAGAGCCATCTTCGTTTCCTTTTGGTGGACAGCGCTTCAGGTGGACGGGGCTGCGCGGCGAAGCGTGCGACGTTCGATCCGCTTTTCGTAGCTCTTGCCCTGCAAGATTCGCTTCACGAACACCGACGGCGTGTGGATATGGTTGGGGTCCAACGTGCCGATCGGCACGATCTCCTCCACCTCGGCGATGGTGATGGTGGCGGCCATCGCCATCATCGGGTTGAAGTTCATCGCAGTGTTTCGGTAAACGAGGTTGCCATAGCGATCGCCCTTCCATGCTTTCACGAGGGCGAAGTCCGCTTTGATGGCCGGCTCGAGCACATAGTCTTTGCCGTCGAAGGTGCGGATCTCCTTCTTTTCGGAGAGCTTCGCGACGGTGCCGTCCTTGGCGTAGAGCACGGGCATGCCGCCATCGCTCACCGCCGTGTGGGCGCCCGTCGGCGTATAGAACGCTGGAATGCCTGCGCCGCCCGCGCGAATGCGTTCAGCGAGCGTGCCCTGGGGCGTTAGCTCCACCTCGAGTTCACCGCTTAGATATTGGCGCTCAAACTCTTTGTTCTCTCCTACGTAGGAGGAGATCATCTTTTTGATCTGACGATTCGCGAGCAGGATGCCCAGACCAAAATCGTCCACACCGCAGTTGTTGGAGATGAACGTGAGATCCTTGGTGCCGAGCTCGCGAAGAGCTGCGATCAGATTTTCGGGAATGCCGCACAGGCCAAAACCACCTGCCATGATGGTCGCGCCATCGGGGATGTCGCGCACTGCGGCGATGGCGCTCTCGACGACTTTATCCATAGGGCCGTCGTACTCGATCCCCAAGCTCGCCGTCTACCGGCAGGCGAGCCTGCAGCGCGACTCTTCGGCCACACAATGCGAGATGCAGGCCTGGTACGGCGCATAGCGCGATGCGTCGCTCGGTTCGCGCCCGCACGACGTTTGGCATTCCCCCCGCGAACTGTTGCACGCACCTCGGCAGCCGGCCTTGGGAGCGCTCGGGTTCGTCGTGCGCCCCGGCGCGGGCGGAGCAAAACCTGGGCGCGGCGGTAGAGGCCGTGCGCTCGGCACCGACGGGTCCGGACGGTCGCGGTCGTCCTGACGGCTCTCGAGCATCTGGCGCTCCTGTTGCCGGCGCAGCTTGTCCACCTCATCCCGCCCGCAGGCCTCGAGCGAGAGTTCGAGCACTTCTACGGTGGGCGCGCCCTCCACCTCGACCTCGCACAGATTGCCGAGCGCCGTCAGCGCGCCCTCGAGCAGCGAAGCGGCCCTTCCTGCGGCGGTCTTTCCGCGTGGGCGCGCCGGGGTCTGCTCAACGGCCGTGGTTGCCTGCTTGTCTCGACTGCTCGCGACCAGCGTTCCCACCGCGAACGCGACGCCGACCAAGCCAATGACACCTCCCAAGATCGCCAGCAGCTTCCAAGGTGGGCCGGCTGAAACCGGCGGGGATGGTTCAAACGCGTATGGAGCCGGCTGCCGAAGGGACGGCGGGGCAGGCTCGACGACGGGTGGAGCGGGAGTTGCGGCTGGCGGCTGAGCGCTGGGGGCCGCTTCGTCATTGGGAGGGGACTCGAGCGGAACGCCCAAGGTGGGCTCGAGCGCCTCCCCTGCTTCCGTGGGTACCGCCAGCGACGCTGGCGGAGCTTCAACGTTGAGCGACATCGGGCCAGCCCAGCGTTCATCGTCATTCGGCACCTCCGGCCACTCGACCAAAGGCTTTTCGTTCGAAAGTTTACGCAGCAGCTCGCTCAGCCCATGGACCTTGCAACCCAGCTTCACGACTTGGTGGGCGAGCTCGGTTTGCGAGCCGCCGAGTTCTTCAGCCTTGGCCCCCCAGGCCTCGAGCAGACGGCGCAATTCCGCCCCAGAAAAGGCTCCTCGAACCCGCAAACGCAGGTCTGCCGCGTCGAAAGACTCCACTGCTGGTCCGCTCCTTCGAAAGACTCTACCAGAGTTCGCGGTGAACCCACTTCCACCGTGCGGGGTGCTCGACTAGATCCACGCCTCGCCCCGGGGGACCTCGAAGCAGCATGGTGAAAGAGAATCTACCGTTCGGACTCGTAAGCGCCTCGCGCACACCCTTCATGGGCCGCGAGAGCGAAATGGCTCAGCTCGACCAGGCGCTCCGTGAGGTGGAGGCAGAGAAGAAGACGCGCGTAGTGACGCTCGTCTCAGCGGCGGGCTTGGGCAAGAGTCGCCTGATCCACGAGTTCGTGATGAAGCACCGCTCGGGCAGCCTGCTGCTACCTAGGATCTATCGCGGAACTGCGCGTGACACAGATTCCTCCTACGGCATCTTCGCCCGACTGCTGCGCATGCGCTTCGGTCTGATCGAGGGCATGGATCCCGAAACGCTGAAGGCCGCGGTTCGTGATCAAGTGTCAAAGGTCGTCGGGGACCGCAAGGTCGGAGATGTGGTCTATTTCTTGGGTCAATTCCTCGAGGTCCCGTTCGAGGAGAGCCCGCTGACCCGCGCGATCGCCGACGATCCGCGCCAGGGCAGGCAGCTGCGTAGCGCGGTGGTCAAGTCGTTCATCGAGGCGGACGCAGCCCACAGCCCGCTGTGCTTGGTGTTTGACGATCTTCACGCAGCTCACGCTGATTCCTTGGATCTGCTTCGTTACCTGCTGGAGTACCTAACCGGTCCAATCCTGCTCATCTGCGCTGCAAGGCCCGACCTGATTGGCACCGCAGAAGATTGGGCACGCGCCGGAGAGGAAAGGCACACCCTGATTGAAGTTCCGCCGCTCGAGGAGCGCGTGGCACGTGAGTTAGCCACGGCGTTGCTCGCCCCGTGCGCTACCGAGAACGGCACTGTCCCTGGGTTGCTCGTGGATACCGCGCTTACCTTCTCTGGCGGCAATCCCAGCCTGATCGAGCAGATGGTTCGCCTCTTCCATGACCGCGGAGTTCTGGAAGAGGAGGAACCGCTGAGCACCTCCCCTCGCTGGCGCGTCCATCTCGACCGCCTCGATCGAGCGGCTCCGCCGCTCACCGTCGAAGGGGCGATCCAGTCGCGCATCAGCTCGCTGTCAGCGGCGGAGCGGCGGGTGCTCCAGCTGGCGGCGACTGTGGGCAGCGTGTTTTGGCCGGCTGCGCTCGTGCCAATGCTACGGGCCGGAGCAGAGGCGCCCGACCTTTGGGCTGTATCTGGGGACGGCGAGCCCAAAGCGCTGGCGGACACCCTCGCGGATCTCGAGAAGCGTGATTTCGTATTGCGAGTCCCCGACTCCTCGCTGCCGAGTTCCGACGAGTACGTGTTCAAACACAACAAGGAGCGCGAGGCGATCCGCTCGCAGATCAATCCCTCGACGCAGAAGCGTCACCACGGGATTTTCGCCAATTGGCTGGAGCAACAGGGGCTCACACGCACGACCGAAGAAGCCAAGCTGTTGCTCGCCGAACACCGCGAACGTGCCGGAGATTCTGTCGGGGCCGGGCTCGCCTACCTCGACGCCGGGGATGCCTCGCGCGCCGCGTACGCCGCACAAACGGCCTGCGAGCACTACCAAAAGGGGTTGGTGCTCGTGGGCGACAGCCACGTCGGTAGACGCATCGACGCGCTTCACAACTACGGCGACGTGTTGCTGCTGACCGGCCGCATCGACGACGCGCTGTCCACGTTCCGCGAGATGCTCTCGCTCGCGTATCAACTCGACATCAAGTCCAAGGGAGGAGCTGCGCACAACCGCATCGGCCGGCTTCACCGGGATGGCGGAGCGCTCGAAGAGTCGGGACGGCATCTCGAGGCCGCAATGGCTTTGTTCCAAGCGGCCGCCGACGATCGCGGCGTGGCTTCGAGCACCGATGACCTCGGCAAACTTGCGTGGCTCAAGGGGGACTATCCGCACGCGCTGGAGTTGCTTCGCGACGGCCTCGCGCGTCGCCGGCGACTAGGGGACCGGCGCAGCATCGCGCTCAGCTTCAACAACCTTGGGATCGTCCTGCAGGAGACAGGGGATTTCGGGCAGGCCGCAGAGTCATTCGACAACGCGCTGACGATTCGCAGGGAGATCGGCGACCTACCGGGCGTGGTGCAAACGCTCAACAACCTCGGCGTCGTCGCCGAAGAACGCGGGGACTATCAACACGCGTTGCGAACGTTCGAAGAGGCGCTCGACGTCGCGAAGCAGATCGGCGATCGCAACCGCATCGCGCTGGTTCTGGTCAACGTCGGGGATGCGTTGCACAAGAGCGGGCAGACCGACCGCGCGATCAACGTGCTGTCGATGGCCGAAGAACAGCTGGATGAGCTGGGTGACAAACTGGGTCTGGCCGACGCGCTGCGCGCGATGGGGGAAGCCTACCTGGCGCGTGGAGAACTCACGCGAGCCCGCGATTGCATCAGCCGATGCGTCGATCTGTTCGCCACCGTGCGCAGCAAAGTGCAGTTGGGAATCGCCTTGCGAACCCTCGGAGAAATCACCGCTGCAGGCGGCTGGGGCGCCTCCCACACCAAGAGCGCTCGCGAGTATTACGCGCGCAGCATGTCCATCTTCGAGCAAACGGGCAACGAGCTCGAGTTAGCCAAGTCCTCGGCGGCGTTCGCCCGCTTTCTCGCAGGCCAACCTGACGCTGGGGACCCGCAAGTGCAGCTTGAACAGAAGCGGATGGCCCAGCGCGCAGAAGCCATATTTGCGCGCTTGAAGATCGGCGCCGACGCTCGGCCTCGGCCGCAGGCCGCACAAGAAGACCCGAGCGACTGACCCAATCATGCGCTCTTCAACGGGGAGCGTGCTTCATCGTACCAGTCCGCACGGCGTAACTTGCTCGACGCAAGCCTGCGTATTCGGTCGCGGGCGAATGCTACCGCTGCGCACGGGCGCTCGTCGAGGGAGTAGGCCAGCTGACCTCAAATAAGCGTGCCTCGGCCCTCACGATCGAAAATTATTGGTTGAAGCGGGAATGTTACCTTCCGTTCACCTCTTGGACTTGTACGATCAAGAAAGCGAGCGTCCCTCGGATTGCCCACCGGGTCGCGCGCAGTTTGAGGAGGATTCGAATGAACATCTCGATCACGTTCCGACAAATGGAAGGAACGGAAGCGATGAAAACCCACGCTCATGACAAGGTCTCCAAACTGCAGAAGTTCCTGAGACAAGCGATGACAGCTCATGTGACCTTAGCCGTAGAAGGACTGGATCACGTTGCAGACGTTCGAATTCAATCTGGTAGCAATACCTTTCACGCCAACGAGCGCCGGACGGATATGTACGCGTCGCTCGACATGGTGATCGACAAGCTCGAGCGGCAGATTCAAGCCGCCAAAGGGGCTTCGGTCGCCAAGAAGCACGGCGGGATGAGCGCAGGCGAGTTCGCAATCGAGGTGGAACGAGAGTCACAGCGCGGTACCCGCGGCTAAAGCCTCGCCCGCTCCAGACTTACAGTGCAACGCTCCGCGGGGACCTTCCAAAGCAAGGGCCGCGGGGCGTTGTTCTTTGTGCGTCGCGCTCTATCGTCATGCTAGGGTCTCCTGCGAGCCGTCCGATGCAGGTCGTCGATATCCTTACCCCTGCCCGTGTCGCAATCTCGGGCCCCCAAGCGCGCACTGTTCGCACGAAGCAAGACGCTTTGCGACTGCTCGCCGAACTCCTATGCGACGGTATCGTGACGCAACCCGGCCAATCGTCGCTCAACGCGGTTGAGGTCGAGAGCTTGTTGCTCAAACGGGAGGAGCAACTCTCGACTGGCGTCGGAGGGGGCGTGGCGATCCCGCACGCCTTCGGCGAGTTCGCCGAGCTGACGCATATCCGTGGGGCCGTGCTGCTCTGTCGCGACGCAGTGGGCTTTGATGCGATCGACGGCTTGCCGGTCAATATATTTTTCGCGGTCATAAGCCCGCGACGCGAGGTTGGGCAGCACCTAAAGACGCTCGCTCGTGTCTCCCGGCTTCTGCGGGATGAAACGTTCCGCAAGCGGCTCGTCGACGCAAAAGACGGTGACAGTGCCTTTGCGTTGATCGTCGGTGAAGAGAGTCGCCCGCAGTGAACGCTGACGACGACCCTCCGTCACGTGCGGCCCCGTCTAGTTCGAGGCAGGCGGGGCCGCCTGAACGAGGTCTTTCTGCTCTCGATTGGCCCAGTGGAGAGGAGACCAAGCCGCCGTTGGCTGCGTCCTCGGCAACGGATCGCAAGACGCCCATGTCGGTGCGCGCGCTCTTGGATGAGTCGCTGGAGCTGCACCTGTCCCTCATCGCAGGAGCGAGCGGGATAGACCGGCCCATTGCTCATACACGAATCCAGAAGTCGGGCCTGGCATTGGCGGGGCATTTCCACGGCATCGTCGCCACGCGGATTCAGATTCTAGGCCAGACGGAGCAATCGTTCATCGACGCCTTGGCAGACGATGAACGGCAACGAGCGCTGGCTGGCTTCTTTGGACTCGGCCTGAGTTGCGTAGTGCTAACGGGCGACCGGGGCCGCTACGTCAAGGAGATCTCCGCGGCGGCTGACGCTTCAGGCACACCGCTCCTTCATGCGGCCGAGCGGTCGAGTCTGACCATTACCTCGTTGCATGCTTTGTTGGACGAGCGGCTGGCTCCACGCAAACGAATGCACGGCGTGCTCATCGACGTATTCGGCGTAGGGCTCTTCTTGATGGGCTCGAGCGGGGTCGGCAAAAGCGAATGTGCCTTGGACTTGGTCATGCGCGGTCATCGGCTCGTGGCAGACGACGTGGTCGAGTGTGACTACCGACCGCCTGGAATGGTGTTCGGAGCGCCGGCAAAGCTGCTTCGTCATCACCTCGAGGTGCGCGGGCTCGGCATCCTCAACATCAAGGATCTTTTCGGTGTGACGGCGATCCGCGAGCGCAAACGGATTGACGTGGTGGTCCGCCTCGTGGACGAAGACGCTGCGGGCGTCGAGATCGACAGGATGGGCGTCGAAGATCGTTTCCACACCATCTTGGACGTTTCGATTCCGGAGTTGGCCATCCCGGTGCGGCCCGGACGCGACATGGCCTCCATCCTCGAGGTCGCGGCGCGCAACGAGTTGCTCAAGAACGCTGGCCATCACGCGGCGCGCGAATTGTTTGGAGCGATCGAGGCACAATTGGCCGATCAAGCCTCGTCGCGCCGCGCCGGGGCCCCCAACGTGCCTGGCCATACCTTCACGCCCGCCCATCGTTCGGATCCACGTTCGATCGCGCGTTCTCGAGAGAGCCAGTTTGCGACGCCCTCCATCCGAGCTCCGCGGGCGGATGAATCCTCGGCACCCCCTCCCGGTATCTCGAGCATCCCCCCAAAGGACCGGCGATGAATCCAAACACGAAAGTGGTGGTGGTCACCGGGCTCTCTGGCGCAGGCAAGACGACGGCCATCGAAGCGCTGGAGGACCGTGGCTATCACGCCATCGAGAATCTCCCACCGGCTACCACCGAGAACGCGATTGTCGCGTGTGAACAGGCTGGGGTTACCGAGATCGCGTTAGGGCTCTCCAGCACCGTACGCAGCTTCCTCGACGGCGCGTCCTTCGCCATCAAGGCCCTCGCGCGCGACGGTCTGCGCGACGTGCGTGTGTTGTTCCTCGACGCATCGGACGAGATGCTCGTGCGGCGATTCAGTGAGACCCGCAGACCCCACCCGATCGAGGCGGAGGCGCATCGCGCGCATGCGCCGCACCTGTCCAGCGTATTGGAGGGGATCGAACTGGAACGGCTGCGGATGTCGAGCCTGCGCTCGCTCGCCGACGTAGTGATCGACACGAGCAAGTTGAACGTGCACGAGCTCAAGCGACGCGTCATTACGCTGACCTCGGTCGAGCCAGCTCGCATGAGCACGCGGCTGATGAGCTTTGGCTTCAAACTCGGGGTGCCCGCGGACGCCGACTTGGTGTTCGACGTCCGCTTTCTCAAGAACCCTTTCTTCGTACCTGAGCTGCGTGACCTAACGGGCCAAGACCCGGACGTCGCCGCTTATGTGGCGCAGGATGAAGGGTTTGACCCGTTCATGGCGCACCTAACCCAACTGGTCGGCTTTCTTTTGCCGCGCTACCAGGCCGAGGGGAAGAGCTACTTGACGGTGGCGATCGGCTGCACTGGCGGGCAACACCGCTCCGTCGCGTCGGTGTTGGAACTGCACAGGAGGCTTTCACTCACGCATGAAGGCCCCTTCTTCATTTCCCACCGAGACGCGACCAAGAAGGCTCGTCTCTCCGGTGAGTTTCCGAGAGTCAACGTCAGCGAACCGGGGGGAACGCCATGACTGGATCAGGGGGAGCGGGGCAAACCGAGCATGCGGAAGCTGCCTTCGAGATTGTCAACGAACGAGGTCTGCATGCCAGAGCAGCGACCAAGCTCGTGCAAATGGCAGGCAGATTTCCGTGCGAAGTTCTCGTCAGTTCAGACGCCTCCGAGGAGGTGAACGCCAAGAGCGTGATGGGGGTCTTGCTGCTGTGCGGAGCCAAAGGCACCGTCGTACGGGTGGTGGCACGGGGGACTGAAGCCCAGAGCTGTGTTCACGCGATTGGCGAGCTCATCCGCAACCGCTTCGGTGAACCGGAGTGAGCAGCGTACTCCAGGGAATCTGCGGTTCCCCCGGTATCGCGATCGGCAGAGCCGTCGTGATTGGCAACCCGTTGGGGAAGGTCAATCGACGCAAACTCGACCCGTCAGAAATCCCCGCAGAACTTGCGCGCTACGAAGCTGCGACCCTGCGCGCGAAGGAAGAGCTGCGCGCGATCGTGTCCGGGCTCGACGACAAGCCCCATGCCCACGCTGTTCTCGAAGCCTACGCGTTGATGGTGGATGACCCCTTGCTCAAGAGCTCGGTCAACCGCTGGATTGAGGTCGAAAAGCACGCGGCTGAGTGGTCGGTGACCCAAGCGATCGAAGAGCTGGCCCAACAAATGGGTCGCGCCACAGACCCGTATCTGCGCGAGCGCAGCCGCGACATCGAGTTCGTTGGGGAGCACTTGTTGCGCGCTTTCGGTCGTGACCGTGAGCAACTAGCAGCCGCGAAGCATGGTAGCGACGAGCTCGAGCAGTCGGTGCTCGTCGCGCGCGATCTGTCGCCTGCCGACACCGCCGGCTTCGTCTCCAACTCAGTGGTCGCCTTCGTGACCGAGCGCGGCAGCCGAACCAGCCACACCAGCATCACCGCCCGCGCACTGAAGATCCCCGCGGTGGTCGGCGTCACTGACGTAACCCGCACCGTTTCCCATGGCGATCGCGTGATCGTCGACGGTCTGCGCGGCATCATCGTGATCGATCCTTCGCCGGAAGAGCTGCGAGAGGCTCAGCTGCGCGCCGAGAAAGCGCGCGCCCGGAGTCGAGATCTCGCAACCACCCGAGACTCCACCTCGCGCACACGCTGCGGGGTCGAGCTCGTACTGCGTGCCAACGTCGAGGTCCCCGAAGAGGCGAAGGAAGCTCACGATGAGGGCGCGCTCGGGGTTGGCCTCTATCGGACCGAGTACCTCTTCATCGACCGCGCGCATCCGCCTACCGAAGAGGAACAACTTCATGCCTTCGCATCGGTGATCGAGATGGTGCACGGCGCGCCCGTGGTGCTGCGAACCTTCGATATTGGAGGAGACAAATTCGCCTCCACGTTCAAGCTGCCGGTGGAGCTCAACCCGATGCTTGGCTTGCGGGCGATTCGCCTCGCTGAGGCGCGGCCCGAGGTTTACCTGGAGCACCTGCGGGCGATGGTTCGCTCAAGTGCCAACGGGGACGTGCGCATCATGGTGCCGATGGTCTCGTCGCTAGCTGAGTTCCGTTGGGCCAAGCACATGATGCTGAGCGCGCTGAACCAGGTGCGCGCCGAGGGCATCAACGTGCCCGGCGAGCCCCCGCTCGGAGTGATGATCGAGGTTCCTTCGGCGGCAATTCTCGCTGACCACTTTGCTCGCGAGGCCGCCTTCATGAGCATCGGAACCAACGATCTCATTCAGTACACGCTGGCGGTGGATCGAGCGAGCCGCAACCTGGCCTACCTCGCCTCTCCCTTTGATCCATCGATCTCGCGCTTGATCCACACCATCGTCGAAGCGGGCAAGCGACATCATTGTCCCGTGAGCGTGTGCGGTGCGATGGCTGGGGATCCGCTGTCTGCCTGCCTTCTACTCGGGCTCGGCGTCCGAGAGTTCTCGATGGAGGTCGGCGCGATCGCTGAGATTCGCGAGACCTTTCGTCGCGTGGACCTGGAGGAAGCACGCAACGTCGCACAGGCCGCATTCGAGCTTTCCACCGCTGCCGAAGTCGAGGCCGTCGTGCGCCGCGCCTTCGAGCCGAGGCTGCATGACCTTCTCACGGGAGACGACGATCCGGTCGAGGACGCGTGACGAGCTCGCGCTTAGCTCTGCTCCGCAAACGGGGCGCCGTCGCTTTAGCCTCGATGCTGACAATCGGCTGCGCTGGTGCGGTCCGCGCACAACTCGACGTTGAGGCGCCCGCAGCCTTCACACCCTCGAATGAAGTCGAGACGTACGAGCTACAGTCGCCTGCGCTTAGCGTGGAAACCGACGTCAGCGCTGGAGCCGCGTACACAGTCTCGTTTCCGCGCTCGGTGGGAGTGCTCAAGCTCGACCGTAAGTCCCTCAAGGCGAGCTCTTTCTCGGCACAGGTTGACATCACGAGCGCTCAGGCTTCTTGGCAGCTGGTTGCCGACATCGCTCGCGATGACTTCCTGCACGCGACGCAGTTCCCGCAAGGTACCTTCAATTCGGTATCGCTGGCCAAAGCCGAGTGCGCGGCCCCACCATGCGACGAGTCAGCGTTCACGTTGTTTGGTGACCTAAGTTTGCATGGAAAGACGCGCCGGATCTCGATGCCGCTCTCGCTCGAGGTGGACGGCTGCGAAGCGAGGGCCGCTCTCGAGTTCGAGATCGATCGTCAGGAGTTCGGGATTCGTAATGACGGCGGCTACGAGGGGCTGGTGAGCAACACGGTGGTCGTAAGGATCTCCGCTCGCGCAGCCTTGAGCGGCCGACCCCCAAGCTGCGACGCAGCTCCCCCGCCCTAGCTACTCGAGCAGCGCGGAGTAGGCCTTGCCACGAACGGCGTGCAAGCCGCGAGTTGCCACCACCAACCCGACATCCCGAGGGTCGTCGAGACGGCCCTCTTCTGCCTGGTCCGCGACAGCGGTGGTCGCCCCCAGCAACCATTCGAGGTAGCGCTCACCGAACGCCGTTCTCGTTGGCAGCGTCAAAGCTACGCCAAGCATCGCCAGCGTGAATACGAGCGCTACGCCCCACACAAACAGCTCCTCCAACCGCCCGCCCTCCGCCATCTCCAACAAGCGAGCAAAGACCAGCGTCGATAGAGCGCCGGAAAAGCATACCGAAGCGATGGCGACCGCCTTCTGCCACACGGGGCGAAATACACACAGCTGCACCAACTCCGACGTTAACGCGGGGCGCTGTCGCTCGACCACGTGGAGCGCACTCCGTAAAACCTTCGCGCGGTCGGGTCGATGGCCCAACTCAAGCTTGAGCGCGTTGGCCCAGGCCGGAGCCCCTGGTCGCGGCTCGAACACCGAGAAAAGCTCACCTTGGCGGGCAGGCCGCTCGCGCAGGAGCCACTTCTCCGCGAGGGCCTGCGCGACGAGGAGCTCCGCACCGCGCTGAACCCCGCCGCTGGCCATCGCTACCTTGAGCAAGTCCTCCCGCACGGGCATGCGACCGACAACGAACCCAGCCCGCTTCTCCTCAGGCGTGCCTTCAAGGAGCGAGAGCACCACCACCACGAGCCAGCGGGTCGCGATCACCCAAATCAACGCGGAGAGCGCCGCGACGACGACGATGCCGAAGGTGTCCAAAGCTACTCCACCGCGCCAGCCGAGTTCTTTGCGTTGCGACTATCGGCGAGCGCGATCGCCCTGGAGCATAGTTCGAGCAGCTCTTCACAAGCTCGCACCGGCCGCTCCCGTGCACGTTCGAGCACCGTCGAGTCGAGCCGGAAGTTGCGCGCGGCCTTGGCCACCACCAGCGAAAGTGCATGCCCAACCTCTATGCCCTCGGCGCGCAACAAGGCCCGCAGCGGGATTCGGATCTTACGCAAGTAGGCTTCGACTCGCAGGGCGATCAGAGCCTCATCGTCACGAGCGTCTATCAGAGCTCGCCGCAAGCCGCGCAACGAATCCCGTAGTTCTTGCTCGATCGCCAAATCAACGTGCTCTTCGCGCACGACCACAGACGCAAACACGTCGGCCCCGGCGATCACGATGCGATGCTCGCAAATGTCGCGGAACAAGAGCGGCGAGACGTCCGCTGAGCGTGGGATCTCCGCCTCTTCGAGCAACAGGGCGTCCAGCCGAATGGCAGCCTGCGCCACGGCGATCGCTTCGGCCGCTGATGCAAGCTCCTTCGGCGTAAGCTGTTTGGCGACCAGCACTACGTCAACATCGCTACGCCCCTGCGCCCACTCTCCGCGTGCAACGCTGCCAAATAGGATCACGCTGCTGAGCGAGCTGCCCCAGGCCTGCTTGATCTCGCGAATCAGCTCCTCGAGTCGCCCCTGGGTCGCACGGGGAAGCTTCCGAAAAAAATAGTCGTCGGCCACAGGCACCCTCTGGGCGCGAGGATAGAGGGCGTAACCGAGGATGCGCTAGTGTCGCGGGAGGACTCGTCTTCGTCACAACCTTTTTGCTTGAGGTCTGGGCAGACCGTACCTAGTAACGTTGGCCCATGGCTCATTGGCGACTCCGAGCGCAGGCGCTTTCGTGCGCTGCGCTAATGTTTGGAGGCGCCGGGTTCGCCGCCGCCACCATGGGTGGTTGTGAAGAACCCCCGCCCAAGACACAGCTCCAAGGTCAGGTTCACCTGACCCTACTTCACACCTCGGACATCCATTCGCGGCTCTTTCCCTACAACTTCCAGGTAGGCCAGGTCGACGCAGGTCTGGGTCTGGGAGAGAACGGAGCGATCGCGAACGTGGGCGGAATCGCGAGGATCTCGCACATCGTCGGGCGGGAGCGAGCACGCGCGGGTCGATCGCTCCACATCGACGGCGGGGACTGCTTCCAGGGCGCTCCGGTGTTCAACTTCTTCAACGGGGAAGCGGAGATCAAGTCGCTCTCCACCATGGGCATCGACGCCATGTTGATCGCCAACCACGAGTTCGACTCGGGTGCGCGAAACCTCGGCGTCCAGCTGCAGAAGTGGGCAACCTTTCCTCCGCTGGCGGCCAACTACCAGATGGAAGACGCCTCGCAGCCGGGGGCTTCGCCGCTGGGGACCCTGTTCAGACCGTACACCGTGCTCGACGCCGACGGTCTGCGCGTCGCCGTGATCGGCATGGCCAACCTGTCGAGCTTGACCTCGATTTTCGATAGCCCCAACAGGTTGGGAATCACGCCGCTCGGGACGACGCAGATCGCCCAAGCCTACATCGATATGCTGCGGCCTTACGTGGACGTGGTCACCGTCATCTCGCACCTTGGCTTGGAGAATGACGAGGAACTGATTGCGACCACCACCGGGCTCGACGTGGTGCTCGGCGGTCACAATCACATCGTTCTCCAACCGCCGAAGAAGGTGTTCGATTGTTCTCAGAACTTCGACGAGGAGGCGCAGAGCTTCTATGTCGAGGTCGATGGCGCAGAGAGCGGAAAGAAGGAGCGTCGCTACTGCAAGCCGCGCGAGGTTGTGCTCGCGCACTCCGGCGCGTTTGCGAAGTATGTCGGCCGGCTCGACCTCGTCCTCAGCAACGCCGCGGAAGACCTAGCGGAGGCGTGCGACCCGAACAAAGCACAAGACGATTGCTACGATCCGGTGAACGGGTTCGAGGTTCTCTCGAGTTCGTTCAACCTGTTCGCCGTCAACGACAGCGTGCCTGAGGACCCGACGCTCATCAACGTGCTCGAGCCTTACGCACAGCAGCTCGATACGCTCGCCAACCTCGAACTGCTGGTGGGCTACGCCCCCGACGGTTCACGACGCTCGAGCGCCTCGGGCGGGGATTCGGCGCTGGGCAACCTGATTTCGAACGCAATGTGGCTGCGGCTTGGCATCCAGACGGACTTCTCGCTGACCAACACAACGGGTATCCGCGCCGACCTCGTGCCCGGGCCGATCACGGTCGAGCAGATGTACAACGTCTTCCCGTTCGACAACTCGATCAGCAAGATGCAGCTGTCGGGGGTCGAGGTGCAGCAGCTCTTCGACTTCGTCGCACGTCGCTCCGCCGGCCGCGGTTGCGTCTCCCAGGTGCAAATCGCAGGCGCACGGATCGTGATCGACTGCGACCAGACCTCGATCAACAGCGACGGCTTCGAGACCAACGGTATAGCCGCCGGCATTTTCATCGGCGCCGAGCTGGACGCCAACCAGAACCCGCGCGCCTGTACCGCGGATGACGAGTGCGGTGCCAAGGTCTTCGGGCAGTGTGACGTCGAGAACAACATCTGCTGGCAACCAATCGACGACTTTGGCTACTACGAGCTGGCGACATCCAACTACTTGGCAGGCGGTGGCTCAGGCTTCCGCGTGTTGCAACGAAACACCACCCAGTTTGATACGAGGGTGCAGCAGCGTGACGCGCTGATTGACTACATTCGTGGTGGCTCACCCTGCGGCTCGGGCTCCAACGGGGAGCTGCGAGAATGCGCGGTTGACGCCGATTGTGGCTGCAAAGAGGGCGAAGATCCGGCGCTCTGCGGTGTTGAAGACGGAACCTACGTCTGTGCCTGCGAGAACGCGGTCAATGAAGGCGAGCTGTGCGAAACGAACGCCGACGCTAACTGCGGCTCAGCGGGGAAATGCGTGCTCGCGCAATGCCGAGTCGACATCGCGGCCTTCGACCGCGCCACCTGCGACGCAGCACCGAACGCCGACATCGCGGAGAAGTGCGAGCTGGACATCAACCCGTGTGCTTCCGCTGGCGAGCAATGCAAGTTCCTCGCGTGCGTCGATCGAACCATCGGAAATTTCTCTGATGGCCGTTTGCGAATGGTGGGCAAATGAACAAGCGCAGACTCGGTAGCGCCGCCCGCGTTGGGCTCTTCGCAAGCTCCTTCGTGCTCGGCAGCTGCTACGAGACAGTTGGCGAGGTGGAGGACCTTCAGACCTTTCGCGTCCGACTGATCTCGGTGAACGACGCAGATCCGCCGTCGAAGGAGAGCCCGCTCGACCCAAACACGGGCGAGAGGGACGACAGCTTCGAGATCGAGGTGGAAGCGGTCGGCGGGTCGGGCGAACTCAAAGACTTCGATGGTTATGTTCGCGTGAAGATTGAGCCGGGCTCGGTCGTTTCGGTGGTTGACCTCGAAGACAATTCTTCTGAGGGCCGGAACCTGCGGCTGCGCGGCGGTAAGGGCAAAGCGCGCATCTTGGCGACTGCCAGCTACGGTCCGACGCGGATCGAGGTGGAGGACCTTGGCTACTTGCCTGCGCCCGAAGGAGAAACGCCAGCGTGCGCGAACGGAAAGAACGACGACCCCGACGACGATGTCGCGGTGGACTATCCGAACGACACCGGCTGCCAGTTCGCTGACGACAACTCGGAGACGGGGGGAACCTATTCGGCGGGTGTCTCGCCGACGATCTACTACGAACTCCCGTCGATCCAGGACGTTCAGGGGACCGGAAGCACCACGCCCTACGCATTCGAGTCGATCACGATCAACACCTCGGGCGAGCACGAGGTGATCGTCACGCGAATCGCCAAGGACGGATTTTACGCGACCGATCTTTCGGGGCAAGACGCTGGCTTCAACCACATGTTCGCCTTCAGCTTCTCGACGCCGCGCAACCTGCGTGTGTGTGATCGGCTCACGCTGCTTTCGGGAACGGTGAGTGAGTTCTTTGGCTTCACTGAAATGAACTTCCCGAGCTACGAGTCGATTGGCCTTGTCAAAGGCGATGAGGACAAGTGCCGGGTTCCGGCGCCGGTCGTACTCGACCCTGAAACCATCATCGACCCAAACGCGATGGAGGCGCTCGAGAGCGGGCTGGTTCGCATCGAGGGCTACCACGTCTCAGGGAAAATGGGCCCAGGCTTGGCGCTCGGCGGGATGTTCGGCGCGAACGCCACGAACTGTGACTTCAACGGTGATGGTCGAATCGATTTCGAGAGCGATGCTGAGGGTAGCTGCGGCAACCTTTGCTCCGACGACCCGGAGTGCACCGAGTGGACCAGCTTCGTTGCGCGCGGCAACTACAAGGTCGCCAAACAGGTCATGAGTGGAATGAGCGTCATCCAGGTCCAGACGGATGGCGCACCTGAGTTTAGTCCGGTGGCCAATCGAGGTGCGACGCTGACCAGCTTGACCGGCACTTTGCGCAACTTCTCCGGCGGAAATCTCAATTGGACGATCGACGCTCGCTGCACAGCGGACCTCGTCTGCCAAGAGGAAGGCTGCTCGAAGGAAGTGAGCACTTCGAAGCAAGCCTGCGTGGACCTTCGAACTGAAGACGACAACGACGAAGGCTCCAACTAAGCGTCCAAGCTAGGAACGCGCACAAAGCTCATCGCGCACAAAGCTCATCGTGAAGAAAGCAAACGACATGGCACGGCTCCGCTCAACCATCGCTGTTCTCCTCCTGCTCTGCCCGACGACGCTCTACGCCCAGGAAAAATCGGCGGACGAGGTCAGGAAGGACGCTGAGGCCGCTCTTGGGCGGAACGACCTTCAGCAGGCCTGTCTGTTGTTCGAGGAGGCCTACGGCATTGCCAGCAAAGCGCCGGCGGACGCCCCTGGTCCCAAGCCGCTTGAGCTGCTCTTCAACCTTGCGGACTGCCACGAACGCCAAGGCTTCGCGTCGCTCGCTGCGAGCGAGTTCGAGCAAGTTGCTCAGGCGGGCGCGAGTCGTTCGGATGAGGCAAAGACGCGCGCAGCCAAACTTCGCGCTCCTACGGCGCCGCCCCCGCCGGTCGATGCGCCCAAAGACGCACCCAAAGACCCGCCGAAGGACGCTGCTACCGAGCCGACCAAGCCCGTCGAGCCCAAGAAAGAGGAGAAGAAAGAGTCTCCCACCCGCGTGGGCGACTTCATGGACACGCGCCTCACCTGGGTGTTTGGTGATGACGATGTGCTCAAGCAGACGGGCCAGGCGTTCCCACTCTCACCCCTCGTCAGCGTCGGTGAGCGCAGGCAATATCGGTTGTTCTTCGACAACCTGAATTCGCGTTTCGCAGGTCGCGAGAATCTCACGCACCTCGCGCTTTACAAGAAGATGCCGGGCTTCATCGAGGACCTCGACACGGAGGCCTCGCTCATCATGCGCCTCGACTTGGCGGCGCTATCGTCCAACAGCGGCAACGTGAACCAGGCGTTCTACGACGCGGGCTCGTTCATCCGAGCGTTCTATCACACGGCCAAACACGACGACCCGAGGAAGGTCGAAGGGCTCAGCTTCACCTTCTGGCCGATCGATACCGACCGCTTCCGACTCGGCTACCTCTACGATCTCTCGTGGGGCGGCACGGCAGCGAACATCAACCAGTCGATCTTTCCTCGTATCGTCGGCAGCTCACCCGGCGCGAAGTTCTCGTTCGAGCATCCGAAGTTCAACGTCTTCGTCGGCTTCAAGACCGCGCAGATCGTTCAGGTCGAGGAGACGCTGACGCCTGGAACAAGCGAAGTGGAGCAGATTCGCATTGGCCAGACCAATGTCGGCTTGCTTGCGGGTGGCGGCTTTCAGCCTGCCGACAACTTCCACTTCGATGTCGGCGGTGGTTTCTTCACGCAGGGCAAGTTCGACCTCCCTGACGTCGAGGGCCAAGGCGTGTACACCGGAGGCGTATCGGCTCGACTCGTGGCCCACCACGAAGAGCAACCCGTCGGACAATCGATCGATTTCTCGCTGTACCGTAACGATCCGAACAAGCCGCAGCAGATCTTCAGGCCGGAGACCTACGTTGAAGGCAAAGTTCTGTGGCAGGTTAGCCTCGAGGGCGATGCTCTCTTCCAGCGCCTGAAGGACTTCGATCGAACGGGTGTGGTCGCAATTCAGCCGGCGCTCGCTGGCGCGCTCGCCGCTCAAATCAAGGCGGACTACTTCCGAGCGAGCCTCACCGGAATCTTCCGCGACCTGCCCTACGTACTGCGCAATCAGCCGAGCTTCATTCCCTTCGAGACCATTCCCGAGGGGGCCGAATCGTCGCCGGAGTTCTTCGCGGCGCTCGCGCTGGACTACCACTTCAAGGATGCCCATTTGACCCCGGGCCTTGGCTTTGGTCTGCAGCTGCCGGCTACCTTCACCAGCACCTCAGTGGATTTGTCCTCAGCGCCGATCAGCCGCACGGTGGTCATTCGCGAGCAGGGCAACATCGCAATTCTCCCGGTCAACACCGGCTCCACACCAATCATTCAGGCCCGCGCCAGCCTGAAGTGGGACCTCTCGAGCATCCTTTCCGCGTTGGTTTGGGTTCAGTACATCCGCGACAACAACGCCACCTTCATTGAGCGAGACCCCAACCAGGGAACCGTCGCCTTGCGTACCTTCGTTAGCCCGGACTTCTTGGGCTTCGGTACCGCAGCACAGGCGCGCTTCTAGGCAGCAAGAGTGGAGACGCCCTACCCGCTCAACACCTTCCTAGCACTGTGGAGGTCGAGAGCGTCGCTAGCACCGTCTCCAGAGGCTCCCGCAACGTTTGGCGGCCATATGGCTGCGATGCGCGCCGGGCAGCTGGCCTTCTTCACCAAGGCCCACCGTGAGCACGGTGACGTGGTGCGCTTTCGCTTCGGTTGGGCGACCGCGCACCTCGTCGCCCACCCCGACGCTGTGCGCCACGTGCTCGTGGACAACGCGAAGAACTACGACAAACAGACGCCGGGCTTCGACAAGTTGCGCCGGATCCTAGGCAACGGTCTGCTCACGTCGGAGGGTGCCTTCTGGCTGCAACAACGGCGCATCGCGCAGCCGGGCTTCTCCCGCGAGCGTGTGGCTCGCTTCTCGAACGTGATGGTCGAGGCCACTGACGAGCTCGTCGATAGTTGGCTCGCTCCGTCGCGCACTGAGCCTGTAGACGTCGCCGCCGCGATGATGTTCGTCACCTTGCGCATCGCTGGGCTCACCTTGCTCTCGACCGACTTCACGCGCGAGGCGCGCGCGGTGGGCGAAGCGCTCAACCTGTTGCTGTTGCAAGTACAGCGCGCGGTCTTTTCGCCGGTGCAAGACATGCTGAGGCACCTGCCGACACCGCACAACCGGCGCGTCAGCGAGGCCATGGCCGAACTCCGTCGCATCGTGCGCACGACAGTCGAAACGCGTCGCAAGCAACAGAGTCGACCCGACGATTTGCTAACCATGTTGCTCGAGGCGCGCGACGAGGAGACCGGCCAAGGCATGTCGGACCAGCAACTGTGCGACGAGGTGCTGACCATCTTCTTGGCTGGCCACGAGACCACGGCGAACGCATTGGCTTGGACGCTGCTGTTGTCGTCTCAGCACCCCGGAGAGCTTGCGAAGGTCACCGCGGAGGTGGAGGCCGTGCTCGGTGGTGAAGCCCCCACGGCAGCTTCAGTGCAGAAGCTGACTCGAACGCGCGCGTTCGTCATGGAGACGATGCGCCTCTATCCACCCGCGTGGATGATCACCCGCCACGCAGTGAACGACGATTCGATCTCCGGGTACCCCATCCCCCGCGACAGTCTGGTCTTCACCTCGCCCTACGTCACGCACCGCCACCCGAGCTTTTTTCCGAACCCGGAGGGCTTCAATCCCGAGCGGTTTGTGGATGGCGGCGTTCCCAAGGAGCTCCGCTCTGCCTACTTCCCCTTCGGCATGGGCCCGCGACTTTGTATTGGGCAATCCTTCGCCATGATGGAGGCTGTGCTCATCTTTGCGCGCATCCTGCAACGGGTGACGCTCTCGCGAATCGCAGGCGAAGCGCCGCGTCCACAGCCGAGCGTCACGCTGAGGCCGGCTGGACCGGTGCTGATGGACGTGAGCCCGGCCCAGCTGCGCAGCAGTCCCGGTTGAACGTCGCGAGGCGCCCGCTCGGCGTGCTACCGTAGGTCCGATGACTAAGCCGACTGAGCCCTCCCCCATGTCGCGGCGTGATGACCGTTTTGGCAACCTGCCGGCGGTCGAGGTGGAGCTAGTTCACGAGGTACGGCGGCCGCCCGCAGTGGACCGAACGTGGGCCATGTTGGAAGTGTGGACGCAGAATCGCGTCTACATGATCGACACCAACTTCAAGTGCATTGAAGTTGTCGACATCGCCACGCAGAAGCCGGTCCTTGACCACGGTCTGCTCGGTGCGCGGCTGCTCGGCGGGCAACACAATAACGAGAACGAGACCTTCCTTTCGCATCCGTTTCCGCGCCCTGGTACCGAGGCCGTCTTTGAGCAGCCGCGCCCTTCGGAAGGCGTGATGTTCTCGCACTCCTCCACGGTAACTCGCTGCGTGCTGCGTCTTCGTCAGTTGACGATCTTGAGCGGTGGCGAGAACCAATCGTGGGACCAAATCGCCTCGGTCGGTCGCAAGACGCAAGCTCCGTCCGAGTAACGGCAGCAAGGGCTCCCTCCCAGCAGAAGGAGCCCGACGGCCGCGCTGACCCAGCGCTACTTCGATAGCACTTTGGCTGTTGCGCCTGCAGCGCGTGCCCGCTCAAAGGCCTCATTGCGCGCAGGTTCTTCGAGCAGGCTCACAGCCGCCTTGTAGCGCTCCTCGAGCGCCGTCCAATAGGCGCCGTCGGCGTCGCGCGGCGTCGCGATCTGCCGAATGACCGCCGCGTTGAAGGCAGCCTGGCCCGCAGCTGGCACGCCCTTCTTCTCATCGCGAACCCAGTCGAGCGCGCGCACGTCGCCAAACTTCGGCCCAATTGCGTCGAGCTGCAACATGATCGCAGCCACGTCGGTCGGCCCGTGACGCAAACCGAGCGCGGTGGCGTGACCTAGCCAATCCTCGGCCGTGCGCTTGTCTTCCGGCAGCTTGTCGAACAGCGCGACGGCCACATCGAAGTCGACCGAACGCCAGTAGCGTAGGCCCATCGCGAGCTTGAAGTGCCCGTAAGCCGAACGCACCTCGGGGACCAACGTAGCCTCGGCCTCCTTGAGCGCAGCCCGCATCGGCGTCGGTACACCCCGCGTCGTCAGCGCAGTAAAGACGGCCGGTTCGATAGCCTTCGCAGGATCGAGCAGGAGCCCGGCATAGAAGGTAGGTAGCTTACGTGCCAGCACCGCGGCAGGCTCACTACTAACGCCAGGTGAGCTCGCAGGTCGCAACAGAATATCGAGCCCATCCACGCGCCGACCACCGTAGAGCTTGGCCAAAAGCGAGCGCGTACGGGAGGTGCGCTCGTCTACCAAGATGCCTTGGTAGGCCATCTCGCGAATCCCAACCAGCGCAGCATCACGCCCGCGCGCCTTGCGCGGCTCCAAGCGATCATCGAGGGCGGCGTAGTAGACGGCCCCCTTCTCGGTGTCGGCGCGAAATTCGTCGGGGATGGGCGACTCACGCAGCACATCCACCATGCGCAGATCGGCCCAGCCGGCCGCCAACGCGACGACGCCCTTACCGTAGGAAGAGAGGGCGGCGCCCTGCTTCGAAAGCTCTTCAACAGCGACCGCCTGCTCGTTGAACCACGGAAAGAGCTCCTTCTGAATGAACTGCTCTACGCGCTTTTTGCTGAAGGGCGCAGCCAACACCGGTGGCGTCGCCGCCGTGCGATGCAGCCGTGCTGCGAGCGAGAGCCCCACCAACGCATGGTCGATCGACCCCGATAGCCCGGTTGGCTTCTTGCTCAGCAGCGGCTCCGCGAGCACATCACCGCACTCGGGCGGCGCAAGCTCGATGCGCAAGGCCCGCACCAACCCCGGCTCCAGACCTTTGCACGACTCGAGCTCGAGTAGCGCAGCGTCCCGATCGTCGCCCGAGGTCATCTCGAGTGCTACGGCCAAGCCGGAGAGCGCCCCGGCAGGATCGGCGCAGGTCTGCGTCCCGCCGCCGACAGGAGTGAGCGGCTTCTTTGCAACGCGCGCCGTAAACACCTTGCAACTCGCCGGCGCCGCCGGCACGCCCTTCGGCGCTTTGGGCAGGGCGACCTCGGCGACGATCGGCTTTGGGCCCTTGAGCACCGGGAGCTGCTCTTCGGCCAAGAGCTCGCCCTCGAGCTTGAACGGATTTTTCTTCACGACCTCCGGCTCCGGCTGAGGCTCCACGCCGACGGGCTTCGGGTCGCGCGGTGGCGCGACGATTTCGGTGTTGGTACAAGCGACGATGGCCACGAGGCCGAGCAAGGCCGATGAGCGTTGGATCATGGGTCGAGGAAGCTCCGGTACGTTCGTTTTGAACTGCAGTACATCGAGAGGACGGTCACTCGTCCATCGCAAGTGCGCGCATACCCGCATCCGATGAACGAATGAGATCGATACCATTGCGACAGAAACGTTTGGCGGCGTAGACACTGCGCACGTCGCCGAGTTCCCGCTGAGCGAACGAAGCGTGGGCGACCAGCAGCGAAAGCTCGGTCGCACGTCCAAGGGTGAGGGCAAAACGTCGGGCCCCAGCCTCGACAGCGTTGGGCTCGGAGGCCATCGTCTCCTGAAGCCAGGCGGCGGCGTGGGCGGCGGCGGCTTTCGCTGCCGCAGCCTCCTCTTTGAGCTCCACGACAGCCTCGTTTGCGCAGCTCTCGATCTCCTCGAGGAGCGGCGGCAAGGCTCCTTCTCGGGCGATGGCGCGCAGCGCATCGAGCGAGAGCACGTTGGTCGTGCCCTCCCAAATGCTGAGGACTTGCGCATCTCGAACGAGGCGCGGCAGGCCGGTGTCCTCCACGTAGCCGGCACCACCAAAACACTCGATCGCTTCGCTCGTAACGGCGACGGCCTGCTTTCCAGTCACGAGCTTCATCAGCGGCGTCAACAAGCGCAACATCGTCGCTTCAGCGGGCGTCGCTTCACCGTGCTCAACCTTCCCGAGCAGTTCGACCGTGCGGAAGGTGAGCATGAACGCCGCTTCGAACTCGGCCTGCATGCCCGCCAGCGTGTCGGTGTGGAGCGGCTTATCCGCAAGCAGCGAGCCGAACTGATAGCGCCTGCGGGCGTAGTCTCGAGCCAAGGCGATCCCGCGTCGCATTCCTGCCAACGCTCCCACAGCGTTCCAGGTGCGCGTGACATTGAGCATCGGCGTGATGTTGCGGATGCCGTCCGTCAGGCCCTTCACCGGCATGGCCCGCGCACCGGCAAGCGTCAGCTCGGCGGTCGGCACCTTGCGCGTACCGAGCTTGTCCTTGAGCCGATTGAGGCTCAGTCCGTTGAGTTGTCCGTTCGCATCGCGCACCTCGAGAAAGAACAGCGCGAGGCCTTTGCCACCTTCTGGGTTGCCCTCCGGCCGAGCGAGCGTGAGCGCCATTTGTGCGGTGGTCGCGCTGGTAAACCACTTGGTGCCGTGCAACCCGTACGTGCCGTCTCCGAGCGCCCTTGCCTCGGTCTGCGTGAGCCCGACGTCGGAGCCGCCGGTGCGCTCGGTCATCCATTGGCCGCTCGTCCACATCTGCGCCGGGTCGCGGCTCGTCAAACGAGGAAAGGCCTTTTCATAAGCGATACCGCCGTGGTGCTTGAGCGTCGCGGCGGCACCATCGGTCATCGCCAAGGGACAGGTGTACACATCGCTAGAGGCGTCAAACAAGTAGGCCAGCGCAAATTGGTTGAAGCGCGAGAGGCCCCCCAGCGCCCCCTCGTACGCGGTGGCGACCAAGCCGTGCTCCGCCGCAACCACGGCACATCGCTTCCACAGCTCGGTCAGCTCGATGGTGTCGATGCGATTGCCCCACGCGTCCCACTGCGTAAGCACCGGCTCGTTCAGCCGATCACGTTGTTGCAAAGCGAAGAGCTCGCCGCCTGCGAGCTCGCCCATCGCGCTCAGTTCAGCCTCGACTTTCGCGTGAGCTTCGCCCTTCAACAGGCGCCTCAGCACCTGCTTGAGTACGCGGTCATCGTGGTATTGGTTGCCGAGCGTTGGGGGGGTCTGGAAGAACGCCATCGGGGCGAATGATGGCCCATTTTGGGACCGATGGTGTATTCGGATTCGGTGACTTCGCTACCGCGCGTGCTGCTGATCGGAGCCGGTGGTATCGGCAACCCGTTCGTGTTGACGCTGGCTCGAGCCGTCCGCGCCGGGGAGACGTCGAAGTTCGAGCTCGTGATCGTCGACGACGACCGCGTCGAGCTCGAGAACCTGCATCGGCAAGTGCTGTTCGCCGACGCGGATATCGGTTCGCCCAAGGCGGTTACGCTCGCGCGCCGAGCCCGGGAGATCGCCCCGGAGCTCGAGACCCACGCGGTGGAAGAGCGCTTCTTGCCGGAGAGCGCCCTCGGGTTTGCCAGCTCGGCCAGCCTCGTGGTTGACGCCAGTGACAACTTCGCGACCCGCTTCCTCGCCGCAGACGCTTGCTTCCTCGCGCAGCGTCCGCTGGTTTCTGCGGCCTCGGTGCGCTGGGTCGCCACCGTGCTAGCGAGCCTACCTTCCGGGCCGTGTTACCGCTGTCTGTTCGAGGATCTGCCGGACGGCCCAGCGCCCGACTGCGCGACGGCGGGGATCGTCGGCCCCGTTTGCGGCGTCGCGGGAGCGCTCGCGGCCGAACTGACGCTGCAGCTCTTGGCCGGTCAAACCCCAACGCCCAACCTCTTCTCGTTCGATGGGCGCAGCGACACCTTGCGCGCGCGCAGCTTCCGAACGCGCGTTGGTTGCGAGCTTTGCGGCAGCGCCGCTTCGATCCGCGAGTTAGACGCAGCTCGCTATGCAGGTCCGGCCTGCGGAGAGTACGAATGAGCACACGCTTCGTGCGCCAAATCCTGGTGAGTGAGATTGGAGCGGCTGGCCAAGCGCAGATCGAACGCACCGTGGCCAAGCTCGCGATCGCATCCGAGGCGAGCGAAGCAGCGGAGCTTTACGCTCGTCGCGCAGGCTTCGCCGAGGTGAGCCTCGAGCCCGCGGCCGAACAGCGCGCACAAACGTGGACCGCCCAATCACCTTCGGTACAAGCCGTTCTCGCGGGGTCGCGCTGTGCGCTATTGGCCATACGAAAGGCCGTCGAGAGTTGAACTTGTAGAAATCGAGCTTCGGTTGATGCGCGCTTGACCAACCAACGAGGCCCGACGAGACTCCGGCCAATCGTGACTCCCCTAAGTGAAATCGGCCTCATCGTCGGCCGTGAAGTGAAAAAGAACCTGCGAGGCGTGAAGGGCATCATCCTTTTGCTGCTCTCGCTCATTGGCGGCACGGCCACCTCGCTGATGCTGGTTCGTTACTTCCGGCGCAAGTTGGAGGGCGTGGATCCAGCGGCGGTGAGAGAGGCTCAAGCCCAGGTCTTTACGGACGTCTTCCGTGACGCAGACATGGGCAAGTATCTCGGGGACGCACCGCTTTCGTTGGTGATGATGTTCAACCTCTGCGTTTGGCTCGCGCCAGCGTTGGTTTGGTTGGCGTCGTTCGACGGCATTTCGGGAGAGATCCAGCACCGTTCAATCCGCTATTGGACCGTGAGAACGCGACGGACCTCCTTCTATCTCGGGAAGTTCTTCGGCCTCTGGGCGACGATCGGCGTGATCACCTTCGCCATGCACCTTCTGACGTGGGTGGTGGCGATCGTCGAGGGGCATACCTCCGCCGGCAACGTCGTCAGTTGGGGCATTCGCTTTTGGCTGGCCTCCGTGCCGATCATCGGCGCCTGGTGCGGCCTTGCCGTGTGCGTCAGCTCCTTCTTCCGCACGCCGCTCACCTCGCTGTTGATCGTCGGCTTCACCTTCTTCTTCATCTTCGTCGTGGGCTCGCTCACCCCGGCCATCATCGTCAGCTCCAGCAAGAACCTCGACGACAGCACGGCCGCTGTACTGAGCGCCCTCTATCCGAATTCGTACGATCGCATGTTGCTCTCACCCAGCTTCGAGAAGGTCGCGCTCGGGCTCTTGAGCTGTGTGCTATTCGGCGGCATCCCCACCGCGCTTGGGGCCTTCCTGTTGAAGAAGAGGGACGTCTGATGGCCTCGCACGACAAACCCACCTCCGACGCGGATCGCGAGCAAGACGCCCCCGCAAGCGAAGCTGCGCCGAGTTCTGAAGCTGCACCGCCTTCCATGGCGCCTCTCTCGCAAGAGGGGCCGGTCGTCAAAACCGGCGGCAAGAAGCGCAAGAAGCACGCAGAGACCGCGGTTCGGCTCAAGAACGTGAGCCGCCGCTTCGGCGCGCATACAGCGGTCAACAACGTCAGCTTGCGCATTCGTGGAGGCTCGGTTTACGGCCTGATCGGCCCCAACGGCGCCGGCAAAACCACCACCTTCTCGATGATGGCGGGCTACCTCACGCCGAGTGAGGGCCAAGTCGAGATCCTCGGCTTCTCCCCCACCGACGTACCGTCACTGCGCGGTCGGCTCGGCGTTTTGCCGCAAGACGCGATGCTGCCTGGCGCCGATAAAGTCGGTGAATTTCTCGTGCACATGGGTCGCCTACAGGGCCTCAACCCCGAACAAGCGGAGCAAGAAGCGCGAGAAGGCCTCAAAGAAGTAGACGGCGCGGATTGGTGGAACCTGCGCTGCGGCAACCTCTCGCACGGTATGGCCAAGCGCGTTGGCATTGCGCAGGCCTTTCTTGGAGATCCCGAGGTTGTGCTGCTCGATGAGCCGACTGCTGGCTTGGATCCGCGCATCGCCTATGAGGTCCGGCAGATCGTGCGCGCGAGAAAGGGCCGAGCAACCTTGATTGTCTCGAGCCACAACCTGCAGGAGCTCGAGGAGATCTGTGACGCCGCCGCCATTTTGGATCGCGGGCGGCTCGTGGCCAACGGCACGATCAATGAACTCACCGCCTCGTCGGAGGAGATTCACATCAAGATCGCCCCCGGCCCCTTGCCGCTCGAAAAGGTGAGCGAGCTACCCGCCGTGAAGCGCGCCGAGTTCATCGAGGAATCACGGGATCTCGTCGTCTACTTCGAGCGCTCGCAGTACGCCGCCGAGGCCGTGATCGGCATGGTCCTGTGGGTTCTGCTGCAAGAGCGCGTGATGATCAGCGGCGTAACCAAGGGTCGTGGCCTCGAGCGGCGTGTGATGGATCTGACCGAGGGCTGAACAGTCAACATTCCTGCGATCGATTAAGTCACTTGACTCACTGTTCTGTTGGACCACTACAGGTCACAGAACGGAGTTCAAATGCGCGTGCGTTTTGCTTGTCTTTTCGTCGGCTTGTTGGGCGTTGGTTGTGGCGATGACTCCAGTAGCAGTGGAGGTTCACCTTCTACGGGCGGACAAGGCGGGACGGCGGGAGAAGGCGGCGGCGGAGCCGCCGCTGGCGGGTCGGGTGGAGAAGGTGGTGCCGAGCCCAAGGAGCTTGGCATCGCCTGCGGAGCCGCCGAGGAGTGTGGCTCGGGGTTCTGCGTCGACGCTGTTTGTTGCGAGTCGGCGTGCACCGACCTTTGTTTTGCCTGCAGTCAGGACCAAACAGGGGAAGCTTCGGGGACGTGCGCGGCAGCAGCGCAAGGCAATGACCCTCACGATGATTGCGCGGGGGCGCCCTGCATCGCCGACGTTTGCGACGGCAACGGCGCCTGCGAGCTTTTGCCCGATGCCACGATCTGTCGAGAGGCCGCGGGGGTCTGCGATCTCGCTGAGGCGTGTGTGGACGGTATGTGCCCCACCGATGACAAAGTGGCCGTCGAAACCGAGTGCCGCGCGGCGGCTGGGGATTGCGACGTAGCGGAGAGCTGTGACGGCATCGCTAACGACTGCCCCGCCGACGTGTTGCTCGATTCCGCGGTGGTCTGTCGGGCGGCCGCTGACGTGTGCGATCTCGAGGAGAAGTGCAGCGGCGAAGCGAGCTGCCCCGCCGACGGCTTTGCTTCCGACACGACAGCGTGCGGCGCCTTCCTCTGTACCGGTAACAGCACTGCCTGCGAGACGTCGTGCAGCGCGCACAGCGACTGCGCCGCCGACGCCTTCTGCAACACCGTCGGGACGTGCACCCTCGGCAAAATCGCGTTCACAACCAGCACCACCACCAACGGCAACATCGGCGGCTTGGCCGGCGCTGACGCGTTCTGTCAAACCCGAGCCCAGGCAGCGGGATTGCCCGGTACCTACCGCGCGTGGCTCTCCGACTCCACCATCTCGGCAGCAGCCCGCTTCACCCAAGCCTCCATTCCCTACGCCTACGTCAACGGCACGGTGATCGCCTCGAACTGGGCCGACTTGACCGACGGCACGATCGGCAGCCCGTTCCGCATCACCGAGTTCGGCGTGCAAGTCCCTGGAAACCTGCCGTTCACCTCAACCGCCCCGAACGGCGACCAACAAGGGCCCGAATACTGCGTTAACTGGACCTCCACCGTGGGCTCGGTGTGGACCGGTCAGAGCGACCAAACGGGCACCGCTTGGACGTACGCGCAAAACAACTCCGGCAACTGCGGTATCCTGCATCGCCTCTATTGCTTTCAGCAGTGAGTGCGTCACCTGGCCTTTGGCCCAACGAGCGGGTGACCAGCGGCGAGCGTAGACCGCACACGCTCGAAGGTCGCGGCGTCTTCATGCTTCTTCTCCGCAGCACGCTTCTTCAGCGCATTCATCGGCATGAAGAGCCGCGGGTTCTCCACTAAGGCCGCCGAATGTCGTTCAAGGAATGCCCAGTAGAGCGGAGTAACTGGGCAATTGGACTTTGGGTCGAAGCGACAGGACTTACAATAGTCGCTCATCTTATCAATGTAGCCGGCACCGGACACATACGGCTTGGTAGTCATCAGCTCGCCTACCGCATAGGTCCCCATACCGAGGACGTTCGGTTCTACCACCCAGTCGTAGGCATCCGTGTAGGCAACCCAGAACCAATCGGCCAAAGCCCGCGGTTCTATATCAAGTAACGTCGCGAGGTTCGAGAGCACCATCAAGCGCGTAATGTGGTGTCCGTAGCCCTCCTTCCAAACGGACTCCACCACCGTATCCAAGCAATGGAGGCCGCTCGGCGCGCCACCCCAAAACACAGGCGGTAACGGCGCGTGCGCCCCGAGGAAGGACGGCTTGCCCCCCGGCTCTCCACCCGGGCCGCGACGAAACCCGTCGCTCACCCGGTGCACATGGCGAACGAACTCGCGCCAACCGAGCACCTGTCGAATAAAGCCCTCTTGACTGGCGAGCGGGAGGTCCATCGCCAGGACGTCTTCACAGACCCTGCGCGGCAGCAGTCGGTGAAGGTTCATGAGCGCTGAGATGCGCGTGTGAAACAGCGTGGTCGAACGAGTCGACATGGCGTCTTCAAAAGGACCAAACCACGAAAGGCATTCCTGCTTGGCCCATGCCCACAAGCGCTCGGCATCGCTGCGGGTGGTGGGAAGCGAAGCGACGTCAATGGAACCAGGGTGCTGGGCGTAGCGAGTCCGAACGAGCTCGACCACCTCGAGCGTGACCGCGTCTGCCTCGAACGTCGGAGGCGTTGGCGCCGCTGGTTCGCCCTTCCAGGCTTTGCGGTTCTCCGCGTCGTGACTCCACTTCCCACCGCGCGGTTTGCCCTTCTCCATGAGCCAGCCCGTCTTCTTGCGGATAGTGCGATAAAACGCATCCATGCGGTAAGGCGCGCTCGGACAGGCTGCCGCGAAGTCCGCTGGCGTGGAGAGGAAGCCCGCGTGTGGCACGACAGTCAGCTTTTGGGCCGCGACCAACGGCGCGAGTTCGACGCGCAACTCGCGCTCGGCAGCTTCCATCATTTGTAGCGGCCCTAGCTGCGCAACCAGCGGCTCGAGCGCGGCCGCAAAAGTATCCGCGACTACGAGCCGCACGTCAGCGCCCTGCGCGGCCTGCTCCAAGGCGAATTGACGTTGATTCGCTAACAGCAGCGCGAGTTTCTGCGCGTGATACGGCCTACGCTCGGGCTTCTCGCGGCTCTCGACCAGGACGATCCCGCGCTCCTTCGCTGGTAGCGCGGACAGTGGCCCCACCTCGGTCGTCAGCTGGTCATAGGGCAGATAGACGAACGTTCGGCTAGTTGCCGCGGCCTTCGAAACATGGGCCATTCGCTGTTGAAAGACACGCATCGTCGCGCAGTTATGGCGGAGCACTCGGCCGCAAGCCAGCGCTGTTCACGCATCTGCCCAAGGTTGGGCTTCGCTGTCTTCTGTGGCGCCTTTCCGATACCTTGGTGAGGTGAATTTTCTCGCTCGGCGGGCTCGGTCGGTAGGCGTGCGCGCATGGCTTGGCGGCTTAGGGCTAATGCAATTGCTTGCATGTAATGCAGACCCCGCGTCGGCTGGTGGTGGTGGAACAGGCGGAGCCGCAGCAAGCGGCGGCAGCGCTGGGGCGGGAGGAGCGCTCGCGCTTGCGCTCGAAACGGTCGATCCACCGCTCATCGACCCGCTCGGTGGATCACGCCTTTGGGTCACAGGGACAGGCTTCGATCAAAGCCTGCAGGTTTCAATCGACGGCGCGCCCGCGACCTTCGAGCTGCTCTCCGACTCGAGCTTGTGGCTCGTCTCACCGCCAGCGTCAGGCCCGAACGCGACGCTTCGAGTCGAACGCGAAGGTCTCAATGCGAGTTACTCGCTCGAAGTTTGGAGCCCGGCCGAGCTCGAGGGTGCAAGCTTGTTCGACGCCGCTTCGGGCCTCGCGCTCGAGGAAGAGCAAACGCATTACGAATGGCAGCGGCTCACGGCTGAGATCGATCCCGCTTGGCGCGTGCGTGACGGCAACACCACCACCTGGCTACCAGCGACAGGCCGCTATTGGATGGTCGGCGGCTGGAACGGCTATCAAGAGCCCAATGGCTTTTCAACGGTACCGGACGGCACGGTTTATCCCCCGGAGAACACGACCAATGAAGTTTGGTCGAGCCCTGACGGAGTCGCCTGGACGCTCGAGCTCGAGCATGGGCATTCACAGTTCCAGCGACGTCATGTGCATAGCACCTTACTGTTCAATGAAGCGCTCTGGATCATCGGTGGGGATACCCATCAAGGCTTCTACAACCATGACGTATTGCGCAGTAGCGACGGCTTGAGTTGGGAACAAGTGCTGCTCCCCGGCGCACCACCCTGGCAACCGCGTGCCCTCCAAATCTCTGGCGTCTTCGCTGGCAAACTGTGGATGGGAGGGGGGCAAACCTTGCTCGGGCCAGAAGAAGACTACGTCTACTTCAACGACCTTTGGAGCAGCGCCGACGGTGAACGTTGGACGCAGGTCGCAGCCAATGGCCCCGAGAGCGAAGCGCGCTGGGCCGGCTGCGGGATGGTCGAGAGCTTCGTCGAGTTCCAAGGCCGCATGTGGCTCGTTGGCTGCGCGCGCTACCGCGAGGTTGCAGGCCATGAACTTCACGCTGAGGTTTGGTCCACGGCCGATGGCATTGAGTGGACGCGTCACAGCGACCCGCCCTGGGCGGGCAAAGGCTGGCACAACGTCGTCGTATGGGACGGAAAGCTCTGGGCGCTATTTGGTTATACCCAAGGGGATCCCAAGAACGGTTGGGCTGCGGGCAACGCGAATGAAGCCTGGTACTCCGATGATGGTGAGAGCTGGGCTTCCCTCCCGGTCGACTCGCCGGTTCCGGGGTCGCACGCGCAAGGCGTGGCCGTGCGGGAGGACTCGTTGCTTTACTCCGGCGGGAACTACTCGTTCGTTAGCGACGACAAATCAGCCTGGCGCCTCGTCCCTTTTCGCGGGCCATCCGTGCGCAGCTGGACGCCACGAGGGGCTGAGCTCGAGGTGCAGGCAGAGCAGGATGACGCTCGCCCAGTACGCGTCGAGGACGCCTTCGGAGCTGGCGCTCCGGGACTCCACTTTGATGGGTCTACCTCTGTATTGGCACTGGCGACCTCCGAGCAACAGCCGAGCGGTCGAACCGTCCTTTGGGTCGGTCGAATGCCCTACCTCCCGAACCCCAGCGGCTGGGACGAGAGCTACGCGCCGGTGGGAACGGTGCTCGGCGGCCCCGACGAGACAGGGATGCCCTCGAGTTCAATTGGGGTGAGTCAGGGCTCGCTGCTAATGGCTAATCGCGAGGCTGGAACCGGCCCTGCGGGTGAACCGCTTTGGGCACGGATCGAGGCTGGCGAGGGTCTACAAGAGGGCCCCGGTGCGGTGCATGTCGTTGGCATGACGCACGCCGCGGACGGCGCCGTCACCGCCTGGATCGATGGGGCACGCATTGACGCGGGCGTCGCCGACTACTCGACGCCACGGAGCTGGAGCCGGCTCGGTGGCAGCTTCGACGGCAACGGTTACTACGGCCCCAACACTCGCTTTGCTGGCACGCTCGGCGCTGTAGTCGTCGCCAATCGCGTCCTCAGCGATAGTGAATTGGCGAAGATCGAAAGCTGGGCCCGCGGTCGCTTCCGGCTGAATGCAACCGAGTGAGCCCATACGCAGCATAAGATCGAAGCCGCAGTCATGACAGAATCCGCTTGGTCCGCGCTCGCACGAGAACTCCGGCTCACAGCCTACGAGCCGTACTTCCCCTACGCTGAGCGGCGCAGCTTTCGCTGGTACCAGCGGGCGCTCGGCCCGTTGGTCAGCGAGGGAGTCTCGTCTCGACACTGGCTCTACGGTGGCTGGGAGGGCCGCCCTGTGTTGCTCGTGCAATACGAGACGTCGACCTCTTCGCGAGACCGCAAACAATGGGTCGACGTCGTGGTGCCGATCGACCCACCGCTGCACTTGGGCTGCTCGCTCGAACGCCACAGCGTCTTCAGCCGCGCGTTGGCGCTGCCACGCAAGCGATTGCCGGCGGCATTCGAGCAGGTTGTGCAAATCACCGGCGACGGCCAGCCACGCATCGAGCAGTTGCTGGAGCCCAAGGACGACGAAGCCGACCCACGCTTTCTGTCCGCGTTGGCCGCTGCAATCGACGACGGCCTTTGGGTCAATGACGACACCGTGACGGTTCACAAGAGGCTTGGCTGGACCGAGTCAGCGGTGAGCTTGGAAGACGCTTTGCTATGCCTCGAATGCGCGACCTCCGCCGCGTACGAGCTGGGAAAGCGGCGCGAGCGAGTCCAGCCGACCGAGGCGGAGAAGCGGCGACAAGCCGAGTGGCAACAGTGCGCCGACGCCTTTCGGCTGCAGTTCGACCCGGCGCGCATGCTGCTGTCCGGAGCGAACACAGGATTTACGATTGAGCTTGGGCTCGAGAGTTACGAGAGCGAACTCCAGACGGCGATAGAGCTGCGTTGGCCCGCGCCGCTTGGCGTCCCGGGCCTGCTTTTGAGGAGCGCGCCCACCGGACTTCTGCAGCGTTGGCTGACCGATGACGTCGAGACCGGAAACGCCGATTTTGACGCGGCGTTTCGCATTTCCGGAGCGCCGCCCTCGCGCGTGCGAGAGTGGTTTGCCAATCCCAAGCTGGCGAGCAAGTTGCTCGCGGTAGACGTCGAGACCGGCCACAACGCTTCTCTACTGCTGACCGATCGCAGGGTGTCGTGGGTTACTCCGCAAGAGCTAAGAACCAGCGAAGAACTGGCTTTGCACCTGCGCGCAGCGCTGAAGATTGGTGGCTGGCTGTGCCCCCCGACACAATCAGCCTATCGCTAGCTGTCCGATTATCTAAGTAGAGCCCCGGCTCACCGTCGACCCCTACGGGTTCGACACGACGCGGTGAGCGATAGGAGTCTCCGGCGCCGGGTAGCCGGCCTTGCCAAAGGTTTCGACCACTGCGTTGAGCGTTGCAAAGTAAACCTGCCAATAATGGTCTGTATGGCAGTAAGGGCGAACACACAGCTTCGGGCCTTCCGCCGTCAGCTCGAGGATCTCCACATCCGGCGCCGGCGACTTCATCACGTTTGGAATGTTACAGACGGCCTCGCGCAGCTTGACCATCGCGACAGTTGGGTCGACACCATTGGCGATCTTCGCGACGGCGTCGACCCGACGGTAGGGCTGCGCGCTGTAGTTCTTGATCATCTCTGAGAATACTTTGTTGTTCCCAACCGTCGTGGTCACGTTGTCCGGCGTAAGCAGGGTTGTACCGAACAGCCCAATCTCGGCCACCGTCCCCTCTACTCCGCCGGCTACAACATAATCGCCAACCTTGAACGGACGCAGCACCTGAAGGAAAGCGCCAGCTGCAAAGTGCTGCAGCAGCCCGCCCCAGGCCGTACCGATCGCGAGTCCAGCGCCGGCGAGCAGCGCCGCAAAGGAAGTGGTCTCCACCCCGAGATAGCCGATGATGCCCATACCCAAACCAATCGTCAGCGCCGCGCGAACGATGGAGAGTAGATACCGCGCTAGCGTTGGATCCACCTTACCGCCGCGCTGCATGGCTCGATCGAGAATCCGAGACACCAACCCCACGAGCCAACGACCACCGATCCACATCGCAAGCGCAACTAGGACCTTTACGATCAGTTCCAAACCATGGGTCGTAACGAAGGTGACGAGCTCGCTAAGTTTCATAGCCGAGGCGTGAGCAAAGTCGAGACCAGCTCGCCGGGCCCCATTTGCGAAAAGAAACGAGGCAACGCCACCTCAACTTGTGCAGGAACTGAGGGCAATCCGCCTCAACCTGTGGATCTCGACTCGGCGCGGCAATTTTTTTTGCGTGGGTTGAATCCAAAGACCGCCGGTCGGCGAAACCACCAACGTCGAGCAGGTCGCGGTGAACCGCACGGGCGCTCGGCGATATCGGCGTGCCACTGCACGCCCCTACCTAATCCTTGGAGCGTTCCATGTTCACTGCTTCCTCTGGTCGCGTTGGTTCGAGCTTTGTCTTTCGATCGGCCCTCTTGTGCACTGCCCTGCTCGTCGGCTGTGGAGACGATTCCGGAACGGGTGGCGATAACACCGGAGGCACTGGAGGCACTGCCGGGGCCCCCTCTGGCGGCGGTGGAGAAGGTGGTCAGGGTGGGGACGGCGGCCAAGGTGGTGAGGGCGGCCAAGGTGGTCAGGCGGCCGGTAACATCTATGAGGTAGCAAGCTCACTACCTAACTATTCGAGCCTCGTGGCCGCCGTGGATAAGGCGGGCCTAGCCAGCGCACTTCAGGATGAAAACGCCTCGCTTACCGTGCTTGCGCCCGACAACGACGCATTTGCCGCGTTGCTCGCGGGGATTGGCGCTCGCAGCCTGGACGACGTCACCGCCGAGCAGCTCAAGCCTATCCTGCTCTATCACGTCATCGGAAGCGAAGTTGGTTCGGCGGCCGCCGTCGCGGCAGCGACGAACTCCGAGAAGGTGGAATCACTCGGAGGTTCGATTCAGTTTGACCTCAACGGTGAGACCATCGAGCTGGATGAAGGCATCGCCGACATCGTGGTGACCGATGTCCAAGCCTCCAACGGCATCATTCACGGGATCTCCGGAGTCATCCTGCCCTCGATCGCCGACGTGGTCGTGAGCGACGCCAACTTCTCAATCTTGGAGGCCGCGCTAGGGGTCGCCGATACCGATCCCGCGGCCCCTGGGTTGGTTGCAGCGCTGGATGACAACTCCGGCGCCTTCACGGTGTTTGCTCCGCCCGACGGCGCGTTCACGACCCTCGTCGGTGCGCTCGCTGGCAACCCGAGCACAGGCATCAGCGGCTTGACCGACTTCCAGCCTTATCAGCTGGTCCCGGTCCTCAAATACCACGTCGTGCCCGCCGTGGTGCTCGCAGCCGATGTGACGGCAGGCCCCGTCACGACCCTCGGCGGGGTCGCACAAGCCACGACCAACGGCGGCGTCGCTATCGACGGAACCCCGGTGACCACCGCCAACATCATCACCCGCAACGGCGTAATTCACGTTGTCGACGGGGTCTTGCTGCCCTCGATCACCGACGTCGTCACCACCGCGCCGGAGTTCTCGTCTCTGGCTGGCGCAGTGGTCGCGGCGGATGGCGGAAACACCAACCCGAAGGTCGCCCCGGCGCTCAACGGCCCCGCAGCAACTGGCGCATTCACCTTGTTCGCACCGAGCAACGCAGCCTTTACCGCGCTGGGGAATCCGCCGTCGGGCCAAACGCTGACCAACGTGCTCCTCTACCACGTACTCAACCAGTCGACGGCGATCTACGCGGCGGATGCGCTCGCGCTCAATAACGCGACGCCCTTCCCCACCCTGCTCGGAAACGGAGCGGGTTCACAGCTCACCGTATCCTCGCCGGCTAACACGGTGATCCTCGATGACGCTGGCTCCAACACAAACGGAAGCGTCACCGTCGCCAACTACTTCACGGCGAACGGCGTGATCCACGTCGTGGACAAGGTGCTCCTCCCGCAGCTCGCCAACTAGCCGCAACCCTGCGAGGACCTGAGCGGCTGTGGCGGGCAATCCGACACAGCCGCTCAGCGCTTCGAAAAAACGTCGCTGCTGTGAATCCAAAGTCGTGGAGCAGTCGAAAGTAAGCCTAATGTTGGACCTTCTCTCGCAGCTCGCGGAACTAGGAAACGTCGAGATTTTCCTAGAGCTTTGCCGGCGCAGCGAACTCGCGGAGGACCTAGCCACAGGCCGCTTCTCGGTATTTGTACCCACCGACAAGGCCTTCTCTCTGCTCCCCGAGCCGTTATTTCGGGCGTTGTGGTCGGCGGAGGAGCTTCAGATTGACCTCCTCGAGCACCACCTGATTCCTGGCTCGCGTTCGTTGCAGCGTGAGCAGAGAGTCGCGACGGTGCAAGGCTCTCGGGTGCGCGTCACGGCGCAGGACTACGACGGGGCTCGCTTGATCGGCCCGGCCGTGCGCTGCAGCAACGGGGTCATCCGCCGGGTGAACCAGGTAGGTTGCCCGTCGTACGGGGTCCCCAATTGGCCGGTGGAGCTAAGGCTGCGTTGGGCTCTAGCCGATATCGAAAGTGACCGCTCCTTCGCTCTTCCGCGGTCGCAATGGGACCGGGAGTCTCACGATCAGAGCCGCAGCAGCCATTCGACCGTGGCCCTTCACTAGGCCGGAGGGAGCCCACGTGACCCAGCCTATGTCCACCAATCTGCTCATCGCGAGTTCGGCACTGATGACCAAATTCGGTCGCGCGCCAGAGGTTCCTGTGGTGCCGGCCGCAGTTCTTTGGCATGAATCTGCCAAGGTGGCCTCGGAACAACCCCGTCCCGCTGTGCTCGCGCGCGTAGCGCGCGGAGACTTGGCAGCAGTCCAGACCTGCATGAACCGCTACGGCAATCTGGTCTGGTCGATCGCGCGTAGGTTTTCGCGCAGTCGAGAAGACGCTGAAGACGCCGTGCAGGAGATATTCTTGGATCTGTGGAAGAGCGCGGCGCGCTACGATCCAGAGCGAGCCTCTGAGGAGGCGTTCGTCGCTATGATTGCGAGGCGACGGATGATTGACCGTTTGCGAGCCGGGAAACGGCAACCAGTCGTTGAACCGATTGGGACTGATGATTTCGTTCAGCAGGAGCACTTCCCCGAGTCCTCGGGCGAGGCGATTTTGATGGAGAAGGCCTTGCAGAAGCTGCGGCCTGAGCAACGGGAGGTCTTGCTGCTAGCGGCATGTCAGGACCTTAGCCATGACCAAATCTCGGCACGTACGGGGTTGGCGCTCGGCACCGTGAAAACGCATGCACGCCGCGGGCTGTTGAAACTTCGCCAGCTACTGTTCAACGATAAGGAGATGGCTGGGCTCCACAATGAGAGTTCGGACGTATGTCAGCCAATCGAACGGAGGATGAAGTGAGTGCCAGGACTGTGGAGCCGTTGGAGAGTGAGCTGGAGAGTCCGATATCCAGAGCAGAGGCTCTAGCCTGTGACGAGGCACTGTTTGGGCTGGAGCAGGCGGAGCTCGCGGAGCTCGCAGAGCTCGGCGGGTCTGCAAGCCTTCGCAGCGACCTACAATTGGTAGCGGCCCGGCTTTCGCTGCGCAACGCTGGTCGCCAGGAGAGCTTGCCCAATTCGTTGCGCGCAAAGATTCAAGCCCAAGCCTTTGAGCACTTCGACGGGGTCGTGAAGCCCAAGTCGCCCACGGCCACGACAACGGGAGCCAACGTCGTCGAGGTAGACTCCAACGTCGTCGAGCTCAGGCCGCGAAGGAGTCGATGGGTGGCTGTGGCCGCGGCAGCAGCGCTGCTGCTAACGGTCGGTGGGGCGTCCTTGGTTCGGCCCAGTCCCACACCGGCGTCTGCTCCCAAGGTCGATGTAGCGGAGCGGCTGCTACGAGGCACGAAAGGCGGGACCAGCGCCGAGCTTCGTTTGCGTGCAGAGTCAGCGCACTTCGCGCTTTCGTCCGACCTAGGTGCGGAGCAGCTCGCCGGGCAGCAGCTATGGCTTCAGGTAGGGCCTGTGTCGCAAGAACGCTGGTTGAAGCTCACGGGTATCCCTCTCGCTTCGGGGGGTCGGGTCCAGATGGATGTCCCCTTCAGCACGGCCGAAACTGTGCGTGGCTTCGCGGTGACGAGCGCCTCAACAGCGGATGCTAGCCAGCCGGCGCTAGAGCGCGCGATCGTGCTCGGAATGGTCAACGAGTGAACGCTGGGGGGGACCTTCAAACGGGAGCGACCATCCAAGGTCGCTTCACCCTCGACCAGTTCCTGGGCGAGGGTGGGATGGGCGCGGTCTGGGCAGCGCACCACGTCCTTACTGGCAAGCCGGTCGCCCTCAAGATCCTCAAGGGGGTGGGTGAAGAACAGCGCCGCCGCTTTGTTCAAGAAGCTCGTGTTGCAGCCGCTATTCGTCATCCGAACGTCGTCGATATTCACGATGTAATCGAGCTTGCGGATGGTCGCCCCGCGCTGGTGATGGACCTCCTTGACGGTGAGCCCCTCGACGTCGCGCTCGAACGCAAAGGCAAGTTCGAGCTGATTGAGCTGATGGGGATCGTACTTTCGGTGCTGGCGGGCCTTGGCGCGGCCCACGCCGAGGGCATCGTTCACCGCGACATGAAGCCCGAGAATATCTTCTTGTGTGTCGGCCCGACGGGCGAACACAGCGTCAAACTACTCGACTTTGGGATCGCCAAGCTCACGGCGCTCGCTAGCGCTATTCGACATACGTCGGCGCTGACTCAAACGGGCAGCGTGCTCGGGACACCCATGTATATGGCCCCCGAACAGGTCTTCGGCGAAAAGGGAATCGACCACCGCGCAGACTTCTGGTCCTTAGGCATTGTTATCTACGAGTGCCTTACAGGAGAGTGCCCGATCCAAGGTGACAACGTCGGGCAGCTCTTCAAGTCGATTAGCCAACGGGACTTTCCTCCGATCGCGAAAAAGCTGCCGGAACTTCCGCCGGGGATCGCTGAGCTGATTGACTCGATGCTCTCGATCAAGCCAGAGGACCGACCGGATTCAGCTCGCGAGATCGCCCAAGCCTTTGCCTTTCATACAGGGCTGTCGTTGCCGGCCATCGCGGAGCCTCGCTGGCTGCCTGGTTCGCGGCGGAGAGTCGCACGCCCAGCCGATCCAATGGCCGCCACCGAGGAGCATCAGCCCGCCCGTCGACCGCTGCGCAGATTAGGTATCGCCGCTTTGGCTGCGGCCGGCGTTTCCTTGCTTGCCGCGGTGACGTGGCGTTTGACCGCTGCGCCGGTCTCGGCAGAACCTGCGCCGGTCATCAGCGCTACCGCTTCGAGCCAACCCCTCGCTGCACCCGCCCCCAGCGCATCGGCTCCTTCGAGTGCCCCACCTCCCACCACCCAAGCAGAGCTGACTACACCGCCGACAGCCGTGCCTAGCGCACCGCCATCTGGGAGTTCCGCTCGGCCTTTGGCCCGCACGAGCACGAGCGCAGTCGCAAGCAATTCGGCCGCACCAGTAAATCCGAAACAAGGCCCCGGAGGAATCGAAGTTGTTTCTCCCTACTAACGCTTATTTAGTCCTGGACGCCTTCCGCTTCACCTCTTTCGTCGCAGTTGCCTGCGCGGCCTCGGTGAGCCTCTCCGCACAAGCATCGGAGCAGGCACCCACCCCGAAGGCCGCAACCGAGGCCGCAGCGAAGGAGGAGGCGACAACTGCATTCAAGGCAGGAACGGCTCTCGTGTCTGAGGCGAAGTGGGCCGAGGCGCTCGCCGCCTTCGAGCGGGCCAACGGGATCCTCCCCCACGCCATTACCTTGTTCAATATCGGTGTATGCGAGCGCGCGCTCGGTCGATATACAGCAGCGAGAAAGACGTTCAACACCGCGCTCCTCGAGGATGAATCCGGCCGGACCCAATTGCCGGTACGCCTAAAGCAAGACATCGCAGGCTTCTTGCAAGAGATTGAAGGGCTGTTGGTTCGTGTCGCCGTAACGGTCAAACCTGGCGCGGTAAGTCTGGCGGTTGATGGGCGTCCGCTTTGGCTTACGCCGCGTGCCGCAGAGTCCTCTGAACCTCACGTATTGGTGGCTGGATTACTCCCTGCAGGCAAGGGAGCGCCACTGCCCGACGCTAGCTTCGTGTTGGAGATGGATTCAGGCAGGCACGTTCTCACCTTCTCGCGCGCCGGGCACTCAGACAGCGTCGTTGCCAAGGACTTCGTCTCAGGGAAAGCCCCTCCGCTCGAGGTCAGCCTCGATGAACTGCCAGCAACCATTGCCATCTCGGCAGATCAGCCCGGAGCGATCGTCACGGTCGAAGGGCGTGACTTCGGTCCTGTGCCGGTCACGCTTCAGCGACCCGCCGGGTCGTATCGTGTCGTGGTTGAGAAAGACGGCTTCGTTACCTCGGAGGCGCTGCTCAACGTGAAGGCCGGGGAAGAGTCGGACTTTCTAGCAACCTTGCCCGTGTACGAACCAGCAATCACCGAGACCTGGTGGTTCTGGACGTTGTCCGCCGTAGCGGTGACCGGGGTAGGAATAGGCACTTATTTTCTTGTCGAGGGACTGCGTGAGCCAGAGCGAGCGACCATTGGCGCTGGCAGTCTGGGCTGGCGGGTACCGCTGCCATGAGCACGCTTCGGTTCTGTGCTCTGTCCTGCACCGGACTCTTGGCTCTTGGCTGTGGACTCGGGCCTGAAGCTCCCCCGCCCTACGCAGAAGTGAAGATCGTAGTGGACACCGATCTCGATGTAGAAGCGTTCGTCGCGCGCTTGCAGGTGGACCTCTACGATGCCGACGAGAACTGGTTCTTCTCGCAAGAACTGCAACGGGAAGATCCGCGGAGCTGGCCAAGTAGCTTTGTGTTGGTGGGGCCGCGGACGATCGATGGAGGCGCCGCACCCAAAATCGTATTTGTGCGCCTGCGCATCTTTCCTGACGGCAAAGTACGCGACTATCGGGGTGAGCGTTTCTTCGGACCGGACTACAAGATAAACGCGCAAAGCACTGAAGAAGAGAAGCAAGAGTGCCTACCTCTGCTACCGAGCGACTACGGTGATCGAGAATCCAAGTTGCTCGAGCAGCTTGACGACGAGGGCCAGCCGTTACCGCCCTTCTCTCCGCAGAATGAGCCGCTGCCGGACCTGACGATCGACCGAATCATCCCGGTGCTGATCGAGCCCGGCGAGCAGGGTGAGGTTCGCGTCTTGTTAGGGGGCAATTGCCTTGGCGCCCAGGCGGGGTTCGGCGCGAGCGTCGAAGCTGGCGATGAACTTGTGTGCGAGGATGGTGAATACAAGACCGCCGCAATCGAGCAGGCCGAGCCAGGCGCCAATCTGCCTGAGCTGTCGCGCGTGGGCACCTTCCCCGAACCAAAGCCGTGTGAACAGGAGGCCCCTTCGGAATGGCCCGCCTTCGAGGAACGCATCTGCGTCGATGGTGGCTTCTTCTTCCTCGGGGATCCGGCGGTCTTCGCCTACGGCAACTTCGATGCTGTGCCTGAGCATGTCGCCCTGATCGACGCCCTGGTGATAGACAAGTACGAGGTCACGGTAGGCCGCTTCAGGCAAGCGCTCGATGATGGCCTACTTAGCAATGTAGAATTGCCCATCGTGAACGAGGGGCCGCTCGACTTCGATGGCGATGACGAGTCACGCGAGTGCACGTTCAGCACGGGGCCGGTCAGCCGCGAGAACTACCCGCTCAATTGTGTCAGCTGGGAGACGGCACGCGCCTTCTGCCGAGCAAACGGCGGGGACCTTCCAACCGAGGCTCAATGGGAGTACGTGGCGGCCGCAGCCGGGCGCAACAACCGCGAGACACGCTTCGCTTGGGGCTCCGACGAACCGAGCTGTGACCGTGCGGTCTATGCACGCGCCGCCTCGCCCGCGAAGGGCGCCAATTCGTGCGCGCCCGACCACGTCGATGTGGGCGTGCAGCCCGTCAACGTCGACTCGAAGGATCGCACCGTGCTTGGCGTGGTTGGAATGGGCGGAAGCTTGCGAGAGCTGACGTTGGACGCCAACCGCCCCTACTGTGCACAATGCTGGTTCGATACGCCGCTCAACGAACCCTCCTGCGACGTTGGCGCGGGCGAGGCCGTCTCCGTACGCGGCGGTGATTGGGCCAGCGACGAAGACTCGCTGCTGGTCGGCCTCCGCAACCAGGATTTGGCAAAAGCAGCAGAGTTTAGCGACGAGGATTCCCCGCTTTGGTCTTCACGCGTGGGCTTTCGCTGCGTGCGGCCAGGAACGACTAACTAAGCGGTGAATCCAAATGCAGCAGGCGAACGAAGGAACCCCAGTATGAAGACCGCTTTCGGCACGAATGCACTGCAAGCCCTGTTACTCGCTGGCTTGGCATCAGGCTGCAACCGCTCAGAGGTCTTGCCCGCCCCCGGCCATCACGTTGTCACGCTGGACACCGACGCAATCGTTCCCGCAGCACCTGGCGCCACGGTGGACCCGAACGCCCCCATCCCGCTTTTTGATCGCCTGGAGTTGGCGGTATTGCGTGAAGGGGAGACCGAGCCCACTGCCGAGGAGAGGCGTGACTTCGCCGTTGATGAGTCGACCTTCCTGCCGGACGGAGCGAGCTTCACCATCGAAGCTGAGCCAGGCGAAGTTGTGCGCGTCCGTGCCCGGCTCTTCCGAGACGCTTCCTCCTTCGCTGGGGAGCCACGCCCCGAGTCGACCATCGAGGTGATTGCCGAGCTGCCGCCCACGCCGACAGAAGGTGCCCTCGAAACGACGATTGAGCTGCGTACCGAGCAGGTCGGAATACCCCTGGGCACGGTCGAACGGCCGGTAGAGATCGGGCAGGAGGGGTCACCTGCGCTCGCGGGAGACAGCAGCAAGCTTCAAGTCGGGAGTTGGCGGAAGGACGCTCACAATAGACCATGCACTTTCGAACCCGGTCCTGGGGAGACCTGCGTTCACGGTGGTGCGTATTGGATGGGCAATCCGCTCGTCAAAGGCGATGACTTCGTCGAGTCGGACCGGCAGCGATTGGTCGTTCTATCGCCCTATTTTCTCGATACGGGCGAGGTCAAAGTCGGCCAGCTGCGGGAGTTTCTAAAGCGCCGACCCGAATTCGATACCGTACCGCGCAAGAGCGAGGAGCTAATCAGCGAGGAGTACTTCTGCACGTACACCGACGAACCCGATACTAAAAGCGAGGAGCGCCCAGCCAATTGCGTGGATTGGGAGTTGGCAGACGCTTACTGTAGAGACCGCGGGGCCCTTCTCCCTTCGGAAGCTCAGTTCGAGTACGCCTCTAGTGAGCTGCGTTCAGCCTTGTTTGTCTGGGGCGCTGATGAAGCCCCGCTTTGCGAGGCAGCGGTTTGGGGCAGGAGCGGCCTAGAAAACAGCGCGATCGAACAGGTTGGCGCCAGCAACTGCGAGTCGTTTGGAACTGGCCCGCAAACCCTCTCGGCGGATCCCGAGCTGCGGAATTTAACTCGCCTCACCGACCGCATCAAGATTGGAGGCAATGAGATATTTGACCTCGCAGGCAACCTTCAGGAATGGGTATTGGACCGATACAACACCCAAGACGAGCCCTGCTGGAAGTCCATCACCACAAACATCTTCTCGGATCCGGTGTGCACCTTGGAGGGGAAGGTCGGCGAGCGTTCGGTCCGTGGTGGGTCATGGATTCAGAACCGTGAATTCCTGCGCGCAGCCTACCGCGCAAGTCGCGGACCAGACCAAGGTGGAACTTACGTTGTTGGCTTCCGCTGCGCGCGGCCTGGAGAGTGAGGCTAAGATGGTGAGCAGCGCTCGATCCATGAGGGGATCATGGGCCACAGCGCGTCCTTCATCGCGGGGCGAAAGAAGCCAAAGTGGCCGATGCGCTGCACGCCATACTCGGCGGGACGCAGCCGCGAATAGGTGACCGGAGCGGAGCTGTAGAGCGCGAAGAGAGCTTGAGTTCCGCGAAAGGTCATCATTTCGTCGTCTTGGATAGAGAGCGCCGTGATGGGGACTTTGACCGTCTGTAGAGCCTGCTTCAGCTCTTCTTCGGCTCCAAGGTAGTCTCTTTGCAGGCACCAACGACGCCACTGTTCGGCAACTCCGTATGGTAGGTCGCCAACAGCACCAAGCCTTCGCCCTGGGAAGTAGCCGCTGACCCGCAGCGCGACTGGCATGATGAGCATCCAGAGACTGAGCACGTAATAGCGAAGGGGTGCTGCGTTGTATTGCCAGTAGCCCGAGCCGGCGGCGACGCTGAGCATGGCTGCGACACGCTCGCGATTCGGCAGTAGGCCAAACAGTTGGGCGCCGACACTGTGGCCTAACCAGTAGATGGGGACTCGCGGGTGATGCCACGCGACCTGGTCGAGGATGGCGGCACAGTCTTTCCGTGCCCAGTCAACGATGGAAGCCGAGAAACCACGCAGAGACCGGGGCCGCGAAGCCCCCATTCCGCGATAGTCAAAGGTCCAAACGAGGATGCCTTGTTCCGCGAGCCACTCGGCGCAAGGCGCGTAGAAGCTTTGCTTTACCCCGATGGCAGGAGCCAAAAGCAGGACCGCGCGAGGCGCACCACTCGGCGCGAACTCACGAATCGTAAGTGGAAATCCGTCAGTAGCCTGGAGGGTGAACACTCGCATTTATGTCTCCACTGGAGACATTAGCGCAGACAAAGATGGCGTCAAGCGGGTTGTGCTCCTTGGCAGAAGCACAGAACCGAAGCTATTGACGAGCCAGTGTCATCAGGACGCCACTCACCACGGGTCGCATGATGGTTTCCACGTAGCGGGCGAGCTGACGCTCGGAGAGCGGAACTTTCTGCGTCAGCACCAGCGACGAAAAGCCGTGGATGGCGGCCCACAAGGTGATCCCTGCATCGCGACGAGCGAGCGACGAGGCCTCAGGACCTGCCTTGCGGAGCTCCTCGCGGAGCACCAATAGCGCTTCCTGAATGGCTAGTTCCAGCGCCGGAAAACGGCCATCACTGTTGAGCCGCGGACCGAACATCACCTGATAGCGAGCCGGCTCACGCCGAGCAAAGCGCAGGTAGCCCTCGCATAAGGCAACCAGCCGCTCGCCGACATCGTTCGGGGAGCGGATTGCTTCAACTGAAGTACGCAAGCTGGTCGCTAAAGAGCGATAGCCCTCCTCCGCGACCGCCGCCAAGAGGGCTCGCTTATCCTCGAAGTGTCGGTACACCGCGCGGTGGTTGACCCCTACCCGACGGGCCGCCTCCCGCAGAGTGAAGCCTTCGGGGCCGAGCTCCAGCAGGATCGCCAAGGTCGCCTCGCGCAGCGCTTGAGGTAGGTCCCCGTGGTGGTAGCTCTTGCGTCCCGGCTCAACAGCCATTGAAGGCCTCGTTCGCGACTACCAAGCCCCATCCACGTTCTTGATAAACTCGTATGGGTCGCCGAGTTCAAAGGCGCTTGCTTGATCAAGTTTGGCCATCACCTCGGCTGAGAGCGTGAGTTCGGCGGCGCCTAGGTTCTCTTCGAGTTGGGACACAGTTCTTGCACCAAAAATCACGGAGCTCACAGCCGGGCGCGCCAGCAGCCAGGCAAGCGCAACCTGGCTCGGCGGGAGGTCCAATGCGGTAGAAGCCTCCACCAAAGCCTCAACGATGCGCCAATTGCTTGCGGTGTCAAAGCGCTCGTAACGGCTCCTCCATTGCGCGAGCCGAGAGCCCTCCGGCGCAGCCTGCCCCCTGCGATATTTGCCGGTAAGCAACCCCGAGGCGAGGGGCGACCACGGCAACAGACCGAGACCAAAACGCGCACACAGCGGCACGTGCTCTCGCTCCAACGTTCGCGTGGCTAAGTTGTATTGCGCTTGCAAGCTGACAAAGCTCGAGAGGTTGCGTTTGTCAGCCACCCAGAGCGACTCCATGAGCCGATAGGCCGTGTAGTTGGAGGCGCCCACATAGACAATTTTGCCTGCGCGCACGGCGTCGTCGAGCGCGCGCAGAAGCTCCTCCTCCGGCGTGCGATGGTCCTGCATATGGATCTGATAGAGATCGATGCGATCCGTGCCGAGCCGGGTCAGGCTGGCTTCGATCGCTCGCGTGATGCGCATCCTCGACGTGCCAGTTCCGTTTGGTCCCGGACTCATGCGGAAGCGCCCCTTGGTCGCCACCACCACGCGCTCCCGAGCATTTCGGGCTGCGAGGTAGCGGCCCAAAGTACGTTCGGAGAGACCGTCCTGGCCATACACGTCAGCCGTGTCGACGAAGTTGATACCAGCCTCGAGCGCACGGTCCAGGATCGCGAAGCTCTCCTCTTCGCTCGACCCCACCTTGTGCATCATCGACTTCTCGTCCGCCTCACCAAACGTCATTGCACCGAGGCAAAGGACGGAGACTTGGGTGCCGGTGTTACCGAGGGTCCGATAGCGCATGGCGGCGACTGTACAGCACGAGCCACGCCGTTACACCGCTCACGTCATGTGAATGCCGCCGTTTACCTGAATGGTCTGGCCAGTGATGTAGGGATTGCGAACAACCGATACGACGACGTCTGCCACCTCCTCGGGCGTCCCGAGACGCCCAACCGGAACGCGTTCTGCAGACGCACTCAGATTCCCTGCCAACATCTCCGTCTCGATCAATGCGGGCGCGATCGCGTTGGAGGTGATGCCCTCTCGTGCAAGGGACGAAGCGAAGGCGCGCGAAAGACCCTCCAAGCCCGCCTTGGACGCCGCATAGTGCGGGCCGACGATGCCGCCGACGCGAGCCGCCGTCGACGAGATGAACACCAGTCGACCGAAGCGGCGAGCGCGCATGCCCGGCAGAACCGCAGAGGCGACGATGAACGGCGCACGCAGATTGACGGCCATGGTGGTGTCCCACGTCGCGAGGCGCAGCGAGTCGATTGGGACGGGCCGCGCGATCCCAGCGTTGTTTACCAGGATGTCCACCGGCCCAAGCTCGCGAGCGATCTCCCGAACCATCTCCTCGACAGCGTCCGCGTCGGTCACGTCAGCACAGAAAGGGTAGGCATGCCTGCCCCCCGCTTCGATCTCTCGCACGAGCTCGACGGCCTCTCCCTCGCCGGTGCGGTGGTTTACCGCCACTCTCGCGCCGGCGGATGCAAGCGCGAGTGCAATGGCCTTTCCGATCCCGCGGGCTGCACCGGTCACCAAGGCGACGCGACCATCGAGCGATTCGATCACAGCCGATGGTCACCCGGGGCCCAGAACTGGTCAAGCTCGGCCAAGACCCTACCAGGCGCCAGGCGCCCGCCAAAACCGGCCCAGGTGACAACTAGCCGCGAACGCTTCTGCGGCGCCCCGCAACAGCAAGCGATAGTCCAAGCAGTAGCAGCACGCCGCTGCTCGTCGCGTCCCCGCCAGACGCGCTGCACCCCGCCGAGGCGCTGCTCGAACTGGCTACCGCGTCGTCATCGCACTCGAGCACGTTGGGGTCGCTGTCATCGACTTTGCAAGCGCCCTCATCACCGTCCGATTCCGTGCAGCTATCGCCCTCGGAGAGTTCGGCACACTCGATGCGGTCAGCCTCACGTTCACTTGCAGTGTCGTCGCTTCCCGAATCATCACCGCCCCCGTCAGAGTCGTCTCCACCCGACCCGCCCTCGCCAGAATCATCGCCAGGCGTGGCGTTATCCTCACAGTGAAGAGCCCCGGCGTCGCTCGCATCAGGAATACATGCACCAGGCTGCCCAGCGGCGTCCACGCAAGCGGCATTCTCACTCAGCCCAATACAGTTGTAGCTATCGAGATCTTCACAGGTAAGCACCGGGTCGGTGTCGTCGGAGATGCACTTGCCCGCTCGGCCATCGCCGTCCACACAATCGGTATCTACGGTTAGCTCAGCGCACGCAGCCTTGTCCGCATCATTGGCGAACACGACGCTGGGCGCCATCAGCGAGCAAAGGGTGGTGAGAAGAGCGACTGAACCAAAGCGAGCGTTTATCATTTCAAAGCCTCCGCATCGGCTATTGCGAGGAATGTGCCAAGTCGCCGCGGTTCAGATTCGTGGGCTTACGGCTCGGATCGAAAGGGGACCCGCGCCATTCGTGAGCAAGCACTTGCCAATCACAAGTTCGACCGGCAACTTCTTGCTCACTTGGTACCGTGAGCGGTGGGGGAAACCGACACTGAGCGTTGCCAGCTCGAGCTAGTTTCGCTAGTTCTCTCGAGCAATGCGGGGTTGGTTGAAGAACACAGTTGCGTGCGCCCTTGTGCTCGGCTTTGGCCTCGGCTCGGCCGCGTGTACGGTGGATGCCGAGACCGTGTTGGCCGCACTGGGGCAAGGGTGCGCGCTCAACTCCGACTGCGACCAGGGCTTGGTCTGCACCTTTCAGGTTTGCCATCAGCCGTGTACCACCAGCAAGGATTGCCCACTCGACGAAAATGGAGCGCCAGGACGGTGCGTCTCCGAAAAGCCTACGAGCTTTTGTCTGCTTGAAACGGAGCTCAGCTGCACCGTTCACAGTGATTGCGCGGGGGACCTCGTTTGTGGCAATGACGGACGTTGCCGCAACGCTTGCGCAAGCGAACGTGACTGTGTGCAAGGGCAAGCGTGCGCCGCTGGGGCCTGCGCGGAACCGGCCGAGCTCGATGCCAATGGCTATCTCCCTCTGGCTCCAGGGCAATCAGCGTTGGGCAAAGTATGCAGCTTCAACTCGGATTGCCAAGGCGCTGGGCCGCTGAGCTGCCGCGCCGGGCTCTGCGAAACCCCGTGTCAGGGTGACGATCGGGACTGTGGGCGCTTCGCTCGCTGTTCGTCGACCGATGGTGAACCGGGCACTTGCCAATTGATCGGTAAAGCGGGGAGCTTTCGCTGCAGTCCAAAGCAGGGTGAGCCGGATCGTGAGGTTGAATGCGATTGCCTCGACGGCAGTAAAGGGACGCAGAGCTGCAACGAAGACGGGTCCGGCTACGGAGCCTGTGAAAAGGAAGGTGCATCATGTTGAAGCAAGGCGGCACAAGCCTCGCTGGAGCGCTCTTCGTCAGCCTCACCGCCTGTAACGACGCTGAAGTCATTCTGGCGGCGCTGGGCGACGGCTGCGTGCTGGACTCGGACTGCAACAGCGGTCTCGTATGTGTCTATCGCCGTTGCCACGAAGAGTGCAATCAAACGCCCGACTGCCCACTCGACTCGGATGGGCAGAACCTTCACTGCATGTTGGGCGAAAAGCCCGATCACTATTGTCAATTGCAGGACGAGCGAGACTGCAGCTACTCGAGCGAGTGCCCAGGCAGCCAACTATGCGGGCCCGACGGCCGCTGCCGTGACGAGTGCATTACGGACAAAGACTGCGTCGCTGACCAAACCTGCACGCAGCGCGCGTGCGCGTTGCCGGCTGAACTCGATGAGAACGGCCAATTGCCGGTGGACGCAACGCTCCCAGGCGCCGGGTTTGGTTCTTATTGTGAATTTACCTCGGAGTGCACCGAGATCGATCCGGATTTCATTTGTCGCGTCGGGGTATGCAACTTCGAGTGCCGAGCGGACGCTGATTGCGAGACCGGCCTATGCAACATTAGCGAAGGCAAGGAGGGAGGCCGCTGCGCTGCCTCGGTGGTGGTTTGCGTGCCGGGCAAGCAGGTAGCTTGCGCGTGCTTGGACGGGCAGGGCGTGCAGGTGTGTGACGCGGCTGGGGCCGCCTACGGACCGTGTGAGAACGGCACGGGGGATTGCAGCCCTTGACGCCCCGCCGGGAGGTTGAAGCTGGCACCCTCCTGGCCGACCGGTTCCGGGTGGAGCGCACGCTCGGACAGGGCGGGATGGGCACCGTATTCGAAGTAACGCACGTCCACACTAAACATCGTAGAGCGCTCAAACTCCTCCATAGCGAGCTGAGTGCGAATCACGAGGCGAGCGACCGGTTCCTGCGGGAGGCCTCCGTTGCGGGTCGTATCGGCCACCCGAACATCGTCGAGGTCTATGATGCTGGCCGTCTCGAAACCGGTGAACCCTACCTGCTGATGGAACTGCTCCGTGGAGAATCACTGGAGCAACTCCTCGAGCGGCACCCCCAAGGCTTGCCCCTCGAACTCAGCCTGCGGCTCGTAGAGACAGCTGCGCTCGCCCTTCACGCCGCACACCAACAAGAGATCATTCACCGCGACATCAAGCCCGCCAACCTGTTTCTCAAGCAGCCGAACCAAGACCTTACTGTGTTGGACTTTGGGATCTCGAAGTTCTCTGGCGAGCACACGCGGATGGCCTCGCCCACCGGCACCACCATGCTCGGCACGCCTTCCTATATGGCCCCTGAGCAATTCGATGGCGGAGGACAGATCGACGCACGTACCGATGTACACGCGCTTGGCCTTGTGCTTTACGAATGCCTTAGCGGACAACAGGCATACCAAGCCGATCAGCTCATGGTCTTACTCCGCAAGATCAGCTTCGGCGAGCGCCGACCCTTAGCGGAACTTAGGCCGGAGCTACCAACTTCTGTTCTACGGTTGGCAGACAAGGCTCTCGCCACCGACAAGAACCAGCGCTTCGAGAGCGCACTCAAACTCGCAGAAGCGCTGCGCTATGAGGCAGAAGCAGCGACACGGACTTCCGCCCTACCCGCAAAGATGAGCAACTTCGCTTCGGGGCGACCGCAAGCCCTCGAACGGCCGAGCGCGCCCTTGATTGCGCCCGACCACCAACATCGCGCGGAAGGACACTCGATGATCCCCGGAAGCACCACGATGGGGCTCGCCGCAGCTTCAAGCGACCCAGCCGTGCGTCCGCGAACCCTCACGGTGATTGGGCTTGGGGCGGGCGCGCTGGTTCTTGGGCTCGTGGTCGCCATCCCGTTAGCGCAACGTACCGGCGTATCCACCGCCAGCGCGACCAGCGTAGCGGAGTCAGCACAAGTGAAGGCCGACCAGCCAGCCAGCGCCAGCACTGCATCTCCGACAGTACGAGTGGCCAGCTCGAGCTCAGCCCCTCCCGCTTCGTCGAGCGTGACCACGCTAAGCGCGCCCCCGGCCAGCGCTAGCGCCCCGACAACGAATCGCAAGCCCCCGAGCACCGCAAGAACCAGCCATCTCGCAACCTCGGCGGAGTACCCCTAATGCGCTCAAAGTTGCTGATTGGACTCTTCACCCTTTGCGTGGCCATGTCCGCCTTAGGCGGGACTGCGCACGCCCAAGCCTCGGACACACAGGGGAAGCAACTCTTCATTGAGGGCATTGAGCTGTTTGAGCAAGGCGCCTACGGGGACGCACTGGCTCGATTCGAAGCGAGCTATGCGGTAGCTCCGTTGCCGGTCGTACTCTACAATCTTGGGCTTACCCACGCCGAGCTGAAGGACCCTGTATCGGCCGTCGAGGCACTTGGGCGCTTAGTGCAGGCGCCAGGCAAGCTCAAACCTCAGAGGCTGCTCAAAGCAAAGCAGGTATTAGCCGAGCAGAAGGCCCGGCTTGCTCAACTACAATTGCTCGTCGAGCCAGGGGCGACCATTCATATCGATGGCAAACCGGTCAGCGCCACTCCATCGCTTACGGTCCGCGCAGGCGAGCTGCTACTCGAGGCCACCATGGAGGGCAAGAAGCCATATCGCAAAGCGCTTCGCCTCGAGCCTGGGCAAACGGTGCAGCTAACTGTCGAATTCGAGCCGTTGGCTTCCAAGCTTGCTCAGGTACGCGTCGTGAGCCAACTGCCCGGAGCGGACATCCTCGTCGATGGCATTTTGGTTGGACGGACGCCGCTGGTTTCATCGTTCGGCGTAGAGCCAGGTAGCCATCGCCTCGAGCTGCGACGTGCTGGCTACTTGCCCCGGGCCGAGACCTTGGTACTGGCAGAAGGTGGCTCCGCAGAGATCGCCCTCGAGCTCGAGCAAGATCGCGCGGAGCGAGCGACGTCGGCGATGCGAGTCGAGCTGACGTTGGACCCGAGCGACGCGGCGGTGTTCGTCAACGGCGAGCTGCAAACCAACCCTGGCGAACTACGCCTCCCGCAAGGCCCACACAGGCTGCGGCTCGAGCGCAGCGGTTACCTGACAATGACGATCCCACTCGAGCTGCAGCCAAACGCAGCCGTGGTGCGCCGCGCCATCGCACTAACGCCGCTGCCTGAAGAACTGCAACGTCGTCGCGATGAGCGTACCAGCACCCAGGTTGCGGGGTATGCCGCGCTCGGCACAGGCTCCCTATTCGCAGTAGCCGGAGCCATCATCCTGGGCGCCAACACCCTCAATCGACGAGAAGTCAGCGACCTTTCAACAGACCAAACCAACAGCACCGGGAGCTTCGCCGGATGTGATGCCCCCTCAACCGAGCAGGCCAAAGTCTGCGATGATGAACTATTGGCGCTGCTCGCCCTAAAGAACGTCACCTTGGGCTTGGATATTGGCGGAGCCATTGGCCTGGTCCTCGGCGTCGGAAGCGCGATCGCGGGTGGTGTCATCGCGGCCGGCGCGGAAGACGTATCGCGTTATGAAAGCCGCCCCGTCGACGACTGGGCGATTCTGCCTGCCGTGGAACTAAATCAACAAGGCTTTCGCATAGGGGCCTACGGCCGCTTCTGATGACTCGGACCAGCATGGAGGGTGCCTACCGATGAGCTTAGGTTTGGGGCTGCGTAGAACGTTGGCAGCGGGCGTGGTGGGCTTTACCCTACTGGCAAGCACCGCGGGAGCTGGTTGCTCAGCCAGCACCGAAGCGGTGCTGGCTGCCCTGGGCGCCGGTTGCGTAGTGAACTCCGACTGCGAGGCGGAGCTCATTTGCGCTTTTCGCGTCTGCCACGAGGCGTGCCTCGTAAGTTCGGACTGTGCGCTGGGGTTGCGCTGCGTCACCACCGACAACGGCAATGTGTGCCTGCTGGAGGAGGACGCTCGCTGCTCGCTCAATAGCGATTGTCCGGAACCGCTCGTTTGCGGCACCGACGGAGAATGTCGCAATCAATGTCTGGCAGATCCTGATTGCCTGGCCGATCAGGTCTGTGCAGCAACGCGGGTTTGCGCGCTGCCCGAGGAACTCGTCGGGGGTGAACTCGAAGCCCCCGCCAAGGAAGGCGAGCTCTGCAGCTTCTCGTCGGATTGTGAACTACCGGCTCGCTGTCTCGGCGGGTACTGCCGTATCGAATGCCAAGAGAACAGTGATTGCCCAACCCCAGCCGGCAGCCCCGAACGGCGCTGCCTGGAGGGGCTCTGTGAGCTAGCAGGGCCAAGCACGAGCGCAGACTGCGTGCCCAACGAGCAGCGGGCCTGCAGCTGCGAAAATGGCGATAGCGGAGTACAGATCTGCGCGGGGCCCGGCTTCGCTGGCGAGCTCGACCCAGAAGACCCAGCCTTCTCCGCCTGCGCTCCTTGCGGCGGAACCGTCGTCAGCCCCTCCTGCTGGGACGTCGCCGATGGCCCGGATCCATCTGTACGCAGCGCAAAGCCGTTCACCCTCTATAACAGCGGCAGCAATACCCTCATCGATGTCGCCGTTCACCCCGACGGCATCGTCATCATTGGCACCTACGACGACTTCGATCTCGGAGGCGGGACCGTGCTTCAAACCACCGACGTCGACGCTATCGCGGTATTCGTCGCCTTGCTCGACAGTGACACGCTCAACCCGATTTGGGCGACAGGGGTTGAGTCGGTTGGGCACTACATGACCGCCGACGCGGTCGCTGTGGATGCAACAGGGAATATCTGGGTAGGCGGTCAATACACGGCATACAGTTTCATGCCGCCGGGCCCTGATTTTGGTGGTGGTCCACTAGCCACAACCGAATCGAGCGCTACCTTCCTTTGGAAGCTCGACGCCAACGGGCAACATCTTTTTAGCCGCGGTTTCTCTGGGCAGTTTGGAGGCCAGCGGGTCTTTGACTTGGAGGTGGCCCCCTCCGGCCGCTTGGTCATGGCCGGTTCACAAGGGGGCACGCTGGACTTGGGGGGTGGCGAACTCCCCTACACGAATATCCAATTGCAGAGCTACCTGGCCTCCTTTGAGGAAGACGGCAGCCACGTCTTCAGCTTCTCCATCCTTGATCTGGACGGCGAGGGACAGAGCAGCACGATCGATCTCGCCATTCAGGCAGACGGCAGCATTGGCCTCTTTACTGAGATAGTCGGGCGCGTGGACGTGGGAGGCGGCCCGGTGTACGGGCTTGACAACCCGCTCTTGCTCGCCCGTTTCGCGAGCAACGGAGACTTTATCTCCCAACGAGCCTTTGGCGGGCCTATGCCAGTGGCGTCAGGGATGGAAACGATTGACGTTAGCACCCACCCCGCCGGTGGCTTTACCATCTTGGGCGTGGGGCCAGCCGGCACAGACTTGGGAGGAGGCCCGCTGCAGGATTTCGGAGTATTCGAGACGGCGTTGGATCCCGGGCTAACCCACATCTCTACGCTTGCTATTCCAGAGCTCTATAATAACTACGGCGCCATCACGACAACGGAGGACGGCTCGCGCATCGTAGCAACCAAGCTAGTGAACGAGGCGACTATTGCTGGCTGCCCGCTTAGTGGCTTTGACTTCACTCTCTCGGGCGTACCTGCATTTTATCGAACAAACCCTGAGGGACAGATCGATTGGGTGCGAGCCTATGAAGGAAGCCTGTGGGAGCCGATCGAGGTTTCGACCAGGGACGGACGCGTCGCGGCCCTACTACAGGGGGACTTCTTTGAAGGAACTGAGCTCGACCTAGGCGGAGGTGCAATCCAAGGCGACACGATCCTCATCTTGTTCGAGCCCTGAGCCGTTCAGAGCCCCAGCCGTAGCCCCACGAGCGAGGCCGGCTTCGTCCTGGTTGAAATCCAAACGCCGTCAAGTTCTCCTACTGCGTAGGGGGAACCGCCCTCAAACAGGGATACAGCACCGCTCGTGGGCTCGATCACCACCTGGTCTGCGGCGTTTGAGCCAAGTACCAAGTAGTGATGCCCCAATGGATAAGAGTTTCCAAACGCCAAATCCAAGCTCCAGCGCAGCCCCTGCTTATCGTAAAAGGAGGTACGGTCGAGCCCTAGGGTGGTGACCACCACGCCGCCTTTCATCGGCATGACGTCGCGGACGCCTTCAGGTAGCTTGATCCGCTCGGCTGCTCCTGCCCGGTCGAAGAGCCATGCCGATTGCGGCTCGCCAGAACTCACGTAAAGGCTCGCGAGCTCGTCCCAAGGCTGAGTCTCGGTCCCGGCTATGAAGGCTGCGTCTTCCCCGATAGGAGTGGACCAAATCAGCTTAGCGGTGGTCAACTCCCGAAGACTGGCTTGGCCACATAGTCGAGTAAAAAGCGCAGCGGGCTGACCGGAAGTCGCCGGTACCACCTCAGCGTAGGGTCCGGTCCTGTCCTCATCGCATTGCGCGGCCGTAGCGATCTCCTGTCGCGCCAGCGTCTCGCCCGACTCGACCTTGAGCCTCAAGTACGTAACCTCGCGGCCCAACAGCAGCAGCACAGCCGTCTTCTCGTCGGCGTGCACCAAGCGAGCGTGCGCCTGGTCGAGCGGCAGCTTGTATCGCGATTGGCCGGCACGATTGAAGGCCTCCAGAATCTCAGCCCCCTTCTCGTGACGGGAGAGCAACGTCACTCCTCCACGCTCCAGGATCGGCCGCGTCGAGCGACGACACCGTGGGTGCGGTGGCGACTCTTGCTCAAACACCTCGAACAGACTGTCAGCCAGCGGATGGGGGCCCAATACCCCCGTGTCCAAGTCGAGCACGGCGCTCGAGCATTTCTGCGACGACGCTGCGGTGGCCCCTGTCCCATCATCCCCAAGCGTCGGCTCCCCCAACCCGTCCCGATGCCAAATCAGCTTGCCCGTCGCGCTATCTACGCGGCTGAGGCTCTCTCCCTTGGCGCCATAACCATGTAGCAAGACCGCTCTACCGGCTAACGCCTTCAACGTCGACGAGAAGCTGACGCCGGAGGGGGCCTTTACTTGCCATGTCCGAGCCCCATCGCTTCGAACGAGTGAGGCCGAGCTTGCGCCGGCGTCGATCACCACAACGCCGTCCCCGAGCAGCAACGGCTCGCCGCCTTCCGTTGGGTAAGACCATAACAAGGTTGGTGTCGTCGCCGCTTGCAGATCAATGCCGGCCGGGGTCGCGGAAGCGCGGGCCGTCGAGGTTGGCTTCGCGGGCAACGTAACGCTGGGTGCGGCGCTCGCCGTAGCGCGCGGAGGAATCGAGCTTGGCAACACTTCGCCCGAGCAATGGCAAAGGCCTGCCACCACGACGCTCGCAAGTCCCCTGGTGCTGAGCGCCGCCAAGAGCGAACCCACTCCCCGGACTTTGGCCCTTACGATGAAGCCTCCACGCAACGTCGCCCCAGCTCTGAGCATCGGCCGAGTGTTCCACACTTCAGCAACCTTCGGTAAAGGGCTGGCGAACCGTGCGATTGGCGGCTCGCGCAAAGCCAAAGTACGCTTGGGCGACTTATGACGAAGCGCCTTCCGCTCTTGGTTTCCTCCCTGCTTATTACGGTCGGCGGAGCGTTCGGCTGTGGCGATAGCGGCAGCGGTGGCAGCGGAGGTGGCGGCAACGGCAATGGCGGTGCTGGAGAGGGCGGCCAAGGCGGTGACGGTGGTGGCGCAAGCGGCACCTACCAGGCGATCCCCGACACCCATTGCTCCCCGCAGAATCTGCTAGGGCGCATCAACTTGGGTGGCTTTCCCGATGCCCCTTACCTGCAAGGCGACCTGTGGGATCGCGTCAACCCTACGATCGGCGAGCCTGAACTCGAGAATGAGCACTGTGCGTTTCACCAAGCGCAGGGCCTCTGCAATGGCTGCGCAGCCACCGAGGTCTGTTCCCACGCTGGGGAGTGCGTGGTGGATCGGCGCACCGTCAAGACCGCTACTTTATTATTGCAAAGTGGTAGCGAGGAGCAGACCTTCACCGCCGATCCGACGATCGGCGGGCTGTCTGGCGAGGTCACGATCGGAGCGGCCGACGCGTTGTTCTCAGCGACGCTCGCTTGGGATGAAATGACGATTGAAGCTCCTGCCATGAAGATCGCGGGGGTGTTGGAGAACCCCGCCATCACGCTCGAGGGGGACTCTTCGATGCCGGGCGCGCTCGACGCCAGCTGGTCTGGCGCCACCGAGGGTCACGTGTTTTCCACGATACCGATCAATCATCACGCTGCGGGGGCCACCTTCACCCATTGCGCAGTCCCCGCGTCAGAGGGGGGCTTTCACGCAGACGCCGAGATGATCGACCCGCTCGCAGTGGTTACGGGTCTCGAGTTCCAAGGCTTTACCTACGCGCAGGTGGCCGCCGCCGAGACGCCACTCGGCTGCGTGGAGTTTCAATACGGCGGATTTGCTTTCGCTACGTTCTGAGGCTCAATGGCTCGCGGACTGCCATGTGCCGTGGAACCCAGAGGGCAGGTGGTGAGGGAGCTCCAACCGACAAACCGTTCCGAGATCCGCCGGCCGTAGAACGTAGAGGTCTGTGCGGTGCTCGCCGGCGCGATAGACCAAAGAGAGGATCCACCCTTCACCCTCGGCCGCGCCGTCCGGCGCCGGCACAAACAGCGGCTCCCCTGGCAGGTCCAGCCCAAAGTCACGCAGGGCCGCGCCGCGCTGATGATCGAAATGCAGCAGGCAATGATAAAACGGGCCCGTCTGCTCGGGCGTCGAGGCGATCGACCAGAAGTGTCGATAAGGAAGCCCGGTGTGACGGGGGTCAATCGTTGGTAGATCCGCCTTTGTCTCGCTGAGCTGGCTCTCCTCACAATGACGAGTAGCAGGATCAATCACGTAGCGAGTTGGCCGAGCGGGCGGAATGGCGACGACGTTGCCTGCGAGCAGTTCGCGAACCTCTGCCGCCGTCGGAAGAGCGTCCATGCGCATGCCGTCGAGCACGACCCGGCCTCGTTCATCCTCAAAGCCGTTTGCAAAATGAAACAAGAAGCCGGGCTGAGCGGGAACCGAGATGGGAGCGGAGCCGTCGCGAGGAACGAGGAGCACAGTCGCCGGGGCAGACTCAGCGCCGGTGAGTGACCCTACGGGAGTCGCTAAGCCGCATAACGCGCGAGCCACACCGAAGGAGACCGCGGAGAGAAAGAACACGCTGTAGTTCTCGGTAAGCACGAAGTCATGGACGAACGCCAACGCTGGCAACGGCACGAAGCGAGGCGTAGCCATCGTCCCGTTGCGCCTAACGCGATAAAGGACAAGCTTGCTGACGCTTCCCATGAGCGTGCCAAAGTTGTGAAGTTCACCGCTCTTTGGGTCCATCTTCGGGTGCGCGGAGAACGGAAGCTCTGGCGAAATGAGGCGACCGAGCAAGTCTGCTCGATTGTGCAATTGGCCCGCAAAGTCATAGCGACCAACCGTCTCCAACGTAGTCGGGTCAAGCTCATGTGGGAGGCCGCCTTCCCACAACGCCAAGAGCTTTCCTCCGACCATCGCTACACTCGTATTGGCCGCGTTCTTGAAGTGAAGGCGCAAAAAGTTCGCCCGCAGACCACCTGGCAGATTGGTACCAAACGCCCGATAGAGCATTTTCCCAGCGCGCTGCTCAGCGACGTACTCGGCGGTCTTTACGTAGCTATTTCGATAGTGAACCGATTGACCATTAAACTCGAAACGAGTGACCATTCCGTCGCCATCGAACGGATGGTCATAGCGCTGGCCAAAGGCCTCCATCTTGCCTGGCCCATTGCGGTAGAGCACGCCGCGCAGTTCGGCCGGCAGCTTGCCCTCCACCAACTGCAGAGCTTGTTCAAACTCGGCCTCGACCGAGGCGTTCGAGCGGAGATATACGGCGAGACTTGCGGATTCGGATGCCACGCTCCGGTCCATGGTCCCTTCACGTAACAAAGACAAGCTCGCGCAGCGCGGCTGCCTTGGGGCTTAGAGCCCTGGAATCAAGAGCTTGCAGCAATTGAGCGACGGAATGCAGCCGTCAACGCCGCGAAGCAGCGCGTTACAGGTCCCAATCGCGAGGCCGTCCAAGCTGCACACGCAGACTCCCTCGCTGTTGCACTCGGTTGTTACGAGCCCAACGCCGCATGCCGCCTCGCCCTTGCAGCCGCTGCCGACAATCTCACTCGAGACGCTGCCGCAGGACGGGTTGCAGGAGAGGTAAACGCTCGCGACCGAGCAGGGGAAGAGCGGATCCTCTGGGAATTGCGGGACGCAGTCTGCGTTGAGGAGGTCCGGGACACACTCGAGATAAGGCCGGATGGTGTCGTCACAAGCACCGTTGAAGAGCGCATCACACGTGGATTCACAGTCTGGGCTGGCGCACCCGTTAGCGGCTTTCGCACTGCAGAAATCGACACACGTCGGCTCGATTGAAGCCGTGGAGCCGGTTGAGCTCGTTGAGCTGGTTGAACCGCCTGCCCCAGCCGCACCGTCTCCAGGCTCGGATTGCTCAAACACGACCAGGCCACCACACCCGAAAAGCCAGCCTACGATGAGAACCAGAAGGGCACCCGAACGTCGCATTCACCGAAGATACGCGGAAGCCGAAGGCGCATGCACGGACTCGCCCCAAGCCAGTTGCTGAAGACTTTGTGCGCACTCAAGCGGGCAACGCGTTACCACCCCGAGCTGACGTGACGTAGCTATTCGCGCCCACAATCCAGCGAACGAACGCGAAGCTCAGGCTTTGCACATCACGCGCAAAGTGCTCGTCGGCTCGACCTCAACAGTGGCGTGTCGTCGTGGCATGCCGTTAGCATGACTCCCGCCTATGACCACCGTGAGCCTGCTGACCAATCCGCAGAACCTGGAGCTTCAGGTCGACTCGCCCGACACCTTCGACGTGCGGGAGTACTCGGTGAACGAGGGGGTCAACAGCCTGTTTACGGTGAACCTCTTGGTTCGCTGCGCAAACCCAGCGGTCGACTTGGAAGCGACCATCGGTGCTCAGGCGAGCTTCCGAATTGGGCTCAACCCTCTCGCGCACCCCGACACCCCGTCGCCCAGCTGGAGTGGCATCGTTCGCAACGTCGAGCAGCTTGCATCGGAGAGCACAGGCTTATCCACGTATCGAGTGCGGCTCGCTCCAGCGTTGTGGCTCTTGACTCAGCGCACCAACTGCCGCGTCTTCCAACAGCTAACCGACCTCGAGGTTGTGCTGTTGATCCTCAAAGAATGGGGCCTGGCTCACGAGTCGCTGTGTGAACAAAGCTACAAGCCGAAGAAGTACCGGGTCCAATACCAAGAGACCGACTTCGCCTTCATCAGTCGACTGCTGGAGGACACGGGAATCAGCTACGTCCTCGAACAGCGTGAAAGCGGAACGGTCGTCGTGCTGCGCGATGCGCCCGAGGCGGCTACACCTCGCGTTGCTCCGCTCGATCACGTGGGAGCACCGAGCGCTGGGCCGCAACTCTACGCAACGGGTCTGCGCGCGGAGCGCGCAATACGCCAAGGCCGTACCACCTTCGCCGATCACGATCCTCGGCTCCCAAACCAACCGCTCTTGGCCCAGGCCCACGCCAGCGAGCACCCGCTCGAAGCGCAACTCGAGGCCTTCGCCTATACGCCCGGTGCCTTCAAGTTCGGCAACACCGGAACCAAGGATACGCCGAGCGCTGATGATCGCGGGCGCGTCCGCACCGACCTCGAGGAAGCACGGCTGATCGCGCAGCGTGATGCAGCGGTGAGGGTCGCGCGTTCGCAGCGTTTCTCATTCCAGTCGAACTGCGTTGAACTGCGCTCGGGCACCGTGCTCTCGCTCGCGAACCACCCCGTCGCGGAGAAGTTCAAGAAGCTGCTGCTCACTGAGGTGGAGTTCTCTGGCACCTTCGAGTCAGAGGTTCATATCGCAGCCAAGGCCGTGAGCGCTGAAGTCCCCCACAAGCCCGAAGCCGTTACGCCACGGCCGCGCATTTCCGGCGTTGAATGCGCCACCATCGTGGGCCCCTCAAGCGAGACAATTCACTGCGATGAGTTCGGTCGCGTACGCGTCCAGTTCCACTGGGATCGCTACGGCAAGATGGACGAACTTTCCTCCTGCTGGATCCCCGTTAACCAGCCATGGTCGGGAGAAGGCTTCGGCATGGTTAATCTGCCGCGTATCGGACAAGAGGTGCTGGTGAGCTTCCTCGGCGGCAACCCGGAGGAGCCGGTGATCGTCGGTCGCATCTTCACCAACCTGCGGCGGCCTCCTTTCGCGTTGCCCGCCGCCAAGAACGAGAGCGGGTTCCGCAGCAAGAGCGTGCCGGAGACTGGCGGCTACAACCTGCTCCGCTACGTCGATACGGCGGGCAGCGAGTTGGTCGAGGGGCGCGCGGAGAAGGACATGAAGACGCGCGTCAACCACGACAAGGAGCTTTCGGTTGGCCACGACCGCCGCATGACGATCGAGCACGACGACGAGGAGCGCGTCGGACAAACCCAACGCGAGCGAGTGGGCAAGGACAAGACCACGCGCATCACTGGCAACTACATCTCGGTGGTCGGCAAGGACCGAACGCTGAAGACGGTTGGAGGCATGCTTTCGCACGCCAAGACCCACTCGATCGTCGCCGAGGATTCGATTCATCTCACCGTGGGCGTCTCGTCGATCTTCATGGATAAGGAGAAGATCGTGATCACCTCAGGCCTGGTAAAGTTGGACCACGAGGACCCTCGCCACCACCGCGAAGAGAACCTCGATGCTGTGTCTGCGCTGACGGGTCGACCGGCGCGCTCCGGGACCTGAGCATGAGACCGTCTTCCGGCACGCTGTTTGCTGAATAACTAGTAATTCTGACCGAGAAAGGAGCGCCTCTTGTCAACCTCAGACTTTTACTTCCCATTCAAGACGCCGCCCAGCGTCAGTTGGCATACCGGTGCGCGCAACTTCGGAGCGCGACGCGACAAGGGGCGTCGCAAGCACGGTGGCTGCGACATCATCAAGCCGGTCGGCACGCAAATCTATGCCGTGGCCGATGGTGTGTTGGTGCACGAAGAGACGTTCTTCTACATGAAGACCTACTACGTGACTTACCAACACGGTCCGTACCTCGTGCGCTACGGAGAGATCATGCGCGGGAGCAGCACGCGCACAAAGAAAGGGCAGACGATCAAGAAGGGCGAGCCGCTCGCCAAGGTCGGTCAGCTGATCGACAAGAAGGGCAAGAAGCGCGGCACCATGTTGCACATCGAGATGTACTCCAAGGGCAACCTGCATACGACGCTCAGGAGCGATCGTGGTCCCTATCAACGCCGTAGCGACGTCATCGACCCGGGTCCGCACCTCGATATCTGGGTGAAGAATCCACCGCCCGGCTGACTGGCGAGCCGAGAAAGAAAGCCCCAATGGCAGACTTCTGCTTCCCGTTCAAAACCCCTCCGAGCGACGACTGGAAAGGTAGCCGCGGCTTCGGCGCGTCCCGCAACAAAGGCAGAAGGAAGCACGGCGGCTGCGATCTGATCAAACCGGCGTACGAGCAGATCTACGCTGTCTCCGACGGTGTGCTGGTGCACGAAGAGACGCTGTTCTACTTAGGCACCTACTACGTGACCTACCAGCACGGGCCTTATCTCGTTCGTTATGGCGAGATTCTGAAGGGCAGCACCAATAGCGCGAGGCGCGGGACCACGGTGAAGAAGGGTCAGCCCATCTGCAAAGTTGGGTTGATGACCGGCTTCAAGGCCTCCGGTCCGCGCGGGCACATGCTGCACTTAGAGATGTATTCGAAGGGCAACCTCCACACCGCGCTACGCAGTAACAAAGGTCCCTACCTTCGCCGCAGCGACATCATGGACCCGGGTCCGCACCTGGATGAGTGGGTCAAAAATCTCCCGTAAGCCCACTGTGCAGGCCGTGTACTCGTCGTTCAGCACGGGCACGCACTTGTACGAATTCTGAATCTGGGAGCCCAGGGCGACGAGCCCCCTCACGACAGCCCCTACTTCCGATCTGAGAGGCACATAGTATGCAATCCGTCGATCCCATGAGCACCGAGAACCTGCCGCATATTCCGCAAAACCTGGAGCTTCAGGTGGACTCGACGGACATCTTCGATGTTCGCGAGTTCAAGGTGAACGAGGGCGTCAACACGCTGTTCTCGGTCGACCTTCTCGTTCGCTGCTCGAACCCCGGCGTTGATTTCGAAGCCACGGTGGGAGCGCAAGCGATGTTTCGGATCGGGCTGAACCCGCTCGCATTGCCGGATACGCCGTCGCCGAGTTGGAACGGGGTGGTGTCGAATATCGAGCAGGTTGCCTCGGAGGATAAGGGGCTATCCACCTATCGCATCCGTCTCGTTCCTGCGTTGTGGCTGCTGACCCAGCGCACCAACTGCCGGGTGTTCCAGCAGCAGACCGACCTCGAGGTGGTGACCTCGCTGCTGAAGGAGTGGGGACTACCCCACGAGTCGCTTTGCGAGAGCAGCTACAAGACGAAGAAGTACCGCGTTCAATACCAGGAGACCGACTTCGCCTTTATCAGTCGTCTGCTGGAGGACGCTGGCATCAGCTTCGTGCTGGAGCAACGCGACAGCGGGACGGTTGTAGTGCTGCGCGACGCCCCCGAAAAAGCAGCCCCGCGGGCCACTCCCCTCGAGCACGTCGGGGAGGTCACGGCCGGCCCGCACCTGTACGCAACCGGACTGCGGGCCGAGCGCTCGGTGCGGCAAGGGCGCACGACCTTCGCTGATCACGATCCGCGTCTTCCCAACCAACCGCTCTTGGCGCAGGCCAACTCGAGCGAGCACCCGCTGGAGTCACGACTCGAGTCCTTCAACTACACGCCGGGCGCGTTCAGGTTCGGCAACAACGGTCCGAAGGACACGCCCACCGCGGATGACCGCGGACGAGTACGTACCGACGTTGAGGAAGCACGACTGATCGCAGAGCGCGACGCAGCGGTTCGCGTGGCGCGTTCGCAACGCTTCTCCTTCCAGTCGAATTGCCTCGAGCTGCGCTCGGGCAGCGTCCTTTCGCTCGCGAATCACCCGCTCACCGACAAGTTCAAGAAGCTGCTGCTCACCCATGTAGAGCTCTCGGGGACCTCGGGGTCGGGTATCCAGATTTCGGCCAAAGCTGTGAGCGGTGAGGCCTCCTTCAAGCCAGAGCGCGTCACACCGCGACCCAACATCTCGGGCGTTGAGTGCGCCACTGTCGTAGGACCTGCAGGTGAGACGATTCACTGCGACGAGTTCGGCCGAGTGCGCGTCCAGTTTCACTGGGACCGCTACGGCAAGATGGACGAGCTCTCCTCCTGCTGGGTGCCTGTGAACCAACCGTGGGCGGGCGAGGGCTTCGGTATGGTGAACCTGCCGCGAATCGGGCAGGAGGTGCTGGTTACCTTCCTCGGTGGTAACCCCGAGGAGCCCGTGATCGTTGGGCGCATCTTCACCAACCTGCGCCGGCCCCCATTCGCTTTGCCTGCGGCCAAGAATGAGAGCGGCTTCCGCAGCAAGAGCGTGCCCGATACCGGCGGCTACAACCTGCTGCGCTTCGTCGATACCGCCGGCAGCGAGCTCGTCGAGAGCCGCGCCGAGAAGGACATGAAGACCCGCGTCAACAACGACAAAGAGCTATCGGTCGGAAATGACCGCCGCATGGAGATCGGCAATGACGACGAGGAGCGTATCGGCGAAAACCAGCGCGAGTGGGTCGGCAAAGACAAGCTGATGCAGGTGGTTGAAAACCTCGTCTCGGTCGTCGGCAAAGAGCGCCTACTCAAGACGCTTGGCAACATGCTCTCGCAAGCCAAGACGCATTCGATCATCGGCGATGAGAACACCAGCCTTTCGGTTGGCAAGTCCTTCATCTACATGGATAAGGACACGATTGTGCTCAAGGCGAACAAGATCCTGATCGATGAACACTGATCTCCTATGAAAGTATCCCGGCTGGCCTCGCGCGGAGTGGCGTCACTCCCAGATATCGAATGTGACTTCATGTCGGCGACGACGGGTCGGCCGCACGATCTGATCGTGATTTCGGGGCCGCCAGCGTCAGGCAAGACGCGGCTATGCGAGCTGATGCTTGCCGTGTTTGAGGCCGCTGGCGGATACCAGGGCATCGTGCAGTCCTCGGATTGGGTGCACGATGCGAGCAGCGACGCGCGCGTCGAACTCGAGCTTTGGCTGGACGAAGGGCTCGAGCCCGAGGGCGCGGGAGCTGGAATTGGCAAGACGGCGAGAGCCGCCGTTCAGTTTGGCAGCAAACGACTTGGCGTGGAGGTGGACCGCGCCGTCAGCCGTAGGCTCGCTCGGTACGATCACGACCCTGCGCACGGTAAGCGTGAATACTTCTCCGAGGCTCGACAGCGCGCGTGGGGAGCTCGCGAAGACAACACGAGCGAGGTGGAGCAGGCGCTCCTGCGTTGTTCGAAAGACCCGCAGAAGTACAGCTGTGTGCCGCGCTTTCTTGGTGAGCTGCGGCAGGACGCCGCTCGCAGTCGCAACTTTGCACATGGCCTCGAGCTGCTCTCTCCTTCGCTCCGTTACAAACCGGCGGCCCGCACCGGCGATGCAACGGCTTGCTTTCAGAACCAGAGCGGCGACGTGCTTCGCTTCGCCGAGCTCTCGAGCTCCGAGGCAGACGTGGTGATCATCGCCGCGACCGCCGCGATGATCGGCTTGAACCACTCGATCATCATCCTCGATCGACCCGAGCTCTACGTACCTTCGGACAGGCTGGTTGCGTGGGTGCAGTCGCTCGCTCGTTTGGGCGAGAACAACCAATGGGTCGTTGCCACCAATGACGAGGGGCTAGCGGCCTCGGTGCAACGCTCGCAGCTCATCTCGCTCGGACGCGGCGAGAATCTCACGCGGCCGTCGACGCGTCCTTCTTGGAGTCCCTCGTGAAGCTCTTTAGCGTAACGACGATCGATGTATTGGGCGTCGCCAACGGGACCTACAGCTTCGCCAAGGGGCCCGAGTTAGCCCATGACCGCGTGCTCATCTTGGGCGGTCCCGGCAGCGGCAAAACGCGCTTCCTCGAGCTGATCATCGCCGCCCGTTCCCTGTTGGCGATCGGCGAGCGGTCGATCGAAGAGGAGTCCTTCATTCGGCCGGAGAATCAGAGTTGCAAAGTGATTCTCTCGTGGCAGCTGACGAGCGATGAGCAGGCCACCATCGGCGCTGCGAGCCCGATCGTGCCGACCGAGGTCATCTTCCGTGACGACGAAGAGGACGAGGTGGATGCACGCATGCGCTACCTGATGGAGCGCTACGGCCACGACGACGAAACCCCAAAGTTCGAATACTTCTCGGAGCAGCGTCGGCTCGACGTTGGAGGAGGAGGAAACTCGCTCGACGAGGAGGATCAGCTGTTTCTACGCACCTTCCCCGGTCCCCGCAAGTGTTCATGGGTCCCTTCGTTCTTGGCTGAGCTGCCGGACGAGCCGAGCAAAGCCGCGCGTTTCAGCGGTATTTTGGAGCGGCTTTCCGGGAGCTGCAGCTACGATCACAACCTGAACCGGCTCACCTCGCGAGGGCGACCGCTGCGAAACCTCAGCGAGCTCTCGGCCAGCGAGGCCGACGCAGTCATGTTCGCGGCAACCGCTGCGCTCGTCGGACTTTCGGGGTCAGTCATCCTGATCGACCGGCCGGAGCTTCACGGGCTCGAGCCAGCACGTGCACTCGCTGGGTTGTCCGCGCTCGGCACCGATAACCAACTCGTGATGACGACAACCTCCCCAGCCTTTGCCGCAGGCTTCGACGGCGCCATCGTGAAGCTCGGCTCGAGCGCCCCCTCTTCCAACCAAGGCCCAGGATGATTCCGTACTACTGCAATGAAGCGGTTCTGCAGCTGCCCAACGTGCATACGCTCTTGGACCAGACGCGGCAGTGCCTCGAGATCGTCACCGTCGAGGGAACCGAGCTCCAGCTCGTGATTGAGCGCGCGCGGCTCACGCCCAACGCGACCTTGGGCTCGGCGGTCGACGCGAGCATCGCTGAACGCAGGCGGTCCCTGCGAGGCTTTGAGCTGGCCTCGTTGGTCGAGCGTGAATTCCCCGAGATCGTTGGCGTCGAGGCGAGGGTTACCTTCGTCGACAAAGAACGCGGCCCGCTCTTCGTGCACGAGTTTCACTGCGTGATTGAGCAAACACGCATTAGCTATCTTGCCTCCTGCCGGCTCGCCCAGGCAGCAGCTTGTGACCAGTGGATGCACACGATGCTGCAACACCTGCGCTTGCAATAGGTAACTTTACTTACCAGCCGCTTTGTTGACCGCCCACAACGGCGCCCAGCCCCACGTCGCCCCTGCGGTACCGTTGTGAGCAACGGTTGCGCTCTAGGGGTCGGCAGAACTAGCTTGTAAAGATTGCGTTCTGATCTCCCCACCCAGCCGCCTCCGGATCAGGAACCGTCTAGCCGACGGCAGCGGACGGTCTCGTCGGGAGATATGGCAGTGGAGCCCAGTGGGCGCCAATCGAGGCTGTTTGGGCAGCCGATCGAGGAGTTGGACGCCGGCCAGGTGCTCGGCGGGAAGTACAAACTCAAGCGCTGCTTGGGCAGCGGCGGAATGGGCTCGGTTTGGCTCGCTCACAATACGGCTCTCGACATCAAGGTCGCCATCAAGGTCGTGAGGCCAGGCGGGAGACAAGACGTCGCTACCGAGCGTGTCCTGCAGGAGGCCCGAGCAGCGGCGCGCATCGACCACCCAGCGATCGTTCGCGTCACCGACTTCGGTAGCACCGACCTGGGCCATCCATTCCTGGTCATGGAGGCCCTCAACGGAGAGGACCTCGGCGCGCGAATCGAGCGTGAAGGCAAGCTTCCCCCGACGGAGGCGGTTCGCCTTTTGCTGCCCATTGCGCACGCGCTCGCCGCCGCTCACGAGAAGAAAATCGTGCACCGCGATCTCAAGCCCGACAATATCTTCCTGGCCAAACTCGAGCACGATGGCGTGCAGCCGAAGTTGATCGACTTCGGTATCGCGAAGATCGAGATGGCCGACTCGGATCGCATTACTGGCCAGGGCGTGGTGATGGGCAGCCCGGGCTACTTATCCCCCGAACAAGCCGCGGGCGCCGACGTCGACGCGCGCTCCGACATCTGGTCATTTTCGGTGGTCTTGTATGAGCTCCTCGCTGGGGATCTGCCCTTTCGCGAACCCAACCAACTCGCGCTCCTTCGCGCAATCATTCAGAAGGCGCCGACATCACTGCTCGACAACGGCACGGTCGACGCGGGGTTGTGGCAAATCCTAGAGAAGGGTCTTGAGAAGGAGCCTGACAAACGCTGGGAGAGCATTCGGACGATGGGAGTCGCCCTGGCCGAGTGGCTCATGGCAAACGGGGTCACCGAGGACATCTGCTCGGCCTCGCTTGATTCGGTCTGGCTGCGAAGGCGCGGCAGTCACCCCGAAACCGCGCAGGCGATGACAGGCCTAATCGCGCCGATTGCCGTTCCGCCGAGTGAAGCCGAGGTCGACGAGCCTCGGCCCTCGGCCCTCCCCGCGCCGACCCCGTCCAAGCTGCCCTACGCGGTCGCGTTGCTGGCCGTTGGGGCCGTAGGGATAGGCGCGGCTGTGTATCTGAACCGAGCCGACCCACCGCAAGTCGCAACCGCCCCAACGAGCGAGCTGCCGAGCGCCTCTGGGGCAAGCCACACGGGGCTCTCTACCCCCAGCGTGACACCCGAGCCCGCGGCGAGCGTGACAGCGAGCACTCGGCCGGTCTCTGCCAAAAGCGCAGAGCCGTCGCAGAGCACGCAGAGGGCGCCACTACCGAAAGCGGCGCCGTCAGCCGCCCTTCCGAAACCGAGCCCAAGTACCGCTCCTACGCTCAAGAGACCAACGTTCTAAATGACGCGCCTTCCCTTCGCCCGCGGGCTCCTTTTGGCGACCACCTTGACCTGCGTTGGCCTCGGCTTGTGCGTGACGACCAACGCCGAAGCCGAACCGCCGGTGACGCTCACCGACGCTGAGAAGAAGACGTTGGCGCTCCAAAAGTTCGAGGCCGGCGAGAAGGCCTTCGCCGAGAAGCGCTACAAGGACGCCATTGAGCTGTTCTTGCGCGCCGACGCCATCATCGAGAACCCTGCCTTCGCCTACAACGCCTCGTTGGCGTATGAGGCGATGGGCGATGATTCGGCCGCGCTAGCGTGGGCGCGCGAGTACCTCTATCGCGCCCCCTCCGCCGAAGACCGTGAGTCGACTGCGGCGCGCGTGGTGTTGTTCGAGAAGAAGCTCGCGGCCAAAGGGGTCCAGCAAGTCACCGTGCGAACCACGCCTCGCGGCGCGACCGTTTTGGTGGATGGGGCGGCCGTCGGGGTAACCCCGTGGACCGGCGATCTTGCGCCTGGGCGTCACGTCATTGAGCTGGGCTTGCGTGGCCATCAGGATCGAACGACTGAACTTCAGCTCCCAGCCGACAAAGCTCAGCTGGTGGAGCTGCAACTGGAGGTCGCTGCGAGCGAACCAGCCCTTGCTCCGCCGCCGCAAGAAGGGCCTGCTTTGAGGCCCACGCCTGAACCAGCCAAGGCCCCGGTACCGGCCTCTCGCCCGGGTTGGCTTTTGCCGACCTCGCTAGCGGTGCTCGGCCTTGGGCTCGGAGCCGCCGGCGCCGCGATTGGGCTGGAATTTGCGCGCGCGGGAGCCGAAGAGGATGCACGATTGGCGTTGATTCAAGTGGAGGCGGCGGACCACCTGCAACGTCGCCAGGACTTCCAAACAGGCGCACGGGTCGCGGTTGGGTTCGCTGCGGGCTTCGCGCTGCTAGGTGCGACGGGCTTGGTGGTGGACCTCACCGCGTTCAACGCGGAGAGCGAGGCGGTTCAGGTGCAGGGCCGTTGTGTTGGCGACGGCTGCGCTCTCTTGATTGGCGGCGCGTTTTAGCGAAGGCGCCGCCTGCGAACGCTAGGGGCAAGCGGTGAGGTCGCAACTCGCGGTGCCCGTCAGCGTTGGCTTGGAAGCGCCACTGCAACTGGCCGTGCACGCGTTTCCACCACAACTCACGCTGGTATTGTTGCAAGCGGAGCCTGCGCCACACTCGATGTCGCAGGTGCCCACAGCCCCGCAGACGAGTTCAAGCCCGCTGCAGCCTTTGAGGCACTGCGCGGTGCAGGCTTGCTCGCTCGGGCATAGGACGGTGGAGCCAACACAGGCAGAGTTGTGATTGCAAACGACGTTGCAAGCGAACCCCGCGGGGCAGCTGATGGTGGTGTTGTTGCACGACGAGGCGGCGGTGCAGTCAATGGTGCAGATACCGTTCTGACAGCCGCCTGTGCAGGCGGCCGGGCACGCTCCACCCGTAGGCGGTACCGACGCGCCGCACGCCAAGCAATCCCCATCCATGCAGGTTCCGCCTGGGCACGGCGTTCCTGCTGCAGCGTTGGAAAACGAAGGCTCACCGTCAACGCAGACGTCGAGGGTGCACGCATCGTCATCATCCGGGAGGTCTGCGTTCTGCGGCACTGTGGCGAGATCCCCCCCTGCCTGGCAAATCGTGACCTGGCAGTCCCCAGCGACTTGGACCTCGCTTCCAGCGACACTTCCAGCGGGCGCGGCAACAAGCGTGCACTGATTCGACGCGCATTGCGCCACTTCGCAGAGTCCACCGCTTGGGCATTGCGAGGGCGAATTGCACTCTTGGCAAGCTCCAGCACCGTCGCAGAAGCCCGCTGGGCAGACGACGTTGAGCGGACTGTTCGGGTGCTGCGCACTGCCCGTCACGCAAGCTTCATCCGTGCAAGGGTTGCCGTCATCGGCTGGGAGATCGCTATCGTCGGCGAACTCCTGAGCGGCGCCCAAGCCGTCGCATCGGAGTTCGCGGCAGTCTCCGGCCGTCTGCCCAGGCAAAGGCGTACCTGCGGCGGTCAAGCTGGTACCGCAAACGCCGGCATTGCAGGTGTTTGCGGCACAAAAGCTTTCTTGCCCGCACTCCACCGGTAGCGTGCAGCCGGTGCACTGCCCCACAGCGTTGCAGGTACCAGCGCTGCACATCGTTCCCACCGGACGGAACACTTCCGCCGGAGTTCCAGCGTTGCACTCGCCCATCGAACAGCCGGCCACAGGCACGGGAACGTCGGAGTCGTCATTGATGACGACCGTCCCACCCATGCCGTCGCACACGACCGCTTTGCAATCACCTTGGGTCTGGAGACTCACCGCCGTGTCGAGCGGAACAAAGTTGAGCTCGCATACGCCATCAACGCAGGCGCGGGATTGGCACTCCCCATCTGGCGGGAGCATCGAGCAGTCACTGGCTGACGTGCACTCGATGCACTGGCCCATGCCGTCACACTGGCCGCCAAGTCCGCAGCTAACCCCAAGGTTCTCCGGAGGGTTGCTTGGAGCGCCACTCAAACAAACGTCGGAGGTGCAGCTCTGCGCATCGACCGGGAGATCGCTGTCATCGAGCAGCTCGACTTCAGCGCCTGCGCCGTCACAAATCCGCACCTTGCAGTCGCCGTCGACCTGCTGTGCAACCTCAACCCCTTGCGGCAAGGCGCTGGTGCCGCAGAGACCGCCGATGCAAACCGGGACCTCACAGCCGTTCGCCGGAGGCGGGCAGTCGGTCACTGAGGCGCAACCTCCCATACCGCCCGACCCAGCCGTGCCACCCGACCCAGCCGTACCGCCGCCGGCGCCGCCACCACCGGGGTTCATTCCGGCCGCGCCGCCATTCCCAGCGCCACCTGCACCTGGCCGTTCACAGCGCCCTTGCCGACACTCAAAGCCGCTAGCGCAGAGCCCTTCTTCGCTGCAGGCCTTCCCTTGAAGAAGCGAATCCTCTTCGGCCCCCTCACAGCTGAGACAAAGCACAACCAGAAGACCGCGCAGCCAAGTCATTGTGCTTCCAGATCTAAACGTCACGTTGTGCTGAAGTCCAAAGCTACTCGGAAGCGTTCGGAATGGGTGCGACTGCGGCGACCAGGCCTCACCTACACTGATTGGCGTGGCGCCGCACTTCGAACAGCGGCGGGGCGGTCGAAGTCAGCTTTCAAGCAGTTCGTGAACGACGTTCAGAAGATCGGCTGCCAAAAATGGCTTGCCGAGAAAGGCACTGTTTGGAGTCGCTTGCACGGCCTCGCCCGCTACATAGCCCGAAACGAACAGCACCTTCGGTGGCGCCGAACTCAGCGCGCGCACCCGCAGCGCCAGCTGCGCGCCGTCGAGGAGGGGCATGTGAACGTTGGTGACCAGCAGATCGATCGGGCGTTTGGACGATTCGACCAAGAGCAGGGCTTCGCCGGCGCTCGCAGCGATCAGCAGCTCGTAGCCAGCGCCTTTGAGGATGCGCGCGGTCAGCTTTCGGACCGGCTCCTCGCTTTCGACCAGCAGGACGCATTCGCTCGCACGTTTCAGCGACTTGCCATCCCGCGACGGAGCCTCGGGCGCCGGAACGTCCGAGGCGTGAGGGAGCTGAATGGTGAAGGTCGAGCCGCGACCGACTTCACTCTCGACGCTGATGACTCCGTTACTCTGTTGCACGATGCCGTACACGGTCGAGAGCCCGAGGCCGGTGCCGTCCCTGTTGCCCTTGGTCGTGAAGAACGGCTCGAAGATGCGCCTTTGCGTTGCCTCATCCATGCCGCAGCCGTCGTCCGATACCCGCAACAACGAATAGCCACGCCCGTCCTCGGCCCCCCGTGCGGACCGAGTCGCGATCACGACCTTCCCCCCCGCCGGCATGGCGTCGCGAGCGTTGAGCACCAGATTCAAGAGCACCAGCTCAAGCTGCCCGCGGTCGGCCTTGACGGCTCCAAGCTGCGGCGCAAGGTCGAGTTCGAGCTGGATGTTCTCGCCGATCAGCCGAGCGAGCATCTTCTCGAGTTCGAGCGCAATCTTGTTGAGGTCGAGCAGCTCCATCTGCTGCGCGTCACGCCGACTGAAGGTGAGCAGCTGCTTGGTCAAGGCGGCACCGCGACGCGCTGAACCGATGACCTCGCGCAGGTCCTCGCGCAACGGGTCTCCTTCCCGCAACGCATCAAACGCAAACGTCGAGTAACTCAGGATCACGGCCAGCAGATTGTTGAAGTCGTGAGCAACGCCCCCTGCGAGCTGACCAACGGCATCCATCTTCTGCGACATTCGCAGCTTGTCTTCCGTGCGCCGCAACTCGGTTACATCCACCAGGACGCCGGTAGGCCGACTGGGGAACCAGCCTCGAGCACCGGCCGGCTCAAGGTGCGCACATGATGAATCGAGCCGGACTTACTAACGGCGCGAAAGAAGGTTGGCTTCAGCTGACCGCCGAGCGTCGCCATCAGACTCTCGAGCAGCTCTGGCAGGTCCTCCGGGACGATGAAGCGAGTGAACGACTCACCGCGTAGTTCTTCGGGTGAAAAGCCGTACTTCTGAATCGACGGACTTACGTAGCTAAAGTTACCGCTTTGATCGATGGAGAACACGACATCCTCGAGGTTCTCGACAAGCCCGCGATAGCGGTCCTCCGACACGACAAGCGCGTCCACAGCCGCAAAGTCGGCGATGGCCAGCGCAGCAGCGGCAGCGAGCCCCTCCAGCAGGGCGCACTCCTCCGGGCTCAACTCGCGCGCCGTGTCGAACATCAGCACCAGGGTGCCGAGCTCGGTTGCGCGACGAATCGGCACCAGGGCCAACGTGACAACGGACGGAGCTTCCGCGAACGCTGCTGGAGCAGCAGTCTGTTCCGCCGCCACCGGAACCACGCGAAGGGCGGGCAGCTCGCGAAGCCAGGGCTCGAGCGCAGCTTGCCGACCGCTGCTGAGCGCTGCACCGACAACCGCCAGGCAGCGCGCGCTGGGGCTTCCGTCGAGCACGGCTGTGGTGAGTGGGAACAAAGAAGCATGGACCGCCGCTGCGACGATCGCGGCTGCGTGGTGTTGGTCTCGCGAACGCGCGAGCTCGCGGATGACCTCGAGCACAACCTCACTCTCCATATGGTCAGTCTAAGCGAGTGGCGGAGCAATTGGGGACCACGAGCTTCGGCTGGGGCCGCGAGCGACCGCGAGCTGCTAGCGTGCAACCGTGCGCATCATCACCAACCCCGGGTCGAACCTCTCGAGCGAGGCTCTGCTGCGATGGGAAATCGAGTTATTACCGCAGCAGGTCGTCGTCGACGGTGTTGAGCACGATACGCGTCTAGGGATCCCGCTCGAGACCATCGATCGCTGGGTCGCGAGCGCCAAAGCGCATCCGCATATCATCGGGACGAGTGCAGCAGAGTTCGCCACGCTCGCGCGCAAGCTCGCGAGCAAAGACCGCGAGCTCATCGCCGTGATGACCTCACGCAAGCTGATCGCGTCGCACGACGCTGCGGTTGTCGGGGCTCGATCGTTATGCGAAGCGCGCGGCTACGAGGATCTACGGATTCGCGTTTGTGACTCGGGTGTAACCGATGTTGGAGCCGGGCTCGCGACGATGCTCGCAGCAGCAGCTGCAGCGGAAGGACTCCCACTCGACGCGGTCGCTGCATTGGTCGACAGCTTTCGGGAGAACGTCAAGCTCGTCTTTACGCTGCAATCGCTCGACTACCTGGTAAAGGGCGGGCGAGCGAGCACGCTCAAGGCCTTCTTTGCGAACCTGTTCGGCGTGCGGCCAGTGCTTGGCTTTCTCGATGGGGAGGTCACCGTACTCGGAAAAGAGAGCTCGAAAAAAGCGCAATCCACCGTTGTTGCTGAGCAGCTAGCGGCTCAATTCGCACCACGCGAAGCCGTCTACGTTGCAGTCTTTCACGGTGGAGCGCCTTCCGAGGCCAAGCTTCTGGCAGCGGAGCTACGCACTCGGCTCAATGTGCTCTCGCTTTCGATTCGAACGATCTCCCCGAGCATTTACCTCCATACCGGCCCAGGCGGGCTGGGGGCAGCGATCGTGGGAGCAAAGGCTTTGTCGTTTCGGCCGGCGGCGCTCGAACTCTGAGCACTTGAGCCGCACACGGCGCTCAGGCGGGAACAAGCCCGCGCAAGCTGCGCTCGTGCCAGAGCAACATTTCGATCGACCCCGGGCCGCGATTCCAAGCGTAGTTGTGCGGGCCGGGCGTAATGAGGGTGCTGTGCGGAACTCCACGTGCCGACAGCGCCTCTGCAAACTCGCGAACGGCCTCGAGGAACGGGTCCTCCTCGCTCGAGACCAGGCGTAGCGGTGGTACCTTGGGGCTCTGTGCGCGCGCCGCCGCCAGCTCAACCAGCCGCGTGAAGTCGTCACGCGAGGCGTTGATTGCGGGTTGGAGGACGCCCAGCCCATGGAAGGTCGCGGGGTGCGTCAGCCCGGCGTAAAGGGCGAGCCGGCCGCCCATGCTGACGCCGTCGATGGCACACTTCACAGCCTCATCCGCGCCAAGTTCGACGCGAACGCGCGGCAGCAGAACCTTCACCAGAAAACCGGCGAAGGAGCGCTCTCCGGTCACGCCGTCCCCTTGGTCGTGCGGCGCGTACGGACACACCACATTGAGCCCACGATAGGGCTCGGCCGCTAAGGAGGCGTTGATGACACTGAGCCGCTCTGGGCTTACGAAGCCCTCGAAGTCTTTGGCGGTGAGCGGCGGGGAACGCAAACGCTCATCTGCGCGGTCGAGCCAGTAGTCGTCGCGCCATCCGCCCGCCCCCTTGGCCAGACCACGCCCCGACTCACCGCGCCCGTGGAGCGCCACCAAGATCGGCGCGCCCGGTTCCTTGGCGACGAACGCAAGCTCCGCCTGGGCGTACGCTTCACTCGGATCGAAGGCGAGCTCCAGCCAGCGTCCGGAACGCACGACGGGTGCGGCCTGCGAAGCTTTGCCATCGCGCGCTGCATCCGAACAAGCCGCGAGCAGGAGCTGTGATCCGAGAGCAACGAATGAACGACGACGCATGAATCAAAGCGCCCAGTACTTCTCGTCCTCGAGGCCTTCCTCACGCTCGGGTAGACCACGCGTGAGACGAGGCGACGACTGCACGAGGACCTCGTAGCTGACCCGGTTGGCGTAGCGGCAGACCTGGCTCATCGACGAGTAGGTCAAGAAATCGCGCACGTGCTTGGCCGAGTTGGGCACGCTGCTCTTGTGGTAGCGATTGGCCGCCATGTCGTGGAGCAGCGCTGCGAGCGCTGCGTCGCCCGCGCCGTTGGTGCTGGTGATGCGCGTGGGACCACCGTGATAGGGCGCAATGTGGGCGAATACTCGTACCGGCTTCTCGCACTTCGCGCGCAACATCGGCCGGCTAAACTCGTAGCGATTGAACTCAGGGATGGCGCCCGGGAGCAGCGGGTAACGGGTCTCCCGCTTGACGGCATCATCGCTGTAGCCCGCCAAATAAAGGCCAACTGGACCTGCGGTGCAAAGCACCAAGCTCGTCAGCTCGAGCGCGCGATCACAAGCGACCAGCGGATCGGCAGCGCCTGTCAGTGCCTCGCCCTCCTCTTCGTTCATGGCCAAAATGTCGACGTTGGCTCGAATGAACTCGCGCCAAAACTCAGGCCGCTCGGCGATTACGAAGCGTGTGCCCAGCGTGAGCACCACCGGAACCGAGCGCGCACGCGCAAGCTCAATCGCCCGCATGGTGGCCTCCGGCATCGGTTCCCCCGGCTGACAACGCATCAAATACGCCGACACCACCAGCGCCGAAGCGTTGTCGAAGACAGCCTCCGGAATGCTCTCGGGGCGCAACTGGTTCATCATCCCGGCGCTGATCGCGAAGGTGCGCTCGCCGTCGGGAGTGACCAGGGCAAAGCAACGACCGATCGGCCCGTCTACGGGCTGCAGGTGATCGAGGTTGACGCGACTGGAGGTGTTGGAGAGGTAACGGTAGCCGCTCGTGCCGAGCCGGATGTTCTCACTCATCACCCCGAGCAAGATGCTGGCTTCATCCGCGAGCAGCGAGCAGTTGTGCAGCGTGTTGCCCACGGTGCCGCCGGCAAACTCGTACGATATCAGCTTCTCGGCGAGCAGCTCCTCGTACAGCCGTGCAGCCACATCGCTGGGTATGATGGTGGAGCCACCTTTCGGCAATTGGTAGCGCGTGAGGAGCTCTTCGGGGATGCGCGCATCGATGTCCACCAAGGTTTGGTCGATGCCGACGATGTGCGTCTTGGCCTTCGGCAGGGAGAGCCCAGCGTGTTGAAACAGCGGGTCGCGAGCGTTGACGGGGAAGTAGTGCTTGTGTTTGCGTCGGCCGGGGAAGCGCACGTTTGAACCGGAGGTTACCAGGCCATCGCGAACGCGGGCGCGCTAAAGTCGCGTGATGACGACGCCGGCAAGGCAACTCGAGCTACGGGCGCTGCCCGAAGAGCCGCGTTCACGAGCAGCCGCCCTGCGGACGATCGCGCTTTCGCTGGGGCTACCGCTGGCGGACACGACCGCGCTGCTCGCGCAGCTACCCGTTACGCTCCCGCTGCTCGATCCCGTCGCAATCGAGAAGCTCGAGATCTCCCTTCGCACGATGGGCGTGGGGTTCGCGCACTCGACGGCTGCGACTGGAGCAAGTCGCTGTGAGGACCACCCCCACTTCAGCGCGAGCGGGCTTTGCTCACAGTGTCAGGTCCCGCTGTGCGCCGTATGTCATCGCTCGAGCAGTCCCGCGCTTTGCAGCCGTTGCAGCGCCAAACGCCGCCGCTCGCGCAACTTTTTCCTGATTCGCGTCGCGGTGCTCTTGTCCATTCTCCTCGGGGTGGTCGTATACGCCCTTCGAGACATCGAGAGCCGTGAATCACGCACCGACTGGACGCGCAGCGTGCGCGTAGCCATCGTGCTCGTGGCCCGTGAGCCGCTCGAGGAGGAGCTTGGTTCGCGTGCAAAAGAGCGAGCGCTCGTGCTGGCGGACAAGCTCGCATCGGAAAAACGTCGCTACGGCGAAGGAGGACCAAGGCCGTTTGCCTTCACGGTGTTTGGGCCCGTGAGCGACGATGGTTCGGTTCCAGAGCCGCCCGTTGACGACGGGCTGCTCGCCGCGGCGCGCTACTCCTGGGATCTTTCGCGCTTCACCTCGCGCATCGACAAGGCGGCGGGCGTGGAGGCAAGCGCCTTCGACTCACGCATCTACGTGCTCGCGACGAGGCCGACGAACAACGAACGCAAGGTGATTGAGGGAGCGAGCCAGCTCGGCGGTCGGGTCGGTGTGGTTCGCGTCGAGCTCGACTCGACCATGGTCGATCTGGCGCTCTTCGTTAGCACGCACGAGTTGTTCCACACGTTGGGGGCGAGCGACCGCTACGATCTCGCGAGCGGCCAGCCGCTCGTCCCCGACGGGCTGCCGGAGCCTGATAAGCGGCCGCTATTTCCGCAACGTCTAGCGGAAGTGATGGCCCGCCATCGCGCCACCACGCCCACCGCGAGCGTTCCGCCCAAGACGCTGAACGAGCTGTTCGTTGGAGACGTCACCGCACGCGAACTGCGCTGGCACTGACTACGCGTCTGAAGCGGCGGCGGGCTCTGGTGCAGACTCTGCGGCCTTCTCTTCCAGTTTGGCGCCCTGCTCCTTGAGCGACGCGAACGAAGGGATTGCCGTATTGCGCGTGTCGCGTTCGACCAGGCCGTCCTTCATCGAAACCACCCGCGGCATCGACTCAGCGAATGAGCGATCATGCGTGACCACGATGATGGTGGTGCCGTGCTTGCGGTTCATGTCGAAGAACAACGCTTGGATGTCCGCGCCGGTCTTCGAGTCGAGATTGCCGGTGGGTTCATCGGCGAGGATCAACTTGGGAGAGAGCACCAAAGCACGCGCCAACGCCACGCGCTGCTGCTCGCCACCCGAGAGTTCGCCGGGGCGGTGAGTACCGCGCTTGGCCAGCCCTACCTCGGCCAGGAGGCCCTCGGCGTGACCGCGCATCTCTGATTGGCTGCGGCCTTGGATCAACCCGGGCATCATCACGTTCTCGATCGCGGTGAACTCCGGGAGCAGGTGATGGAACTGAAACACGAAGCCGATCGACCGATTGCGGATCGCTGCCAGCCGCTTGCTCGATAGGCCGGTGATCTCCTCTTTGCCGATGCGGATCTTGCCTTGGGTCGGCGTGTCCAACGTACCGATGCAGTGAAGCAGCGTGCTCTTCCCTGCACCGGAGGTGCCGACGATCGCGAGCACCTCTCCCTGATCGATGCGTAGATCGATCCCGCGCAGGACCTCGAGCGGCCGCCCCATGTGGACGAACGTCTTGGTGAGGGCCTCGACTTGGACGATGGGCTCAGGCATGGGCTACTCGTGACGCAGGCCGTCGACCGGGGCGACCGACGCGGCTGCAATGGATGGGTAGATGGTGGAAAGCGTGCAAATGACGAGCGCGCTGATAGCGACGATGCCGTAGTCCCCGAGGTCGACGTTCACGGGCAGCCTGTCGATGTAATAAACCTCGGGGGGAAGGCGCGTGCCGAACCACTTGAGGCCGGTGCAGGCGGCGAGCGCGATGCCCACGCCGAAGCTCGTTCCGATCGCCCCGATAATCACGCCCTCGAGCACGAAGATGCGGGCGATCGACCAGTTGGATGCGCCGAGTGCCTTGAGGATGGCGATCTGGCGCGTCTTCTCGGTCACCATCAGGAGCAGCGTGCAGATGATGCAGAAGCTAGCCACCGCGATCGCGATCGAGAGGATGAGGAAGGTGGCGATGCGTTCGAGTTTGAGCGCGCTGAACAGGTTCTTGTTCATCTCCTTCCAATCCCGGGTGCGCAGTTCGGGAGCTGCAGGGGCGCCGTCCGGACGCTTGGTCGGGTCATACAGGCCGGGCAAGATCGCCGTCAGCGACGGAGTGAACTTTTCAACGTTCTCCGGATCATTAACGCGCACGTCGATCTGCGAGATCTTCGACTCGAGGCTGAAGAAGCGTTGGGCCTCCTCGAGTGTGACGTACGCATGCGAGGCGTCGTACTCGTACATGGCGCTGTAGAAGATGCCGGCCACGCGGAACTTGCGCGTGCGCGGCATCACGCCCATCGGACCGAGCTCACCCATCGGCGAAAGCAGCGTGACCTCGTCCCCGACGCAGACGTGCAGACTCTTCGCCAGCTCGCGCCCGAGAATCACGCCGGGCCGTAGCGGGACTTTGGGTTTGCGGAACTGCCGCAGCGCTGGGTCCACCGCCATGTCCTCGAAGTCGTCGAAGGAGATATCGGGGTTCTTACGGCGCGGCGAGCCGTCGGGCAGCTTGCAGATCACCTCGCCCACCGGGATGTTGGCCAGCGCCTCGGTGTCGGTCAGGTAGTGAAAGCGCCCAAGCTCGAGGTTCTTCTTGAGATCGATCACGTCGCCGATGGTCTCGGGATCGATCCCTTTGACCAATACGCCTGCCGTATTGGTGGCGCTCGAGCTCATCGCATCGCCCGCGACGACCGGCGTTGCGGAGCCCTTGTCCCCGAGCGCACCGCGCACGCCAGCGAGCGCCGTATCCCATTCACCGAAGCCGCCGGGCTGCTTCGTATCCACCACGATGTGGGCGTTGTTACCAAGGATCTTGGTCTTCAGATCATGACCGAAGCCGCCCATGATGCTGGTCACCGAACACAGCGCGCAGGAGGAGACGCCGACCCCCAAGATCGAAAGCACGCTGATCACGGTGAGAAAGCCGCTCTTCGTAGCGCGCACGTGACGAGCCGAGACGAAGGTACCGAAGTCCAAGCGCTCCAGCAGATCGAGCCCGAGCGGCATCGCTGCGGCCAGCACCAAACACAGAAACAGCACGCCCACGCCCAGCGACGAGTAACGCACGACCTCGTCCTTCAAACTGAAGGGCAAGCTCTGCGCAGGGATAGCCATCGGATCCACTTCACCGAACATCTCGGCCGCGCGCAGTCGGGCTGCATACTCGAGACGCTGGGCCAAGGTGTAGAGCCCAGCAAAGCCAATACCGAACAGCGCTCCGAGCACGCCGAAGCCGGCGCGTCCTCGACTAACGCGCTTGACCGGACCGAGATCCAGGTCCTGAACGGTCACACGAACAAAGCCGCGCCACACGAGAAACAGCGAGAGAATTCCAACAACGGCCCAAACAATGAGCAGCGTCGGGTCAGAGGTGTTCATCCGGTCCCTTCAGGGCGCATCAGCGGAAACAGGATGACGTCGCGGATCGAAGCGCTGCCGGTGAGCAGCATCGCCAGGCGGTCGACGCCCATGCCGAAGCCCGCAGCCGGCGGCATGCCGTGCTCGAGCGCGCGGATGTAGTCCTCGTCGTAGTCCATCGTTTCATCGGCGCCTTTGGCCTTCTTGTCCACTTGCGCGCGGAAGCGCTCGGCCTGGTCCTCGGGATCGTTGAGTTCACTGAAGGCGTTGCAGATCTCCCGCCCATCAACGAAAAGCTCGAAGCGATCCACGAGCGAGCCGTCTGCGTCTTTTTTACGGGCCAAGGGCGACACCTCGAACGGGTAGTCCACCACGAACACCGGGATCGAGTGCTTGCCGTCGGCGCTGCGATAGTCCTTCACCAAGAAGGGCTCGGCCACGTACTCGTACGCAGCGAACAGCCGCTCACCGTCGCTGTCGCACTTGAGCATGCCCTTCTTGAAGTTGCTCCAATCGAGCTCGCGACCGCGTTCCTTCGCCGTCTTTGCCCATTCTTTGATCGGGGCTCCCTCCGTCGTGATCAGCGACGGGAGATCCGCAGGAAGGCCTGAGCGCTCGAGCGCGCTGGCCACGAGATCTTTCATCGTCACGCGGGCGAAGGAGGCAAAGGTGAAGTTGCGGGTCGCAGCCCACTCCGCATGCGCCGCGGGCAGACGCTCGGCGAGCCGCGCGTCGACGAAGCGCAAGAGCTCCTCGGTCTGGTCCATCAACGTCTCGTAGGTGGCGTACGCCTGGTAGTACTCGAGCATGGTGAACTCGGGGTTGTGCCGCGTGGACACGCCCTCATTGCGATAGCAGCGAGCGACCTCGTACACGCGCTCGAAGCCGCCCACGACCAAGCGCTTGAGGTAGAGCTCGGGCGCGATGCGCATGAACAGCTTCATGTCGAGAGCGTTGTGATGCGTTTGGAACGGCTTGGCCAACGCGCCGCCGACGATCGTCCCCATGGTCGGCGTCTCGACCTCGAGGAAGCCGCGGGTGTCGAGGAACTCACGCAAGGCCGCGACGATGTAAGCGCGGGCGCGGAAGGTGCTCGTCACCTCCTTGTTCGCGACCAGGTCCACGTAGCGCATGCGGTAGCGCTGCTCGACGTCCTTGAAGCTGGTCTTGGTCGGTAGTGGACGGTGCGATTTGGTCAGCAGCCGCAGCCGCGTTGGGTCGAGCGAGAGCTCGCCTTTATCGGTCGCGGTGGTCAGCCCCTCGGCCTCGACGAAGTCGCCGAGATCCAGGTCGTCGAGCCGGCCAAACTCAGCGCCCAGCGTGCTCTCCTGACAATAGAGCTGCAGCTCGCCCGTACGGTCGCGCAGGCGAACGAAGGCCCCCGCGCCGAAAGAGCGCAAGAACAGAATACGGCCCGCGACGCGGAAGGACGCGGCCTTCGCCACAACTTGCGTCTTGTCGTATTTGCCGCCTTCCAATAGCTCGCCTTGGTGGTGCTCACGCACGCTGGCCAAGCTCGAGAGCGGGAGACTTCCGCCGGTGACGTCATTGGCAAACGGGTTCTCCCCGCGCGCCTTCACTCGCTCGGCTTTCGCCTTGCGAGCTGCGATCAATGCGGATTCGGAGCTTGCTGTCTTGTCGTTGCTCACGCGTCGTCCTCCACGGTGCCGCCCTTCTTCAGGGTGCCGCCCGCCGCAGCCATCAAGTAGCTCTGAATGAAGGTATCGAGGTCGCCGTCGAGCACTGCCTCGACGTTGCCCATTTCAGCCCCCGTGCGCACGTCTTTCACCAGCTTGTAGGGCGCCAAGACGTAGTTGCGAATTTGGCTGCCGAAGTTGATCGCAGACTTTTGTGCGTTGTAGTTCGCCACTTCATCGGCCCGCTTTTGCAGCTCCAGCTCGTACAGCTTGGCCTTCAACATACGCATGGCCATCGCTCGGTTTTGGTGTTGGCTGCGCTCGGCGCGGCAGACGATCATGATGCCGGTGGGGTGATGGCGCAAGCGCACGGCCGTCTCCACCTTGTTGACGTTCTGACCGCCTTTGCCGCCAGCGCGCATGGTGGTGATCTCGATCTCTTTGTCGGGCACCGTGATGTCGATGTCGTCGTCGACGTCGGGAGTCACGTCCACTGCGGCGAACGCCGTCTGCCGCGTATGATCGGCGTTGAAGGGGCTCATGCGCACGAGCCGGTGAACACCGACCTCAGCGCGCAGCTTGCCGTAGGCGTACTCGCCTTCGAAGGCGATCGACACAGCGTCGATCCCGGCCTCATCGCCCTCTTGGTAGTCGAGCACCTCGGCCTTGAGGCCCGTCTTCTCGGCGAAGCGCATGTACATGCGCATCAGCATCGACGCCCAATCCTTCGCGTCGGTACCGCCAGCACCCGGGTGGATGGTCAAGATGGCGTTGGCGCGATCCGCGGGCCCGCCGAGCATGCGCTCGAGCTCAGCCTTGCGCAGCCGCTCATCGATCGCGTCGGCTTGGCGGGCAGCATCCGCCTGAACCGACTCATCCGCCTCCGCTACGCCCAGCTCGAAGTACTCCTCGAGATCCACGAGCTCACGTCCAAGCTTCTCGGCGAGCTCCAGCTTGGCTTCTGCTTGGGCGCGCTTACGCAGCGTTTTTTGTGCGGATTCGTTGTCATTCCAGAAGCCCGGACGCAACGTGGCTTGGTTCAGATCTTCAAGCTGCCGAGTAAGCCTCGGGACGTCAAAGATACCCCCTTAGCGCCGTGTGGCGCCTCTTGAGGTCTGCGATTCGTTCCCGCGTTTCCGAGCTCATGGAGCTGGCTTTACAGGGCACCGGCGCTCACTGCAAGGAGCCGTTCGCCCGAGGCGCGCTTCAGCGATAGGGATTCGTCAGGTTTTCACCCGACGGCTTTGCAGTGGCGGTTGCCGCTGGTTTGCTCGTGGTGGCAGTGGACGTCTCCACCGGCTTCGCGGTCTTGCTAGTGCGCGGGCCTTTGCCCGGCTTACCGGTGGTCTCCGGTTCGGCCGTCTTCACCGGCTCGGCCGTTTCTTGCGCGCTCGGCGCAGTGCTGGCCGTCGAGGAGGCCGAGCTCGTGAGTGTGGGAACGGTGGGGACGGGCTGCGCGGTGGCGGTGGTGCGCGGTTTGGCCGTTTCAGGCTCGGCGGTTTGTGCAACCGACTTCGCGCTGGAGTCACGGTACTTCAGGAACAAAAGGCCCCCCGCGAATACGAACAGGAACGCCGCGAGCACCACCACGTAGCGCCCAATGGGCCGCTTCGGCAGCGAGTGCACCAGCGTTGGATCCGACACGTCGGAGGCCGAATAGCCGTTCGGCACGAGCCCGCTCGAGGGCGTGGGCAGCGTCATCGAGCCGGGGGTGAAGCCACCTGCAGAAACCTCGTTGCCGCCGGCTGAAACCAGCGTGCGCGGGTGCGTGCTCGGCGTACGCGGCGCAGGCAACCCCTCGACGATCGGCACGGCTTCTTGAATTGCGCCCGGCTTCAAGGCTCCCGGCGGCGAAGAACCAACTCCGGCACCAAGCGCAGCTTTCGCGATCTGCACCTTGGCCTCTGGAACACCCGCTTGCTCAGGCGACATCGGCATCCGCGGCGTGTGCGTGAGGCTGGCGAGATTCGTCGACTGCACCGCGTTGGTAACGACCGGTGCTTTCTCCGGCGTGGCAAAGAGCCCACGCTGCGTCTTCACCTGCGGCTGGTTCAGCGAGAGCGGTGCGTCGGTGCGTCGCGCGACCGTGACTGCGTCCTCCCCGAGATCATCATCGAGATCCCCACCGCCGAAGCCTTCAGACTCAACGCCGAGTCCCTTCTGTGTAGCCGGCGGATCTTTCTCGACGGGGCGACCGGCGGCGGGCACCGGCGCGCTCATCACCTGGCCGTCACGGAGCGGAGGCCCCTGACCGAGCAAGGTTGGCTGGCTGGGTTTCGGCGGCGGCGGCGGGCGCGGAGGAGGAGGGACGGCGCGCTGCGACTCAGGCGGAGGGGGAAGCGGAGCAGGTTTGGTAGCGGAGGAAGGCGGCGGCGGAGCCGGGGATGGTAACGCCGCTTCCTTCTTGCTCTCGAGCGCAAAGCGCATCGTCACGTCAGCCGCGACCTCGTAGCGGAGGTTGGGCACTGCATCGGCGCGCGGTACCGCCGCGACCGGAGCCGAGCCGTCTCGCGCCGGAACCGGCGTTCGCGGCGCGCCGGTGATGATCACCTCTTGCCCCGAATCACTTTGCGCGAGCCACGCTCGAACGCTCTCACGCTGAGCGCCGATCTCCTGGCCGAGGATCTGTTGGACGTAGCTCGCGACCTCACGAGGCGAGGCCACACCCACGTCCGACACCGACAGCTTGGCCGCCTCGCGGCCCGCGGCCTCGAGCGCATCAGCGAAGTCAGCGGCCGTTTGGTAGCGTTTTTCCGGCTGCCGATCGAGCGCGCGCAAGACCACCGCATCGAACGAAGGGGGAATGTCTGCGTTGACCTGACTCGGCGGGCGAATCGCCTCGACCAAGATGCGCTGCAACGTGGCGGCCTCGTTGTCGGCCTTGAACAGGCGTTTGCCGCACAAGACCTCCCACAAGATGATGCCCATCGCGAACAGATCCGTGCGCCGATCCAGCTCGTCCCCGCGCGTTTGCTCGGGCGCCATGTACGCGAGCTTGCCCTTGAGCTTGCCGTGCGCGGTGGAGGTCAAGCGGCTGGAGGCGCGAGCGACGCCGAAGTCAGTGATGCGCGCCGTGCCGTCCACGCCGATCAAGACGTTCTGCGGTGAACAATCGCGGTGCACAAGGCCAAGCAACTGCCCACGCTCATCTCGCAGCTCGTGCGCCGCATGCAGGCCAGCGAGCGCATCCAACATCATGCGCAGGATCACCTGGCGAGGAGGCATCTGCCCGAGCGACATCGCCCGAGCGACGATCTTGGAGAGCGTGTCACCCTCGACGTACTCCATCACGAGGTAGTAGCCAGCCTCCGACTCACCAACCTCCAGGATCGGCACCACGTTGGGGTGGTGAATCAGCGCGGCGAGCCGCGCCTCATCGAGAAACATCTCAACGAACTCGGGCTCCCCTTGCAGATGCGGATGCAACCGCTTGATGGCGACAAAGCGCTGAAAACCGCCGGCGCCACCGCGACGCGCCAGAAACACGGTCGCCATACCGCCCGTGGCGATTTCCCCAATCAACTCGTAGCGGTCGAGCTTGCGGCGAGGATCCGAAGGGTCGAGCAGCTTTACCTTGGCCACGTGGTCTCCACGCAAGCTAGATCGGCCGGAAGAGGCCCATCAGCGATTGGTTTGCCAAGAGCAGTTCGACCGAAGATCACAGAAAATGGCCCCCTACTTCGACCAGGACGGTGGGTGCAGAGTTAGCACCGCCCCCATTAAGCCACAATCGCGGCCAGTCGAACGTGACGTTTTCTGCAGCCGGCTCAACCGGCTTCTCGCCCCCACCCCAGTCGGTCACGATGGCCAAAACCACGCTCACCGCAGCCACCCCGGCGGTGGCACCGATCAGGATGTTGGTGCGCAGCTCCTTGTCCTGCGCCTCTTGATAAAGCGGACACTCTTCACCTTTGCCGGCGCAGGCTGCTTTCACAGCATCTTCCCCAGGGTTATTGACGGTGTCGATGCCGGACCAAATGGCCGTGCCGCCAAGACCCGCCGTGACCACGCTGCCAACGATAAAAAAGGCCGGATGGATCCCGCCCGAACTCGTCTCGGCAGGCGTCGGCTCCTCACCACCGCCAGAGCCCCCGGCGGGTTCACCGGCGCTTCCACCTTCCCCTGCCCCACCTGCGTCCGAGCCACCCTTCGCTGGGCCGCCTCCGTCGCCACCGCCCGCACCACCGGCAGCCGCGCCACCGCCGCTCGCAGGGCCGTCTTTCTTCGGCTCAAAGCGCACATTCGACGACTTGCCGGCCGCGGCTTTGATGGTCTGATCATCAGCGGCAATGCGACCAACGAAGCTCGCACCGAGAACGACCGACCCCGGCTCGAGGAAGAGGGTCCAGCGGGTACGGGGCTCGCCGTGGACGATCTTGGAGCCTGCTGCGAGCAGGCACGGGGATGCGCAGCTCACCGCCACCTTGTGCAACTTGGAACCCGCTGCCTCAACCGTCGTGGTCGCGAGCTTGGATAACTCTTCATCGCCGGGGTGCAGCTCGAGCGCCAAGGCCGAGAGCGTCGCCGCGCGAGCTTCTTGGCCAGCATTCAAGCGAGAACGAATGGCGAGCCGCAAGGCTTGAGGACTGGGGGCAGCGGCGTCGGCCGCCTCGAAGTGCGCGGCAGCCTCCTCGAAGCGCTTGTCCTCAAAGGCGCGAGCGCCAGCCGCGAACGAATCCGAGGCAGCCTTCAGCTTGGCTGGATCTCCCGCGTAGCCAACCGAGGAAAAGCAGACCGTGGTGGCAAGCAGCAAGCAACCCAGCAAGCGATGAGTTTTCACAGGGCCTCGGGCGGCTTCTTGCCTTGTGACCTGGGCGCCGTCAACGCAAGTTCGACAGCGGAGCGCTGCAACAATGGCTTTGCCTGCAGAACGGCTCCGCCCCATGCTCGCGCGGTGCGTTCAACGAGGACCCGGGCGTGGCTAGGAATGGGTTGCCTGATGTTGGTCGCTTGCGGCACAGCACGGCCCCCGAGCCCCCTCGCCCCGCCCGTATCGACAGCTGAGCCAGCGAAAAGCCAGCCGCTCACGTTCCAGAGCGGGGACTTCGACGAGGCGATGCTCGCGGCTCGCAACAGCGGCAAGCTGCTGCTCGTCGACGCTTGGGCGCCCTGGTGCCACACCTGCCTTTCGATGCGGGAAACGGTTTGGAACCGCAGCGAACTCGGTCGGTTTGCAACGCAGTTCGACTTTCTCGAGATCGATACCGACAGGCCGGAGGCGCTCGCCTTCGTCGAGCGTTACCCGCTGCGGGTTTGGCCGACCTTCCTCGTGTTCGACCCGGTTACGCGCGAGCTTGTTGCGTCCTACGGCGGCTCGATGTCACTCGAAGAAACGGCCAGCTTTCTCGAGCGCGCCGCCCGAAGCAGGGCCAACCCAGAGCCAGGACATAGAGAACTTGCGCAGGCTCACCGTGAAGCGCAATCCGGCAATCACGCGAGTGCAGCGGCGCTCTATCGGCAAGCCGCCGGCTTGCTCGCGGCCAACGCAAAGAAGGAAGCAGTCGCGGGATTGTTGCAGACGCTGGTGGCGCAGCAGCAACCGGATCGCTGCGTCGATGAAGGCATGGCTTTGAGCGACAGCGTGCAAGGTTCGAGCGCCAGCGTCGACGTGCTCCTTCAGATCCTCCGCTGCTCGAGCGACGCCGATATCAAGCGGAAGGAGGCCGGGCAGCTCTTCGTGAGCGAACGACTGCCACGGATGATCGAGCAGCCCGCTGAGGGCGCCAGTGTCGATGACCGCTCCGACGCCATGGGCGCTTGGGCCGAATGGCTGGACCAACAGGGCCGCAAAAGCGAGGCCCGTACGCTTCAGGAGAAGCGCCTGCTGCTGCTCGAGAGCACCGTGCAAGCTGCCGACACGCCGGCCCAAGCGCAAGTGCACGACTATCAACGGATGCTCACCTACCTCGCGCTAGATCGCGGGGATGAAGCCGCAAAGATGCTCGAGGCGCGCTGCAAAGAGTTCCCCGACAACTACGAACCGCCGGCTCGATTGGCCTTCACGTTGCTCGAGCTAGGCCGCTTCGAAGCTGCGCTAGCGCCGCTCGCGCGCACGCTGGAGCTTTCGTACGGGCCCCGCCGACTGCGCTATTTAGCGATGCAATCGAAGGCCTTCGCAAAGCTCGGGCGGCATGCCGAGGCCCTCGCCAGCTTGCAAGAGGAGCTCGCGGGCTTTCGAGCGTTGCCAGCCAAACTGCAAGACGGCCGCAAGCAGAAGGACCTCGAGGCGCGCTTAGCGGCCGCGCAACAGGCGGTTCAAAGCCAGGCCCAGCGTTAGGTCGTCGGCTTCGGTTGGCGGGGCCGAGCGACGTCGCTGAAGGCCTCTTCGAGCTTCTTGGTGGCGCCCAGCGGGTCCCCTCGACTCGCGAGATCCATCGCTTGCCGCGCACCCGCCATCGCACGTTCGACGGCGCGGGCGTCGGCTTCGGCCTCATCGGCGCGCACAGCAGCAGCGTGAGCTTCGGCGCGGGCGACGCGAGCGGCTTCATGGCGCTCGCGGGCGAGCGCACGCAACAGGGCCAGCTCGTTCTCGATGTGCTCGAGGATGTTCGGCAGCGACTTCTTGCTGCGTTGGGCACGTTCGTCGTTGTTGCTAGGAGCACTCGCAGCGGCAGCGTTGGCGGCAGCAGCGTTGGCGGCGGCCTCGGCTTGGGCTGCGAGTTGCATCTTTTGCACGACCTGCAGGTTCTCTGTGGACGAGTCTGCCGTTTCGACGTCCTCGATCCGCACCGTGGCGAGCGGCTCACGAGGAATCGGCCGCGGGAACGGAAGGCCATGGGGAATGGCGAGGGGAAGCGGAGGAGGACCGCTCGCGCCTTTGGTGGCAACGGGCGGTGCAGGAGGCGTCGAATCGGCTCCACTCGGCGGCGGAGCCGCTGACGACGGGTTCGGCTCGTTGCGCTGCCGCGTCGCCTCGAAGTGCTCGCGCATCTGCTTAGCCATCGCCGGGTCCAGCTTCAGCGCCAGCGTCGGATCATCCTCACCTTCTTCGTCGACCATCGAGGGAACACCCACTCCGAGGGCCTGTCGGGTGATCACCTCGCCATCCGAGGTCGATAGATCCATTCCTGGGGAGGAGTCCCGCCGACGTGCGCGGGGCGAGCCATCCGTAGCTGCCCGCGTCCGGCGCGGCGGTGGAGCTTTGCGCCCGTCAACGACGGTAGGCTCGTTGCTGGAGGAGGTCATGCTCGCAAGCGGACCGCGGGCCGGCCTCAGCTCTCCAGGATATTGTCCAGCGGGCGGCGGAACATGTCCGGGGACGGGCTCCGGCTCCCCGGCGATGGCGCGCTCGAACCAACGCATCTGGCGCATTGAGTTGCGTCGGACAAAGCGCCCGAGCGCCTCGGGCGAGTCCTGAAGGTAGCCTCGGTTGTAGAGCCACTCCTCGAGCGAGGCCGCGATCGCGCGCGCCGAGGGCGGACGAGCGTCAGGCTGCTTCTCCAAACAGGCGAGCACCAACTGCGAAAGAGACCGGTCCGCCTTGGGCCGCACAAGGCCTGGATCCGGAGGCGTTTTGCGAAGCACAGCCTGAAGCACGTCCACGTCGTCCTTGCCGCGAAAGGGAGCCTTTCCGGTCAGCGTCTCGTAGAGCAGCACACCCAGCCCGAAGAAATCAGAGCGATGATCGACCGGCCGTTGCTCCAGCTCTTCTGGCGCGACGTGCCCAATACCGCGCTTGGGCAGCTCGCTGGTGGTGACGGTGAGACGGTCCTTGGCTTTCGCCAAACCAAAGTCCGCGATGCGCACCTCTCCAGCAAAACCCAAGAGCACGTTGCCCGCGGTCAAATCGCGGTGCACGAGCTGCAAGTGTTCACCGCGTTCGGAACGCAATTCATGGGCAGCGGAGAGGCCGCGCGCCACGCACAACCCGATGTAAACCACGAGCCGTTCGGGGAACTGCTCGCCCGTCTCAAACACGCTCTTCGATAAGCGAGCGAGCGAGACGCCCTGAACCAAATCCACCGCGAGGTAGGGGCCCTCGCGATCGTGCCCCCAGCCAACCACCCCGACGACATTGGGGTGCCGCAACGCAGCGGTCATCCACACCTCATCGAGGAAGCGCTTCGCCAACGCGTCATCGTGCAATAGCTCGGGCAAGAGCCGCTTGACCGCAATCAGCTGACCTGGATCCCGCGGCCCCGTACTGCGACAGAGATCAACCCTCGCGGTCGAACCGACGGCGATCTGAGAAAGCACCTCGAAGTGAAGTCCAAAGCCAGGGCCTTGTTGGTGAGGAGGGTCCCGTCCGGGCATGGACTCCGCAGAGTAGATCAAGGACACCAAGATTTCTCAGGGATGATACGGGCCGCGCACACAAGCCACTCCTGAGTGAGGCAGTGTCGGGCCCAAACCCGCCTCAACGAAAGAACGCTTGACGGGGCACCCGTTTTCACGACCAATTCCAGGCTATGACTCGGGCCAACGCCCACCTGCTCTCCCAGGGCGCACTCCGAAGGAACGGCAAACCAAAACATGGCTGTTGATCAGAGTCTCATCGAAAAGGTTGCTGCAGCACTCCGCATCGCGCGAGCGTCGATGCCGCCGTCGACTGTCGTTGTGGACGCCTCGCAACGTGGGCGCGACAAGGACTCGATTCTGGCGCGCGCCGCAGAGCTTTACGCAGTCCGGCCCGAGTCAGAGAAGACGCCGCCCACCGGCTTTGACCCCGCCGCAGCCGCACTGTTCGAGGCGCTGGTGGAAGGCTCCTTCCTTGTCGCGAACGCCGACGGAGACTTCGACGCCGACGAACGAGCCGCATTCGAAGAGGTCGTTTTGGCAGCAACCAATCAGCACGTAACCTCCGAGCAGCTTGCTGCGTTGCTCGCGGATTTAGCCGAACTGTTGCAAGAAGACGGTCTCGAAAAGCGATTGAGTGCAGTCACAAGCACCGTTACTCGCCCAGAGCAACAGGAGGAGGTCCTTCGCGTTGCAGCGTTCATCGCGCAGATTTCGGGCGGTGTGAGCGAAGTGGAGCGAGCGACGATGGACAAGCTCGCCGCCGGCTTCGGTCTGGCCCCCGGCGCGGTCGAGCAAGCGCTCGCAGCAGCCCGTCAAGCGCTCGGCTGACCGCCGAACCAGTTCCTGCGCCCGTCCGCGTCGTTGAGGGATGCAGCCATCTCGGGGCGGGCTTCGGCTGCAGCCGATGACGCAAGCGAACGCACCTTCAGCGGAAGTTGAGGGCGCAAGCCTCGCTTGCATCGCAGTGCGTTATCGCGCTTCGCGGCAGACGATTTTGTGTTGTTCACATGGCAGGCCATTCGAACTAGGGTCCCCCCGCGATGACCACCCAGCATGCGAAGAGTGACTCTGGCGCCAGCGCAGCGACTGAGACTTTCGAACAAGCTCAGCACGCTAGCCGCGTAGACAATATCGAAGTTGGGCCGGCTGTCGCCCGCCACCCGAGCGACACGCTCGCACCTGACGTCGTCAAGTGTTTGCAAGCGGACGGCACGCTTGATCCGCGCACGGATCCGGGGCTCACACCGCAAGAGGTGCGCGCGGTCTACACGGCGATGTTGCGCACGCGCATCCTCGACGACCGGCTGGTGACGCTGCAGCGTCAGGGTCGCATCGGCTTTCACATCGGCTCGCTCGGAGAAGAGGCCTCCATCATCGGCAGCGCCTTCGCGATGCGGCCGCAAGACTGGATGTTCCCTTGCTACCGGGAGTTCGGTGGAGCGCTCTGGCGCGGTATGCCGCTGCAACGCTACGTGGACAACATGTTCGGCAACGCCAATGACCCGGCGAAAGGCCGTCAGATGCCGGACCACTACTGCTACCGCAAGGCGAAGGTCACCAGCATCAGCTCGCCCATCGGCACGCAGATTACGCAGGGCGTCGGCTTCGCTTGGGCGGCCAAGCTCAAGAAGGACGATCTCGTGACTATGGTCTACTTCGGTGAAGGCGCGACCAGCTCGAACGAGTTCCACAACGGCATGAACTTCGCCGGCGTGTACAAGACGCCCACGGTGCTCTTCTGCCGCAACAACGGTTGGGCCATCAGCGTCCCCACCGAACGACAAACGGCCAGCAAGACGTTCGCCGAGAAGGCCATCGCGTACGGCTTCCCCGGGGTTCGCGTGGACGGCAACGACATCTTCGCGGTGATCAAGGTGACCCGTGACGCGATCGATCGCGCCGCTCGCGGTGAAGGTCCGACCTTGATCGAGGCCATGACGTACAGGCTCAGCGGCCACTCCACGAGTGACGACCCGAAGGCTTATCGGCCCGACGGCTCGGTGGATCCGTGGCGCGCTCAAGACCCGCTGCCCCGGCTCAAGAACTACATGAAGCTGACCCAAGGCTGGACCGACGCCGACGATAAAGCGCTCGAGGCCGAAGTGGACGCTGAGCTGCGCGCTGCCATCAAGGTCGCTGAAGCAACCGATGCCCCCTCGCTCGACTCGATGTTCGAGGAGGTGTACTTCGACATGCCTTGGCACCTGCGCGAGCAAAAGGCCGAGCTGCAAGCAGGTACACGCCCCAAGGGGCACGGGCACTGATCTCCACTCTGAGACTTCCTATCCTTTAGAGGAATCGAACGACATGCCGCAAATGAACATGGTTCAGGCCATCAACGACGCGCTCCGCTTCGAGATGCGCCGTGACTCGCGCGTGCTCTGCTTGGGCGAAGACGTTGGTAAAGTTGGTGGAGTTTTCCGCGTCACCCAAGGTCTTCATGAAGAGTTCGGCGATGACCGCGTGATCGACACGCCGCTCAGTGAAGGCGGCATCATCGGAGCGGCCATCGGTATGGCGCTCTACGGGCTCGTTCCCGTCCCCGAGATCCAGTTTGGTGACTTCATCTTCCCCGCGTACGACCAGATCGTGAGCGAGTTGGCGAAGTATCGCTATCGGTCGGGCGGTGAATATCCGGCCAAGATGGTGATTCGCACACCGGTGGGCGGCGGCATCCGCGGTGGCCACTATCACTCGCAGTCGCCCGAGTCGCAGTTCATTCACGTGGCCGGCCTGAAGGTCGTTTGCCCGGCCACCCCCGCCGACGCAAAGGGCCTATTGCTGTCGTCGATCCGCGATCCGGATCCGGTGCTCTTCTTCGAGCCGAAGCGAGTCTACCGCGCCGCCAAAGGCGAGGTCCCCGAGGGCGACTACACGGTCCCGCTGGGCAAGGCTGCGCTCTCACGCGAGGGCGAGCATGTGACCATCATCGCTTGGGGCGCCATGCTCTACGAGGCGCTCGATGCAGCCCAGAAAGCCTCTGAACAAGGCGTCGAGTGCGACGTTTTGGATCTGCGCACGCTCTGGCCGCTCGACATCGACGCCATCGTCGCCAGCGTCAAGAAGACTGGCCGCGTGGTCGTGGTGCATGAGGCCCCCAAGAGCTGCGGGCTCGGTGGGGAGATCGTGTCGCTCATCAACGAGAAGGCCTTCCTCCACTTGGAGGCCCCGCCGAAGCGCGTAACCGGCTTCGACACGCCCTTCCCCTACACGCTCGAGAACGAGTACCTACCGCTCTCTCACCGCATTCTCCCGGCAGTCCTCGAGACGGCCCGCTACTGATCGCCCCTTTCGCGAGAACAACATGAGCACCTACGAGTTCAAGTTGCCGGACATCGGCGAAGGCGTAACCGAAGGCGAAATCGTCAAGTGGCTGGTCGCCGTGGGCGAGCAAGTCACCGAAGACCAACCGATGGTGGAGGTCATGACGGACAAGGCGACCGTGACGATCACGGCGCCCAAGTCCGGCATCATCCAAGAGCTGCGCGGCGGCGTGGGACAGGTCGTCCCGGTGCACTCGGTGCTGGTGGTCTTCAACCTCGGCGGAGCGGCGGCGGCTGTAGAGCCAGCAGCAGCGGCTCCCGCAGCTGCACCCGCCAGCGCCAAAAAGGATGACGGTCCGGCTGCAACGGCGGTCGGAGACATCAAGGAGACGTTGCCGGGGATGGGCATCATGCCTCGCTCCAAGGCAGCCTCTGGAGCTGCGCCGGCCAAGAGCAGCTACTTCAACGCCAAGCCGCTCGCCACGCCGGCCACACGCAAAGCCGCGCGGGATGCAGCGGTGGATCTTCGCAACGTCGAGCCCACGGGACCTGCGGGTCGAGTGACGAAGGACGACGTTGCGCGAGCCGCCGGCCAAAAGAGTGCGCCCGCTGCGGCTCCGGTTCTCGCGCCTGCCGCAAGCGCCCAAGACGTTCGCCCCGCCGCCGCGGTCGCCAATCGCCCGGCCGAGGCCGTTGCGAGTGGCGCCGGCGACACGCGCACGCCGCTTCGTGGCGTGCGCAAGCGCATCTTCGAGGGCATGACCCGCTCGAAGCACACCGCCGCTCACTTCACCTTCGTGGAGGAGTGCGACGCGAGCGCGATGATGACACTGCGCGAGCGGCTTCGTCCGCGAGCGGAGGCAGCAGGCGTCAAGCTCACCTACCTTCCCTTCATTGCCAAGGCGGTGGTTGCGGCCTTGAAGAAGCACCCGCACTTGGCGAGCGCGTTCGATGAAACGACGAACGAGATCGTCACGCGCGGCGCGATTCACCTCGGCATCGCCTCCTCGACCGAGAGCGGGCTGATCGTGCCGGTGGTGCGTGACGCGGACCGGAAGAGCATCCTCGACATCGCGCGCGACATCCAGCGCCTCGCGGAGGACTCCAAGTCCGGAAAGGTCAAGAGCGAGGACCTCGGTGGGTCGGTCTTCACCATCACCTCGTTGGGCGCGCAGGGCGGCCTCTTCGCCACCCCGATCCTCAACTTCCCGGAGGTGGGAATCCTCGGTGTGCACCGCATCAAAGAGCGTCCGGTGGTGAAGAACGGGCAGATCGTGATCGGCAACGTGATGCTGCTCTCGCTCTCCTTCGATCACCGCATCATCGACGGCCACGTTGGAGCGGCGTTCGCTTACGACATCATTCACTACCTCGAAGATCCCGATCGTCTCTTCCTCGAGATGGCCTGACGCTCAGTCCGAACCTGGACGACGCAATCGGCGAACCACCGTTGGAGCGAGCTCGGTCCCGGCCGAGCGCGCTTCGACGGTGGTTTCGATTTTTGTCTCCGCCTTCACGACCGCGAGGTGAAGTCGCATTTCAGCGGGCCGCCGCGCGCTCGGCCGCGATGCCTCCAGATCGACCTTCACACGCTCGGCCCCCACCATGCGCTCGGCCTCGGCGAGGCCCGAAGCATCGAACGCCGAGACGGGCAGTGAAAGTGAGAGCGAGTTTGCCGAGCCCACCTTGATCGGAATTTCGCCGATGCTGAAGCTGCCGACGTGCGGACGAGAAAGATCGCGCGCGTTCGCCGCCGACTCGAGGAAGAAGGGGCTCGGCGGCGCAATCACGATTACGCGCTCCTCAGCCGGTGCCAGCGCGTTGGCTTCACAATAATGGTCGCACACACGAAAGGCGTAGATCGCCCCGGGTACGATGGCAGTCGCTGTCACCGCGCGTCGACGCGTGGCCACCGCCCGGCAACGCTTGGCCTCGTAGCGACCTGCGAACTCAACGAAGGGCATCGTCTCAGCCGTAACATCGGCAGCGACAAAGCCGCGCCAACGCGCGTCGCCATCGCCGAGCTCTGAGCAACGCGTTTTGAGCGGGCGTTGGGAGCCGCTGGCTGGCCCGTGAATCATCGGGGAGGTGGACTGGCTGAACACGCTCACGTCTCCCAGTTGCACCTCAACCACGAGCCCGCTCGCCACCGCGATGCTCACGTCAGAGAGGTCGACGTTCAGCGCAACCGACTCACCGCGTGCAGCCTGCTCTGGAGGAGCCAAGGGCAAACGTTGGAGGTCGATGCGCACAGAGCCAAGGTGCTCGGGCGGAGGCGTCTCCAACAAGGGTTGGCGTGGCGCAGCACGACGAACGTGCGGCTCTTCGTTGGCGGGCGACGAATCGATTGCAGCCTCGTTCGCGTCGACGCCTGAAGCCAGCACGGCGGGCGGCCACTGAGAGGCACCACCTTGCTGAGTCGCGCAGCCGCACAACAGAAGCAGGCCGAGGACGCTCTTCAAAGCGATCTCAGGTAGACAAGCAACGAGCGCCGCTCCTCCGCCCCTAGGAGACGGGTCTCGCCCATGGGATTGGAAGGGTCGGCCAGCAGCTCCTCGAGCGTGGCGTAGCGACCATCGTGGTAGTACGGAGCCGTCTGACTCACCCGCACGAGCGTGGGCGTGTCACGCGCAAGTTCTCGCTCGCTGGGGCTATCAAAGAAGTGGCCGTGCTGGTCGGTGGAAGTCCCTTTTTGGTGGCAACTCGCGCAGCCGCGAGCGAAGAAAACCGCCTTACCGTGCGCACGCTCCGCTTCATCCACCGCATCGAGCGGTGGCGGTGGCAACGACACGGCGTAGGCCACGAGAGCTTCAAGCTCGCGCTCGGGTAGACCCGAGCCGCCCAATCGCGAGCAGGTCGATTTGATGTAGTCGCTCAGTCCCAAATCGCCGCGTGTCCAACCGTAGGGCGCAGTTCCCGCTCGCAAGCGCCCAGCGAGGGAGATGGTTTGACGCGGCCCTTCCGGAGTTTGCCAAACCACCTGATCGTCACCACCCTCTGCGTGACAGCTCGCGCAAGCGATACCGTCCCCGGTGATGCGACCGTCGTTGGTGCGGTGAAACACCTCGCGACCAAGTTGGACCTTCGGCGCGAGCCCCGATGCCGGCAGCTCAAGCGCAACAGCGTGCATAGCTCCGCTCTTGAGGTCGATCAACGTGAGCCCGGTATCGAACTGACTGAACACCGCCAAGAGACCGCTTTGCTCGTCGAGCGCGAGGCCAGTTGGCCCCTGCGGGACCGAGAAGCGTCGCACCGTCGCGGCCATCGGATCGAGCCGCGAGCCCTCCAGCTCGATCACCTCGTCGCTGCCCATGCACGCCACGAACAAGTGACCGCTGCGCGGCTCAAACAGCGAGGCGCGCGGCAGCTGACACGGATGCAGCGGCGCACGTGGTCCGGCTGCCACCAAGGTTGGAGAGAGGTGCGTGTTGCTCGTCGGGTCGATCGTCGCGACGGTCGGCGCGTGCTTCTTTACGCCGGCTATCGGTGGTGGACCGTAGTAATTCTCGAAGCGACCGAGCCTCGTACCCGGGTCGACGCTCACCATCGGCACGACCAACTTGGATTCGACTTCCGCAGCCGGGCTCGGGAGCGGGAGCGGAAGCGGACGTGGAGCCGAGGGGACGGCGGTTCCTTTCAACCGCGAACCTTCGCCAGCCGCGCGCGGGGCACCGTCGCGAGCAACGTCCTTTACAGCGAGCTCGACCGACACCAAGGAGTAGGCCTGCGAGGCCGTTCGCGGCGAGAGGAAGTCCTCCACCTCACCGAGATTCGCCGCTGTTTTTTGCACCGTTGAAATCGTCTGCGCACCAGCGTCGGGATTGGCGAGCGAGAAGTACGAGACCTTGGCGCCCGAGAGATGGGTGACATACGCCGTCTCACCAAGCACCAGCACGCCCCGCGGCGAACGAGGCAGCGGGACTCGGGCTTGCACAGCAAAGTCCCTCGCGCGGAACACCGTGGCTTGCGCAGCGTAGCCATTCGTAACCACCACCGATGCGCCATCGGGCGAGACCGCCAAGCCAAACGGGCCGGCCGGAGTCGCACGCGCGCACAGGGGGCGTAACCCTTCCCCCTGCCCGGCCCCCAAGATCTGCAACTCCGAGCCGCCAACCAGGGAGACCACCACGCGGCCGTCCTCGAGCACCAACACCTGCTCCGGCTCACGCTCGAATCGCACCGACTCTGCGAGCGTTTGCGTGTCCACGTCCACCACCCAAAGCGTCTTGCGATCCTTGTCGGCCAGCAGTGCCAGTAGCTTGTTAGCGCGCTTCGCGAGCGCGACCGTCGAGCCTTGTCGCGAGCGTGAGCTCGGTGCGAGTGCGCTGCGTGGCTCCATGGTGACGCAGGAGGCGTTGAAGAGATCGTCAGCCGCGCTGGCGCGGCGTTCGGCTGGCGGCGATGGCGCCTCTTGGGTTGGGGCTTGAGCGCCGCAGGCGGATGCCGTGATCGCAGCAGCGGCGATCGAAAGGCGCATGAAACGGGCGAAAGAGGCTTCTTTCTTCACTTCGACTTACCCTTGGTCGTCCCGAGTCCAAGCCATTTGGCGATCGCGCGGCCGGGTTCTCCGTAAGCGCTGACGGAGGTTCGTACGGTGGGCACCTCCTCGCTCTCGAGCCATTCCACTTCGACCCGCACCAGCAGCGACGGCATGGGTCCCAAAAGCATTTGGTCCGCATCGAGTTGGGATTCACCCCGAAGCGTGCGCCAGCGAGCGATCTGTTCGCTCGTCAGCGTGATCACCGCCGCCGAGGTTTCGCCGCGAACGACAGGGACATCCACGATCGAGAAAGGCTGCAACGCGTCGTCGTCGGTTGCGTGGCGCTGCTTGCCCACCCGCGACCATTGCGCGCGTGGCGTCAGCAGCCGCAGAGCACCTGGAACCCGCAGGCCAGGTTCACAATGGACGGCGTCGCACGTGCGGTACCCCAACACCAGCCCAGCGACGAGCTCGGCCAACGGGCTCTTCGCGGATCGCAACGGCTCGACTCGGCAGCTCTGGATCAAGCCGGAATTCGCGGTGATCTGCGCAGGCTCGCGGGGCGCTCCCATCTGCAGGACGTACCAAGAGACTGCGGCCTGCTCGGCAGCACACGCGGGCGGTAAGAAAGACCGACCTTGGCCCCAGACGTAGGTCGACGCGTGCTGGAAGAGCGTCCGCGCGTCGGCCAGCGCGCCATTGCGTTGAACACGACTCGAGAGCATGCCGAGTTGTGGGATGGTGACCCAAGGGCTGTAGCTCACGTGCAAGAGATGCAAGAAGGCTTCGCCGTCGACTGGGGTCGAGAGGTCAGCAAGCTTCGACCGGCCTGCAGGCTTTGAGGCCTCGAGCGGCACGGCCTCCTCCCACGAGACCACCGGCTCAACGCTGGTTGGTTGAGCAGCGCAAGCGCCGAGAAAGACGCAGGTTGCAACGCAGTTCGCTAGCCGACGAAGCGACATCCGCGTCCCCATCGTCAAAGCGACCGAAGATAGGATTCGAGTACGTTGACCTCGTGCGAGCTGAGCTCCGCGGTGCGACCCATCGCGCTCGACTTGTCACTGAGCAGCGCGCGCAAATCAGGGTAGCGCCCATCATGGTAATACGGCGCCGAGAGCCCCACGCGGTGCAACGAGGGTGTGTCGAATACGACCGTATCCTCGGTCAAACCGAGCTTGGAGCCGCTTGGTTCTCCACCCGGGTGACAACTCGTACAGCCTTTGGCTGCGAACACGGCCTCACCTTCGGCGAACAACGCTGGGTCGCGCGTGGGCTGGGGCAGGCTCGGAATGGCGGCAACGTAGGCGAGCAGCGAGCTGAGTTCGGTGCTCGGAAGGCCTTCACCGCCGAGCCGCGACATCGTCCCGGTCACGTAGGCCTCGAGCTCTTCGTCTTTGCGCGTCCAGCCGTAAGGAGCCGAGTTTACGATGCGCCCCGACAACATCAGGGTCTGTCGCGAGCCGATCGGAGTGGACCAGGTCAGGCCGTCCTCGGCCCCCTCGAGATGACAGCTCGCACACGCAAGACCGTCGAACGCGATCTGCCGATCGCCCGCTCGAAAGAACAGATCGCGACCATCATGCGTTGCTGCGGCCAGCTCGCTGAGCGGCATCGCTGGGTCCACAACATCGGCGTCGCCGGTCGCCAGATCGATGATGCTGACCCGGCCATCAAAGCGGCCGCTCACCACGGCCAGTCCCTCCTCCGACGCAATGGCTACGCCAGTCGGACCTCGTGAGGTCTTGAAGCTGCGCTTCACCTCACGCATCGGATCGGCGGAAGTGGCGTCCAATTCCAAGAGCGTGTGTGCTCCCAGGCAGGTCACATACAGGCTCTGCGTCAACCCGTCGTAGGCCACGCTGCGCGGCGAATAGCACGGTGCACCCGAGAAATTGGCCGGCGCCGCCACGAGCGATCGCGAGAGGCCCTTCTCAGATTTGGTGTCGATCACGAAGCCGGTGGGCGCCTGCTTCGGCACCCCGAAGGTCGGAGGCGGACCGTAATAGTGTTCGGTGGGCCGCGTTGGGTCGCCTGCATCGACGCTGATCATCGGCACCACCACCCGCGACTTCGCTCCCTTCGATTGAGTGCTGCGTGATGGGAGCTGCGCGCGAGGTGCTGCCCCGCGGAGACTCTGTGCCTCGCCCGTCGGCAGCACGGCGCTATCGACGGCGATCAAACTGAAGGCCTGATTACCCTCGCGATGAACCGGCAAACTTGGGTCGGCTTTCGCTCCAAAGGACGTGTAGTCACGCTCCGTCGTCAATCGCGTCGGTACCGTTCGCGCGATCGCCTGAGGCGTCTCCGAGTCGACGATCGATACCGTCGATCCGACGAGATGAGAGACGTAGGCACGAGAGCCGACGAAGGCGACGCCTGCCGGCGCTCGAGGAAGCGCGGTAGCCGATTCGATCGCCAGGTCCTCGCTGCGAAGAAAGGTGAGCGAGCCGGCCACGAGCCCAGTGACCGCAACACGTCGACCGTCGTCACGAAGCGCCATCGCGAAAGGCCCGCTCGGAACGTCGACCGCGCACTCACTCTCGAGCGCTAGGCGGTGCGATTTGTCGCTCTTGGGCGCGAAGACCTCGAGGTAGCTGCTGTTCGAGATGCTAGCGAGCAGATGCCCCGAGGGCAGCACCAGCAATTGCTCCACCGGTCCAGAGGTGCTCGTCGAAGCCACCAGCTTACGCGCGCGTACATCGATCACCTCGATCCGAAGTGCATCGGGATCGGCGACGTAGGCGAGCAGCGAATCACTCTCGCGGGTAAGGGCGACCGAGCTGCTCTGTCGTGACAAGCCTGCTGCACCGACAGCGCGAAGCGCGCCACACGCCGGCGGCTTTGGGTGCGCGCTCGCGAAAGACGGCAGCGCCGATTCGGGGGAGGAGCGTTCCTCGGCTGGTCGCGAAGCCAGTGGCGCAGTTCCACTGCAGGCCGCGAGCAAAAGAAAGAGCGGCCAGCGAAGCTGTCGCGCAGAACAAATCGAAACCATGCGGCACCTCGGCTTGCGCGGCCCAGCGTTGCCCGTCGATCGAGCTCGCGAACTGACAACGCTCCCCGCCGTCGGTTCCCGAACAACGCGCGGAAGATGCAAGCCCCAGCGTTAAGGCCGCGGATCGACCACGCCGAGCGATAGACTCCCGGTCGCGTGTGGCTCAGCCGCCAGCCAAACCACGTCCACGGTAAGTTGCAGCGCGGTGTTGTCTGGCCAAGCGCCGAGCTCCCTTTCGAGCTGCTCCACCATCTCTGCCGCGGCCCAGCGCTGCAGCACCACACGGTCGACATGCAACAAAACCGAAGCCGCTTGCGAAGGACGAACGGGCACGACTAAGCGGGAGAAGACACCGACTGGCGGTTTGGTCTGTCCGTCAACCGTTGGAGCCGTGGACGAAACCCATTGCAGCCCAGGCCCAATCAGCACCAGCTCCTCAGTGCTGCAGTCCGGCGCAGCGCAACGTCGATAGCCATAGAGCACATCGTCGACCAGCGCGGCGGCCGTCACAGTGGAGATCTTCTCGGTTTGGGTTGAGCAGTCCTCAGCGACCAATCGCCCTTCGAGTTCGAGCATGAACCAGCTCCGCGCGGCCTTCTTTCGTGGGTCGAGCGCAAACCATGAGGCCTTGGGGCTCTCGCCGGAAGACGGACAAGTCACCGGCGGCGCATAGGAGGCGGGGGCGCCTGCCGACCAAGGGGCCTCGGTAAAACTGCGCTTTTCTCCTTGCGTGACCAGCGCTGTCATCCCCCGTTCCGCGCGGAGCGAGGCACCGAGATGCACCTTCACATCGGCTGCCAAGCCGACCTCCTGCCGCAACAGCGGCAGCGCGGCGTAGTTAAAGTCGCGCCGCCGTTCGCTTGGGCGACGCTCGCCTACGATAGGCACCGGCGCTTTGGTCGCAGCCTCGTTGTAGATCGGCTGTTCAAAGGTGAAGCCAGGGCCGCAAGCGATGACGCTCGCGCAGGTGAGCCACGCCCAAGGTCGAAAGCTCACAGCGATTCGAGGAAGGCTTTGAGCGACGCTTGCTCCTGCGGCGAAAGCCGCGAGGTGTTGCCCATCTGGCTGCTCGGATCGGCCAACAGCGCCTCCAGCGTCGGGTAGCGACCATCATGGAAGTACGGTCCAGTCGCACGAACATTGAGCAGCGACGGGGTGTCGAAGCCCTCGCGCAAACTCGAGTAGGGCGACGGCTCATCGGCGGAGAACTCGTAGGAGCGAGCGTCGGTGCCAACCGCTGCAACGTGACAGCCGTCACAGCCTGAGGAGAAGAAGACCTCACGGCCTTCGTCAACGAGCGCCGAATTCGCCTCGCGTCGCGGCGGGCCGGGCAGGTGCTTCACGAAAGCAGCAAGTGCGTCGAGCTCGTTTTTGGGCAACCCACTGCCCCCGAGCCGTCGCGAGGTATCGTTGATGTACGTAGCGAGCGTGCCCTGCTTTCGCGACCAACCGTAGGGCGCGGTACCCTGCACACGGCCCGCGAGCATCAGCGTTTGCCGCATGCCCTCCGGAGTCGACCACGACACGCCGTCATCTCCACCATCCGGATGGCAGCTGGCACATGCAACGCCGTCCGACGTTAGGCGGGTGTCGTTGCTCAAGTAGAAGAGGCGACGGCCATCTGCGTCCGTCGGCGAGATGGACGAGGCACCAACATCGATCGGGATGGTTCGCGAGCCCTTACCATCGAGCGAAACGACCGCGAGCGATGCGTCGAACTGGCCGAAGGTCACCGCCACGCGCTCAGTCTCGGCGATCGCAACGCCGGTTGGTCCGGCCGGTACATGATGCCGTTCGACGATCGCCCTCATCGGATCCGCGGCGCGAGCATCGAGCACCAACATCTGATCGATGCCCATACACGTGACGAGCAACTGCTGCGCGTCCTTGCGATAAGCCACCGCGCGCGGAAGCAGACACTCCTCCCCGCGCAAGTTGGCCGTTGGAGCGAGCACGTGCGAGCTCATCGACTTTTCGGACTTGGCGTCGACGACCACAGCGATGGGTGCCTCCTTGGGCACGCCGGCGGTGGGCGGTGGGCCGTAGTACATTTGCGTCGGCCGGTTGCGATCACCCGGGTCCAAGCTGACCATCGGCACGATCAAGCGCATCGCCGACTTCGCCTGCGCGGGACGAGGTGCTGGCGTCGGAATCGGATCGGGCCCGGGCGGCGTCACGCCGATCATCGGCGTCTTGGGCCCATCGGGTTGAGCCGGCGCCTTGGGAGCATTGGCGCTCACGGGAGGCTGCGGAGTAGGTGCAGCTTTGGGAGCGACGGGAGCCTTGCCGGCCAACGGGCGCGGGCGCTCGCCTGCGATACCACCAGCGTCGTTCTTCAGCGCACCACCTGGCTCGAGCAACGTCGGAGCAACTTCAACACCGGCCAAGGCGTACCCCTGCACGCCGCCGCGGAGCACGTCGAGATCGAGGTTCTCACCGCGCAGCGACGCAGCCTTGACGCGCAAGTCGATCTTGCGCGGCGCTTGCTCGAGTTTGGACAACTCAACGACCGATAGCGAAGCCCCCGCGATGTGGCTGACGAAGGCGCGATTGGTTTCGTCAACGAGCACGCCCCGCGGGGAGCGTGGCAGGCTCTGCGCACCGCGAAGCGAAAGGTCCTTCGCGTCGAGCGATGAAAGTGCGGCTTCCCATGCGCTGGTCACGACCAGCGTTTCTTCATCGGGCGAGAGCGCCAACCCGAAAGGCCCTGCAGGCAACGTTCGTGCGCAGCGCGACTCGAGCACTCGCTCGGCGTCTCCGGTTGGCTCAAACACTTCGATGTGAGCTCCGTCCGCGATGCTGGCCACCACCCTACCGTCGGCGAGGACGAGCAGCTGCTCGGGCGCCCCTGAGGCTGGGATGGTTTGAACGAGAGCGTTGTGGGTCACGTCCACGACGCTGATCTGGTTACGATCTCGGTCGGCGACGTAGGCCAAGAGACGCTCGGGCTCACGCGCTAGAGCGACGGTCGAGCCTTGTCGCACTGTGCCTTCACGCACAGGTCCTCGGCCCGGAGCTACGCGGGCGCAGGAACTCTCCAGACGAACTGCGTCGGCACGTTTGGGAGCGGGCGCTGCGCGCACGGCCTCTCCCGATGGGTTGGCCGGGGTGCACCCCGCCGAAAGCGCCGCCAGCCCGACAACTCCACCCCAGAAGCTGACCCGAACACCGCGCTTTAACATCCCTCCACCTTTCGTCTGCAATAGGACAAGACCCCAAAACCACCGTTGCCTTGGGTTCAAGTGCAGCGAATGCGAGCTTTGTGCCAAACCTGCTGTCCAGGCTTCAACGGGAGTGGGGCGGAAAGCTTACGCTCGACTCACGAAAAACCTCCCTCGATCTGGGAGGAAGTCCGCTGGCTAGCGCAAGCCCATGGCCAAAACCACACGCGCCCCGCCAGAGCGCCGGGTTGCAACGGAAAGCGACGCCCCCATCCGCTTCGCGAGCATTGCGCTCACATAAAGCCCCATCCCCATGCCACCCGCGCGCTCTTTGGTGGTGGAGAACGGCTCACCGACTCGCGCCAAGACCTCCGGACTAAAGCCCGGCCCGCGATCCTCCACAACCAGCTCGGCCCTGCCAGCGCGAGCGTACACCGCCACATGAATGCTCTTGCGACTCGCGAGCAAACTGGCTTCGCAAGCGTTCTTCAGGATGTTCACCAGCACCTGCACCAACGCACGAGGCAACACCGACACCACGAGTGGCCCGCGCAGATCAAACTCGACCGCGCCATCAAAGTTCAGCCGGGCGAGCTCGGCCTCAGCGTGCTCACGCACAAAGGCGGCGAGCTCCACCGCCTCGAGCGACTGGTCGGCGCCGATGTGACCACGAACCAAGCCAACGATCTCGTGCGCGCGCTTGGCTTCGTGGGCGATCGCCAACACCATCTCTTCGATCTCGGCGGCCGGCATCCTCGCCCTAAACTCGGCAAGGTCTCCCGACAAGAGCAGGATCGTCGAAAGCGGCGTGTTGAGCTCGTGCGACATCATCCCCACGAGGCGGCCGAGCGCGGCGAGCTTCTCGTTCCTTGCACCCTCCGCGCGCAAGCTGCTCAAGCGGCGCGCGTAGACCGCGACAAACACCGCGAGCAACGTCGCCAGCGAGGCGATCGAGGTCCAGGCCGCAAACGACGCCACGCGCTCGGAGACGGCTGGTAAGGGCCGAGCAAACGTGAGCGCTCCGGCCGTGGCGACCGTGATCAAGGCGATCAACAAGGTCGCGCGCGGCGTGCACAAAAGGCCCGCGAGGGCGATCTGGAAGACGAGGTAGACGGCGAACGGGTTGCCGATGCCACCCGCGAACCAGAGCATCAAACCCAAGGACACGACGTCCACCGCCAGCTGGATCTCGACGGTGCGACGCGGCGCGCCGACGTGCTCGCTCGCCCCCGACTTGCGCAACCGCCGCACCGAAGGCGATAGCGCCGCGTACCAAAGCAGGTTCGACGCGCCGATCAGCAGCAACACCGACATCAGCGGAACGACGTTGAGCGCCTCGACGAGCATCGACGCGAACACGGTGGTGGCCCCCATCCCGACCACAGCTACCCATCGAAGCCAAATCAACCAGCGATCGGCTGGGTCCTCCGACGCGCCCTCGTGTGGAACGACCTCCAACACCCCGGCGAGATCGGGATCCGAAAGACGCTCTTCGGCGGCCTCAAATAGCGACATCGCGACGCCTCACCAATCTTTCGACAGTGGAGGGTCGCGATGTTCGCTCGCCAACGGGCCAGCTTACTTGGCGGATGGTGCAGCGCTTGCGGAGGGAGCCGCGGAGACAGCAGCCGAAGCAGCGGGCGCGGCCGAGGCAGCGGGCGCGGAGACCGAAGGAGCTGCCGAAACAGCAGCAGACGCAGCAGCGGACGCCGAAGACGCGGCCGAACCTGCAGCGGGAGCCGCGCTCGCCTTCGGTGCAGCGGACGTTGCCGCGGACGGTACCGCGAACGGATCGGTCATAACGGCCGGTCGCCCACGACGAGCACTATCGTACTGACCGCGAGCCGTCGTATCGAGCATCGTGAAGCCCACGAAGATGCTCAAGAACACCACGCTCGAGACCAACGCGATCGCGTGGAACTTCGAGTCGGTGATGAGATGCATGAAGAACGTGGCAACCACGGTCGCCTTGATCGTCGCGATCACGATCGCCAGCGCCAAGTTCACGCTGGTACCGAGGTCGACGTAGCTGGCACCGACGGTGATCACCGTCAGCACCATCAGCGCGCCAAAGGTCTTCAGGTAGAGCGATAGAGGCGAAACGTGGGGCACGTGGTCGGGGCCAGCGTGCGCGTGAGAATGAGCATCGGACATGGTTCAGCCCACCAAGTAGAGAAGCGGAAAGAGGTAGATCCAGATCAAGTCGACGAGATGCCAATAAAGCCCAACACCCTCGACCGGTGCGTAGTAGCGGCTCGAGAATTCCCCCTTCATGTTGCGAAGGAGAATCCACAAGATCAGCCCCATGCCAATCACCACGTGCAGACCGTGGATCCCGGTCATGACGAAGTAGATCGCGAAGAAGGTACCGGGGTGAGCGGTGGTGAAGCCCTGAGCGTGAAACATCGCACCGGGCAGCAAGCCGTCGTGAATCTTGTGGCTGTACTCGAAGTACTTCACCACCAAGAACGCGCCGGCGAGCAGAAACGTCACCAGCAGCATCCGCGTGGCCTGCGCCTTTTGCGTCATCTGCGCGGCTCGGACGGCAAGCGCCATCGTGAGGCTCGAAGTGATCAGGAAGAGCGTGTTCAGCGCTCCCATCTGCTTATCGAGATGGTGATGGGCCTCGACGAAGCTATCGAAGTACCACCCTCGATAGATGAAGAACGCGCAGAACAGCCCGCCGAAGAACAGCACCTCGGTGACCAGGAACAACCAGATTCCCATCCGAGCAGCGTCGAACTGCGTGTCCGCCTTATCGAAATGGTGGGCAACGTGGAAGTCCGGGGACTTGGTTTGATCACCGGCTACAGCTTCATTAGCTACAGCGCTCATCACTTCTCTCCAGTTGACGCGAAGTCGTAGGGGCCGTGGGTAACCACGGGAGTTCGATAGAAGTTCTCGGTTGGCGGCGGTGAAGCCGTCTCCCACTCGAGGGTCTTTGCGCCCCACGGGTTCTTTGGCGCCTTCTCGCCGTTAAAGAGCGAGCGGATCAGCGTGATGAGCACCAGGAATAGGCCCGCGCCCAAGACCCAGCTGCCGTACGTGGAGAAGGCGTGCAGCGGTTGATACTGATCGAGGTAGGTGTAGTAGCGGCGTGCGCCGCCCTTCGCGCCGAGGAAGAACTGCGTGAAGAACGTCATGTTGAAGCCAACGACGATCAGCAAGCACGCGATCTTGGCAGCCCGGTCCGAATACATCCGGCCCGTCATCTTCGGCCACCAGTGGTGCAGTCCACCGATGAAGGCGATGACGGCGCCACCCATCATCACGTAGTGGAAGTGAGCGACGACGAAGTAGCTATCGTGAAGGTGGAGGTCGAGACCAACCATCGCCAGCGGGAGGCCGGTGAGACCACCAATGGTGAACAGGAAGAGGAACGCGAGCCCGTAACACATCGGCGCATTCCAAGCGACCGACCCCTTCCACATCGTGGAGGTCCAGTTGAACACCTTCACGCCCGAAGGGATCGCGACGAAGAACGTAATGAAGGAGAACACCGTCGAGGCCAACTCGCTCTGGCCCGAGGTGAACATGTGATGACCCCAAACGAGGAAGCCGACGAGCGCGATGGCGACGCTCGAGAACGCGATCGCCTTGTAGCCGAAGATCCGGCGGTGGGAGTGCACCGCAATCAACTCGCTGATGATGCCCATGCCCGGAAGGATCATGATGTAGACGGCGGGGTGGCTGTAGAACCAGAAGAAGTGCTGGTAGAGCACCGGGTCGCCGCCCAACTTCGGATCGAAGATACCAACGTGGAACGCGCGCTCGAGAATGAGGAGGAGCAGCGTGATCGCCAACACGGGGGTCGCGAGCAACTGCACGATGCTGGTGGCGTAGATACTCCACAACATCAGCGGCAGCCGATACCAGGTCATGCCCGGTGCACGCAGCTTATGGATCGTCACGATGAAGTTGAGACCCGTCAGGATTGAGCTGAATCCAAGGATGAACGCGCCGAAGGTGACCGCGATCACCGACGACTGACTCACGTTCGCCGAGTAGGGAACGTAAAACGTCCAGCCGGTGTCGAGGCCCGTCGCGAAAAGCGACGAAACCGTGAAGATTGCACCCGTCCAATAGAGGTACAGGCTCAACAGGTTTAACTTTGGAAAGGCGACGTCCTTCGCCCCAATCATAATGGGCAGGACGAAGTTTCCGAGCGCGCCCGGGATCGCCGGGATGATGAACAAGAAGACCATGATCGCGCCGTGAAGCGTGAAGGCCTGGTTGTATTGGGGCGCGGTCAGGAAGTCCTTCTGCGGGTTAAGCAGCTCGAGACGGACCACCAACGCGAACAGACCTGCCACCAAGAACGCTGTGAGAACGCTCCCGAGGTACATCAGCCCAATGCGCTTGTGGTCCACCGTGGTGAGCCACGAGAGGATGCCCGATTCCGCATTCAAGTAGTTCTTGACGCGAGGCTCGACCTTGATTCCGTCAGCTGTTGCTGCGCGCGACATGACTACTTTTGCTCCTTGAGGAAGGCGATGATCCCATCGATGTCTTTCTCTTTGAGATAGGAAAACGCGGGCATCGTCGGCGGGTAACCTTGGACGAGCTGGCCCTGGGGATTGACGATGCTGGACTTTATGTAGTTGGCGTCGACCGTAACTTCGCTACCGTCGGCGAGGAGCTCTTTGCGGCCCCACACACCCTGGAAGGTAGGCCCTTGGATACGACTGCCATCGAGAGAGTGGCAGCTGGCGCACAGCGCCTCGTACTTGCGCTTGCCGCGAACGGCAGGCGGTACTGGGTTGCTCGGGTCATCGAAGTCGTTGGCGTAGAACTCGTCGAACTTCTTCTCTTCGAACACGTAGACTCGGGTGAGCATCTTCGAGTGACCGTCACCACAGTACTCGGCGCACTCGACCGTCGTCGTTGTCTCACGCGTGGCTTCGAACCACATCGTCGTGTAAAGCCCGGGAACGACGTCCTGCTTCACGCGGAACTCTGGAACCCAGAACGAGTGGATTACGTCCTTTGAGCTCATCACGAGCTTCACGGGCCGTCCCTTCGGCACGTACAGGTCCGTGGTGACGACGCCATTGGGATACTCGAAGGTCCAGTTGTACATCTGCCCCGTCAGGCGGATTTCCATCGCCTCATTCGGGGCTACCTGGATGTTGGCGTAGCTTTTGAAGCCAACCCAGAACATGTAAAACAGCACGAGCGTCGGAACGAGCGTCCAAACAATCTCGATCGTCAGGTTGTGGTCGATCGGGCTGGTCTTCTCGGTCTCGCTTTTGCGTTTGTACTTGAACGCGAAGTACGCCCCGGGCCCAATAACGATCACAAAGAAGATGATGCTGATCCAGATATTGGTGTTCCACGCCGAATCGTAAGCCTCAGCGAACGTCGACGAGCCCTGAGGCAGCCAAACACCCTCCTCGGCGATGGTGTAGGGCTGCTCGGCCGGCGCTGCTGAACCCGCTGCTGCTGCCGCTTGAGCTGAAATATTGAGAAGAGTTGCTGTTAGACCGCTCATGATTGCCCTTGAACCAATTCTTGGGGTTTCAACTCACTCGCTTTTGGCTTCGTAAGCTGACGTAGTGCCTCGCGCTTCTCAGTGCGACGCATTCTCCAGATGAAAAAGAAGACCGCTGCGATCGTTAGCGCCGCGCCCGTGCGCATGGCCCGACCTGCAATGAGATTGTATTTGCCCGTGTGCGGGTTGTACTGGAAGCAGAACAACAGCACGCTCTTCAGCGGCGACCGCCAAACGCCACGCTGTGCGTCCACCAGTGCGTTCGTAATGTCTTGAGGCGCGTACTGGACACCCGTGAGCGTCGTTGAAAGCTTGGCCTCGGGAGTAACGACAAAGATGCCCGCCGCATGCGCGTACTGATTCTCCGTGTCGTCCCAGCGGTAACGAAAGCCAACGGCGTCTGCCAGTCGACGAACCTCGGCTTCGGTTCCCGTTGCGAAGTCAAAAGCGCCTAGCTCAGAGCCGTCAATCGGAGACACCGGACGTTGGAACGCCTGCAGATACGCAGCGCGCTTATCGTGGCCAATCGCCGTTGTGTCCCGCGGGTCGAAGCTAACAACCAACACGCGGTAGTCCTGCCCAGGGACTTTTTCTACGCCCTTCAACCCATCGATCGTGCCATTTAGCACCATCGAACAGAGCATCGGGCAGCCGTAATAGGCGAGCACCAGGAGCAAGGGGCGCTCGCCGTCGAGGTACTCCCCCAACTTAAAGGCTCTGCCATCCGACCCGACAAGGGCCACGTCCCGAGGGACGGAAGCTCCGCTCTTATCCTCGATGCCGATATCCTCCAGCTGCGCCGGAGTCACGCCAGCCGGCGTTGCGTCCGGCCGATGTGCGCCGGGCGGACCACCAAAGCCCTGAGCGTGAGCAACACCCGAGGCGCCCAAGAGACAAACCACCGCCCAGAGCCCGAAAGCCCAAAAGCGAAGCGCGAAGCGGTGGTGGTTCAGCATGAGCGTGTTGTAGGCGTGTGCCCTGCGGATCAGTAGGGGTCTGGTGCAGTCGGCTGCGGCGGTCGGGGAGTTCCACCCGGCTTCGCGGTAGGCTTTGCCGTCGGAGCGGAAGACACAGCGGCCGAAGCGGTCGGCGCTGCGCTAGGCGCGGCGGAAGCACTAGCGCTGACCGTGGGAACCGGCGGCGGAACCGGGGCAGGCTCCTCCTTCGGCTTTGGCGCTTCCTTGGGTGCGCCCGGAGTCTTGTATTTTGCCAGCACGGTGTCCTGAGCCTTCTTGACTGACTCGGGCTTGAGGCGCTGGGCCTCAGCACTGTGCAGGTCGACCAACCGCTTCGACACCGGAGCCCGCACCTTCGTGTTGAACTCAGCGTCCATGAAGTGGTGGAAAAACTGCTGCGTGCCGACGACGAGCCCGATCACCACGACGATCGTCACCGCATAGGCAACCGTGATGATCGCCATACGAGGTGAGTCCTTCTCGAGGCCCGGCTCGGGGCCCTCGTCCTCGGCAGCGTGGTCGTCGGCGGCATGCTTGTCGTCGTGCGACTCATGCTGCGAATCCTTGGCCGCAACCGACTCGTCCTCGTCCTCGTCCTCGTCCGAGTCTTCCGACTCCTCCGATTCGTCAGAAGACTCGTCGGATTCCGAGGATTCTTCGTCCTCGGACCCTTCGTCTTCTTCCTCCTCGTCGGAGCGGTCTTTCTCGTCGACTTCCTCGTCGTCCTTCTTGCTCACAGCTTCCTCGTCTTTGGGGAGCGACTTTCGCCGCCACTTCTACGCCTCGCCAAACCGCGCTTCACTCAGAGGTTCTCGGCCTTGAGAGCCTCCGGAATGTAGGGGTCCTTGATTGGGTGGGCCGGGTCGCGGAGAACGCGCCAGGACACGAAGGCCATGGTGATGCCAACGGGAGCCAGTAGGCCGGCGATATCCACCCACTGGAAGTGCAGGTGATGATCGAAATTCGGCATGACGAGCCAGTAGAGATCAACCCAGTGCATCACCAGCAAGACCCCGGCGCCGAGGGAGATCCACCCCATCGAGCGCTTCGCGGTACGTGCTAGCAGGATCGCGAAGGGTGCGATGAAGTGACCGACGAACAGCAGCATGCTCCAGCTGCTCCAGCCGCCTTCCCACCGGTGCTTGTACCAGATGGTCTCCTCCGGAATGTTGGCGTAGTAGATCAGGATGAACTGGGAGAAGCCGATGTAGGCCCAAAACACGGTGAAGCCGAACAAGAACTTCCCCACGTCGTGCTGGTGCTCCACCGTCAACAGCCCACCGCCAACGTTCGCCTTGCGGAACTGGACGATGATGATCGCGAGCAGTGCGGTCGATGAGACCAAGCCGCCAGCGAAAATATAGACGCCGAAGATGGTCGAAAACCAGTGTGGGTCGAGACTCATCACCCAGTCGAAACCAGCGAAGCTCGTGGTGATGCCGAGCGCAGCCGTTGCGGGCGCAGCCGCGGACTGTCGCTTCTCCGAAAGCGAACGGTCACCCGTTTGGTCTTGCTCCTTGCTCACTTTGTAGAACCAGGTCGCAAGACCCGCCCAGGTAAGTAGGAAGACGCCGGCGCGAAGGTAGAAGAAGGTCGGATTGAGATACGCGAGCTTCTTCACCAGGATTGGATCGTGTGCCGCGTGATCCCCCATCCAGTGGTGGAAGATATCGTGGCTCATCACCAACACGGGGATGAAGAGCACCACGCTGGCGACGAGTCCCTGACTCACCCATTCTTGGATTCGGCGAGGACCAACGGACCATCCAGCCTTCGTAAGGTGCTGGATGACAACGAAGAACAACGCGCCGATGCCAATCGTGGTGGTGAAGAGGAAACCGGTTAGGTACGCAGCGCCAAAACGAGCGCGCTCGACACCGCCAAACATCCCCGCGATGAAGGCGGCCAACCCGACCACACCCATCGCCATGCCGATCTTCGACCAGCTCGCAGCCATCTCTTTCGGGAGAAGTCCGTTGCCCTTGGGCAGCTTTCCGCCGGAACTCACTTTGCGACCTCCATCGTCTGCAATACCCGAAGCCAAGAGACGATCGCCCAGCGGTCCTCCGCCGGAATCTGTCGAGCGTAACCGGGCATACGGCCTTTGCCGTTGCTAATGGTCTGGAACAGCTCGCCATCGGGCGCCTTCGTCAGGCGGTCCAGTTTGAAGTCAGGGATGCCCGCGAAGGCGCCTCCTGAACGCTGCATCACGATGCCGTTGCCGGAGCCCGACTGGTCGTGGCAGGGCGCGCAGAAGATGTTGAACCGCTCTCGTCCGCGGTCGAGCTTGTCCTGCGTTACCTCGAAGGGCATGCGCTCCACCAGAGCGCCGCTCGCGTCCACACCTTGATACATCACGGTGTCCGTTCGTAGCTTCCCACGCGCGATCGCGTCCTGATCGATCGGCCGCGCCGCGCGATGGTCAGCGAACGCACTGCTCACCGACTGCGGTCGGCGATGCGCCTGGTTGTCCATGTCCGGGATCAGGTGAATCGGCGGGTCTTCACTGACGCCACCCCGGCAACCAACACCCGCCACAGTGGCCAGCGCGACGCTGGTGCAAAGTACGGCGGGAGCCCAACGGAAGGGCTTCATGAGTGCACCTCTTCAACTTCCTTCGCGCCGAGCTTCTCGAGCAAAGCCCGTGTTTTCTCGGCGTTGTACTTCGGGTCCGACGCCTCGATCGTCACGAAGAAGCCGTCGTCGCTCGAGCGAGCGAAGCTCTTGTGCCGCATGGTCGGGTGGAAAAAGGTGGGCAACTTGCACAGCGCCCACAGCGAAACGAAGCAGGTCAGCGCGCTCAACAACACCGTCAGCTCGAAGTAGACAGGGATGAAGATGTGGTAGCTGAACGGGACCTTGCCGCTGATGTTCAGCGGGTAGTCCATGTTTACGTAGTAGGTGAGCGCGATACCCGACGAGAGTCCGGTGATGCCTCCGCCCAGAACCAGGAACGGCAGCCGCGTGGGCTTGAGCCCCATGGCCTTCTCCAACCCGTGAACCGGAAACGGCGTCATTGCGTCGAGCGTCCGGTATCCGGCCTCTTTGAGCTCTTCGCAAGCGTGGTAGATCTCAGCCGGCGTTTCGAATAGGGCCATCATGCCCCAAACTTCACCCTTTTCGGGCTCCGGCATCTCAGGCGCGGCTTCGTGGTCGTGCCCTTCGTGGTGGTCATGATCAGCCATGAGCGTGCGCCTCCTCTCCGTGCGCATCGTCCGACTCAGCGTCGTCGTGCTCTTCTTCGTGGTGGTCGCCATGATCGGGGTGCGGGTTAGCCTGAGGCATCACGCCCTTGACCTCGCTGGTGGCAATCACCGGCAGGAACTTGCAGAACAGTAAGAACATCGTGAGGAACAGACCAAACGTCCCGATGAACAGGAGGATGTCCCACATGCTCGGGACGAAGTAGGTCCATGACGACGGTAGGTAGTCGCGGTGGAGGCTCGTCACGATGATGACGAAGCGCTCGAACCACATACCGATGTTGACGATGATGCTCAAAACGAACATCGCCGGGATGCTGGTCCGGACCTTTCGCGACCAGAACAGCTGCGGGATGATCACGTTGCAGGTGACCATGCTCCAGTAGGCCCAAGCGTAGGGACCAAAGGCGCGGTTCTTGAACGCGAAGCCTTCGTATTCGACGCCGCCGTACCAAGCGATGAAGAACTCGATGGCGTAGGCGTAGCCAACCATCGACCCCGTCGCGAGGATGATTTTGCACATGTTCTCGAGGTGACGGATGGTGATCATGTGCTCGAGGTTGAGCACCTTGCGGGCAACCACCATTAGCGTGATGACCATCGCGAAGCCGCTGAAGATGGCGCCAGCGACGAAGTAGGGCGGGAAGATCGTCGCGTGCCAGCCGGGGATGACCGAGGTTGCGAAGTCGAACGACACGACCGTGTGCACGCTGAGCACCAGCGGCGTCGAGAGGCCCGCAAAGATCAGGTAGGCCTTCTCGTAATGCAGCCAAGCGCGATGAGAGCCGCGCCAGCCCAACGAAAAGATACCCAGGATGGTGTAGCGGAGCTTGGTCTTCGCACGGTCACGCAGGGTCGCAAGGTCAGGAACCAAGCCCACGTACCAGAACAAGATCGAGACGGTTGCGTAGGTCGAAACGGCGAACACGTCCCATAACAATGGGCTCTTGAAGTTCGGCCACATCGACATCTGGTTCGGGAACGGGAATACCCAGTACAGAACCCAAACGCGGCCGACGTGAAACGCTGGATAGATGCCAGCCGCCATAACCGCGAAGATCGTCATCGCTTCCGCTGCGCGGTTGATGCTCGTCCTCCACTTCTGACGGAACAAGAAGAGGATGGCGCTGATGAGTGTTCCGGCGTGACCGATACCGATCCAGAAAACGAAGCCGGTGATATCCCAAGCCCAGAAGACCGTATTGTCGAGACCCCAGACACCGACACCCGAGTAGACGAGCTTCGCCAACGAGCCGACGAGCAGACACAAGATGCTCACTGCGAACATCAACCCGAGCATGTACTTCGGGGTCGGCTTACCTTCGGCGATTGACGAGATGTCTTCGGTAACGGTCTTGAAGGTGGGTTTACCGAGGACGAGGGTGGCGCGGGTTCCGGGTGCGTCGCCCAGCTCCAACTCTTTACCTCGAGATGATTGCGAGGCCATCAGTGCTTCTCCTTGGAGGCAGAGCTTGCAGCGTGAGCACCGTCAGCTTTGGCGGCGGGTGGCGGCGCCAAATCCGGGTGCGGATTCTTGATGCGCGCGAGGTAGGTGATGCGCGGTCGTACGTTGATTTCCTCGAGCATCGCGTAGCCCCGGCCCAACTTGGCGAGGTGCGTAACGGATGCTCGGCCGTCTGCCCGCGCCACCTGCGGGTTGTTGAGGTCACCGAAGGTGATCGCGTTGGTGGGACAGGCTTGCATACAGGCGGATTGAACGTCGGCCATGATCTCGAAGGCGCCTTGCGGGTTCTTCTCACGGTCATTTGTGATTTTGGCTTTGATCTTCGCCTTATTCACCCGCTGGACGCAGAAGGTGCACTTCTCCATCACGCCGCGGAAGCGCACGGTAACGTCCGGGTTCTTCACCAGTTTGGAGTACTCGTCGATCTCCTTGTTCCAGTGGAAGTAGTTGAAGCGCCGGACCTTGTATGGGCAGTTGTTACCGCAATACTTGGTGCCGATGCACCGGTTGTAGGTCATCTCGTTGATGCCCTCCGGACTGTGCGTGGTCGCAGCAACCGGGCAGACCTGCTCACAGGGAGCGTTCTCGCAGTGCTGACAGAGCATCGGCATGAACGCCGCTTCCGCCTCGTCCTCGCCGTCGATCACGTCGTGACGGCCAGCGAAGTAACGGTCGATGCGAATCCAGTGCATCTCGCGCGACTTGAGCACACCGTCGACGCCGATGACCGGAACGTTGTTCTCCGCCTGGCAGGCCGTGACGCATGCACTGCAGCCGGTGCAGAGCGTGAGGTCGATGCTCATGCCCCACTTGTGGCCGTCGTAACGCCAATCCGCCCAGAGATTGAGCAGCGGCGGCGTCTTGACCAGCTCCTTCGCCCAGTTCGGATCAGCCTTGTAGTCAGCGGCCGTCTGGGTGCGAATGAGCGGGCGGCCTTCCATCAGGAAGTGACCCTGGGTTACGGCCAGACGTTGCCGGCCGTTGCCCTTCTTCACCGAGGCAGCGCCGAACGACCATGCGGTTGAGGTTCGCACCGCGTTCACGTTGACGCCCACGCCCTTACCAACCGAGAGGTCTGCAGTGCGTCCGAGGCCGACGGGAAGGGTGACCGAGTCATCGGCGCTACCAGCAGCCAGGACCACCGGCACGGTGACGGTCTTGCCATCGACAGTGACGTCGATGAAGTCCCCGTCGATCACGCCGAGCTTCTTGGCGGTGGTGTGAGAGATCGCTCCCACCGTCATCCAGGTGCACTTGTGGATCGGGTCTGGCATCTCGAGCAGCCAGCCGTTGTTTGCGTAACGCCCGTCATACGCGTGCGGGTCGGGTGCGAACACGACCTCGAAGTCGCCTGCCGCTGCAGGCAACTTGGAAAGCTCTGCCCCGATTTGCGGTGCAACCAAGGCGAGCGGTGCGCCGTCCTTCGTCAGGGCGTCCCGGGCAGGGATCACAGCGCCGAGATGGATGGCGGCTTTGAACTCATTGTCGAACTCTGCAACACCGGGCAGCGTCTTTTGCGCCTTCCAGCTGTCGTAGACGATCTTGTGCGGAGTGCGGCTTCCGCCCGCGAGACCTTCCAAAACCTGCAGGTCGGAGAGACCGTCATGCAGAGGCGCAATCAGCGGTTGGATGATGGCAAGCGTGCCGTCTTCGCTGCGAGCATCGCCCCACGACTCGAGGTAATGGGCGCGCGGGATGTGCCAGGACGTGACGCTGCTCGTCTCGTCGAAATGCGACGAGAAATGAACGGAGACCTTGGCCTTCTTCAATGCGTCGGCGAGCCCCAGCTCGGGCGGCGCTGCAAAGACGGGGTTTCCGCCCAGGATGAGGACGGTGTCGACCTTGTTGGCGTTGAGATCGGCCGCCAGCTCCTTCAGTGCGCCGACGCCTTCACGCAGAACGTCGAGCATCAGGCTGAATTCGAGCGTCGTCCCGATCGAACCGAGCGCATGGTTGATAGCGAACGCGAGCGCGTGGAGCGCAGCCGGTTGCCGCGTTCCAACCGCGACTAGCGCTGCCTTCTTGGCCTTCGCCAAGTCGGCGGCGGCGGCTTTGACCCAGGCTTGCTCCTTGTCGGAGAGCTTCGGCGCAGCGGACACCAGCCCGTCGGCCAGGGGAACGCCGGCGGCCTTGAGTGCAACCGCGAGCCCGACCAACAGCTCCCCGACTCGCTTGGCTTGAATGCGTAGCCGGTGATCGGCGCCATGACCGGTTTGCGTCGGCGTGGGCTCTGCGACGTAGATTCGGCTCATGGTGCCCGCCGTTCCGACCTCGGTGGCCTCCGGTCGGCGACGAGCGGCAAAGCCCTTCGAGTTGCGAACCGGACTCGACTCCGTGCCAAGAATGTCAGCGTCGAGCGCGACGACCACGTCGGCGCGGTCCAAGCGATAGGCAACGTCCCTCGGTTCACCGAAGGCGATCTGCGCCCCACTCCGCTGACGCTCGCGTCCGAACGCCTCGAATCGCAGCGCGGTGAGTTCGGGCAGGTCCTTCTTCAAGCTCTCGAGCAGAGCAGCGACGGCGGGCGAGCGGTGCTCCTCGAAGAGCACGACGGCGCGACGACCCTTTGCCGCGCGAACGTCTTGGTAGAGCTTCGTGAGGAAGGCATCTCGCTCGGCAAGCGACTTGTCGGCGCCTGCATTGCGGGCGGGCCGCTTGCGGTCCGGGTCATAGAGGTCCAGCACCGACGCCTGGATCCAAGCGGTTGAGGCGCCTTGGGACTCAGGGTGATCGGGGTTGCCTTCGATTTTGATCGGGCGGCCGTCGTAGCTCTTCACCAGCAGGCCAACCGCGGTGCCGTAGAACGGAATCGCCGTTGCGAAGTAATCCGGCTCACCCATCACGGTGCCTTCGGGCAGCCGGGTGTAAGGCAGGAGCTTCTCGACGGGCTTACGACAGCCGCTCACTGCGCCAGCGAGCGCCATCGAAGCGCCCATCAAGGTCATGAAGGTTCGTCGGTCGACACCGGCCGGTGGCTCGAAGGGAGCAGGCCCCTCGAACTCGGTCACGCGACGCTCGAGCGTCTCCGGCGAGCCATCACGCTCGGCCAAGGTTTGATACCAAATCCGCTCGTTCGGGTCGGCTTCCGAGCCCGAAGGGTTCTTCTGAACAATAGGTAGGCGCTTCATCGGTGGCACCCTGAGCAGTGCTGCGGGGGGATCGGCTTGCGCATGTCTGCTGGCCGGTTCATGGGTTTGTTCGTCGCTCGCGACTCCTCGAGCATGCCCATCTTGGTCACGTCCTTCGGATCGCGGAGATGCTGCTCCGGTGCGCGGTGACACTCGAGACACCAGCCCATCGAAAGCGGCTCGGCTTGAGTGACGACTGGCATCTGGTCGATGCGGCCGTGACAACTCTCACAGCCAACACCTGCGTTCAAATGCGCGCTGTGGTCGAAGTAGGCGTAGTCGGGGAGCATGTGGACTTTGGTCCACTCCACCGGGGTGTCCTTCTCCCAGCTCTCGCGTAGCGGTGCCAGCTTCGGACTCGATGCTTTGATTGCCGCGTGGCAATTCATGCACGTCTCCGTAGGTGGAATTGCTGCGAAGGCGGCGCGCTCAACCGTCGTGTGGCAGTAGCGGCAGTCCATCCCCATGTCGCCCGCGTGTAGCTTGTGGCTGAACGGAATCGGCTGCTGGGGCGCGTAGCCCACTGACAGATGTTTGTCCGTTCCGTAGTACCAAAGGCCGGCTACCGCAGCGGTTCCCAGCGGACCAAGTCCGAGGAAGACCGTGTACGGAAGCGCCTTGTTCGCCCACTTCGGGAAGAAAAACCGGCTCATGCTTGTTTAGGCTCCGTTCCCATCAATGCGGTGAGGGTTTTGGGGTGAAACGGGTGGGCGGGGCAAGATGGCAAGCTGCCGCTACCATCACAACTTCGCCGCGGGTGCGGCAAAACGCCGCAGCCCTGGTTCCCGAGAACCCCAAGAACCAGGTCAGTGCGACTCCATGACCTTGTGAAAAGCTTCGTGAACAACGTCGAGCTTCGCCTCGACCGCGGCCTTGTCGCTCGCGCAAACCTTCTCGAGCTCGGCAACGGCGGCAACCAACGCGGCGCCATGCTCCTTGGACTCGGTGGCTAGCGGGGCCCCCTTCTCCTTGAACGACGGAACGGCGGTGCAAGCTGCGTCAGCACGGGCAGCCCCCTTTTCCATATGGAACACGGGCGCGAGTACGTCATGGAAGTCCTTAACCGGGCCAGCCGCCATCTTGTGGTGGCCACCCTCGTGGTCTCCATCATGCTTCTTACCGTGGCCGTCATGGTGGCCCTCTTCGCCATGAGCGTGTTCTCCACCGTGCTCGTGCTCGTGCGGTTCCGCGACCTCTTTCTGCGAGCTGCAGCCGAAGGTGAGCATCAGAACGCTGAGGGGCAATACGATCGTGCGCATGCGCGCTCCCTACTCCGAGACGTGAACAAACGGAAGTTTAAGTTCACCGCCGAGCCGCTTCGCAGCCTGAATAGCGCGCCGCTGGGCGCTCAGTCACTCTTGGCGCTCGGCACTTTGACCACGTCCTCCAAGGTCAGTCCGTCGAGCACTTCGATCACCAGCCCGTCGCTCAGGCCCAACTTCACGTCCTTACGCTCGAAGACGCCGTCCGCTGCGGCAATCTCTACGAAGGCTTGCTTCCCGTCGAATTGGACGAGCTTCTCATCCACCGCCAAAGCGCCCATCCGCTGGTCGAGCACGATACCCGCGTTAGCGCTATATCCAGCCCGAATAACGACGTTGTTCACCGGGGCCAGCGCCGCCTTTACTTCGAACTGAATAGCGCCATCCACGAGCTTGCCTTTAGCCGCGATGGACTCGAGCTTACCTTCGAACTTGCGGCCCTCGATGGCTCCGATCTGAATCGAAACAGACATACCTACGGCGATCTTACCAACGTCGGCCTCATCGACTTTGCCGACAAAGATCATGTCGGTCATATCGGCGACGACAGCGACCGTCGTGCCCTCGTTGAAGTTATTGCTCTCAATCACGCTTGAGCCCTCGAGCACCGGCGTGTCCAGAATGGTCCCAGCTACGGTTGCTCGAATCATCGTGTTGCTCGATTTGTCGCTCTTGGCGAGCGCGCCGTCTTTGGCAACCTGGAGACTCTCACTCGCGGCCATTAGCTCCGCCTGGCGGATCTCGTAGTCCAGCTTGCGTGCTGCGACCTCGCTTTGCGAGGCCAGCCCTTCGTCGGCGAGTCGCTTGCTTCGAGCAAGCTCGAGTTCGGCGTACTTTAGCGAGATACCAGCAGCGCGGACTTGGCCCTCGGCACGAGTCAACGCGGCTATGTCTGGGATGATGGTGACCTCCGCAATCAGGTCCCCTTCTCGAACGATCGCCCCGGGAACGACGTGCAACCTCTTTACGATGCCCGACACGCGCGGCTTTATGAATACCTCTTTACGCGGGACCATCGATCCGGTGGCGACGGACTTCTTGATAATGTCGGCAAGCCTAGGTTTCTCGGTCTTCACCACCACCGGAGTGCCTTTGCTTCGTTGGTAGAGAAAATAGAACGTATAGCCAAAGCCCCCAAGAAAGCTGAGAACCAGAAGCGTCACGAGCCCGGTGCGCATGGCCCGGCCCAGTCGTCGCAATAGACTACTCATCGCGAAGCGCCACCACCGGCCGAACCCGCAGAGCTTGCAAAGCCGGTATCAAGCCCGCACCGGCCCCTCCCGCAACCATGACCACCGAAGCCAATGCCGCAACGCTGAACTGGGCGTGCGGAGGGTCGAGCAGGGAGGGTTCTCCGGCTGGGCCCTGATTGAGAAACGTGCCCACCAATTCGAGCAACCCCACCCCAGACATGAGGCCCAACGCGCCCGCGAAGGTGGTTAGCACAGTGGACTCCTTGAGGATCTGCGCCAAGATCGCCCACGGGGTTGCACCAATCGCTCGTCGAATACCAATCTCGCGCGTGCGCTCTCGCACGCTAATCATCATGATGTTGCTTACGCCTAATATCCCAGCCAAGAGCGTCATCGCTCCGACAAAGCCAATCAAGGCACGGATACCAACGAAGAGCCCGTTGATTTTCTGAAACTCCTTCTCGGCGTTCCATGTGCCGATCGCTTGGCTGTCGGTTGGTGCGATGCGATGCAGGCGGCGAAGCTCCTCTTGTACCCTGACCATGGCGAGTTCTGCGCTTTCACCTTCGTGCACGAGTACGGCAAAGTTATTGACGACCGGACTTGGACGTAGCGCCTGCTGAAAGGTCGACAAGGGTAAATGGATTGTATTGGCCAGCCGGTCCGCGCGATCGCCCGTGGCTGGCGAGCGAAAGACTCCGATCACCAAGAACTCGACGCCGCGGATCTCCAGCGTCGAACCGATTGGCTCCTCCCCAACGGCGAACAAGGCCAGAAGTACGTTCTCACCAATCACAGCCACTTTGCGGTGGTGCTCCTGATCCAGTTCGTTCAGGAACCTTCCTTTGAGCATGGTCATCGGCTGGACGAGCCGGAGAGCGGGTACGTCCCCCGAGATTTGGAAGCTCCCCGACTTCTCTTTGTGCGTGACCGCAGCACCTCCGCCTCGCCCGCCCAGTGATGCACGCGGGGCGAGTGCACGAATCTCGGGCACGAGCGCTTGAACCTGTTTGGCGTCAGACACCGTGAGTTCGACAAACTTGCCGGGAGCCAAGCCGTCGAAGGGAACGCTGGTCCGGCCGCCCCAAACGTAGAAGCTATTGGTGGCAATGCCAGCCATATCCTTCTTCACTCCAGTTTCGAGCCCGTTGCCAAAGCCCACCATCACCATCAGCATCAGCACGCCCCAAAACACGCCGATGGCGGTCAACAACGTGCGCAGCCAGTTGCGGCGCATCGTGCTGAAGATCTCTTGCCATTGGTCCAGGTCAAACATCATTCAGCGCGCAGCGCCACCGAAGGACTTACCTTCGCAGCCAAACTAGCAGGGAAGTAGCCCGCCAAGAGCCCTGAGAAGACCAACAGCAAGGTAGCCCCTACCACAACCCCGAGGTCGGCCTGCGGGTCGCGAAAAAAGTCTGTCGGAGGGAGCTTCCACTTGGCCAGCTCCAACGTGGCTAACCCGAGCACGAGCCCGCTGTAACCCGATACCCCAGTAACGACCAGCGACTCAAGCAGCACCTGAGATACGATGGTCCACGGGGTTGCTCCTAACGCTTTACGGATCCCGATCTCCTTCGTTCGCTCGCGAACCGAGATCAGCATGATGTTGCTGACGCCTACGATGCCCGCGATGATGGTGCCCACGCCTACGATCCAGATGAAGGTCCGGATTTTCGCAAACAGGCCAGCCACTCGTTGAAAATCCTCCAACGTATTGCGCACCCGCAGCGCACGCTTGTCCTTGGGCGAGAAGTTGTGATGACTAGCAATCACCTTGGTGGTGTCAGCGATGGCTCGCTTGCTCGACTCGACGTCCGCGCCACCGCCGAGGGTAAACATGATCTGGTTGACCTGGCCTTCAGCGCCATAAACCATTTGTGCCGTCGTGATTGGTATGTAGATCTTTTGCTCCTCCTCCTCGCCGCCCGCATCCTCGAACACACCGACCACGCGATACATCCGTCCGCCAATTTCTAGCCACTCACCAAGCGGGTTCACGTCCTTGAAAAGTCGCGTCACCACGGCCGGGCCTATCACCGCCACCTTCCGTCGCTCGCTCAGATCCAGCGGATTGAGAAAGCGGCCCTCGCGAATAGAGGTATTCTCGAGATAGCGGTGGCCTGGGTGGACGGCTCTCACCTCGAAGGATGCGACGACGCCATTGAAGGAAGTTGTGTATTCACCAGGCAGGTAGAAGCGCCCCGTCATGTGTTCTACCCCCTCGACGGATCGTTGGATCGCGTCGATGTCGTCGCTATCGAGCCGTACCCGCCGCCCGGGTTTGTGACCTTGCCAGGGCATGGAGGTCGTTCCGCGCCAAACCCATAGGCTGTTCGTCGCGTCATCGCGGAACTCGTGCTCGGCGCCGTTCTGAATACCCCGCCCTGCACCGAGCAGGATGACTAGCATAAAGATGCCCCAGGCCACGCTGAGCGCTGTAACTGCTGTCCGCAGTTTTGCGGTACGCAAGGTGTCAAAGAGTTCAGTGAGCCGATCCATCGGCCCCCTGAGCAGCGCCGGTGGTCTCCGACTCGATGACACCGTCCTTGAGTCGTATGACGCGTCGGGTCCGTGCGGCTACCGCAGCCTCATGCGTCACGATCACCACGGTGACACCGTCCGCGTTGACGTCCATGAGCAAATCCATGATCGCCGTCGATGTCTTTGAGTCGAGAGCGCCCGTCGGTTCATCGGCGAGCAGCACGGTTGGGCTGGTGATCAGCGCACGCGCGATCGCCACGCGCTGTTTCTGGCCGCCCGACATCTCCGACGGCAAGTGCTTGGCCCAGTCAAGGAGTCCAACTCGGTCGAGGAGCGTGTGAGCCAAAGCATCCCGCTTCTTGCGAGATACTCCCTGGTAAAAAAGAGGCAGAGCCACATTCTCTACTGCCGTTTTGAACGGCAATAGGTTGAAGGACTGAAAAACGAACCCGATCTGACGATTCCGCACCTGCGCGGCGCGCGTTTCACTCAGGTCCTTTACCAGGGTATCCCCAAGAAAGTAGGAGCCAGAGTCATACTCGTCCAGGACGCCTAAAATATTGAGTAGCGTCGACTTACCTGAGCCGGAGGAGCCCGTGATTGCTACGAGCTCCCCCTTCTCTACTAACAGGTCAATGTCTCGCAAAACATGCAACGCATGATGCCCGAGCGTGTAGCTCTTATTCAGCTTCTCGATGCGAATCACGGTTGCGAGCGCCTGCTTACTTCTTCGTAAACTTACACTCGGTCAGACGCAGGCTCTTGAACTTCTTATCGCCCTTCTGCGCATTCGAGACGGAGCCTTTGCCCTCAATCACCACCGCGTCGTACTGCATGAGGTCCTTGGGCTCGGTCTCGCCAAGTTCACAAGATAGTGTGTTGTCGAGATCGCCCTTCTTGTCGGTGACGCTAATGTTGTAGGTCTTTTTGCCGCCCGAGGTCATGCTGGACGTGCTGAGGTAGAGCGCCTCGACCTTGACTGGCTTATCCTTGTAATTCGCCTCGTTCGTCTGCAAGTCTTCCAGCAGCTTGACGATGGCGCCAGCTTCGCCCGCCGAAGCGGAGCCGGTGGCGGTTGCAGCTGCGCTAGCGGCGGCGGTCGCCGTGGCGGCGGCGGAAGCTGCTGGCTTCGCCGAGTTCGCCGCAGACCCAGCAGGCTTGCTGGACGCTGAGCCGCTAGCTGCCGCTCCCCCGCCATCTCCACAACCGATCGCAAGGACCATCGCCAATGAAAACCAAACACTCTTCATGATTCAATCCTCCGTGCCACCGCGCGCTAGTCGCAGCTCTGGCGCGCAGCCTACTCGCTCGAGGTGCAGTTGAAAGCCCCCAGCGAGCAGTATGAAGTGCGGCTAAAGCGCGGCAAAAATCTGCAGCGGCCGGAATACTCGCTCGGCCCAGGCAGCCTCGTTGTGGGGGGCTCCTGGTTCATGCCAGTGGTGGAGATTCTCCCCGAAGACGTAGCCGTTCATCGCCAGAGCATCGCGCAATTGCGCATTCTCACAGTAATTGTCGGTGCCGTCCCCGTCGTCAAAGATGCCGTCCCCGTCGGCATCGTCACAAGGGCCATCTCCGCCCGAGTCAAGATAGACGACAAATGGGAACGTGGGGCTTTCACCGTAACGCTCAATCATCGTCTCACCCGTATGCGGGCCAAAACTGCCCCAGCCCACCGTCCCCGATAGGGAGCCAACAAAGTCATAGCTAGCTGGGAACTGAAAGCCCGCGTGCAAGCTGATGAGGCCGCCCAAGCTCGAGCCCATGACACCGATACGGCCGGGTTCCCCGTACACGCTAGCGATTAGGGACCGCACTTCGGACTCGAGAAATGCCACATAGGCGTCCCCTTCCCCGCCCGTCGAGTTGCCGCTGAGCACGTCGGCGACATGGGTGTATTCATCCATGCGAGCTGGGCTGTTATCAATCCCCACCAGCATCATTCCGGCAGGTACCGAGTCCTGAAGGCGCCAACCTCCAAAGTTAGCCGACGGCGCAAACAGGTTCTGCCCGTCATGCAGGTAAAGCAGGTGCGATGGCGCCTGCTCAGGCACGAGCACGGTCACCTTTCGCGGCTCGATCTCGGAACTCTGCACGCCGAAGAAACGATCAAACCGGCCACCTTGGGGGTGAATGAGCGATAGTTCACCGAACTCGTCGTAGGCAAAGGAGCGAGACCAGTCATCCGAGACAAAGCTCATCCCGTCGGTGAACTTATAGCCGCGGTCCTCGGTGAGATCCCCAGGCACAATCACGGTAAAGCTAAAGCCTTGGTCGGGGGTCAACGCAAGCGGCTGCCACGAGCTAAAGCCACCCGCGATCTGCGGTTGGCCGCTGGTCGAGACCACCACATAGCCTTCATCAACCAGGACCGGCCAACCGCCATTTTGGGACTCGGCCAACAAGGTGCCACTCAAGTCGGCGCGCAAACGTTGAAGCAGCTGCTCCAAGGAACTCGCAGCAGCGCCGCCCGTACCGCTCGAGCTCGCACCGCCACTGCCACCGGAGGCGACGCTCGTTTCCCCGCCCTGCCCACCGTTGGCGTCCGCCCCGCCTGAGGCCGATCCACCTTGAGAACCTGCGTCCGCGTCGCCACAGCCAATGAGCAGTAAGGCTGACAGCGCGCAATGGCGTAAGCGCACCATCAGCGTGACCTGACCAAAGAGGAAACAGGCACAATTCCGCTCTTCGTCAGTTCTTCTTTGGCGGCGTGCTCGCGCACCTTCGCGGCGTTTTCTCGCGCCCGAAGGATGCGCTCCTCCAACGGTGCTGCCACGTCCTCGGTACCGAGCAACGATTTGAGAAAGACCTCGCCAGCCTTGTAGCTGGAGCGAACCAGCGGCCCGCACGCGGCATATAGGAAGCCGAGCTTCATTGCCTGCTCCTCGTAAGAAGCAAACACCGTGGGGTGCACGAAGCGAAGCACCTCGTGGTGTTTCGGGCTTGGCCGCAGGTACTGACCAATCGTGACGATGTCCACGCCAACCGACTTGAGATCCTTCATCGTCTCGAGGACTTCCTCATCGGTCTCCCCGAGGCCCACCATGATCGAGCTCTTGGTCAGCATCGTGCGGCCCCCCGAAGCGCGGGCCTCCTTGGCCACGGCTGCGGCAGCCGCCAGCACCTTCAAGGTCTGATCGTAGCCCGACCGAACATCGCGAACCGTGCGCGTGAGCCTGCGTACCGTCTCCACGTTATGGGCAAACACGTCGGGCATCGCCTCGGCCGCGGTACGCACGTCGTCGAGCCGGCCGCAAAAATCACCGACCAGCGTCTCGATCAGGATGTCATCACGCAGCTCTCTCAGCCGCTTCACCGTACGACCGACGTGCTCGGCTCCACCGTCGAGCAGGTCATCTCGGTTGACCATCGTCATCACTACGTATTGCAGCTGCATCTTGGCGATCGCGCGGGCGACGTGCTCCGGCTCGCGCGAATCCACCGAGCCTTTCGGGTCCCCCGTGGTGACCGCGCAGAAGCGACAACCCCGCGTGCAGGTGTCTCCCAGCAACATGACGGTGGCCGTGCCGTCACGCCAACACTCACCGACGTTGGGACAACGCGCCTCTTCACAAACGGTGTGCAGGTCCAGCTCGCGCAACGTCTCTTTGATTGCGTGGTAACGGTCTCCGCCCGGAGCTCGGACCTTGAGCCACTCGGGTTTGGGCGCAAACGTTCGCTCAGCCATGCTTCACCTTGCACGGTGCTTAGTACCGGCGCCTGTGGGCTTGAAGCCCCAAGAAGCTTTTTTACTTGGCCAGGCGGGTCGACGTCCGCTGCCGTTCCAGAGAAGCGACGTTCGGTGTAAAGAGGCGCATGGCAAAAGGCGTCGTGCTCATCACTGGATCCAACGGAGAAATCGGCCACAGCCTCGTGAATCAGCTGGCCGCCGAAGGGCGCTATCAAGTCGTGAGCTTGGATCTCACGCCGGTGCCCGACGCGCTGCGCGCTAAATGCGTCGCCAGTTACGCCGGAAACATCATGGATCGCTACCTGATGGATCAGATCGCGGCACACCACGAGATCGATGCGGTTTTCCACCTGGCGGCGCTGCTCTCCACGCGCGGCGAGCGGGACCCGGAGCTCGCACACCAGGTCAACGTCGAGGGCACGCTCAATCTCTTGCGCGTCGCGCAGCAGCAATCCGCTCGGCTCGGGCGCGCGGTCAAATTCCTGTTTCCGAGTTCCATTGCCGTCTACGGCCTACCTGACCTCGCGACCAAGGCCGCAGCTGGCCGCGTCAAGGAGGATGAATGGACCGTGCCGGTAACCATGTATGGCTGCAACAAGCTCTATTGCGAGCATCTCGGCCGGTACTACACGCATTACCACCGGCAACTGGGTGCCCTCTCCAGCATGGCTCGGCTCGATTTCCGCTCGCTGCGCTTTCCTGGGCTGATCTCGGCGGACACTGTGCCCACTGGCGGTACGAGCGACTTCGGCCCGGAGATGCTGCATGCGGCAGCCAAGGGCGAACCGTACAGCTGCTTCGTCGGGGAAAACGCGCAGATCCCGTTCATGGCCATGCCCGACGCGGTTACCGCCCTCACCTCCTTGCTCGACGCTGACCAGAGCAAGCTCTCGCGCGTGGTTTACAACGTGAGCGGCTTCTCGGTCTCCGCCAAGCAGATCGCCGAGCATGTAAAGAAGGCTTTTCCCAAGGCTGAAATTAGCTACAAGCCAGACCTCGTGCGCGAGAAGATCGTCGACTCATGGCCAGCCGACGTCGACGACAGCGCCGCTCGATCGGATTGGGGGTTTGCCCCCGCCTTCGACGCAGAGCGAGCCTTTGGCGAGTACCTGGTACCGCGCATCCGCAGTCGCTACAGCAAGTGATCGAAGCTCCGCTCGGCCGCTGCCCGGGGCGCGATTCTCGTCGCTGCCCCCTGGCCGCCGAGGTGTGGCACTGGTAGCCAGCCGGGCATGAAGCTCACGGATCGCGTCGTATTCATCACCGGTGCATCGCGCGGGATCGGCCGCGCAGTCGCGTTGGCCTGCGCAAAAGAAGGCGCTCACATCGTGATCGCCGCCAAGACCGAGGTAGCCGAGAATCCGAAGCTGCCCGGCACGATTCACGATGTGGCCCGCGAGGTCGAAGCGCTCGGCCGCAAAGCTCTGCCGCTCAAGTTGGACGTGCGCGACGAGACCGCCTGCGAAGCGGCTATCGCAAAGACGATCGAGACCTTTGGTCGCGTGGACGCGCTCGTCAACAACGCCGGTGCGCTGTGGTGGGCCGACGTCGCAGATACCCCGGTAAAGAAGTACGACCTCATCATGGGCATCAACGTGCGCGCGGCGTTCGTGCTTTCACACGCGGTTCTTCCTCACATGATCGCGCGGAAGTTCGGCCACATCGTGATGATGTCTCCCGCCGTGGATACCGAAGCCATCGCTGGGCACGGCGCCTACTCGGTATCCAAGTTCGGTATGACGATGATCGCCCAATCGATCGCCGAGGAGTACGCCGAGGACAACGTAACGGCCCATGCGCTGTGGCCGGCGACCGCGGTCGAGAGCTACGCGACGATGAACTTTGGGCTCGGCGGACCAGAGGTTTGGCGTAAGGCGGACATCATTGCTGATGCGACGGTAGCCTTGCTCGCCAAGGAGCCCCGGGAACGCATGGGGAAAGCCTGGTTGGACGAGGAGCTGCTTCGCTCCGAGGGCGTGACCAACTTTGACAAGTACCAGTGCGTCGCAGGGCATGAACCCCCACACGTACCGTTCAAGGCGATTCCGCGCGTGACGAAGACGGTGCGCTGATGGCACACGAGGACGACGAACTCGGCTCACGCATCGGGGAGACGGTGGGCGGCACGGGCGGCTTGCGTGAACTTGCGGAGCTGATGGAAGAGCTGCGTACGCTGCTCAAGACCTCCGAGGTGGTGGCGGCGCTCACCGACCGCGGGGTGAACGCGAGCCTCGCGCTCGTGGCGATGGACGGGATCGACGCCTACCTGCGGGGCGATAAGCTCGACGCGGCTGAAGATCTACGCACGGTGGCTGAAGAAATCTTGGGGCGCATGGCTCTCGACCAAGACGCCCCATCGGCCTGAAGCGGCTTTGCTCAGCGGCCTCGGCTTCGCTTGCGCGTCCCCTGCACGATTCGACTCGGGTCACGCGCTGGCTTGGCCGAGCCCTCGAGGGAATGTCGCAAGCGGTCGGTGTCGGCCTCTCCGAGAAGGGGCCGAAGATCGTTGATCGCTGCGTCCAAGATCGCACGCGCCTGCGGGTTGTCGGTGGTCTCGGCCTTTGCGGCGACCCAATCGCTAAGCTCGACGAAACGCTTCGCCCCGGTGGCGATCTGACGCGGCAGCGACTCCGCCAGCGTACGGTAACCCTGCGAGCGCTCGGCCGATCGCGGCGCTTCGATCACCATTTGGAACGCCGCCTCGATGCAGGCGAGGAGCGGCGCTGCCGACTTGAGTGCGGTCAGGACCCTTGGAGTCGTGGTCGCTGTAAGCAGCACGTGCAGATGCAAATAGCCGTCTGCGTGGGGAAGAAGCCGCTCGACAGCCTCATCCGCTCGCACGGCGAGCACGTCCTCGAGCGCATGGGTAACCGCATCCCGACGTTCCTTCTCCGACTCGTCGGTGCTGTCGATCAGCTGAATGATCAGCTTCTTATCCTTTGGGTTCGCTGCACCACAGGCCAGCGCAAAGATGCCGATGTACACCTGCGCGAGCACCTTGGACTGGCGCAAGTCGTGGGCAAACACTTTGCCGGCCTCCCCATGACCGTGAACCGCGAGGCCGAGCGCACGAAGCAGCGGAAGGTTGGGACGCGGACCGGGAAGACCGCTGACGCGATCCAGATCGTTTAGAAAGACCGTCAACGGGTCACGACCGCGCTCTCCACGTTCACCGTGAATTGCAGCTTGAAGGAGGCTCTTGAGCTTTTCGCTCTTGAGGGCCTCTGCCTGAGAATTAAAAGGTTTCAGAAGCCGAACCCGATTCCCGCTTCAGGAGAAAGAACCGGCATCACGAACGGGAACGTGACGGAGAACTTGAGACCAAGATTGATCTCGAAAAGATCGGCTGGAACAAACGAGATACCGGCACCGCCACCGGCAAAGCCCAGCCCAGCTTGCTTTACCGCGCGCAGCGTTTGGATGCGCGGTTCAAGTACGCCATCGGCGGACTCGATGGAACAGGCGCTCGTGGTATCGCCAGGATTCTCGGCCCCGCAGGCTTCACCGTCCTCGAGCACGTCGACGTTCACCGAAGCGTCCACCTGGGCGAAACCGCCACCGACGAAGAACCAGGGGCGCACCACCTGCTTACCGGACCAAGGCTCCGAACCAATCGTGTAGGTGATTCGCCCTTCACCGTGAAAGGGGATGAACGAGGCGAAATCTTCATAGGTGCCGTTGAAAACGAAGCCTAAGCGCGCGCCGAGAGAGAGGCCCTTCCAGACCACGCGGTCATAGCTCGCCAAGATCCGCATGGTGGACACGCCAAACCCGAAGTTGACGTTGTTGCCCTGGCCGGCCGTCGCCTGACCGAGGTAGCGCGAGGGATTCTCGGAGGTTGGGTTCTTGATGCAAACGTAGGTAGCGTCGTTGGCCACCGACGGCCCGCCGTCGGCGTAGGCGTCTTGAAACCCGCAGATCGATTCGCCGGAGATCATCGCAAAATCAGGCGTAAACGTGATGCGAATCCAGTTGAGTCGGTCGCTGCTCGGGCCGTCATCCTCCGAGCCTGTATCTCCGGCCCCAGGCTCCGACCCACTGTCTCCGCCTTCGCTCGGCTTCTTGAGGCACTCGAAGTTCGCGCACTTTTCGTCGGCGGGGCAATCCTTGTCCTCGGTGCACTGCCTGCGCGTTGCGCCAGACTCTCCGCCGTCTCCCGCTCCTCCGTCCTCGCTTGATCCAGCGCAAGCTTCGGGCGGCGCAAACCCTGGCCAACTCGGCGGTTTGCCGTCCACGTCACTCTTGATGGCGGTGGTGTACGGATCGGAATCACTTCCCAACGAGCCCACGACCTTGCCGCCTTTGTCCTTGGCAGTGACCCAAAATTTCAGACTGCCTTTCTTCGCCACCGACGCGCACGGGATGTTGCCGCGAAAGCCACGACCACTCTTCTCGAGCTCGAGCTTCTTGGATGAAGAGGAGCCGACCGGGATGTAGGTGACCGTGACGGTGGCGACCTTCACCGAGTCATCCTCCACCCCGACGTACACCGGCACAGGCGTGTTGACCTTCTGCTCCGAGAGCTCATTGAGCGTGATGGGCGAATCCTCCGAGTTCGCAGGCTTGGAGCCGCTATTGCCCGAATCTCCGCCGGAAGAGCCGGAGGAGCCAGACGAGCCGCCGCCCTTCTTCGCCGCCTCAAATGCAGCCTTCACTTCACTCGTTACGTAGTCGGGATCCGGCGTGGCGTTGGAGTCGAGTTTGAGCGCCTCTTTGAAGGCGTCGGTGCCGCCCAGCTTGTCCTTCTTGCCCCCCGCGAGCACGATACCAAGGCCGACATAGACCTTTGACTTGACCGACTTACTGCAGCCGGAGGCGCCGCAAGTCTCGAGCGCGCCGCGCAGCTTTGCCTCGGCGTCGTCGAAGTTGGTCAGGAGGTAGTCATCCTCCATTGCTTCTTTGAGGGCCTTCTGTGCCTTGCTGTCTTTCGGCGCAGCGGAGACCACCGCAGCCGAGAGCAGCGCACATGAGAGCAAGCAGGTCGTAACCAGGGTGCGAATCCAAGACATCGAGACAACTCTACTTGCGTTTCATTCGTTTCGCGCGGGGTTACCCGCCCAAACGTGGAAATGGTAGGTCGGGAGGATGATCAACCCGGGAACCACCCCCGGCTCGGGCCTAACGCGGAAACGGCCGGGCTTGCCCCTTCTGGCCTCGCTTCCTAGCAGAGAACTGAGCGCTCTGCTCACCCGTTCCGGAGGGTCACCATCCCAAGCGGCCTCCGCCGCCGCCAAGGTCTTGCGGCATACCTTTAGGGTGAGGCCTGAAGGCCTCGATTCGCCCTGGGACCAGGCCCTCCTACGCGATCTCGGCGTCGGCGCCTGGGCCCACCCTGCGCTGCTCGCGCTCGACGCCCGTTGTTCGCTCACCATCGCCGAGCGCGCGCCCGCGTTGGATGGCTCCGAGCGCCTTCTGCTCGCAACGCTCGACGGCAACTACGTCGAGACGGTGCTGATTCCTGCACCGAATCGAACCACGGTTTGCGTTTCAAGCCAGGTCGGTTGCGCGCGCGCCTGCAGCTTCTGCGAAACCGGCGTGAACGGGCTGACCCGGCAACTCGACGCAGGCGAGATCGTGGACCAGCTACGCATCGCCCGCTTGGTTTGGGGCAACCGACTCCCAGCGATTCAGAACGTCGTGTTCATGGGCATGGGCGAGCCCTTCGACAACCTGACCGAGGTGGCCAAGGCCACCCAGCTGCTCACCGACGACAACGCGTTCGCTCTATCGCGCTCCCGGGTCACGGTTTCCACCGTGGGAGTAGCCGACAAGATCGGGCCCTTTTTCGAGAGTTGCAAAGCCGAGTTGGCCGTCAGTCTCAACGCTGCGACCGATGAGAAGCGTGGCCGAATCATGCCCATCAATCAGCGATTTCCGCTGCAAGCGCTGTTCACCGAACTTGAGCAGCACCTGCCTAGAGGGAGGCGCGTTTTGTTCGAGTATGTGCTGATCGGCGGCTTCAACGACAGCCCGGAAGACGCGCGGGAACTAGCCAAGCTTGCGGCTCGCGTGCGCAGCAGAGTCAACGTGATCCCAATGAACCCCGGTCCGGATCCCGCGCTGTCTACGCCCAGCAAGAGCTCGCTCGACGAGTTCGTCGCGATCTTGGTCGAGCTCGGAGTGACCACGCTCATTCGACGCCCCCGTGGCCGAGACGTAGGTGGCGCCTGCGGCCAGTTAGCGGCGTTACGGCGTTCGCGTTGATGAAGTCGGTAACTCCTGGACGCAACGTTGCGCAGGCTGCCGCTAGACATGTAGCCTCCTGCTGCCTGGAATGAACGACAACGAACGCGGCAAGATCGAGTTTCTCACCGAAGCCGAAGACATCTTCGAAGCGCTCGGTCGCGATCTGGTGCTGCTCGACGAGTCGTTGCGCTCAGGCAACGCTGATCCAGACCTGATCAACGACATTTTTCGAGCGGTTCATACGCTCAAGGGACTTGCCGGCCTGTTTGGCGCAACCACCCTGAACACGCTGGCCAACGAGCTCGAAACAAAGCTCGACTCGCTGCGGCTGGGCAAGAGCACCTTCACCAGCGAGGTGGTCGATACGTTGTTCCGCGCGCTCGACGTTGGGCACCGCCTGCTGCTCGCGGAGAACACCGGAGCCGTTCCACCGCTGCAAGAGCTAGAGAGCGTGCTCACCGAGCTGCGAGGGGCTGGGCTCGAGGCAAAGCCCGAAGGAGCGCCGGCGCTCGACCTCGACCCCAACATTCTCTCGGTGTTGACCGAGTATGAGGAACATCGTCTGCGCGTAAACGTCGAGGCGGGAAACCGCATCTTTCGGCTGCGTACGCGCTTCTCGCTTTTGACCATCGATGAGTCGCTGGAACAACTGAAGGCGACGGCGAAGCCGCACGGAGAGATCATCACGTACCTGCCGACGGGTGAAGGTGCCGACGCCGACTCGATCGAGCTCGACATCTTGATGGCGTCCAAGCGCGACCAAGCTTCGCTGGAGGTATTGCTCGCCGACTCCGGCGCGGTGATCAGCGAGGTCCCGCGCAAGGCTGGCTTGCGCACGCCCATGCCGGCGGCGGCTTTCCACGCGGCAGACACTGGCGAGCACGAGGCCGTACACGCCGCCGCAGAGCAGCCGCTCGTGCCTCCCTCGAGCGTTCCGCCCCCGCAAGAGATGCGGGTTGGCACCATCCGCAGCGTGACTCAAACGGTGCGCGTCGACATCCAGAAGCTCGACCGGCTGATGAACGCGGTGAGTGAACTCGCGATCGTGAAGTCCTCGATCGACAGGCTGTTTGAGCGCATGCGGCCGCTCGCGACCGACCGCACCAGCGCGCTCGAGCTGCTGCGCCTTTCACGCACGTTCGACCGCCAGCTCGAGTCGATGCAGCAAGGCATCCTCGAGGTGCGCATGGTGCCCCTCGGCCAGCTCTTCGAGCGGCTCAGTCGCGTGGCGCGCCAAGTCGGCCGCAACGCCGACAAGCAATTCAACCTGGTTATCACCGGCGCCGAGACCGAAGTCGACAAGCTGATCGTCGAGGAGCTCTCCGATCCGTTGATGCACATGATGCGCAACGCCATCGATCACGGCATCGAGTCGGCTCAGGCACGCAAGGCGGCTGGCAAGCCTGAGGTCGGGACGATTGCGCTCAACGCTTTTCAGAAGGGCAATCACGTCCTGATCGAGCTGGAGGACGACGGCGGCGGTATCGACACCGAGCGTGTACTCGAGGTCGCGCTATCCCGAGGCTTCATCAACCCTGCCGACGTGCGCTCCACCAGCCGGCGCGACGTGCTCAACCTGATCTTCACGCCCGGGCTCTCAACACGCAAACAGGCTGGGGACATCTCAGGCCGCGGCGTCGGTATGGACGTCGTCAAAACCAACATCGGTAAGCTTGGCGGCGTCATCGACGTTCAAAGCGAGGTCGGGATCGGGACGAAGCTGGCCATCACCTTGCCCATCACGCTCGCAATCGTGCGCGTCCTCGTAGCCGAGGTTGAGGGCCACACCTTCGCAATCCCGCTCGCCAACGTGCGTGAAGCGGTACAGATCACAGAGGACGATATCTTCTCCGTCGACGGGCATGAAGCGATGACCCTGCGCGGTTCTACCCTGCGCCTCGCGCGCCTGACCAAGGTCTTCGACATCCCTGAGCGCCGCATATCGGCGAAACATTATGTGGTGGTAACCATGGCGGGCTCCGCGCGGCTCGGCCTGGTGGTGCATCGGCTGATCGGCGGCCAAGACGTAGTCATGAAGACCATCGGCGCTTCGCTGCGTTCGGTCCGAGGTTTCGCAGGTGCTGCCGATCTCGGCGAGGAGCGGCTGGGGCTCGTTCTCGATACGCCCAGCCTGTATGAAGAGGTCGTTGCGAGCGACCGGCGACGCGCCCAGCAAGCGAGGTCCTCATGACAGCCATGACCAAGATGCGAGCACAGCGAACGCTCGAACGTAGGACCGAGGGCGCACTCAACGAGTACCTGGCGTTCCGCGTCGCTTCGACAACCTACGCCTTGCCGGTGTCCATCATCCGCGAGATCGTTCGGGGCGCGCAGATTACGCCCGTTCCGCGCGCACCAACGGCGGTCCTCGGCATCACCAGCTTCCGCGGGCGCGTCGTGACAGTGATCGATATGGCGCGTCAGCTAGGGCTCGCGTGCAGTGTCGTCCCGGAGACGTCGCATCGAATCCATGGGCCGCGCATTCGCATCCTGATGGCGGACATCAACGGGGAGATCCTTGGGTTGGTAGTGGATGAGGTGCTGACCGTTCACCGGCTCCTGAGCCGTGACATCGAGCGAGCGACCACCACCGTCGGGACAGATGCCGGCGCTCAGATCGTCGGCATCGCGCGAGAACAAGACGACGACGAGATCCTGTTGCTCTTGGAAGCAAAGGCGCTGGTGCCATGATCGGGGCCTCGCGACGTAGTCAAAAGCTCCGCGGCGAGCAGAAGAACCTCGTGCGCTTTGTCGTCTCCGATACCACGTACTCGTTTGACGTCCACACGGTCGAAGAGGTCGTCCATCCGCACGCAATCACGCCCTTGCCGCATATGGGGCCCAGCATCGTCGGCGTCTTCGATCACCGTGGGCGTGTGACACCGGTAGTGGATCTCCGGCTTCGTTTCGGAATGGAGCCTGCGCAGCTGCGTTCGGCCAAATGGATCCTCACGCGCACGCAATACGGGCTCGTGGGCTTTGTCGTGGACCGCGTGCTCGACGTCGTGGGAACCGCCGGAGCGCTCTCCCCCACCCCGAACGTCGGCGCTGGCCAGTACTCACGCGGCATTCGGGGAGTGACCAACGTCGACGGCAACCTCGTCTTTTCTTGCGATGAGAACTTGTTGGCGAGCGTCGTCTCAGAGCTCGTGATTCCAGAGAAACTCGGCTCCTAAACTGAAGGCCGCGGATGACCGCCACTCGCACGAAACAGAGGTCAGCAGAATGGTCTCAGCTCAGAACTACACTGGGCCTGCAGGCGTATCGAGCCCTCGAGCCTTTCAACGAGCGAGCCAGCTTTCGCCGCAGTGAGGCACGGCTGGGAGCACAGGTCCACTCGAACGTTGAATCGGCACATGCCCTTCGTGGCACGCGCAACGGGCGCACGTTCGCGCTGACCCAGTTCCTGACGCCAAACAACCTCTCGCAACTGTTCGAAGGGGACAGCGACGGCAGTGAATCAGGGAGCTGGTGGACCTCGGTCGTCGTGCCGATCGATCCGCCGCTCAACATGGGCCTTCACATCGCCAAAAGCCGCCCGCTACAGAGCGTCTTTCAGGGGGAAGATCAGCGGTTGGGTCACGAGGGGGCCGACAAGGCGCTTCGGGTGGAGTCGCTCGACGCGGTCAAGCTGCGCTCGCTCTTCGCCCCTCGCTCGGCGGAGGACGAAATGTTCCTCACTGCCCTCGCCAAAGGCGGAGCCGACAACCTCGTTGTCACGGACTCGAAGGTGCATTTCAAGCTGCCGGGGCGGGTGAGCCACGCAGGGAGGCTGCTCCGATTCTTGGAGGCTGCACTTTGGTTCCGCGACCAGATTGAGGTTCGCTGGCCGCGGATGATCGTCCAGCCCCACGAACGCGCAACGCAGCAAGTGTGGCATCAAGTCGCGACGTCGGCCGGATTGGAGTTCGACCCTGCGCGGATGAAGCTTCATGGCTCTCTGCAGGGCATTCCCCTCGAGATTGTCGCGGACTACTCCGTGGCCACAGTCCACACAGTCGTTTCGGTTCAATGGCCGCGCGCCCTCAACCACCCGGTTGAGCTCTCCAAGTTCGGCTCCGACCGCGACGACCTGCCGTTGGGCTCCACAGCGAGAACCTTGACGCGCGCGCTGGACCATCTCGGGACCACAGTGATGCTGGGACAGCAGATCGCCACGATTGGCGACCGAATGTTCGACGATACCTTCATAACGCGCGGGACCTGCGAAGCCGCGCAAGCGTTGTTCAATCCACCGTTGCTAAGGCAGAACCTCGTCGCTATCGCCGCTAGCTCAGAAGCTGTCTTCTTCACCCAGCACGGGCTCTCGTGGTTCGTGAAGGCCCCCATCGCGGGGGCCACACAGCTCGCTAGTCACCTACAGATGGCGGTACAAACAGCGCAGATTCTTTTTCCGCCTGGAACCAACGCTAGCTACCGCCAATAGCGCTTACTTGGGAGGGTCAAAATCGCTCTTGTCGTGACGCTCCTTCAACTGGCTTTCAGGACTACCGAAGGTGCGGTTCACTCGTCGGCCGCGCTTGACGGCTGGGCGCTCCGCTAACTCGCTGTTCCAACGGTTGACGTGCTTATAGCTAGCGGTATCCAGGAACTCCGCAGCGTTGTACACCAAGCCAGCCGCGAGCGCGCCATACCAGGGCCAGATCGCCATATCGGCTATGGTGTATTCATCCCCGGCGATGAATTGTTTATCAGCCAACTGACGGTCCAGCACGTCAAGCTGGCGCTTTACCTCCATAGCAAATCGGTCGATGCAGTATTCGATCTTGATGGGCGCGTAGGCATAGAAGTGGCCAAAGCCACCACCCAAGTAGGGCGCGCTACCCATCTGCCAGAAGAGCCAAGAGAGACATTCAGTACGCTTCCGCGCATCCTTGGGCAGGAACGCCCCGAACTTCTCTGCCAAATAAAGCAGTATCGCTCCGGACTCAAAGACGCGCGTTGGCGGGGAAGTAGAGTGGTCCATCAACGCCGGGATCTTCGAGTTTGGGTTGATCTCGACGAAGCCGCTGCCAAACTGATCGCCATCCCCGATGTTGATGAGCCAAGCGTCGTACTCAGCGTCGTTGTGCCCGAGTTCGAGCAGCTCCTCCAGCAAGACCGTTACCTTCACACCGTTGGGCGTCCCGAGCGAATACAGCTGTAAGGGGTGACGCCCTACGGGCAGGACCTTCTCGTGGGTTGCTCCCGCTGTAGGCCGATTGATCTTCGAAAACTGACCGCCGTTGTCCTTGTTCCAGGTCCAGACTTTAGGCGGCGTATAGGAGGGTGCATCGCTCATGGCAGGTTCCGTTCGTTGGAGGGGACGGGCAGTTATAGCGCGCTGATGCCAAAGAACGAGCACGAGACTTTCACCGCCGGGTTCGTTACAACTTCCTCATGTTCACTCACAAACCCGTTGCTCTTGCGCTGATATTAGCGCTCGGCGCGGCAGTTCAATCCGGATGCTCGTCACGCGACGGCTCCGCGAACGGCCAATCCGAGCACGCCAAAATCCCGGAACTCACTGTTGATGAGGTTGAGACACGCATCTCAAAAAATGATGCTTCGTTCTTCGTATTCGACGTAAACCCCAAAGAGGTCTTCGACGCAGGCCGGGTACCTGGCGCCAAGTGGATCGAGAAGGTCAAAGCGGAGGTGTTGCCCGCGGACAAGGAGGCGACACTCGTATTCTATTGCGCTAACGACCATTGAAGCGCCTGCCATACTGCCGCGGTCGCGGCACAAGGTCTGGGCTACAAGAAAGTTTACGTGATGCCCGCCGGCATTGCCGGTTGGAAGAAAGCGGGGAAGAAACTGGAGACGTGAACCGTGGCTTTGGCCCGGTGCGGCCCGGTTACGGCCGCACCTGGGCAAAGCCCATCGCTTGAATCTGGTGAGACGCGATTGTCAGGGGGGGCGAACACGGTTCGTGATGGCACCTCGAGAGCATCGATAACTCCCAAATTCGGCGCGAATTTAGGCAACACATCCAAACGCTTGAAGCCTTCCGACGCTGCCATCGTCCAAGCGCGGGAGCCAAGCGAGACGTCGCCGTCATGGCGAGAGGCAGGAAACACGGGGGGCCCCGCGCGGACTGCGCTTAACTAGCCAACGTTCGGCGCTCTTTGTCGTGCGAAACGGCGCGCGCGGACCTTGGGCATAGCGCTTGCTCAAGGGGTTTCATGACTTCGACGAATCGCTCCAAGTTCTCCAAAAAAGCTTCTCCCGCCGCTGTTCTTGCGCTTATCGCGTTGATCGCTCCGTCCTGTTTCAGCTACTCGGGTTGTGACGTTGACTTCGACGATTGCAAGCAGGACTTCGACTGCGGCGCGGATGCCGTCTGTGAAGAGGATGGCTTCGGAAAGTCATGCATTGCTGTGACGCTCTGCACCGAGGACAACAAGTGCCCTGACGATTCCGTATGCATTCAACGTGAGGACTCCGTTGTTGGTATTGCCGCACCAATTCCTGGAAAGAAGGTCTGCAGCTGCCTTGATGATTGTGAACTAGGCGCTGGCGGCGGCACAGCGGGAGGCGGCGGCACAGCGGGAGGCGGCGGCACAGCGGGAGGCGGCGGCGCTGCTGGTGGCGCGGGAGGCGGGGGCGCTGCTGGTGGCGCGGGAGGCGGGGGCGGTGCTGGTGGCGCGGGAGGCGGGGGCGGTGCTGGTGGCAGCGGCGGAGCAGGCGGTGTTGGTGGCAGCGGCGGAGCAGGCGGCGCTGGTGGCAGCGGCGCTGGGTCGAACTGACGACCGACCACGGAGAGCCCAATCGATCACAGCCAAGCCTCCTGAAGGCGACGCAAACAGCCAGGGATTAGCGACTAGCGATTACCTATTAGTCACTAGCGCACGCGACGCCCTGCGGCAGCCGCCAAAGCCCCCGGCGCAACCTGAAAAAGGGTACGACTACGAGCTTGGAATGACCGCCCGTCGCAGGTCATTTCTTGGTAGAAGCGGCTATGCGCGTCTCTTACCTCCTCGGTCTATTGGGCTCAATCAGCTTGGGCGCTTGTAACTCCGCTACACCACCCGTTAGCACCAGCCCAACGAGCCCGAGCGCTGCACCCATGCTCGCGGCAACGGCTTCGCCAACCGCTAACGCAACAAGCGCCCTACCCAGCGCTAGCGCCAATACGCCGCCCCCAGCCGCTGATGAGACGGGCTTTGGCGCGGAAGACGACGGAACCGGCTGCCTAGCCTCAGCCGGAATGACCTGGTCCCCAATTCGAAACCGTTGCTTGCGACTCTTCGAGCAGGGGCTGCGCTTGGATCCGGTGCCACTTCCGTCGGGTAGCACTGCTGTAATCTCCGCCTTCATCGTATTTGCGGGTGAAGACCGCAGCCCCGCGAACAACGCCACGGTGGAGCTGGTGGTGCTTTCGGAGCCCGCTCCGCTACGGCTAAAGCGCTCTACTCCCACGCTCTACACGCTGGAGGGCAGTCCCTTCAGCGTACGAGCCGGCAAGCTCTGGACAATCGAGAAAGACGGGAAAGTGATATTTGAGCAGGCTCGTTGACGCTAGCTCCGCGTCCTCGTCAGCAGCAGCTCTCGCACGCTAATGCGCATTTCAGGGTTACGCGGCTAGTGCTATGAGAGAGCGGTGAGTCCGCCCCAAGTTCGAACGCAGTGTGATGCTTACCTTTCACATCTCGTAACGTGGTCGAGGTACCGAGGGGCCTTCTACGGGACGGTGGTGCTCAAAGCCTCGCTCACGCTACAACATGGTCGCCTTGCCACTCGCCGGCCCCCGCAAGCGATCAATTGGCATGATGCGCTCAGGCCCAGCGGAGCACTGGATCGCGCGGATGAAACAGCTCCATTTAGCGGCGGCGGAGCTGTTTTGGTTTCCGGATTTCTCTATGCACAGGACGCCTCCGCCCAGCAACCAGCGCTTGGAAGAGTCCTGGTTGGAACAGACACCCCGGTGGTCGACAAAGTCCTTGCGGCCGAGCGCAACGGGAAGATCCCACTCGGCTGGGAACAGGCCCTTAGGACCTCCGATAATCCCGTCGGCACCGAGGATCCGTTGCTGCTCAACCCACGCAACCCAACCCTTGCTGTTGGGCTTGGGCCAATCGCACCGAGCTGGGGTCCGCGAGTCAAGCTCTTACCTGCCCCGATCGGCATCCGTGACAACATCCTTGAGCTGCCCGACCGCATTGACCCGCGATTCTTCAACCCTGCACCTGCGGATCAACAGTGCCAGCCGCTACGAGGCAGTGAGGGCATCGTCCTCGTCAATCTTGTTGCGAACGTGCCAGAGTTTAGGACTTGGCTACCTGCGCTCAGCGTCAACGCAAACATCAGCGTAGATGGCGTAGCGCTGCCGCCGCTCATGTTCCTGCTCGACACGCTGTTCATCGACGCCGAGCGACTCGAGGCTCAGGTGATTTGGCGCGCCGTCACCCAGCTCCAACCCACGGCAAAGTTACTTGCGGTGGAAACGATTCTCGGCGGTAACTTTGAGGAGCCCGCGCCCGAGACCCAAGCCCCCGAGACCTTGGCAGTGGCTATCCCCCACGAGTCGCATAGCGTGGTTGCCGAAGCCCCAGCAAAAGTTCAGCCACGCGTGCCGCCCACTGAACCGCGCGAGCTTCGTCGACTCGAAAATCCTACGCGGGCGGTCATTGAACTTGCGGCGGCGCGCGCCTCATTGGAAGACCTGGACCTAACCGGCGTTGATCTTCAGGGGCTGGATCTATCGGGGCTGTCGTTTGCGCGGTCAAGGCTCGACGGCGCTAACCTGAGCGGCGCTAAGCTGATTGGCAGTAACCTTTGGGCGACCTTGCTCACGGGTGCCGAACTCACCGGCGCACGGCTTGATGGCGCCGACCTCGAGGACGCAAATCTGACGAAAGCGTTTGGCGCCAAAGCCAGCTTCGAGCGAGCACGGTTAGCCCGATCGAAGCTCGCAGGGGCGCGACTCGAAGGAGCCGTACTGGACGATGCAGACTTGACGGATTGTGATGCAACAGGCGTTGCTCTCGCAGGCGCAAAGCTTCGCAGAATCAAAGCTAACCGAGCCAACTTTACGCGGGCGTTGCTCGTCGGCGCGGACTTTCAAGAGGCCTGGCTCGACTTCGCCACCTTCAGCAAGTCTTCGCTCGATGAAGCAAACTTCGCTGGCGCAAGCCTGGCGGACACAGAGTTCACGAACTGCGCAGCCGACGGCGCCAACTTCGTCAATGCGCGACTCGCACGCGCCAAGCTTACACAGTCTAGGTTCAGCTCTGCAGCCATGACCGGCGCCGACCTCACGAGCGCTAACCTAGAACGAGCCGACTTCTCAAGAGCACAGCTCGACGGGGCGGTGCTGAACCATGTCGCCGCTGGCGGCGCCAAACTTCTAAACTCCAACCTGAGCGGCGCTAGTTTGCAGAACGCGGACCTTCAGGGTGCGGACCTTACCGGGGCTCGCTTAACAAAAGCGAACCGGGCCAACGCAAACCTGACAGGAGCCAAACTCGCTGGCGTGGTGGAGTGAGCCATTACGTGAAGATGATCTGCGCGCCCTCACTCAGGTCGTAGAAGTCTCCTGCAGTGATTACTTCTTTGCATTGTGGCACTAAGTCTTCGGCGCGGCGCTTGAACATCTTCATTGCGAGTTCACAGGCGTAGAGCGAAGCGCCTGACTCATCGAGGATCTCCAGCATCTCTCGCACGGAAGGCAGCTCAAGCTCCTCCATTTGCTTCTTCATCATTTTGGCGGCGAGGCTCTCCATACCAGGTAGGCCTGCAAGCATAGTCGGCATACCCGAACTCGCATTTCCAGCGAGATTCACATGTAGGTGATCCACCTTGCTCTCGGTGATGATGTCCAGCCCCCAAAAGGTAAAGAACACAAAGGCCTCAATACCGGACTGGCGGGCGGCATTGGCTAGTATGAGGGCGGGGTAGGCCTCATCGAGCCCTCCGTGGGAGGCGATGATGGCGACCTTACGTTTTTTAGACACTATACTCATTTTACGTTCCTCGTCCTTACATACTAAATACATCCGCCGGGCTTCGGCGTTCCGGCGAGCTTCGCGACGGTGCGCCCGGGTGCCCGTGGGAATAGCTCATAGAGCTGCTTCGTCGACATACCGAGGATTTGAGTAAGCCTGCGAATATTGGGTGACGCCTGGGTCTTCGTGTACTCGTCACGCGCGGCGAGCAGCACCTGCCAGTGGGCCTCTCCCAGCTCCAGGCCTTCAGCTGCAGCGAGCTTCTCCGCCAACGGCCTGCTCCAGCTTGCGGGGTCTGCAAGGTGCCCATCCGAGGAGAACTGAATTCCGTCCAGCTCTGCCACATCTACTTTGAGCGCAACCGGAGGGCCACGCCGAGACCTCGCGGCGGCGTCCAATTCGACGTGCGCTACCGCCGGCTCAACGCCCGTTCTCTTCTTCTTTTTTTTCTTGGCGCCTGTGATGGCTTCCAATTTTGAGCGTTTATCCGCAAGGGGGGAACGCTGCTTCTGAGCTGCCATGATCGCAGCTGCACGGCCGACATGCCGCATCAGCTCCATCAGAACCGCCATGCCTTTTTGCACGTCATCGTCGCGCGTGGCCCGCACCATGCCAAAGATACCCAGCGGCTCCGCCTCGCCGGCGTTCTGCAACACGGAAGAAGCCTCAGTCGCGACTTGCAGAACCTCAGGCTGAGTTAGAGCTCGTACCGTCTCGAGGATGGAGACCAACGCATCCCCGAGCTGCTTCACATCATCGGGAGAAAAACCCTTCACTATGCGCTCAATCAACTTGAGAGACTCGGCTCCGAATGCGAAGTAGCCTTGCGCCTCGAGCCCAGCGAGTTTGTTCGTCGCTGACCGCATCACCTCCCGCAAGATTGGTGTGAACTCCGCAAAGAGCTCATCACTCTTCTGTTGCTGTAGAGCCATTGACGTCATCTGAGAGTTCAACGATTCGAGCTGATGCTGAATCTTGCCCAGCACATCGGTGTTCGGCAATGCGTCCATATTCATGCCCACTTCCCTGCCATCAGCATGCGGTGGTCGAGTGGCAGTTCCTTGCCTTCAAGTAAAAGATTCCAATAGATCCACTTGAAAGCCAGCTTCCCCCAATGGTTCACTTCGCTCTCTTCGAGCAAGGTGAAGGGCCCTATACCTGGCAGAGGGAAACGACCAGGGAGAGGCTCAGTCTCATAGTTAAAGTCGATGAGCATGGCCTTTCCGTAGCCAGTCTCAATGAAGCAGTTCGCATGACCATCAAACTCTGGCAGCAGGCTTTGCCCATCTATGAATCTGAGGACATTGCTAAACAGAACCTCGGACTGAAAGTGAGCTACGGCTCCTGCCTTGGAAGCCGGCAAGTTGGTCGCATCACCCAGCGCAAATACATTCGGAAAGTGGAGAGACTGAAGCGTGTGTTTGTGCGTGGGTAACCAACCAGCCTCATCACCCATCCCACTCGCTTGAATCGCAGCTGCTCCAGCATGGAGCGGCACCGTCACGAGCAGATCGTAGTCGACTTCACGCCCATCGTAGCTCTTGAGAGTACGCCTGCCGCCGTCCACCTCAGCCAGAGCGAAGTCACCTACGACCTCGATGTGTCGTTGGCTCATGATATTGCCGAACGCCGCCGATGCGCGTGGCTTGGTAAAGGCGCCCTCGAGTGGCGTCACATAGACCATCTCAACCTGACCGCGCAGCCCACGCTGCGTGAAGAAGGCGTCCGCCAGGAAGGCGAACTCGAGAGGAGCTACCGGACATTTTATCGGCATATCTACAATATTCACTACGAGGCGCCCCCCCTTCCAGCGGCTCAGCGTATCCTGCAGGGCGATCGCTCCTTCTAGCGAGTAGAAGTCGAAGGCGGTCTTCTGCCAACCCTCACCGGTTAGGCCTGGCGTCAGCTCAGGGCGAATCCGTGCCCCCGTCGCTACGACCAGGAGATCGTACGAAAGCACCTCTCCGCCTTCGAGAAAAACCTTGTTCTCATCGGGGGCGACACGGTCGATCTCGTGGAGCCGCAACTCCACTCCGGGGTCGAGCAAGGCACGCCTTTGTTTGATTAGCTCGTCTCGACGATATTGACCGAAGGGCAGCATTAGAAGACCGGGCTGATATATATGCACGTTATCGCGATCGACTACGGTGACCCTCCACTGGTCGTTAGCCAAGGCCCGCGCCAGCCGGTTGGCCATCATGGTGCCACCGGTACCGCCTCCGAGAATGACAATGCGCTTCACATACGCGGCTGATGCATGCGTCGAGCCAAGGTATTCTTCCTCGGTGCTCGCTGCAATTAGTGGCTCGCGTCGTGAAATCGGATGCAACCTTTGCTCGGGCTGCAAAGGTTGCACCTGGAATACCCCCTGTCTTGAAGAGCTGCCCGTCATTCTGGTTGAGGTGCAAACGCTCAACCGCAAAGTTTGGCTTGTCCGCTAGGGCCCCGCCATCAGCGGACAATCTTGCGAAAAGTAAGATTGATGCGCGGGCCGCAAGGCGAACTCTGCTTGTCGATTCCATGCTTCCAGTTGCGCTGTGTCTCGCCCTTCATGACAAGCAAACTTCCTGAGGCGAGACGGAGCCTGACAGGCCGAACCTGGCCCGCCTTATGCTTCATTACGAACACGCGCTCTGCCCCCAGGGAAAGCGAAGCGATGCTTGGGTTTGGACCGAGTTCCGGCTCGTCATCACTATGAAAGCCCATGCTATCGCGTTGGTCACGGTACAGGTTGACCAACACCGAGTTAAAGCCGCAACCGGACACCTGTTCTACTATCTGCCGAAGCTCGAGAAGCTGCATCGTCCACGCGCTAGGGTCCCAACGAATACCCGAATAGGTGTAGCTGCAGCCCGGGTCACCATACCAGGCGACGAGTCTCGGCTGCGCTACTTCCCGTCCAAAGAGCCGAATCGTCCGTTGCTGCCAGCTCACTTCCTCGAGTAGCCGCGCGAACACCTGCTCGGGAGGAAGGCCAAACGCTAGCTGCTGGTCGTACCAAACCTCGCTATCCGGTATTGCCAACTGTTCCAACATCGCCTCGCTAACCCCCTATCTAGAAACCATCAAACATTTTGGCCAAAGCTAACCGTCCAAACGGGGAGATCACATCCATTAGGTAGGCAGAACAATCCGCTATTGAGTTCATCGGGCGACGTCAACACAAGCGACAGTGGGCTTACGCCCCATTGCTAGCGTTAGCGCGGCCGGGTGCCAACCATTCAGCACGCGGCGTTCCGGCTTTGTCAGTAGGCTCCGCTAGTGACAACCCTTTCTCTTTGCGCAAACTGTCCGCGCGTAGACAATGAACCGATGAGACGCTCCCTGCTGCCAATACTGGCAAGCGCACTCGTTGCATGCGGAGAGGCGGAACCGCGGACAGTCACAGTGGTCGACTTACCGGAAGCGCAGCAAGCGCCGTCCGTGACCCGGCTCACGCTCGCTGGTAGCGATTGGATAATCAGTGGCGCAGCGTTACGTGCGGAGCCCTCGGAGGACGGCGTCGTCTTGCATGGCCTGGGCGGCCCGATAAGTTTGGTTAGCTGGCCAGCAAGCGCCGCTTTCGTTCAGCGGCTGGAGGAACATCTCGCGCCGGCTGCGGGAAGCTCAGCCCCTGAGGTCGTCCACCAGCAGGATCACGGGGAGGAAGGGTTCGAAGCTGTGCTTCACACCAAGGGCGCGTGGGACGTCACGGTTCTGAAGCGCCGGGCAGGTTACATGGATGGTGCGATGTGCTCGTTCACCGGCGCTGATGTTGCGAGTTACAAGGCTGCTTTGGCCGTCTGCGCTAGCCTAAAGCCATCGCAGCGAGCAGCCGATTAGCCCTACGTTTCGCTGACAGCTACCCTCGGTTTGAGCTTCGCGGTTATGAACGATTTGCCACTTCTCCCCAGGCTTTATTGTATTGTAGCGGCAGCGGCGCCGACCGCCCTTGTGTTCCAGCGGGGCCCCGGACGACGTTGGGGATTGCATCGCTTAGACCTCAGCAGCGGCAACCTCGAGCAAGGTGCGGCGTTCAAGGGGACACTGTACCCGCGCCGCTGCGACTTATCCCCCGACGGCAGCCTGCTCTCGTACTTCGCGCTCAAGGGTGGAAATGGTGAGTTCATGGGGCAACGCGGGGTCAAAACCTATTCAGCGGTAAGCAAAGCGCCATGGCTCTTCGCGCTCGCCGCCTGGCCTGAATCCGGTACATGGACCAGGGGCGCACACTTCGAAGCAAACAGTGGAGCCGCAGTCCGTGGCACTTCCGTGATGGGGCCTGCACTGCTTGGAGACATCAATCCGCTCGCAACGAACTATCGGCTGACGCTGCAAAAAACAGCAGCGCAGCAATACGCCACGGAGCGACGCCGAGGGTGGGTCGAAGACGCCGATTGCCCAGCACGCGGAGCGAACGATGTCTGGGACGAGCGGCGCAACGTCGTGCTGACCAAACTCCGCCCAGCTGGGAGACACAGCGCCCGTTTGATAATACGTGACAGCGGAAGGCAGGCAGGCGGCATTGAAGGGCGGTGCCCGAACTACAGCATTGAACAACGAAAGAGCCTGGTTGAGCTCGAGAACGTCACCTGGGCGGACTGGGACCCCTACGGGCGGCTGCTCGTAGCCACCCGAGATAGCCGCCTTCAGATTCGAGATGCGGATTCGCCGGCGCTCAAGGTCGTGCGTGAACACGTCCTCGTTGAACCAGTCCCCAACCAGCCTGCTCCAGCGTGGGCACAACGCTGGTAGCAGCGTCACGAGATCGAAGAGAGCGTGAGCCGCTCGGCTAAGGTCGCGACCAGAGACTCACCGCGCGCACGGGTTGCCACCGCCTTCTTCCGCCAGACCAGGGCGACGGCCGACCGCAACTTAGCTTGGCCGCCAAAGGTAAGCTCTCGGTAGCGTCGAGCTGGGAGTTCTGCGCGCGCGAGAGTAGGAAGCAAACCTGCGTAGCGCCCGGATTGCACAGCACGACACACCTGCGGAAATGTTTCGCAATAAAGCGCGGGCTGGAGGCGGCCCGCGGCTCGCAAGCTCGCTTGCAGCCCTTCATTCAGCAGAGGCTCGCTCGTCTGCAATGCAAGCGGCAAGCGGGCCAACTCGGCATTCCTCTCTGCGTAACCTCGGATAAGCCCTGCGGAAGCAAAAATCGCGTAGTCGACAAAGCCCAGTCGCAGCTGCTCGAGCCCACGGAGGTCCGAGTTCACGCGAACAACCCCAAAATCCACTCGCCCCTCTCGTACGGCGCTTGCTGCGTCACCCGAAGACATGGACTGCACGGAGACTGGCTCGTTACTTGGATGGGCCCCCAACCGCGGCAAGATCCACCAATGAAGTAGACTGTCTCCAGCAGCGAGCGAGAAGGGTTGCTGCTGCAGACGCGCAGCCAGCGCAACGCCCTCGAGACCGCGGATCACGTCACGCACCACGATTGCGAGCTGCCGACCGGCCTCGGTCAGCTTCAGACCTCGCCCTTGACGCTCAAAGAGGACAAGCTCGAGCGCGGCCTCCAGCTCTCCGATTTGCCGGCTGTAGAGGCTCTGTCGTACGGGCTGGCCTGGCGCAGCCCGCGCAATTCCAGCAGCCTCAACCACCAATAAAAAATTGCGCAGCCGCTCGAGCGAAATACCTGTCCGCTCCAAGACCGACTCATTCATGACTCTAGAGTAATGCCATCTACACATTCATGTCTCGATCAGCGGAGGCGAGAGACGCATTCTCTTGGCATGAAAGACAACACCGAACTCGCACCGAAGCGTATTCCAGTCTTCTACTGTCGCGAGATGGCCGCGCAGTCGGATTCATTTTCGCCGAGCGCTGCCAAACCGAAGTTGATGGTGGAATCATGGCTAGCGCGCCGATTGCCCATCGACGTACTTGCGCCAGTGCCAGCCTCCGTTGCAGATCTGACGCGGAGTCACTCCGCCGACTATGTGCTTGGAGTCTTGCGGGGAGAGCGCCTCAACGGCTTTCAGAACCGTTCGTTGGAGGTAGCCAACTCATTGCCCTTTACCAACGGGGCCATGCTCTCCGCAGCCCGCCACGTCGTGGCCAACGGAGGCTTCGCTTGTGCACCGTGCTCGGGCTTCCACCACGCGGGGTTTGAGCGCGCGAGTGGCTATTGCACATTCAACGGCCTCACCGTCACCGCTCTCGCTCTGCATCAAACGGGGCAAGCAAAACGGGTTGGGATTCTCGACTGCGATATGCACGACGGGGACGGTACACGCGAGATTCTGCAGAGGGTCGCGACAGAGGACTACGTCGAGCACTTCTCAACCGGGGCGAGCTTCTACCGAAAAGACCAGGTCAACGACTTCTTCCGACGTCTAACGAGCGAGCTACAGCGACTTGCGACCTGTGACGTCGTCCTCTACCAGGCTGGCGCGGACCCACACGTCGACGACCCGCTTGGTGGGTGGCTTACAAGTGCTGAACTACGCGAGCGGGACCGCATTGTCTTTCGTGCGCTGGCAAAAACTCGTACGCCAGTCGTCTGGAACTTTGCCGGTGGCTACCAACAAGAGCCCGATGGCAGTATCCCCAAGGTCATGGCGATTCATGACGCAACGCTCGAGGAATGCCTCTCCGCCCTCCCAGAGCGTTGGCTAAGGCGCTGACAGGCTCTTGCACGCGGCGAGTTCTTCCTCGAGCAACGCGCGTTGGTCAGGCCCAGCCGGGAATTGAGGGAAGCACGCATAGTTGGTTCCAGCCACCGGCTGACGCAAGATGAACTCCTCCACCAGCAGCTTGCCGTCTTCCGCCTGCCAGCGGAGAAAGGCTGGCTCATCCGCAGTGAAGCGCTTGAAGCCCTTGTTGGCACGGATGTCGGTCTTCCAGACCTTGCCCTCGCTCAGTCCCAGCTGGATCGCGAAGGGCGGAGCGCCGCTCAGGCCTGGGTCGCAAGCGAGAATGAGGTCCTTGAGGTTGTTTGCGTTCTTCATCAGCGGCTCTCGGACTTTTACGCAACCAGGTACAAGCAGCGCGATTGGGAGTCCTCTATCGCTGAGGTCAAGTCGCTTTGGCGCACTATCAGAGATCACTGCACTCCCGGACGGGCTAACGCTGGAAGGAGCTGCGGACGTTGGAACACTGCTAGCAACCTTCGCCGAAGCTTCGCCTGGCTTCTTTTCACCGCAATTCGCGCTAAACGCCAATAGATAGATGGAGAAAACTGAAGCTAGCTTCGACCGCGAGGAATCAGTCCGAATCACGCGGCCGAGACTAGCCCAGAAGACTTCGCGCTACCGGACAATCTTGAGAACCAGCTGCTGGCCATACCGCTGATAGCCCACAGCTATCTCCAAGAGAGGAACTATGTTTTTTCAGCAGGCACCCCGGCGGCGCTACCTTTGGCTCAGCTACAACGCCCATCACGCCAATAAACAGCACGAAGGAACCAGCCATGTCGAACGATTCCCAATGCCCGTTCTCTCTTGGTGCACGTAATCAAGCCAAGGCAGGTCGATCTAACCGCAACGCAGATTGGTGGCCGAATCAGTTAAACCTCAGGATTCTTCACCAACAGTCAAATAAGACCAGCCCACTCGAAGAGACGTTCAACTACGCCGCCGAGTTCGCGTCACTCGATTTGGAGGCCGTCGTTAAGGACCTTCACGCGCTCATGACCAATTCCCAGAGCTTTTGGCCGGCGGACTACGGGCACTACGGTCCTTTCTTTGTTCGGATGACCTGGCATGCGGCTGGGACTTATCGCATTGCCGATGGTCGTGGAGGTGGAGGTACCGGCGCACAGCGATTTGCGCCGCTCAACAGCTGGCCTGATAACGGTAACCTCGATAAGGCTCGCCGCTTGCTCTGGCCCATCAAGCAGAAATACGGCCGCAAGCTGTCGTGGGCAGACCTGCTGATTTTGGCAGGCACCGTGGCGATCGATTCAATGGGCTTAAATACCTTCGGCTTCGCGGGAGGCCGACCAGACATCTGGGAGCCAGAAGAAGAGATCGACTGGGGCAGTGAGACCAAGTGGCTAGGAGATGAGCGCTACCGAGGGGATCGACAGTTGGATAACCCCTTAGGCGCAGTGCAGATGGGCCTCATCTACGTCAATCCCGAGGGCCCGAACGGCAAGCCAGACCCGCTAGCCTCGGCGCGCGACATCCGCGAGACCTTCGCGCGTATGGCCATGAACGACGAGGAGACGGTGGCGCTGATCGCTGGCGGACACACCTTCGGCAAGGCACACGGGGCCGGGGACCCTGCGCACTACGTGGGTCGTGAGCCTGAGGCGGCGGCGCTCGAAGAGCAAGGGCTCGGTTGGAAGAACAAGCTTGGGACGGGCCACGGGCATGACACCATTACGAGCGGGATCGAAGGCGCTTGGACGCCCAATCCGATCAAGTGGGATCACGGCTACCTGGAAACGCTCTTTGGCTACGAATGGGAGCTCACCAGGAGCCCGGCCGGTGCTCATCAGTGGAAGCCGACGGACCCTGCTGCGGCGAACGCGGTCCCGGATGCCCATGCCCACAATGAGCGCCATGCCCCAATGATGACCACGGCAGACCTCGCGCTCAGAGCCGACCCAGACTACGAGAAGATCGCTCGGCGCTTTTTGCAGAACCCTGAGCAGCTAGCCGACGCGTTCACGCGAGCCTGGTTCAAGCTCACCCACCGGGACATGGGTCCGCGCGCGAGGTACCTGGGGCCACTCGTTCCGAAGGAGGTATTGATTTGGCAAGACCCGACGCCAGCCGTCGACCATCCATTGATCGATGAATCAGAGATCGCTGCACTGAAGGGCAAGCTCTTGGGCTCCAGCCTCTCGACATCACAGCTGGTGGCAACGGCTTGGGCCTCAGCCTCAACCTTTCGCGGTAGCGATAAGCGCGGGGGCGCGAACGGAGCTCGTATTCGACTTGCCCCGCAGAAGGACTGGGCAGTCAACCAACCGGCGGAACTGGCGAAGGTGCTCGCGCAGTTGGAGGCCATCCAAACCGACTTCAACGCAAGCGCCCCTGGCGGGAAGAAAGTCTCGCTCGCCGATCTGATCGTTCTAGCTGGCTGCGCTGGCGTAGAGGCAGCGGCCAAACGCGCTGGGCACAATGTGATTGTGCCGTTCTCGCCTGGCCGAACCGATGCGACCCAGGACCAGACCGACGTCGATTCGTTCGCCGTCCTCGAGCCCAGCGCAGACGGCTTTCGAAACTATGCGCGCGAGGGCCTAGAGGCGGCGGGAGCCGAACTTCTTGTCGATAAGGCGCAATTGCTAAACCTCTCCGCGCCGGAGATGACAGTGCTCGTTGGCGGGCTGCGCGTACTAAATGTCAATTTTGCTGGAAGCGCCAAGGGAGTATTCACGCATCGGCCTGAGCACCTTAGCAATGACTTCTTCGTGAATCTGCTCGATATGGGCACCAAGTGGCAACGCAACGCCGACGGTAGCCTCGAGGGCGTGAATCGAGAGACGGGGGAGCGCAGGTGGACCGCGACGGTGGTCGACCTCGTGTTTGGTTCGAACTCACAGCTACGCGCCCTCGCCGAGGTTTACGCAAGCGCCGACGCAGAGGCGAGGTTCGTACGGGACTTCGTCGCGGTCTGGAGCAAAGTGATGCACCTCGACCGCTTCGATCTGCGCTGACGGATGTTACGATAGCGGGGCTTCCAAGGAGACCGCGCCAGGCTTGCGTAGAACCGCTGGGAGAGATGCTTGGGGCTCGAGCAGCGTTTTGGCGGCGATGAGCAGCGCATCAAATTCCGACTCCCAATCAAGGTCGTGGGGGCGCAGCGCTCGCGTTCGCCAAGCCAGCTCGCTGAGCTCGTCAACGATCTCCTCATCAAGCCCCGCGTGGGTCGCTAACCACGACAAGACGAAGCTCTCGGTGTGGCTCTGCAGGTCGTCGGTGAGCGCCGCCCAGGCAGCAGCGGCCACGCACAAACCTCGCTCGGTCCGATTGAGGTCGGAGAACTCCACGGGAGGAAGCAATGCCGGGCCGAGCGAGAGCATGCCAGCTACGCCCGTATGCCGATCGAGCAAGTCCAGGCTGAAGGCGGCTCCACGTAGCGCGGCGAGCTCACTCGCGTGCAGCTTGCCGTCCGCCCACGCCATCTGTGCGAGCGAGACGAAGATGGATCTACGCACGTGATATGCGAGCGACTCTTTCATGGGCACCTCCCTTGGTGGCTAAGTGCAGCCACGGTTAGCCGTTAGGGTGCGGGCCGTCGCAACAAAGTTCTAGGCGAATTATCGCAACCCATTATTCGGCTATACCTAAGCTTCTGCTCGAAGGGCGTCACTGGCTAGTTTCGCGTACTACAGCCTCTTGGGGGACCCGCATTCGGTTGAGTACCGGCTGGTTCACAACCGACGTACCAACGGCCCATGCCTTCGGCCCCAATAGGCCTGGCGTTCAGTTGACAGCACACCGACTGCTCCACTCCGCGGTAGCGAATACCAACTCGCACGTCGGGACCATTGCATCCCTGATCGTAGGCAAAGGCGACGACGGGCAACTGGTTCGCAGCGTCGTGACCGAGTTCGATCGGAAGATGGGCGGCCTGGCGCCCCCGGAGCCTGTGCCCTCCGTCAAAGCACGTTGGCAGCCCCTCCTCGCGAACACGCTGGAGATCGGCAGGTTGCAACTCCGGCTTCGCATAGTCGCGTAAACAGGCTGCAACTTCACTGGGAGTGGAGATAAACCCCGGTCGCACCAGCGCAAGCGTGAGGGCAGCCAATGCCATCGCGACCTCGATCACGAGGTCTCGCTTTAGCGCTTTCCGGCGGGAGATGTGGCCCTCGGCCGGCAAGGCCCTCAGCTCAGCACGCGCGGCCAGAGCCAACATCGCGAGCACAGGCCCCAGTAGCCACAATGCCCAATCGCAAAGCACGTACAGATGACGACTCGAGCCATATACGATGACCGCCCCAAGCGGAGGAAAGGCGACTAGCCACAACGACGTTGCAGCCGGCTTTTCTATCCGAACACCCTCAGCCTCGGACTCAACCACGGCGAAGCTTACTGCTCCCTGAGGACGGCGCCAGCCAAGTCTAGTTCCGAGGACCCCGGCGAAGGGCCGCTTTGCCAGTCGGCTTGGCGAACGTTCGACGGCGCATGTGAATTGGCAGTGAGCCTTTGCCCGACGCCGCAGGCACCAGACAGTCGGGCCGCGAGCCAATCAGATCCGTTCGCCCAACGCGGGTGAGCGCTTCTCGGACCTCATCATGGTGGGTCGGGTCCCAATAGAGCAATAGCGCCTTTTGCAAGCGCTTCTCCTCCATCGACTTCGCCGTGTAGACGGGATTCTGAGTAAACGGATCGAGCCCCGTATAATACATACTAGCCGCCATCGACATCGGGGTCGGGATGAAGTCCTGCACTTGGCGCGGACGCATATTGTTGGCCTTGAGCCAAAGTGCAAGGTCGACCATCTCCGCGAGCGAGGAGCCCGGGTGACCGGAGATGAAGTAGGGCACCAGGTACTGGTCTTTGCCTGCCTTCTCGCTCGCGCAACGGAAGCTATCCGCGAAGCGTTCGTAGGAGTCGATCGCCGGCTTCTTCATCCGCTCGAGCACGTCGGGGTTGTTGTGCTCGGGCGCGACCGAGAGCTGGCCGCCCGTATGATGAGTAGCGAGTTCCTTGATGAACTCGGGGCTGCGCTCGGCCAGGTCATAACGAACGCCGGAAGCGATGAAGACCTTCTTGATACCCGGCTCCTTGCGGACCTTCTTCATGATGTCGATCAGCGGCTCATGGTTGGTAACCAGGTTCTCGCAGATACCGGGGTGGACGCAGGAGAGCCGCCTGCAAGACTTCTCGATCTTCTCGTCTTTGCAGGTCATTTGGTACATATTGGCGGTGGGCCCACCGAGGTCGGAGATGACGCCGGAGAAGCCCTCCATACGCGACAGCGCGCGCACTTCACGCAAGATGCTCTCGCCTGAACGAGATTGGATCACGCGGCCTTCGTGTTCGGTGATGGAGCAGAAGGTGCAGCCGCCGAAGCAGCCGCGCATGGTCACGATCGAATGTTTTACCGTCTCGTAAGCGGGGATGCGGTCCTCATACGAATAATGCGGTACGCGAGCGAACGGCAGATCGTACAGCTCGTCCATGAGCGAGGTCTCGAGCGGAAGCGCCGGTGGATTGAAGTAAACGGCCTCAGTCCCGTGGGGTTGGATCAGCGCGCGCGCGTTGCCAGGGTTGGTCTCGTATTGAAACGCGCGACTCATGCGCGAGAAGGCCGCTTTGTCTTCTTTGACCTCCTCGTAGCTAGGCAGCAATAGCGGCTTGCCATCACCGACATAGCGGGAGCTTTCGTGATGTTCCCACTCCCCTTTGCGCATCACGAAGGCGGTGCCGCGCAGGTCGCGGATCTCACGCACCTTCTCCCCGGCCGCCAGCCGCTGCGCGAGCTCCCAGACCGGCCGCTCGCCCATGCCGAAGATCAATAGGTCGGCCTTCGCGTCGAGCAGAATGCTGCGCCTCACCTGATCCGACCAATAGTCGTAATGCGCTATCCGACGCAGCGAGGCCTCGATCCCGCCGAGCACGATGGGGGTGCCTTCTCCGAAGGCCTGCCGGCAGAGATTGGCATAGACGATGCTCGCTCGGTTGGGCCGACAGTCGAGCCGCCCGCCAGGCGAATACTGGTCCACCGAGCGCACCTTCTTTTGCGCGGTCAGCTTATTGAGCATCGAATCGAGGTTGCCCGCAGTGACGCCCACGTACAGCCGTGGCTTGCCCATGCGGGCGATGTCGGTCGGGTCGGTCCATTTGGGCTGCGCCACGATGCCCACGCGAAAGCCGCGCGCCTCGAGAAAGCGCCCAATGATGGCGGCGCCGAACGCTGGGTGATCGACATAAGCGTCACCAGAGACCAACAAGATGTCGAGTTCGCTCCAGCCGCGAGCCGCCATCTCTTCACGGCTGGTCGGGAGAAAGCGCTTCTTGTCGCGCAAGGGAGCATTGGCACTGCGGCGAAGTCCGACCAAAGACATGACGTTGGGTTACCACCGGTATTGCTGCGCGGGCCCCCCAAAGTTGACCGCGTGCGTCATGCGTGCAAAATCACCCTCGATGCGCGCCCGAGTCTTTGGATTCGTCGCGGTGGTCGCCCTCGTTTGTGGGGTGGCTCCGGCGGCCAACGCGAGTGGGCCGCAGACTCGCTCTGCAGGTACCACCGCCAAGCGAGAAGTTGCTCAGGCGAAGGGCCCGGCCAAGAGCCCGGCCCGAAAGAAACCGGCCAAAAAGCCGCAGAAGCCACAGGAGAGCCGCAAGCCGGCTCGCAAACCTGGCTCGGCTCCGCAACCTGCCGACCCGGCTGTCCGGTCTCAAATTGCTGGGCAGACCGTGGCCGCAACGCCCTCTCCCGAATCCCCGGAGCTGAAGCAAATCTCCGAGGTCGACCGGATGTTGTTCTGGGACCTCACCGAGGTGAAGGCCGAGAGTCCGGCGGGTGCGCCAATCGTGCTCGCCAGCGGTTTGCCGGAGGCAGCTGTCGCCTCCGCCGCGCCGGTCGCGTCCAAGTCGGGTGCAGCCTTGGAGTGGATGGCCAAGCTCAACCCACCAGATCTGCCGTTCCGCTGGGATTCGAGGCTCATTCGCTATCTCGACTATTTCAAGAACACCAGCGCCGGAAAGAACTTCGCGGCCGGCTTGCTCAAGCGAAGCGGGCGCTACGAGGCGAAACTGCGCGAGATCTTAAAGGCGAAGGGGCTCCCCGAAGACCTCGTGTACCTGTCCCTCTGTGAAAGCGGGATGAATCCGCGGATTGTCTCGCATGCGGGAGCTGCAGGGTTGTGGCAGTTCATGCCCAAGGCCGGAACGGCCTACGGGCTGCGGGTGGACCGCACGGTGGATGAGCGCCTCGATCCCGAGCGGAGCACCGAGGCCGCGACTCGCTTCCTCTCCGACTTGCACAAGCGCTTCGGACGTTGGGAGCTGGCCATGGCGGCTTACAACATGGGTCACGGCGGCCTACTAACGTCTATTCGTAAGTACAATACCAACGACTTCTGGGAGCTCTCTGAGCTCGAGGCCGGGGTCCCCTACGAGACAGCCCTTTACGTTCCAAAGATCCTCGCTTTGGCCTTTGTCTCGCGAAATAAGGCCGCCTTTGGGCTCGAGGATCTCGTGCTCGATGCCCCCGAGACGTTCAGCGACGAGAAGGCTCGCCAACCAGCCTCCAGCGGGGGAAAGACGACTGCCAAGTCCAGTAATGTGAAGACCAGCGCCCCAGGGAAGCTGGTTTCGGCCGAGGTGGCGAGCGTCTCTGGCAGCGCGCCTCCGGCGCAAACGGCTGCGCGCCCTGAGCCGGAGGCTACCTTGATAGGCACCTCGAGCATCACGCTACGTTGGGGCGAGTCACTCGACACCATCGCCCTCCCCCTCGGTACGACCGAGTCACGCTTGCGCAAGCTCAATGGGCTCGTGGACCCAACGCCTCCGCGCCCCGGAACCGTGTTGCGCATTCCGACGAAGCTCGGACCGGGCACGCCTCCCGAAAAGCTGGTCGTCGTCGTGCCCTCGAGGGCCGCGGGTGGCCCCGGAACGCAGCGCATCTTCTACGAGGTCGTTTGGGGCGATAAGCTCGCGGAGGTTGCGTCCATCCTAGGAGTCACAGAGGCGCAACTGGTCCAGTGGAACAATCTCGATAAGACCGCCAATCTGCACGCAAAGATGGTGCTCCAGGCCTTCGTCACCGAGCTGCCCGATGAACGGTTGGTGCGCTTCGTTACCGCAGACCGGGCTCAGGTATTGGTGGTCGGTTCCACCGAGTTCTTCGACCACTTCGAGGGGAAAAACGGGCGTTCGCGCTTTACCGTGACCGCCAAAGAGGGGGACTCGTTCCGGGGACTCGCCAAGCGATACGGGCTTTCGCTCGGGATGCTGGAGCGGATCAACCACCGAGCCCGTACCGACGAGCTCTTGCCCGGGGATACGCTGGTCATTTACAGCCGCGAGAAGCCGCGGACCTCGCTGGCGTCAGCCACCCTCGAGGTTCAGACGCCCAAGCCCGAGGTGGGCAGCAGTGTCGAGGAGAAGCCCGCGGACGGCATCGAGCCAAGCCGCGCAGACGAACTCTACGACGACGAGGAATCGATTCCGGTATTGAGCCTGCCGGTGGTTCCGCGACCCTGAAGGTCGCCTCCGCAGCGGCTGGCTACTTTTTTACTTGGTAATCGAGCTGCATCTCTTTGCCGTCGCGAATGATCGTTACGGCAACCGCGTCTGCGGTTTTGATTGCTGAGTAAGCCTGCGTCGATTGGTCGACGCTGCTCATATCGAAGCCGTTTAGCGTCTTGACCATATCGCCCTTCTTGAGGCCGAGTTGCCCGAGAATGGTCGTTTGAGCGCTGCGGTAAAGGCGAACACCTTCACCGTCGACGAGCTTGGCGCTGCGCATGAAGCCGTCCCTGATTTGGGCGAGCTTCTGCGGGCCGTTCTCCTCGATGATGAAGGAGGTCTCACTTACTTTGGTGATGCCTTCCCCGAGTTTTGACTTGTTGCCCGGGGTGGCGGGCTCTCGCTCGGTGGGAGCTGGGAGTTCTTGGCCGACGCTGCCCGCGCCGTCCTTCCTCATTGCCACCTGGCAGCGATCATCTCCTGTAGCGAGCACCACGCGCGTTTCGTCGATCGCCTCGACCTGCTTGCCGTCCACCGAGTCACCGATACGCCGCATCTGCGCTTGGGTGCCCGATTTGATCACGGCAAAGCTGAAGGCTGGATCATCCGCGCTGCTAATCACCGAGACCGTGGTGGTGGCGCACTCGGGCAGAGCGCCATCACTCGGGATCGGCGCCGGGGCTTTGGGCGGCGCTTGGCTAGCGGAAGCCGAGGGCTTGGCAAAGAGCTGCCCCGTCACCGAATCAAACGGGTTGCGCTTGAGGATGGGCGAGCCGTCACGCGACGGGCGGGTCACGCCGAGCGTGGAGTGCGACCCGGCTTTCACGGGCGGGGCGGGGGAAGGCAGCTGCTCCGCGATCAGCGCGGATATCCCAGAGCCTTGAAAGTAGGCGACCGCAAGCAGCAGACCTCCGATGATGCCCGGGTAAAAGCGCTTGGTGGTAGCGTCGATCGACACGCTGGAGGGTTTTAGCACTGGCAGCGCGCGAAATCACCGAGCAGTCAACGGCACATCGAAAGGACCATGCCTTCGAGGATGGCGCGGCCCCCACGCCGACCCTGCCCTTTGAGCGCGAGATCCGTTTCGGCCAGGAGGTGAAGCCAGCGCCCCACCGTTCCACGCGGCATTCGACGAACGGTCTGGCTCATCGAGTTGGCTTTGAACGGTGGTAAGCCAGCCTTCTCTGCTGCCTCTGCAGGGCTGTCACCTGCTTCCACTGCGGCTTGGAAGCGGGCGAGCTTGCGAACGCTGCCAGCGATGGCGCCGAGTACGGGGAGCTCAGCTCCACGCGCCATGTCGATCTCGCTCAACGCCACGAGGGCTTTGGCGGTGTCCCGCGCGCAAACAGCGTCGGTTAGGTCCCACATCATCGCGGTCCGGACCGGCGCAACGAGCGCAACGACAGCATCCTCTGTGACGGGCGCTCCCGGGCCAACGTAGAGCGACAACCGCTCGAGAGCGTCGACGATCGCTCCGACGTCTGTGCCAATGAGATCCCCCAAGTGTGCGGCCAGCGCGCTCGAGATCGGGTGGCCAAGCGCGCGTGCGCGCTGCGAGATGAAGCTGGCCACCGCGTTGCGTTTGAGCGGCTCGCACTGGACGAGAAAGCCTTCTTTCTTCGCCAAGGTCACGATGCGGCGCGAGGCGTGGAGCTTGGGCGCCATCAACACGAGGACGGTCACTGGTGAAGGATCGGCCGCGTAAGCGGCAAGGCGGTCGAGCGGAGCCTCCACCTTCTTCTTGCTGGCCTTCTCGGACTTATCGCCGTCGTCGGCTTTGCCTTCCCAGCGTTCGAGCGAGCGCACGAGGACGAAGCGACGCTTGGCCATCATCGGGATCGAACGTGCAGCGGCGAGCACATCGTCCACGCTGCTATCTCCGGCGATGAATCGGTCTTCGTTGAAGCCGGCGATACCGCCGCGCTGACATACCCGCGAGAGCTTTTTGACGACTTCCTCGGCGAAGTGAGCTTCATCACCGAGCACGAGCACCACGGGGCGGAGCGCCTCCTCCCCTCGTTCATCCAGCGCTCGGATCAGCTCATCGACCAACATCGAGGGCTTGTTTCATCACCTCCCGGGTTCGAACTCAATCGCTATCCACTTGGCGGATTGAATCCCCTTCCGAGGTTGACGTCGCGTCACTTCGGTCCCAAGCTTGACCCCGCGCCTGAGCTCAGTTGAATCCAACGGACTTTCAGCCGCGTACGTTCATGAGCCCAAGGATGAGCAAAGGTTCGGCCTCCAGCGGCTCCCAGCAAACAAAGGAGAGCGAGATGTACGTTGCCAATTCGGCAATCCGGCCTCTGCTCCGTATCCACGCGGAAGCAAGCGTTCCCACCCGTTTCGGTGACTTCAACATGGTCGTTTTTCGCTACGGCGAAGAGGACCAAGCCAGCGCGGGACGCGCAGCCGTTGGTCTCTCCCCGGATCACGTGGCGCTGGTGATGGGGCAATTGCGCGGTAAGCACGGGGTACTATGCCGCATTCACTCTGAGTGCCTCACGAGCGAGGTGTTCGGCTCACTGAAGTGTGATTGCAAGGAGCAACTGGAGTCAGCGCAAGCCGAGATCGCGCGGGCGGGAGAAGGCGTTGTGCTTTATCTCCGCCAAGAGGGCCGAGGCATCGGGCTGGCCAACAAGATTCGCGCATACGGTCTCCAGGCCAAAGGCCACGATACGGTGGACGCCAACCGCCTGCTCGAGCTGCCCGACGACGCGCGAGAGTACGACTGCGCGGCGGCGATGCTCGATCACCTTGGGGTGGAGTCGGTTCGGCTCATGACCAACAACCCGCTCAAAGTGAAGGCGTTGCAAGACCTCGGCGTCCAGGTAGATGAGCGGGTCTCCACGCTCATTTCGCCCAACAAACACTCTCGCAACTACCTCGAGGCCAAGCGGTTGCGCATGAACCACGAGCTGCCGCACTACGAAGAAGTTAGCTGAGCAGCGGCGAGTTATCGGGCGCTGAGCGCTTGAGCCTCGCGCGGACTGTGCCGCTGGCCTAGCGAGGAGGCACACGGCCATGGATGTCGCGCGGGTGCAAAGGCCCAGTCTCGCCGCCGCTGCGCCCCGCGCACAACTGAACTTCGAGGTCGGCTTCAAGACCGATGGAATCGCCGCACTCGAGGCCAAGCGGGTGGTCGCGATCGCTCGCGATCGGCGGCTCACGCAGGAGGCAGAGCAGCAGCTGGCGCAAGCGCTTTTGAGGCTCCGGCAGCTTCGCACGGGACCGCTGGCGGTGGTTGAGCTCCTGGCAGAAGATGCGCTGGAACTCAGTCCGCCGATGAGGGTCGAACGCAGTACTGGCCTTTTGCAATTGCTCAGTAACGCCGAGACCCACGTAGCAACCGTGGTTCAGGGAATTGGGTCAACGGCTGAAAGCTACCGAGCCTTTGTGCTCGGTGTCGTGCAAGGCAACGTTCGATTCTCACTTCACGAGGAACCGGCGTCGGCCATTTCGTGGGCGAGCCACCGCGCGGGCGCATCGCGCAGCGAGGTCGCAGAGTTGCTGGGTCTTGCGCAATCACTCGCTGCGCGCCCTTGAGACGTCAGAGCCGGAGTGGGTCCCCTTTGCGCAACGGATTGGAAGGCGGTGCGGAGGGCTGAGCAGGCGCCGCAGACGGTCCGACGCTCGACGCAGCTGCGCTGCTCGACGCAGCTGCGCTGCTCGACGGGGCTGCGCTCGGCACAGAGGCCGCAGCACTTGTGCTGGCAGATGCGCTCGGCGCAGCCGCCGGGTTCGCGCTTGGTGCACGACGGGCCCGCCAATCATTCAGCTTCTGCTCGCAATCACGGGCGCGCTTCAGCGCGCCGGTGGAGCGATCACCACCGCGGCCACGGAAGCGCGCGATGAGGTCCACGAAATTCTCCGAATTGAGTAGAAGGTCGGACGGAATCTCGTGAGCGCAAGCCCCAGGGTCGGCCGCTTCGGTGCATCGGCAATGAGCGTCGGCGCTGCGCTCGGACCACTCGATAAGTTCCTTTGCTTCGCCCGCACTGGAACAGGACCAGAGGAAACAAGCAGCCAAAGCCCGCCACGCTTTCACCAGACCAGCCTTAGCACGAACTTGCTTCGGGCAAAGCCGGTGGAATCAAGCGAAGCCCGCACGTCGGCGCAGCACCCAGTGCAGACCGACCATCACCGCTGCAACGGTCGACCAGACCCAGGGTGGGGCGAGCGGAGCTTCATTGCGTCGCGACGCGACGAAGGTTGTCGCGGGCATGGGTAGCTTGTCGAGATCGTCGGGGCTAACCGACACTCCACCGGTTGATTTCGCGATGTTGATCAGCCGCTGCGCGTCGGGCCGACTATCCGCCCATTCATCCCCGCCCTTCTCGCACGCGAAATCGCGACGGGTTGCGGGCTGTGCACCGTCCTCGCCGTCGGCTTGGCCTTTGGGCACGATACGCACCTGAGCGGAGTAACCGCCGACGGCCAACGCGGGCAACGCGACTTTGACTGGCTGCCCATCCCCTGCGAGGGTGGCCTTCGTCTCAAACACCGTTTGCGCCGACCCCAGGCGGATCACGTTGATGCGCGCCTCGCCTGCGTGCTCGGGTAACGCTTGAATCGAAAGCGACGCTGGCTCGCCCTCGACACACCCGCTCTCCAAGTGAAGCGAGGTCGACTCGAAACGTGGGTCGCGCATCAACCAACCGAGCAGGCCTTCCCAAAGAGCACCGTAGGCTCGCCCAGCCTCTGAGACAGCGAAGGTACTGAAGAGAAGACGATGCGTGCCGTCCACGGTCAACGCGATCACCCGCCCAGTGCCGAACTCGCCCAACGCGAGCACCGGCATTCGCTCCTCGCCGCCGAGCGTCGGGTGGCTCCAAAGCACGGTGGCGCCCGGACTGGCCTCGCCAACGATGTTGCTTCCCGGCATGTCCGGCAACCGATCGCCCACGACCCGACGCAGCGGAGCCAGCACCGGCGCGACCTTCCCGGCCGACGTGACCACGGGCGTAAACAGGGACAAATCCACGCCGTTGGTTTTCTGTTCTGCGCGCAAGCGCACCGGCAAAACCGGCGCGATCGGCGTACCAGCGTAGCGCCCTGGGCCAAACGAGTCGGGCCCGCCAACCAGAATCAGCCCACCGCCTTTGCGGACGTAGTTGGCGAGGTTCGCGAGGTGCTTCTCGAGTCCGTAGGTAACGGCGTTGAAGTCCTGCAACACGACGGCATCGAAGCTATCGAGGTGCACGGTGAACAGCTCATCGACGGGGAACGGGATGAGGGCCAGCTCCTGCCCAGTCGCGCCGACATTGTCTGTGGGTGTCCGCAAGATGAAGAAGGCCACGACGTCGATCGAGGCGTCCGCTTTGAGCCAATTGCGCAATGCGCGCACGTCGTACGTTGGGCGGCCTGCGATATGGAGGATGCGAATGCGATCGCGGGCCACCTCGAGCGAGGCGAGACGCTGGTTGTTCTCTGGCAGGACGTCGCCCTTGGGCGGCTCGATCAGCACCTCGATGACCCGAGCGCCTGCGCGGTGCAACGTGATCGCCAGCTCGACCGTGCCGACGTCATCGTTGGGGACGACGACGTCTCCGCGGGCCAGCTCCACCGGGGGACCTTCATCCGGAAGCTCACGCGCAATGACGGGAATCCGGCCGCAGGTAAGCCCACCCGCACAACCGACCTCCACGCGGACGGCGAATGGCTGGTGAGCGATGGCCGTTCCCGAAAGTCGAATCGAGCGCACGCTGGCGTCCTTGGGCGACTTCTCCGCGAGACGTACGGTGTGCACCGGCACGTCGAGCCCACCGAGTTCGAGCGCAGCTCGTTCTTTGGCACCGTCGTTGGTTGGCCGATCCAAGGCGCCATCCGAAACGACGATCAGCGCACCTGGAGGCTCCTCTGCGCTGCGCGAGATGCTGGCGATCGCGCTGGACAGATCCGAGCCCAAGGCAACCGCCTTGAGTTCCTCCGCCGCTGGCGCAGGTTCAGCGTCGCCACGACCAAAACGGAAGCTCGAAAGCCGCGCTCCATCGGTCGCGCTCGGGAGTTCTTGGGCCACCTGGTGCAAGACCTCGAGGCGCGTGCGTTGGTCATCCGAGGGTAGCCGCAACGAGCGTGAATCATCGAATAGAACCACGACGCGCGCGGAGGTTGAGATGCCCGCACTCTCGACCAGCACTGGGCGCAACACCGCCAGGAGCAACAACACCACCCCAACGAAGCCCGTGAGCACCACCGCAAGCGAACCTCTGCCGCTGCGGAACGCCCGCCGGGTTTCCACCGTGAGCAGGAGCAGAAAGAGCGCACCGCAAACGATCGCCACCGTCGCGCCGGCCTTCCCCAGATCACTGGCGAAGGACAGGCTCTTCGTCACTTTGAGCCCCGACGACGCATGATGTGCTCAGCGTGGACTTGGTCGTCCTTGTAGTTCGAACAGGTGACGTACATCGCCACGTTGACCGCCAAGCGAATCGCCTTCTCGCGTTGCGCTTCACCACCAGGCGTTACGGCCAGGCTGCTGGTGCCTTCTGCGTCAGTCGCGAGCGCACCCAGCAAATCGTGGCTTGAGTAGATCACGTGGATGATCGACGAGCGCGACACGATCTCGAGCTTGGCAGGCCCTTCAACTCGGCCGTACGGTCGCTTCAGAAGGTAGAACGAGCGAAACAAAACGTTCTCGGCGCCCACAGCAACCGGGCCGACGTTGGGCAAAGCACGAGCAATCTCACGCTTGGCCGAGGGCAAGAACGTGCCGGTTTTGGGGTCAAGGTCATCAACGAAGAGCACGCCGCCCAGCCCGAAGAACTGCTTGAGCCTGCGTAGCTCCTTGGTCGTGAGGGGCGCCACCTCCTTGGAGCCGGCCCAAACGGCGAAGGGCTCATCCAGCAGGTCCGCTTCGTCGGCGCGCACGATGGTCGGGCGCTCTCGCCCTGGAGCGCTGGTGCGCTTGGTCAACTCAGCGGCCCAGCGCGCGGGAGCGTTGCTCCGCACACCTTCCCACTTCGCGTCGCCGGTCAGCAGAACTCGCGGATTGAACGCGCCTTCCTCCCCAAATGCGAACGCAGACTTGCGCGCCAACAGCCCGGACGAAAGAGCCGCAACGCCAAGGAGCAGCTGACGTTTACCGAACCTCATTCAGCCTCAATCAAAATCCTCGACGCGCCACACTCCGGCCTCTTTTCGCAACTTCACCAGGTGGCCGCCGGGCAACACCACCGTCGCTGTCTCGCCGCTCAGTTCGACATCGAGCCCCTCAGGCTGCTCCAGCCCAATCACGAGCGAGCGCAGATCCTCCTCGATCGCGGCGCGCGAGCGTGGCGTCAGCATTCGAAGCAGGCCCTGATAACTTCGGCGAGCGAGCACCTTGCGCAACTGCCCCAAGGCTTGCACCACGGTGCGCGAGTCGGCGGGTAGCGCATCGGCGGCGCTGATCCGAAAGCCGCCGTCTTCAAGAACCAGGGCAGCCTGCTCACCGTCTGCGTAAGGCACCGCTGCCTCGGTTACGACCTTGCTGGCAGCACGAACGGCCTCTGCTTGCAGACGCAACTCAGCCTTTTCATCGGCTACGAGCGAGCGCACTTCGCTTGCGGTATAGCGTCGCTTCGACTCCTCGCTCAGCATCTCGTAGACGGCATCCCCATCCCCTGTTTCGGCGGCTCGCGCGTAGGCCAGCGCCGCTTCGCGCGGATCCGGAACCGAGGCCGAGCAGGCGAGGAGCGGCACCACGAGGAGCCCCAACCAGCGTCTCATCGAAGCTCCTCTCGCACGCGCCAAGAAGGCGGAGGGGCCGGCCCGGTGCCGTTGACCAAACGCAGCTCCAAGCCAAGTGTGTCGCGGAGGAGCCCACTTTTGGCGCGTACGGTCCACTCCTCGAGCGCACGCTCGCCATCCCCATCGACGGTCAGCCAGAGCAGGTTGCCTTCGACGTTGGCGGATATCTTCGAGACAACCTGCCGGTGCTCGCGATCCAAAGCGTCAGCGACGCGCAACATCGACGCCATGGTCTTGACCTTGGTGCGCAAGCGGGGCGCCAACGCGCGAAAATTCTCGTGGTCGAGCGAGGGCGGGCTCTTGCGGTGGTAACGCGCAACATTGGCAACGACCTCACGCTCAGCCGGCGTAAGGCCCATGATGTCGCTGTGCGCGATCACGTAGTAGCTGTGTTTGTGGTGGCCCTCGTAGCGAACGAAATCGCCGACGTCATGAAGCAACGCAGCGGCGAATAGCAGCACGCGGTCCCGCGGCTCGAGGCCGTGCACTCTGGCCAGGTCGTCGAAGAGTTTGGTGGCGAAGGACGCTACCTTACGTCCGTGGCTCTCATCGAAGTGGTAGCGGCGACCAAGTCGCAAGCAGGCCTCTCCAACGCTGGCTTTCTCCGAAGAGAAATCTCGTGGCACGAAGTGCTGCATCGCCAAATCGACGAGCACCCCCTCCTTCAGGCCAACACCGGGAGCAAGAATGCGATCGACGTTCACAGCTCGCGCGGCGAAGTCTAGGATCTTGGCGGCAGGGACGATGGTGTCGGCTCGGTCGGGTCGAAGCGAATAGCGAGCAACCCGCTCATTCAACGTCTGGGCAGCCAACTCGCGCAGCAGCGTACGCATAGCGGCCATATCGATGCCGCGACTCTCGGGGAAAGCCTGATGGAGTGGCGCTAGATCCGCGAGCGTCTCGATGTTGCCGCCGGTGGCGATGACCACGTCCAAAACTCCATCGAGCGTCGCCGAAACCTCGCGCAGCGCTTCTCCCCCGACACGCTCGATGTACTCGCTCAGGAGCTCCTCGCGCACCGCGTCGAGCCGGTCACCGCCGTCGAGGAACGCCTCGAGCAGGCGCACGGTGCCCATGGGAAGGCTGCGCGCTACCACCGGCTCGAGGTCGCGCATGATGGTCACTTCGGTCGAACCACCGCCAATGTCGATCAAAAGGGCTGTCTTCTTTTCGAGGTTCATCCGCTCGCGCACGGCGATTTGCACCAAGCGAGCCTCCTCCACCCCTTCGATGACCTCGACGAACACGCCGGCTTCGCGCTCGGCCCGTTCGACGAAGACGTCGGCGTTCTCGGCCTCTCGGCACGCGCTGGTAGCAACCGCGCGATATCGGTCGACCTTGACCTCGTCCATCTTGGTCCGAAAGGAGCGCAGCGCGTCGCAAGCCTGCGCGATCATCGAACTTTCGATGCGGCCCCGGGTAAAGACGTCGTGCCCGAGTCGAACGGCGACGCGGTCGGCAAAGACCTCGCGAAACGGGCGAAAGCGCGGGCCGCGCGCGTTGCCGCCGAGTTCCGGTGGGTCCACGTCAACGATACGCAAACGAATCGCGTTGGAACCGATGTCGATCGCGCCGAGTCGCGCCATGGCTTGGCTGTCCTAGCCTCTCTGCCGCTTCTTGGCTACCCTCCAGCGCGTGGAGACCGAAGACGGCACGCCCGCAGAGGCTGCTCCCCGGCGAAAGCGGAGAAGGAAGCGGAGACACGTTGAGGCGCCGGCGGAGCCTTCTCCGCTCCCCGTTGAGCTTGGCAACCGCAACCTGTTTCGCACATCCGCCGCGGTAGTTGCGGTGACGGCGCTGCTCGTAGGAACGGCTGCCCTAGGCCCCGCCGAGAGTCCCTACGCCCTCGTCATTCTCGGAATCGCCAGCTTCGTTGCCGGGTCGTCCTTCCCCGAGCCGCGCAAGACGGTGCTCCTCAGCATGGCGGTGGCAGCCGCTGGTCTTGCGGGGCTTGCGACCTCGAGCTCGCCTTGGGCCATCGCAATCGCGGTGGTTGGTGGGTTGGGCCTCGGCGGCGGCATTCACCTGCTGGGACGTATGGGCGCAGAAACGCCCGACTCCGTAGCCGATAAAACGTAGCTAGCCCTTCACTCCGTGCCGAAAGCACGAAGACTCGTGCCCTCTTCGAGAGAATCCGCCGAAGGCCCCGTTTCGCTCATCAACTTGGCATGAGTCATTCCACCGAAGGTGGACGCAGCATCCAGAACCGGAGTGGACAGAGTCCACGAAGTGGACGGAGTCCACGCAGGTCTACGGAGTGCCGAAGGCACGAAGTGAATGACTCGGGCCTTCTTCGACAACGACGCCCGAAGGCCCCGTTGAACCGTCGACTTGGCATGAGTCATTTACTCCGCGGACCGGTTCGGGCAGCATCCGCCCGCCTTGAAGTGGGGCCGAAGCCGCTTCTTAACTATCACTCCTTAAACAAGGAAAAACCGTGAACCGACCCGCCCGCAAGTTGAAGAACCTCGAAGAAAAAATCGCGCAGAAGGCTTCGCGAACGAAGAGCGGCCGGAAAGCCCGCGCCTGGAAGAAGGCACTCGAAGCCTTCAAGCCCCTCGCAGGCTGAAAATGCGCTGGGATCTTGCGATTGCGACGGGTGTCGCGCTGGTTGCGGCAACAGGTTCGGCGGGTGCCCAACCCGCCGCTCCGCCGCCACCACCCTTGCCCCCAATGACCGCGGCTCCGTCCGCGAGTTCGGTCCCGACTGCGACCCCGCCTCAGGCTCCGTCAGGCGGTCAACCCGCAGCAATGCAACCCGCAGCAACGCAAGGTCCGGGCACGCAGGCACTAGCCCCAGCGCCTCCACCACCGCCGCGCATGGAACCCGATCAAGACCGCCCTTCGGGCCGCCGCCGTGGGCTGCGTGACCCAAGACCGCGCAAGCTTGAATGGCGGCCGGGCGAGGTCATCCCTCCGGGGTACGAGTCGGAGGAGGGGCCGAGCAAGAGGTTTCTGGTCGGCGGCATCGTAACGCTGGGCTCGCTCTATCTCGGTAGCTCAGTGGCCGCCTATATCGCAGTGTTCGCTGGTGACACCGAGTTGGCCCCCCTGTTCGTTCCGGTCGCCGGGCCCTTTATCAGCATCGGCACCGCTGAGACCGACGGAACCGCGAGCTACTTGCTCGTGTTGGACGGGATTGGCCAAGCAGCAGGGCTTGCGATGGCACTCGTTTCGGCCTTCGAGCGTGACACCTGGCTTCGCAGACTGCCAACGGGTATCCCGCTGGAGGACGAGGCAGCCGCCCCGCGGCTTCGCGCCTCCGTTGGCTTGGGCGCCGGCTCCATGGCAATCGATTTTTGAGCGAACCGATGAAGACCTTTGCACTCTCTCTCGCTCTACTGCTCCCAGCCGGAACGGCCGTCTCGCAAGCGGCACCACCGCCTGCGCCGATGACACCACCACCCGCTCCGAGTGCACCGGTGCCGGTGCAACCGCAGGCTCCCTCCGCGCCAATGCAACCGCCCGTGGCCCAACCGGTTGTCGTCCAACCGGGCCAACCGCAGCCGATGCCGGCAGTTCCCAATCAAGGTTGGAACAACGGATGGCAAGCAGCACCAGCGCCGGATGTCGTGGTCATGCCACCGGGTTACCTGGAACAACCTGGCCGCTTCCCCCGTTCTTTTCCCGTGCTCGATCCGCGCGAAGCACCGCCTGTGGGCTACCGAATGGCCCGTGAAGCACGAAAGCCGCTCTGGCTTTCCGGGACCATCATCTTTTCCATTTCCCACGCGATTACTGCCCTCGTCGGTGGCGGCCTCTACGCTGGAGGCGACAACGAGTACGACGAGGCGCTTTTGTTGATGGTGCCACTTGTCGGGCCAGTGATCTGGTCCCCGATTGCGAAAGGCATTGAGAGTGACGACGGTCGCGCAACCTTTGCGGGCATGACCATCATTACCGCGGTGCAAGCCACGGGATTCGGCCTCATGCTCGGGGGGTTCGTCCTCAAACGACCAGTCTACCGGCGCAACGACGTGGCAGAACTCGAAGTACTCGACGAGTCCACGGGCGTCACGCTCGTGCCCACCGCCCAGGGCGCAAATCTCCAAGTCACCTTTTGACCTTCACAACCCTTTCGATCGGACCGTAGGCGCGTTATGCCCGCGGTCCCTTTTCGCATCGGCGCTACCCCCATGGCTGACCTGAATTTCGGCATCAACTCCGGGCTCGTTGAAGAGCTCTACGGTCAATATCTCGACAACCCTGAGTCGGTGGACGCCTCGTGGCGCGCCTTCTTCGACGAGCGAGTTGGCCGTGTGCGGCGCAACGGTCACGCGGCGCAGGCTCTCGCCGCGGCGAATGGCAAGAACGGCCATACCGAGGTGGTCGCTGCGCTCGACCGAACCTTCGAGATCGCGGCAGTAGCGCCTAAAATCTCGGTAACGCCGGAAGCATCGGTCGCGCCGGTGCGGGGCGCGCTGGACGCAGCCAGCTCCGACGCTGCGTTGCACGCGCGCGTCTACCAGCTGCTGAACGCCTTCCGTGTTCGAGGGCACCTTTACGCCAACGTGAATCCGCTCTCGCAGCCGTCGGCAAGCCATCCAGAGCTGGAGCTTTCCAACTTCGGCCTGAGCGAGGACGCGCTCTCGCGCTCCGTGCCGACGGTTGATTTCCCGGGGCCGTCGACGATGCTCCTTCGAGAGCTGCTGGAGAAGCTCCGTGAGACCTACTGCCGGTCGATCGGCGTGGAGTTCACCCACATCGAGGATCCTGAAGCCCGGCGTTGGTTGCGCGAGCAAATGGAGTCGACCAAGAACCGACTCGAGCTCACCAAGGCGCAACAGCTCCGTATCCTCTCGAAGCTCACCGAGGCGGAGGTCTTCGAGCAGTTCATCCACGGCTCGTACGGCGCGGGCACCAAGCGCTTCTCCCTCGAGGGCGGCGAGAGCACAATGGCCCTGGTTGACCTGCTGATCGAGCGGGCGGCGGAGAACGGCGTGGAGGAGATCGTGCTCGGCATGGCTCACCGCGGTCGGCTCAACGTCCTCGTCAACATCATGGACAAGAGCCTGCAGGAGATCTTCGCGGCGTTTGAAGACCGTGACGCGGAAGGCAACCTTGGGCGCGGGGACGTCAAGTACCACCTGGGCTACTCGACCGATCGCGTGACTGAGGGTGGCAAGAACATCCACCTCACGCTCACCTTCAACCCGAGCCACCTCGAGTTCGTCAATCCGGTCGTCGAGGGCCGCGTACGAGCGAAGCAAGAGCGCCGTCAGAGCGCGACTGGCACGCTGGTCAAGCTGGGCGAGGACGCGATGAACCGCGTGATGCCGCTGCTGATTCACGGAGATGCAGCGTTCATCGGCCAAGGGATCGTTCCCGAGACGCTCAATCTCTGCGGCTTGACGGGCTACAAGACGGGCGGAACCATCCACCTGATCGTGAACAACCAGGTCGGTTTCACCACCGATCCGGAAGATTCTCGCTCCACGCGCTACGCCAGCGACATCACGCGCATGCTCAAAGTGCCGGTGTTCCACGTCAACGGCGAAGATCCGGAGGCGGTTGCGCAGGTAGCCATGCTGGCGATGGACTACCGCCAGAAGTTCAAGCAGGACGTCGTGATCGACGTCTATTGCTACCGCAAGTACGGCCATAACGAGGGCGACGAGCCGCGTTACACCCAGCCGGCGATGTACAGGCTGATCGACCAAAAGCCCACGGTACGTCGCATGTACATCGATCATCTGCGCGGCCTCGGTCACATCACCGAGGAGCTCGCGACTTCGATCGCGCAGGCGCAACGGGCGCGACTCGAAGAGGCCTTCCGTGCTGTGAAAGAGCAGGGCTGGGTGATCGGCAAGTACACGCTCGGCGGAGTGTGGACGCCCTACAAGGGCGGCCCGTCGACAGAGACGCCCAGCGTTCCGACCAAGGTGGACCGGTCGACGTTAGAGGCGCTTTCCACGTCATTGGTAACCTTCCCCGAGGGCTTCAAGGTTCACCCCAAGGTACTGCCGACGCTCAAGCAACGGCACGAGAAGCTGACCAAAGGGGAAGCGTTCGACTGGGGAGCCGCTGAAGCGCTTGCGTACGCTTCGCTGCTTCATGAGGGGTACTCTGTGCGGTTGAGCGGGCAGGACGTGCAACGCGGCACCTTCAGCCATCGTCACGCCGTCCTCCACGACATCGACACCGGCTCGGTCTACTCACCGTTTGCTGCGGTCTGCCGCGAGCACGCGCGCTTCGATGCCTGGAACAGCCCGCTGTCAGAGGCGGGGGTGCTCGGCTTCGAGTTCGGCTACAGCCTCGACTACCCCGACGCGCTCGTAATCTGGGAGGCGCAGTTTGGTGACTTCCTCAATGGCGCGCAGGTCATCGTGGATCAGTTCCTCACCTCGTGTGAGGACAAATGGCATCGGCTCAGCGGCCTGACGCTGCTCTTGCCCCACGGCTACGAGGGCCAGGGGCCGGAGCACTCCAGCGCTCGCATGGAGCGCTTCCTCCAGAACAGCGCTGAAGACAACGTCCAGGTTTGCAACCTCACCACGCCAGCGCAGCTCTTCCACGCGCTTCGGCGGCAAGTCGTGAGGCCGTGGCGCAAGCCATTGGTGATCATGACGCCCAAAAGCCTGCTGCGCGTCGCGGCGACCTCGGCTGGCCTTCACCGCCCGGTTTCAACCGTTGAAGACCTGTGCAACGGCGAATTCCAACCGGTGATTGGGGATGTCCTCGAGGGCGCTTCCACCGTGCGCAAGGTTCTCCTGTGCAGCGGCAAGGTCTATTACGATCTCGCACTCGAGCGCGAGGCACGCGGCATCAAGGACGTCGCAATCCTCCGCCTCGAGCAGCTCTACCCGCTCGGCTCAGAGCTCAAGGACGCACTGGCGAAGTTCCCGGCCGGGACACCCTTGGTGTGGGTGCAAGAGGAGCCGAAGAACTACGGCGGTTGGTACTTCATCAATGCGCGTTTGCCCGACCTCATCGACGGGCGGATGCCTCTCTCCTGCGTAGCGCGCGCGGCTAGCGCAAGCCCGGCGACGGGCTCTCGCGCCGCACATCTGCTTGAGCAAAGCACGCTGATCGGCCAAGCGCTCGCCTGAGGGTTGGCTTCCGCCAAGGCGGATGCTGTTCGGCTGTTCGTTACGACCGAGGACTCGCACCATTCGCTGGTGCGAGTCCTTTCTCTTTCGCAGCGCGACGTGTAAGGCGCGCTTTCTATTCGGGAATGACGGCTCCACAAGGGAACGTCGCGGTGACGGTGTGCTCACCAGTCTGAATCGTCTCGCAAGCGATTCCCACCAATTCAATCTCCGTCGAGGAATTGAGCTTCCAACCGTTGGGGTCGTTGAAGCCGACGAGCATCCCGTCGACGAAGACCTTTCCCTCTCCTGCCTTAGCCGGGTCCACCGCGCCGTTGAGCGTCAACACACAGGATCGAACCCCGTTGATGATCTCGTTGAAAGCATCCACCAAGGCTTGTTGGTTGCCGGCGGGATAGTACGGAGAGTTGCCCTGGCTACCGTCGAGCGGCTTTCCGGTGCCTGCGTTGGCCATGTCCTGTTGGTGTTGAGTGCTGACGTCGCCACCAACAGCAATAATGTACGTCGTGATGGCCTGACCAAAGGCCGCCTGAGCTGCAGCAATGGCTTCCGCCTGGCCGTTCTGCGGGTTGGGTTGCTCGCAGGTATCGGGCTCACCATCCGTCGCCAAGACGATCACCTTGGGGCCTTCCTCCATGACCGCCGTCAGCACCGGCACAATCGCGTCAATCGAGTCCCCAGTAGGCGTGTCTCCAACGGGGCCTGCAGCACTGTAAACGGCATCGATGGCTGCGTAGTTATTGAGGGCGATCCCAACTTGCGTGGTATTCGGACAGGTGGCGTCACCTTGACCGGTGTAGAGCGCGAGACCGAAGCGCACTTGGCCCTCGAGCGCTGGGACGATGCCGGTCGCAGGGTCCATCAGCGTGGAGTAGAGAACGTCCCAACGCGTTCCGCCGCCGAAGTTCTCGGTCATGCTGCCCGATTGGTCGATCAACAGAAACACCGTCGGAATGGTTGGTGCGAGGGTCAGGGTGATATCAGCACAACCGCCGCCGGCACCGTCGCCGCCGCTGCCTCCGCCGCCCGTCGGCATGAACTGGCCGGAGCTAGCGCCCGCACCACCGCCCCCACTTTCGGCGTCGCCACAGCGCCCCTTGGAGTCACACACGCCGCCGCCGGGGCAATCGTTGCCGTTCGGCAGGCAATCGGCGTTGCAGCCGCTGTCACCGCAGTAAAGCCCCGAGGGGCATTCTGAATCGGCGCTGCATTCCTGGCCGCACGCCTCACCGTACGCGGCACACGGACCAACCGCCTGCTCCGTGCAACCATCACAGCCACTGAGAAGTCCACCGACTGCCAACGCCAAAGCCGACAAAGTGAACGAGCGCATACAGGCAGCTTAGCCTGCATGCGCTCTCTCACGCACTCGTCGCGAGCAGAACTCAGTGCCCGCGGTCCTTCGGCGCGTTTTCGTCTTGATGCATCCACTTGGTCAAGAGCGGGGAGAGCACCAAGCACACAGCCGCCGAGATACACGCGATCACGGCGATCTGCCCAAACACCGAGCCGTACAGCCCGACGGTCTCACCAGGCGGAGGAATGATCGCCTGCTCCCCCTCCTCGCCCGACACGCCGGTAAGTGCGGCGATGCGACCAGCAAGGTCGTTGGAGAAGGCGGTAGCGAGGAACCAGGCGCCCATCACGGTCGAAACGATCCGGGCCGGCGACAGCTTCGTCACCATGGAGAGGCCCACCGGGGAAATACAGAGTTCGCCCGTGGTGTGCAGCAGATAGGCCAGCAACAGCCATGTAACGCTCGTCATCCCGCGTGCATCCGCGTGCCCTGCCGCCCACCACAACGCGACGAACCCTAGCCCGAGCTGAAGCAAACCCAACGCAAACTTCACAGTGGTCGAAGGCTCCAACTTTCGCGAGGCAAGCCAGGTCCACATCGCAGTGAACACCAGACCGAAGATGACGATAAACACCGCATTGGCCGACTGGAACTCCGACGCCGGTAGTTCACTATCGGAGAGCGGCATACCTACGTTGGCCTCGGTCACAGTCCAAGCCACGGTCATGTTGGCCAACGTCGCCTTGTCCCCGTCTGCCGCGACCGCGCGCAACGCCGAAAGCTCGGTCATGGTGAAGAGCGGCTGTTTGGCGAGTTGCTCTTTGGTCTCTTCGATCGACTTTTCAAGCTTGGTGGCCATCTCGGCCTTCTCGGCCTCGGAGGCTTCCGCCATCTTCTTTTCGCCGGCTGCACGGAGGTCTTGCACCACCGTCGTCTCAATCAGCGCGTTGGCTTCCTCGTTGCTATTCGCATAACCAAGCTGGCCCTGGCCCAACATTGGCAGTTTAGCAATCTCGGCTTCCGCCTTGAACTTCTCAGGCAGGCTCGCGGGGACGCGGAACTTGATGGTCTTGCCGACCTCCGCCGCGGTCACTCGGGTCTCAGCGCTGACGCGGTCCACGTTACGGTCTGTGAAGTTTGAGATGCTGCTTCCGGCCTGCTCGAAGAACGCCCAAAACAGCAGGCTGAAGAACATCAGCACGAGCACGACGACCAGCCGCTGGGCCTCGACCTTCGTGCTGCGCACCGCCTCGAAGATGATGTAGCCAAGCGCGACCAAGCCTACGGCGATGAGGCCGTAGGAGGTCTCGTTCTTGTGCTGAACGGCAAAGCTGAATAGTGCGACGGCAGCGGCCGTTCCGATAATGCAATAAAGCAGCCCCATGAGCGGAGACGTCTTCACTGACTCGGGCCGACCTCCGGCACTAGCAGGGACGCCGCCACGCTGCAGCGCGACCGCGCCGACGCCTGCAGCGACCAGCAAACAGATACTTACGAAGATGCGGACAAGCAGCTGAATCAGCGTGTCTTGAAACATCATCATGGCGCCGGTTGCGGCGACAGCTCCGAGCAGGACCAAGGCTTGTGCGAGCTTGGTGGGCGCGGCAAACACGGCCAGGCCAATCAACATACCAATCGTGGCAATACCGAAGCCGTAGTGCCAACCATAGGTCTCACCGACGTAGCCACAAAGGATGGGCGACATGGCAGCGCCAAGGTTGATTCCCATGTAAAAAATGGTGAAGCCGCCATCTTTCTTGGCGCCCTCCTCAGGCCCATACAGCCCGCCGACGATGGTGGAGATGTTTGGCTTGAAGAAGCCGTTACCGCAGATCAGCAGCGCCAGAGCGATAAAGAAGGACCATTTGGTCTCTCGACCCATCAACAGGTGGCCCATGCCCATGAGCACGCCGCCGAGGATCACGGCAACCCGGCGACCGAGCAGCCTGTCTGCGATGATGCCGCCGAAGTAGGGCGTCATATACACTAGCGAGGTGTAGGCGCCGTAGACCGCATAGGCCTCTCCGTCGGTGTAACGGAGGAACCCCTTTGTCATGTAAAAAATGAGCAGCGCCCGCATGCCATAGTAGGAAAAGCGCTCCCACATCTCGGCGAAGAAAAGCGTGAATAGCCCTGCGGGATGGCCGAAGACTCGGCCTTGCTCTGAGTTCCCTGCTACGGCAGTCGTCATAGCGCGAAGTTGTCGCGAAAACTTCGGCTGCGGTCAATGAAAGAACTTGGATTCGGCTACGCTAAAGCTGGGAGCCAGGATGGCAACTGGCTCGCTTTTATGCGTGCGACGTTCACCCTTCGCGAATCGCTCGCTGTCTGATATGCGAGCGAGGGGTTTGCCGCACAATATGAGACCGCGCCGACATTGCGCCTTTCTGATTTGGCTCATTGGCGGGTTATGCCAGCAAGCCTGCAGTCGAGAAGCACACGAACCAAGGCGACTGCCCTTGCCGCAGCCGAGTTCGAGCGTCCCCCAAGCTTCCGCGCTACCGAGCACGACGTTAGGCGCAGCCAAGCCGAGCGCGGTCCCCTTTCCCTTCGAGGAACTCGTACCGCCGAAGCGGCACGATCAAGGAAGCGAGCCGATTGACCTTGTGACTCACCCCGTGGCCGAGGGACTGCTCGTGCTCACCTCACCGGCGCAAGACGCCTTCCTGCTCAAGGGTCGCGAGGTGGTCCCACTGCCTGGATTCTTCGAAGGGCTGCGATCACCTGACCCGGACTATCCCCTCCCATTCTGGGTCTCCTCCATCTCGGGGACACTGCAGTCGCTCTCCTTCGAGGTGTACACGCCGAGCACAATCTATGCGGCTCGAGTGAAGGGCAAGCCTGGCAAGTTTCGGCCCGAGAACAAGAAGCTGGTCGGCAATGAGGCGCAACAGGAGGACTGGGTCACTACCGGAGTGATCTCCCCGCCGATACGCTCACCCAAAGGCAATCTGTTTCTTGAGGAGGCCAATGACCCTGACGACACTACAGCAGAAGCTGGATTTCGCTTTCGAGCCCTGGGTAAGTTGCAGAAGGGTGAGCAGTTACCGCGCCCCACGGCTGGTCGTAATGGTTGTAAATACCAACTGCTGGGCCACCCGCTATTGCACTATCTGCCCGACGGGAGCTTGCTCGGCTTCGGCTTAGTATGCAATCAAGGTTCGGACCCGCTCGACATCGGTAAGCTGATGGGAGTCGCCCCACCCTTCCAAAGCGTGAGCCCACGCTTCAACGTTGGGACGCTGGCGGTCGAGCATTGGAAGGGCGGAGGTAGCCACGTGGTGACCCTGCCGAACGCAGCCCCCCTTGCGGAGTTCACCTTCGTCCAGGTGACCGAGAGCCAGGAAGGCACGTTCGTCTCCACCCAGGTATCAACGCCGACGACGCGGGAGCGCGCTTATATGGCGCTTTTTTCGATCTCCCCTGGGACAGATAGCCGGGAGCCAAAGTGGTCCGACGTGACACCGCCCGATCCCCCAAAGGCGCTGACCAGCTTTTTGACCCGCGACCAGACGCTCTACGCCCTCAATGGAGGTGTTAGCTTCCGGCGCCGCGGCCAAGCGTGGGAGCGGCTCGAGATGGACTGTGCGCTGGCCTCGGACGACGAGCAGGACCTCGATTGCACCGATGACGTGGTCTCCAACGTGGTTGAGGCTTCCGATGGCACCCTCTTCATGTTCGGCTACCCGCGGCTTTGGATGCTGGCGCCCGGCGCAACGCGCGCACAGACCGTAGCGCTCCCGAAGGGGGCGAGCCTGCCATCCTTCATCAAGAGTGGTGACACGTTGTACGTGCAGCTCTCAACGACGGACGGCAATACCATCTGGGTGTGGCACGGCAGCCCCGCGAAGTGAGAGCCTCAGCGCGCGACGAGCACCGAGCAAGGCGCGGTTCGTACCAGCGTTTCCGCCACGCTGCCTAGCACCAGCCGCGCGAGCCCTTTGCGGCCGTGGCTCCCGGTCACCAGCAGCACGGCTCCCAGCTCCTGGGCTCGCTGGGCAACCGACTCTGCCGCATCACCGATGAACACCTCGACCTCCGCGGTTGCGCCCGCCGCCGCGAGCGCAACCTCGATCGAAGCGCGCGCAAGCGTCCGCAAGCCCTCGGTGGTTTCGACATCGGGTTGCGCCGGTACGGCGCCGCCGAAGATCGCCGTCGCGACCACTGCAGCGTCGCCCATACCGCCTTGCAGCGAGTGGAAGGCCAACATTGTTCCGTCGAGCCAACGGGCGAACTGCGCCGACCAACGAATCACCGATTCGGTGGACTCGCCGAGATCGCAGGCACTCATGACCAGCCCTGGCGTTAGTGGCGCCCGCACCACCAACACCGGCATGGTTGCGCGCCGAACCACTGCCTCAGCAACGCTACCAAGGAGCATCCGCTCGATACCACGCAGCCCACGACTGCCTACGATCAAAAGCTCGGCAGACCACTCCTTTGCCTGATCGAGGATTGAATCGACGACCTCGCCCCGCAGAATGAACAACTCGAACGAGGCTTTGAAGGCAGCGGCTTCCGGAGAAAGCTCTGCACGTAGCTGCGGCACGAGTTCAGCTTCGGGTGTCGTGTCTTCGTCTGGCACCACACAAACGAAGCCAACCTTCGCCTGGGAGGCTGCTGCCAAAGCGAGCCCGGCACGCACGGCGTCGAGAGAGACCTGCGTACGGTCCACGGCGACGAGCACACGTTGGGGATTCAAGCTGGTCATTGGCTATCGATCACCCGGTCAGCATCCGCGGTCAATCAGCCGTCTCACCATTGTCATTGCCGCCCCCAAGCGTCGATGATGTCGGCGTGGGGTTGCGTTCTCATGGGCTCATCGTTCTTGCCGTTGGATGTTCCGCCTCGCAGCCTGAACCTGCGATTCCGACGCCCTCTTCTTGTGGTTTCATTCAGCAGCGAGAGTGCGGTCCAGGGTTCGCTCCAGCCGAGCCGTCACCGCGGCCAGACCTCCAAGAATGTACCCAGATAACGAATAGCCCGTGCCCTTACGGAACGGAGCGCGCCACCGGGCGTTGTGAGCTCCACCAAGTCGAGCCTTGGGATTGGCCCGAGCAACAGCCGAGCCCAGAGCAGCTGGCCATCGCCCGCAGCGCCATGGAGCTTTCGCGCTCAGCTGCTGCCTCGGACCTCGAGCAGGCGTGCGGGCTATTCCAGCGTGTTTGGTCGGCGAGCGGACAGCCCAGAATGCTCCTAGAGCTTGGCCGCTGTGCAATGCAGCGCGCTGAGTACGCACGAGCTGAGACGTACTTGCTTCAACTGCAGCAACTGCGAGGCTCGCGTGAGCCGGAGAAGGTCGCCAAGCTGCTCCAACAAGCGAAGGAGCAGCTCGGAACCGCGTCATCCCAGGTAAGCGTCATTCGTATACTGGATAGTGCGGAATGGGACGTGGCGCTTGACGGAGCGCTGCTCTCCGACGAAGCAGCGGGGTCCCACCGCCACACAGATCCCGGGCCCCACCTTGTGACCTGTCGGCATAAGACAGAGCGACTGGCCTTCGCGCTGCCGCAGCTCGAGCTCATGCCGGGGCAAACCGTGGAGCTACGTTGTCAGCCGGTCATTCCCGAGAACCTTCAACGTCCGCAAGGCGCGCCTCGACCTCCCGAAAACGCTGAATCAGCGTCTGTACCAGCAGGTTCTCCCAGCGATCTCCGCTGAGTCCATCCTCGATCGTCTGCTGCGATAGACGCAATAGCGTCACCTCGGTGACCGCCACGACGGAGGCCGTGCGCGGCAGATTCGATACCACTGCAGCCTCACCAAACACAGACCGCGGGCCCATCCGGCGAAGCACGCGGCGCTCTCCGTTGACGAGCTTGTACGCTTCACACTCGCCGCGCATAACAATGTAGGCGGAGTCACTTTCATCGCCTTCCTGAATGATTACTTCGCCAGCCGCGAAGACGACTCTCGGCAAATAGAGACCACCGTGGAGAAAGCGCTGAAGATCTTGCTTGAGCGCGGTGACATTCGAGTAGCGCTCACCCGGCTCGCGAGCCAGGGCCTTGAGCACGACCCCAACGATCTGTCGCGGAATGAAGACGTCAGGAGCAGCGGCCAGCGGGTGCTTGAAAGCACAGGCTCTAACCTGCTCTAGCACCGCCTCCTCATCATGCCCGGGATAGAGGTATTGCCCCGTGACGAGCTCGTAAAGCACCGCGCCAACACCGAACACATCCGAACGCTGGTCGACGATTGCGCCGGGAGTCGCTTGCTCGGGCGGCATGTAAGCCATCGTGCCAAGGACGCCTTCCACCACGCGGTCGAGCGGGCTTCCGGCCGGGCGCGGGACATCCAACTTGGTAGCGTCGCGTTGAACCCTAGCGAGCCCCCAATCCATTAGGAAGACCTCGCCGTAGTCGCCTATCATGATATTGTCCGATTTTACGTCGCGATGAATGACTCCGCGGCTGTGCGCAAAGGCGAGCGCATCGCAGACCTTGAGCAACACTTCGATACCGTCTTTGAGCCGCTCCGCTGAGCCCGGGGCCCAGTCTGGCTTGCGCATACGCTCCCAGAGCGTGACGCCCTTGACCACCTTCATCGAGAAGTAAGCCACGCCGGCCTGATCCGCACCGAGTTCATAGACTGGCGGGATATGCGGGTGCTCGAGCTGCCCTACCGTACGCGCCTCCTCGACGAAGGTTTGAACGCTCAAAGGCGAGGCGCTGGAGGCGGGGCTCAAGATTTTCATCGCCACGCTGCGACGAAGCGCAACGTCCCGAACGAGGCGAACCTCCCCCATTCCGCCAGCCCCGAGCCGACCTTCATCGAGATAGCGCTCGGGCAAGCGTGGTATCCGACGGCGCGCAGTAAGCGCTTGGGCAATCGGCAGGGCCTCGCCTGCAGCAGCTGAAGCAACATCGAGCGCCTCAGCCTTATTCAAGAGTCGCTCGAGAAGCGGATCGTTGGGACGCTCATTGCTCATCAGGGCGCTCGACCTTCGCACAATGCCGCCAAGCAAATCCCAATGAGCGTTAACTACTGACCCTTCGACAGTAACATTAACAAGACCTTCATCAGTTGGCGGCCAGCCCGCTCGGCTGAGGCGGCTTGGCTGCGCGTTGTGTCGCCTGCGTTCCCAAGCGGAGCAGCTTGCTCGCGGCTTGGGCGTATTGGCGTACACGGAGGAGATTGTCGCCAGAGGTCGTGGAGAAATCCTGCAACACGATCGACTCGACGGGTGCCCGACTCGCCCCTTGTTGCCCCGCCCCCAACGCCGCGGCCACCACACGCTCCGCGCCGCCCGAGAGGGCCACGAGCGCGTTCTCCACTGCTACGCCTTTAACGCTATATCCATCCCACTCGACCGGCACATGCGCAAAGCGGCGTGCGAGTAGCACGGAGCGCGCAAACGGAATCAGCCCTGCCACAGCCGCAGGGGCCGCGTTCCCGCGCCGGTCGGAGAGGGTGATGCGCGAGACGCCCGCTTCTGCAGCAACGAGCAGCAGGGCAGCGAGCACGTCCGGCGCTGTTTGAGCGGCATCCTCGATGATACAATTGACGAAAAATCCAGCCGAAACGGCCGCATCCACGCCTGTTTGGACGTAGTCCAAGAATTCATGCAACTGCCAGCCATCCGTCTTCGCGCGCAGTCGTGGCGACGCAAACTCGACACCCAGCTCGAGGGGGCGTCCGCTCTGAGCCGAGAGCCCGTCGGCGCTCGGTAGCAAAGTAGCGAGGAGTTCACAGGGGCAAACAACCTGCATCTCTGCTTTCGTGCGGGCGACCTCTCGCACAAGCTTGCCAAGCAGTTCCGGCGGCCTAGCCTCCAAACGTCCAAGGCCAATGTGCACGACACCGATCGAGGCGGTGCAGTGCAGCAGCGCTAAACAACGATCGTCGAGCTTCGCATTGGGTGTCCCGTGGAGCCACTCTCCCAAGGTCGTATCCACGATGCGAGCAGCGAACGGTTTCGGCGGAGGCGGCGCAACACTCCAATCGAAGCCAAGGTGAAGGCCCGTCGCGTCCGTCATTTACCGCATTGAAAGCAGACGCCGTGCCAATCCATAACGTTGCTGACGCACGGCACTTTGCTTAGCACCTGGGTGGCGGAGCCCCAGCCGACTGACGGCTCGTCAAAGCGTTGGCGCTAGCGTTGATCGATATGGGCCTCAAGAAAGGTGCTGATACGCCCCATCAAGACGCGCTTCGTATCGCCGTCGGAATGACGTGTAACACGGTCGCGAACGCCGTGAGAATGCCGCGTGTCGTAGGTGCGAATGGGATCGAGGTCATCGAGCCGCAGCTCCTCCTGAGTCTCTTCCCCGGGTGGCGTGACGCGTACGCGCGCGAGATGCGCCTCACTGCGTCGCGGCCCCCGTTCGTCGTGCGGGCGCACCACGCGATGTCCCCCCGTCTCACCGCGCAGATACCCGTGCGCGTACGGCCCCATCACGACCACCTTGAGGACGTTCTCATGCTCGCTGCGTCGCACCTCATAGCCCACCGAGCGGGCCCAGGCTTCGTACATATCGGCGAGCTTGGCCGCCCATTCGCGAGCCCCGAGTTCCTCCCCGACCGGCGTAATCAAGAGTTCCGCATCGGCGCTGTCGACGTCTTCAAACTTGAGCAGCTCACGCTGCGCGCGACGCAGCCGCGGCGCGAAGCGTGCAAACGAGTTCATCAACTCACGGGCCACCGAGTCATCGGCCTCAACGAACGACGCCTCCGCCAGCTCATGCACCGCAAGGAGTTCACGGTGCAACGACTCGAGTCGGCGGACCTCGACGGTAAGGCGATGTCTCCGCGCAATTACACTGGTATCTCCGAAGGCCGCCTCCCAAAACGCCGGGGAGCTGGATTGCTGATCGAGCGATTGCAATTCCTCCTTCAACTTAGCGACATTGACGGTCTGTTCGAGCGTCCCGATCTCAATGAACGCGTCCGCTAGCTGGGCACGAATATCAGCGACCGAGAGGGAGACTGTACCCCCGGCACCATCGCTGACTCGCTCTCTCCGGTCGAGGTTCGACAACCGAATCGAGGCCTCTGTCGTCTCGAAGGACACCGTCACCCAATCCGCTTTGGGAGCGTCCTCGTTGCGCTGCGGCGCGCGCGAAACCCGGAGGATCTGAAAGCGACGCCAGCCCGGCCGCATCAAGGCCCGCGCTAGCGGGATCATGATGATCTCCTCGATCGCACGCTTCAGCGGGCGGGCGCCATACTTCGGATCGGTGCCACGCTCGACCAAGAGCTCCACCACGGAGTCCTCCACTTCCAGCAGCAAATCCCGTTCGACGAAGCCATCGCGCCGCACCACGCGGCCAAGCTCGCGACGCGCGATGCGGCTGAGATCCAACTGAGAGAGTGGCTTCATCACCAGGACCCGATCCAGACGATTGAGGAACTCGGGGCGATAGTGCGCTTCCAGACTCTTACGGGCGCGTTGTTCCAGCAGCTCCGCAGCAGAGTGGCGCTCCCCGACGAAACCGATGCCGCTCTCGACCGCCGCCATGTCGCTACCAACGTTGCTGGTCAGGAAGATGAGTGCGTGGTGAAAGCCTACCGTTTCACCAAACGCGTCAGTGAGCCGGGCGTCGTCGAAGACCTGCAAAAACAGATCGGCGAGGTTGGGGTGCCCTTTCTCAAACTCGTCGAGCAAAATGACCGTGAACGGATTTTTGCGCACGTGGTCGGTGAGCAATCCAGCGGTGCCCTTCTTGGGGTCGCCGATCAGCTTCTCAAACGAGTGAAAGTCCTTGTACTCGGAGAGGTCGATGCGAAAGATCCGCTCGCGACTGCCGAATACGAACTCCGCAGTAGCCTTCGCGAGTTCGGTCTTGCCGACGCCAGTTGGGCCAACCAAGAGGAATACGCCCGCCGGGCGATCCGGGTTGGAGAGCCCTGTCTTGTACAGCGCCAGAACGTCAGATACGGCGCGAACGGCGTCGTCCTGGCCCAACACGCGTTCGGCGAGGAAGGCCTGCGTAGCCTCGTAGTCAACGCTGGTATTGGGCGATACCACGTGCTCAGGAAGCCCAGTCTCACGAGAGAACAAGCGCTCAACGGCGCTCTCATCGACCGGCACCGGGTTCGCCTTTTCACCCAGCCCTCGATGGACCTGAATCACCTTTCGCAGAAGGTCCACACCCTTGCCGGGAAAGCTGAGCGTTGGCATGAACTTGCGCGCCAAACTGAAAATGCGCTCGATGGCAGCGCGCTCGAAGGTGAGTTCAGGGGCGAGTTCCACCGCAATCCGCTGCAGCAGCGAGCGCGTCTCATCGTCGCTCGGGGGCACCACCGAGATGGTGGCGAAGTCCCTTTCTAGCAGCGGGAACTCCCGCGTTAGGCGATCCCAGCGGCCCTGGCTCATCTCGCCGATCAAGACCAAGCGCTCGGCCTCGATGCCGGGCCGCATGAGATCGTAGATGCCTCGCGGATTGCTCTCATACGAGCCGGCCATCGGGATGTTCCAGAGGTCGGAGATGAAGAGCAACCGGCGAGGATCGGCGTGGCGGAGGAGGCTCGCGATCTTCTCCTCTTGCATGCCGGTGTAGCGCGTGCCGGAAACCAACCCTGTGGTGGCCATCTCGTAGACGCTCGCGCCCTCGAGCGCGGCGAAAGCCCGCTTCTCGATCAGCTGGACCAGCCGACGCAACACCGCGGACTTACCCACACCTGGAGGCCCGAGGAGCACCGTGCTTTTGCGTGCAGCCAGCGCGCGCGCGAGAGCCTCCACCTCGGCGACCCGACCAAAGGTCTGACCCGCGACCGCCTGAGCATCCGCGCTGAGCAGTCGCGCCTCGGTCGCGAGCAGATCTCGCTCAGTCCAGTCTTCCGCCACTTCGCAACTCCTTCGCCGACGCGCTTGCTCGAACGCGACTGCAGCGAAGCCGCCGCTTCGCGCGGTATCGCGTTAGGGCGCGCCTCCGGCTCCGCTGCCTTGATTGCACGGGTCGGAAGTCGAGGCGCACTCGTTTTCACAGTTTACGCAGGCACAATCGAAGATCTCGGCGGCCTCGTCTGCGGCTTGTGGGAACTGCGCGGTGCAATCCGTAACGCATTGCGGATCGTTACAATTGGAGACACAGCCGAACCAGCCTTGGCAATCCGGGTTGCCCTGACAAGGCCCGGTGCAGCCGTTTTGGAATACGCATTGCCCGCAGGCAAATTGGGAGCCGCCGCCGCCTTGGCCCATGCCACCGCCCTGACCCATGCCGCCGCCTTGGCCCATGCCGCCGCCTTGCCCCATACCGTTACAAGCATTCACGCAGGCGCCAGTTTCGGGGTCAAAGTTACCTTGGGCAGCGGCCGCAAGCTCCATGCAGTCGGCGTCTACCAGGCAATTACCCAAGCACTGGCCAGCCTCTGAATTGCAATCTATCCCCGCTTGCTGGCAGCTGAGTCCGAAGCAAGTCTCAACGTTGCCGCACACGGTTTCACAAGCGTTCATGGGCCCGGTGGTGATGGCACCGCCTTGACCAAAGCCACCTTGTGAGGAACCACCAACAGCGGCTCCGCCTTGCGCAGCGCCCCCCTGAGCAGCTCCACCTTGCGGGGAGCCAGCGCCTTGGGCGCTACCGCCCTGAGTGGTGGTTCCCCCAGAACCATCACTGTCGCCGGGTGGAGCGGTGACATCAGCGCTACAAGCAGTCAGCGCGAGCAAAGCAGAAAGGACGGTGTTGCGACAAAGCATGGCCGAATGTTCGAGCAACTGAGGCCGGCTGGCAAGCCGGACTACAACGCGAACATCGATAAGAGCAGCGGAGCGATCACGCCTAGCAGAATGCCCATGAAGACCATCGCCGTGCGATTGCCCATGAAATAGAGCAACGACGGCGGATAGTAGAGCCCCGTCAAGAAGTACGGCGGCGTCACGAACGCGAACAGGATCCACGACCACCCGTAGAGCGCGACAATCGGGATCAGCAGCAGGATGGCGAAAGACATGTCGACCTCAGCGGTAACGGACTGCCCAACAACGAGCCCACAAGGCTACCGTGCGTAGCGTCAAATGTCTTCCTGTTCCATGAGTTCATAGATTGATGGTTTCATTCCCACCTGCTTGTAGGACGCAATGGCGGCGGTGTTGTGCCGCTCAACGTAGAGCCGTATCGCAACTACGTTACCGTGCGCGCGAGCGAGGGTCCGCACATGGCTATGGAGCGCTCGATACACACCGCTTCGTCGCGCCGCTGGAACGACAAAGACCGACTGTATCCAATAGATGTCGCCGGCGCGCCAGTCGCTCCACTCGAAGGTGATCATCAGCTGTCCGAGGACTTCGCCGGCGGAATCGAGCGCCACGAGGTAGAAGCCTTTGGAAGGGTCCTCCAGCACACGCTCGACTCCCCGCCGTAGGACCGCAACGTCGAGCTGCTTGCCCTCGGTTTCCAGCGCCATTGCTGCGTTGCCCGCCACGAGTGCGTCGCGATGCTCGGGGCCGGCACACACGACGTTAACGATTCTGATAGGCTTGCTTGCAGTCTGTGAATCCACAAGGCAGCTCTAGCAAAGAACCGGGCGGCGTCGCAGCCCCGGCTCGCACGGCGGACTCAAAGCCCCCAGAGTCTGGTGATTCGCCTGTAATTCGGCTCAAACTGGATCCGTATGAGGCGCCCAAGAGCTTTCACGCTTCGCGCGCATTTGCGGAGCACCAGCAAAGCCTGGCAAAGATTCGGAGACGGCGGAAGTTCGGGTTCGTCTTGCTCGCGCTCGTGGTAGGAGGCCTTGTCGTTGGCCTGGCCATCGTCATCCTACGATTGCTCAGCAACTAGCCCAGATCCCGTATGGAACTCGACCTCACCGAAGACGAAATTCTGGTCAAGAACAGCGCTCGTGATTTCGCTCGCCGCGAGATCGAGCCCAAGGCAGCCGAGCTGGACAAGTCAGCGCGTTGGCCGAGCGAGATCGTCGCTCAGCTCGCCGAGCTCGGCTTCCTCGGCATGTGCATCCCAACAGAGTACGGCGGCTCCGGGCTGAGCGCGGTCGCCTACGCGAGTGTGGTGGAGGAGATCTCCCGCGCCTGCGCTTCCTGCGGTGTGATCATGAGCGTCAACAACTCGCTCTTCTGTGACCCGCTTTACAAGTTCGGCACCGACGAACAAAAGGCGCGCATTCTGAGCGACGTCGCTAGCGGCAAAGTGCTCGGCGCGTTTGGCCTAACCGAGCCGTCGAGCGGCTCCGACGCTCGCACGATGAAGACCCTCGCCGAGCAGCAGCCGGACGGTAGCTTCATCGTCAACGGCGCCAAGAACTGGATCACCAACGGGCCGCATGCCGAGTACATCGTGGTCTTCGCCATCTCCACCGCCGATCCGGTCAAGCCGAAGCACACGGCCCTGATCGTGCAACGAGGTATGCCCGGATTTTCGGTAGCGGCGCCCGACCACAAGCTCGGCATCCACGCTGCCCATTCGGCGACCATCTTTTTCGACAACGTCCGCATCCCGAAGGAGAACGTGCTCGGCGAGGTCGGCGGGGGCTTCAAGATCGCGATGGCCACGCTCGACGGCGGCCGCATTGGAATTGCGGCCCAGGCCGTGGGCATCGCACAAGCCGCCTTCGACGCGGCCTGCACCTACGCCAAAGAGCGACAGTCGTTCGGTGGGCCCATCCTCAACCACCAAGCCATTCAGTTCATGCTGGCCGACATGGCGACCGAGTTGGAGGCCGCGCGGCTGTTGGTGCTCTCGGCGGCGAGCACCAAAGATCGAGGGAAGAAGCACACGGCAGAGGCATCGATGGCCAAGCTGTTTGCATCGGAGATGGCGACGCGGGTCACGCACAAGGCGATCCAGATCCACGGTGGGTACGGCTACAGCACGGAGTACGCAGTGGAGCGCCACTACCGCGACGCACGCATCACCGAGATCTACGAGGGAACCAGCGAGATCCAGCGGGTCGTCGTGGCGAACTCGTTGCTGCGCGGCTGAAGTTCGTCGTATTGAGGTTGTATGCACGGTCTTCGCAGCTTGTTCCTCGCACTTTCGTTCTTGGGCTGCGCCAGCTCGGCCAACCAACCAGCCGAGGATCCTGAAGCTACGGGTCCGAGTAAGCGCCGCTCCCCTGGAGAGGGGCTCTCGATGGAGGCGGAGGTTGGAGCGCTCAATGAATCGCGCGTCAACGAGGTCTTCGGTCGCGCGAACGACGGGCTCGTGGCGTGCATGACGAAGAGCAAGTTGCCCGCAGTCAGCGGCACTGCCCGAGTCGTGATTCACGTGGATACGTCGGGCAGCGTGGTGAAGTCCTTCTTGAAGAAGTCCACGCTGGGAGACCGCGCTACCGAAGACTGCATGCTCGGCGTGCTGCGCGCGCAATCCTGGCCTGGCGCCATCGGGGGCAAGGTCGGTATCGCGGAGAACCAGTTCGACTTTGACCCGCCTTCGGGCGTAAGGCCGCCGGTTGCCTGGAGCGAAGCCGACGCAGGGAAGAACCTCGGTGCAGCGAAGTCGGTGCTCGCCGAATGTCAGGCGGCCGCCAAAGCGGCTCCACTGACCGCCACCGTGATCGTCGAGACCGACGGCAGCATCGCCAGTGTCGGCGTGTCGGGCGAAGACGAATTCAGTGAGAAGGCCGCGCGCTGCGTGAAAGACGGGCTCGCGAGCGTGAAGCTCAACTCGCCAGGCAGCTTCGCGGCCAAGCTCACGTTCACTCGCTAGCGCGAGTTCGCCTGGGCGAACTCGCTAGCCCTGCGCACGCCACGTTCAGCAGCTCGCGGCCACAAAGAAACCAACCACCGCGAGCGCTGCAAGCGCCATCACGGCGAGCACCAAGTACTTGACCAAGCGAGGCCGAATCCACTTCCACACGTAGGAGCGGAGGACTTTCCACGCGAGCGTCAGGATCTCTTTGATGATCTTCTTCACCCGAGAAGCCTAGCGTGTGGCGCAATCCAGCGCCGCTTTCGCAACACTAATTTACGCCGTCGTCCTGGCTCACCAGGGAAAGTCGTTACCGGTCACGTTCAAGAAGCGGCCGTTGTCCTGCGGGGTGAGTCTGTCGATCAGGTCGAGCATGCTGCGCACCGAGCGGTCCACCGGCAGCGGAGCCTGCGAGCCGCCCATGTCGGTTTGAACCCAGCCTGGATTGAGCACGACGCAGGTGAAGCCGCGCTCGCGGAGGTCGACGCTCATCGAACGATTGGCCATGTTGAGAGCGGCCTTCGACAAACGGTAGCCATAGGCGCCGCCGTTGGCGTTGTCAGCGATCGAGCCCATGCCGCTCGAGATCGAAACGACGCGTCGGGTAGCGGACCGTTCGAGCGCCCCTAGGAGGCCGCGTGTCACGCGCAAGGGTCCGAGCGCGTTCACGTCGAAGGTGTGCGTGATGTCAGCAAAGTCCAGCTCCTCGAGGCTGGTCATACTTCCGATCACGCCGGCATTGTTGATCAGGACGTCGACCGCGCGCTCACCGACCGCGCGGCAGAACGACTCGACGCCGCTATCGCTTGCTGTATCGCAGGCGAAGATCTCGAGGGTACCAGCAGCTGCCTGCGCCATATCACGAAGCGCACCGGCGCGCTTCGCGTCGCGCACGGTTGCGATCACGCGATCACCACGCGCAATGAGCTGCTTTGCGAACTCGAGCCCGATGCCACGGTTGGCTCCGGTTACCACCCAACACAAGCTCATGAGATGCTCCTGAAGCTCGCTGCCGCCGACTTGTCACTCACTTGGCAGCGGTGACCTGGCGCGCAATTACGACCCGCTGCACCTCGCTCGTCCCCTCGTAGATACGGGTGACGCGCGCGTCGCGATAGTGCCGCTCGATTGGGAACTCCTTCACGTAGCCGTAGCCACCGTGAATCTGCAGACAGCGGTCCACGATGCGATTGGAGGCCTCGCTGGCGTACAGCTTTGCCATCGCCGCCTCCTTCGAAAAAGGCCTGCCGTTTTCTTTCAACCAAGCCGCGCGTAGCACGAGGACGCGGGCCGCCTCGAGCTCGGTCTTACAATCTGCGAGTTGCCATTGAATGCCCTGGAAGTCGCCGATCGGTCGGCCAAACTGACGCCGGTCTTTGGCGTATGCGGTGGCTTCCTCGAGTGCAGCGGTGGCGATACCGATCGCTTGGCTGGCGATCCCGATGCGCCCACCGTCGAGCGCCATCATCGCGATCTTGAAACCACCGTTCAACTCACCGAGCAGAGCGGAGGCGGGAATGCGTACACCTTCGAAGCTGAGCGCGACCGTGTTGGATGCGCGGATGCCCATCTTGTCTTCGTGTTTGCCGATGCGTAGGCCGGGCGTACCTCCCTCGACCAGGAAACAGCTGATCGCTCGCGTACCCGCAGACTGTTCTCCGGTGCGCGCCCACACCACGAAAACGCCGGCGTGCGCGCCGCTGGTGATCCACTGCTTGGGCCCGTCGAGCACGAAGTAATCACCATCGCGGCGCGCAGTGGTTCGCATCGAACCGGGGTCACTCCCCGCCTCCGGTTCACTCAGTGCAAAAGAGCCCGCGACGTATTCGCCTGAGGTCAGCTTCGGCACGTATTTGCTGCGTTGTTCTTCGCTTCCGAAGGCAGCGATCACTTCGCCGACCATGTTGGTCACCGCCATGGTTACGGCCGTCGAAGCGCAGCCCCGCGCGACCTCCGTCATCGCGAGCGAATAGGCAACCACACCGGCAGCAGAGCCCCCCAACTCTTCCGGGATATTGACCCCCATCATGCCGAGTTCGGCGAGGGCCTTGAGTTCAGCGGCCGGAAAGCGCTCTTTCTGATCGAGCTCGGCGGCGACCGGCATCAGCCGCTTTTGAACGAAGTCGCGGGTCGTGTCCCGAACCAGGGCCTGGGTGTCGCTCAGCTCGAAGTCCATGTCGGTGTGTTCTCCCAAAGACCTGGCCGTGGATCAATGCTCATCCGCTGTTTGCGTTCGCGGGCAACTTGGGTTCGTTGGGCTGGCGTGCCATGCTGGGGCCGGCAAGCGCGAACATGAGCAGTTTGAGGCCCCTCTTCCGATTCTGGCTGGCGATCGGCGCGCTCGCGACCGCCTGCGCTAGCGAGGCCGAGCGCGGCTCGGAGAATCCGCCAGGAGACGCTCCCTCCAGCCGTGAAGCGGCCTCGTCGAGTGCGTCGCTCCCCACGGCTGTGGTCAGCGCATCCGCGTCGATCTCGGCGAAAGCCGTCCCGGCCGCAAGCGCAGCCCCAGCGGCGGAACCAGCTCCTGCCGAGGCGGGAGACCGCATCTACGCCAAAGCTCGCTTCGTGTGGATTCAACGAGCGCCGCAAAGCGGTCGAGGTTGGGTTGGTTACCTGACGCTTGGCGGCTCGGTTCGTTTGTATGGCGGCTCACGCGAGACGGCGAAGATGATCGGACCCGGCTGCCAAGAATGGTACCGCGTCGAGCCCGACGGCTACGTCTGTCTGGGCGCAGAGACTACGCTCGATCCCAACGACCCCGAATACGTCGCGCTACGCACCCACGCTGGCCTCGAAAACAACCCCTTCCCCTACGACTACGGCGAATCGTTGGGCACTCCGCGTTTTGAGCAACCACCCTCGCTCGCTCAACAACGCAAACAGGAGTGGGACTTCGAACAGCATCAAACCAAGATCGCTGCGCTGCGTGAGGCGAAGTCCGACGCGAGTGACCCGCTTTACGCGTTGCTAGACTTGAAGCCTGCCGGAGTGTCGCTACCCAGCCTGCCCTCGTTCGGCGGCTTGGTGCGGGAGGCGCGCCCCCGGGTGATCCGCGGTTCCACCGTGGCATGGTCGAAGGCTTATGACGACGCCAATGGGCGGACCTGGCTCTACACCAGCGACCACGCCTGGGTGCCCAAAGACCGCGTACGGCCCTACCCGCGTTCCGAATTTGAGGGGGTTGTACTCAGCGAGAAAATCCAACTTCCGATCGCCTTCATCCGAAAGAAGGATCGTCCGCAATACCGCTGGATCGGAGAGACGTTCCAAGAGACAGGTACGAGCTTTCCCCGGCTGTCGCACGTGATGCTTTCGGAGGAGCGCAAGGTCCACGAAACGATCGCCTATCTCAAGGTGCGCGACTCGGACCTGTGGCTGCGCGAAGCGGACGCTGCGATCGCGCGGAAACGCGCTGAAGTACCTTACAAAAAGACCGAAGCGGTGCAGACCCGCAAAACCTGGCTCGACGTGTCGGTGTTCGGTGGGACGCTCGTCGCGTACGAGAACGAGACGCCAGTGTTTGCTACGCTGATCTCGCCTGGCCGCGGCGGAACGCCCATCCCCGGTCGCGATCCTGTCTCGACGGCCTCGACTCCGACTGGCACTTTTCGCGTCGATGGCAAGTTTCGCTGGGCCACCATGGTATCGAGCAGCGATTCGAACATCGTGCACTCCGAGGTGCAGTACGTGCAGAACTTCCACGGTCCTCACGCGCTGCACGGCGCCTATTGGCATGACGCCTTTGGTGAGCTGAAGAGCGGCGGTTGCGTCAACCTCTCGCCCAAAGACTCGAAGTGGGTATTCGAATGGACGGATCCACCGCTGCCGAAAGACTGGCACGGGGTTCGTTCAACCGAGGATCGCGGACCACCGACACGCGTCGTGGTGCGCGACTGAGCTGCCGACTTTCAGGGCGCGAGCGGCACCACGATTCGGCCCGGCGCCACCGCCGAGTTCGGGTCCCCACCGTTCGAGCCTTCTGCTGTGTGACAGAGGTTGCAGTCGCCCGTTGAAGGCTTGTAGCTCATGGCGCGCTCGCCGCTCGCGCTCACGACCTTGGCCGCATAAGGCATGGCCACGCTCGCTTTGCGCAGGAAGTTACCAGCCGCATTCGGCTTTAAGTCGAAGACGTTGCCGTTCGCGTCCTCGATCCGAATCAGTACGTCGGTGACGCTGTCACCATCGAGGCCAGCGCAGAGGTCGGGCTCGTGGCCACTCGGGAAGATCGTCCCGGCAATCGAGAAGACCTCATCTGCGCCCTCGTCCATGTTGTACTTCGCGGGGTTCTGGTGACAATCGAGGCAGGGCATCCCGGGGAACATCTCCTCGCGCGTTTTGCCGGGCTTCTCGTCCTCTCCCGCGGGCCAGAAATCCATGCTGGTGCAAACTGGATCGGCGTTGAGGATCGGGTCTTCAACGGTCTGCGGCTCACACTCACCACCTTGCATGCCGCCGTTCACCCAGGCCTCGATCACCGCCAACTCCTCCGCAGCAACGAGCCCCGATGGCGGCATCGGACGTAGGGCGTTCTTCATCCGCTCAACCGATAGTTCGCCGTTCGAGAGTTCAGAATAGGTCGGGGACGGCGCCTTCCACTCTGCAACCGTCAGCAACGACTGAGGAGCAGACGACGAGGGAGGATTGCCGTGGCAGCTCGCACAACGCGCCTGAACGATGTCAGCCACGTCGCACGGCAGCGCGACGCCGTCGCTAGCGCCAGTGCCTCCAGCTCCGCCCTCGCCCGTCCCCGAGTCAGCACAGCCGAGAAGCACCAAGCAGACCACGCTGCGACGCACAACGGTGAACATGGTCGACACTCTTCCCACCACAGTGAGCTGAAGCAAGCAGAAGCGCCTGCTGATAGCGCTTCTCAACTTCATACGCAGGGGTTGCGCGACGTGCGCTTATTGCGCCGTCCAGCCGCCGTCCATCGTCCAGGTCGCACCGCGCACTTGCGCCGCAGCATCGCTGCAAAGAAACCCAACCATGTCGGCCAACTGCTGCGTCGACACGAAGGCGCTCGACGGTTGCTTCTCCGATAGCAACGACACCGTGGCCTCGGCTGTTCCGACGCTGTCCTTGGTGGCACGCGCCTCGACCTGCTTCTCCACCAGCGGCGTAAGCACCCAGCCCGGGCAAATCGCGTTGCAGGTAACGCCTGTCCGCGCGGTCTCCAACGCAGTAACCTTCGTCAGCCCCAAGAGGCCGTGTTTCGCAGCGACGTAGGCCGACTTCTGCGCGGACCCCACCAAGCCGTGAACCGAAGCGACGTTGACGATGCGACCGAAGTCCTTCTTCTTCATCGACGGCAAGGCAAGCCGGGTGGTGTGGAAGGCCGAGGTCAGATTGATCGCCAAGATGGAATCCCACTTATCCACTGGGAAGTCCTCGACGTTCGCCACGTGTTGAATGCCGGCGTTGTTGATCAAGATATCGGCGCCGCCGAACTCTTCAGCGACGTAATGCATGAGCGCCTCGATCTGGCTGGCGGAACTCATGTCCGCGCCGTGATAACCGACGCGCGCAGCTGACTGCTTCACCCCCTCGACTTCAGCCTTCGAACCTTGAACGTCGCCGAAGCCGTTCATCACCACGTTGGCGCCACGCGCGGCCAACGTCTTGGCGATCGCAAAGCCGATTCCGCTCGTGGAGCCCGTAACGAGCGCCGTCTTACCGCTGAACATGGACCACCTCTTGGTTCGAATCGCGGATGAAGTCTCGCAGCACGGGGTAGATGCTCTCGCGCCAACGCCGCCCCGAGAAGATGCCGTAGTGCCCGCATTCTGGAGCGACGTGATGCTTGTGCTTCTCGGCGGGCACCCCAGTGCAAAGTTGATGGGCGAACTCGGTCTGCCCAAGCCCCGAGATGTCGTCCTCCTCCCCTTCCACGGTGAAGATCGCGGTCGTCTCGATGGCTGCTGGGCGTACGCGGGTGCCTTTGACGTCCCACGTGCCGTTCGCCAAACGGAACTCTTGGAAGACGACCTTCACCGTCTCCAAGTAGTAGGGCGCGTCCATGTCGAGGACGGCGTTGTACTCATCGTAGAACTGCTCGTGGACGGCGCGCGCGGACTCACCAGAGCTTCCTCGGAGGGAGTCCACCCAGTAACGCAGGTACGACTTCAAATGGTGCTTGGGGTTCATCGCGACGAAGGCCGAAAGCTGAAGAAACCCTGGATAAACGCGCCGCCCGGCGCCGGCGTACCCCGGCGGCGTCACATGGATCATCCGCTTCTCGAACCACTCGTAGGAATGTTGCACTGCAAGACGATTGACCTCGGTCGGGCTCACCTGTGCGTTGATCGGGCCCCCCATCAGCGTGAGGGAAAGCGGGGTCTTCTCGCCCGCTTGCGCCATGAGCGAGACCGCCGCGAGCACCGGCACGGTCGGTTGGCACACCGAGACCACGTGCAGCTGCGCCGCCCCCAACGAACGAATGAAGCGCATCACCGTGTGGACGTAGTCGTCCAAGTGGAAGACGCCCTTCGACAGCGGCACGTCGCGCGCGTCCACCCAGTCGGTGACGTACACCTCGTGATCGGCGAGCAGCGAGCGCACCGTGTCGCGAAGCAGCGTCGAGTGGTGCCCCGAGAGCGGCGCGCAAAGCAGCACTTTGGGCTGTTCCGCGAGGGCGCGCATCACGGCCGGGTCATCACTGCAGCGCTGAAATCGCACGAGCTTGCAGAACGGCTCAGCGATCTTCACCACCTCCGAGACGGCAACACGCGCGCCCCCCGCCTCCACCTCGGTGATCCCAAAGTTCGGTTTCTCGTAGCGCTTGGTGACGCGATGAACCAGCGCGTGGCCGGCACTTGCGAGCCGCACGGCTGGGTGCCACGAGAGCGGGTTCTCCTTCGAGGCGAGCGCGCGGGCGGACGCATCCGCAAAGTGCGAAAGCGGGTCCAGCCAACTTCGCTGAAGCTCGTACAGGCGATACATCATGACGGGAGACCCATTGGCTTCATTGTGCACCGCAACATAATGCCTGTCCAGCGCCAATGGATCAAGCCAATGAAAGGCTCAGATCGACACCGCAACGCAACAACGAGGAGAGCTGGGCCGTGCTCAGGGCACGGCGCGCTCCACCAGGAACCGCTTAGGGTGCAGCCGCGACCGAGGCCGCGTCGACCTCGACCACGTAGTACCAACCGAGCACCGAGAGACGCGTGAAGGCGACCACCTCTTTGCGGCCGTCGCGTTGCACTTCGCGTACGCCCTCGGCTCCCGCGCGAATGGCCTTCACCACCTCGGGCAGATCGAACTCGGCGAGCTCGATCGATTCGTCTTTTCCGCTCGCTTTGAAGCGTTTGCCCGCGTCGAACGAGTCCACGATCTTCTTGCCGGTGGCGTCCACGAGGCTTGAGCGCAGCGTACTTCGGGTAGTCAGGCCGAGACTGGTCTCGACCAGCTTGGTGACGGTGATTTCGACACCGACCACGCCCAGGAACTCACCGTTTGGAGACCACATGCCGGCGGTGCAAGGGAGCACGAGGTCATCTCCCAGCTCATCGGTCGTCGAATCAACATAGGGGCTTCCCCAGCGTTTGCCGCGCTTGTTCTCCGACATCTTGTAAAAGCTCGCCGTGCGAACGTCGTAGCCAGGAGGCAGCGAATCCATCCCGGGATAGAGGAAGATCACGCCCTCCGCGAGGTTGACGTAGGCGTAGTCAATCGGACTCTTGCGCCCCAACAAGAACGCCCGCTCCTGCTCCAAGGTGAGCGCCTCATCGCTGTCCCGGCCAGCGTCGACGATCATCGAGCGCAGGTGGTGCCGCAGCGGAGCGATGCGCCGCAACTTCGGTAGGACGGCGGCGCGGTCCGTGGTTGGGGCGATGCCAGCGACCGGGAACTCCACCGAGACGGGCCAGCGATAGCGCGTGTTCGTGGTGAAGTCGGCCGGGCGTCTCGAGGGGTTCGCGAAATCGGAGTCGAAGTAGAGCGTCGCCGAAGGCCCGCTCGGCTCAGGGCTGAGCAACGCCCACTCGGAGGCCGTCCGCAGCCCCTCGAGAGCCTCTTCCATACGCTGAAATTCGGCGTTGATGCGATGGGCTTGCGCCGAGGCCTCGATCGAGAAGGCCGTGATTCTTTCGCCGCGCTCTCGCGCAGCCAGTTCACGCGCCGTCTCCCGGTAGAGCACCCAGCTGGTGACCAAGGCGCTCAACGTGAGCACAGCCGCAAAGGCCAGCAGCGTGGTTCGCCGATGCCGACCGATCCAGCGCAACACCTTTCCGAGCACGCCTTCGCGGTGCGCCAAGACGGCCTCGCCCGCGAGGTAACGTCGCACGTCGTCGGCTAGCGCCGTCAGCGAAACGTAGCGATCTTTCGGAGCGAAGGCGGTTGCCTTGTCCACGATCGCCCGCAGCTCCGCCGGGATGTGGACATTGGGAGAGACGTGCTCGAACGGGCCCTTGTCCCCTTGGCTTGCCGCGAGCACGACCTCGTCGTTGGAGGCTCCGGTGAGCGCCCGTCGCAAGGTCAGCATCTCGAACAAGATGAGCCCGAGCGAGTATTGATCGGCGCGCGCATCGAGCTCGGCGTTCCGTCCCTCGGCTTGCTCGGGCGACATATACGAGGCGCTGCCGACGACCTCGCCGGCCTGGGTGAGCTCTGGCTCGACGCTTGGGCTCGCGAGCTGCTGTGCGTCTGGACCATCGAGCGGGTCCTCGTGCCCCATCGCCCGGGCCACGCCCCAATCCATGACGTAAACCTCGCCGAATTTGCCGATCATGATGTTGGGCGGCTTGAGGTCGCGGTGCAGCACGCCACGGTCGTGCGCAAAGGCCATGGCATCGCAAATCTTCAGGAAGTGCTCGAGGTGGGTTCGCAGCGAGTGGGCAGCATCGATCGGCTGGCCCTTCTCATAGAGCGCCGCCGTCTCCTGCAACAAGGTGCGCAGCGTTTTGCCTTCGACCAGCTTCATCACGTAGCCGTTCGGCGAGCCATCGCGGGCCAACTCGAGCGAGTGAACGGGCACGATGTTTGGATGGTCGAGCTGGGCGGTGAGCCGCGCCTCGCGAGCAAAGCGCTCGCGCTGACGAACGGTCGAGCCAGACAAGAGCTGCTTGAAGGCAACCTGACGCGCGAGCTCCAGCTGCTCAGCACGGTGAACTTCGCCCATACCGCCGCGGCCGATGACCTCGAACAGCCGGACCGAGTTGGGCGCAGCAGCCGGCGGGGCTCCTGACGGCGAAGCCACCAGCGGAGCTGTACCGCCGCTCACGACCCCGCCTTTGGGCCGAGAGGCGATCGTTGGATCATCAGCACCGGTTTGAGTTCCACCTTTCGGAAGCGTCACGGGGTTCGACCGAGGTGTAGGGGCATCCGAAGGTCGCGCGCAGGATAGCGACGACAGCGAACCGATGCACTGTGGGAATCATCTGACGTACGCGACTCATGTCAGCAGCGGGATGATGGTTGCAACCATACGCTGCGTAGCCTCGCGGAACAGCGCTGGTTCGACAATCAGGCTGAGCACCAGGGAACGGCCGCCCGGGATGTCGAACAGGGCACCAGGCGATACCTTGACGCCCGCGGCGGAGAACCGGGCTTGCCACTCCGCTTCGCTGACGACGCGGGGTAGTTCGACGATCGCTGACCAACCTCCGTGAGACGGCAAAACGCTCGCTGCACCCCGGGTTTGCTCACAGGCGAGCTTGAGCGCCGCACGATTGAGCGACAGCCTAGCGTTGAGTTCAGCGTGCACCGCATCTGACTGCGCGAGCAGCTGCGGCAGCGCCGCCTGCACCGGCGAACCGACGCTCAAGAAGGTGTCGGCGACGACGCCCAACCGTTCGAGAGCCGCGGCTCTCCATGAGTCCGGCCCGTTCACGATCGTCCAGGCCAACTTGGCGCCAGGACAACAGGCGACCTTGGAGAGGCCGGACATGACGAAGGTCAGCGTCGTGCTACTGCTGGCGAAGGAGGCGCGCAACCGAGACCGCAACGAGGCCGCCACGTCCAGATAGTCCGCGAACACCTCATCGACGATCAGCGGGATTCGACGCTCGCAGGCGCCTTGCTCGAGCAAAGCCGCGTCCTCCTCGTGGAGGACGGTGCCCGTCGGGTTGTTTGGCGCGACCACGATGATTCCTCGCATCGCAGGCTCACCGTCAACCCGCCGAAAGAGCTCGGCGACGTCCAACCGGAAGTGATCCTCCTTGCGCAGCGCATAGGGCGCAAGGCGCACCCCTTCGAGCTTCGCCAGACAGTCGAACAGAGGGTAGGAAGGCTCGGGCACCAGCAGCACGTCGCCTGGGTCGGCCAGCAGCTTGAACAGCCAGCTGTAGGCTTCCGAGGTCGAGGCCGAGAGCACGACTCGTTCGGGGTCCACGATGTGCCCGCGCCGCTGGTAGTAGCTGCTTACGGCCAGTCGCGCCGAGCGAGCGCCAAACGGCGACGGATCATAGTGTCCTACGCCTTGAATAAGGGCGGACATCCGCGCGGGCTCGAGCAACCCCGCCCGCGTTGGGTTGGTCTCGGTCAAGTCGAATGGGCACTCGGGCGAGCCAATCGCCGGGGCTTCTACCCAAAGGGTGCGATTCGAAAAGAACATCAGGCGCTGACGCTGCGTTTGGCCGGACGGCGTGCGGCAAAGAAGTCCTTCAAAACGGCTGCGCAAGCTTCAGCCCGCACCCCACCGACGATCTCGAAACGGTGGTTGAGCCTGCCGTCTTGACCGATGTTGAACAGCGACTCGCAGGCGCCGCCTTTGGGGTCCTGGCAACCGAAGATCACGCGGTCCACCCGCGCCATGACCAAAGCCCCAGCACACATCGGACAGGGCTCGAGCGTGACATAGAGGCTCGCCCCACCGAGTCGCCAGTGACCACGAGCACGCGCCGCATAGCGCAGCGCCACAATCTCGGCATGCGCCGTCGGATCTTGGTCCAACTCGCGGCGATTGTGCCCGACCGAGAGCACCTCACCGCCAACGACCATCACCGCGCCAACGGGAACATCGCCGAGCGCGCCAGCGATCTTCGCTTGCTCGAGCGCCAAGGCCATGAAGCCCTCGTCTTCAGCTTCAGCCAAGGCTGCCTCGCTTCTCCAACGGCCCCGTTCGCCGTGTGGACAAACGGCTTTTGGCCGGGAGAGGATAGCGCGCCCAGGAAGATTCGAACTTCCGACACCAGGCTTCGTAGGCCTGTGCTCTATCCAGCTGAGCTATGGGCGCAGTCGACAGGAACGCGGTGTATTCCCAGTCACAGAATCAGTCAAGCAATGTCGTCACGAGACAACAAATGATTCGACGCTCCGCGCCCTCAGAGCTGACACGAGGACGCAGCCAGCCACAAACGACGAAACGCGGTAACTCCGAGGAGCACCGCGTATCGACGATTCACTTGAGCAAGGGGAACCGGAGGAACCCCAACGTGCAGACAAGTTAGAAGGGAAGGCGCGCCCGCGGCGCTGAGAAGGAACAAGCTAACAAGGCGAAGAAAGCCGCAAAAGAAGGGAAAGCGAAGGAGAAGAGAAGAAGAAGCTAGGGAGAAGCTCGCTTAAGGAAAGTTACGAAAAGCCGTTAAGCACTCAGCGTGCCAACGAGATTTTCGGGAACAATTCCCCTGGTTCCGTTGCTCAGCTCCCGCCGCGAAGGTTTCGCTCGAGTTGATCCCCCGGCAGCGATGTCGTGGTCAGCCGTCGACCCCGCAACATTTGCGAGGTCAGCGTAGTCGCTCAAACAGGTGGTCACGAGGAGCCTCTGCGTGACAACGCGCGCACAAAGCGAGTTTGCCTTCGGCTTGAACGGCGCCATCGACGCCAATCACGCCAAATCGCCAGTCACCGCCTTCAGGGAAGTACCCGGGGGCCTCGCGCTTCATCACGTATTGGAGACCTTGCCCGTCTGCTCCGACCGGCACCAACGTGACCACGAGCGTCGTGCCCGCGGCTGGCACACTTCGTTCGGGCGCACCGTAGGCGAACCCCTCCGACACAGACAGCAGCCCGTCGAACCGCCCCACTGGGTGGCTCGAAAGACCTCGACCCACCCGGCGTAGCGGCGGCAGCGACAGGAGCTGACTCGGTTCAGCGGAACTCACGCTCGAGGACGGCTCGGGCGCGGCTGGAGCTCGGCCGCGCGGAGCCTCCTGGCAGCCTGTGAAAACCAAAAGAAGTATGGCTCCGCGTGCGACCGGCTGCATCAGGCGGTACAGTAGTCCAATGTCGCGCATCGTGCCTGTGAACTCAGGCCTCCCGCCGAAGGCAGGTGCAGCTCCGTTGATTTCCCGTCGCACTTCGCTCGGGTTGCTCGCGCTTGGGGCGCTCGCGATGGAGACCCCAGCGCTCGCAGAATCGGCTCGGGGCTGGCTCGGTCTCGAGCTCGCCGTCGCAGACAAAGGCGTGCTGGTGAAGCGCGTGCTGCGCGGCTCCCCCGCCGACAAAGTTCAGATGAAGGCGGGGGACCTCGTGCTCCGAGCCAACGGGGAAGCCGTGGCCAATCCTCGTGCGCTGATCTCGGCGACGCAAAAGGCCGGCCCTGGCAACACGCTCACGCTGGACGTGCTGCGGGCTGAGCAGAGCGTCGTGGTGAAGGTCGAGGTCGAGGCGCACCCGGGGCAACTTGAGGTGCTGCGTCGCGACAAGGTAGGGACCTTCGCTGCTTCGTGGAAAGGCGTCACCGCCGCGCAAGGCGAGTTCTCCGACATCAAGCAACTGCGCGGCAAGGTCGTGCTGCTCGATTTCTGGGCCTCATGGTGCTCGGCGTGTCGAGCGATGGCCCCGGTCTTGAACACGCTCTCCGACGAGTTCGGCGCGCAGGGGCTGCGTGTAGTGGGGCTCACCGATGACACGACGGAGGACGCTTTGGCCGCTGCGCGCAAACAGAAGATCAAGTACGCCATCGGCGCGACGACCAGCGTCGACACGATCAAGGACTACTTCGTTTCCGCACTACCGACCTTCTTCCTGATCGACCGCAAGGGCGTGATCCGCGGCGTTCAGATCGGTGAGAGCAGCAAAGCCTCCTTCGAGCCGTTGCTGAAGAAGCTGCTGGCCGAAGCCAGTTAGCCGCGATGTTGCTCCTCGTCAGCGAGCTGCTTTGGTCCCTGCGCCGGGACGGCTTCGCTATTTCGACCGATCAAGCATTGCAAGCCGTGCGAGCGATCCAACTGGTCGGGTTCGATGAGCCTACACAGTTGCGAAGCGCGCTGGCAGCGGTGCTCGTCGAGAGGCAAGCAGACCGCAGCGTATTCAACGCTTCCTTCGACCGCTTCTTCTCGCTGCAGAGTCCCCACGCCGCAGATTTTTGGCAACGTCTGCGCGTGCGCGGCTTCGCCGACGCTGAGCTCTCGGTCGTGCGGGATTTCCTGCAGGCCGCAGCAAACCGCACGGGCAGCGCGGGAGACGGACTGATGGTGCAAGCCTTGGCGGGCTCGAGCAGCGAGCTCTGGTGGCTGCTCACGACCAGCCGCATGCGCTCGGTGCGCCGCGAGATGAAGGGCAAGAACACCGCCGGGTACTTCACCGAGAAGACCATGACCGCCCTTTCGGCTCGCAGCGCGCAGGCTGTCTTTGCGCGACTTCAAGCGCTCTTCGCCGACGCCTTCGGAGAAGCTCGCTCGCTCGAGCTTGCGAGCGCTCTCGAGCAGGAGCTCGCTGCGATGAAACGCCGCGTTCGAGCCACGCTGGAGCAAGAGTTGGTCAAGGGCGCGCAAGCGGCGGACGCCGTTGGGTTTGGCGACACCCATGAACAACGCCAACGCACCCAACAGGCTGTCCGGGCGCTCGCGGAGAAGCTCGAGGGGCAAGCGCGCGTCCGCGAGAAACGTTCTCGCCGCGGTCGCATCGAGCTGCGAGGCACGCTGCGCGCTGCGCTTCGAACCGGCGGCGTCCCGATGAAGCTCGTCCGCAAACGTCCTCGTCGTGATCGCGCCAAGGCGATCGTGCTGTGCGACCTGTCGGATTCGGTTCGCACGGTGTCGGCGTTCCTGTTGGAGTTCATCGCCGCAGCCCAGCAGCTACTGCGCCGCGTGCGGACCTTCATCTTCGTCTCGCAGGTTTGTGAGGTCACCAGCTTGCTGCGCGAGAACGGAGCCGACCAAGCGCTGTCCACGATCCAGAGCGGCACGTTGATCTCGCTTTCGGCGACCTCCAACTACGGCCGTGCGTTCGCAGACCTTTTACGCCACGTGGGGGAAACCGTGGACCGGCGAACCACCTTGGTGGTGCTTGGGGATGGTCGCACCAACTTCGCCGCAGACGGGCTCACCGACTTGCTTGAGTTGAAGCGCAAGGCCCGAGCCGTTTTTTGGCTATGTCCCGAGGAGCCGTCGCAATGGGGGCAGGCCGACAGCCGGATGAATGTTTACGCTCGGCACGCAACGGTGCTCTTGGCGAGATCACCGAGCGAGCTGGAGGCAGCCGCGCGTACGCTGGTTCGAGCGAGCGCCTGAGCTATCTCGTTGATGTTGCGGCTTCTGTTCGCGACTTGATGGCTGCGATTTGCTAACGTGCGCGAGCGTGAATGACTCCTCGCGTTCAACGCGGATGACCACTCTGGCCAATGCCGTGGTGCTCGTCGCAGCCAGCCCCGGCTTGTCGATCACGGTGAAACACGCCGTCTTGGAGGCCTCCGGGGGGCTCGTGATCGCCTGCGACCTATCCTCGGTGACCACGGTCGCCGCAGAATCACGGCCCTATGCCATCGTGGTCCCCCGTGACGTCTACGAGTTCGGCCGCTCCGAGTTCGATGCTCTCGCCCGCGACCTCGACACCGGCCTGGTGGTCGTCCCCGAAGGGGTCCGTCTCGCGGTCGTGTCCGCCATGCTGAGCGAAGAAGCGATGCGGCTGGGCTGAGGGTTCCGCCGAAGGCGGACCTAGCCTCAACCTTCGGTTGAATGCTCGGCGCGGAGCGGCTAGCAACCTCGCATGTCGACAGACGCGCTGAAGAGCCAGATCGAATCGGGCGGAGCCCGCAAATATCACGAGAAGAACGCCGAGCAGAAGAAGCTCTTCGCGCGCGAGCGCATCGCGCTCTTGGTGGATGAAGGCTCCTTCGTCGAGGACGGGCTGTTCGCCAACGCGGTCGACCCTGAGCTGCCCGCAGACGGTGTGGTCACCGGGATGGCCACTGTGGCTGGCCGGCCAGTGGCGATCATGGCCAATGACAGCACCGTGAAGGCTGGTTCCTGGGGCGCGCGGACGGTCGAGAAGATCCTGCGGATTCAGGAGGTGAGCCTCGCCAATCGCGTGCCCATGTTGTACCTGGTCGACTCGGCTGGAGCCCGAATCACCGATCAGATCGACATGTTCCCGGGCCGCCGTGGCGCAGGGAGGATCTTCTTCAACGAAGTGCAGATGAGCGGGGTGGTTCCGCAACTTTGCTTGCTGTTTGGACCGTCTGCGGCCGGCGGCGCGTACATCCCAGCTTTCTGCGACGTGGTGGTGATGGTCGACGGCAACGCGAGCATGTACCTCGGCTCGCCGCGCATGGCGGAGATGGTGATCGGTGAAAAGGTCACGCTCGAGGAGCTAGGCGGCGCGCGTATGCACTGCTCGGAGTCGGGCTGCGGGGACGTGCTCGTCAACTCGGAGCAAGAGGCGATCGCCTGGGCCAAGAGCTACCTCGCGCTGATGCCCACCAACTGCGATCATAAGGCGCCCAAAGCCGAGTCGCGAGCAACCAAACACCCAGCCGAGAAGCTCGCCAGCCTGATCCCGGTCGATGAGAACAAGCCGTTCGACATCATGGGCGTGATCGACTCGGTGGTCGACGAGGGCTCCTTCCTCGAAATCAAGAAGCGCTTCGCGAAAGAGATCGTCACGGGGCTCGCACGCATCGACGGCAACGTCGTCGGCATCGTCGCCAACCAGCCCAAACACAAGGGTGGCGTACTGTTCGTTGATTCCGCCGACAAAGCCGCGCGCTTCATCTGGCTGTGCGACGCCTTCAATATCCCGCTGCTGTACCTGGCTGACGTGCCGGGCTTCATGATCGGAACCGTGGTCGAGAAGCAAGGCATCATCCGCGCTGGAGCGAAGATGATCGCGGCGGTGAGTGAGGCCACGGTGCCGAAGCTCTCTGTGGTCGTACGCAAGGCCTACGGCGCTGGCCTGTACGCGATGTGCGGGCCTGCCTTCGAGCCAGACGCCTGTATCGCGTTGCCCTCCGCGTCGATCGCCGTGATGGGTCCGAGCGCGGCCGTGAACGCCGTCTACTTCAACAAGATTCAGGCGGTCCCCGAGGGGCCTGAGCGAGACGCGTTGGTTGAGAATCTGCGGGCGGAGTATCGCAAAGACATCGATCTGGTGCGGCTCGCCAGCGAGCTGATCATCGACGACATCGTTCAGCCCGAACGCCTGCGTAGCGAAATCGTGCGGCGCTTCGCGATGGTCGCCAACAAGCGCGACGCGCGACCAGCAAAGAAGCACATGGTTCCACCGGTCTGAACGTCCTATCCTGAGCGCGTGTTGAAGAGCGCGCGTGCCCTTTCTTGGTTGGCGATTGGACTGGGCTGCTTCGGCTTCCCCTTCTCGGCGGTGAACGCCCAACCACCAAGCGCGCGCTTGGTCGAGCTGATGACGCCGCACCCAGCGAGCGGGAGAAAGCACCCGCTCGCTGACGAGCAGGGGCGCATCCCCTTCCTCGTCGCTTTGCCGAAGGGCACTTCGGCGGCCGAGCTCGGCCTGCTTGAGGTCGCCCCGGGCATCGCGAGCGGCCGCTACCAACCGGCGGACTACTTCGACTTCGTCAACCGCCACAAGGACCTGAGCTTTGCGACGGGCCCGACCAACCTGCCGCTGCTCAACGAAGTAGCCGCCCACCTTCGCCTCGATGAGTTCGTCGCCGCCACCGAAGGCGCAGGCACTGGGGCCGGTGTGGTCGTGGGCGTGGTCGACACCGGGATCGATATCCGCCATCCGACTTTCCGCAACGTGGACGGCTCGACGCGGATCGCGTGGCTGCTGACCTGGGGACCACCGCGCGGGTTTCACCCTGAGCTCGAAGAGCGCTTTGGTTGCACCTCGGAGAATCAGGCGCGGTGTGCCGTGTACTCCGCCGACGAGATCAACGAGTTTCTGAAAGAGGACTCGCTCACCAACGATCTGCGTGACCCCGTGGGCCACGGCACCCACGTCGCGTCGATCGCCGCTGGCAATGGCCAAGGCCCAGTGTTCGGTACCTTCACGGCGCTCTCCGGAATAGCGCCAGAGGCCACTTTGGTGATCGCGGCGCCGAGTGAAAATGGCGGCTTCGGGGACGGCGAAATCATTCGCGGCTGTGACTTCATCTTCGAACGAGCGGAGGCGATGGGCATGCCCGCTGTCGCCAATTTGAGCCTCGGTGGGGAGTACGGGCCTCACGACGGGACGAGCCTGCTCGAGCGGGGAACCGCGGCATTCGTCGCGCAGAACCAGCCCGGCAGAGTGATCGTCGCTGCCTCCGGCAACAGCGGTGGGCTGTACAAATTGAGCGAAGAGGAGACGGATGATGATCGCCTCGGCTCGCACACCGAGATCCATGTAGAGCCGCACGCCCCCGCCGAGGTTCCGATTTTGGTGCCCGGAGCGGACGGCGGGGACCTCTATATTTGGATCACCTTCCGCCCGGGGGACGAGGTTTCAGTCGGGCTGGAGGGCCCAGGCGGTGAAGGTTGGATCGGGCTCGTGGGGCCCGGCGACGAGTCTGGCTACAACACCGACGACATCTCGGCAGCGATCGTCAACAACCTCGTGAACGAGAACTCGTCGATCAATCCCGACACCAACAGCGCAGTGGTGGCGATCAGTGGTGATTGGGAGAAGGACGGCCAATTCCGACTGCTGCTCGAAGGCAGCGGCGATGCTCAGATGTGGGTCGTTGCACGAGGCACTCAAACGAGCGGTGCCTACTTCCGACGTGCGACCGTCGAGGGCACCGTCAATCAACCTGCGACCCACCCCGACGTGTTGGCCGTTGGCTGCACGGTCAATCGGCTACGCTGGGGCTCGCGCGACGTCGGCTTGATCGAGATCCCTGAATTCGGCGGGAGCTCAGACCCGATGACGGATATGCCGTGTTACTTCAGCGGCGCCGGACCGACGCCGCTGGGGGTGCCCAAGCCGGAGATCACTGCGCCTGGCGCATTCGTAGCGGCAGCGTTGGGGGAGGACGCAAGCCCCGACGTGAATGACGATTCGATCTTCAATCCGCCCGGTTGCCCGACCGACGACTTTTGTTTTTTGCTCACCGACGAGTACGCGATCCAAAGCGGAACCTCGATGAGCGCGCCGGTGGTTGCGGGAGCGGTGGCCTTGTTGCTTCAGCAGCGCCCCGAGCTGACGCAGGCTGCAGCGACCGAGATCCTTCAAGCCTCAGCTCGCAAGCCCAACGCCCCGGTGCGTTACCAGGCGCAGATTGGAGCCGGCGCGCTGGATCTCAAGAACGCCTTGCAAGCCTTGGCGGAAGAGCCGGACACGGGGGAAGCGCCCAGTCTGACCAACAGCTTCTGGTACCTGAGCGGCGAGCATCCACGACCGGACGAGACGTGGCCGCTCAGAGGCATCATTCAACTTCGACGGGAGGACGGAACGCTCGCCTCCGGCCTCTCGGCGAGCTCACTGAGCATCGACCTCGACGGAGGCGTGTTGGTCGAGGCTCCCCGCAAGATCAGCCACGGTACCTACACCTTCAGCATTGCAGGACCGAACGGCGGAGGCGGAAACAACCTGAGAGTTAGCGTGCTCTACGACGGTAAGCCGATCGGCGAGACGCAGGTCCTCGCCGTGGGAATCGACGCCTGGGCTGGTACGGGTGTCCCCACGGTGACCGGTGGGCTGTGCAGCGCGTCTCCAGCGCAATCAGGCGGGTCTGCAGCTGCCTGGGCGCTCGGGCTGTTGCTCCTGGCACGGCGTCGTCGCGCAGGCCGCCTGTAGCGAATCAGGTCGCGAGCGGCGACGAGCGAACGACCACTGCGAACAGCGATTCGCGAGGGGAGCCAAGTCATTCTTGTTGCTCCCTCCAGCGACGGTGCATAAGCCGCGTGCATGAAGTGGGAACCGGGACACCGCAGCTCCGATGTCGAAGATCGGCGAGGGCAATCAGCGCCGCGCGGCATGGGCATCAAGCTGGGACTCGCTGGAACGCTCATCCTGGCGTTGCTCAGCGCGGTGCTCGGCAAAGATTTACTGCGCTCGGTAGGCGGCGGGGCGAGCCAAGAGCCACGCGCAGCTGGCGCCGCGGATGACAAGGCGCTCGAGTTCGTCTCCTACGTTCTCGACGACAACCAAGCCACCTGGGCCAAGCTCTTTCCGGAGCAGTTCGAGCGGCCTTATCGCAAAGCCACGATGGTGGTGTTCAGCGACGCCGTCGACAGCGCGTGCGGTGAAGCCGATAGCGCGGTGGGGCCCTTCTACTGCCCTGGCGATGACAAGGTCTACATCGACCTCACCTTCTATCAATCGCTCAAAGACCAGTTGGGCGCGCCGGGAGATTTTGCGCAGGCCTACGTGATCTCGCACGAGATCGGCCACCACATCCAGAACCAGCTCGGCACCGAGCGAAGCGTCAGGCAAAAACAGAAAGGCCTATCGAAGGAAGAGAAAAACCAGCTTTCGATCCGCATGGAGCTTCAAGCCGATTGCTACGCCGGCGTATGGTCCAAGACGACGAAGGACCGCAAACTGCTGGACGACGGTGACATCGAAGAGGCGATGGGCGCCGCATCCGCTGTCGGTGATGACAGATTGCAGAAGGCTTCGGCGGGCCGCGTAGCGCCGGAGAAGTGGACCCACGGCTCGAGCGCGATGCGCATGCGTTGGTTCAAGCGTGGCTTCGATAGCGGGCTCGCGAATCAATGCGACACCTTCTCCGCATCCACGCTTTGACTGCGCTGCGTGGCCCCCGCGGCTCGATTCAGTCCTAACGGCAAAATCGCGCGGTTGGTATGCTGGCGCCGCGATGCAAGGCCGAATGGGAGTAAGAGTGAGCTGGGCCTTCGTTATCGCGATGCTCATGCTCCTCACTGCGGGCTGCAAAGAGCGACCGCCGCAAGTGCCGGGTGAGACGGACATCCTCGTACGCAAGGTGACGATCGAGCCGGCCGACGAACGTGCGCCGCTCGCCGTTGCGTACGACGAGCTGTTCGAGCGCCTGGGCGAGCGGCCCGGTAGCCTGACCAATCCGGATCGCGCCTGGAGCCCGTTCAAAGAGGCGGAAGACCGACGCCGCATCGAGGCCTACTGGCAACAGCGCGGCTATTTCGACGTTGAGGTCTCACCGGCGAACACCACCTTCGATCCCGAAGACGGCAAAGCCTCAGTCACCTTTCGCGTCAAAGAGAACACCCGGTACTCGCTCGGCGAGGTCGTGGTTCGCTTCGCCCCTGAGGAGGAGTCCGAGGCGTTAAGCGGCTTTCTGCGTCACCAGAGCGGTGGAAGCGACGTCGATCTCGAGGAGTCGCGCAAAGCGCGCATCGACATGCAGGAGTACTTGCGCAGGCGCGGCTACGGGCACGCCAATGTGTACCACCGCGTGTACCTCGACAAGCAGGCTCGCAAGCTCGACCTCCACTACTTCGTCGACGCGGGGCCCAAGACCGTGATCGGGACGATCGTGGTGCAAGGCAACTACAAGATCCCCGCAGCCGACGTGATCGCACGCAGCGGCCTCGTCTCAGGCGAGCCTTACTCGGAAGAGCTGCGCGAGAGCGTGGTGCGCGATCTGCTGGATACCGGCGCGTACGCTGCGGCGTTCGTGCGCGTAGACTCAGACATCAAGTTCATTGCCCCGGGCACCGCGCCGGACAGCGGCGGCGAGCTGCGTGATGAGCAGGTGGACGCGGAAGGGAACCTCGTGCCTCGCAAGCTGCCGAGTACCATCAACATCACCCTGCACGTAGTCGAGAGTCCGAGTCAGACCATCAAGCTGCGCGCGGGCTTCGAGATCGACCCGGCGCGCGCCGATACCTTTCTCGCCGGTACGCTCTGGCTGCGAAACCTGTTCGGACCGGCGCATCACCTCGTGTTCGAAGGCCGTGCAGGCTTCGGCTGGCTCTTCGGCTCACCGCTCGAGGAGCGTGTCGGCCCGTATGGAGAAGCCACGTTGCGCACAGTCCATCCCGGCGTACTCGGGCGACTCGGCGATTTGCGCACCACCTTGCGATATCAAGGCACGCTGTTCCCCGGCGCCTTCCTTCATCGCGGTAGCACCGGCGTGGGCGCGCGAACCACCTTCGACAAGGGCATCTTCCTCGATGTCGACGTCCTCGCCTTCGTCGAACTCTCCGAGAGCTTTGGACCGTTTAGCGCGGGAGAACGAAGCGCGCTGGCGCTGCCGGAGAACGAGCTGACGGTCAGCCCAGAGCTCGACGTTGCCTTCATTTTGGATCGCCGGGATGATCCGATCGAGCCGATGAAGGGCGGCTTCGCGGCGCTCTTCCTGCGGGCCAACCCGGTGAGCGCCGCGGCCCCCGCAGACCACCCGTTCGTCAACGTCGCGCCGGATCTGCGCGGCTTCATTCCGCTCACGCGAGCGCTCTCGGTCGCGGTTCGCGGTTCGGCCGAATGGTCGTTGCTCGCCGAGGGGGACGGCATCCCGCTCGGGGCACGCTTGTTCGGCGGGGGAAACTACGGCTTTCGTGGCTTCGGTCGTCAGCGCCTGTCACCGGTGGTCACGCGCTGCATCGACACCTACTGTGGGAGCTACGAAGTGGGCGGGCGAAGCTTGCTCGAGAGTGCGCTGGAAGTGCGCTTTTTGCCGCCTCAAAAACAGATTGGCGCGATCGTCTTCGCTGATCTCGGCGGAGCTTCGGGGAACCTCAACCCGTTCGACGCTGGGCCTAGTGTGGCTGCTGGCGTCGGAGCGAGGCTACGGATTTGGTACTTACCGGCAGCGGTAGACGTCTCTTATCGGCTCCTGCACCAAGGGGACTTGCAAGGCCTCGAGGCTGAGCCGTTCCACGTATTCTTTCGCATTGGGGAGGCCTTCTAATGAGCGACGCGGCAACCGAGAACGAGTCGAAGACCGAAGGCCAAACCAAGCCGCCTACCGCAACCGGCAAACGCCCAAAGAAGAAGCGCGGCTGGCTGTTCCGCATTGCCCGCGGACTGTTCGTGTTCGTACTCGGCGTCGTGCTCCTGCTCGCCGGCGCGGTCTTCTACCTCACCACCGACAGCGGCAAAGGCTTCGTCAAACAGAAGCTGACGGCCGGCCTGCAGAAGCGCTTCAACGGCACCATCTCGATCGACTCGCTCGACTATGAGCTGCTCGGGCCGGTCTCGATCGGTGGCTTCAAGGTGAAGGACAAAGAGGGTCGTACAGCGATCGCGGTCGGCGAGTTGACGTTTGCGCTCGCCTGGAACGAGCTCGGCGGGCCAGTGGTTCCGATCGACAGCTTCGTCCTGCGCGACGTCTCGGTCGACATCATCAAGAACGAGGATGGCACCTCGAACCTCACCAACATCTTCATCAGCAAGCCGATCGAAAAGACGATCGATATCCGCAAGCTCACGGTGGAGAACATCGACGTCAGCATCAGCAACGCCGATGGCTCCAAGACGCGTGTGAGCGATCTCGGCATCGCGGGCAGTGTTCGAACCACGCCTGCGAGCAAGAACTTCAGCGTGCTGCTCGACCCAATCACCCTCTCACTCGGGATCGAGAAGCCGACCGGACTTTCGCTTGGCGTCGAAGCGATCAAGACGGGCGTAAAGCTCGAGTTGGTCGAGGGCAAAGGCACGGTCACCGTGCTGCCGCTGTCGGCCGAGGTCGCCGCCGACATCCCGAAGCTCGGCAAGCGCTCCTTTCCTGTGCGTTGGGAGGGCGTGACACTGACACTCGGGTCAGAAGGGCTCGACGTTTCGCTGGGCAAACTTGCGCTCGACGCTGTGTCGTTGGCGTCCGTCAACGTGCACGGAGCAATGGAGGACGGCGCACTCAAGGGCGCGCCTGCGGGGGAGGTCGTGGGCTTGCACCTGGACGCCACCAAGCTCAACGAGTTCCTGGGCCGCGAGCTGATCAAACACGATGTCGACCTCGGGACCCGCATCCGTGAGGAGGGCGGGGAGCCGCGCATCGACCTAGCGCTCACGAGCGGGAAGGCGCAGGTAAAGCTGCTGGGCAAGCTCGACGCGAGTCGCTCCGAGTCGCCTGTGCACGACGTCAGCGTGACCGTAACCGACATCGACACGACCGAGCTGCTCGCCGATCCCGAGGGCAAAATCCCGCCGATCAAGATCGCGTCCTTGTCGCTACAGGCCAACGGCTCTGGCAAGTCGGCGGAGGCGATCGACACGCGAGCGAAGCTCAAGCTTACCGACATTTCTGTGCGTGGCGTCCCGATCCAAAGCGTGGACGGCGATGTGAAGCTCAAGGGCAACGCCGTGACGATCGAGTCGCTCGACGTGGCAGCCCTCGGGCAGAAGCTGCACGCCTCCGGGAGCTTCGACCGAGCCAGCAAAGAGGTCGATGCCACGGTGCTGCTCTCGGGCGATGTCGGTCAGCTGCTGAGCGAGCTCGCGGCAGCAGGCATCCCGATCTCGACGAAGTTGCCGCTGCGTACGGTAGAGCTTCCTGACGACGACCTGCATATCAATGTAAAGGGTGCCGTAGGCGGCAACTTGCGGATCACCGCCGGAGCGACGGCGCTCAAAGCGTTGGGCGGCAAGGTCGCGCTGCGCGCCGACCTATCGTTGCGCAAAGGAGACGCGGAGAAGCAGGAGAAGTCGCTCGTGCTCGAAGGCGGAGAGGCCGACGTCGATGTGACCGGGCTTCGGCTTTCGTCGATCCTGGCGTTGCGCGGTCGCTACCTGCCGAAGGGGCTCGGGCTCGATGCCGGTATCAACGTGCACCTCAAAGCCAAAGGGACGCGCGCCGAGCCCGTCGTCGATCTGCGCGCAGACGTCACCACCTCGCGCAAAGACGGCGGGCGACGCGCGCGAGCCGAGCTCACGGCCCACGTGGACCCGCGCACCGCCCGGTTGACGCTCGAGGCTCGTGACGCGGCCACGCGCGAGGCCTTCCTGACGATCGCCGGCGAGGTTCCGATCATTCTTAACGAGACCGAGCGCAAACTCGATGATTCGCGCGCCTTTGATGTGCGGCTGTCGCTACCAAATCGCGCCTTGTCTGAGCTGCTCACGTTTGTGCCGCCAAGCGCGCTGGAGGGTAAGAAGCTCCCGCAAGCCGACCTGGAGGCAAGCATTCATGCCTTCGGCAGCTTCGCCAATCCCTCGGGTAGCGTGAAGCTCTCGGCCAAAGGTCCCTTGCTCGCACCCGAGAACCCGAAGCTTGTCTCGAAGCTCTCCTTGGAGGGCGAGCTCACACCTGGCCCCAAAACCTCGGCGGACTTCGCTGGAGAGCTGGCGGTCTTCATCGACGCAGCCAGCGAACGCACCGTCCGCTCCAAGCTCGCGCTTCACCTCCCCTACTCGGTCGCGCAAGGCGGCCTCAACGCGCTGACGTACGACGCGATGGTGGACGTCGGACCGCTCGATCTCTCGAAGTTGCCGGACGTCGAGAAGCTCGCGCGGGTGCGCGGCGTTGGTGGCAAGGTATCGGCGAAGGCGCATGTACACGGCAACCGACGCGATCTTTTGGCCGAACTCAGCCTCGACGCGGCGGGCCTGCTCAACAAGTTGAACCCCGCGCGTACGGAGGGCCAGGCCGGACCTTTGTCGCTCAAGCTTCAGGCGGATTTGAGCGGCGACACCACCACAGTCAACCTTGCGACGACGCTCGAGGGCGAGCCGCTCGCCACGATCGCCGGCTCGCTTGGCGTCGCCGGCACAGGGCTGCTCACCCGAATCAAACAAGGCTTGGATCCGGCGCTCAACCTCGAGCTGACCATTCCCGAACGCACCCTCGCAAGCCTTGGTCCGCTGAGCGGCAAGGTGCAAAGCCTGCCCGGCCGCTTGAGCGGCTCCGGCAAAGTGCACGGCAGCGCAAAGAACGTCTTGGCCAACGTGGATCTGCGGGTCGGCGCCGTGCCGATGTGGAGTGGCACCGACGGTGGCGCGCAGATCAAGCTCGACGTCTCGAGTGACCAGCTCAGCGCTGCAGTCGGCTGGGGCTCGGGCAAGGAACCGCCGCTCAAACTCGTCGCTAGCGTTCCCCGCGAGGCCCTGAAGGGCTTCTCCGAGAGCGGAGCTCCGCTTCCCATTCACGCGGGTCTCGAGGGGGAACAAGTGGACCTTCGCGATCTGCTACCCAAACTCGTCTCCGAAAAGCTCCCGGTCGAGCCCAGCGGTCAGCTGAACGCCGACCTCAAAGCAGAGGTCGAGCTCGAGAAGTTGGAGGGCAAGACGGTCGTCAAACAGGGTGGGCTCGCCGGGCTGTTGAAGCTCAGCGGCAACGTACCGATCCCCGGGACCAAGCGGGTTGTGCGCGACGTGCTGCTCGAGCTCGCGGCCCAAGGGGACGTCGTCACGTTGCAGCAGCTCTCGGCCAAAGAGAGCGATCAACAGGAGAAGAACCGAACTCTAAAGATCAGCGGAGCGATCAGCCTCGCGAAGCTCAAGCCGCAGACGGCCAAGCTTCGAATCGAGGCCAGCAAGTGGCTGCTCTTTGGCACCAAGAACATCGGGATGGCCGACGCCCCGCGAGGCACGCTGAGCGCCGACGTCCGCGTCGAGGCCGACCTATCGAAGCCGATCCGCGCCGTGCAAGTCGACGTCGACAAGCTAGAGGCGCTCTTCCCCGACCGCTTCGAGAAGGCGCATCAACCCGAGGACGTTCACGCAGGCGATCTGATCGATGTCACCGGCAAAGAGAGCGAACGCGGCAAGCTGCCGGTACCGGCGAGCGTGACCGAGCGGCTGGCCAAGGAGCGCGCCGCCAAAGAGGCCCCGGAGGCGGCCGGCGCTGCAGAGCCAACAGGCACCGACATCTCGCTGCGCGTTCACCCTGGAGCACGCGTCTTTCAGTCCCCGATCGACTTCACCACGAGCGGCCAACTCAACGTGGCCATTCGCGGTTCGGAGCGGACCATCCGCGGCAAGCTCGTGATGAGCAAGGGCGAGCTCTCGCTGGGCGGCGGCGTGCACCCGCTGACCGCAGGCTCCTTCGTCTTTGATGACGCGCATCCCGCAGGGCATGTCGACCTCACCTTCGAGAAGAAGCTCGATCCCTGGGCGCTGCGCGGGATCTCGGAAAAGAGCGCCGGACAATCACTGAAGATCCAGATGACCGGACCGCTCTCGGATCGCAAGACGGTGATCTCCGGCGCAGGCAGCCCGGGTGCACTGTTCGACCTCTTGGCGATGCATAACGAGGGACGCGAGCGCTTCGTCAGTGGGCCCGACATGCCGGAGTCGGTGACGGTGGACTTCCCGCAGCACCAAGGCCTGCTCGTATTGAGCTTCATCGCGGTCAACCTGCCGCATCTCCTGTTCCTCGATCGCGTGAGCGGCTGGGGGGATCCGTACGATCAGCACCGCGCCTACGGGCGCATCGAGAACTATGACGCTGAGCGCTTCTTCGCCGATGGGGACGCTCGCTTCAAGGCCACCATGCGCCCCGAGGGCATCGGCCGCAGCGATGCCGAGGTTGAGGTGGACTATCTCTTCACCAACGAACCACGGCTGATGTTTGGTGTTGGAGTCGCGGCGGGCTCACGCGGTGGCGGTGGACCAGGCCTGATGCTCGAGTGGTCGAGCACCGACTAGCGACGCGCCGCGCAGACGAGGCCTGCACCACGTTGGATGAAACGCCAAACGCCCCGTCCGGCTTCGGAACGGGGCGCTTTCTTTGGCGCGTATCGTAGCGACGGTGCTCAGACCACGAAGTCGAGCATCTGCAGCTCGGTCATGTAGGCCGAGAGCGCCGTCTTGTACTCCTCGATCAAGAGGTCCAACTTGAGCAGCGCGCCGTCGGTGCCAACGCGCTCGACTCGACCGCTCACGGCTAGCTCATGACGGGGCAGCGAAAGGACGCCGGAGACCTCGGTGCCAGCGTCAAAGCCGGCATCATTCGAGAGCTTGAGGAAGCCCTCGGAGAGCTCGATGATCGCCACCTTCTTGCCCTCGAGCCGCAGCTCCGCAGGGTGCGTGGCCGTGGGCGCAACGCGATAATGACCGCGCCGATTCTTCTCAATCAGCTCATCGAGCTTGTCGCATAGCGGTTGCGAGAGCGAAGTCTCCTCGGCCGAGAGCACGATATCTCGCAGCTCCTTCATCGACTTCTGCGTACGAATCAGGTTGGAGCGGATCTCGTCAGTGCGGCCTTTGTCCCGGCGAACCTTGTCGGCCACAACCTCAATCAGGTTGCGGTAGAAGCCGAGCGCTAGCGCCGGCGTTGCGTCGAGTAGCACCGTGAGCTCGGCCGACGGCAGCTCCAGCACGGTGACCTCGGTCAGCGCTGTTGCGGTCGCGTTGCGCGGTAAGCCCGCAAGCGCCCCGAGCTCGCCGATCGGCGAGACCGGCCGCAGCACGATCGGCGGCTCGCCCGGCTCTGCGAGAGACAGTTCTCCCGCCGCGAGCAGCTGGAATACCTTGGAGATCTCCCCCGCACGGAAGAGCACCTCGCCCTTCGCCAAGGTTCGGCTTTTGAAGGCCTTGAACAGGGGCGCGAGCGCCGCCGTGTCCAGGTTACGAAACAGCGGCAGATGAGTGACCTGAGATGCGTCTGCGTTCACAGCGCCGACACTACTTCTCCATGCAGCGTGCCGCAATCCATGATTGTCGGCGCGCGAAGGGGGCAGACACCTACTCGGGAAATGCCGCTATGCTGCGGTTATGCTTCGACTTGGCTGTCTTTCACTGTGTTTGGTGATGCTCGCCTGCGGGGATTCTGGATCAGGCGGCGCTGGCGCCGGGGGCAGCAGCGGCGGAAGCGGCGGCCAAGGCGGAGCGGGCGGCTCACCTGAAGTTGGGGGCGGCGGCCAGGGGGGAGCCCCCATCGTTCCTGAGGGTTGCACTCTGATCACCTATGCCGGCGGGGACAAGCTCTTCAGCGCCAACGGCGTCGGCTTCGAGTTCTCGCCCAGCGCGGGGAGCAATGAGCCCGAGGTGGTGGTCGTTTCGCCTACCGAGGGCGGCGTTACGAGCCTCGGCCTGGTCAGCTTCGCAAGCGCGGATGCACCTGTTTTCTCCGGCGCCATTCGAGACGCCGTGGATCTTTTGACCTACGAGCCCGGCGACATGGACGGCCAAATCCTCGTGGCCGTCGCAGGCACGGTGACCTTGGAAGCGGCCCCGACCTACCCCACGCAATTCAAAGCTCGCGTCAAAGGCACGCTGTCGAAGGTGCAATACCGTGAACTCGATCAGGACGGCCTGGTGATCCCCGGCGGCGAGTGCCTCTACCTCGAGGAGGCCAGCTTCGACGCCAGCGACCTCGACGCGAGTTGCGGCACGTTCCCAGAGGCGGACGGCTTCTGCATGAGCAACTACATCGACATGGGCCACGACTGCAACCCGATCACCAACGACGGCTGCGAGCCCAACGAGGTATGCGACTACGGCGGTAACTTCAGGTGTTACGCCGATCCGGTGACGCAGAATGCTTGTGAGCCCTGTGACAACACCAACAAGGTGCTGTGCAAACAGGGAATGACCTGTGACTCCGACTTCGACTCGGTCGGGAAGTGCTTCAAGTATTGTTGCACCGACGCCGATTGTGGCGCGGGTGGCAGCTGTATTTCGTACAGCTTCGCCACCAACATTGGGGTCTGCTTCACTGAGAATTGAGGCCAGCTTGAAGGTCGCGCTGCTTTATCCGCCGCCTTGGAAGATCGCCGAAGAAAACGAGCCGGAGGACGAAAGCGGTGACGGCCCTCCGCCGGGCTATCGGCAAGGTGATCTGGATGCTGACTTCTATCAGATCCCTTACGGCCTCTTGCAGCTTGGCGCCGAGGCCCAGCGCGCCGGTCACGCCGTCAAGGTCCTCAACCTATCGTCCTATTCGTGGAAGAAGGTCGAGTCGGTGCTCGACCGGCTCGACGCCGATGTGGTCGGGCTCTCCTGCTGGACGGCCAACAGGCGCGGCGTCGAGCTGGTCTCCCGCGCCATCAAGCTGCGGCGGCCCGATTGTCACGTCGTGGTCGGCGGCCCCCATGCGTCGCCCTTGGCCAAGGAACTTTTAACGCACTATGGCGCGGTGGACAGCGTGGCCGTTGGGGAGGCGGATCACACCTTTTTGGAGCTGCTGCAGAAGGTGGAGCGCAAAGAGCCGCTCGCGACGATCCGCGGACTTTGGTCGCGACGCGCCGAGGCTCGCGACGAGCTGGTCTACGGCGGGAAGCGCGAGGCGGTGGCCGATCTCGACACGCTCGCGATGGTGCACCGCAGCTTCGCGACTCACATCCTGATGACCTCGCGCGGCTGCCCATGGGCCTGCACCTTCTGCGGCGCTGAGACCACCTGGGGACGCGGCTTCCGTTCGCAGTCGATCGAGTACGTCCTCGACACGATCGAGCAGGCGCTGGCCAAGCTGCCGGTGCGCATGCTCCAAATCAAGGACGACACCTTCACCACCAATAAGAAGCGCGTGCTGAAGCTTTGCCGTCGCATTCGCGAGCGCAAGCTCAACTTCTTCTGGAGCTGTGACACACGGGTGGATCTGCTGACCGACGAGCTCTTGCGCGAGATGCGCCTCGCAGGCTGCCAACGGCTCAGCCTCGGGGTCGAGAGCGGCTCGCAGCGCATCCTCGATGCCATCGACAAGAAGATCACCGTGGCGGAAATCCTGCGCACCACAGAGCTGTGCAAACGCTACGGCATCAAAGTTCGCTACTTCATGATGCTCGGCAACCGCGGGGAGACCGAGGAGTCCTTCGAGCAGACGCTGGAGTTCCTGGAGCGAGCCAAGCCGCACGAATACATATTTAGTTGCCTATCGGTTTATCCGGGCACTGGCGACTTCCATGAGGCCGAGCGACGTGGCTGGCTCTCGCGTGAAGTCTACTTCCGCGAGAAGTTCCAAGAGTTCAAGACCACTTTCGACGCCGACGAGACGCTGGCCGAGCAGATGAACCAGTGGTTCCGCACGCACTCGGGCCTGCAAACCATGCATCAGCCAGACATCGCCGAGCTGCGCGAGGTGCTCGCGCGCATCCCCGATTGTCACAGCGCACACATGGACGTTGCAGGCGCAGCGATCGAGCTCGGACGCTGGGATGAAGCGCTCGAGCACCTCGATCGCGCGGGCGAGCTCGGCTACCCGTGCCCTGGCCTGATCCTGAATCACCGCGCTGTGATTGCAGCGCGGCGCGGTGACTACGAAACGATGATGAACGCCTTCTCCGAGGCGGCCAAGGTGGACCCACAACACTTCGTGCTGATCCGAAACATCAATCGCGCACGCGCTTGGTTCAAAGCGGATGGGCTAAAGAAGGGCCTCCCGCTCGAACTCGAAGCGCGTCACGACTTCCAATTGCTCGAGCGCACGCTGCAACCAACGCTGCCCGGTCCACTACCACAAGACCTCGAGGAGTGGACCGCGCCCAGCGCGCCGAGCGAGTCGCTCACCTTCATCAAAACGCCCGAACTCGAAGGGTCGAAGCATGAGCTGCGGCCCAAGGGAAAACTCAACGTCCTCTCCTAAAGCGACAATGACTCTGCTCTCGGCGACCTCCTTGCGTTCCCACTGGCTGCTGGATGAAGCGGTCACCTTCCTCAATCACGGCTCCTTCGGCGCCTGTCCACGGGAGGTGTTGGCCTTTCAGAGCGAGCTGCGCCACTCGATCGAACGCGAGCCGGTGAATTTCTTCGTGCGGGAGCTCGAGCCGCTGCTCGATGCGCTGCGCGTACGGTTGGGGCAGCTGCTCTCCGCAGCACCCAAAGACCTCGCCCTGGTGCCCAACGCAACGGCTGGCTGCAACGCCGTATTGGCCTCCTTCCCACTGGCCGATGGCGACGAGGTGCTGGTGACGAGTCACGGCTACAACGCGGTCAACAACGCCGCTGCGCGCTGGGCCGAACCGCGCGGAGCGAAGGTGCGCTTTGCGCCCCTGCCCTTCCCCGTTGCGAGCGCTGACGTCATCGTCGCGAGCGTCGAGGCCGCGATCAGCCCGCGTACCCGCCTACTCGTGATCGATCACGTAACGAGCCCCAGCGCGCTGGTGCTGCCGGTGAAGCAGCTGGTGGACGTTGCGCACAAACATGGTTGCGAGGTGCTGGTGGACGGCGCGCATGCGCCGGGCATGTTCGCGCTGGACGTCCCTTCGCTGGGAGCTGGGTATTACACCGGCAACCTGCATAAGTGGGTATGTGCGCCCAAAGGCGCCGCCTTCCTCTGGGTGCGTGAGGATCTGCAGGCGCGGCTACAGCCGATCGTGACCAGTCACGGCCGTAACGCACAGCGCACGGATCGCAGCCGTTTTCAGCTCGAATTTGATTGGACGGGGACCGACGATCCAACGGCCCAGCTGTCGGTGCCGAAGGCGCTCGATTTTCTCGAGGGCATCTCCGAGGGCTCGCTCGCGACCCACTACGCCATCAATCACGCCCTGCTGTTGCAAGCGCGGGAGCTCTTGTGCCGGCGTCTCGGGCTCGAGGCCCCTGCTCCCAGCGAGCTGCTCGGTACGATGGTGACGCTGCCGCTCCCCGACCGGCCGGAGCACGAGGCGGACATTCCTGGCCTCCCCGGCTATGCGGACCCGCTGCAAAAGCGCCTGGTGGACGAGCACCGCATCCAGGTGCCGATCATCAACTGGCCCACCCCTCGTTCGAGGTTCTTCCGCGTTTCGGCGCAGCGTTACAACGAGCTCGCAGACTATGAGCGCTTGGCCGACGCGCTCGAGAGCTTGCTCGGCCGCAGCTGACGCGCATTCGTCGTAGCCGAGCCTTTCGATCGGCGATAACGGTCCATCATGTCCGCTATCCCCGCCCTCCTCGCTCGGCTCGGCCTCTCGACGAACAGCGCCCTCTCAGGCGCAGCTTCCCTCGAATTCCTCGCGGCAGCAGGCCCGGCGTTGAGTTCCGAAAACCCGAGCAACGGGCAGCAGCTGGTTCAGCTCCAGCAGGCCGCCGTGAGCGACTACGAGGCCCTGCGCGCGAGCGCCAGCCAGTGCTTCCTCGAGCTGCGCAAACTGCCCGCGCCCAAACGTGGAGACATGGTGCGTCGCCTCGGTGAATTGCTGCGCGAGCACAAGGAAGATCTCGGTCTTTGCATCACGCTGGAGGTCGGCAAAATCCGCTCCGAGGGTCTCGGCGAGGTGCAGGAGATGATCGACATTTGCGACTTTGCGGTCGGCTTGTCGCGTCAGCTTCACGGGCTGACCATCGCGTCGGAGCGGACCAGCCATCGCATGATGGAGCAATGGCATCCGCTCGGGCCGGTCGGTGTCGTGACGGCCTTCAACTTCCCGATGGCGGTATGGGCTTGGAACGCCGCTCTCGCCACCATCTGCGGCAACCCAACCATCTGGAAGCCGTCGGAGCACGCGCCGCTGTGCGCCCTCGCGGTGCACGCGCTGTGTCAGCAGGTGATGCGCGAGTTTGCTATGCCGGGCCTATTCAGCCTGGCGGTCGGCGGCGCCGAGGTTGGAAAAGCCATGGCGGCCGACCCGGCCGTTCCGCTGATTTCGTTCACCGGTTCAGTGCGGACCGGCAAGCAGGTGGCGGCCGTGGTCGGTGGTCGCTTGGGCAAAACCATCCTCGAGCTCGGCGGGAACAACGCCATCATCGTCGAGAAGAGCGCCGATCTGGCTCTGGCCGTGCGCGCCATTACGTTCGGAGCGGTGGGCACCGCAGGGCAACGCTGCACCAGCACGCGGCGCGTCTTCGTCGAACGCAGCATTCAGGAGGAGCTCGAACGTCGCTTGATCAAGGCCTACGCCAGCGTGCGCATTGGGGACCCGACTGAAGCCAGCACGCTGATGGGGCCGCTCATTCACGCGCAGGCGGTGGAGAGCTTCAAGTCGGCCGTTGCACGGGCGCTCGAACAAGGAGGAAGTTTGATCGCAGGCGGCAAGGTGCTCGAGGGAAATTTTGTGCAGCCAACGATCCTGCGCGCCCCTCGTCAGGCCGACTTCCCGATCGCCTGGGAAGAGACCTTCGCGCCGATCCTGTACGTGTTCGGCGTGGATTCGCTGGACGAGGCGATCGCTGCCAACAACGCCGTTTCGCAAGGGCTCTCCAGCGCGATCTTCACCGATAGCGTGCGATCGGCCGAGACCTTCCTCTCACCGTGGGGCTCCGATTGCGGCATCGCCAACGTCAACCTCGGCACCAGCGGCGCCGAGATTGGCGGCGCCTTCGGCGGTGAGAAGGACACCGGCGGCGGCCGTGAATCCGGCTCCGACGCGTGGAAGGCCTACATGCGAAGGCAGACCTCCACCGTCAACTTCGGCCGGGACCTTCCGCTCGCGCAAGGCGTCTCCTTCGAAACGGAGTGAGCGCGGCCGACCGAAGTTGAACGGCTAGCGATCACTTCACGACTGGGAGTGAGCCCTTCTTGCCGACGTCATCGAAGAAGCTGTGACCCTTGTCATCGACGACGACGAAGGCTGGGAAGTCACGAACTTCAATCTTCCAAACGGCTTCCATGCCGAGCTCCGGATACTCGAGCACCTCGACCTTGGTGATGCAGTCTTGCGCCAAGCGCGCCGCCGGACCGCCGATCGATCCGAGATAGAACCCACCGTACTTTTTGCAAGCGTCGGTCACCTGCTTGGAGCGGTTGCCTTTGGCCAGCATCACCATGCTGCCGCCGTGCGACATGAACTCATCGACGTAGGAATCCATGCGGCCTGCGGTGGTTGGTCCGAATGAGCCGGAGGCCATGCCCTCCGGGGTTTTGGCCGGGCCGGCGTAGTAGACGGCATAGTTCTTCAAGTACTCGGGCATGCCACCGCCCGCGGCTAGCCGCTCTTGGATCTTGGCGTGGGCGATGTCGCGCGCAACGACCAGCGGTCCGCTGAGACAGACGCGCGCCTTGACGGGTAGCTTGCTCAGCAGCTCGCGCACCTCCGACATCGGCCGGTTCAGATCGATGTTGGTCACTTCACTCGCGAGCTCCTCCGCTTTGGGCTCAGGCAGGTAGTGCGCGGGATCACGCTCGAGCTCCTCGAGGAAGATGCCGTCAAAGGTGATCTTCCCGAGCGCCTGCCGATCGGCCGAACAGGAGACCGCGAGAGCCACGGGGCACGATGCGCCGTGGCGCGGCAGGCGAATCACGCGCACGTCGTGGCAAAAGTATTTGCCGCCGAATTGCGCGCCGATCCCGGAGTTCTGCGTCACACGCAGCACGGCCTCTTCCAGCTCGGGATCGCGAATGGCGTGGCCGAGCGCGTTGCCCTCGGTCGGCAGGCCATCCAAGTAGCGGGCCGAGGCGAGCTTGGCCGTCTTCAGCGCCATCTCCGCGCTGGTACCGCCGATCACGAGGGCCAGGTGGTACGGAGGGCAGGCCGAAGTCCCGATCGACATCAGCTTGTCTTCAACGAACGCGAGCAGCTTCGGCTTGTTGAGCAGCGCCTTGGTCTCTTGGAACAAGTAGCTCTTGTTGGCCGAACCACCGCCTTTGGCCATGAATAGGAACTTGTAAGCATCCCCGTCGATGGCTTCGATCTCGATCTCGGCCGGGAGATTGGTGTTGGTGTTCTTCTCGACGAACGTCGAGATCGGCGCCAGCTGCGAATAACGCAGGCTCGTCTTGGTGTAGGTGTCGAAAACGCCGTGAGAGATCGCCGCAGCGTCACCACCGCCGGTGAAGACGAACTGACCCTTCTTGGCTTTGATGATCGCCGTGCCGGTGTCCTGGCACATCGGCAAGACGAAGCCAGCGGAGATGTTGGCGTTCTTGAGCAGATCCAAGGCGACGAACTTGTCGTTGGCCGAGGCCTCAGGATCATCGAGAATTTTGCGCAATTGCGCGAGGTGCCCCGGGCGCAACAGATGGGCGATATCTTTCATCGCCTCAAACGTGAGCAGGCGGATGCCTTCTTTATCCACCGACAAGAAGCGTTGACCGTTCGCCTCGAACGAACTCACGTAGTCGCGGGTGAGCAGACGGTAAGGCGTTGTGTCTTTGGCCAGCGGGAACATCTCTTGAAAGACGAAATCCATGGCGCGCAGCCTAGCGCGTTTTTTCGATCGCGCGGGTGAACTGCGGAAAGCCGTCGGCGTCGTAAAAAGTGCCGAGGATGCGCCTTTCACTCAGCTGCAGAAACAGAAAGCCGAGGTCTTCAGAGTTCTCAAACAGCGTCGGGTTGTCCCCCGGCAGACTGCGCACGGTGGCTCCCGCGCCTGAGACCGTAAACTCGACGCCGCACTCTGGAGCGAGCCACTGACGATTGTGATCGTGGGCGCCCAAGTAGAGATCGACGCGATCGCACATCGACGATTGCACCAAAGTTTGAAACGCCACGCCGTTGCCACTCACATTGTCGAAGTGGCCGGCGTTTCCGTGCGAACCGTTGGACTTGTAAGGGTGGTGGCCAGCAGCGATCTTCCAACGCGCAGAGGAGCCGGCCATCGCGCTCTCGGCCCAGGCGGTCTGCTCAGGATCCCCGGTGACGACGAGATGCTGCGTATCGAGCATGAAGAACTCGACCAACGGCGATGCACTGGACGTCGCACCAACGAGGGAGAAGGCGTAGTAGCGGCCGGGCATGCTCCACTTGCTGCTGACAGCGCTGTAGTCAACCTGGGCTTGAGCACGGGCCAGATCGAAACCGCCGCCGTAGTCGTGGTTACCGAGCAGCACCTGGAACGGAAAATCCAGGTCCGAATAGACGTCTTCGAACTTGGTTTGCAGCTGCGGATCGGCCGTTGAACTGACGCCTATCGGGTAGATGTTGTCGCCCAGGTAGAGCGCCAACGAGCAGCCACCGTGCGATGCACAGACAGCGCCCATGGCCTGGCCGACCTTGAATTGATCGGCGCTGCCTGTCCCCGCGTCTCCGAGCACGACGACGCGAACGGCGTCGGGTTCGGTCGGTGGGGGATACACGGGCGAAACGCCTGCGTGCCCAGCCGCCCCGGAGCTGTCCGCGGACTCCCCGCCGACAGAGCTCCCACCGTATGGCGACGGGCCAACCTCACTTGGCGAAAGAGCCTCATCGGCGCAGGCAACGAGCGCGCCGAGGAGCACAAGGAAGTGCAACGCGTCGCGCACGCGCATGCTCACGGCCCGCGCCGGGCGTCCCGCCGCTCGAACATCTCCTTCGACATCGCGGCCTCCTCCTCTGGCGCCAACTCCGTAAAGAGCGGGAACAGGAACTCCTCCTCGAAGGCGAGGTGATCCAAGAGACGCGGCGTCAGCTCGGCTAGCACGGCGGCCAAGCGAACGCGCGCCGAGTCTGCCTCAGCGAGCGCGAGCTGGTCGCACAGAGCAACCAGCTCGCCTACCAAAAGCTCGTCACGCACGTGCTCGGCGATCGCCCGATCGGCAAAGGCCAGGGCCGGCTCGGCAAGCCCAGCCAAGCGAGGAAACACGCTCAGATTCTCGTCGGCTACGTGATCGGCAAAGCTCTCGCGAAAGTAGCGAGCCACATCGTAGGCGCCATCCCGGCACTGCTGCTCATCTCCCTCGCGCTGGACGACTCGTTGCGCGACGTCCAAGAACAGCCGGATCTTGTCGTGACAACGCAGCATGCGCTCTTGCACGCTGCGATTGCGTCCACCACCACCGCCGCCGCCACCACCAGGCTGAGAGATGTTCACAGGGGCCATACGAAGTTGATGCCACTGCCGCGACGGGGCGTGAACCCATCACGGGCCGAGAGCCTGAGTTCGGCCGAGTGGCTCATAGAAGGAAGGGCAACAGCGCGCGGCGACCGGGTGGGTAGTCAGGAAAACGCTCCTTGTACCAGCGGTGGTGCGAGAGCGCGCGGGGCCCAAGATTGGCCACTGCGTAGAGCCAGAAGGCCAGGCTCGCGAGCGACTGCGACATCGCTAAAAAGCCCAGCCACTCGATCAGCTCCCCCAAATAATTGGGGCACGAGACCAGGCGAAAGAGCCCGCCCTGCGGAACCTGATAGTCGGTGCCAACTCGCTCTCTGCGCAGTCGCAAGAGCAGGTTGTCGTGATGGATGTTGATGGCCAGCCCGGCCACGAACAGCACCGCGCCGAGGGCGAACAGCATCGGCTGACCAAAACCGCGTGTGACGCCTGCGGCGAAGCCGTTGGCCAGCCCGTTGAGCGAGTTGAAGCTCGCGCCCAACAAAGTGATCAGGACCGGCGAGGTTCGGCCTTGGCCGCCAACGATACGCAGTGGATAGACGAAGGAGCGGTGAAGGTAGTGGGTTTGCCAAGCAAGCAGCAGCAGAAGCGCAGCGGGCTCCGTTGACGCACCGGCCGCGATAAAGCCCCAAGCGAAGGCGACCACCGCAGGCGCCTCCATCAGCACCCACGAGATCTTTACCGGCAGCGACGGACCGAAGCCGTCGCGACGATGTCTTCCGTAAGGCGCCGCGATCCAAGAGAGGGCGAGAACGGTTGGCAAAACCAAACCGAGCTCGACCAGAGCAAGGGTTCGCGCGAAGCCTTCATCCACGGGCGAAGCTTCCCGAGTCGTTCACTTCTTGCGCAGGCGAAGTACGGCGATCTTGGTGGGGTGCTCGAAGGGCGCCGGGTCCGAGGGCAGCGGCCGCGCGAGCGGCGCTCGACAGTCCGCCGGGACGCCGATGGTACGCTCCAACTTGGCGTAACCATCTGCACAAACCTCGGCGATCTTCTGCAGGAACTCCTCGCCCGAAACGAAAAGCGCGTTGTTGACGACGATCAGCTCGCCGCCGTCTTTGACCAACGGCCGGACTTTGTTGAGCAGCGCCGGGAGGTTGTTCACCACATCGACGACGCCCGACTTGCCGGCGGCGAAGGGCGGCGGATCGACCACGACCTGATCGAAGGCGGCGCCGCTCTTGCGCAGGCCACGTGAAGCCACGAAGAAGTCCTCGGCCTTGAAGTGCACCCGCTCGATGTGCAGCCCGTTCATGCCGTAGGAGGTCTTGGCTTGATCGAGGAAGATGCGGTTCTTGTCGACGTTGACGACGCGCGCTCCGCCAGCGGCTGCAGCGACGCCCAGACTGCCAGTGTACGCGAACAGGTTGAGCACGCTCTTTCCCGCTCCCGTTTCCCGCAGGTACGCACGCAATAGCGCTGTATCGAGGAAGAAGGTGGCGTCGTGGTGGGCGAGCAGCCGCACGCAGTACTTGATCGACGCTTCCTCAACGCGGCGAGCGACGTCTTGTTCGCTACCGAACACGACGGTGCCGGTGTCGAAAGCGCCCTTCTGCTTCCAAACGACGGCACGGAGGCCTGGTAGGGCCTGCTGCAACGTCGCCACGAGCTTGGCCTTCTCCTCGGCGGTTACTTCGCTCGAGCGGACGAAGGTGACGGCGGTCTTGCCGAAGACCTCGACCGTCGGCGACCCGGGCTCACCTTCCCGAGGGCCATCGTAGAGGCGAAACGCCCGGTCGCCCGGCTGCGCGATCAAATCTGCGCGCAAGGAAACGGCGCGCGCGAAGCTTGCGTCGTCGATCATTGGGCCGCCTTCCTCTGCAGCATGGGGACGGAACTTGCCGCCTCGCGGAAGGAGTGCTTCGTTGCAATCACGATGAAGAAACGCGTCGGGATCATTGGCTTTCGGGGCATGGTCGGCTCGGTCCTCGTCGAGCGAATGCGCGCCGAAGGCGACTTCGAGCTGATCGAGCCGGTCTTCCTTTCCACCTCCCAGTCCGGAGGGCAAGCTCCGCTCGGCAATGAGCCTATTCTCTCGGCGCTTTCGATCGAAGAGCTGCTCAAGCTCGACGTGATCGTCAGTTGTCAGGGCGGTGACTACACCACGCAGATGCACCCGGAGCTGCGCAAGCAAGGCTATCGCGGCTACTTCATCGATGCGGCCTCCACGCTGCGTATGGCCGAAGACGCCACCATCATTTTGGACCCGGTCAACCGCGCGCAGATCGACTCCGCGCTCGCGAAGGGACACAAGGACTTCATCGGTGGAAACTGCACCGTCAGCCTGATGCTGATGGCGATCCACGGGCTCTACCAGCGCGGCTTGGTCGAGTGGGTCAGCAGCATGACCTATCAAGCGGCCTCCGGCGCCGGCGCCAAGAACATGCGGGAGCTTTTGTTGCAGCTCGGTTTCGTCGCCGAGCGAACGCAATCGGTTTTGTCGAATGCGGCGGAGAGCGCCCTCACGATTGACCGCGCCGCCGCCGAGGCCCTCGCAGACGCCGCCCTTCCGCAAGCCGAGTTTGGCGCGCCGCTGGCACTCAACCTGCTGCCTTGGATCGACAAGGCCGTAGGCGAGGGCGCAACGCGCGAGGAGTGGAAGGGCCACGCCGAAAGCAACAAGATCCTCGGCAATGATCCGGAGATCCCCGTCGACGGTATCTGCGTTCGCGTGGGGGCCATGCGCTGTCACAGCCAAGGCTTGACCATCAAGCTAACGCGCGATGTTCCGCTCGACGAAATTGAAGGCATCCTGCGCGAGCAGAACGCCTGGGTGAAGCTCGTGCAGAACGAGCGCCAAGCGACGCTCGCAGAGCTCTCGCCCAAGGCCGTATCCGGCTCGCTGACCGTTGCGCTTGGCCGCTTGAAGAAACTGCGTATGGGGCCGCATTACCTAGGAGCCTTCACGGTGGGGGATCAGCTGCTTTGGGGTGCAGCCGAACCGTTGCGACGCATGTTGCGCATCCTGCTCGAGCGCTGAGCCTTCGCGTCTCGCGCGGGGAAGACCGTCAAGCTTTCGACGCTGAGCCCTACGGATGGACCGTCAACGATCCGTCACTCTAGCAAGCACGGTTTCGAAGGAGGCTCGATGGAATCTTCCGCTTCGGTCAATAGTATCAATCGTACACAGGCGGCAGACTCAACGCTGGAAGGGCCAGCGGTCACCTCTGCGCAGCGACTCGAAATCCTCGAGGCCCTCGAGGAGCTCAGATGCGTCAAGGCAGACCCTGTATCCCCGCTCGCGGAAGCGATTCTCGCCTATGGGTTTCCGGTCTTAGCGATCCTCCCGGAGCGCCCGGAGCAAGCAGAACTCGAGGAAGCGATCACCCTCGTGGTCGCAACTTGGAACGCTGAAGCACTGGCGACACCGGCCTGGGGCTCGACTGAACAGATCATGGAGCAACGCGAGATCATCGCTAGTGCAGACTCGCCCAGACTTCTCGTACGAGCGCTTTCGGTGCTTGGGCAGCGACGAAAGCGGCTGTTCAGCTCCGATTCGCGCGTCGTCGCGTCGTGGCAGCTCACGGCCCAGCCGGAGGAGGAACGGCCCTTTTTCCTAAGCTGTCGATCACGAATGCCATCACGTTGACGCGGGCGAGTGCTCGCGGGCACCTTGCTTTCCAGCGTTAGCTACGATACTCCCGAAGGGCACAATGGCGGGCTCGGCGACCTCCATCCTTCGTAAGGCTGGGGAGAAGCGGTCGCTCAACTGTGTGGGATGAGGATTCCTCATTCCTGCCCCGTTCCGAGGTGGGCGGCAGTCGCGGGACGGAAAGCGTAGGAACGTGGTGGCCGCAAGAGAGAGAGTCCTCGATGAGCACGCGCCTGTATGTCGGCAACCTACCGTTTCACGTGACGGAACAGATTTTGCGTCAAGCTTTCGGTGAAACGGGCGAGGTCGTCGACGCCCATGTCGTGATGGATCGCGAGAGCGGCCGATCACGTGGTTTCGGATTTGTAACGATGGGTTCGCCCGAAGCGGCGGAGCAAGCGATGGCTCGCATGAACGGCGCAGACCTGGAAGGTCGCGCTCTCCGAGTCAACCCGGCTGACGAGCGTCCGCCGCGCCGTGGCCCCGGAGGTGGTGGCGGCGGCGGCTTTGGCGGTGGTGGTGGTGGTGGTGGCTTCGGCGGCGGCGGCGGCGGCGGCGGCTTTGGTCGCCCGCGTGGTGGTGGTGATCGCGGCGGTGGTGGTGATCGCGGTGACCGCGGTGGCGATCGCGGTGACCGCGGTGGCGATCGTGGCGGGCGACGAGGCGGCGGTGGCGGCGGGCGCTGGTGACAGCCACCGGGTTGAGAAACGTCGCTGAGTGAAAGGGAACGCGCAGCGCGCGGGATGAGTTAGGAAGAAGGCGAGCTTCGAGACGGAGTTCGCCTTTTTCATTGGTGATCCCATGGTTTCTCCCGTCGACCTCACGCGGCTGCGCAAATTCCTCGAAGAACGGTGGCCAGATCTTCGGGGTGAAGCGGTGAACGTGCTTGGCTCGGGTTGGGATCACGACGTCATCGCCGCGGCCGGCATGGTCTTTCGCTTTCCAAAGAACCAGGCGGCAGCCGAATCGATCGAGCTCGAAATGACGCTGCTTCCGCAGCTAGCGCCCAGCTTACCCACGCGCTTGCCGGTGCCGGTCCGGGTAGCGTTGTTCGAACCAAGCCTGGGGTGGAAATGCGTGGCGCACGCGTTTGTGCCCGGGATTCCGTTTTACGACGCAGCGCTCGACGCAGACCTCCTTCCCGACTTTGCGGTTCGACTAGGAAACTTCGTCAAGAACCTGCACCAGCTCGCACCGAGCAGCCTTGGCTGCCAGCTGCCGAGTGATTCGCTTGGGCGTCTCGACGAGACACGGCGCGGACGCGGCACGCGGGAGCAGCTGTTTCAATGGAAGCACGACGGCGTGTTATCGGGCGAAGTGATTTCGCGCCTGTTTCGCGTGTTGGATCGTTGGCCCGGCCCCCCGACGAGCGCCGCTGATGTGCTGATTCACGGCGACTTGCACGGTCGCAATCTGCTGGTCACGGCCGATGGGCGGCTCTCCGGCGTGCTCGACTGGGTGGACGTCCACGTCGGACATCGTGAAACCGATCTAAGTACGGCCTTTGAGGTGCTCCCAGCTACCAACGTTGAGGGCTTCTTCACCGCCTACGGCCCCGTCGACGCGGATGCGTTCAGTCGCGCACACTGGCGAGCGATCGACCATCTGACCCGTACCTTCGCGGGCGCGATTGAGAAGCGAGACGAAGCGTTTGCGCGAGCCACCCGCGATGCGCTGATCGAGACCAGTCTCGTAGGTTGAGCTTCAGCTCTCAGTCCGCGCCAAAACGACACGCCAGCGCATGAGCCAGCGCCGACACGCAGAGAAGGCTCGCGGTGATCACGTGCGCACGACGCGATTTCGGCCGGCCTCGCAGCTTTGGGTCACGCAACTTGAGGCCGAGCCCGGAGTGAGAAATCAAGATCACGAAGGCTAGCCCGCCCAACGCTAGGCCAAACACCCCGCCACCAATCGCTGACGGCGAGCCTAGTTGGAAGAGAGCCGTAAGTGGATGGGCCGCACCAACGAACAACGCGCTCATCCCGAGTAAGACGTGGCGTTGGACGCTGCTGCTCCCCAGATCCGCGCGCTGCTTCGCACGAAGCCGAAAGGCCAAAGGCACCAGCGCCGCGAGCAATGCCACCGCGACAGCGATCCAACCGGAGATGGCGGCCATGCGCACACTTTATGCGGCCACGTCGCCCAAGTCGACGAAGCAGCGCCAAGAAACCAGTCTCGACGTTCGCGGCTTCCGCTACTTTGGGGAGACGTGGAAGTCTTTGCTCTTCGCTACAAGTCATTGCGCAAGCTGGGCAAAGGAGGGATGGGGTCCGTATGGCTCGCTGAGCGCCTAGGACTTGGAAAGAACGTCGCCATCAAGATCCTCGATGGTGCGACGGCGGAGAACGCCTCGGGGCACGAGCGATTCGCCCGCGAAGCCAAAGCTCTAGCGGCGTTGAAGAGTCGCAACATCGTTTCCATCCTCGACTTCGGTGTGCACAACGGCACTCCTTTTCACGTGATGGAGGTGCTCGAAGGAGAGGACCTCGAGCAGCGACTTCGGCGGGTTGGGCGCATGACCCCGATGGCACTTGCGCCCTTCGTCGATCAGATTTGCCGCGGCTTGCTGCGCGCTCATGCCGCGGGGTTGGTTCATCGAGACCTCAAACCGGCGAACATCTTTCTCGCGCAGGAAGAGGGTGAAGAGGTCGCCAAACTGATCGACTTTGGCATCGTCAAAGTCATGGGCAAAGACGGCAAGAACGTCACGCAAACAGGGGACGTGATCGGGACGCCGCTGTACATGAGTCCCGAACAGGTGCGAGGCAATCGCGATATCGATCATCGTTCGGACCTGTGGTCGCTTGGGGTCACCGTGTTTCGCGCCTTGACCGGCCGACTTCCCTTCGATGGGCAAAACAGCGGGGACATCCTGGTCCGCATTTGCATCGATCCAGTACCGAGCGTCCGAGCGCTGAACCCCAACCTTCCAATCGAAGCAGAAGGCTTTATCGAGAAGGCGTTGGCGCGCGAGCCGCACGACCGATTTCAAACAGCGGAGGACTTCGCAAACGCGTTCCAAAACGTGGCGAAAACCGTCACCAACCCTGGGCCTCAGTCCTCGAGGCGCTCCCCGTATGTGAGCGTGCCTCCCGTCGCGATCGGCGATTCAGGTGCCGGCCCACGCAGCAGCGCGTACAGCGGGCCTAGGTCGGAGCCTCGCCGCGCCCTGAGCGCCCTCGAGTCTGCGCCTAGGTCCTCCCGCTCGGGTTCGTTGGGCCTGCGTCCGCGAGCTGAGACGGCGGCCCCGCCGAGCGCGGCCAGTCACACCAGCGATCGCAATCTCGTGCCTTGGTTCGCGGCCATCTTGGTGGTCATGGCCAGCGGGCTCTTCTTTTTTGGCTACCTTGCGTGGAAACGGAACCGGGAACCGACGACCTTTGGCGTCGGCACGCTGGTGTACGCACCGGTCTACGCCGAATGCCTCAACCCCGTGGAACCCGATCCTCGGGGTTGCGACGATCGACACACGATGACCGTCGACGCAGATTTTCGGCCAGCTGCAGGCACCTCAAACACCTCGCTCGGACCCCGGGCGGCCTATCTCCGATTTGACCTCGACCAACAGTTGGCTGGGCGCGTGATCGAGAGCGCATACATGGAGCTCAACGTTGCTGACTTCGATGAGGCGAAATCGCCGCAAAGCGGTGAGCTTTGGGAGGTTGAACCGTTCGATTCCTCGACCACGACAATTCGCAGTCCGGCGCGGATGGGCACCAACCTCGCGCCAAGCTTCGGTCCCATAGCCGCCGGAGCAAAGGTTCAACTGACGGTTCCACCCGGCAAGCTACGGCCCAACACGAGCCTCTATCTGGGTGTGCTCCCGGCCTCCAACGACGGGGTCGACTACTACGACGAGTTGGGAGTCAAACCGCCAACGCTGGTGATCAAGTTTCGTTAGACGCTTCAAGGCTGCAAACGCGATTGCAGGTTTGAAACGGACATCGGGGGACGAGCACCTGCTTTTGGCTCAAACCTTCGCCCGAAGCAGGTGGCACAAGAGCTGCTTAGGCGATAACAGAAGCGCCTGTGACGGTATTGCCCCCCCAAACCGTCGAGCAGGCGCTTTGTTTTTTTGTTCGCGGCCTCAGTTCTTGCGCATGTCGTCAACGATGCGCAGCGTCTCCTGAACCCAGGCGTCGCGAGCGAGGTCTTCGCGCCATTTGTCGCGCGCGTCGGGTCGCCCCGGCGGGGTTGCGGGCGGAAGCCCTCGCGGCTGCGACAATACGATCTCAAAACGCGGCTTCTCGTCCGTCTCCTTGGGGCGAGCAGCATCGAGAGCGTCTTGCGCCAGTTTGCGCTCAGCACGCCAGGTCGCGAGCTTGAGCGAATACTTCGTATCTTCGCGTTGTGCCTTGATGGTCTTGTTGAACAAATCGATCTTGGAGAAGGCGGGTTCAGCAACCTGGCGGCTCTTGCTCTTCTCGATCAACAAGGGCAGGTTCTCCTCCCGCTTTTCCGAAACCATCGGGACCGCCTCGGTGCGGCTCCACGGGATCGAGTGATCGATGAAGCGCTCCTGCGACTCGAGGAACTCGGTGGGATCCGGCAACAGGATGTCGGGCGTCACACCGCGCCATTGCGTCGAGTCACCGGTCACGCGGAAGTATTGTTGCGTCGTTAGCTTCACCACGCCCAACGGACTCGAGGCGTCGGGCTTGAGGATGCGGTCGAGGTCCACGAGCGCTTGCACCGACCCTTTGCCGTGCGTCGGGCCGGTCCCCACGATCACCGCACGTTTGTAGTCTTGCAGCGCGCCCGCGACGATCTCCGATGCCGAGGCGCTGAACTGGTCGACGAGGACCACCACATTTCCCGAGTAGGCCGCGCCCTTGACGATGTCGGAGAGCACTTCCTTCTGTCCGCTGCTGGTTCTGGTCTGAACCACCGGGCCCGAGTCGATGAAGAGGCCTGTAATGTCGCGAGCCGCTCCGAGAATACCACCGCCGTTGCCGCGCAAATCGAGGATCAACGAATCCACCTTTTGGCGCTCGAAGTCGGCGGCGAGCAGCAGTACGTCATCCGCAGCGTTACGATCATCCTTTGATCCGCGGGTATCGCCGTAGAACCCCGGCAGGTGGATGTAGCCAACCGGGGCCTCCTTGGGCGAGAGCTTCAACGTCGCACCGCGTGCGTAGGACGCCTCGATGCGCACCACGTCGCGGGTGATCGAGATGTCTTCGACGCGACCGTCGGGCTTCTTCACGGTGAGGGTGACGACAGTCCCCTTGGGGCCGCGCACCATGCGCACCACTTTGTCGATCGGCATGTCGATCACGTCCACCGCGGGCTGGCCCTGTTGAGCGACGGCCATGATCAAATCACCCGCCTCGAGCTTACCCTGCGTCCAGCTGGCTCCCCCAGGCACCAGCTCGCGCACGGCGATGTAGTGATCTTCTTCGCCCAGTGAGGCGCCAATTCCCTCGAGCGAACCACTCATGTGGATGTCGAAGTTCTCCTTCTCGCTGGGTGCGAGGTATTGGGTGTGGGGATCGTAAACCGAAGCGACGGCGTTGAGCAGGCGCTCGAGCGGCTCCAAGGCAGGCGTTTCGGTCGAGCGTACAAAGCGCGTTTGGAATCGCGTCGCGAGTTCCTTGCGTGCTTGTTCCTCTTTCCCCGCGAACGTCGGAGGGATCGGAATGGCGGGCTTCTTCGGCGGCGTCTTTCCGTCGGCGACGGGCTTCTTCAGCGCCGCTTCAACCTCCTCGAGCTGTTCGATGCGCTCGAGTACCTGAAGCTTGAGCACCTTGCGCCAGCGCTCCCGCTGAGCAGCGTCATCGACGGCGTACTCGACCTTCTTCGGGTCTGTCTCGACCTCTTCATCCTGCTCGAAGTCAAACGGCGCAGCGAGCAGCTCTGCGACCAGCTTGGCCACGACCTGCCTTCGTTCTTTGAGCACCGCGGCGCCCTTACGCGCCAACACCAAGTCCCCGCTCTTGAGTTGGTCGTCGATGGTCATCTCATAGACGCGGAGCTTCTCGACCTGTCCGGCCAACAAGAACAGCTTCGAGCCGTCCAGCTCTTCCAAGAACTTGGGGAAGGCCTCTTTGGAGACCTTGTCGTCCAAGGCTTGGTTGCGCACGTGCTCCTCGACCAAGAGCTCCGCCACGCTTTGGGCCAAGACTTCTTCGCGCGGGTCACGAGGGAGCTCGGGTAGGCCGTCTTCAATGTGCAGATTGACCGCCGGCTCGTTGCCGGTTGCGAGCTCGCTAGCCGTCGCCATCGAACGGGCGCTGCCAGGCGATGTCTTTGAGCCGCAGGCCAACGCGAGCAAGAGCGCTAGCGGAGCAACTCGTAAGGAGCGCCGCACGCAGCGAGAACTATAGGCCTTATTGCAACCATCAGGCTTCATGCTGCTGCCCTGCTAACCTTCGAGTTCGTTCGTCCCAACATCGCGATTCATCATCTCCTCTTGCGCTCGATGGCGAAGACAAGGCATGAGCTGACTCGTTCCTTCCCGCCGTATTCAAGCGACACGCCGGGAGTCTAGCGTTCAAACTGGGTGTCGGCACCTCATCCGCCGACCAACCATCACCGGACCTGGCAAGCTGAGCCCACCGTCGCAAATGTGCTCCCAAAACGGCGGACTCCATGCCGCAAGCGCCAACGGGCGCGCAGCGCGGACGGGCAAGGAGCTGACGCCGAAAAAGAACTGGACAGAGGCTGCAGCGCGTTATATCCGTTCGCCCGGCATCGAGCTGGGAGTGGAAACTTGCTCCTCGCGAGATAGCGAGTTACAACACGGCCTCCTTCTGAGGTCGCCTCAGCAGCACGTTTTACTTCACTTCTGCCGACTGATTGCAACGTCCACTTTCCGGTGAATAGGCCGCTTGGGTGGAACGTCAGGGGAGAACTCCTGAGTCCTGAAGTAGAACGGGCAGCTCGGACAACTCGGTTACTTTCCGTAGAACACACAAGGGTGGAGACAATGAACTTGAAGACGGCATTGATGGCATTCGCGATGGGTTGCTTGGTTGTTGGCGGCGTTGGCTGCGGCAACGACTGTGATGACGCTGCAGACCGCATTGCTGCAAAGGCCGACGAGTGCGGTCTCACGACCACCGACGGCGGCAGCGAGACCGGCGAGACCGTGGAGTGCACGGACGAGCTCGGCACGCAGGCTCAGTGCGTTGCTGGCTGCACCGAGTCCGCTTCTTGCGAAGCCCTCAAGGGTGAGGACCTCGACGCTCTCGCCACCTACGGCGAGTGTGTTGCAGGTTGCTGATGACTCGAGACTGAGCGCTTAGCGTTCGGTCTCTGTCTCGCAACTGGATCGGCCAGGGAATCTTGATTCCCTGGCTGTTTCGTTTTTGTAGGTTCAACCAGGGCGCCTTGAGCCGGACGAATGAAGCGGTGGGGACTCGAGTTCAGCCGACGATTGAAGCCGTGAGCGGCCTTGCGAAGCTCAAGCGCTGGCTGCTGATTGGCGCGACGGTACTTCACCTGGCCGCCATGGTTGGTAGTAGCGCACCGCGCGTGGTGCGATCAGCTGCGCAGAAGCTGTTTCGGCCGTACACCAGCGGGCTGCGAATGGGCAGCAGCTGGGAAATGTTTATTCGGCCGCCCCAAGACTCGATCGTGGAGATCGTGGGCGTGAAGCGCTCGGGGGAGGAAATCACGCTCGAAACGGCGAACGCCACCAACAAGTCGTGGCTATCTCGAGTGCGTGACGCACGCCAGCGTAAGATCCTGAGCACGCTCAGCTCGCCTCCCCAACTGTTTCGAATCGGACGGGCCATCCTGATGCACGCCTGTCGAGAGGCCCGCGCGCTCGACGTCGTCGAGGTTCGCGCTGTCATCGTTCATGCGCGCAAGTTGCGACCCGACGGCAGCGTAGAGCGTGAGGCGTTTCAGACCGTCGTGCTCACACGCGACTGCAGCGATCCCTCGCTCGGTGCCGCCGATATAGCAGCGGAGGCGCAAGAGGAACCGTGAGCGAAAACGGGACTTCAGCGCACGCAGCCAGCGCGAGACCAAGCGCCCTCGCGCGCTTCTTCCTCACGCCCACCGACGGCTCGGCGGCAGCGTTGTTGCGCGTCTTCCTTGGGCTGATCGCTGGCTGGCAGTCCCTGGGTATCTGGCTCAACCTCGACCGCTACTGGGGCCCTTCGGGGATGATTCCGTTCGAGTTTGTGAGCCGAGACCCATTCATTCGCGTGAGCGTGCTCGCTTGGGCGCCGGAGAGCTTCGCCCTGCTGCAGTTGGTTGCGGCGCTCTTCAGCCTCGCTGCGGTGGCACTGCTGCTTGGGTTGCAACCGCGCATCGCCGCGCTGGTGCTGGCCTACCTGCATATCTCGCTGCAACATCGGAACCCGTTCATTCTCAACGCGGGAGATCGACTGTTCGCGATTGTGGTGGCGCTGGCGACGCTGATGCCCCTCGCGAGCCGCTACAGTTTCGACGGTTGGCTGCGCGCCAAGCGCGGGCTCGCTGCGCGCAGCGGCACGGTGTGGGGGCAGCGGCTGGTTGGGCTGCAGATCGCGTGGGTCTACCTCGCGTCAGTGATCGAGAAGCTCGCTTACGCCCGGTGGCGCGAAGGGGTGGCGCTGCGTGAGGTGCTGGCTTCACCCTTGCTCACAGAGTGGCCGATCGAGGTGAACTCGAAGCCGCTTTTGTGGCTCATGACCTACGGCACGCTGCTGTTCGAAACCGCCTTTCCCTTGGCGATCTGGTGGAAACGAGCGCGGCCCTATCTGATCGCCGCAGGGATCGTGTTCCACGTCAGCATCGACATCCTGATGACGATCCCGATCTTCTCGTACCTGATGATCAGCTGTTACGCGGTGTACCTGAGCGACGCAGAGGCGAACGCGTTGGTCGAGCGTTGCGCCCGACTTTTCAAGCGCAAAAGCGCACCCTGAGCAGAACGCTACAGCGCCACGCGCTGGATCTCGCGCAGCTTGGCGACCACCAAAGCAGGATTCTCGAGGTGCGGGCTGTGACCGATATTGGCGGGCTCTTCAAAGGAAGTGCCCGAGGGGAGCGACGCGCGCAGAAACGCGAGGCTCGAACGGGGCAGGATGCGGTCACTCTGACCCCACAGCACGACGATCGGACAGCGAATGCCGGCCAGCGCCTGCTCGCGAAAAAAGTCCTCCTCTTGCAGCGAGGCCAAGAAGCCTTGCACCGTGTCCGAGCCCAACTGCTCGACCAACCCGCGCTCGAGCAAGCGAAACACCGCGGGCGGACGATGCAAGAGTTCACGAAAGAAGCGCCGTGCATCCTCGCGCGTACGCAAGTTGAAGCGCGTTCGAAGCTCGCTCAGTTCGGCTTCACTGAGCGGAGCGCCGGCGGGCGAGGCGAGCACCAACGCGCGCACGCGCGACGGGCTCTCCAAGGTGTAGCCGAGCGCGGTGGCACCACCCAGCGAAGAGCCGAGGAAGATCGCCGGATTCGCTTCACTGACCCAGTGGTCGAGCGCCTCGCGGACGGCGCTCGCTAGCGTCGCGCGGTCGAGCTTGGGCGGGGTTTCGCTGCGGCCGTGGCCCGGCAACTCCGGGAGCAAAATGCGCGCGGCGAAAGGCCTCATCATCCTCGCCACGGCTAGATAGGCCGTCGCTGTTGCACCGATGCCGTGCAGCATGACCACCGTACCTTGACCCGGGCCACGCAGCTCGTAGGCGTGCACCCGCCCGGCGCTCGTTTGCGCGTAGAGGCTGCGAGCCCCCGAGAGCCGGAGGGCTGCATCCGAAACACGTTCAATCAGGGCGAGCACGGCGCTAGTTTCATCGCGTCGCTGCGGCGAGGCAAGGACGACGCCACGCACCCGAGTCGTTGCTCGAAGATTCAGCGAGGCGACGCGCCACTTGGCACGGTAGACTCGCCGGGCGACGCGAAACCGAATGCGTCAGAGGAGAGCAGCGTGCCGACCTACGAGTACAAATGCGATGCTTGCGCACACGACTGGGAGGTCTTTCAGTCGATGAAAGACGACGCTCTGACCGAGTGCCCCGCGTGTCACGCCCCGAAGGCCCGACGTCAGATCTCGGCAGGAACCGGCTTTATTCTCAAGGGAGGCGGTTGGTCCGGAGGCGGCGCTGTCAGCAGCGGGTCCGCGCAGCCCAGCCAAGCGACAGAGGCGACGAGCTCGCAGGAGAAGGCGATGCACGAGCGCTTCGAGCAGGTGAGCGGCATCAAGTTCGGTCAGTCCTAAGCGATGGAGCCCGCCTTCTGGCAAGGTCGGTGGCAGGCCGGACAAATCGGTTTTCACCGCACCGAGGTGAACCCGAACCTGGTCACGTTTGCATCCTGGCTGGACCAGGATCAGCCGGGAAAGCGGCTCTATGTACCGCTCGCCGGCAAGAGCTTGGACCTGCTTTTTCTCGAACGGCGCGGGCACCGCGTGTTGGCTTGCGAGCTCGTGGAACAGGCGGTTACCGCGTTCTTCGAGGAGGCCAGCCGCAAGCCGGAAGTCGAGCATGCGCCACCGTTCGAGGTGTACCGTGGGGGTGACATCACCTTCGCCCAAGGCAACGCGTTCGAGCTGAGCGCCGAGCAAGCGCGCTCGATGTTGCACGTCGCTCCGGAACAAGCGGCCGTTGACGGCATCATGGATCGCGCGGCGCTGGTGGCGATCTTGCCTGCGGACCGCGTTCGCTATGCGGCGGGCTTGCGCGCGTTGCTAACGCGAGGAGGCCGCATCCTGCTGGAGACGTTGGAACATGACGCCACGAGTGCGCCGCCGCATTCGGTGAGTGAAGCCGAGGTGGAGGCGCTCTTCGGAGGGAGCTTCAGCATCGAGAAGCTGCGTGAAGCCGACATCACCACCGACTCGCCCAACCTCACCGCGAAAGGCGCAACCTTTGTTCGAGAGAAGGTGTTTGGGCTGGTGGTAAGGGACATCGACTGAGCAGGTCACACCGCGCCGTGTCACACCGCGCCGTGACGCGCATCGAACGCTGCTGCCTTGAGACCCCTGTCCCTGTCAGCTATAGCCTTGTCATGCGGCCTTTCACGGCACTCTTTTGCTTCTCTTCGCTGTTGGTAGCTTGTGACACCTACGATTCCACCCTGGTGGAGGGCGGTGCAGGGGGAACAGGCGGTTCGGGAGCGTCCAGTCCTGGCGGCAACGGGCCCGGTGGAAGCAGCGCCGGCGGGGGCGGAAACGGCACCGGCGGAAGTGGCAATGGTGGAGCCGGCGGGAGTGGAGGGAGCGGCGGCGCAGGTGGATGCACCAGCGCCAGCGAGTGCCCAGGCGTCGATACCGAGTGCGGTACCCGCACCTGCGTGAACGACGTCTGCGGCTTTGACGCAGCGGCCGCAGGCACCGTGATCGCCGAGCAGACGCCAGGCAATTGCCAACGCAACATTTGCGACGGAAGCGGAGAGATCACGACCGAATCGGACGACGCAGACGTCGATGACGACGGCAACCCGTGCACCACTGACAGTTGCCTCGACGGCGCCCCCGAGCATGTGGCCGTTCCAGCCGGCACCGCTTGTGGTGGCGTGAGCAATGTTTGCACCGAGGACAGCCAGTGCGTCGATTGCCTCACCGATCTCGACTGCGAAGGCCTCGAGCTATGCACGCCAGAGTTCAACTGCGTGCCACCAGCTTGTGATGACAACCTTCAAAACGGGCTGGAGACCGACACCGACTGCGGCGGGCCCAGCTGCGGAGGTTGCGAGCTCACGCAGGACTGCAATCTCTCGTCGGACTGCCTCTCTGGCGTTTGCACGAATGGCGTGTGCTCGCCGTCCTGCACCGACGGCTTCGAGAACCAAGGCGAGAGCGACGTCGACTGTGGCGGGCCTTGCGGTGATTGCGAGGTTGGTGGTGGCTGCGGCGACGACGAGGACTGCACCTCGGCGGTTTGCACCGCCAGCGTTTGTGCCGAGTACAACCTGCTGATCAGCGAGGTGCGGCCCTCCGGCCCCAACGGCGCAACCGACGACTACATCGAGCTCTACAACCCTCGCGACAACGCGGTGACCCTGCCGACGGATCTGCAGGTTGCGACCCGCGGTAGCGGCGCGAGTTACGTGGTCAAGTTCACCAGCAACGGCCAGGTCATCCCGGCACACGGGCACTTGCTGCTCTCCGGCAGCGGCTACCCTGGGATCGCCGATCAGAAGGAGAACAACGCTGGCCTCGTCCCCGACAAACCGAGCGTCATCATCCGTCGCGGTAACACCATCATCGATGCGGCCTGCTTCTACTTTGGCGGCAATCCCTTCGTCGCGGGCTACAACTGTGAAGGGACGCCGTTCGTGTACGTCAGCGGCAACACCGAGCGCGGCTTCGAGCGTGGGCCCGGAGGCGCGGCTGGGAACGCGACTGACACCGGCAACACCGCCGCCGACTTCACGCAGATCATGCCGGGCAATCCGCAACATCTAGGCAGCGCGCCCACTCCTTGAGGCGTCGCTTGGTGAACTGGATCGCTTGGTGATCGTGAGAAGGTTGGTCCACAGGGCAGCGGTTCTGACGCTGCTCGCCAGCAGCTGCCGGCCAGCGCCTACGACGCTCGGTACCGAGCCAGCGGTGTTGAAGGCCCTTTACCGCGAACGCGTTTGTTCGGCCGTGGTCGCGGCCTATCAAAACGGTGCGCGACCTTCGGTGGTTGGGGTTGACCTCCCAGGTCCGACGGCGGCGGATCCGCCTGCGCACATCTTCTTGATGGCGCCGCACATCCTGAGCGCTGAAGACTGCCTGGGACTGGCCGTTGCACCGACGGTAGCGCCAGCCGCATTGCCTGAAGCAACGGCCAAGCCGGCTCGGCCGGTGATGCCCCTCGATACGAGGTACTGATGTTGGACAACGCCCTGCCGAAAGCCCCCCGCCGACCTCCCGGTTGGCTTGCTCCTGGCCCGCAACCCCGCGGAGCGCTGGGTGACCCCGAGCTCGCACCTCGCTCCGACGAGACGTTGAGCTACCTGACCGGGGACTTTCGCATCTTTCAAAAGCGCGACGGGCATCGTTGGTCGCTCGACGACTTCGTCACGGCCTGGGTTGCCAGCCAGCAGCCGCAGACCACACCGATGCGCTGCATCGATCTCGGCTGTGGCATTGGCTCGGTGCTGATGATGGTGGCGTGGAGCTTTCCGCACGCCACCGTGCGCGGTGTGGAGGCGCAGGAGGTCAGCGTTGGGTTGGCCCGGCGCTCTCTTCGTTTCAACGGCATCGACGAACGTTGCGAGGTGAAGTTGGGGGACCTGCGTGAGCTCGCTGCGGAGCCCGAGTTCGATCTCGTGACCGGTACTCCGCCGTACATTCCGCTCGGTCACGGCCTGGTGAGTGAGAAGGAGCAACGGGGGCCGTGTTGCTTCGAGACGCGCGGCGGCATCGAAGAGTACGCGCTCACGGCGAGCCGACTGCTCGCGCCGAACGGGCGATTTGTCGCCTGTACCGGCGCGCTCCTCGATCAGCGCGGGGAACAAGCGGCTGACGCTGCCGGCCTGCAGGTGGAGCGACGCGTCGACGTCGTGCCGCGTGAAGGCAAGGCTGTGCTGGTGCGCGTGTACGTGATGCGCAAGCCGATCGAGGGTGCACCGCCGCCTTCGATCGAGACCTTCGTCGTGCGCGATCAGCAGGCCGAGATCACTGCGGCGATGCACGAGGCGCGGCGAGCGATGGGCCTGCCGCCGCCGATCGCCTAGCGAAAGCGAGGCCGCCGTACGCGCGATCGTGCTCGGCCTTCTTGCGCCTGCTCGCGGTGCTTTCATGAGACGGATGACCGCGGCGCGCCGTTGTGCGAAGGCCGATCCATGAGCTTCGATTTCACCGACAAGAACGTGTTTGTGGCGGGCGGGACCAGCGGCATCAACCTGGGCATCGCCATGGCCTTCGCGGAGGCCGGCGCGCGCGTCGCCGTGCTCTCCCGTTCGCAAGCCAAAGTCGATGCAGCGGTCGCCAAGCTGAGCGCCGCACGCGAGGGCGGCCAGGCCCTCGGCTTCGCTGCCGACGTTCGCGAGCACACCTTGGTGGAGGCCGCGCTGGCCAAGACCCAAGAGACCTTCGGGCCGATTGACGTACTCGTCTCCGGCGCCGCCGGTAACTTCCCTGCCCCGGCCATGGGCATCTCGCCGAAGGGCTTCCGCTCGGTGGTCGAGATCGATCTGCTGGGCACCTTCCATGTGCTGCGGGCCGCCTTGCCGCACATGAGGCAGCCGGGCGGTTCGATCATCAACATCACAGCGCCGCAGTCCTACGTGCCGATGGAGATGCAGATGCACGTGTGCGCCGCCAAGGCCGGCATCGATATGGTGACGCGGGTGGGTGCGATGGAGTGGGGCCCGCTCGGCGTGCGGGTGAACTCGATCTCGCCGGGACCGATCGCCGACACCGAGGGTGTGGAGCGCCTCGCGCCCACCGCCGAGCTGCGCGCCCTGGTCGCAGACACCGTACCGCTGAAGCGCTTTGGCACCGTCCGCGACATCGGCAATTGCTGCTTGTGGCTGGCCTCCCCGATGGCGAGCTACGTCACCGGCGCTGTGATCGCCGTCGACGGCGGCTGGGGCCTGGGCGGCGCTTCAGTCTCGGTAGCGGCAATGAAAAAAGCCTTCATGGGCGGCTGAGCGCGAAGTCCTCAGCGGCACGAAGGCGACGGCGGGTTGAGGACGCGGAGCTCAGAGCTTGGCGAGGGCGAGGAACCCGATGCCCACGAGCGACGCCGACGCCATGGACAAGGCTTGAACGGCCTTGGCCCGCCGTAGCAGCCGTTCCGTCTCCGCCATGCAGAGGATGCGCTCGTCCCCGGAGCCAAAGTCGCGGACGCCGCGCTTGGCCTTCGATGGGCAAACGCGAAGGCTGGCTTGATAGGTGAGCAGAAACGCTCCATAAAGGGGCGGCACAGCCAAGAGACCCCAGACCACGTGAGCTTCCAGTTTGGCCAGCCCGACCAGCAGGAGGAGCGACGCGCCGAGCATGAAGACGCCGGAGCGCATCCGCGTCTCCACGCTTTGACCCTCGAGGTTGTGACAACGCTCGGAGCGACGCATCATGCGCAGTAGTGTAGACCCGCCGACGCGGTCTGGCCAGGGCGGAGCGTCCGACCAACGTCGCCGGGAGCAGCCTTGAGGTTTCTTCACATGAAGAACGTAAATCGCAGCGCGCCTGGATCCATGAAGGGCGGATGACCTTGCTTGGGTTCGATGTGCGGGCCGACGAGCGTCGGCGCCTGGTCTCGATGGCGGCCACCCTTGGCGTAACCATCGCGGCACACACGATGCTCGAGACGGCGCGCGATGCGTTGTTTTTGCAAAAGCTACCGGCGAGCCACCTGACGTTCGTCTATGTCGCGCTCGCGCTGCTTGCGCTGGTGCTGAGCCGGTTCGGAGCGTGGCTCTCGCGAGCCTTGGGCCGGAGGTCCGCACTCGCGCTCACCCTGACGAAGAGTGCGTTCATCGCGGCGCTCATCGCCCTCCGACCCGTCACGCCCACCCTCCTCTACGTCCTCTACGTCGCGACGGGCGTCATCGCCACGCTCACGATCATGCAGTTCTGGTTGGTGGCGGCCGAGCAGTTCACGGTGGCGCAAGGCAAGCGCCTGTTCGGCCCGCTCGCTGCGGGCGGAGCGCTCGGCGCGGTCATCGGGGCGGGCCTCGCCTCGATCATCCTGCAGTTCGGTAAGGTCACGTCGATCATCTCGGTCGCCGCTGGGCTCTTCTGGTGCGCCTCCGTGATCGTCGCGTTCGCCGTCCCCGGCGAAGAGGCAGGGGAGCGCATACCTGCCCTCAAGGCAGGGGAGATCGCGCCGGAGGAGACCTCCGTCCGCAGCTACAGCCACCTCATCCTGGCGCTAACCGCGGTCTCGACGGCCGCGCTCCTCGCCGTCGACTACCTGTTCAAGTCCACTGCAGCGGCGAGGTTCTCCGAGGTGGACCTGGCGCGCTTCTTCGCCATCTTCTACGCGGCAACGAACGTCGTCTCGCTGAGCGTGCAGCTGCTCTTGTCTCCGCTGATCGTAAGGCGCTTGGGCGTGGTCACCGCCATCCTGCTCTGTCCGCTCCTCTTCGCTGGCGCCTCTGCTGCGGTGGCGCTCACCGGGGCGTTCGCCACGGTGGTGATGCTCAAGGCGATCGATGGGGGGCTCCGACACTCGCTTCACCGTGTGACCAGTGAGCTCTTGCTCTTGCCGGTCTCCAAAGGAGAGCGCGACAAGGTCAAGACGCTGAGCGACACGGTGTTCTCGCGCGGCGTACAGGCCGGGGTCGCCGCCGCCTTGCTCGGGCTCTCGACGCTCGGCTACGTGAGCGTCCCGACCCTCTCGATCGCGATCGGGTGCCTCGCGCTCGGCTGGGCGGTCATCGCGGCCATGATTCGGCGGCCCTATCTGCAGGTGTTCCGCAAGGCGCTCGCCCTCGGGCGGCTCTCCCGCGAGGATGGCCCCGCGACGTTCAACGTCGCGTCGATGGAGAGCCTGATGGAGGCGATCTCGAGTCGCGACGAGTCGACTGCGCTCGCGGCGCTCGACGTCATCGATGGCACCAAACACCCGCGGCTCCTACCCGCGCTGGTCCTCTTGCATCCTTCGGAGGCCGTGGTCTTGCGTGCGCTCTCCCTCATCGCGACCCCCGACCGCACCGACTGGCGGGAGCACATCGCTCATCTGCTCACCCACGGCTCCGTAGAGCTTCGGCGCGCAGCGCTCCGACGCGCGGCCGCAGCAGGCGACACGGAGCCGCTTCGTCGTGGGCTCATCGATCCGGACGAGTCCATCCGCGCCGCCGCGGCCTTCTTCTCGGCCTGGGACACGAGCAGCCCCGAGCTGCACCCGGAGATCCGTCGCGTCCTCGAGGCGGCGGGGGAGGACGGCTACACGACACGCAAGCACCTGCTCGACGTGATCGCGGTGCATGGCGACGCGCGACACCGAGGGATCGTCCGGAGCATCGCCGAGCGGGACGCGTCCAAGCGGGCCTTCAAGGCGCACCTCGCGCCGGCCGTGCAATCCACCGGCGAAACCAGCCTGATCGACCTGCTCGTGACCGCCCTCGGGGATCGCGCCGCGCGCGCGCCGGCTCGCGCGGCGCTCGTGGCGCTCGGCGATCCGGCCTTCGCGCGGCTGAGACAGGCCCTCCTCGACGAGGAGACCCCGAGCGCCGTGCGCCTGCACCTTCCGCGCACCTTGATGCGCTTTCACCGGCAGGACGCCGTGGACTTCCTCTCCCAGCGGCTCGAGTCCGAGCCACACGGCCGGGTGCGGTTCAAGATCCTGCGCGCGCTCAACCATCTCTCGGTCGAGGCGAACAAGGACCCCAAGCTCCGGCTCCGATTCGACGTCGACATCTTCGAACGAGAGGCGCTGCGCAACCTCACCGAGCACGCCCGGATGCTCTCCGTCTCGGCAGCACTGTCGATCCACGACGCGCCGCTCAAGCACCCGGAGACCCCTGTCGAGCGAGCCCTCCTCGCCCTCGTGGAGGACAAGGTTCAACAAGCCCTCGAGCGCACCTTCCGCTGCCTGGGAGTCGCACACCGAGGAGAAGACATCTACGGGGTGTTCTTGGCGCTCACGCGTGGCGACAAGCGAGCACGCGCCAACGCGGGGGAGTTCCTCGACGCGCTCTCCTTCTCTCTGTCGAGCCTGCGCGAAGGCTTGCGCGCCGCGCTCGACGACTCCGACGTCGTGCAACGCGCGCGACTCCTCAAAGATGCGCTGCGATTGCGGGACACGCCGCCCTCGCACGACGACGCCGTGAAGGCGCTGATGCACGACCGCGACGAACTGCTCGCGGCGATGGCGACCTACCACGTGCTCGAGTCCGGGCTCGTTGCGCTCATCAAGGAGGCTCGCGGTGCGCTGTCCTCCCGACCCCAGCTCGGGCGTCTCGGAGCGGAGAGCGCCTTACCGCAGCTAGCCCAGGGAGCTGACCTTTGACCGACCTTTCACAGCGCCGCATCGAGTACGAGCTGTTCCTGCGGAAGTTCGTGCTCGTCGCGCCCCCAAGCGAGGTCATACGGCAGGTCACCCAGTCGATCGAGCCGGTCAGCGTCGCGACTGGTGGCATCATCTTCGAGAAGGGGGACGCTCCTCGGCATATCTACTTCATCGTCGCAGGAGCGGTCGAGCTCGCGGGCGACGACGACTTGGTCTTCACGTTTGGACGGGGCGACGTGGTCGGCGTCGTGGATGCAGGCGCCCGTCGGCCCCATCTCTGGACCGCGCGCGCGACCTCTCCGTCGGAGCTGCTCATGTTGCCGTTCGCAGACTGGCTCGACGCGCTGGAGGACCACCCGCCCTTCTCGAGCCGAGTGCGGCGCACCATCGCGACCGCGCTGCACGGGGATCGCCTGCGTGTCCCGGAGACGGGCGGCTTTCGCGCGCCCCCCGTCGATGACGAGCCCCTGCTGCTCGCAGACTCGGTCCTCACCCGGCTGCTAGCGCTCCGCGAGGTGGAGGGCTTCTCCGGAGCGAGCGTTCAAGCGTTGACCGAGCTCTCCGAGAAGGCACACATGATCCACGCCTCAGCGGGCCAGCTCGTGTTTCCGCCCGGCGCAGCGGCCGACAAGCTCCTGGTCGTGGTAAGGGGCGAGGTGCACGCAGAGCACCGCATCGCGCCCCCGCTCGCGGCGCGCTTCGGCCGAGGCCAGCTCGTGCTCGAGTGCTGCGGGTTCGGCGAGGTGCTCGGGGAGTACGCGATCACCGCGCTCCGCGACACGTCGATCGTCGTCATCGACCAGACGGACATCGATGACGTGACGGAGGATCACTTCGAACTCTTCACCTCAATCCTGCGAGCGGTGACGCTCGAGCGCGAGCGCCTGCGCATCGCGCTGACGAGGCCGCCCGCGTCCATCGCGAAGCTCGGCCAGGCCCGCTGACTCCGCCAGGTAGTTTGTTCGCCGGTACGCTCGCGGTGCCATTGCGCGCGGACGGCTTCTTGACGGCCGCCGCGACGAGAAGGGCAAAGGAGCGGGCCAGCTATGGGGCCGGCTCGTCGGCCTCCTCAACCAGCTTGTCAAACGCCGTTGGGCAGATGCCGTGGGTCACACGCTGACCGAGGCGGCTTTGCAAGAACTGCTCGAGCGCGACCCAACGATCACCGACCTTGACCATCTTGGTCCAGGCGCACAGCGTGAGCAGCGGCTCGTCCTCGAGACCACGCTCCGCAGGCGCGGCGACGGGCGTGAGGAACGAGCAATGAACGCCCGGAACGAAGTTCGCCTGGGCTTGAAATTGGACCGAGCGGGTGCCCTCCGACAACTCGAGCAGGAACACACCGCTCTGCACGCCATCGCGAAGAAAGGCCTGCCACTGCACGTCAACCTCGCGGCGCCGCCCCGGCGCAACAACGTCGCTGAGGTGCATCCCAACCACCTGGTCATGAGACCGACCAAGCAGCGCGCACGCCGCACGATTGGCACCAACATAGAAGGCGGCGTCGTTGGCGAGCAGGATCGCCGTAGGGAAGCTCTCAAACAGCGCTCGCAGTACAACGAGTTCAGCAGGTTCGGTGCTCATGGGACAACGGTAGCAACAAGCGCGGGGTCACGGCGCAGCGGAGAACCTCACGCTCAAGCGTAGAGTTCAAATCTTCGGCTCTCGCATGCGGAACACCGTTCCGTAGCAGTCGATGATCGACGAGGACACCACGGTCTCACGGTCGGTCTCCACCGCGCGGACCCACAGGCGCCAGCCCGCGCCTGTGGCTGCCTGCGCCCGATGCAACGACAGCCCGTCGGTGCGCACGATGGTCGACGCCGGCTGAAGGGCGAACGGCGGCGCGAGCTCGCGAATCGCAGCGTCGAGGCCGTTGAAGTTGGGGATGAGCTCAGGCAGCGTAAGCGTCACCGGTGATGTGGCGAACACTGTCGCGCAGTGGTCGGAGGACTGGTAGGCGAGGTAGCGAGGCGGGGCAACGCCGCTCGCGAGGCGCGCTTTCATGTCGTGGAGCAAGGCGTGTCCAAGCGCCTCAACCACCTTGCCCCGGGCCACGATGCTCCCGTCCACATGCCAATGCTGGCTATCGACCGGAACATCACCCGGCTCGAAGTACTGGATCTTGGAGTCGACGTAGACGTAGCGCTTGTCGCCGACAAGGTGCTCGCGCATCGCCTCGAGGACGCGGGCGGTCAGCGGGCCCGCCAACGCGGCCGCCTCATCGAACGGGCACCAACAGAAGGTGACGCCGTCATCGCGGACCTCTTCCTGTGTGGGAACAGAGAGCTCGCGCTCGACAACGTAGAGATTTGTGAAGGTCGCTTCGAAGTCCCTGATCGGTCGCGGATCGCCGAGCCGATACCCGTCGAGGGTGCTCGGCCTCATCTCTTCCACGACTGGCGGTAGCGCGGCGGAGGCTGCTACCGCCCGCTTGTTCGTCGAGCCGTGGTACGCGCCCTCCCCGGTGAAGGGGACGACCCGTTGCGTGTCGATGGAGTGTGTCTGGACGAGGTGGGTAAGGCTCATGGCTCACAGGATCAGGTGAAGTCGAACAGCGCTTGGAAATACTGAAGCTTGGCAGTGGGCACTTGCGAGAGCCGGACGACCTCGGCGACGCGCTCCACGAGGTGCTCGTCGGAGGCCACGATCGGCTTCGACGCGAGGTAGCGATCGGGCAGACCATACGAACGATTGTAGTCGACGTTGGAGATCACCTCTCCCGCGCTGTTGCGCATCTCCGGCAGAGGGGCCCAGTCGTGCTCGATAAAGAAGCTCTCCGCCCCCCACCTCAAATAGAAGCCGAGTCTCTCCATCCGCTTGAGCCAAGGCGGGTCGCCGATTTGCCAGAAACCCCGGCCGCACAGGAGGTGCTGCGAGTGCTCGACGCGAACGCCTCGCGCGACCATGTGGTCGCGCGCGTACTTCTCCAAGATCTTGGCGAGCATGAACCGCGAGAGGCTCTGTCCGCGCTGCTCCTTGCTGACCACGAAGTTCGCAATGTGGTGATAGGCCCGTGGCTTGAAGCAATCGATCTCGGGGAACGCAAACCTGTCGAACCACCGCTCGCTGGGCCTGTCCGCGTTGGGCTGCTCGAAGTCGACCGTCTTGCGTAGCGTCGAGTGGCGCAGGTTGTTGTAGCGACCGGTGAAGAAGAAGATCGTGTCCTTGCTGCGTCCGACCAGGATCGTACCCAAGAGCTCGCTGCGGTCCGGTCCGACCGAGCGCGAGAGTACGAAGCGATGACCTGTGATGCCCCAGATATGCGCGACCCCGTATGGCGAGATGATCTCGCGCTGCACCCGCTGGACGACCTGCGGAGGCAGGTGGCCACCGCGGTCGATGCGTGCGTCCTCGAGCGATCGGCACAACATCGACGAGACCGCACGTGCGATCTCCGGCACCGCGCTCGAGACAATTCCGAGCTCCATGCCGTCTTCCAGCGAGACGTAGTTGGGAGCTTCTGGGCTTTGCGAAGCTTCGTGACGCACATAGGCGTCGCGGAGCACCCGTGTGGACACGAAGCGGTCTGCGGCCTCCAGGTTGATGTACTTGTCGAGTACCCGGCCCGCAATCCGCCCGTCGCGGCATTGAGCAATGGTCTCGATGACGTCCAACTCCAGCCGCGCATCCCGAGGCCCTTCGATGGACACCTTCGGGGACACGCCCGGCTGCTCGAAGCTCACACCGCCGCTCGTGCGCAGGCTTCGATCGGCGCCGCGTGCGAGCAACATGTCGACGATCTCTCGATTGCCGCGGCGCTTGGCGAGGACCAGGGCGGAGTATCCATCGGCATTTTGCAGGTCGGGCTTGGCGCCGACCCGGAGCAGGACGCTGGCCAGCTCCGCGCGGCCCTCACATGCCGCGCGAAGCAGCGCGGTGTTCCCGTCGGCGTTTTGAGCATTCACGTCGACCCCCGCTTCGATCAACGTCACTGCGATGTCGTGATAGCCCTCGCTGACGGCCCAGGTCAGCGGCGTGTCGTTGCGCTCTTCGAGCCTCACCTCGAGAGTCTTCCCTCTCTGAAGCTTGTTGAGCAGCTCGCGAAGCTTGTTGACGGTGGCGGGAGCTTTCTGGTGCGCCTGCATCGACATCATGGTGCTGGCCTGCGGCTGTTTTTTCAAGCCTCGGCCTAGGCCCGGCCTCCGTAGCCGTGATAGCACCACGACATGAAGCTCACGCGTGATGCTCACTGCTCGTACTGCGGAACGCGATACCCGGAGCCGCTGGCCTACCCTCGTACGTGTGCCTCGTGCTCAACGACAATCTGGGCCAACCCCATCCCCGTGTCGGTCATCCTGCTTCCCGTAATCGTTGCAGAGCGGACAGGGCTGCTCGTCGTACGGCGCGCGATCGAGCCCAGGTTGGGTAAGCTGGCGCTGGTTGGAGGCTTCCTGGAGGAACACGAGACGTGGGCCGAAGGCGCGGTGCGCGAGCTCCGCGAGGAGACTGGGGCCTCGATCGCAGCGAGCACGCTAACGCCGTTCTGGTTCACATCGACGGAGCCGCGGCCCAACCGCGTGCTCCTCTTCTCCACCGCCGAGCCCATCACCAGCGCGGCGTTGGGCTCGTTCGTCGCGAGTCCGGAGACCTCCGAGCGTGGACTGGTCTTCGGCCCCCGCGGCATCGAGGAGGTCTTCGCGTTCCCCCTCCATGTGAAGGCGGCAAAGCGCTACTTCGAGGAGCGCGGCCTTGGCGGCGAACACGACTACACCGTCATTTAAGCGGTAGAAGCTGGGCTGGTAGATGGCCGGTACACCGACCAGCCCGCGTGCTACTTGGCCAAGACGCCGGCCACGATCAGGCCCTTGATGGCGATGCCGAGCAAGCTCTCACCGGCGATGAAGCCGCTGGAGACCGGCACCACCGCGGCAGCAGCGAGACCGGGCTTCACGCGACGGACGATCTCCGCCGTAGCACCGCCGATGAACATCGAGACGGCGTTCCAACCGGGAACCACCATGGCGATGCCCAGCCCAGAGGCCGAGGGGATGTACGGTAGGAAACGCTTGGGCAGGAGCTTCTCGGCGAGCGCGAGGACGAGCCCAACCACGGCGCCGATCAACGCCAAGATACGGATGGTCGGATGCATCGCGTCCACACCCACCGCGAGCGCCTTTGAAACGCCGGCCCACACTTGAACTCCGGGCGCCGGGAACTGATCCGAGCCGAGCACCGAGGCTTCGGGAATCAACAAATTGAAGGCTGGCACCACGATCAAGGCGCCGGCCACTACACCGAACAGCTGCCCAATCACCTGCTTCCGCGGATTGGCGCCGAGCAAGTAACCGCTCTTCAGATCGGTGAGCAGGTCGGCCGAATGCAGGCCCACACCGCCAGTGACGTTGGCGCCCATCACGTTGGCGGTAAGGTTGCCGGGAAGCACGGCGCCGTAGATGAACTGCGTTGCCGGACCGAGCGCTTTGGTCGGCGTGACGTCGGTCTCGCCGGTGACGCGCGCTGCGACCACGCCCATCACGACCGAGAGCGGCAGCGCCATCAACGCGGCCCACCACGGGATGCCGAACAGCACCACCATCAGCAGCACTACGATCGGGCCGAACACAAGAAAGCCAGCGGGGAACCACCAAGCCGGACACTCGACCTCGTCCATCTCGTCCGCCGCAGCGTCCTTCTTCTTGGTGAAGGCGTTTTTGAGCCCCGAGAAGCTCTTGACCACGCTGCGCCATTGAAAGGCAAAGGAGGTAAGGCCGTGCGCCAGCATCATCGCAGCGGCGGGCCACAACGTTGAAGTCACCATCACCTTGTATTCGACGCTGGCCACGATGCCCTCGCGGACCAGCCAGGGACACAAGAAGCCGTAGGTGAGCAGCGCGCCGACCAGCAACGAAAGACAAACGCGGAAGCCCATGATCGCGCCGGCCCCCACGAGCAGCAGACTGCCCTCGATGCCCACGGTCCACTTCATCGCCGGAAAGCCGCCCCAAGAAAGGCCGGGCAGCGCGATCTTGTCGGGCAAGTTGAACGGCATGAAGCGGCCTTTGGCATCGCGAAGGATCGCGATAAGCGCGCCGATTAGCGCAGCTCCGCCGAGGTACTTGGCTTTGCCGCTGCCGGACTCTTTCGCAGCCTCGTCACTTTTCCGGTACGGGGAGTGTTCAGCCGCCGCATTTCCTTTCACCGCGGAAGCGCGCTCGGCAGCGTGCGCCGCCTCGTGTAGCGAGGTGATCGTCTCGGCGGTGGCGATGCCGGTGGGAAACGGCAGTTGCTCGATGTTGATCAGCTGGCGTTTGATCGGGATGGCGGCGAATACGCCAAGCGCAGCGATCACGCCGAACCACACCATCAGCGAGGGCGTATTCGGGATCGCGCCGGTGAGCACGAACAGCGCCGGAACAGCGGCCATGTTGCCGCCACCGGTCATGTAGCCCGCCGCGGAGGCGACCGAGCCCATCGCGTTGTTCTCGAGCGGGGAGAACTGCGCCTTCAGCAGGCCGACCTTGGAGAACAGCGAAAAAAGCGCGAAGGCGATGATGCAGGCCGTGACCGTAACGCCCAAACTCCAGCCGGTCTTGAGCACGACGTACAGGTTGGAGAGGCACATCAGCATGCCGATCAACATCCCGGAGATCACCGCCCGCACGGTGAGCTGGCGCGCGCCACGCTTGTAAACGTCTCGAAGCCAAACGCGCTCGGGATCTTCCGCTGCTGACATCGGCGCATGAGACCTGGTCCGCACCCGCGAATGCAAAAAAGTGAAGCGGCCCCCTTGCACGAACGAAGTTGTCAGACTAATTAGTCTGACATGTCGAGCGAACCGACCCTGCGTGAAGTGCCTCGCGTTCAGCGAGAGCTCGCCGAGCGCATCGTGGGAGGGGCCTTTCCGCCTGGGGTTCGGCTTCCGGCAGAGACGGCGTTGGCCAAGGAGTTTGGTTGCGGTCGCAGCACCATTCGTGAGGCCCTGGGTCAGCTGGCTGCGGCAGGCTTGATCGAATCGCGGCGCGGCTCTGGGGCGCACGTGCTGGATTGGCGGCGGCACGGTACGCCCGCGCTGCTGCCCACGTACCTCCCCCACGCGATGATCGGCGGGGACGCCAAGCCGATGTTGGTGGAGCTTTTGTGGATGCGTCGGCTGCTGGCCAAAGAGGCCGTGCGCTTGGCCGCCAAGTACGCCAAGCCAACCCCGCTAAAAGAGGTGCGCAAGCTGTTTGAGCGCTCCGGTCAAGAGATCGATCCGCAGGCTCACGTCACGCTCGAGTTGGAGGTGTTTCGCAGCCTGCTGCAGGCCAGTGAGCTGTGGCCGGTCGTGTGGTTCGCCAACAGCTTTTGGAGCCCCATGCTCGAGCTCCACGCCACCTTCGCCTTGGCCCTCGGCGGGCCGCCTGCGGACTACGCCCAGGCGATGGATCGGCTGCTGACGCTGATCGAGGCGCATGACGAGGTCGGCGCACTTACCGAAGTGGATCGCTATCTCGATCGGGTGGATGCCTCGCTGGCCGCTGCGTTGGCCGGAGAGGCCGCTCCCGCTGACAAGGCCGATTCCACTGCAAAGGCCAGCACCGCTGAAACGGCCGGCTCCGCTGCAAAGCCCAGCACCGCTGCCAAAGCTCCTGCTCCTGCAAAGCGCGCCAAGAGCCGCGCCGCAACTGTCTGAAAGGTTGGTCTCCATGCTGTTTCCCTCGGTCGCCATCGCTTCCACCGCGGCTCTCGCCAAAGGGCTTTTCCTTGGTTACCCGGACAAAGTCGTGCCGGACGGCAAGCTCACGCGCAAAGAGCAAGCGGTGGTTGCCGCGTGCGCTGAGGCGCTCTTTCCGAACAACGGGCCGATCCCGGTGTCGGCCAAAGAGGCGCGCTTGGTGCTGTACATGGAGCGCTACCTCGGTCGCTTGCCGGAGGGCCAAGCGCGCTTGGTGCGGCTGCTCTTTTGGTTCGTCGAGCATGGGCCGTGGCTGTTCGGGCCCAAGCGCAATCGCTTCAGCTCGCTCTCGGTGGAGGAGCGCATTGCCGTGCTCGAGTCGATGCGCACGAGCCCGATCTACTTCCGTCGCATCGCCTTCCTCTCGATGCGGACGATGTTGACGATGGGCTACCTCTCGGACCCGCGGGTCTCCACCGCCATGCGTATGAAGGCGAACACCAACCCGTTCAACCTGGGGGATGCATGAAAAGCCTGGATGTCCTTCGTACTGAAGTCGCTCCCCTCACCTTCGGCGCACGCGGTCCGCATGAAGGCGTGAAGGTCCATGCGGACTATCACGGCCCGCTCGAGCTCGATTGCGATGTGCTGGTCGTGGGCAGCGGGCCCGGCGGCGCGGTCGTCGCCAAGGAGCTGGCCGAGGCTGGAAAGGACGTGATTCTGCTGGAGGAAGGCCCGCCCATTGCCAGTAAAGATTTCACCTTGGAGGCCGGCGAGGCCATGCACAACATGCTGCGGGAAGGCGGAACGCGGGCCAGCCGCGGCAACATGTTCATCCCCACCATGCAGGCCAATCTGCTCGGCGGTGGCTCGGTGATCAACTCGGCGATCTGTGCGCGCGCCCCCGATTGGGTGTGGGACAAGTGGCAACGCACCACCGGCGTCGAGCTCTCGGCGGACCTCCTGCGCAAGCACTTCGAGCGGGTGGAGAAGTTCCTTTTCGTCGAGCCGACGCCGATGGAGGTGCAAGGCCCGCGCAACCTGCGCTTCAAGCAAGGCTGTGATCGCTTGGGCATCTCGAGCGAGCCCACCTGGCGCAACGTGAAGGGCTGCAAAGGCTCCGGGGAGTGCTTCACCGGCTGCCGCAACGGCGCCAAGAAGTCGACCGACGTGAGCTACGTACCCGCGGCCATTCGCGCAGGAGCACGCGTTTACACCAGCGTGCGCGTCGAGCGCGTGAAGATGAGCGGGCGCAAGGTGGTCTCGGTGCACGGTCACGTGGTCACGCCCTTCACCGGTGTCGCCTCGCACGGGGTAACAGTGCGCCCCAAGACCCTGGTGCTTGCGGCCGGCTGCATGCAAACGCCGGTCATCCTGCAAAAGAGCGAGGTACTGACGGAGAACCGTTGGGTCGGCAAACAGCTGCTGATGCACCCGGGCCTTGCGATCATGGCCGTGTACGATGAGCCGATCGATCCATGGGCCGGCGCGACGCAGGGCTTTCACTCGCTCCACTACCTCAAGGAGGGCATCAAGCTGGAGGTGCTTTGGTCGCCGCCGGCGGTGCTCGCTGCGCGCCTACCCGGCCTTGGGACGAGCTATCAGCAACACCTGCTCAACTACGATCACATGGCGCCGTTCGACGTGATCATCGCGGCGGATCGCTCCTTCGGTGAGGTCAAAGCCAAGCGCGGCTTCGACCCGGACATTCGCTTCAACTTCCACGACGACGACGTGAAGCTGATTCAACGCGGGCTCTCGATCTTGAGCGACATCTGCTGGGCCTCTGGCGCCAAAGCGATCTTGCCTGGGCTCCACGGCGTTCCGGAGCAGCTCAACTCCAAGCAAGGGAGCGAGATCCTGCGCACGATGAAGCTCAAAGGCTCGGACACCATCACCGCCGCCAACCACGCCTTCGGCTCGACGCGCATGGGCGCCACGCGAGAACAAGGTGTGGTGGATATGGACGGGCGCTGCCACGACACCGACAACCTCTACATCGCCGACACCGGCATCTTCTCCGCAAGCCCCGCGGTCAACCCAATGTTGACGGTGATGGCGCTAGCGGACCGCATCGCCGAGAAGATCGCCGCTCGCGTGTAGGGGGGCTCGGCGCGCCGTGAGCGCGTGACAGCGCGTAGAGATTGCTTTGCAGGGTCCTTCGTTGGCAGGCTGTAGCGTGATGCTCAACCAGCCCACCCGTTTCTTGGTGACTCTACTGCTCGCGGCCTGTGGTTCCGCTGAACCCTCGGCGAGCGGCTCGGTGCCAACCTCAGCAAAGCCTGACGCGACTGCCGTCGCGGCGAAGCCGGCGGCCAGCGCAGCAGCCTCCGGAGCGCCGAGCGGTGCTGCTTCTGCACAAGCTAGCGTGGCGACTGCAACTCCCCCTCCACCCAACCCCAACCCGGTTGCCCGCCCTTGCGAGATGACCTTGCTCACCACGCCGAACCAAGGACAAGAGTGCGTCTACGTGCCGCGGCTTCAACCTGAGGGCGAACCGATTGAGCTGTGCACCGCCACCGCCAGGCTCAGCTATCGCTACGACGCGAATGGCATCATCACGCATGCCGGGCTTGCGACCTACAACCTCAAGAAGGACCGCACCTTCACTCGCAAAGAGGGCAAAGACAGCGTGGAGGTTCAGTTCGACAGCGCGGGTCGCTTGATCGCAAAAGGCAAACAGAAGCTCGGCTGGGACGACGTCGGACGCTTGATCTCCGAGACCGAAGGCGCTCGCTCCGTCCAATACAAGTACGCAGCGGACGGTACCTTCGAGTCGAGCAACAACTATCCGGACAAGGACGAGTTCTGCATGCCGAACTTGGTCGAGGTGAAGCGTGATGCCGTTGGTCGGCCTGCGTTCGACCGTTTTTCCGGATGTCAAATCAACTATCCGCTCTACACCCTTTCGTACGAGTACGATGCGAGTTCACGCATCAAGTCGATCGGCGTGGACCTCCAGTCGGACGGCTCGCAGGAAATCGGGGTCACGCTGACCTACCCCAACGCGGGCGAACTCTGCGTGACGCCGACGCCCTAGCAGTCGGCAGGGGACATGTGTCCCCAGGCGGAATCACTGCAAAATTCCAGTCAACAGCACCAAAGTATACACGACGTATACACCCTATCCGGGCCTTTCGCGAGCCTGGCGGTCGCCCGATCCTGGGGCATTGGCACCCCTGGGCAGCCTACCAATCACCGAGTAATTTCGGCCTCCTACACCGAACATCCTTTACCTACCAAAAGTCAACAGGCCGACGTATTCACTTGAGCGGACCTGTCTGGATACAATATGTATACAGCATGCGCTCAACTCGACGTGCTCTCCCCGCCGCCTTGCTGTTCGTTTCCTCTGTGCTCGGCCTCGTAGGCTGTGGAGAGGAGGAGCCGACAGCCGCAGTCAGCTTCCATCGTGACGTACGGCCACTGATGGAGGCGAAGTGTAGCGGCTGTCACTACGATGGTGGGCCTGCCCCCATCACGATGAAGTTCGATGCTTCCGAGTGGAGCGAGGGAACGCCAGAGTGGCTCAAGCTCGCGGTGGAGTCGGTCGACAAGGGCACCATGCCGCCGTGGGCCGCAAGCAAGGACTGTCAGGAGTACGTCGGGGATCGTTCGCTCACCGACGAAGAGCGGGCGACTTTCCTGAGCTGGCGTGATGAAGGCTTCCCGGAGGGCTCCGCGGAAGAGTACGTCGCTCCCGAGGTGCCCGAGCGGCTCGCCGACACGCTAGGGCCGGCCACCTATGAACTCCCCTCCTCCGCGGGGTACATCCCGCAACCCTACAACGGTGCCGACGACTATCGCTGCTTTCTTCTCGATGCGGAGTTCGAGGAAGACACCTACCTGATTTCCACGTTCCTCGAGCCCGGCGTTCAGGCACTGGGACATCACGCCTTGGTCTACTTGATTCCGCCGGAGGGCATCGCCGAGGTGGAGAAGCTGAACGACAAGGACGACGTGGCCGGCTACGAGTGCTTTGGTGGCACTGGCGGTGGCACGCTCAACACCATCGCCGGCTGGGCTCCTGGTGCACAACAAGGGCGTATGCCTGAGGGAGCCGCGACGATCATTCCGAAGGGCTCGCGGCTCGTGCTGCAGATGCATTACAACGTGCTCGCCTTCGCCGCCGATGCAGAGATCCCGGCCGACATCTCGTACGCCAAGCTGTGGACGACACCCAACAAGCCGAAGTGGCGCGTGGAGTCGCTGCCGATGGCTCACCTCGCGATGAAGGTCCCCGCCGGCGATGAGGCGAGCGTTCAGGAGCGGGTGTTCGAGCTTCCCGCCGACGGAACGATCATCGCCAACTCACCGCACATGCACGTGCTCGGCACTGAGATCTCGGTGTGGCACGAGAGCCTCGAGTCGGGTGAGAAGCAGTGCATGATCGACATCCCTCGCTGGGACTTTCATTGGCAAGGCGGCTACGGACTCGCCGAGCCGATCGAGGGGAAGAAAGGCGACAAGATCCACTTGTCCTGCACCTACGACAACAGTCCGATGCACCAACCCGAGGTTCAGGGCGAGCAGCTCATGCCGCGTGATGTTTACTGGGGCGAGGGTACGTATGACGAGATGTGCCTCAACTACGTGCTGATGATGGTGCCGTTCGAGGAGGAGAACATCAGCTGCGGCGCGTTCGAGCCGTGCATTCAAACCTGCGCCGAAGGCGACGGGACCTGCTTCTTCAACTGCGCCACCGTGGGTGGTGGGCAATGCGCATCCTGCGTGATCGACGCGGTCTCGAGCTGTGCTCCGACGCACTGCCCTGACCCGGGCATCGCCTTGATCAAGTGCCTATCCAAGTGGGGTGGCGACAGCGCCTCGGGCATCAACCACGGCTGCAACCCCGAGTGGAACGACTTCTACGCCTGCATGGAGACCCCGATGGAGTCAGGCGATTGCGATCAGAAGATCGCCCTCTGCGGGCTGACGTACTCGGAGCTCTGATCCCATCCCGCGCACGGGCATCTGTGCACCCGTCCTTGGACCAACCTCGCCTATGCTGCGCCGATGGCAACGTCGGTGGAGTTTGTAGAGCTTGAGGTAGCCAAGGCCGCCCGCGGGCTACGGTTGGTAACGGTTGGCGGCATTCCGAGCCCATGGTCGGAGGCCGCCAAAGCCCTTTTTGTGTGCAAGCAGATCCCGTTCGTCGCGGTGCGGCTCAACCCCGGGGACAAGGAAGTCCGCAAGTGGACGCGCAGCGCCAACGCGCCCGCCGCGATGTACGAGGATGAGCCTGCGAAGACGGGCTGGGCCGAGATCCTCGAGCTCGGCGAACGGCTCGCTCCCGAGCGCTCGCTGGTACCGGCGAACCCGAGCGAGCGCGTTCGCTTTTTCGGGTTGGCGCATGAACTGATGGGCGCCGGCGGGGTCTTGTGGTGCAGCCGGCTCTTGACCATTCAGGCCGGGATCGAGAGCGACGGCGCGCGCGGCTTTCCACCGTTTGTTGGCCGCTATCTCGGTGAGCGCTACGGGCTGCCAGCAGCGGAGCTCAGTCGCGCCAGACAACGCGTACAAGAGGGGCTCGCTCTGTTGGTGGAGACGCTGGGAGCACGCGAGTACTTCTTCGGTGACAAGCTGAGCGCGCTCGACCTCTATGCGGCGGCAGCAATGAACACCTTCGTGCCGATGTCCGAGGAGCTTTGCCCCATGCTCCCGCCCATTCGCGCCGCCTTCGAAAGCATGCAGTCGGAGCTACCGGCGCTGCCCACGCTGCTCGCGCATCGGCAGCGAATTTATGAGCGCTACTTGGAGCTACCGATCCGAGTTTGAGGACGCGGGCGCGTGTGCGGACGAGCTCAAGCAGGAGGACTAAAGGATGAGGCGAACGATCTGGAGCGGAGCGTTGGTCTTGCTGAGCGCTGGTTGCGCTAGAGCAGCGGACGCGACGCAGCCTGTTGCGGCTTCAGTGACGATCCCGGGCCCCGCGTCAGCACCTTCGCGTGTCACAGCGACCCCGCTCGTGGTCACGGGGTCGCAAATCGATAGCGAGCCCCTCGGACCGGTGCTCGAACTCACCTGCGCGCGCGAGCCAGATCTGCGCTCCTTGGCGAGCGAGGAGTCGCTGCACATCGTCTTTCACAACATGACGCAGACTCCGCTGACGCTCACCTGGCTGGACTTCAACGGCCGCAGGGTGAGCTATGCCACGCTCGAGCCCGGGCAAAGCCATCGGCAACAAACGTATGTCACGCACCCGTGGTTAGCGCTCGACGCCGACGGACGTTGTGTAACAGCCTATCTGCCGCGTGTACCCGGGGAGTACACGGTGCGCATCGTCGGCCCAAACCGAAGGGCCACGACGCGCTGGAACAAGTGACGCGCGCGAGTAGCGCGCTCAGGCCGGCCGCGCGACGACGACCTTCACACTTGGGTCGAGCATCGCTTCGGCGGCGTCGCGCCATGAGGCAACCAGCGTGGTGATTCGTTCGGGACGCAGTTTGCCCGAGGCAACGAGCGCGAGCACCTCCGGAAGCACGGCGCGCGAATCGACCCGGCCGGTCACGAAGGTGAGGCCGGTGCCGTACATATCGAGCAGAGGCACCGGCGTCCGCGACGCATAGTAGATGCCCGTGCTGGTGCACACGCCACCGTGGTCGGTGGAGCGCAGAGCGATCCCGAGACCGTGCTCGTGCGCGGAAGCATCGACCGTGATCGGAAACCGACCGAGCCGCCGCGGCTTGTGCGGCAGCTCGACTGGCTGCGCGCCCAAACGCGCTGCATGCTCCAAGCGCTCCTTGGCGACGTCGGCGTACACCACGCGCGAGGCGCCCAGCGCCAGCGCACAAGCCACCGCGTAAAGCGCCACGCTGTGCGCTCCACCGCCGACCACAAGCACTTCGGCTCCAGGCCGCGCGCGCAGCGGACCGGCCACCGTGCGATAGCCGTCGGCGACGTTGTCCCCGGCGCTGGCGAGCGCCTCCGGCGAAGCGCCTTCCGGCAACGGCAGCAGCATCTGGTCGGCGAACGGTACGCGCACGCAATCGCTGAGCACGCCGCCCCAGCGCATACCGCCGAGCGCGCCGAAGCCATACATCGAGCGAGCCGGCACCGCCTCGCAACACGACGTAAGCCCCGCGCGACAACGTGAGCAGGTACCGCAGGCGATCTGAAACGGCACCACGACGCGCTCGCCCACGCGGCGCGTGCTCACCTCCGAACCGACCTCGATGATCTCGCCGACCGACTCGTGACCAAACGCGTACGGGCCGCGAAATGGAGCATCACGGAAGAGCCCCTTTTGTCCAACCACGTTGGGTAGGTGGTTGCGCAAATAATGCAGCGCCTTGCCGCGAAACGGTGCTTCCCCGCGAACCACGGCGGCGTCCAGATCGCAGCGGGCAACGGCGAGCGGGCGCACCAGCGCGTCGCTCTCCGACTCGAGCCGCGGGACTGGGACCTCGCGCCAAGCGAGCCGGCCAGGCTCGAGGAACATCAACCCTTGCATGGTGCCGGTCACGCCAGCACCGGCCCGGCTGACCGCGTCGCCCTACGCAGCACGAGCGCCGTTGCAAGCAGATAGGCACCGATCACGCCATGCCGGATCATCGCCGTCGGTTCGCCCGTCTTGAGCAGCACCCAAAGCGCATCCGCGACCGGCATCGAGCACGCGAGCAGCGCAAACAAGGACAACGTCCGAAGCTCACGCTTCGCGACCAACACCAGCGTGAAGGCGCAAAGGAAGAGGCTGCGAATCGCGTAGACGCCGAGGAACCCGCTATCGGCTAAGTTGTGCAGTGGCAGGCCGAAGGCGGCCGCAAAAGCCTCCGGCGCAAACGTCGCCCGCAAGGCGCTGATGGTGATGAAAAGGGCGAGTAACGTTGCCATCGTGAGGCCAGCTCGGCGCCACGATTTGTTCGCTGTGGGATGGTCCATACCCACTTGGAGGTCCGCACCCTTTCGCTTGTGACGAACAATCGACAGCAGCTTGTCACAAGCGGGGGGTGGTATGCCTCACACTCTGCGGAGACCCGGACATGCACCCTGATGACCCGCTCGCGCCCCTTGCTACCCGCGCCCTCGCAGGCGACCGTAGCGCGCTCGGTGCGCTCTGCCACGCCCTTCAAGGTCCGCTGTACCGGCTTGCCTTGCGCACGCTCGGGAGTACGGCGGACGCCGAAGACGCGACGCAGGAGGTGCTGATCCAGATCGTGACGCATCTCTCGCAGTTCCGCGGTGAGAGCCGACTGCTGACCTGGAGCTACACGATCGCAACCAGGCATCTTTTGCGGCGTCCCAAAGGCACCCGTGAAACGCCGGTCGATCTCGAACAGATGGCGGCGATCATCGATCTCGGACTATCGGTGACGCAGCCGGGAGCCCAGCCCGAAGGCGAGGTGCGGGTGCTCGAACGGGAGGTGCGACTCGCGTGCACGCAAAACATGTTGTTCGCACTCAGCCGCGATGAACGCGTCGCGGTCCTGCTGGTCGAGGTGCTGGGCGCGAGCGACGTAGAGGCCGCCCAAATGTGCGAGGTGACGCCGGAAGCGCTCAGGCAACGTCTCTCGCGCGCAAGGGCCAAAATGCGCCCGGTGCTCGAGGAGCGCTGCGGCCTGATCGATGCAAGCAAGCCCTGCCGCTGCGATCGCCAAGCCAACGCCAAACAGCAGCTCGCTCCGATCCGAAGGCACTGGACGAGCTTACCGCTCGCGGACGAGGTCGCTCAGGCCCACGAGCAGCTCGGCCAGCTGCGACGCCTCCAGCCAATCTTCGGCACAGACCCGCCGATCGCGCCGCCCGAGCGCTTGTGGGAAGGCCTCGTCGAGCGATTTCCAGCGCTCTTCGGCTAGCGCTCAAGGCGCAGAAATAGAGCGTCGTACATTGGTAGGAGACGATGATCGAGCGACCAGCGACCGGGCCCCGTGAGGACGATAGCCGCGTAAGGGAGCGCGTAAAGCAGCGCGGACTGCACATCAGCCCCGGCGAAGCCCTGGGTTGCTAGGTACAGCACCATGAGCATGGTGAAGAGGATCGGTAGGGAAGCGAGGCGGGCTAGCAGCCCCACCGCCACCAGCAGGCTGCACGCCCCTTCCGACAACAGCGCGAGCACGAAACTCGCAGCGTGGCCAATCCCGATTGGGTCCGGGAAGCTGGCTAGCTCGTCGTCGAAATGAGCGAGCTTCGGGCGTATGTGGAACGCCCAGATGAGCGCGGTCGTCCCGATTCGGAGGAGCAGGAGACCCAAGTCATTTGAGCGGGCGCGCCGCGTAGCGTTGTACTCGGGCGTCATTGCATTGCCGATCCGTCGGTCGACGAGCTGGGCGCGTCCGGCGCAGTGGCGACGATCGCGTCCGTCAAGCGATTCGCGATGGGACTCATCACGAGCACCGTGGGGACGACCATCGCGTAGGTTCTCGCGAAGCGCGCGAGCCAGGCTGCCCAGAAGCTCGAGTCGAGTCCCGTCGCCTGGAGCGTCGTGACCGCCGAGAGGGTGAGCCCCATGAGCAAAGTCATCCAAAAGATGAACACGATGTTACGGGCACGGGGCGGGAGACGCGGTCTCACGCCTCAGCGTGCCGCCGCCTTCGCAGCAGCCTCCATGCCCTTGAGCATGAGACCGGTGGCCGGCCCGTACGTCTTGAACCAGGCCATGAGCCCAGGTTGAACGGTGAGCGAGCCTGGCCGATCACTTACCGCGTAGCTGTTCTGAAGCTCTCCTGCGACCGCCTGCACGTTGATAGGAGTCGCCCCCATCTGAATCAAGCGCGCGAGCGCCGACTCCTCGATGGGCTGGTTCCACGAGCCGCACGTATCCGTCACCACGTAGACGTGCGCGCCCGCTCGAATCAGGCTCATCGCCGGATAGACGACGCAGTAGTCGGTCGTGATTCCGCTAATCAAGATCTTCTTGCGATCCGTCTTTTGGACTGCCTGCGCGAAGCTCGGGTCCGACATCGCGTTGAAGTATTGCATCCGGTCGATGACCGGTACGTCGGGGAACGCGTCGGTGATGGCTGGAAGCAGCCCTCCACCTGGGCCGCTCGCCCCGCCGCCGGTCGTCGTGAGCACGACCGGAAGCCGATAGAGCCTCGCGAGTTCGGCGAGCGCCTCCGTGTTCCGGATCAAGAGAGTGTGGTCGATCGACTGCACTCCGGACATGAGACCCGTTTGATTGTCCACGAAGAGCACGGCGACATTGTCCTTCGTCAACGGCTCCAGGTATTCAGCATTGGCGGTAACCATCTCGAACTCCTTTCGTATGCGTCGGCCGCACAATGGCTTCATTCGCGCAACCTCCGAAAGGTACATGCGTGCTCCGCGGGCATAAGAATCGTGCGCCCGCGGCTACGGCGGCTTGCGCAGCTGGCGCGCCGTGGCGCCGTGCTTTGCGCGACAGTGCACCGCCGTGGAACTGCAGCGAAAGGCCAGGTCCGCTACTGCGGGCTACCTGCCGACACGCTCGTCAAGACTCGCACCAAGAGGTCCGCAAACGGTTTCAAACCCGGGACGGCTCGGGTGTCTCTCGGATACATAGCCACCATCGATGGCCGCTTGGAGAGCCAGTTGTCGAGCAATGTCTCCAGGCGACCCGTGGCTAGCGGCGCGCGGACGAAGAACTTCGGAAAAGCGCCGAGCCCCACCCCAGCGAGGACAGCGCGCAGCGCGAGCCGCGAAGACTGCGTTCGCAGCCGAACTCGGGGAGAGGTGCTCAAGGGACCGCGCGGACCATACAGGGGCCATTCATGACTTGCTCCGACCGTCGCGACCACCGCCGCATGCGCGCTGAGGTCTCGTGGGTAGAGTGGCCGACCGCTTCTGCGCAGGTAGTCCGGCGCACCGACCAGCACCACGGGCCCGCCCGGGAGCTGGCGCGAGCGAACGACAGACGGATTCGAGAGGTCCCCGAGCTCCCCGGGCCGAATCACTAAATCGTAGCCATCACGAACAGGCTCGACCGGTCGAGTCGCAAACTCCACCGACAGCGACATGTCGGGGTGCGCGCGCATGAACGGAACGAACACAGACTGCGCCAATAGCTCAGCGAGCATTTCGGGCATGCAGACGCGCAGGACCCCGGCGACTTGGCCGGACGAAGCGCGAGCGACAGCCTCGGCTTCGCGCGCTGCGTCCACGATCTTCAAGGCACGTTGGTAGAACTCCGTCCCGATCTCGGTCAGCCGGCTGCGCCGCGTCGTGCGGTGAAGGAGCTGCACTCCGAGGTGCTGCTCGAGCGCTTGAACCCGGCGACTGACGGTGCCCTTCTGCAGGCCGAGCGAAGCCGCGGCGGGTGTGAAGCCGCCCCGAGTGACGACTGCGACGAGGGCCACCATACCGTCCAACATCGGCTCCGATTGGGTCGACATACGCACCAATCTGACACGTTCCATCGCGCTAGTCGACGACGCACCAGGCATTAGGTTCTCGCGTGCTTCAAGCAACCGAGCAGCCGAGTCCGATCGGACTCAGAGCCCGCTCCACACTCGCTCCGTCTGAACGAGGTCGCTCAATGAAGGTCGCCGGCTATCGCAACTCGCTCCCGGGCAAGGTTCTCAGGGAGGTTCATCTCGCGACGCTGTCGTTGCAACTACGTCGTGACCCACCGGGGGAGAGCGTTCATCCCGCGGGCCTCGCGACCCATCTGCTGTGCATCCATCACGAGTCGTCCGACGGAAAGGTCACGCTCGAGGCGGCCAATGAGTCGAGCGAGCAACCAATCATCGCGGGTCGATCCTTGCTCATTCCAGCCCGGACGCCCTTTGCCTGGGGTTGGAGTTCTGCGCTCTCGACTACCTGCGTGCTGGTACCAACGGACCAGGTCGCTAACGCTTTGGCAGACCACCCGCTCGCCAACCGCGAGGAGGTTACACTCCGCGCTTACCACGACCTCCACGATGAACGGCTGGTGTGGCTTACGCGCGAACTGCGCGGCGAGGTCGGCTCAACGGCTCCTGGCAGTCGGCGGCTCGTGGATGCCCTTGCGTCCGCGTTGATAGCGCAGCTCGCCAGCCGCCACGCCCGACGTTCCGCGCCGTTTTCCAAGGACGAAGGGCTCTCGGTTCTCGCCGTTGCACGTGTGCACGACTTCCTGATGGCACGCCTTGGCCAGGGGCTGTCTCTTTCAGCAATCGCCGCGATCGCCGAGCTCTCGCCCTATCACTTCGCCCGTCGGTTTCGCGCGGCAACCGGCATGTCGCCCTGGCAGTACCTGGTTCAGTTGCGCCTCGAGCGCGGTCGCGAACTGGTACTGAACCGTCACGACCTGACCATAGCTCAGATCGCCGAGACGCTCGGGTTCGCCGATGCCGCGCACTTCGGTCGCGCCTTCGCCGCTCGCTTCGGGTCTGCCCCCGGACAAATGCGCCGAAAGTGAATGGCGCACGATTCTTCATTCGAGAACGCACGCGTTTACCTGGTTTGTCGAGCGCCAGACGGGTGAGATGCCGCGGAAAGTTCCCCCACCCCAGGAGATTCTCCCATGTCGCAAGCCTCCCCCACCCCGGGCAAAACGCTCCTTTCACCCTCCGACCACACCCTGATCCTGATCGATCACCAATCACAGATGGTCTTCGCTACCAAGTCGATCGATGCCATCGAGCTACGCAACAACTCGGCCCTCGTCGCGAACTCCGCGCGCGTCTTTGGCGTCGCGACCATCCTCACCACAGTGGCGGAGAAGTCGTTCTCGGGACCTATCTTCAGCGAGATCAAGGACGCGCTACCGGAGGTCAAGGCAATCGATCGAACCACGATGAACACGTGGGAGGACGAGCGCAGCGCGCGTCAACGAGTTCGGAAAGAAGCGAGTCGTGCTCGCGGGTCTTTGGACGAGCGTATGCATCGTCGGTCCGGCGCTTTCGGCGGTCGACCAGGGGTTCGACGTGTACGTGATTGCAGACGCCTGTGGAGATGTTTCCAATGAGGCGCATGACCGGGCCATGGATCGCATGGTTCAAGCCGGGGTACGTCCGATGACGTCGCTGCAATACCTGCTCGAGCTGCAACGCGATTGGGCGCGGGTGGCGACGTACGATGCCGTCTACAACGTCGCCAGGGCTTACGGAGGCGCGTACGGGCTCGGGCTCGCCTACGCCCAAGCGATGTTGGGACACGGCGAAGGTGGGCACTGAGCGCTTCAGCAAGCCGCGGACCGAGCATGAAAATCTACGTAGCGTCGCTGCTGGCTGGCCTTGTGGTGGGCATCATCTACGCACTGATCGACGTGCGCTCTCCTGCTCCGCCGATCGTTGCGCTGGTAGGGCTGCTCGGGATGCTGACGGGTGAAGAGAGCGTCGCGATCGCCAGACGCGTCATCGCAGGTGAATCGCTGCGAAGCGCGTGGACCAAGGAGGAAGCTCCCAGCTCTAGAGAACGAGCGACTGTCAATAGAGACGCAGACAAGGAGTAGTGACCGTCGTGCCCGACCTCATTCTGCACGGAAAATGAATCACCTCACTCGATCCAGCCAACCCTGCGGTTGAGGCGCTCGCCATCGAGCAGGGTCGATTTGTCGCAGTCGGCTCGCTGGCGGAGGTCATGCCGCTTAGAACCTCCGCGACGCGGGTGATCGATGTTGGCGCCCATCGCGTGATCCCGGGACTCATCGACAGCCACATTCACTTCATCCGCGGAGGGCTGAACTACAACTTGGAGCTTCGCTGGGACGGCGTGAAATCACTAGCCGACGCCATGGCGATGCTGAAGCGTCAGGTCGCCATCACGCCTCCACCGCAGTGGGTTCGGGTCGTAGGAGGCTTCACAGAGCATCAGTTCATCGAGAAGCGGCTGCCTACTCTCGAGGAGCTGAATCGAGTGGCGCCCGACACGCCTGTTTTCATCCTCCACTTGTACGACCGCGCGCTCCTCAACCGCGCGGCGCTTCAAGCAGCTGGCTTCACCAAGGACACCCCAGATCCCCCGGGCGGATTCGTTCAGCGCACTTCAGGTGGTGAACCAACAGGCCTGCTGATCGCCAAACCCAACGCCAACATTCTCTATGCAACGCTCGCGAAGGGCCCGAAGCTCGCGCCGGAGTTCCAGCTCTACTCCACACGACAGTTCATGGCTGAGCTCAACCGGCTCGGGGTCACTAGCGTGATCGACGCAGGCGGCGGCTACCAGAACTACCCCGATGACTACGAAGTCGTGCAGAAGTTGGCGCGCGACGGAGAGCTCACCCTGCGGGTTGCGTACAATCTGTTTACGCAGCGAGCGGGCGGGGAGCTCGCCGATTTCGAGGCCTGGTCCAAGCTGGTCGCACCGGGCCAAGGAGACGACACCTTTCGGCACAACGGTGCAGGTGAGATGTTGGTGTTCTCCGCGGCGGACTTCGAGGACTTCCGGGAGCCCCGACCGAAACTTGCGCCCACCATGGAGGGCCAGCTCGAGGCCGTAGTCCGCACGCTCGTGGAGCAGCGCTGGCCGTGGCGACTGCACGCGACCTACGATGAGTCGATCGGTCGTGCGCTCGACGTCTTCGAGCGCGTGAGCCGCGACATGCCGTTCCAAGGTCTGCCTTGGTTCTTCGATCACGCCGAGACGATCTCCGAGCGAAACATCGATCGCGTTGCGGCCCTGGGCGGCGGCATCGCCGTGCAACATCGCATGATGTTTCAGGGCGAATACTTCGTGCAACGCTACGGTGAGGAGGCTGCTCGGCGCACTCCGCCGCTCGCGCGCATGTTAGCGGCGGGCATCCCAGTAGGCGCTGGGACCGACGCGACGCGTGTGGCTTCGCACAACCCGTGGGTGTCGCTCGCCTGGCTGATCACGGGCAAGACGCTCGGCGGCACGCAGCTCTACCCCAAGGAGAACCGCGTCGACCGTGAAACCGCGCTGCGTATGTGGACCGAGAAGAACAGCTGGTTCTCTTCTGACGTGGGGAACAAGGGCCAGCTCAAGGTGGGCCAGCTCGCCGACCTCGCCGTTCTGTCCGCCGACTTCTTCGCCGTGCCTGAAGAAGAAATCCCTGGCATTGCCTCTGTACTCACGCTGCTCGGGGGTCGGGTCGTGCACGCTTCGGGGCCGTTCTCCGGAATGGCGCCACCGCCTCCGCCCGCGATGCCTGAGTGGTCCCCCGCGCGCAACACAGCAGCCTCCATTGGCCAGGCGGGTCACACAAGCTGGCGAGGGCGTGAACCCAGCGCTCCTGCTAGCACGCTGTGGACCCCGAGCGCCTGTGACTGCTGGGCGTTCTGAGGTCATGTGACGCACGCGCACGATGGAGACGGCTCGCTTCATGGTCCAAAGCGCGAGCCCAGCGCCAAGGTCGACAATAACTCGCGCCCAACCACCCTGTTCGCGCTGCTCTTGCTCACGCTCGTGACCGGTATCGTCGACGCCGCGAGTGTGTTGGGACTCAGCCACGTTTTCACGGCAAACATGACGGGCAACGTCGTATTTCTCGGCTTTGCGTTGGCTGGAAAGGGGACGGCGTCGATCGCCGCGAGCTTGCAAGCGCTGGGCGGCTTCCTGCTCGGAGCTGCACTTGGCGGACGCGTAACGAAGACGCTTTCTTCGGCGACCTTGCGGCTCGGACTCAGCGTCGAACTCGCTGGGCTTGGCCTAGCTGCGCTCTTGTCGCTGACTCTAGGCGACGAGGCAACCTTCGTCATCGTGTCGCTGCTCGCCTTCGCGATGGGCTTGCGAAACGCAATTGTACGCAAGCTTGGAGTGCCCGACCTCACGACGACGGTCCTCACCTTGACGCTCACGGGCTTAGCCGCCGATTCGCAGCTCGCTTCCAAATCGAACCCACGCTGGGGTCGACGCGCGCTCGCGGTGCTCTTTATGCTGGGCGGCGCGCTGCTTGGCGGATTGACGCTGACGCTCGGGATGCCGGTTGTGCTCAGTGTGGCCGTTGCCATCGAAGCCATCGCCATTGCATTGCTCGCTTTGCGATGGACGGCACCACTTGATGGGCCGCTCGGGAATTCGACCGGGAGCTGACCCGAGGGCGTCGACTTTGAGCGCAGCGCCCTCCCGCACTTTTCTGTTGAGAGTTCCACCACTTCGTCCAGCTGCGGCGCATTGAGCAACCAGATTTCCCGACTCGCCTAAGGCAACGATGGTAAGCATTGCTGCTCGCAAGGCGTGGGATCGCTCGAAGCAAAGGAACCGATGTCTCGTGGCGAATCCGCTGCAAATGCCGGCGTAGAGGCGACGGCAGACCGCACCTCGCGTCTGCTCGCGGCGGTCAATGCCAGCCACATCGAGGGGCTCGACTTCGTACGAGCGGTGTCGGTGTTGCTGGTCTTGGTGGCACACGCGTTCGAGCGCTACGCCGAGCTGGGTGCATTCTTCGGCCCGTTCTCCTCGCTCGGAGTAGGAGCGTTCTTCGTACTCTCCGGCTTCTTGATTACGCGGCTGCTGCTGGATGAGATCAAGCGAAGCGGCCGCATCCAGTTGCTGGCCTTCTATCGAAGGCGGGCCGCTCGGCTGATGCCGATCTTTCTGGCCTACGTTGGGTTCAACGTGGCCCTGATGCTCGCCACCGGTCGGCCAGTGCCGTGGGGTGCCGTGGTTTCGGCGTTGCTTTACGTCACCAACTACTACCAAGCGTTTACCGGCGCTGAGCCGAACTTTGTCGCGCATTGTTGGTCACTGGCGGTCGAGGAGCAGTTTTACGCTCTGTGGCCGTTGGCGCTCGGCCTCATGGTCGCGCGCAAACAGAACATCGCCCGTAGCTTGGCCCTGACCGTGCTCGCGGTCTGGGTGTGGCGGCTCGTGCTCGTCTTTGGCACCAACACCTCGACGGACTACCTCTACCGAGCCCTGGACACGCGCGCGGATCAGCTCGCGATCGGCTGCCTCGTTGCCGTATTGATGCGCGAGCCAAGTTGGGCAGCACGCTTGACGGCCGCATCCCAGCGCACCAGTGGGGCGCTGCTAATGACCATTACGCTGTTCGTTTCCGCGAGCATCGATACGAGGAATCACTTCTACAAGTACTGCGTTGGTTACATGATCGAGCCAGTGATGGTGGCGCTGCTGATCTTGTGGGTCGTTGGGGCCTGCACGCAGCCGGGGTGGGCAGCGAAGATCATCAACAACCGCGCGGTCAAACACGTCGGCAAGATCTCGTATGGCCTATACTTGCTACACGGGTTGGTGATGTACACCGGCCATCGTCTGGTGTTCCGAATCACTGGGAGCGAGTGGCTAAGTACGCTTGGCGGGCTCGTCGCGGTGATGGTCGTCGCCACAGCGTCGTTCAGCTGGTTCGAGACGCCAATGCGCAAGCTTATCGTCGGTGGGCACCGGCGCTAATACCGACCAGAGACCAGAGCAGCGCTAAAGCCAAACTCACCATTCCTGGAGCAGCTCTGGGTCGCCAGCATATTTGGCGAACGCGAGCAGATAGCGCGTCGCGAGTCGCGGGCAGTCAGACCCCAGCGCTGTCTGCAACTCCGGTGCAGCAGCGCACAGCTCACTCCCGAGCGCAGCTCCCTCGCTCTCGAGCCAGGCAATCCGCTCCGACACCTGTTTGAACGAACTCGACGTTGCGCCATCGCAACTGCGCATCCCGCCCGGTTTGCACGGCTTGCTGAAGGCGTCGCGCGCCTTCCCAAGGTTGCTCTCGACGGCCTTGCCCCAGGCCTGCCGCGCGAGGACGTGTTCGCGCAAGGCCTGCTCCTTGGGAGCCAGAATCAGCCGCAAGAGGTAGCCCTCGAGCAAGCGGCTGGTGGGTGCGATGTTCTTGTGGGGCGCGGAGAGCCAGCCCGCTGTTGCGCTGCTGACCTCCAGGAACTGCGCTTGCTCATCGGCGACGGCGAAGCGGTCACGCCAAGTCGCGGCGCGCCGTACCCAACGGGCGAGGTCTTTGCGCGACCCCGACGCAACTTCTCGCTCGATCTGCTCCAAATACTGAGCCGCGCCTGCGACCTCCTTCCCCTCGATGGCCCAGCTGCGCCGCAGCGCGAGCAGCGCTGCATCGTAGCCTTCATCGGCCGGGGGACCGAGGCGCTCGGAGGGCGGATCGGCCTGTGCATCGCTCTGCGGATCCCCTTCGTCGCCCGACCCTTCATCCATGCCGGCGGAAGACGGAAGCCAACGTGACGTCATCTCCTGCACGCAGGTTGCGACGCCACCGAACGCCTGCGCAAGCTCACTCCATTCGGCGCAGAGCCCCACCGAGACGGCGCGAGCTCCTTGTTCGGCGCGATCCAGATCGCGCTCGAAGGCGATCCACTCGGCGTCGGACCAGCGACACATGTAGCGGCAATCAGGCTCGGCTTTGTGCGGCGCTGTCCGGCGGGCGAGCCCAGCATAACGGCGCCACAGCGCAAGCCGCGGCGCGGGCGCCGGCCTTAGAGTCGCAAAGGCTCGCACGTAAGCGACGACGTCCTGCGGTGCTGCCTTGGTCCACGAGCGCATGATGAAGCCGAGCGCTTGGTCTTCGCCGCTGAGACAGCCCACCGCTCGAAGATGCTCCATGGTGCCAGCGGTGCGACTTCCACCCTGCATCCACAGCTGCGCGCCCTCGACGTTGCAGGCCGCATCCACCGTCTCGGCCCAGCGCGAGGGCGTTGGTCCAGGCGCCTTCCCGTGCGGTCCGGTTGGATCACCATCGAGCAACGAAGCTCGCTGCGAGGGCTTCAACTTCTTGGCGTCGACGGCCATCAGACGGGCCTGACACTGAGCCGCATCGATCTGCGACGCGACCATCCCGGCGTTCGATTCTTCACCCTCACCCGAGGGGCACTTGGTCGCGACCTCAGCGCTGTAGTTCGCGAAGCTGGCCGGCAGCGGGAGCGGCTCGCGCTTAGCCGTCGGGGCGACGACCGAAGGGCGCGGACTCGACGCCGACGCACTTGGCACAGCGCTGGTGGGCATGGAGGACGTGAGCGCAGCTTCAGTCGCCAAACGCGCGTCTTGCGGACCTGCCACGGTTTCGACGGGTGCGTCGCAATTCGCGAGGCTGAGCGTCAGGAACGAAAGACGGATGCGCAGGGACATAGGGAGGTTGGAACGCGCTGCGCGCCAAGAAGCTTCCTACACTCAATCAGGCAGATGACTCAATTCGTGGATGATGAACCATGCGTCTGCGTCGCCGCGTAGGTTCGGTGTCGAGGGTCCAGGGCCTCTGTTATCGTTTGCCCCGGGGAGCAAAGATGAACCGAACCGGGATAGTGGCTCTGCTCAGCTTGATGTCGAGCTGCTCCGTCGAAGTAGAGACGAGTGAGCCCTCGGAGGTGCTCGCCAGCGTCGACGTACAAAAGACTCCCGAGCTTAGAGCGCGGAGCCAAGGGCTCGCCACGACCTTGCCCGATCGAGCGGACAGGCCGTTCACCCTCACGAATCAACGCTTCGGCGCGCAGCTCAGCGTTCGGCTCGAGGGAGCCACGGCGGCTCCGTTGCAGCTGGATCGCGAGGGAGAACGCACGGTCGGCGCGATCTACAAAGACGCGCTTGGCGCGGGAGAAAGCCTGCTTTTGCGCCAAACCGACGACGGGCTCGAGGACTGGGTACGGCTGCAGACGCCCCGTGCACTTCGTTATCGGGTCGCGCTCGATAAGGCCATCATCGGAGTGCGGTCGCTTGGTACGTCGGTCGAGTTCCTGGCAGGCGGCGGAACCCCAGTGTTGCGCGCCGCGCGCGCAGTCGCCATTTCGGAAGACGGTCAGCGCACGCCGCTGCGCTTCGAGGTCAGCGGGTGCGCTGTCGACGAGGACCCGCGAGCCCCATGGAATCGCGCGATTCAGCCCCCGGACGCCGATGAGTGCGTGCTCACGCTCAATCTCCCCGCAGAGCTGGAAGGCCCGCTCTGGATCGATCCATTGTGGTCGACGACAAACGACCTCACGGTACCTCGCTTCGGCCTCAAGCTTGCGTTGGTTGGAACAGGTCCTGCCACGCGCGTGTTGGCGGTGGGCGGGGTGGACAGCTTCGATGCTCCGAGCTCCGCCGTTGAACTCTTTGATCCAACCACCAACAGCTGGACGCTACTACCAACAGGTGGAGGGGGTTTGACCGCTGGCGTTCAGGATCACACGCTGGTTTCGCTACCGGGCGGGCGCGCACTCCTCGCCGGCGGCGACGACGGCGGACAGGTCCTCGCAACAGCGAAGGTCTTCAACCCTGGAACCTCAACCTGGACCGACGTGCCCAACATGTCGACCGCTCGCAGGAGCCACACAGCCACCACCTTGGCCGATGGTCGCGTGCTCGTCGTGGGTGGAACCAATGGGGCCAATAGCCTCTCGAGTGTGCAGATCTTCAACCCGAGTTCCAACACTTGGACCTCCACCGACTCGCTGACCTACGAGCGAGTCGAGGCTCAAGCGTTGTTGCTAGCGAACGGCAAAGTGCTGGTCGTCTCGGGCTACAACGACAGCGTGTTCTGCGAAAACTCGAGCGAACTTTTTGACCCTGCCGGAGCCGGGACCTTCGGCGTGCCCCGGATAACCGCGTTCGGAACGTTTGGGCACGCCCTAGCGCCGCTGGGCAGCGAGCGAGTACTCTTTGCTGGGGGCGAGCAAGGCTTTCCTCCAAGCCTCGCAGGCGCCGATCAATTCTACGACATCGCCTCCGACAGCTGGTCGGAGGGGCCAGCCGACAAGGGGTCGCGACGACGAAACGGTGGCGTTGCCACCGTACCGAACGGCGCCACCATCGTGTTCGGAGGTTGTGAGTTCAATCCCAATAACTTAGCCGGACCGTGCGACTTGGTGGTCGCGCCGACGCTGGCCTACGGCCCCGACAGTGTCGAGCCCGTCGTCCTCGGGGAGCCACTCCTCACCCCGCGTGGCCTGTTCGCAGTGATCGCCTTGCCCGATGGGCGTGTGATGGCGGCAGGCGGAGTCAACAGCATCGGGGCCAGCGGCAAGACCGAGCTCTTGTCGCTGTACTCGAACGGTTCGCCGTGTGAATCGGGCCTCGCTTGCGCGAGCGGCTTTTGTAGCGACGGCTACTGTTGTGACACGGCTTGCGATGAGATCTGTGAGGCCTGCAGCGAAGCGATCACGGGCGTAGCCAACGGTCAATGCGCGCCACCGCCGAGCGAGACCGATCCACAAAATGAATGCGACAATGACGGTGCGAGGTGTCAACAGACGGGCTTCTGCGGCACGAACGGCTGTGAAATGCATGCCTCGGCGGTGTGCAATGCGACGCCCTGCGACGGCGACGACGAGTGCGCGAGCGGCTTCTGCGCGGACGGCTTTTGTTGCGACACCGCCTGCGACGGGACGTGCGAAGCGTGCCTTTTGGCCGTCACCGGTTTGCCCAACGGCGTTTGCGCCCCCATTCTCGTCGCGACCGATCCACAGAACGACTGCCCCGATGGGCCGGAGGGCTCGTGCGCCTCGCAGCTCTTGTGCGACGGCAATCGTCAATGCATCGCCGCAACGACCTTGTGCGGCAACTACGACTGCAACGCCCAAGGCTGTGAAACCACCTGCTCCGACGCCTTACCGTGCGCGCCGGGCAACGCCTGCATCCTCGGCGAGTGCGTGAGCGCGGCCAGCCTGTGCACCGAAGAAACGCTGGGCTTGCAAGCGGACGGCACCGTGCTCGATTGCGCACCGTATCGCTGCCAGGCCGACGGCAGCTGCTTTGAAGCGTGCGAATCGCTACTGCAGTGTGCGACCGGCTCAGTGTGTGACGACAATTTGGCGAGCTGCGTAGACAAGCCGAGCGCGAGCGACGAAAGCGCTGGCTGCGTGTGCGCCATGGGCGAGTCATCGGATCACGGCTTCGCGCGTGGTCTGTTCGCGGGGCTGCTGGCGCTGATGATCGCCCAGCGTCGAGTCAGGCGTGCGGTCTCATGAGTTCGACCTCGTCGGCCATCGGCGACGTGATCGACGAGCGCTACCAGCTACTCCGCCTGATCGGCGAGGGAGCGATGGGCACCGTCTATGAGGCGGCGCACACCAACAACGGCCGGCGCGTCGCGCTCAAGCTCATTCAGCAGGTTGCGCTGAGTGACAGCGATGTCTTCACCCGCTTCGAGCGCGAAGCACGCGTCGCCGGGGCCATCGATTCGCGGCACGTCGCGAGCGTCCTTGATAGCGGCCGCGACAAGCGCACTGGCCTGCCGTACATCGCTCTCGAACTCTTGCGTGGAGAAGACCTCGGGAGCACGCTGGAGCGCTGCGGACGCCTGCCGAGCAGCGTGGCGCTACGCATCGTTACGCAGGCATGTACCGGTCTCGCCCGCGCCCATGCAGCGTCGGTCGTGCACCGCGACATCAAGCCCGCCAACATCTTCCTCGCCCGCGACGAGGACGGCGGCAGCGTCACGGTCAAGTTGCTCGACTTCGGCATCGCCAAGTTTCGACCGATGGGCGGGCCGGCGATCAACCTTACCCAGACCGGAAAGCTACTTGGAACCCCGCGCTATATGTCGCCGGAGCAGGCGCAAGGCGAGCGCGACATCGATACCCGCACCGACATCTGGTCGCTGGGCTCCGTTCTCTATGAGGCGCTAACGGGGCGGCCGCCTCACAACGAGCCCGAACACATCGGGAAGCTGATCCTTTCGATCTGTTCGGCGACTCCGCCACTTCCAAGTTCGCTGGTCTCTGAGCTGTCGCCGGCCATCGATCGCACGGTGATGCGCTCAATCGCCACAGCACGCGAGAACCGCTACCCGAACGCGGATGAGTTCTTGGCGGAGCTGGTCGCGCTCACGCCAGAGGGCAGCGATATCCTGCCGGAGGACGTGGGGTTCGGTCCTTCAGCAGGAGGCACGCTGCGCCGCTCGCGCACCTCCATCGTCAACCGAGAGTCCGTCACTGCGCGAATCAGCCAACCGGATGCGAAGGTCGTGCTCGGCCCGGCGATGGAAGAAGCGGGCATCGCTTCGACGATGTTTGCCACCAACTCGACGCTGCACCCGCAACAAGCTCGACGGCGCACGCGGCGGTGGGGACTTGGCTTGGGCGCGGGTCTTTTGTGCGCAGCGGCCGGGACATCGCTTGTGCTGCTGAGCCGCAAAGAGCCTGCGCCGCCGGCGGCAAGCCCGCTGGTGGCGAGGGAGGAAGAGGCCCCTGCGCCGACTGCACCGACCCCGCCGGTGACGAGCGCAGCCTCCGCACAGCAGCCGACCGCGGTTCCGGCGGTCACGGCTAGCCCGAGCAGCACGGGGTCCGCCAGCGCTGCAGCGAACGTTGCCAGTCCAACCAAGTCGGGAACTCGCCCAGCCGCCAGCGCGGCGCCGCGCGCCCCCTCGCTGACGAGTCCGCGCGCAACAGCTACGGACATCCCCGAGCACGAGAAGACTTTCCAATGAAACGACGTTCTTCGCGCGGCTCGCCGCTCCGACCGAGCATGTTCGGCGTTGCCCTGCTGACGTTGCTCGCGTGGGCGCCAACCTTATCTGCGCAGGAAACCGGGCCGACGTCCAAGACCCCCGAGCCGCCCACTACGCGCACAGAAGAGCTGCGCAAGGACGCCAAGCGCCACTTTGAGCGCGGGGTTACGCTGCTGGAGCAGTCGAAGTTCCAGGATGCGCTGGTGGACTTCTTGCGGTCGCGCGAGGCCTTCCCGACGAGAGCGGCCACCGAAAATGCAGCCATCTGTCTGCGAGAAACGGGACGGACGGACGCGGCATACGACATGTTCCGCAACGTCCTGCTCGACTTCGCCGATCTTCCGCCCGAGGTGAAGGAGCGGGTCGAACGGCAGGTGCGCTCGTTGGATGCGCAGCTCGCTCGACTGACCTTCGCAACGGAGGATGGAACCGCGGTCACGGTCAACGGCAGACCCATCGGGCGTACGCCGTTCAAGGAGCCGGTGAGGGTCGTCGCCGGGATGACCGTGGTGCGCATGTACCTCGACGGCTACGCCGTGTTCGAGACGCAGCTGACCACACAGCGTGGAGCGGAGACGAAGGTCGAACCGGCGTTCCAACTACTGGGTTCGGTTGGGCGACTCAAAGTGAAGGAGAAATCGGGAGCCGAAGCCACGCTGCTGGTCGACGGTGTAGCCGTTGGCAAAACGCCGTGGGAAGGCGCGCTCGCGCCCGGGCCGCACGCGATTTGGCTCGAGGGCGGAGACTCGCAGGGGACGGCGCCGAAGCAGGCCGTGGTTGTGCTCGGTCAAAAGAGCGAGACGACGCTCGAACTTACCGCGCTCGGTTCTTCGCTGCGCGTGGTGGCAACTCCTCCCGGAGCCACGATCTCACTCGATGGGGTGGTCGTTGGGACCGGCCGATTCGAGGCGAACTTACCAATTGGAAAGTACTCGCTGAGCGCTTCGATGCCCGGCTTTGAACCCATCGTCGAGACCGTCGTGCTTACGACTTCGGCCCGACCGGCTCGGGAGCTCGTGTTGAGGCCAATCGCAGATCGAGAGGTAAGCCCATTCGAACTTGGAGTGATCGGTGCGGTGAGCATCTCTCCCGAACTCGACGGCGTCACGTGCTCCGACTGCGAACGTTCGCTCGGAGTTGGTGGCTACGTCGGGATTGCAGCGTCGTACCGCCTGCGCTTCGGCTTGGGCTTCGATCTCGAGGCAGGCTACTTGCGCAATGGCTCCACGCTCGAACGCAGCGAGCCCCTCAAGCCCGTCGGTCTCCCAGCGAACGAAGCAGTGTTCGCGGAGGAGTTCCTCTTGTCCGGCCTGACCGCTCTTGGGGGCGTATCGTATCGCCCCAATCTTGGGAGGCTGCCGTTTCTCAGCGTAGGCGCCCGCATCGGCGGATTTTTTGGTGGTGCCCGGACCGTTCGCAAGGCGAGCGGACTCGATTCAGAGGCGGCTCCATTTGCGCTTGGTCCGTACGCCTCGGAGAGCTTCCTCGCTGGCCTCGTGATCAAGCCCGAGCTCCGCTTCGGCATCTCGCCCCTACCGTGGCTCGACCTCTGGCTGAGCGGAGCCGCGATGGTGTTGATGCCACTCGCTGTCGAGCCGTGGAACTACCTTGAATTGGTGCCCGTCGGGAGCAACGACGGCGCGGCGCGCTTTCGCGAAGAGGAGCTGTGGGGTCCACAGCTCCACATCCAGCCTGGACTCGGCCTCGGCATCGAGCTTTGAGCCATGCTTCCGCTCACTCCGCCGGCGCGCGGGGCGGGCGGCTCGAGCGCGACGCGACCGCGAACTCCGCGCTCAAATACGCGCGCGCTCCGCAATATTCGCGACAGCCCTCGGAGCTGAGCCGAAAGAGATTGCCCTTCAACTCCAAGACCAACGCGCACTCGGGTTCGGAGTATTCCCAGCGGCCTTCGACCGGGCCCGAAGTCATTGCGCCATGCCAGGTGCAGGTGTGGAAGTTGGTCTGAACGAGCTCGATCTCCACCTGCAGATCGTTGCCTTGCTGGGCCAGCCTGAGGCTGTCGCTCACCTCCTGCACGCACCAGTCGGGGTTGTCGCAAACATGGCTGACCTCGTGCGGTGCGCTGTACCAGCCTGACCAATCCGCCGGCAGTCGCGCTAAGGCGAGCGCGCTGGGTCGGCTCGCCGCGGAGCTGGAGGGGAGCAGCACCGTTGCTAACTCCGGCGCGGTCGCCGAGCCGCTGCAGGCAGCGACCCAAGGACCGATGACGACGAGCAGCCAAGGCTTCATGAAGTTGGGCTCACGAGGAAACCACCGCGGCACCCTAGCCTGCAAGGCCGTTGCGCAGACGAGCCGTTCCACGTTGACCTGGGGAGGAGCTTCACGTGTGATTGGGCCATGCTTCGCCTGACGATCGTGTTTGCCCTGGCTGCCTCGCTCCTCGTCGCCTGCGATGAAGACGCCTCGAGCGATGCCGAGGGCGGCAGCGGCGGCAGCGGCGGCGACAACAGCGGCGTCAACGCCACTTCGATCAGCGCTTCGGGCACAACGTCCGGTACCACCACGAGCAGCAGCACGAGCTCCGCAACCACGAGCTCCGCGACGACGAGCAGCGGCAGTGCCGATCCGTACGCAGAGGCTCGCCAAGCCTGCGTCGACAAGATCAACGAGCTGCGTGCAACCAAGGGCCTCGCTCCGTACGGGCGCTGGCAATCGGCCGAGTCCTGCGTCGATCAAGAGGTGAGCTACGACGTCTCGGTGGGCCAGGCACACGCAGCCTTCTTCGCCACCAACTCCTGCGGAGCGAGCGGCCAAGGCGAGTGCATGGGCTTCGATCACAGCGCGCAAGGCATCACCTCGTGCCTCCAATACATGTGGAACGAGAAGGACTACCCCGAGTGCGTCAACTGCGACGCTTGCCCCTTCGGCCAGGATTGCGACGGCTGCATCTTCCTCTCGTGCGGCCACTACATGGCCATGAGCTCACCGTCGTTCACCGAGGCTGCTTGCGGCTTCTCCGACGTGGTCCCTGGCTGGCAAGCCATCGACTACCGCTGAACTCAGCCCAGCGCCGCTAGGATGGCGTCGGTCGATGGGTGGTCACCGGCCGCTTCGCTCGCGTAGCGGTAGAGCACCTCGCCCGTTGTGCTCAGCACGAATACACCGCCGAGCTGAAAGGCGTCACCCTGGGTGCGGCCTTGCAAGAATCCCTTCGCCAAGGCGCGCGGGGTGTTCTTGAGCGCCTTCCAGATGGACCCGCCCTTCACGAACTCAGCGAGCTTGTAGAGCACTCGCTGCGGATCCGTGTAGACCGGCATACCGATGGCGTAGTCCTCCTGGAAGGCTTTGGCCATGAAAGGCGCGCCGTTACCAATGAACACCACGCTCGCGCCCTTGGCCTTGATTCGATCTTCTACGCCACGCACCTGCGCGGCCTGCTCTCGGCAGAAAAGTCAGCCAAAGTGCCGCAGAAAAACCAACACCACGGGACCGTCTTTCCAGAAGGTCGCCACTTTGGTTGGCGTGCCATCAACGCTAAGGACCTCAGCGTCGGCGAACGGAACTTGAGCAGCCATGTGTGGGAGGTAGCACGGCCTGATGGAGTCGTCAGCTGTGTGAGTCCTGCAGCGCGTGACCGACCGAATCGTGGGGCAGTGGTTGAACCTGTTGCAGACCGTGCACCGGCCCTTGCAGCGAGTATGCTGTGGGCGATGAAGCTCTCCAGCAAAGGTCGGTTCTCTCCCCCGCCCGCCCTTCCTGAGTATGCACAAGTGGTCTCGACCGCACTCGCAGGCTGGGCGGATATGCACGCGCGCACGCACTGGCTACTCGGCGATGAGCAGGTCGTCGACGGTGCGGACTTTTACGTTGGCCAAGAGGAAGTCGGACATATCCACCTCGGCGGGGAGGCCCATATCGCCGTCGGTAAGAAGCTGCGCAAAGCGCTGATCGCTTCGAGCCGAGCCAAGCCCTTTCGCTACAGTGATGAGTTCGTGGTTTTTCCGATCCGTACATCGAGCGATGTGCAGGCTGCCCTGGCGCTATTTCAGCTCGCGTATGACCGCCATCGTGGAGCCCAGGAGGCGGACCTCATGATGCGCGCGAGCGAGCCCCACGCGCTCGCGGCGTCACCCTGACCAAGCCGCGCGGGCATCGTCGCCAACCCAAGCCTGAGCGCGGTCACGTTCGCGAGCGACGTTGCTACGTGCGGCACATGACGAAGCCAGTCGAAGGAAGAATGCTAGGGGCCGTGTGGGTGGTGCTCGCGGCGTGCCACCCAGAGCCGCAACGGCCCGCCACCCCGACGCTGCAGCCGTCGAGCCAAAGCACCCCAGCGGTCGATGAAGGGTTTGTGGTCGTGGCGCCGGGTCAACCGCCGGTGCCCATGCCACAAACAGCGCTCTCGCTTTGCGCCGCCTACAAAGCTCGCGTAGCCGTTGATACCTCGCTGGCCGTGCCCGGCAAGGTTACGTCCACCAAGGACAGCGTGGACTGGGACCCCAAGTCCGAACACTTCCTCTGCAACCTGGTGCGCGAGTCAAAGCCAGTCACGGTCACAGTCTCTGTTCAACCGCGTTGCTGTCAGCCTCACTCCGGCCCGTGCAGCTCGTACCAAACCGAGCGAAGTACGACGCGCACCGTGGTGGAGCTGGTCGAGCTCGATCGTCGAGGCAAACCACTCTCGAGTTCGCTGGTCTTCGTGCAGCCGGAACCGTACGAAGCGCCCATGCCGTATTGCGGCCGACGCCCAGACGGCCTGGTGCTGCGCGACGCAGACTCGGGGGATCGGGTTGCGCAGCTGCTTTCGAGGATGGCGCTGCTCGAGGCCGCCAGCGTACCGGCCTTTGCTCGACTCGAGCGCGAGCTGCTCGAGCGAGGCGCACCGCCCGAGCTCGCCGAGCGCGCTCGCGTTGCACAACGGGACGAGGTTCGGCACGCACGGCAAATGCGTCGGCTGGCCAGCCGCCGAGGGCTCGCTGGCAACAAGGCGCTGGGGTCGTTCACGCGGGCCAAAGAGGCTGCGCGCACGGTCGAGCAGCTCGCGCTCGAGAACGTGGTCGAGGGCTGCGTGCGCGAGGCGTACGGCGCGCTGCTGGCGACCTATCAAGCGGAGCGCGCTGGCTCTGTGGAGCTGCGCAGCGTCTTCCAAGACATCGCGGCCGACGAGCGAAGCCACGCGGCGCTCGCCGAAGACGTCGGGGATTGGCTTGCCCTTCAACTCGACGACGGAGCAACGCAACGGATCGCCCTCGCGCGCGAGAGCGCACTCGCCGAATTGTGGGCTTCACTCGACCAGTACGACGGCGAGCCGGAGCTTGGGCTCCCCGGTGCGGAGGTCGCGCGGGCGCTGTTTACTGCGTACTTCGGCGCGCCGAGGCACACTGGGGTTGCTTGAAGGCGCCACTCTGCTGCCCGCGCGGCTCGACAGCGCTCGAACAAATACGCTGACAACGCTCGAACAAATGCGCTCGACATCGCGAGGTTTCGTCGTTCTCCTTCGCGCGTGAACAGCGACGAGGCGACAAACCGAAGCAAGCATCAACCTGTGCTGGATGGCATTCGGGGACTAGCCATCTTGCTGGTCATGGTTTGCCATCTCACTGGTTTTGGCGGGACGAATCCTATCGACCGTTGGGGTCAGTACCTCGCGTGGTGGGGGTCGATCGGCGTGGACCTGTTCTTTGTTTTGTCAGGCTTCCTGATTACCGGAATATTGCTCGAGACACGCATGAGACCGCGGTTCTTTCGCAACTTCTACGTTCGCCGCGCGCTGCGAATATTCCCGCTTTACTATGCAATATTATTTGCTTGCATCTGGGTAATCCCTGGGCTCCTGCCACCGGCGAAGGCAGCTCGCTTCGGCTCCATCAACGCCGATCTCCCGTATTACTTCTTCTACTTGCAGAACTTCTCAATCGCGCGAATGGGGGCGCCTCAACACGGGATTCTCGACATTACGTGGTCGCTGGCGATTGAGGAGCAGTTCTACCTTGTGTGGCCAGCCGTTGTGTACTTCCTCACGGCGCGCACGGTTAAGCGAGTCTGCCTCGCTCTGATTGGGTTTGCGTTCCTGTCACGAGTGGCCGTGATCGAGGCGTTCGACATCACCGGATTCGCTGTTTACGCGCTGACTCCGTGTCGGATGGATGCCTTGGCCGTTGGCGCCTTTCTCGCGGTCAAGAGCCGTGAAATGGGTGGCCTGGAGGGCTGGGCTGGGCACGGTCGGCGGGTGTTTCTCGGGTGCGGCGGAGTGGCCCTGCTGATCGTGATCCTCGAACTCGTGTTTCGGGCTACTTACGCTTGGGCTCCGGGACTGGGGCCGTTCTCTCTGCGCATTGGCTTCACCTTTGTGGCGATCGCGTTTGGCGGCCTACTGGTGTGGGTCGCCGACTCCAGGCGCGAGAGCCGCATCAACAAGCTGTTCTCGTCTCGATCGTTAACCTTTCTCGGTCGATACTCGTATGGGCTCTATTTGATTCACTTGCCCATCCGCGCTGTGGTGCGAGACCGATTCTACGGCCCGTCCTACTCCAAACCGCCTCATACCTTTCACCGACTCTGGGGCAGTGAGCTGCCTGGGCAGCTGCTGTTCTACGCGCTGTGCGCCGGTCCCATCCTGGTCGCGGCCTGGGGCATGTATCACCTCTTCGAGAAGCACTTTTTGCGCCTCAAGCGCTTCTTCCCCTGAGGTGAGTTCGGGCCGCAAAGCGCGGCGAGCCGGAGCTTGGGCTCCCCGGTGCGGAGGTCGCGCGGGCGCTGTTTACTGCGTACTTCGGCGCGCCGAGGCACGCTGGGGTTGCTTGAAGGAGCGCCCCTTCGGCGATAGCGTTCCCGCGTGAGCGAACCCACGCACAGCATCCAATGCCCCCGCTGCGATCTCGCGATGGAGGCCTACGGTCGCAGCAGCGATCACGCGGAGTTCGTGGTCGCGGACATGTGCCTCGAGTGCGGCGGCGTGTGGCTCGACGGCGGCGAGGTGGGCAAGGTCTACCCAGCGCTCCAGCGGCTCGAGACGATGGCGCCCGAGCCGGATCCACAAGCGGGGCTCGTGCAGTGTCCGCGCTGTCTGGCCCAGACGACGGCCTTCCGCTTCTTCGACGTCATCATCGATCATTGCGCGGCCTGCCGCGGCCTTTGGGTCGATGGACCGGAGCTCGCCAACCTCGCGCGCCACCGCGATCGCGAGGACGGCCTCACCACCGCGCGGGCCGTGGAGTCGTACCGAAGCAGCGCCTCGCGTGCCCTGCGGCAAGCGTTGGTCGTATGCACGCGATGCAAGGTCGACGTGCCGCTGCAGCAGGTTGTAAGCACCCACGAAGGGCCACATTGCGAGGCCTGCGCGAAGGCGCTCGAACTCGAAATGCAAGACGCCGATCTGGCCGACTACAAAGTGCCCAAGCGCTGGTTCTAGGATCGGCGCTGAGCGCCGCTGCTCAACGCGCGCAGCGGAAGCCGAGCCCCGACTCGGTCGCGTCCTTCGGACTCGTACCTACCCCGCGCTGTAGCGCTTCCGTCTCGCCCCAGCTCGCACCCGCGAGGAACTGTACCGTATTGGCGTCACCGCGTGGCGCAGGCGACGAGCTCCACTCCCATACGTTGCCAACGAGATCCGCGTGCGCTTGGCCGGCGTGCATGAAGCCCGCGACACGGCAGGTGCCGTCGCGCGGCGCGAGGTTTGATGCGCAGGCGTCCTTCGGCGCAGGCTCTGCAGCGGTGGCAAGCCAAAGCTCCTCGATCGTCGGGAGACGTTTCCCCGCCTGCTTGCAAAAGCGCTCGGCGTCGCCGAAGTTCACGCAGTTCACCGGGTGCTGTTTGCGATCCGCCGTGTCCCCATTGCACGAGGGATACGGGCCTTTCACCGCGCTGCAGGTGCCGGCGGCGACGCAGGCGCCATAGGCCTGGACGGTGACCTCGGTGCGGTCGAGACAGAAGCTGGCTACGGCGACTGGCCCAGCGTCGAGCGTCGCCGATCCTTGGGCTACGCGGGCCATGTCTGCGGGGCAGCTGTCGCTTGCGTCTTTGGGCGGAGGAGGAGGCAACGCTCGCTCGAGATCGCTCGCGCAGCGCATACCCGAGCTCCAGATCATCCCGTCCTTTGCCAGCGAGACTTCGAGCTGAAGCCCGTCCACCGCTTCGGTGCTCCCAAAGTCAGGTCCACCGCGGAGCCCGAAATCGCCGACCGGATCCTCTTTGGACTTGAAGCGATGGCCCGCGGAGGTCACCCACTCCCAGGCATTGCCCATGAGGTCGAGATGCCCGAAGGGCCCTTTGCCTTTGGGGTGGCTGCCAACGGCACAGGTCGTCGCATCTCCCGTTGCGCCCGCGGGACTACCGCCCGCCCAACACATGTGGTCGGCGGGTGCCTCTGCGCCCCACGGCCATTTGCGTCGCTCCGGGCCAAACGTGGCGAAGTGATGCTCGCCATTGCTCGGGAGGCGCTTCCCCACGTAGCGACAATAGGCCTCCGCTTCGACACCGGTCACACAGGTGATCGGGTGGTTGGAGCGGTCCTTCAGGCCAGGCTTGCCGGTGCAAGTGTCGTACGAGCGGTCATCCACGCGGCCACACTTCTTGGCTGCAACGCACGCGGCATAGGCCGCCGCGGTGACCTCGGTCACGTCGAGGCAGAACGCTTCCCCAGGCGTAGGAAAACCCTCGACCACGGCCATGCCCTCGCGACAAACGGGCGACGCCTGAGGAGCTGCAGCAGATGGGTCGGTCTGCAGCGTCGCCGGAGCCGTGGTCCCCGCCGAGGGCGTGCAGCTGAGCGCAAAGACGAACGCGTAGGACGATACGAGGCGGGGAGCTCTCACGCCGTGGGAATATCACAGCCTCGAGCGTCTCCGTCCGACGCAAACGTTTGCACCGGAGGCCCGCGCTGCGTTCGAGCTGAATCAGTGACGACGCGGTGAATACCCCGCGCACCAATCCAAACTACGCTGCAACTTGGCGAACTGAGGGGCCGAAGCGACCAAGGCCTGCACAGCGCTGAACACGCGCGGGTAGTGCGCCGCGCCTGCGCGGCGAAACGAATAAAGCCGACTCTCGAGTTCCTCAACGGCCCCGAGAGCAGCTCGCGAGATGCGCAGCCTTTCCTCGAGCGTGATGGCTTCGTAGCTGAGGAGCGCCGCTCCCGCCACCGCGGAGTGTCGCAGGGAATGCCAGTTTGCGACCTCGGTGAGCAGGGGGATCTGGGTGACATCCTCCTCGACGAACGCCTTATCGAGCAGAGCTTCAAGTTCAGGAGTGAAGCCCTGGCCCATCGCAATGGATGAGCCGACATCCATCGAGTGGGCGTGGCGCATGGGGTCCGCCTCATTGGCGAGGTGAGAGCGTACGATGATGCTGACGTGATAGACCGGCTCCTGAGCCAGCTGCTGCTTTAGCTCGTCGGCAGCGGGCCCAGCGCTCCACAGAATCGCCATCAGCGCGTGTTGCCAGACCTGGAGGTGCTCATCCTGGACGCAGCCGCCGTGCTTGTGAACCACCACGCTGGAATCGCACAACAGGCGCCTGAGCAAGGCGACGCGCTCGGGGCAGTGTTGACGGAGCGCACGGACGGCATGTCAGCGTACGACCGGGCTAGCGTGATGGAGCAGCGCACGGATCTCCTCGGGGACAACGAACCATTGATGGAGTTGGAGCCATCCCGCGTGGGCCCAAACATCTCCAGCGGACCGAAGATCGGCCTCGCCTCGAGCTCGGCGACGACCGCGGCCACCTCCGCCCGGAGCTCCAACTCAGTCGTCGATCTCCAGGCGGGCAGGGCGTAGGGAACGTCGAAGTGGCGCATTGCGCCCATGGTAGATGCCTTTCCACAGCGCGCAACACTGCGCGACTCCAGTGACGGCCTCATTGCTCATCAGGAACAGCGCGCGCGACCTCCTCGGCTCAGAGGTCGAGCTTCAGTTCGGGCAAACCACGCCCCCCTCGACGCACTCGCCCTCAGCGTTGCAAAATCCGGTAACGCAGTCCTCTCCCACACAGATCGAGCAGGAGTCGGCGCACGCTCCGAGCACACATTGCGGCGCACAAACGACGTCCCCAGCGAGGGAGCAGACGCCATCCTCGTTGCAGATGCCGCCGTCGCATTCGGCACCGCAGCTTTTGCCGTCGCACGAATCCTCATCGGCGGGCGCAAAGTTGACGATGCCGCCGCAAGCGGCGAGCCCGAGGACAAGAAGCAGGGCCATTCCGAGTCGTATGAATTGCACCGAGCGAGCGTATCGCGGGCAAACCGGTCCAGCGCAGAATTGACGGGGATATAGCAGCGGATGATGCAACTCAAAGCGCCTGGTCTACCTTACCGCGATGAAATCCATTCCCAGCTTCCTCTATGGCACGGCTTGGAAAGAAGAGCGGACGGCGGCTTTGGTGGCCGACGCACTGACGGCTGGCTTTCGTGGGTTTGACACTGCCAATCAACGAAAGCACTACTTCGAGCAGGGGCTGGGCGAGGCCCTCTCCCGCGCCTTTTCCGACGGTGTAGTAACGAGGGACGAGCTCTTCCTTCAGACCAAATTCACGTTCGCTCGCGGGCAGGATCATCGACTTCCGTTCGATCCCTCGGCGACGTTCGGCGCGCAGGTTGAACAGTCCTTTCGCAGCTCTCTTGCACACCTCGCCGTCGACCGCTTGGACTCCTTGGTGCTTCACGGGCCGACCCACGCCAGCGGACTATGTGAAGCGGACCGCGAGGTATGGCGCGCAATGACGGCGCTTCGCGCGGCTGGCGGCGTCACCCATATAGGCATCAGCAACGTGACCGCCGAACAGCTCGCGCTCCTGCTCGAGGAGGCCGTGCCGCCCCATTTCGTACAGAACCGCTGCTACGCCTCCAAAGGCTGGGACGCCGAGGTGCGAGCGATTTGTGCTCAGCATCAGGTTCGCTATCAGGGATTCTCGTTGCTAACCGCCAATCGGGAGGTACTGCGGGGCAAGACGGTCCAGCGAGTCGCAAAGCGACTGAACGCCACCCCCGAGCAGGTCATCTTTCGTTTTGCCATCGCGGTGGGCATGCTTCCACTCACTGGCACAAGCAAGCTGGCTCATATGCGGCTCGATTTGGAGAGCGCCAACCTAGAGCTCACGACCGAGGAACTGGAGGCTCTTCAAACGCCCAATACTCGCTAGCGGTAGCGCAATCGGTCTCGTGTAGCCTACCGCGATGGCGAAGCTCGCGATCCTGAAGTCCTTCACGCTGCCGATGGCGGAGGTCTCGAGTCTGGCGCTGCGTGCGGTCGGCTCGCAGCGCGAGCTCTGTGCGGTCGGGGACGAGAGTTCGTGCATCGTGATCGCGAGCCTTGGCGATCAGGGGGAGATCACGAGCGTGCGCACGATCGACGTGCGCAGCCTGATTGCTGAGGAGGCCTGCGGTGAATGGGAGGGCCTCGCGGCGGACGGTGCGGGAAATCTCTACGTCTTGCAGGAGCGCGGCCGATTGATCGCTTTCAACGCGCAGGTCGACACGTTGCTCGGCGTACTCGAGCTGCCCACCCATGAGGGCAATTCGGGCGCGGAGGGCGTGCTTCTGCTGCGCAATGGGCACCTGCTGGTCCTGCAGGAGAAGCGGCCCGCGCGTTTGGTCGAGGTGGGCCCGCGCGGAGCCGCGAGCAGCGGGATTCACGCCGGTCTATTCGAGCCAGAGTCCTTCCCTTGGCCGACGCCCGATACCGTCTTCGAGGAGCTGCAATCGTGGTCGGTCGAACTCGAGGATATCAGCGACGTCGCGGTCCGCGATGGGCGGCTCTTTCTCGTTAGCGACGCCTCCAAATGCATCGCTGAAATCGAGAGCACGCTACCCGCCGAAGGTGGCGAGGCGAGAGTGCTCGAACGCTGGAAGTTGGATAAGGAAACAAAGAAGGCAGAGGGTCTCGTGATGCTCGGCTCGACGCCGATGGTTGCGAGCGACAAGCTGGAGGGAGAGCCCAACTTGTTTTGGCTCGAGCAACTAGGCTGAGCGAAGCCTTGTTGAAGAGCCGTTCGGCGCCACGAAACGCGGGCTCAATCGCACCACTCATCGAAGCATTGAGCGCTGCAAGACGACGGCAAAAAGCAGTCGTCGCGCAACGGCAAGTCGATCATGGTCTCGCTGTTGGGCACAGTCCATACGTACCGCGCCGCGATCAAGCAGGGCGCAAAGTACTTGTCGACGAACGGCTTGGTCAGTTCGTGCAAACAACCGTCCACGGTGCCGACCTCGTCCCCTCGCTTGACAGCGGCAATAACGATCACCTGGTGCATCCCCTCTGGCGGGACGAAGCTCTGCTCGAAGATCACGCCATCACTCACCTCGGCGCAGCCCTCAAAACGCGCCGCAAACTCGGGTGGGTCCAGGAGATCGAGCCCCGAGCCAAGCAGGATGCCGACCTCACTCAGCTCCGTTTCACCACCTGGCGAACATAGTTCGGTGTGAACCTTCACCTCCAACGTTCCGGGCTCGTCGCCGCAACTTGCTGCAGCGAACAGAAACGGAAGTAGTGCCATCAGCCGGCGGCGCATCGCTCGAGGCTAACGAATTCGAGGGCGGACGAACACGCTTGACCCACTCACACCCGGATCAGCTGCACACTGGCCGAAAGCCGCCGAAGGTCCTCGATGTCCGACGTGAGAATCTTGTCCTTGCGGCCCAAGGCGGAGACGACCACGGCCGCATCTACGATGTCCTTCGTTCTTGTGACGCCGCAAAGCTGACCCGCCTTGCGAGCGATCACATCGTGGAGCGGCTCTATCAAGAGCCCAGAGTGGCCGAGAAGCCGAGCTAGCAACACCTGCTTCGAGCCGTCGCGCCAAACCTGGGCAACGACCACCGATGGCACGGTCAAAGGTAGCCCGGCCTCCAATGCGACGCGCAGTAGGGACACCACCCGACGCTCGTTTCGCTCGAATGCAATCAGAGCGCCGGAATCGAGCGTTAGACCGTTCACGCGGCCGTGCGCTTTCGCCCGACCTTGATGCCGAGCTCACGCTCGGCTTCGGCCCGTTCGCTACGCGAGAGCGCTCCCCCCGACTCGAGCAGCATCTCGTCGAGTAGCGACCGAAGATCATCAAGCTTGGCTTTTTCTTCCATCGCCATCGAGACAAAGTCACTCACGCTGGAAGCACGCCCCTCACGGACCGCACGCTTTGCAGAGGCGAGCAGGTGCGGTGGAATACTGACCGCGATCTTCGACATGGTCATACTCATCGTCATACCACCGGCGAACCGTCCGGTCGAGCAATCGCGACGCACGTGGCCGCGAACGGGTCGCTCGCGCCAATGGGCGAAACAAGCGCATGCAGCGGCTGGTCATTTGCTAGCGTATTCGCGTGCCTTCCTCCGAGTCGCCCATCTCGCTCGAGCAATACGCTGGGATCAGTGCGGCCCTTGCGTTGAAGCTGCCGCTCGCGGCGGTGCTGGCCCAGGAGCAAGTGGAAGAAGCTGCCTTTCGTGAGGGTGAGCTCCATTGGAAGCAGAGCATCGCCGGCTCGCTCGAGACCCAGCTCGAATACACCCAGAAGCTGCGTATCGCCGAAGACTGCCTCGCGCGCGCCCTCTCGCCGATCGACGAGGACGCTGGAGCGTGGGTGAGCCTGCTCGGCGCGATCGCGACCTCGCTCGATCCGAACGCGCTTTTGGATGGGCTCGGCATCAGCCTGCAGGACGTCGGCCGGCTCGGTCGCGTGTGGAAGGCGCGCGCGGTCAAGGATCCAGCGCTCGCGGCCAACATGGTCGAGCTCGCCAAAACGCCCAACCCGCCGGCCAGCATTCGCGCCGGAGCGGTCGAGCTGCGGCCATTTCCGTGGACGCCGAAGTCGGCCCCGGTTGCGCGCCCGGCCGAGCCCAAGCCCGAGCCCGAGTTCGCTCACGCACCGGAGTCGGTGGGCGCGCCGGTGGTGCAGCGGGTGCTGGCGAGCTTCCAAGTTGCGCCCGTACCGAACCCAGCTCCAATCCCGAACCCAGCTCCAATCCCGAGCCCGGCGCCAATCCCGAGCCCAGCCCCCGTCCCGAGCCCGGCCCTCGTTCCGAGCCAACCACCGCCGGCCGAGCTCAGCTTCGCCGCCTGGACGCTCGAACAATACGTGCAGCTCGCGCGAGGCCTGCGACAACAGCCCGAACAAGCCGAGAGCACGATGTTGCGCTTTGGCTTGGTCACGCCGGATAGCCGTCGCTTGGTGCACGAACACTTCCGACGACGCTTCGAATTGGAACCGGGTCTGCGCGCCCAGTTCGACGCGGCGCTCGCTGCGAACGCGCCTTCCTCCCCGCCGAGGACTGGCCCCACCGGCACCGATGAGCTCGACGTGAGCGAGCTGCGCAGGAAGCGCCCGGTGCCTTTCACCAAGGACCCCGACGCGAAGCCGGACTCGGTGCGCAGACGTGCCCAGAAGGCCGCCGATGAGCGGCTGGGCAAACACAACGCCGCTGATGCCGCGGTGCTCGCGCGGATGAAAGCAGCCTTCCAATCCTCCGCGCCTGCGCCGGATGAAACAAGCTTCGTCAATGAGGCCTTGTTGCAGAAGCCGCTGCCCTTTGCCGGTGGTGGCGCGCCCAACGCAGCCTTGGCCAGCACGCTCGACGCCGACCGCACCCAGGACCCCGGCCTTTACCCAAGCGCCCCGGCGCTGCCCTTCGCCGCGGGCGCAGCTGCCCCAGCGCCGCTCCCCTCACCCAAGCAGCAGCAAAGCGGCCGCACCATGGCGAGCAGCGAGCCGCCGCTCGGCTTCACCCTGCAGCGCTACGCGCGCTTGTGCGTCGATCTTCAGGCGAGCGGCCTGAGTGAAGCGCAGGTGCTCGCGCGGGAGCAAATCACCCCCGGACAACGCGTCCACCTCGATGCGTACTTTCGGCTGCGCATGCACACCTCCCCCGCCGAACGCGCCGAGTGGCAACACTACGCCGACCTGCGCGTGGCCGAGCTGCGACGCGGCACGTGAGCCGGCCAACAGGCTCGCAAGTGCGTTAGGCTAAGCCGATGGGAAGCCCGATCGCGCGGGAGCAAGATCTGATCGTCGGAGTGGATACGCACGTAATCATGATCCCGAGTCCGGGCGGCCCGGTGCCAACGCCACTTCCCCACCCGTTCTCAGGTCCGCTGACCGAAGAGCTGAGCACCACCGCCTTCATCGACAACCGCGCGGTGGCGTTGGAGGGGAGCGCCGCCAACAACACGCCGCCGCACATCCCGATGGGCGGCCCGTTTCAGAAATCACCGGCCAACAAGGGCACCGTTTCAAAAGGCTCGACCACCGTCTTCGTCGACGGCAAAGGCGTGGCGCGTGCGGGCGATCCAGCCAAGTGCTGCAATGACCCAACCGATCAAGATACCGGCGTGGTGATCGGTACCAGCAGCGTGTTCGCCGAATAAACGGCTTACGCGCCGATCGCCCCTTCGTATTCGCCGAAGCCGCCAAGGATGAAGACCAAGCGGACGATTGCCCTTGATGTTAGGGCCAACCCAGAGGCCGCACGCCGCAGAGGTCGCTCAGTGCGACATTGCTCGGGGCGATGGTTTATCGCACGCCCCAATGTCGCAGCCTCCGGTCGGCGAGCAGCGGTGGGCACCAAGCTGCCTCGGCTTTCGCAAGGAATCGCGTAGTGCCGTTGCCCACGTCGGCACGGCCTCGTCGCCGCCCGATGCTCGAAGCGACACTGGTAGGGACGATGGTTTATCGCACGCCCCAATGTCACAGCCGCGCGTGGGCGCGCCCAATGCCAGCGCTTGCGACGCGCTTCGTGAGGCCAGCTACGAAGCGCTTTGTGCGGCCGCTTCTCGCAAGCGCGAGCTACGGGCTCACATGACCGAAGGCGATCTCGGTGAGCGCTGGGCCGGTGTCCTGATTCACGACGTTGAAGCTCAGCAGGTCGGCGCTGGTCTCGATGCGGTCGGGCCAACCGATCGCGAGGTAGAGGCCTTCACCGAAGGTCGTGACCCCGCGCGAGGGTGCGTCGAGATGCATCCAGCTCACGCCATCGGCGCTGAGCGAATAGCCGCCGCCTTCGGGCACGATGAACTGCGCGTTGGCGAACACCACCCGGCCGAGACCGCCACCCAAACCGCAATCACTCCAGGCTGCGCCGTCGGCTGAGCTGCGACAGCCGTCTTGACCGACGGCCACGAAACGCCCGGCACCGTAAGCGATCGAGCCGAACTGCGGCCCACCGACGATCTCGCTCTCCCAGGTCGCACCGAGATCGGTCGAGCGCATGATCAGCCCTTGATCGTTACCGCCGTAGGTGTGGCCGGCTGCCACCACCACGCCGCCGCCCGACGCGATGCCGCGGAAATGCCCGGCGTAATACGGCCCCGGATCGATCCAGGTGGCGCCGAGATCGAGCGAGCGTTGGCGCAGCCCGTTGCCGCCCGCTGCGATGAAAACGCCGTCTTCGAAGGTGACGTCGCCGAGCCAGGAAGACGCTGGAGTGCGGGTGGTCCAGTCGATGCCGTTTTCCGTGGTGAGGATCTGCCCTTCGGAGGAGCCGCCCACTGCGACGAACACGCCGTCACCGAAGCCCACCCCGCGGAAGAGCGTGTTGTCGTCGCCGCCGTTCGGATCGACCACCACGTCATTGGTCCAGGCGCTGCCATCGACCGAACGCATCCGCCGCCCGCCGTAACCAACGGCCACGAACAACGGCTCGCCAGTCGGAGTACTGCCGCCACTTCCGCCCGCGTTTTGTCCACCGCTGCTGCTGGTTCCGCCTTGCCCGCCCTCGGCCGAAGAGGCGCCGCTGCCACCTGCGCCGCCCTCGTTATTGCCTCCCTGCGTAGCGGCGCCGCTACCACCGCCCCCCGAGGAGCTCGCGTCATCACCGCAAGCGACCAATAGCCCAAGCCCCAACACAGCGACCAGCGAACGAGAAGAAAGGCTCACGCCAGCCAAGGTAGCAGAGCCGAAAGCAACGCGCGCTGGGCTCAATCAGCGAGCGCCTCGGCAAAGGGCACCTCTCCTGGCAAAGGTTCCCCCTCTGGCCCACCTTCGATCACGGTGGGCTCGCTCTTCGTCACCGCCGCAAGACCTTGCTCGGCGTTGAGCACGAGCAGCTCGTCGCTGCCGAAGCGAACGGCATGCTCGACGAAATGGCGATCACCGCCGCTCACAGCGAGTTCGATCGCGTCGGCGTCGCTCACCTCCACCGTCAAGCGATGGCGACCCACACCGGCGCGATAACAGAAGTGACTGGGCCCCTCGGTCGCGCCCACCAACTTGCCGTTGTCGCGGATCGGCAGCGTGAGCGCAGCGCCCACCAAGCTGGTACGCACCACGCACACGAGGCCATGTTCGGGCGGCACCGCGGCCTGAACATCGAGCGGGTCATTGGCGACGAAGCCAACCGAGTACGAGCTACAGGAGACGCAACAAAGGCTAACGAACGCAGCAAACTTCAGCGACTTCAACATAGCGATTGGATAGTTCCGCCCGGCGAAGTGAGCGCATCAAACGAGCATCAAATGCGCATCCAACACAGACCCGCGTTGGCTCGCTGGCACTTGGGTCAGCCGCCCCAGACCACGACCACGTGCTCGGCCAAGCTGAGGCCCGCAGGCGTACGCAACAAGATCTCCGCCAGACCTCGTTTGCGCAGCTCGGAGAGCGCGACGCGCAAGCGATGCGCCCGCGCACGCTCGAGCATTCGTTCATCGCCCCAGGCGGCCCGCGCGAGGTCTGCCGAGGAAACAGCGCGCCCTGGAGACTCGAGGTGCGCCGCAAGGATGCGCTCGAACAGCCGCCACAACACGCGACGCGAGCGCAGATCCACGCTGGCTTGGCCCTCGAGCGTGAAGCTGCCGTCGCCTACGCAAAGCCGCACGCCATCCTGACGTTGTGCCGCCCGGGCGCGCGCGAGACGGCGCAACGCAAAGCGCACGTCGTCGGAGACATCGCGCAAATGGGTATCGGCTGTCAGCGCCGCTGCACGCGGAGTAGCGAGCTCGGCGCGCAGCTGATGCAGACGCACGGCAGCGAGAAGCGCTGGGTCATCGAAAGAAGACGCCGGCTCGCTGTGCGGAACAGGCTCACCAAGCTCCGCCGCGAGCGCGCGAGCGCAGGCCCCAAAGAGCGACGCGAAGTCGTTGGCCCCCGCCGCCGAGAGCGCTGGGATCGCCTTCCGGTACAGCTCGAGCGCGCGCTCGAACAGGCCTTGCTCCTCGAGCGCCGTGCCTTCGTAGCCGAGGTAAACGGCCGCCAAACGTTGGTCCTGCTGCGCCGCAAAGCCTTCGTACGCGGCGCGATAATGCGTTTGCGCCTCAGCGTACTTGCCAGCCTCCTGACTTGTGTGACCCATGCCACCGCGCGCCAAGCACGCATAGCGAGGCAGGCCGTACTCACGCGCCCGACGCAAAATGTCACTAAACAGCTGCTCGGCCAGAGACCACTCGCCGCGTTCGAGTTCGATCGAGGCCAGGGCACCGTCGGCGAACAAGGCTTCCTTTGGATCGAGCGCAGACCAGCGCGCAGACGCGGCCACGGCGCATTGTCGCGCGGCCTCGAAGCGACGGGCTTTGCGCTCGATCACCGCCACCGTCTGCAGCGCCTTGGCCGCAGCGCGAGAGCTCCGCGGAGCCGTTTGCATCGCGCTCACGGGCGGTAGAGCGTCCGCCGCTTCACGCAGCCGCCCCAAGCGGTAGAGCGCCCCGGCACGCACGCACCCGAGCTCCAAACGAGCCTCCAACGTTCGCGGAGATTTGAACGCGCTGTGGCCGGCCAGCGCCGCGAGCCGTGCGAGTTCATCCTCGCCCGCCGCCGTTCGCTCGCTCGCCTGGGCCAAGAGCTTCACCACGTTCAGCAGCGCTGGCATCGCCAGCGGGCCGTGTTGCGCGCTGGCCAAGAGGTACGGATGCAGCGCAAACCAAAGCGCTGCGTCACGTTGCGTCGTCACACACAGGCCGCAGTCCATCAGCTCCTCGAGCAGCGCCTCAACGCTGTCTGCGTCCCCAAGCACCTGCTCGGCCTGCGCGCGCGAGAAGGGCTGGGACAGGTACGCGAGCGCCGTGACGCTTCGACGTGCGGCCTTTGACAATGCGCCCAAAGCAGCTGCCGCCAAACGTTGTGTCGAGCGGTGTTCGGCCGGTAAATCAAGCGCGCGGGCCAACGCAAGACGCCCGTGCTCCGACTCGAGCCGGCTCAAGAGCTGGCCTGGCGAATGCGTCCGCAAGGCGTGCACCGCCAACTCGAGGTTTGCCGGCAATCCCCCGAGCCAAGCCGCGATCTGCTCCAGCACCGCATGGTCCTCCGCAGCGATGCTCAGCGAAAGAGCGCGGCTCCGTGCGAGCAGGAACTGCAACGCTTCTCCTCCGCCCGCAGCGAGCCAAGGACGTAACGGCACCAACACCTCCTGCGCGAGCCCGAGCCGAGTGCGTCGGCTGAGCAGCGTTGCGCCCGCGTGCTGCCGCACGCTCGAGAGCGCCTTCTCCCGCGTCGGTTCATCGAGCCAAAGCACGCTGGCCCGCGCGGTCGCGGCGCGTTGGGGTTTGCGCACCACCGCCTGCCCGCGCCGTTCGAGTTCGCAGACCACCTGCTCGGCCAGCGCCGTCTTACCAACGCCCGGCGGGCCGAACAGCACCACCAAGGCGCGCGGACGCCGCAGCTGCTCGAGACACAACGCCAGTTCCTGATCGCGGCCAATCAACCCGTTCATCGCAGCAAGACCTCTAGTACCTCGACACAGAGGAATCGATTGATACCGACGAGGATTTGGCGGCACTCGGCCCCCCTCCTCAGCCAAAACTGAAATGCAACAGCAGCGGCTCGACGTGCGTGATCGGCTCGCCCTCGAGCGCGTCCACCGAGAGCCGCAGGTCGAAGCGCAGACAGCCGTCGCTGCCTAGGTAGTCGGTGCTCGTCGGCGCCACCTCCCAGCTCGCTCCTTCGAGCGCGAAGGCGAGGCCCTTCGCAGCAGCAAAGCGCTTCTTGAGCTGGCTCTCGAGGAAGGCGGCCAAACGCTCGGCGCTCCAGCCTTCCGCGCGCGTGAGCCCAACGTACTGAAAGTGAATCAGCCTCGCCTCGCGCGTAAAGCGTTGGACCAAGAGCAGCCACGAGAGCGACCGCCGCGTGCCCGCGTGCGAGGAGAAGGTAGCGTCATCGAGCAGCTCGGCGCTGCCGTCCTCTCGCATCGTCGGAGCGAGGATGCCGCGTTCCCACGCGAGCCGAGCTTGCTCCGGAGTTGCACCCAGCAACGTTCCTTCGCGCATGCGGCCCCACAGCCCCAGTCCGCCGCCGGTCGCGCCCAGGATCGAGGCCGCCTTTTGTGCGATCAACAGCGCACTGGAAGCACGCGTGTTCGCGGGGGTTCGAAAGTTCCCCGCGCAGAAGGTGAGCCAGCGAGCCCATGAGCACGCGCGCATCGCCTTGACCGCCTCCGACTCCGGCCCTTCGAGCGAGCAGGAGGTTGGCACCAGCACCGGGATCGCGTGCTGCTCCGCCTGCAGACCGAGATGTTCGATCAGCGCGCCGTCCACCTCCGGGTCGAGCTCGAAGCCGAGCACCAAGAGATGCCGCGGTTCCATCGCCGCGTGGTTGCGATCGTTGAACAGCGCGCGCACCCAGGAGGACTGGAAGTGCGGTGCATCGGTGAGTTCGAACAGCAGGTCTTGCGCGCTAGCGTTCACTACCTCGACCACCATCGGCGAGCCGCTGCGGGCCAGCCAATCGGCTGCGTGGAACGACTCGCGCGAGGCCTCGTTGGACGCGCGCAGCTCGGCCAACGAACGCGCCTTCACGCCGAGGGTGCGCCGCTGATAGTCGAGCGCAAGCGTCGCATCGAAACCGCGCGGATCGAGCGTTACCGGCTTGCGATCAACCAGTGGTCGGGCATCAGGCTCCCCGCGAAAGTCCGCGATGAACATCACGCGAAAGACGAGCGCCGGATCCCAATCGGCGTGCAATGCCTCCGGATCGGGCGCGGCGAACAAGCTCAGCAAACGAAAGCGCGGCGCGCGGTCATGATGCTCAGCCATCGAGCAGCAAAGCTAGCACGCGACGAGAGGGCCACCCCGCAACCCGCTCGTCTGTCGCTCTACCGCGCCTCACTTCACGGCGCGGTAGAGCGTCTCTCCACTCGCGTAGAAGACGTAGTTGGCGCTCACAGCGATGGGCCCGGGCTCGGGTAGATCGGCGGAGACGCCTTGGCATTCCTCAACGCTGAAGCTGCTGCGCTGCACCGGGCAACGCAGCAAACGCGCCCCGCCGCTGGCGCCCGCGCCGAAGAAGTAGAGAAAGTTTGCGTCCGCGGCTAGCGCCGGACCGCCGTCGACACCGCTCAACGATGAGGCGTACACCTCGATGGGTGGTTGGGGCATCCCATCTATCGGCGGTGGACCCACACGATACGTCTTGTGCACGCCAGTCATCTGGTCGCTGACGCGGAAGAACGGGAGTTCGCCCGGCAACACCAGCCCAACGATGTTCTCGGTTGGGGCGAGGCGGGCAACCTCCATAGGCTGAACCCCGGAGCTGAGCTCCGGAATAAGAAACACCGCAGCCGCCTCATCGCCTCCGAACGTTGCGGCGGCCAGCAGGCCCGGTATCGACGAGGAAGCAGCCAGGTCGCGGCCAAGCGTGCTCGGCAAGCTGCCCACGATCTCAGCGCCCATGAGCTCACCCGCTGGCGCTTGGAAGCGCACCAACTGGCCCGACCCTGGCTTCACGCCCCACAGCTCGCTGTCGATGAAGGTCAGCCCGTTCAAGTGCTCCGGCGGACCGGGCACGAACGGGCCGAGCACACAGTCGCCGGCTTCGCATTCGAACACGGGGTTCGAGGTGTTCGACGCTTGTGGCGAGTAGTAGGCCGCCCCGGTTGGGGACACGGCCAGATGGGAGCCCAAGCCAGGCCCCCACTGCGGGCTGGCTGCGAGAGCGCAAACACAATCGGAGCTCGGGCAAGCAGCAACATCGTCAGCGGTTTGGGGTTTGGTGCAGACCAACGGATTGGACGTCGGTCCGACCTGAAGCAGGAAAGCGACCTGATCGCCTCCGACGCCGATCAGCGGGATGTCCACGTCGACGTCTACCTTCGCAAACGCAACGCCCTGACAGACTCCGCCGATGCACATCGCTCCTTCACAGTCCGCTGGACCTGCGCAGCCCGCCATCCCGCCACCGGCACCGCCTTCGGAACCTGCGCCGCCGGCTCCGGCTCCGCCCACGGCTCCACCCTCGCCACCAGCTCCCGTTGCGGCCGCGGTACCTCCACCTCCACCGCCGCCTCCGTCCGAGCCGCTGCCTTCGCGGAACTTCGCTGTGTCAAACAGCAGACCGCAGCCGGCTAATACGGCGCACCCCGCGAGCAACGGCACCAGTCTGCCCAGGCGGGCCCGCCGTTCACAACCAAGCCGCATCACCGTTGCTGGGCCTCGCATCACTTCACGGCGCGGTAGAGCGTCTCTCCACTCGCGTAGAAGACGTAGTTGGCGCTAACAGCGATGGGCCCAGGCTCCGGCAGATCGGCGGAGACGGCTTGGCATTGCGCGAGGGTGGCGTTGAATTGCGCCGGGCAGCGCAGCAGGCGCACTAAGCCTGCTGCGCCCACGCCGAAGAAGTAGAGAAAGTTTGCGTCCGCGGCCAGCGCCGGACCACCGTCAAGGCCAGCTTCGGCGGGCGCGAAGACCTCAATGGGCTTTTGCGGCTCGCCGTCTTGAGGCGGTGGACCGACACGATACGTCTTGTGCAGGCCAGTCTGGTTCCGCGCGCGGAAGAACGGCAGCTCGCGGGGCAACACCAGCCCAACGATGTTCTCGGTTGGGGCGAGGCGAGCGACCTCCACGAGCTCAAGATCGTCCACCAGGTCTGGTATCAGGAACACCGAAGCCGGGTTCGCAACGTCCCCGTGTGTTGAGGCGGCCAGCATCCCCGACATCGAGGAGGAAGCAGCCAGGGCGTGTCCAGCCGTGCTCGGCAAGCTCCCCACGATCTCAGCGCCCATGAGCTGACCCGCGGGCGCTTGGAAGCGCACCAGCTGACTCGACCCAGGCTTCACACCCCATAGCTCGTTGTCGATGAAGGTCAGCCCGTTCAAGTGCTGCGGCGGACCGGGCACGAACGGGCCCGGTACGCAGACCCCCGCCACACATTCGAATACAGGGTTCGAGGTGTTCGCCACTTGTGGCGAGTAGTAGGCCACCCCCATTGGAGAGACGGCGAGGTGGGTGCCCAATCCAGGACCCCACGAAGGGCTGGCCGCGAGGGCGCAGTCGCAATCTTGCACGTTCTGACAGCTGGAGACGTCATCCTCGGTTTGCGCCAGGCTGCAGACCAGCGGGTTGGAGGCAGGGCCCGCCTGAATCAGGAAGGCGACCTGGTTGCCACCAACCCCGATCAGCGGGATGTCTACATTGGCGGCAACCGTCGCAAACGCCTTCCCCTGACAGACGCCAGCGACGCACAGCGCTCCTTCACAGTCGTCGTCTCCTTGGCAGACCGTCGGTCCACCGCCGGCTCCTCCGCCGCCAGACGCACCGCCGCCGCCAGACGCAGCTCCACCGCCGCCAGCCGCAGCTCCACCAGCCGGTTCACCGCCAGCTCCGCCGCCAGCCGCAGCACCACCAGCCGCTGCACCACCGCTACCGGCGCTGTCATCACAGCCGCGCAAGACCACGCAACCCGAGCTGAGCATCGTTAGCGCCATGAGCTTCCACGCGTAAGCCATGCCGCATCTCTAGCATGAACCGCCCACTGCGCGCGGACCTCGCGGCGGCCAGGCTGCTTGAACAGCGCCGCTCGATCGTGCCTTGGGAGCGGCGCTGCACTAGGCTCGGCGGGCATGAGGCAGCTTAACTCGCTCGCGTCGACCTTCCTGATCGCGTTAGCGTCGTGTGGCTCGGGGGACGCTTCGAGTACGAGCTCTGTCGCGGTGACGCTACCGCCTCCGCTATCGGCCGGGTCGGCCGCGGGCTCGCAGCGGCAAGTGGCTTTGTCCGCGCCGATCGCGCCGAACCCTGGACCCCTCGCCTTGAGTGTGGAGGTTAGTCCCGCCGGCATCACGGTGCTCACCGCGGGGCGCGCGCTGCGGGCGGATTGCGTAGGCATGGGGGACGGCGTCACCTTCCGCCGCGACGCGCAGGGCGCCGTCGATCTCCAGGCCCTCAAGCGCTGCGCGCGAACGTTGAAGACGCGCCACCCTAAGGAGACCGCCGTCGTGATTTACGCGGATAGGGACCTCCCCTATCGAGAAATCACGGCGCTCCATGAGACGCTGCGCGCAGACGCGGAGGGCGTCCTGTTTCCGGAGTTCGCGCTAGGCGTCCGTCCCACGGCTGCGACCAGCGCGAGCTCAAGCGCCGCCGCAAGTTCGAGCGCCGCAGCGCCCGTCAAGCCCTGAACGCGGAAGCCCTGCAGCCACTTCGCTCGGTGCCCGCGCGACGACCCACTCGACGGCGGCGCGCTTGGTCAAAGCCTCAAGGCTGAAGCTTCGGAAGGAGTATGCGCGCTACGTCGAGGCGAGGCTGAAACACAATGAGAAGGAGATTGAGCTAGCCGGTTTATGCCGCAAGATGTGCACCGTTCTGTCCAAGCCGAAGTTCGACGGGAAAGCCGCAGACCCCTTGGTTGCGCAAGCGCGCGCTGCGAACACCGAGGCCAACGAGCTTTATGAAGAGCCGGTGGAGCTTGGGAAGAAGGCCATGGATTGAGCCAAGCTAGCAGCTCGGACAGGGCGCTTTGCGCTGGCCGGCCTGAGACGAGATCCGGCATCACGGTCGAGCCGTCCGCTCAACAACGCTCAAGGCGACATTGGGCCTGACGATGGTTTATCGCATGCCCCAATGTCGCAGCCTCCGGTCGGCATCCAACGCTGGGGACGAACCTCGCTGCATTTTCTAGCGGAACCGCGCAGGGCCGAAGCCCGCGTCGGCGGGCCCCCGACCGCACCGGATGCGCAAGGTGACATTGGGCCTGACGATGGTTTATCGCACGCCCCAATGTCGCGCGTAGGTAGCTGAACCTCTCGGGGGTCGAGGCCTGCGTAGAAGACGTAGTCGTTCGCTACGGCCATCGGCCCGGGCGATGGAAGTCAGAGACAGACGCCGCGACCCGCGGACCGCGCAGTCGCAGCGGGCTACAGGACCTGGACACTTCCGGCGGAGGCCGGCGTTTCGTAGATGCCGATGTGCTCGGTGTTTCCGTAGCCGAGCTTGCCACCATAGCCGGAGCCCCAGCAGCGCACGTCACCGGATTGGAGCAGAGCGCAGGTGTGGTTGTAGCCCGCGACAATTTGAGATACCGGGCCGCCGACATCGACATCACCGGCGGACGCCGGAACGCCGAGGACCTCCGTCGTGTTCGGGTAACCGAGCTGGCCATAAGGTCCGTAGCCCCAACACCGCACGGCACCCGTAACGAGCAGCGCGCACGTGTGAGTTTGGCCGGCCGCGAGCTGAACCACGGCGCCGCCGACATCGACGCTGCCAGCGGACGCGGGCGTCTCGTCGTCCCCGATGGTGTTTGTGTTGCCGTAGCCCAGCCTATTGAAGGTGCCGGTGCCCCAGCACCGAACCTCACCAGAGGTCAAGAGGGCACACGTGTGACTGGCTTGCGTCACAATCTGAACCGCTGCGCCACCGAGATCAAGGTCGCCCGCGGAAGCCGGCGTTTCATCGTCACCGATGGTGTTTTGATTCGCATACCCAAGCGTGCCGAAAAAACCCTCGCCCCAGCACCTAACATTACCAGTCGACATGAGGGCGCAGGAGTGATCCCAACCCGTCACCACCTGCATCACCGTGCCACCGACGAGGACGTCGCCGACAGACCCGGGCGTCTCGTCGTCGCCGATCACGTTGGGGTGCCCGTTGGCGTTCGCGTGACCCCAACAGCGTACGTTGCCGGCCGCGAGCAAGGCGCAGCTGTGGTACCCACCAGCCGATACATTGGCGGCGGTTGCTCCGAGTTCCAAATCGCCAGCCGACGAAGGGGTTTCGTCGTCGCCGATAGCTAGCGTGTTGCCGTAGCCCAACTGCCCCCCCTGGCCGCTACCCCAGCAGCGCACCGCCCCGGTCGTTAGCCGCGCGCACGTGTGAATGAGCCCGGCCGTGACGTCGACCGCGGGACCACCGACATCGACATCGCCAGCCGAAGCTGGCGTTTCATTGTCTCCGATGTTGTTTAAGTTCCCGTAGCCCAGCGGCGAGCCACTGGTAGATCCCGCAGCGCCCCAGCACCGCACAGCTCCGGTATCGAGCCTTGCGCACGTGTGGTGGAACCCCGCGCTGAGCTGCACCACGTACGTGGGTTCCGCCCCACCGGCCCCACCGAATCCGCCCGACCCAGGACCCGAGCCGCCGGGACCAGGCCCGGAACCGCCGGGACGAGGCCCGGAACCGCCCGGTCGAGGCCCGGAACCGCCCGGTCCGACCACGGTCGAGTCCGAGCTTCCGCTCGCTCCGCCTTCGGTCCTTTGGTCCTCGAGCGAATCCTGCGCACCGCAGGCCACGAGCAGGAGAGCGAGCGCAATTCGAGCCATCTGTCGAGAATACTCGAAACGCCCATGAAGTGGGCACGCTCTAGCGGACAGTCAATATAGGTTCACGCCGCGAGGTTCACCTGCTGCTCGTATCGTAGAGGACTTACGTAGCCAAGGGTCGAGTGTCTGCGGGTAGGGTTGTAAAAGCCGTCAATGTAGCGCGCAACTACGTCATAGACCTCGGTGCGAGTGGCGAAGGAGTGACGGCTGATGCACTCCTTTTTGAGGCTACCAAAGAAGGATTCGGCTACGGCGTTGTCATAGCAATTGC
>JBILLK010000065.1:0-9016 GCA_044376115.1 Polyangiaceae bacterium | reverse complement strand
AGCAAAGAAGGAGCAGGCAACGACAGTTACGAATCTGACGAATTCAACCAAGTCTTTGAACGACAAAAATGGGGAAGTGTAACTGTCGTCAGTGGGGCTTTGTAATTGACGCTACGCAGCCATCTTCGTGCGCGCGTCGGAGACCTTCTCGAGGGTCTTGTGCTGCGGTTGCTGGCGCATGAGCAAGCACTCTGGCCTGCGACATTGCGCGTTGTCTCACCGTAAGACCGCGCGTTGTGTCGCACTTCGCAGCTCCGATGACCCTGCGGTGCCGACCACTCGTAGGTTTTTGCGGTGAATTGCGGTCACGTCGTCGCGCGCTCCTCGCTGTACAACCGTGGCCAGCGACATTGCGCGGAGTCTCGCCGTAAGACCGTGCGTTGTGTCGCACAGGATCGGCTTACTGCCGTCTGGGCCGAGCGCGGCTGCTTGATGCGCAGCGTGGTTCCATCGGGATAAGGTAGGTCACATGCAATCGACCCCGCTGCTCGATGTATCTCGCGACACGTTCGTTGCGAACGTGCTGTGGATTGGCGTAGGCCTGGCGTGTCAGGGGCAGCTCGACGAAGACACGGATTTCCGCGGCAACCGCCGTCGCGGAACGGTTAGTTGCAATGACGGCCAGGGCGACAGCCTTGAAGTGGCGTGGGACGAGCGAGGCGTTGTTCTGCTGGTACACGAGAAGGGGGAGCGTGCTCTTGGGGTTCCCGAACTCCCTGCTTCCCTCCAAGAGCTGGCCCAACAGGCGGTGTCGGGCTCGCCCCGCGTGACAGCCTACCTTTGGATCTCCGGCTCCGCAGCAAGCCCCCGCCTTCGCTCATGGCCAAGCGACGGCGTGCTCGGACTGGTCGATGCGTTTTTCGGGCCTCCGCTGCGCACAAGCTATGAAGACGACGAGGACTACGCCCTTGAACGGGAGTTGTTCGATGCGATCCTTGGCGGACAGGAAGAACTGACGGAGAACTCAGTCGCAGCGCTGCTCGAGGGACCCGTCCAGGAGCTCGCTGATGACCTCGGCCAGCTCGAGGCTGCGCGACTTGTCGCCGAGAATCTGAGCCGGTTCGGACTGAGCTGGCCCAACCTCGAACGAGATGTGGAGCAGCATGAGGAGTGACGTGTCTGCCGCAACACCTGATGTCGTTCTGCAATTCGTTTACGGCGTTCGACTCCATCACACCTTGAGTGCCCTGGGTTTCCTTGCAAATAGTGACGCCTGGTCACGCTTCGAGGGCTCCATCGAAAGCGGCTTCCGCATGTCGTTCGATCCGCGCGGAGGCTGTCTGGCGATGGCTTGGGGCGAGCGCGGTCTCGTTGCGCTCGTCGATATCTCAGAAGACCACAAGAACGACCCCAACGGCCCCCTGAGCCGAGAGTCGGCCATCGCTCGTTACCTCGGCGATCTTCCGGCCGACATGCAGGACCTTCTGAACCGAATCACCTCGCACGCTTACTTGAGCGAACTGGAGACAGCGTCAGCCGGCTTCTGGCTTGCTCGCGAAAGCCCCAACCTCGTGCCCCTGGATGACGAACATCTGCACGCCCTTCGTGGGTTTCTTTGTTCGCCCGAAGTGGCTATCCACGGCGATGGGGCGCGTTGGGAAGGGTGGAAGGAAACGCTCTACCTGACGAAGGAGACCATCCAATACGGAATCGCCCTCGAGCAGGCGACTCGCCACACTCCGTATGAGCTCCGGCGTGAGGAGGCTGAACTCTTTATCCCCCCTGAGTTCCTCGACGCGTTGCCGGAGCCGCCGGATGACACGGTCACGTCTAACAATGTGGCAGAGATGCTGGAGATGCTCGCGCAGGTCGGCATTTGCTGGGGCGACATCGCCAAGTCGCGAGGCGCGGCGGCAGGCGATGACGACGATGCCTAATGAGCATATTTACGCACCGACGTGCACCGCTTCGCCGGGCGCCCAGCCCGAGTCTGCATCCGGTGTGCTGATGTTTTCTGGTACCAACTGCTACAGTCAGGGCGTCGGTGTAGACATCCCCGATACAGAGTGCATCGGCGGACCGTGCAAGATCGAGTTCTTCAATGCGTCGTTGAGTGGAATCACCAACATCGTTTGCCAATGCCCTTGAGCGACTCACTCATTGCCGCACCCCGCCATAGTTTCATCGAAGAACGCACCACCTCGTCCTCGGCGCTAGGTCCTTGTCGCGCGCTCCACTCTCGTCAAGCCACGTCCGCTACCATCCCCCGATGCCCGTCTACGGCTCGCTGCTCGCTCCCGAGCACGTCCTTCATTTGAAGAGCGAACGCCTCGTTCTACGCCGATTCACCGCCAGGGACGACGAACTCCTGGTCGAGCTCGACTCCGATCCGGAGGTCACCAAATACCTGCGGCCGCACTTCGAGACCACGCTGGAGAAGGTGCGGAACGAAGTCATGCCACGCGTGCTCGGCTATTACGAACGCGGCGTCGACATCGGCGTCTGGGCCGCGCACGAGATCGCTGGCGGCGCCTTCATCGGCTGGTTCTGTCTCCGCCCGGATCGCTCGCCGCCCCATGACCCCGAGCTTGGCTACCGGCTCCGTCGCGAAGCCTGGGGCAAGGGCTACGGCACCGAGATGAGCCGCGTGCTCGTCGCCCACGGCTTCGAGCGCCTCGGCTACCAGCGAATCATGGCTCGCGCCGAGATCGAGAACACCGGCTCGTGGGGGATCATGGAGAAGCTCGGGATGACCCGCGAGCGCGAGGTCTTGGACGAGGGGATACCGGTCGTCGAGTACGGGATCGACGTACAGAGCTGGCTGGCTCGAACATCGTCCACGCGGCGCTAGCCGAAGAGCGGATAGGGATTCGAAGCTCGAAAACGTCCTACGGGTTGAGCCGAGCTCCGCCTGAACACCCAGCTTGAACGCGTGGCAGCGGCGTCGCCTCGGTCCCGCGACGTGCAAGGTCCTGGAGCCTACGCCGCACTTCCTTGGGCACGCTGTCCTTGGTCTTGGCGCAGGTCGGAGGCGCGAGCTACGTGGTGGTGGAAACGAGCTTCGATCGCGGTACGGTGTAGGAATGACCGCGCTTCCGGGCAATCGGACTCTCGCCCGACGCTATCCCGTGCGAGCTCTCGTGGCGGGCGCGCGCTGGCTCATCAATCCCGTGTCCGAGGGCGGAGCCAAGCAGGTACCCCGCATCCAAATGTACACGACGGGTCCCGAGCTGGTGACAGCGGTGGAGCAGGTCCGAACGCACCCGACGGGAAGGCGCGTCCTCGCCGACAGGCCAGAGCTGGCTGCGACCCTCACGAACATGTCTCGACTCGCGACGATGCCGGCGGGAAGCCTCGGACGCGCGTATCACGACTCGATGAGCTCGCCGAGCGTGGTCCCTGGCTACCTGCTGGCTGGGCTCATTTACCGCGATGGTTTCTTCGACGAATACGCCATGCCCGAGGACGCCCGTTACCTCCTCGAGCGGTCTCGCTGGCTGCACGACCTGTTTCACGTCCTCGCGGGCTACGGAACGGATCTGGCGGGCGAAGGGCTACTCATCTTCTTCCAGTTGGCCTACCGGGAGGTCATCCCCTTCTGGTTCGCGGCCGCCTCGCCTCCTGGCCTCGGTCCGATGCTCTTCCTGCGCCCCCACGTTGGTCAACGGCGCTGGCGCACGCTCCTGCGGGACGCGCATGCTCGCGGAACCGCCGCGCATCAGCGCCAGCCGTCGATGTCCGTCTACTGGGAGGAGCTATTGCCGCGCCCGCTGTCGGAAGTGCGCGCGGAGCTCGGGATTGTGCCCTTCGAGGAGGACACTTCGGACTGGCTGTCGCGTAGCTGGCTTGGTCGAAGAGCCGCGACCGGCTTCGGGTCCTACGCACGCGAGGCGGAGCGGGCGAAGCTCTCACGCCGCGTCGTGGAGGCCGGAGTGGACTTCCGCGACTTGATGCGCGCCACGCCAGCGCAGGCGTCAGCTCTGCGGACGGTCGTGGCCAACGGCGCCGACGACGCGGCGATCCGTGTTGCTGCGGCCCGCCTGCTCTGAACGCTCTGCCAGCTCTGCGCTGTACGCCGCGCGCGCCGCACTCGAGACTCGCTGCGCCGGCAAGGTGGTCTCCGAGCGTGACCGGTCGTGGTCTCACCCGCCGCGCGAGCTGAGCGGCCGCACGAGGATACGCGGCGGAGTCCAGCGGCCTTCGAGGAGCGCGCGCTCGGGCCAGTACATGCGCAGCGTCAGCTCGAATCGGCCGGCAGGCGCCGGCAGCCAGTTGCGGGGGTCGTTGGGCCGCTCGCGCTGGACGAGGATCTCGACCGCGCCGTCGGGCGCGCGTGCGAGCGGATCGTGCGAGCCGAGGACATGGCGCGCGGCCGGGTTCGCGACGAAGAAGCCGTCCGCGCCGTAGAGCGAGACCGACCAAAACGAACGCACCGGAGGCAGCCCGCCCGGTTCGAAGCGCAGCACGTAGTCGTGACGCGAACTGTCGAAGTAGCGCCCGTACCCGTCGCGCGCGGCGTTCATGTAGATGGCCTCCTCGCGAGGATTGGCGCCCAGGCCGAGATGGGCGATCAGGGCTCGGACGAGGTAGCTCCTCCCGTAGACGCCCATTGGGATCCACGGCGGAGGGCCCCAGCCCGGTCGCGCGGACGCCGCAGTTCGCGCGAGCGCGATGCCTCGCCGTCCGAGGCGCCACCCGTCCTCGAGGCCCGCGCGAACGTGTGCCGGCAGTGCCTCGGGCTCGAAGGTGCCGGGGCGGATGCCCACGCGGGCGAGCGCCGACAGGATGCGCTCGTCGCCGTCCGGGGGGTACTCGGCGAGCAACCGGCAGAGCTCGCGGAAGAAGTCGAGGGCCGGCATCGCTCGCACCAGCGCCTGTGGGTCGGTCCCGACTTCTAGCTTCCGCGGCCACGGATCGGCTGCCGGCGGCTCGCTCGTACCGGCCAATCGCAGCGGGCGCAGCGAGACGCCAGCCTGGATCTCTCGCGCGCGCGGCAGATCGCTGGGCCCGAAGAGCTCGGTGCGGCCGATGACCCAGACCATCTTGGTGGGCGCGCGAACCACGTCGGCGTGTCCGTGCGTTCCGGCGTCGTCGGGGCCGACGACGAGGTACGTGCGCGCGGCGTTCCCGCCTCCTTCCTTGGCCCGCGTGTTCCGGCTGCCTGCGGTCGCGAACGCGTTGGTCCACGCATCGAGGAACGTGAAGCTGACGAAGCGTCGCTCAGTGACCTCGGGGAGGTGAAGGGCGAGCGGCCCTCGGCTCAGATCGAGGAACGAGACCGAGTAGAGCGTGTCCTGGTTGGGGCGGACGACCGCGCGGAACGTGTGATCCGGGACCTGAGCGAGGTGCCGCAGCGTGTTGGTCGGTGCACCGAACCCGCGTTCGGTGTCGGCGGCGTTGGCGAGAACGCGCGAGCACTCCATCACGACGACCGGGTACCCGTAGACGTAAGCGCGCGCGCCGAGGATGGCCGCGTGGGCGCGGGTGGAGACGAGAAGTGGCATGCGTCGGAGTGTAGAGCGCGTAGGTAGAGATCGACGAGCGATGCGTGTGAGACGCGCACCGCCTGAACGCCCAGCCCGAACGTGTGGCAGCAGCCGAAGAGGGCGGGCGAAGCTGATCACGCCGTGCGCAGTTCTTACGGTCGCGCAAGGGATTGCGCGACGCCACCCTGTGCAGCCGAGGTGGCGGCACCAGGGCGGCCCGGGCAAGCGCGAGTTGGACCCCAACGAACCAGAGTCGTACGATCTTATTCGCATGAGTGACGCGACGGTCGAGCTTGCCAACCGCCAGTCGCCCGCGACGCGGGCAGTCCTTATTGTCCTGGGGTTTGGTGTCGGCTTCCTGCCGCTAGCGGATCTTTGGCCGGGCCTTATCTCCATTTCGGTCGTCGCGCCAATCGCTTGGGTAATCGTGGTTGGCGCGCTGGCACTGGCCGCATTGCTGATTGGCGGGGCAGTCTTCGGTTATTCGACCGTTCTCAGCCTTACGTCCGAAGGCATTACATTAGAACGCAAGAACCTGCTGCACCGCACGGTCAACCGGGTTCAGCCAAGCGACATCGGCAAGATCAGCGTCTTCACTCAAGGGTGGAGCGATGGACCGGACTCCTGGCGGGTCGAGGTTGAGCTTCGGGGCACGAAGCCGCTTCAATCACACGACTTCCGGACCTTCCTCGAGGCGAAGGTGCTGGCCAGGCAACTGCATGACGCCCTTGGCAGACGGGACGGGTGATCGTCGAGCGCTCGTTCTCACCCGCCGCCGAGCTCGCGCTCACGGGCAGCTGAGCCCTCCCGTAGCCCTCGTCTCAGGCTCAGCGATCGCCATGGACAGCGTCGAACGCCGCGCGCGCGTCAAAGGGCTCGCCCAGCGCGTCGAGATGTTCGTAGAGCGTGGCCAGGTAGAGGCCGAGAGACAAGAAGCCCGCGTCGATGCGTGAGCCCGTCTCTTGGCAACGAACGAAGACGTCTTGAAACTTCTGCTGGAAGTCCTTCAGCAGGAAGCGGACGGCGCGTTGCTGACCCTCGCCGAACTGGGAACGAATCGCGTCCTCGGCCTTGGCCAGCCCGAGCGCCGCGAGGCCTTCACGAAAGACGATGTCGTCGCCCCGATAGAATCCTTGATAGAGCCCACGGAGGGCGCAGCGAAACTCGGGGCTCCATTCTGCGAGCGCGCCGCTCGGGTTCCAGGAGAGCGCGCCGCCCTCCTCCGAAAAGCTCGCGAGCCGCAAGTCGAGCAGCGTGGAGCCGTCGCTGAAGATCTGATGGAAGTAGAGCTCGAGGACACGTTGGCCGCGCGCCCCGGCGTTCGTGGAGGGCGCACCGGCCGAAGACAGCGTCTCCGTGGTGAGCCGGATCGGTAGGCCAGCGTGCTCGATCGAGCCCTTGCGATGGGCGACCGCTCGCGCGAAGGCGTCCGTGCTTCGGTAAAGAGAGGCGAGGTGACTGAGCTCCTTGAGGAGCGGGCCGGGCGGTACCACCCGAAAAAACGAGGGTGAGAGGAGGTCGAGGAAGGGCCGCCACTCCGTCCGCTTGATCAAGGTCCACAACATGGTTCGTTCTGCTCGCAGGTTCGTCGTTAGGTTGTTCAATCGGGCGATCGCGAGAACCTCAACGCGAGCGCACGGTGCCGAGCCCGCCATCGACCCCGTAGACCTGCCCCGTGACCCACGACATCTGAGGGTCGACGAGCCAGGCCAACAGCGAGGCTACATCGTCGGGCTCCCCAAGCCTCCCGAGCGCGTGTTTAGGGTTTGATCTCATCTTCGCAACGCTTGTTTAAGTTCGTGAGACGAATTTTCAACCGTTCACACGCTCATCCGTGACGTTCTGCATCACTTCGGTCGAATTGGATCGGAAAGAGAGAGCTGCGCCCGCGGTCACCGCAGTGGCAAAGTCCACGCTTGCGACCTATAGAAGCTGATGTCCAAAATACTGGTCACGGGCGGCACTGGGTTCGTGGGGCAAGCGCTGGTGAAAGCGCTCGTCGACGCTGGCCATGAGGTGCGCGCGACCACGAGAGACCTCGAGCGCGTCACGAATACTACGGGCGTCGCCTGGGTGCGCTGTGACGTCAACGACCGGACCGACCTCGAGCGCGCGGCCCAGGGAATCGACGCCGCGTATTTTCTCGTCCATGGCATGGGCAGCGGTCAACGCGACTACGCTTCGAAGGAGCGTCGAGCCGCAGCGCAGTTCGCCGAGGTCGCCGCGCGAGCGAATCTGAAGCGGATCATCTATTTGGGCGGCGTTGCTCCTGTTGCGAAGCCTTCCGAACACCTCAAGAGTCGCCTGGAGGTAGGAGAGGTCTTGCGCGCCGGTTCGGTGCCGACGCTCGAGCTCCGCGCGTCCATGATCATCGGCAACGGCAGCGCTTCATGGCAGATCGTTCGCGACTTGGCGATGCGCCTACCGGCCATGTTGTTGCCTTCATGGACTGCGTCGCGGACGTGTCCAGTCGCCATCGAGGACGTGACCGTCGCGCTGGTGCGTGGTCTCGAGCTCCCGCTGCCAGCGAGCGCTTGGTACGACATTCCAGGACCCGAGGTGCTCAGTGGCCGGGAGATCCTCGTTCGACTCGCCGCGCTGCGCGGGCGGAGGGTCCCGAGCCTCCGCGTTCCCTTTCTCAGCGTGTCACTCTCGTCATGGTGGTTGAAGCTAGTCACACGCACCGACTTCTCGCTGGCCCGTGAGCTGGTGCTCGGCTTCACGGACGACCTGCTGCCACGCGATGCGCGTTACTGGAAGGAGATCGACTACGAACCGCAGTGGACCTTCGATAGGACAGCGCGCGCGGCACTCCAGCAAGAGGTGACCGAACTGACCGCGCGCGGACTCGTCGGTAGGCTCGGCGAATCCGTGGTGCAGCTCATAAGTCCGAAGCTCGCAGGTCCATCCGAGCGGGTCTCCTCACCTCGAGCGCCCTAGCCCGGCGCCTAGGTGACGCCACCGCAGCGGACGCAGGGGACGACGGATCGTAGCGGAGCTCCGTCGCTCCACGTTCCCGGTCGACGGCCTCGATCAGCTCGCCGTCCCACGAGTAGCGAAAGCTCTTGTGCACAGTCACAGCGCCGGACCGTCCGCCGACCCAGGCCGGTTCACCGCCACGAGGCAGGTCGGTACCGACCGCCTTGAGCACGCGGCGCTGGGCGAGGCGGCCGAGCGCGTCGAACGCACTCTCGATAGCACCGCCTGAGGCGTCGTCTCGACGCAGGTCGCGGCCGAGGACACGTCGAGCAGATGTCCGCGACGGGCCTCGCCTGGTAGCAATCCAGGCGAGGCAATGCGCGCAGAGCACACCCACTGCCGCACCGGCACCGCGGGGATCACCTTCTGGGCGAGGTGCACCGCCGTGTCGGACATGCGGCGTCCCAGACACGAGGGGCAGAAGCCGCGCCGTTTACGGGAGAAGGCGATGAGCCGCTCCAAGCCGCACCGCTCGCAGCCGACGCGCACGCAACCGTACTCGAGCTGGCCGCAACGCAGGTACTCGTCCACCTCGCGCTGCACGAAGCGAGGCAGGCCTCCCGCTTCTTCGGCGCGCTCGCAGAACTCCGCCCAGTGCGCCGCGAGCGTCC
>JBILLK010000007.1:0-389742 GCA_044376115.1 Polyangiaceae bacterium | reverse complement strand
ACTCGTGCCAAGTCGATCGTTCACTCGGGCCTTCGGCCATTTTTTCCGAAGAGGGCACGAGTCATTCTGTCTGCTGCATCAACCTTCGGTTGAATGTGCTTCCCACGGGGCGAAGGCCAAGTAGGCTCCCCAGCGTGTGGGTACGTCGCGCGGCCATTCGTCCCGTTCCTCCGTTCGCACGGGTAAGCGAGTTCGTGCTGGAGCGGCTAGAGCTTGAGATCAGCCGTGAGCTCGACGGAGACAACACGACCTCCCATGTTTTCGATGAAGCGCTAGAGCGCTTTGAGCAGCGTCAGCCAGCGCTCTTCGCCCATCTCGAACAGGCGCTCACGCGCACCAAGAATGAGCCGGCGCTGGGCTTTGGTTACTTCCTGATCCTGGCGGTGTTCCTCGCCTTCGAGCGTGCCTTCGGCGACGCCATCGACAAGGTCAGCGAACTGAACGTCGAGAGCGTCGAGCAGGCGCTGGGCCTCGACGAAGAGCTGCGCATGGCAGACGCTGCGGAAGTGGTTGAGAGCGACGACGTCGTCGCGATGGAGCAGCCGCATCTGCTCGCCTACATCCAAGATCACGTAGAGGCGGCGCTCGAGGCTCACGCCGACGAAGTGGACGTCGACGAGGTGCACAAGATCTACCGCGCCGTCCTGATCGAGGTGCTCTCGCTGAGCTACGCCGTGAAGGACCAACACGGCGAGAGCTCGTCCGAAGTCTTCGCTTAGCCCGACGTTCGGAGAACGGCGGGCAGCGCAATGAAGGCCCGCGTCTCGCGCTCGAGCCGCTCCAAGCCTAGCTCCCCGCCGTGAAGCTCAACGATGGCCCGCGAGGCAGCGAGGCCAAAGCCGTGTCCCTCACTCTTGCCGCTTCGCAGCGGTTCGGGCTCCCGTTCAAAGCCGGCGCCATCGTCGAACAGCTCGATCAGCGACGTCTCTTCGCTTTGCTGCAAAACGAGGCGCATCGACTTGGCCCCGGCCTCCACCGCGTTGCGCATCAGGTTCATCAGCACCGCTTCGAGGAGCAGCGGCTCAGCATAAACTTGCGCCTCCTGCGCGACCTCGAGGTTCAGCCGGCAGCGCCCCTCGGCCTCGGCAGAATCCCAAGCTCGCCGTGCGGTGGTAACCAACGCGTGCTCGAGTTTGAGCGCCGGCTCACCACGAGCGACAGCGAGACAGCGTACACAAAGCGACTTGGCCAGCTGCAACTTCTCGCGCACACGCGCGGTGTGGCGACGCACGGCTTCGACGTCTTCCGGCGCCCGCGAAATCAGGAACGCGGAGGAATCAGCGACCGCGAGCAGGTTGGCCACGTCGTGCACGACCAGCGCACCAAGCAGGGCGGCCACCTCAGGCTTGGCGCGTTCACCGCTCACGCCTGAATGGCCTGCAACGTCGAGGACGGTTCCGGCCTTGCTTCAGGCACCTCGATCGCAGCCTGCGGCGCTGACGGATCCGAGAGCAGCAGCTGCAGGCGTGCGTAACGTACGTGCTCCTCTCCCTCGAGATCGGGAAAGAGGACGTCACGAAGCTCGAGCGGACGTGCGCTCCCGTTCGGGGTCACTCGAATGTCGGCCACCACGATCGCCGCCGGACCAAAGCCGGTGCGCGCGAGCGTGGCTCGCTCCTCCTCATTGGCCATACGCAAGCTGTCGAGGAAGGCCCGCACATCGACGTTCTTGGCCAGGCCGCCTGCCTCACGCCGAACCACCGCGCTCGCAGCCGCCCACAGCCGTTCGACGTGCGCCGCGGCCCATGACTCGGCAGCTTCACCGCCCGCCGCAGCATGCGCGACCGAAACAGCGTAGCGAGCCCCAACCACGCGGGTCGAAATCGGAAGGTCACCGGGGAATAGCCGCTCGGCTTTGGTGAACACCAAGCCACGCGGTGATACCGCGCTCAGCCGCTCAGCCAACGTCGCCAGCTCTTCATCGCTGAGCACCTGATTGAGCTTGAGATCGATCGCTTCGGCGAAGCTCGGAATACCCAGCGCGAGAGCCGGTGCGAACACCATGTCCGGCTTGGGGTGGAAGCCCCGTGTGTAGGCCAGATCCACCCGGCCGCGTCGCATCACCCGCGGGATCTCGCGAATCAGATCCAGGTGGCTGACGAGCGCTACCGAATCGGTCTTCTCGAACCACAGGCGATAGCGGAATGAAGGAAGAATCGGACGCGCCGAGGCCGGCGGTCCGGTGAACTTGCTCGGCGCTTTCTCGGGCTCGCTCGGCTCGGCTTCATCGAGCACCACCGGCAAGCGACGCACCGGTGGTGAGTTCGCTCCGAGCCGCGCCAAGAAGCTGATGCGCTCGCTCTTCATCGCAGTCAAATCGCAGGCGATGCCGCAGTCGTAACAGACCAAGCGGCGCTTCTCCGCCAGCGACTCTTCGACGTTGGTCGGGTGAATGAAGGTCCCGGCGACCTTCCCGCACGGCGGGCTCAGGCGGCTTTGCAACGCCTTCTTGTATTCGGTGGCAAGGAAGCCATCTTCCAAGCCGACGTCGATGTGATCCCAAGGCAGGCGTGCAGCGAGCGGCAAGGTGCCGAGGAACTGCTCGGGTGTGAGACCGTGTTTGGCGAAGGCGTCGGCCCAGACCTCGAGCTTGAGCTGATCATCCCAGGAATCGAAGCGCGCGCCGTTCTGGAAGGCGTCGAACAGTACCTCACCCAAGCGGCGATCCCCACGGGCAAAGGCACCTTCAATCACGCTAGCGTAGGCATCGTGCGTCTTGAGCCGAACTCCGCGCACCTTGCGAGCCTCCTCGCGCAACCAGCTCTGCTTCAGATTGACGGTCTCGAGATCGTCCATCGCACACCATTGAAAGGGCGTATGGGGCTTGGGAACGTGCACCGAGACGCTGACCGTGACCTCGAGCGAGCGCCCTCCGCGCATCACCTTGCGGCCGGTGAATAGCGCGCGAGCCCCCGTCTGCACGATGCCGCGGACGTCCTCCTCGGTCTCGGTCGGAAGACCGCAGATGAAGTACAGCTTCATCTTGCTCCAGCCGCGCGAGAACACGCGCTCAGCGGTCTCCATCAGCTGTTCCTCGGTGACGTTCTTGTTGATCACGTCGCGCATGCGCTGGGTGCCGGCCTCCGGCGCGAAGGTGAGCCCAGTTGCCCGCACCGTCTTCAGCTCATCGAGCAGATCCGTGGGTAGGCCGTACGCGCGCAAAGAGGAGACGCCGAGCGAGACGCGACGCTTCTTCAGCTCCTCGTTCACCTTCTTCACCAGGGGCGAGATGCAGGAAACGTCCGCGGTAGATAACGCCGTGAGCGAGACTTCGTCTTGGCCGGACTTCTCGATCGCTGACACTACGGTATCGACGATCTCCTGAGGGTCACGCTCGCGCACCGGGCGGTAAATCATGCCGGCCTGACAGAAACGACAACCCTCGGTGCAGCCGCGCGCGATCTCGATCGACATGCGGTCGAAGATGGCCTCGGGACCGCCGGTCGGGCTCACGTCGGGGAAGGGAAACTTCGCCAGATCGATCATCGCTTTGCGCACCGGGAACGGCAGCGACGGATCGCTCGGACGACGCACGACGTTGAGCTGAGAGCGGTCTTCCCACTCGGTCTCGTAGAGCGACGGCACGTACACCGCGTCGAGCTTGGCGAGCGCTCGCAAACGCTCGGCGCGCGGCACGCCCGCTAGCGACAGCTGCTTCCACAAGAGCGCAATCTCGGTGGCCTTCTCCTCCCCGTCCCCGATCACCAACGCGTCGATGAACGGCGAAATCGGCTCCGGATGCGTTGCAACCGGACCGCCCGCCAAGACCACCGGATGCTCGTCGGTCCGGTCTTTGGAGCGAACCGGGATGCCCCCCAGCTCGAGCATGTTCAGAATGTTGGTGTACGTCAGCTCGTACTGGAGCGAGAAGCCAACTACGTCGAAGTCACGCAGCGGTCGCTTTGACTCGAGCGAGACCAAAGGCAGCTTGCGGTTGCGGAGCTCGAGCTCGAGATCGCCCCACGGGGCGTAACAACGCTCCGCCAAGGTTCGAGGATCGTCGTTCAAGATCTTGTACAGAATCTTGAAGCCGAGATGGCTCATGCCGATGTCGTAGACGTCCGGGAAGGCCAGGCAGACCTTGGCGACTTCAGGCGTCCACTCTTTGCGCACCTCGCCGAGCTCCCCGCCCGCGTAGCGAGCAGGCTTGAGCAGGTTCTTCAAGAACGCGTCGTACGGATGGGGCGCGGTAGACATGGCCCGCCGTCTTTAGCACGACGCCAAGGACCAAGAGCAACGTTACGTTAGTTCTTACGCTGGCGTTAGGCCGGCTCGGTCGCTCGCGCTTGGAAGAAGGCCTGAACGGCGGCGAGATCGTGGGTGAGCCGTTGCATCGGCAGGTTGCGCAACATGCGCTTTCCGTAGCCCTTCTCGATCAATCGACGATCCAGCACCGCAACCACGCCGAAGTCGGTCTCGGTGCGAATCAGCCGGCCCACCCCCTGTTTCAGCGTAATCAAAGCCTCCGGAACCGCGTAGCTCGAGAACGGGTCGTGGCCTTCTTGCTCCAGACGCCGCGAGCGCGCCTGCACCATAGCGTCGTTGGGTACGGCGAACGGCAGCCGATCGATCACCACCAAACGCAGCGCCCTGCCCGGGATATCGACGCCCTCCCAGAAGCCCATCGTCGCGACCAGGATGCCGTCTTCCCGAGAACGGAACTCTTCGAGCAAGGCGGCCTTCGGGGCTTCGCCTTGCACCAAGACGGGGCGGCGCTGACCGCGTGCGAGACCGCGCCCAAGCGTCGTCATCATACGCACGCTGGTGGTGAGGATCAGCGCACCACCGCCCGAGGCGAGCACGAGCTCCGCGGTGCGCTCAATCGCTGCATCGGCGAACTCGGCGGTTTGGACGGCGGGCAGATCGCGCGGCACGTAGAGCAGTGTTTGTCGGTCAAAATCGAACGGAGAAGCGATGGCGATCTCTTCGACCGGGACGTCGGTGACGTCGCTCACCCCGACGCGCGCTCGAAAGAACGCAAACTCCGAGCCGGCGCTGGCTGCGGTGGAGGTGCGCAGGGTCGCCGAAGCGAAGACGAGAGCCCCGGAGCGGCGATGGAGCTGCTCCGCGAGGATCGGCCCCACGTCGACGGCGCGCGTGGAAACGCTGACCTCGTCGGCCGTGCGTTCGGCGTAAACCACGCTCCCCGAGCGTGGCGCGCACAGCTCCTCAAGGTCGCTACGCAGCTCGGTGGTGCGCCTAACCAGGGCGTCGAGGCGCGCCGATACGGCGTTCGACTCGAGGAAGTTCTCGAGCGCGATCACCGCATCGACGAGACTTTCGATAGCGCGCAAGAAGGGCCCTTCGCGCACCTCGGCCTCGAGCAACGTCTTGCCTTCATCGGGGCAATAGCGCCGCGTAACGTCGACGAAGGCCCGGTGGCAGAGTAGCAAATCCTCGAGCAGTCCGTTCGCACCGGGCATCCCTTCCGCGACCCACGCGGCGCGCGTGTCTCGCGCAAGCACGAGTAGCCGCGAGGAGTTGACGCGAGCTCCGAAGAATAGGCTGGCCACATCTTCGATCCGGTGCGCCTCATCGAAGATTACGGCGTCGTACGGTGGCAACACGCCGGCGCGCTGAAAGCCGGCCGGCCCAGCGCGTGACTTGAGCGCCAAATCCGCGAAGAAGAGGTGGTGATTGACGATCACGATGCGAGCTTGAGCCAGCTCCTCTTTGAGCCGCGTGACGAAACAATCGTCGAAGTAGCTGCAACCGGCGCCGATCCTCGACTCGCGCGAGGCCAGCACCTGCGCCCAAATCGGATCCTCCTCCGATAGTTCGCCCATCTCAGCCCGATCACCGGTGCGGGTGTTCGTCACCCAGTCGCGAATCATCGGCAGCGCCCGACGCACTTCGCGGGTGGTTGGCTGTTGCCGTAGGACCGCAGCCTCGAGCTCGGCCAAGCGACGTCGACAGAGGTAGTTGGAAAGCCCCTTAGCCACGTGGATCGAGGCCTTGAGGCCCAAGACCTGCTCGACCAGGGGCACCTCGCGTTCGAGGATCTGGTCCTCCAGCGCCTTGGTCGCCGTGGACAGGATGACGCGTTGCCCTGAAAGTACGGCCGGTAGCAGGTAAGCGAGCGTCTTGCCGGTGCCGGTGCCGGCCTCGCACAATAGGATCGAGTCGCCCATCAAGGTCCGAGCAACCGCGCCTGCCATGGCAACTTGCCCCGTGCGTACGCGCAAGCGCTTCGAGGCGGCAAACGGGCCGTGCTCGCCTAAAAGATGCTCAACCTCGGCATCCAGCTTCCTCTCGCCCGGCTCTATCACGCGAGCGCTGCCGATGCGCTAGCCGTTCGGGGGCGGAGGCGGGACCGACCCCTCCGAATCCTCGAAGGAAAAGCCAACAATTGCTCCGTCGGGCTCCTCCTGGATCCAAACCACTCGACCTGCACGGGGCGCCTTTTCACCAATCTCAACCAGCGCCTCGTCCCCGAGGTTCAGCCCCTCATCCACGATGGCGCGCAGCCCACCGCTGGATTCATTGAGCGCCCAACCCTCGAGACGCCGTGTACCCACAATAAAGGTCACACGGTCATTGGTCTCGCGCCGGTCGCCGCCTCGGCGGGAGGGAGTTCCAGAATAGTTTTCCGGAGAGGGAATCAAGCTTCGCCTAGTCACGCTTTTTTGAGCATAGCAAAGAGGACTGCGGTTGGACGAAAACAGTGGTAAGTGACGCGCCCCCGATCCCGTCTGGGTCCCTGGAGAATCCGTGAATCGCGTTACATCGTTCATCGGCGCGCTCGCCGTTATCGCCATTGCCGTTGTCTTCGTCACGAGCTTCGGACCTGGAGGCGGTCAGTCCGTCCAGTCTGATCCGAGTTGCGCGGTGGAGGTACTTGGCAACTGCGTCAAGACCACCCACTACAGGGCCTCGCTGCGCTTGATGAGTCGCATGGTCGATAGTGAAACCGGCCAGAAGCTAGACCTCTCCAAGAAGACGATGGACGGTCTCATCGAGCGTGAGTTCCTGCTGATCGAAGCCAAGAAGTTCGGGCTTTCGGTCAGCGATGAAGCCGTTACGCGTGAGCTACGCGCCGGTCGGTTCCGCTTCTCGGTCCCGGCTGGGCTACCGCTGGAGCAGCGTCGCTTTATTCCCACCGGCATCGGCCACGGCGGCTTCTTGGACGTCTCGCAAGGCCTTCAAGACCCGAAAACCAAGGCGTTCAGCGCTGAGAAGTACAAGAAGCTGGTCGGCGACCTGACGGGGATGTTGGAGCCGGACTTTCGCGAGTTCCAACGGCAAGAGTTGATCGCAGACCGCATGCGATTGTTGATCCTCGCGCGCGTTCAGGTCTCGGAGGCCGAAGCGAAGTCGGAGTTCCTGGCGGACTACAGCACCGCCAAGGTCGCCTTCACCAGGATTCGTCCGGCGTTTTATGTAGATCGGGCAATCGATTTGGCGCCCGCTTCAGTCCAGGCCTGGGCAGACAAGAACGCTACCGAGGTGGAAAAAGCCGTCACCGAGCGCAAGAAGGAGCTCGCCGGGGAATGCCGTGAAGTCAGCCACATCATGCTGCTTTCCAAGCCGGGCCCCGACGCTGAGGCGCGCAAAGCGAAGCTGAAGGCAAAGCTGGAGCAGGCCCGCAAACGAGTCGAAGGCGGAGAGAAGTTCGCTGATGTGGCACGCGAACTGAGCCAAGATCGGGGCACTCGCAAAAACGGCGGTAGCCTCGGCTGCATCATGAAGGACGAGATGAAGGGGGAGATGAAGCCCTTCTCGGATGCTCTCTACTCCTTGAGCAACGAAGGGGACCTTTCGGCCGTCATCGACACGAAACAGGGCCTGCATTTGCTCCGCCTGGACAAGAAGCACACCGGTGCGGACGCAGAAACGGCGATCCGACAACGCGTCAGCCGCGAACTGTTCATGCTCGCCGAGGGCAAGCGGATGGCGAGCGAGGGAGCAAAGGAGATTCAAGCCGCGGTCAAAGGTGGCAAATCATTGGACGACGCCGTGAAGGACCACCTGGCGAAGTATCCCGAGCCGGCTCCCCCGAAGAAGGAAGAGCCCAAGAAGGACGAAGAGTCCAAAAAGGGCGAAGCGGGCGACAAGAAGAAGGACGGCGACAAGAAGACCGCCGACAAGAAGGACGACAAGGAGCCGGTCAAGGCAGAGGAGCCCACCACCGATGACGACTTCTTGGTCGACCTCGACGAGGAGTCGATCGTACCCAAGGTCGAAAAGAGCAAAGCCTTCACCTCGCGTGAAGAACCCTTCGAAGGCGCGGCCTTCGGTGAGACCCCAGGCGCGACCGTGTTTGCCTCCACGGCGAAGGCCGGCGAGCCGATCGATAAGCTCATCAACTTGGGTGGCGGAGGATTCGCGGTGCTCGTGGTGCTCGAGCGGACCAACCCTACCGACGCCGAATGGGCTGCGGAGCGTGACAAGTACCTGGAGCCCCGCCGGCTCCTCAAGCGCAAGGAAGCCATCTCCGAGTATGTGCAGCGGTTGCGCGACGCTTCGGCCGCAGAGATCAAGATCACCGAGGAGTTCAAGCCCAAGAGCTTGGCTTCGGCTGGCGGCAGCGCCGTAGCACCGCCCTCCGAAGAGGAGTGATTCGGTCGGGGGATTGGAGGTTCAAAATCGCAGGGTGCGGGAGATTTGCAACAGTGACCAACCGACCGACCGTCTCGAGCTTTGCCCTGCTAAGCCTGCTGATCGTAGCCTGCGGGGATTCAGGCGGGAGCGCCGGCGGAAGCGCCGGGGCTGGGGGTCTTGGCGGTGGCGGAGGTGGTGCTGGCGGTGTCGCGATCGGTGGGAGCGGCACCGGGGGCGCTGGCGGCACCGGGAGTGCCGGCGGTAACGGAGGAACTGGCGGCGTTGGAGGCGTCGGCGGCGTTGGCGGAGGAGGAGCCAACTTCAACTGCGAGCCCGCAGTCGGCGCGTTGCCCGCGCTAACGCTCACCGAGGTCGCGTCGCCTGCGGACAACATCGGGGCGCCGGATTTGGTGCTCTCGGCGCCTGGTGATCCAGATCGGCTCTTCATCGTGAACCTCTACGGAACGATCAGGGTGCTCAACCTGCTCACAGGCGAGGTGCAACCCGAGCCCTTCTTGGACCTTACTGGGGTGGCCATTTGGGGCGGCGAACGAGGGGTGTTGGGGATGGCTTTCCACCCGAACTACGCTGAGAACGGGCGGTTCTTCGTTCACTTCAGCCAAGCCGTCACGGGGCACACCTCGGTGTCCGAGTTCGTTCGAGAAACGCCTGACAAGGCCAGCCCGTTCGGCGCTACGGGTGTCGTCCTCACGGAGACCCAGCCGTTCTCCAACCACAACGGCGGAACCATCGCGTTCGATCGCAATGGGCGGCTCAACGTCTTTCTTGGGGACGGCGGCAGTGGCGGCGATCCGATGAACTACGCGCAGAACGTCAACAGCCGGCTCGGAAAAATTCTCCGCTTCGACGTCGACGTGAACGGCAACGGCTACGCGCCTGCCGGCGGATATCCCGGTGCAGTCCCTGAAATATTCTCGATCGGACTACGCAACCCCTGGCGCGCCTCGTTCGACTTTTGCACGGGGGATCTCTACGTCGGAGATGTGGGGCAGAACCTCTGGGAGGAGATCGACTATCTGCCCGCGGATGCGCCGGGCGTGAACTTTGGTTGGCGTGATCTCGAGGGAACGCATTGCTACCTCGTGCAAGATTGCGACGCGACTGGGACCACGCCGCCCATTCACGAGTACCCGCACGAGAATGGGCAAGGCTCAGTCGCAGGAGGGTACGTCTACCGTGGGCAGGCGCTGCCCGAACTCAGGGGCCGATACTTCTTCGCCGACACCTACCAAAACAAAGTGATGTCCTTTCGCGTGGTGGACGGCGTTGCCACAGATCTTGTCACCCACACGGAGATCTCCCAAGGGCTCACCGTGGTCTCGTTTGGTCACGACAACGACGGTGAGCTCTACATCGCCGACCTCAGCTCGGTCTACCGCATCGATCGCGCGCCCTGAGCCTCAGAAGAAGCCGCCAGCGGAAGGGCGTTTCACCCCTTGGCTCAGGCGCAGCACGCTCTGACTCACCTGGCGGAAGATGCGCCTGAGCTCAGCCTCCGAGGCCGCGGTGCTGACCACATCGGGGAAACCGAGCAGCGCCGCCTGGGCGAGGGGATCGGTCGTACCGAAGCCCGCGTAAGCCAAGGTCGTACGTTCCTGACGCAACACCGACTCGGCGAGCGTGCGCACCTCGAGCGCCTTCGCCTTCGAGCTGTTGTCGTCGCCGTCGGAGAGGACGAACAGCACCCGTCGGGTCGGGATGCCCTGATCCCAAAGCTCCTGACCGTAGGCAACCAGGCCGGTGAGCGCGTGCAACGTTGCGTCATAGAGCGCCGTACCTCCACCCGGAGAGTAAACCGCCTTCGCTAGGCGGGGCTTCTTATCGACCGTCTCATAGCTCGAGAGCAGTTGAGGAGCGTCATTGAAGACCCAAGTGGACACGAGGATGGACGAGGCGGCCTTGGCCGCAACCAACGCTGACAACATCGCGTTGTAGGCCTCGACCACCGCCACGCGATGCGAATCCATCGACCCGGACATATCGAGCACGACCGACACCAACGTGGCCTCGGCGCTGTCGATGGCGTCCGCCTCGAGCCCGACGCAACCCATCAGTACCGTCTCATCCAGGTTTTGCACCATCACGTCCAAGGCTGCGCTCGAAAGACCGGCTGCGCGCAAGTTTCGTTCAGCTTCTGTGGCGTTGACTGCGTTCGTATTGCTCATGGCTAGCTCCTTGATTGCGATCCAGAATGTTCACGCGAGCGCGGCCGAGCTCTTGACGAACTGCATGCCTTTGCCTCGAAATCCCGCCAATTCACGCTCGGCCAACGCGTCGAAGTCGACCCCTGGTGCCACCACGCTGCTGGTGCAGTCGGAGAGGAAGTGAATCCGCTCAATCACCTCCGGCGTGGTCTGAAAATGCCGAACCATCGAGGCACAGGCCTCCAACACGCAGTGACTCTTGGCCTCCCCCGCCACGTAGATCCGCTCGTGCGTCTCCAACATGCGAAGCAGCGTGGTGTTGAGCGCGCCGTGCGGATGGCTCGCGACCTTCACCTCGGGCTCGAACGGTGAGTAGTGTTCGGTCGTTGGGATCATGCCCTTCTGCAGGAAGACGGGCTGTGAACGTCGCGCGACCGCGTGGTAGTGAACGGCCTCGAACAGCGCCGGATCGAGCGCCTGCCCGATGCCCCCGATCATCGTGTGATAGGGCCATAGGTAGAGCGCCTTCTTGGCCTTCTGCTCGAGTTGGCTCACGTAGTCGAGCGACCAACTCACCTCGCGCACCGGCCGGTACTTGCCCTTTCGAATCGACTCCGAATCGATCACGGTGAACGGATTCGGGTGGTGCCCTTGCTCGTCGATCCACCAGGTCGGGTAGAAGATTTGGTACGTCAGGTGGCTATCGAGGCTGAGTACGATCGTCTTGAGTTTGTCGACATTGCGATAGACGAACTCGATCGTACGTTGCAGGTCCTCGACGGCGCCCGGGACGAACAGCGAACCGCTCGGGTGACAAAAGTCGACCTGAAAGTCGACGAGCAACAAGGCGTAAGGCTGCTTGTCGTGAACGGCCGGCGCGCAACCCGCATGCTCCGCTTCGCGCGCAACCGCGCCCAAGTCCGGCTGATAGAGCGTGCCGACCTTCTTCGCTTCGTAGTGTTTGGGAAAGAACGATTTCATCTGACGGATCTCCTAGAAAGAACGCCGTTCGAGTCGCACCAGGCGGCTTCCCGAAACGACAACCAGCGCGCTATCAACCGCAAGCAGACGATCCCCTCCGCGCACGAAGGGCTCGCTGTCAGAAAAAATTCTCGAACGACCGTGGAGCAGCTCGACCCGGCAGAGGCCAGCATCGGACGCCAGCAACAGCGCCGTTCCGCGGAGCAGCGCACCGCGGAGAGTGAACGAAGGAAGCGGCGGCGACGCGACACAGAGCGTGCCTTCACGCGAGATCGCCGTCAGCTTCTCCTCACACCGATGCTGCGTGCGACGAAGCACCATCGGCGTGGAGCCGTCGAAGAGCGCACACTCCTCGAGCACGACCTCTCCTGCCGCAAGCGCCGGAGCAGCGAGCTCCGTCGTCCCTCCTCCGTTCACGATTTGGTAGCGTCTGGCGCCGAAGACGTGCGTGGAGAGCAGCAGCGTTCCGTGCGCCCCGTCGATCCTCGACTGATTGCGTACCACCGTCGCGACCACACGCTCCCCTGCCCCACGCGGCAGCAGCACCGAGCCACGGATGATGCGCGCGAGGCCGTGCTCCAAGAGCACGCAGGCGGGGCGCCCGAACGCCTCTTCGGCAGAGCTCGGCGTACGCTCCCCGGTGCGTCGATCAATCAGCGCCAGCTGCTCGCCGCTATGCGTGAGCACGTGCTCGGCGTTGAGCCCAATGACCGCGTCGCTACAGGCGCCTAGGTCTTGCTCGGAGATCGGCTCGAGCTGCGAGTCGAGCGTCACCGTGAAAAGACGGCCCGCGTCCAAGACCGCAAGCAACACCTGGTCGGCGACGACGCGCGCCTCCACGATGCGAGCCGTCGCGGAGCGCGGGCACCATTCGCGTACGTTGAGCTCGCCTGCAGCGACCTGCTGCACGAGCGGCTTGCACGCGGCGCAACCTCCCTCGAAGAAGGTCGGCTCGCCACATTCGCAAAGCCTTAGTTCTGCGACTGCGCGCTCGAGTTCAGCGAGCGGAAATGGTCGGCGTTCATCGGCACAAAACACGCGTTCGAACCAGGCGAGCAGCGACGCTGGGAGCGCTTCGAGTCGGCGTCGCACCTTGGCTGGCATCACGACCTTCGCCGCGAACACAGAGGTACGCGCGCGCGCTCGGCGCACCAGGCTGCCCTCCGCCTCGAGCAGGCCACCGTACGGATGGATGCCGACCAGGCAGCGAAACAAAAGGACGTTGAACGCATACCAATCCGACCCGCGCGAGAACCAGCGCGGCAGGCCGTCTGCCGTAAGCCACGGTTCGTCTAGCGCAGGGCCAAACAGCAGCGGATCGAGGGTCACCGCGGACGTTACGTCGCAGGCAAAGCCGTCCACTTGGAAGGAGTCTGCGTCGATGAACTCGACCGCCCCCGTCTTGGCGCAATAGAGCTGGTTCTGGTCGTTCAGATCGCCGACAACGACGGCTTGCGAGTGAAGCTCGGACAAACGCCGCCCAAGCTCGAGATGCGCAGCCAGCAACCGGCCCAGCCCAATTTTTGCGCGGTAGTCGGCGCGCGAAAGAACCGACCACGGCTCTGCTCCCTTCTGCGTCGCGAGCATGACAAAGCCGAGAAAGCTCGAGCTGCGATCATCGATGACAGTGGCGCGCGGAAGCTTTGCGAAGGGCAGCGCTTGCGCGAACGCCGCGAGATGCTCAACCTTGGCGCGCTTCGAATCGCTCGGTTCTTTGTACAGCTTGACCGCGAGTTCCTGGCCCGCCGAGCTGTGCGCGAGCACCACCGCTTCCCCACCCTCACCAAGCAGCCGCTGAGGATCTAGAAAGACGCGCTCCGAACCGATGCGCACGGCTCGCGAGGGTGACCAAGCAACGGGCGCGTTCACGAGTCAGCTCCCGCGCGCAGCTGAGCCACCGCGATCGCGCCGTCGTCGGTCAGCTGCCCTTGCCGCGCCGCCAGCACCAAGTGGCGCGTGAGTAGCCGCCCACGCAAACGCTCGATTCGCTCGAAGAAGCGAGGGTCGACGCCGTCGCTGGCGACCGCAAGATTGCGCGGACTCGAACAGAGGCGAGCGTGCAAATCCGCCTGACCACCAAGCAGCGCGTAAGCCGGGTAACTGGGACGGTTGTTGGCTGAGATGCTCTCAACCACACCGTCGATCACGAACAGCCCGTCGCCATACGCGAACAACACGGCCTCGCTGCCACGCACGACAAACCCGAGCAGCGTCGCGCACAACACCTCAGCGACGAAGGCCTCGACTTCAGGCGGTCGCACCGCCTGGACCACCGCCTCCAGCGCTTGCACAACCTGTGCGTTAACGAGCTGAGGGAGCTGCGCGAGCTCCACCGACGGCGCGAGCTCAGCGAGCGCGCGAGCAGCGGTTCGCACGCTCAACAAGGCACCAACTTCGCTCGCCGACCCTTCACCACAGCCGTCCGACACGACCCCAAATGCGCCGCCTTCAAAGCACGCTGCCCACGCAGCATCCTGACGGTTGCACCCTCGTTCGACGTGGTCCGTACCGATCTGCTGCCCCCAACCCACCGACCAAAGTGTCATATGAACACCATATGGTGTCCCAATTACACTCTGTCAAGGAACACCACTTAAACAGCACGAAAGAAATGATTTGCAGTCTTTCGCATCTGTGCAAATGTGTTCGGAGTGAGCGAGCTAGACCCCGTCCAATCGCAGCCCGGCGCCCGTTGGGAGCTCTACAGGCTGCTGGCCGATCCGGTACGGCTCGCGCTGCTCGCGCTGGTGGAAGAAGAGGAGCTCGCGGTTGGGGAGCTGGCTGACATCCTGCGTGAGGGGCAACCCAAGGTCTCGCGACACGCGGCTCAGTTGAGGGACGCTGGTATCGTCACGGCGCGCAAGCAGGGCTCGTGGGTGTTGCTGACCCTCGCGCCGGAGGCCACCAAGGACGCCGTTGTACTTGATGCGCTGGCGGTTGGCCGCGGCATCGCCCAACGCGACGGCTTGCTGGAACGGGCGCGTGCCGTCGTGCGCTCACGAGACGAGAAGTCGCGCGAGTTCTTCTCACGCACAGCGCGCCCGTCCAAAGGTTCGCTGCTACCGCGTGAGGCGGCGGTTTGCCTGGCGGGTCTAGGGCCGCTGCTGTCCCGGCATCGGTTGGCGGTGGACGCCGGCACTGGAGACGGCCTTTTGCTCGAGATGCTGGCGCCACTTTACGACGAGGTGCTCGCAGTGGACCGCTCCCCGGAGCGGCTTTCCCTCGCACGTGCGCGGGTGGCTCGGCAATCGCTTCACAACGTCAGCTTCGAGGTGGGAGAGCTCGAGAGCAGCTCCGTTCGAGAGGCCGTCACGCGCCGAACCAACGCCGGTGCAGACATCGTGATCGCGTCGCGCGTGCTCCACCACGCCGCCATTCCGAAGCGCTCGGTGGCCGCCTTGGCGGCGCTTCTCCGCCCCGGTGGAACCCTGCTGGTGATTGACTACGCCCCCCACGACGAGTCGATGTTGTCAGCCGAAGAGGCCGACGTGTGGATGGGTTTCTCGAATGAGGAGCTTGTGGATTTCGCCGAATGTGCCGGCCTGCAAGGCGCGCAGGTGCGCGAGTTCGCTCCCAACGGCCTCACTGAGGGGCCAGACAGCCATGTTCCCTGGACGCTGCTTTCAGCGACCAGACCGCTCGCATCAGACCAACAAAGAGGATCGACATCATGACAGAGAAGGCTCGTTACAAGGTTGCAGACATCAACTTGGCAGAGTTCGGTCGCAAGGAGATCGCTATCGCCGAGAAGGAAATGCCGGGCCTCACGGCTCTTCGTGAAGAGTACGGCCAGAAGAAGCCGCTCGCTGGCGCGCGCGTCGCTGGCTGCTTGCACATGACCATTCAGACCGCCGTGCTGATCGAGACGCTGGTGGAGCTTGGCGCAGAGGTCACCTGGACCACCTGCAACATCTTCTCGACGCAAGATCACGCAGCCGCGGCGATCGCCAAGACCGGCGTGCCCGTGTTCGCTTGGAAAGGTCAGACGCTGGAGGAGTACGACTGGTGCCTCGAGCAGCAGATCTACGCCTTCAAGGACGGCAAAGGTCCGAACATGATCCTCGACGATGGCGGGGACCTCACCAACTGGATCCACGACAAGCACCCGCAGCTCTTCACCGGCAATGACCCCATCCGCGGCCTCTCCGAAGAGACCACCACCGGCGTGAAGAACCTCCGCAAGCGCCTCTCGGAGGGCAAGCTGAAGTGCCCGGCCATCAACGTCAACGACTCGGTGACCAAGAGCAAGTTCGACAACCTCTACGGTTGCCGTGAATCGCTCGGCGACGGCATCAAGCGCGCCACCGACGTAATGTTCGCCGGCAAGGTCGCCGTTGTCGCTGGCTACGGCGACGTCGGTAAGGGCTGCGCGCAGTCCCTACGCGGGCTCGGCGCACGCGTGATCGTGACCGAGATCGATCCGATCTGCGCGTTGCAAGCTGCAATGGAGGGCTACGAGGTCCGCACGCTCGACAGCGTGGCGAGCCGCGCAGACATCTTCGTGACCGCCACCGGCTGCCAAGACATCATCACCGGCGAGCACATGATGGCGATGAAGGATGAAGCCATCGTCTGCAACATTGGCCACTTCGACAGCGAGATTCAGATCGCTTGGCTCGACAACCACCCCGAGATCAAGCGTGAGAACATCAAGCCCCAGGTTGACCACTACGTCTTCCCGGACGGCAAGAAGCTGATCGTCCTGGCGAGCGGCCGCTTGGTAAACCTCGGTTGCGCCACCGGCCACCCGTCGTTCGTGATGTCCACCTCGTTCACGAACCAGGTGCTCGCACAGATGGCGCTCTGGTCCGAGAAGCATGAGCTCGGTGTGCACGTCCTTTCGAAGAAGCTCGATGAGCAGGTCGCCCGCCTGCACTTGAAGAAGCTTGGGGTCGAGCTCACCGTGTTGAGCAAGGATCAAGCGGAGTACCTGGGTGTCCCCACCGCGGGTCCGTTCAAACCCGACACCTACCGCTACTAAGGGAAAGCGAAAGCGAAACGCCCGGACCTTCATCGAAGGTTCGGGCGTTTTGCATTTGTCGTGCGAGCGTTACGAGGCGAGCGCCGCAAACACGCCCTTGAGAGGGCCGTGCCGCACCGGCTCGCTCGGGCGCGAGAACCGCTGCAGAAGGTGATTGGCGGCGATGAAGCCGGAGGACGTTGCGCGCTCCATCAACGCCGAGGGGAACGGCAGCTTCACGTAATCCCCGGCCAGAACGAGGTTCTCAATCGAGGTTGTGACCGTCGGCCGAGTGGCGAAGGAGCCCGGAGCGAACGACGGGCAGTCCTGTCGCATCAGGAAACGTTGCTCGATGATCTTCGCGTCCTTGGTTTCCGGATAAAACGTGTGGAGCCCTTCGAGGAACCGTCGCTTCACGGTTTCTTCGTCGCTTCCTCCAGGGAGTGCGTAAGCATGAAGCTCCACTACGCTGCCCCCGGTGCGCTCTGACCAGACGCGGCTCTCGCTCTCCAGCTGCTCATAGAGCGAGATATTGTCGAGCCCCTCGAAGCCGGTCGTGCCCGCGAACGCTGGGCGATAGCTCCAACACTTTCGGTCCAGCCACAGACGCTGCACCGCGAACGGCGAGGTGACGTCGAGCGAGTTGATGCTCGGCCGCAGCGCAGCCAGGCCCTCCGAGCGCTCAACCACCTTCTTGAGTCCGGGCACGGACGTCGCCAATACGACCGCGCTTGCCTCGAAGGTGAGCGGACGATCGTCGCGAGTCGCTCTCACGCGAAAACTGCCGTCGCTACGTGCGACCTCGAGCACCGACGTGCCCAGCTGCACGCTGACCCCGAGCGAGTGCAGGTACTTGAGCATTGGGTTCCAAAAGGCCGTGCTGAAGGGCGCGTTCATTACGTCGAAGAGCAGCCCCTCGGGGTTCTGCGTGAAGTAGTAGTGAAACATCGCCAAGAGTTCGGCGGCTGAGTAGTGCTCTTCGGGGTTGAAGAAGGAGTGCGCGAAGACATCGAACAATACGCGCCGTGCGTCCTCGGGGAAGTTGAGGCCGTCCAAGAAGGACTTGGCGCTCATGGTGTCGAAGGCGCCGTAGGTTCGCGTCGCGTCGAAGGCCAACATCTCGCGCGCACGCGCAAGATTCACGTGACGAAAGTCGAGCAGCCGAATGGTCTTCGATCGCCTTACGAGCTCCATCACATTGAACGGCGATCGCTTCGGTAAGCGAGCAAACGACTCCATCTCCCCAGAAGGTGAGAGCAGCGGATAATCGCTGACCGGCCGCAACATTCGCAGCGCCGGATCAACGCGTTTGAGCAGTGAACGAAGGTTGTAATACTGCCGAAAGAAAGCGTGAAACCCACGCTCCATTTGAAAGCTGGTGCCGTCGGACAAGGTGTCAGACCAGGCTCCTGCGCGGCCACCAAGAAAGTTCTCCTGTTCGATCAGCGTGGTCGAGATCCCGCGCTCACCGAGAAGTACGGCTGCTGCGACCCCAGCCAAACCACCGCCGACGACTACCGCGCTCGCCATCACTCACCTCCTGATGCTCGAGCGTGCGGCTCCGTATCCCGCTGATCGCTGGGGTGCTCGCTGCGCAGCCGCAAGACCCCCAAGGTCGACTCACTTAGCCAGCTGCGCACACGCTCCTGCCCCGGGCACTCCGGCACCGCATCCGACGCGGAGGCGAGCAGGTTGCTCAGCAACTCGTGACAACCCTCGTGACCCAACCGGCGAAAGGCGCTCGGACGGCCACGTGCGGCATCCCGACCTGCTGACTTGCCCATCTCTTCATCCGACGCCGTTGCGTCGGCAAGATCGTCTGCAACTTGGTAGGCGCGCCCGAGCAGCTCCCCGACTGGACGCCAAGGCGCAGGATCCGCCCCCGCAGAGAGCGCCCCCAACGCACACGCCGACTCGAACAAGGCCGCCGTCTTCGCGCTGTGATAGGTCAAAAGAGAAACGCCAGGCTGCGACTCCCATGCCTGCCCAGCGATGATGCCTCGCGGATGCCCGACGCCCCTCGCGAGCGCTCGGACCAGGAGCGGAAGTCGCTCGGGCTTCTGGGGTGCGGCGCCGGCAAGAGTCTGAAAGGCCATGACAATCAGCGCGTCTCCAACCAACACGGCGGTGGGTTCATCGAAGGCTACGTGCAGCGTTGGACGACCTCGTCTAAGGTTTGCATCATCGAAGCACGGGAGGTCGTCATGCACGAGCGAGGCACAGTGAACGAGCTCCAACGCCGACGCAGCGGCCTCGGTCACGCGCGGCTCCGAATCGCCGAGGGCCTCCGCGACGAGCATGGTCAGCTGTGGTCGCAGCCGCGCACCGCCAGGGAATACGGCGTAACGAAGCGCCGTCGCTAACTGCGGAGGGCCGTCGCGATCATCGAGTGCGTTGAAGGCGCGCTCGAGTGCGCGCTCGATTCGAGGACGAGCTGAATCCATCGAGCTACCATCGCACGTGTACAATCTTTGTCAATATCGACTCAAACAATTGACAGACGTTCAAACAAGGTTCAGCTTGAGGGCGTGCAGCAGGTCATCGTCATCGGGGCTGGCATTGGCGGACTCTCGGCAGCAGCGCTGCTAGCCCGTCGCGGTTTTCAGGTAACCGTCCTTGAACGAGGCGGCGCGCTCGGTGGCAAGGTCCGCGCCGAGGATGTCGGCGGCGCGCCAGTGGATGTCGGTCCCACCGTTCTGACGATGCGCTGGGCTCTCGAGCGCGTGTTCGACGAAGCAGGGCTCTCACTCGAGAAGGCCGTGCAGTTGACGCGGCTGACGACGCTCGCACGGCACAGCTGGGCGGACGGCGCAGAGCTCGATCTGTTCGAGGACGTGGACGCGAGCGCCGCCGCCATCGCGCGGATGTCGGACCAACGCAACGCTGACGGCTATCGAGCGTTTGCCGCGCACTCGAAGCGAATCTGGGAGCTCGTGCGCGAACCGTTCATCGAGTCTCCGCGCCCGACCCTCACCAGCATGATGGGAGCGGCGGCCAAGCGGCCAGCGCTGCTTACACAGATCGACTCGACACGAACCATGTGGAGCGCGCTGCGTAGCTTTTTTACCGATCCGAGGTTGCTGCAGCTGTTTGGTCGCTACGCCACCTACTGTGGCTCGTCGCCCTTTCACGCACCTGGCACGCTCAACTGCATCGCGCACGTCGAACGCGAGGGCGTATGGAGCGTCAACGGCGGAATGCGTCAGTTGCCGCAGGCACTAGCCCAGGCAGCAGCAGCCAACGGCGCGGTGTTGCGGGTCAACGCGCACGTCGCTCAAGTGCTCGTCTCGGGTGGAGCTGTCACCGGCGTGCGACTCGCGGATGGCGAGGTCTTGAACGCGAAGCACGTGGTGTTCAACGGGGATATCGCTGCGCTCAAAGACGGCCTCCTCGGTGGCGCCGCTCAGAAGCAGAGCGCGAATACTTCACCGCGCTCGCTGTCTGCGGTCACCGTGGCTGGCAGGTTCGAGACGAAGGGCCGCGAGCTCCTTCGCCACAACGTCTTTTTCTCTGACGACTACCCGCGTGAGTTCGAAGCGATCGAACGCGGAGAGGTCCCCTCGGAGCCGTCTGTCTACATCTGTGCGCAGGACCGAGAACTCGGTTCCGCGAACAACCCTGGGCCCGAGCGGCTCTTCTTCATCGTCAATGCTCCCGCGCTTGGGGGCCAAGCTACTTCTTCGGAGCGTGAGCAATGCGAGCAGAACCTATTTCGAGCGTTGGAGAGGCATCAACTGAGCTGCACGAGCGTGGGCAAAACGATCGTGACGACGCCCGCGGACTTCGCCGAGAGGTTCCCGGGGACGGGCGGAGCGCTGTACGGAGCGGCGACAGCGGGGATGTGGTCCAGCTTCTCGCGAGCGGGCAGTCAGAGCTCCATTCGCGGCTTGTACCTGGCGGGCGGCTCCGTTCACCCAGGCTCTGGGGTGCCGATGGCAGCGCTATCGGGGAAGTTGGCCGCCGACACCATTTCGGAGGGCCAGCGTTCAACCGGGATCTTCCGAGCGACGGGTACGTTTGGTGGTACCTGGATGCGCTGAGCGACGATCGTCGTCACGGCATCGTGATCATCGCGATGCTCGGCAACGTATTTTCGCCGTACTACGCAGCGGCGCGCCGCAAAGGCAAAGCCAACCCGCTCGATTTCGTGACGATGAATGTCGCGCTCTACGGGCCCAACAGTCGCAGTTGGTCGCTCACCGAACGACGAGGCGCCTTCCGTCAGCAAGACGCGCTCGCGATCGGCCCTAGCTCGATTCGTTACGAAGGTGGTCGAGTGATCGTCGAGATCAACGAGGTAACGGCGCCCTTCCGACAACGCATCAAAGGCAAAGTCACGCTCGACCCGATCGCCCTCTCGGGGACCCCGCACACGCTCGCCGCAGGAGGTTGCCACACCTGGTGGCCGATCGCTCCTTCAGCGCGCGTGAACGTGACGATGAGCGAACCTGGGTTGAGCTTCAACGGGGCCGGCTACTTCGATGCCAACGCTGGGGACGAGCCGCTCGAGAACGGCTTCAACGATTGGGCGTGGTCCCGTCTGCCGGTTGGGCGCGGCGCGCTGGTCTCCTACGCCGTGCGCCGTCGCAATGGTGGCAATAGCAAGCTCGACCTGTTGTTTGACGAGGCCGGCAACGTAAGCAGCGTGGACGACTTGGTGCCGCACGATCTTGCAGCGACCGGGTACCGCCTCGACCGAGAAGTCCGCGCCGAACGAGGTCTGCGTCCAACCGTCGAACGCACACTCGAAGACACGCCGTTCTATTCGCGCAGCGCCGTGGAGATGCGCTTCCGCGGCGCAACGGGCCTGGCGATGCACGAGAGCCTCTCCCTCGACCGCTTTCGCTCACGCTTCGTCCAGGCGCTCTTGCCGATGAGGATCAGGCGGGTAACAGCGTGAGCGCGCTTCAGGAAGTCGCGAGCGCTGGGCTGCTTGCGTGGACGGGCACGGTAATTGGCGCCTCCAGCGTCGCATTGGCGCGAGCGTGGAAGCGCAAGCAGACCGTACGCAACGGAGCACAAAGCGGCCTCCACCATGCCGATGACGTGGTGCTGATTCGTCCATGTCGCGGCTTCGAGCCGAATCTTGCGCACAACCTTCGTTCGAGTGCGGCGCTCAAAAACGCAGACGGGTTGCGGGTGGTCTTCGCGGTGTCGGAGCCCGAAGACGCTGCGCTCGGGGTCGCGGAAGCCGTGGCCGAGGAGTTGCGCGCGCGCGGGATGCTGGCGGAAGCGGTGGTCACCCGAGCCGGCGGCCCAAACAACAAGGCTGCTCAGCTCGCCGCGGTCGTGGCTCAGCTATCGCCAGAGCGCTCGATCATCGTGGCTGCCGACAGCGACGTCGATCTGCAGGGCCTCGAGTTCCAGCGAATGCTGACGCCTCTTCGTGAAGAAGCCAACGTAGGCGCAACCTGGGTACCGCCGGTTGAGGTTCCCATCTCGCCAACGACTGGCGATCGCTTGTCGGCTGCGGTTTTGACTGCGTCCCTTCACGCTTTCCCGGTGCTATCGGGGTTGGATCCGTCGGGCATGGTCGGGAAGCTGTTTGCTGTGAAGCGCGCGAGCTTGGAGCGGATGGGCGGGTTCGAGGCCCTGCGCGAGGTGCTCGGCGAGGACGTCGAGCTCGCTCGCAGACTCCGCCTCCAAGGTGAAACAGTCCGCGCGATGCCGTTCGTGGTTCGCTCGCGAGCATCAGGCCGCGAGCCGGCGGAGGTGGTCGAGCGTTTCGGTCGCTGGCTTACCGTCGTTCGGTCGCAGCGCCCTGCCCTGCTCACCAGCTACCCGCTGCTCTTCTGCGCGACGCTGCCGATCGTCGTGGCCTGCCTGCTGCTTGGTCCTTCGATCGCCAACGCTGTTGCCACGTCGCTAGCCCTGAGTTCGCGTTTGGCCCTTGGCCGCTTGTCGGCAAAGCTGTGCGGCGTCGAGGCTCCCCCACTCCATCTGATGCTCGCCGGGGACGTCGTACTGTTGCTCGCGCTCTTCAGCGCGCTGCGCAGTCGCACGGTGGTTTGGCGCGGCCAACGCTTGGGCATCGGTCGCAACGGGCATCTATTGTCGTTGCCCGATCCCCGCGCTGCACGCTGACGGCACACCCCGAACAAACGGCTTTTCGCTTGCGACTGATTGCTACTGACAGATCTTGTACGGAAGTCCTTCGATAAGCGGACCTCCTTGCGCGACACAGCTCGAGCCAGACGGGCACACGTTGTCGCGAGAGCAATCTCTCGCGCATACGCCGGCCTCTGAACAAAGGCCGAACGCACACTCGCCGTTGGAGCTGCACGCACTGCCGACCTCCTCCCCGCCGGAGTAGACGCAAAGCCCGATGCGGCCGCTAGGAAGCTCGGCCAGGCCAGAGCAAGCGAAGCCGAACGGGCAGCCGCCGCGATAGCGGCAGCTGTCGAGGCAGGCATCGCCCGGAAGTCCGTCGGTGGTGGTGGGTGAGTTGCAGCTCACCTGCGGAGCAGCGGGCTGGGAGAACGCATCAAAGTCGATGTGGAGGCCGTCGTTGCATACATTGACGACGTCACCGTTGAAGTTGCACGACCACTGCGCTGGTTCGTAACCACCAGGCAACGGGCCGTAGACGTCGGGCGGACGCCGGCAGAGGCCGTCACAAGTCCAAGGCGGAAGCCCGTTGGCTCGCTGCGGACAATCAGCAGCGGTAGTGCAGGCCATCGAGCAGCTCGAGACGACGAGCGAGGTGTCACAAACGTTGGCGGCGACGCACTGCGACGTGTCGGCGGCGCAATCAGCAGCCAACCGTACACAGACTTTTGTGCCGCCCGCGTCGGTGCAGCCGTAACCGTTGGGGCAGTCGGCGGCGTTGTCGCATTCGGAGGTGCAGTGGTTGAGCGGCGAAAGACAGGCGAAGTTGCATTGCCCCGCGGCGTTGCATGAGCGGCCAATGTCGGAGGCTCGGCAAACCTTGTCCGCGCCTTCAGTCTCGCACCGGAAACCGCTGTAACACTGAGAGCTTGCAGTGCAGGACTTGGTACAACGCTTGACCCCGCTGGGCGTCATTGGTTTGCAAAGCCCTGAGGTACACTCGTCGTCGGTCTGGCAGAGGGTGAGATCTTCGTTCAATTCCGGTGGGTTACCACCAGCACCTCCCGTGCTCGAAGAGCTGGCGTCTGGGTTCTGGCCACCCCCTCCAGGACCGCTTGAAGTCATCGGCGCGCCGCCCGCGTTTTGGCCTCCGGCACCGCCTTGCGTGATGGCCCCACCAGCACCAGCTACAGGCCCCCCGTATTCGCACTGCGCGATGCTGTTGCAGACGTAGCCCTTGGGGCAGTCTTTCGCAGCGTCAACGCAGTCCTGCGTACACACGCCGTCGCGACAGTAGGCGTCCAAACAATCGCTGTTGAGTTTGCAGGAGCTGCCGCTGCTTTCTGCGCAGCTGAGCACTCCAACGAAAGTGACGAAGGTCAGCTGCAAAAAGCTCAAGAATCGCCCGGCGGCCATAGCGTCGGAGCGTATCACGCGCGACCTCTTTGAAGCTTACAACTGCTGCAGGATGACGCGACGCACGGGTTGGCCAAGCTGCTCATCCAGATGACGAGCGGCACCTCCACACTCAAACGAAAGAGCCGTTTTGTTGTCCGGATGTCGTTGGATCAGGCATGCGCAAGTCGCCATGAACAAAGTCTCGTCGCTCGGATTGCTCGGCCTCGCCGCCTTGGCCGCTCTCTCGTGCAAGGGCGCCAACGCCGACGTCTCGCTATCCAAGAAGAGCGTTGAGTCCGATGTGGACCCGGGCATGTTCACGCACATGGATGTGGCGGAGGGCGCCACAAGGCTCACCGCCAAACAGGCGGGAGTCCCCGTCTTCGAACGCCCGTCCAAGAGCTCGCCTCGCATCGGAACCTTGGCGACCGGGAGTTCCATTGCACGCAGCGACAAGACGGTACGCAAGACCGATCTCTGCCCCGAGGGCTACTTTGCAGTGCGCCCGCGCGGGTTCGTCTGCGCTGACGAAACCATCGATCCCCAAGCGAAACCTTCGGCTTTACCCGACGCCGATAGCGATCGTGCGCTGCCCTATCGATACGCCGTCCTTCGCACGGTGAGCCCGCTTTACGCTCGGGTGCCCTCGCCCGAGGAGCAGCTCGCGAACGAACCGAACCTCGCGCAACACCTCGCAAAGACCGCGAAAGCCGAGCCCAAGTCGCTCACCGTCGGAGCCAACGACGTGGGGCTCGACGAACGCGGCGTTGCCCGCGGGCCTGCGATGTTGACCAAGTCGTCGGTGGGAGTCGACGCCAACGGCAAGCGCACCGCGCGCTCCTTCTTTGAGAGCCCGCTTCTCGCCCAACCGCCCGCTGAGCGCCCCGATGCGCCCCCGGTCGCGCGCACACTGCGCAAAGGCAGCGGGCTCGCGATCGTTGCGAGCGTCGATCTGCCTGGCCCCAACGGTTCGCGTCGCTTTGGCGTCACTCCGGAGTCCAACCTGATCCCGCTCGACCGCGTGGACCCAGCCCTTGGTTCAACCTGGCATGGCGTGGACCTGACGAAGGAGAAAGGCCTGCCGCTCGGCTTCGTCTTGCGGCATGAGGTTGCGCCGTACGCGTTGAGCAAGGGCAAGGCGGAGCGGCTCGAGGACGACGAGGTCGATCGCCGTAGCCACGTACACCTCAGCGGTCGGTTCCGCACCGTGGAGCAGGTGCGCTACGAAGAGACGGAGGACGGCGTTTGGTTCCGCGACCGCGACCTGATCAAGGTGGTGAAGCGCAACAAGTTCCCCGACTTCGTAAGCGACGGTGGCAAGTGGATCGACGTCAGCCTGGCGCTGCAAACCATGACGCTCTACGAAGGTCGCAAGCCGATCTACACCACGCTGATTTCGAGCGGTCGCGAGGTGTTGGGGCCGAAGGACGCACCCGCCGACGCGCAGGCAGCAACGACGGTTCAGGGTACGTTTACCATCACCTCCAAAGCCAACACGATTACCCTCGACCCGCGCGAAGTGAACGAAGCCTTCGAGGTCGAGCATGCGCCGTGCGCCATGCAATTCGCCCCCGGCTATTCGTTGGTGGGCTCCTACCTTTCGGACAGCGTCGGCGAGGCGAAGCAGTTCCACAACATCGCGCTCACGCCGATCGACGCGCGACGCCTCTTTACCTGGGCCGGTCCAGCGGTGCCGACTGGCTTCTCCGAGATCGTCCCGCTGGCCGAAGAGACGATCACCGTTCACGTCCGCAAGTGAACCTTCGGTTGAAAAAGCCGACAAAATGACAAAAGCACCTAACGAGCGCGATGCGCTCGTAGTGCCTTTGTTTCAATCGTGAGCGCCGAAGGTCCGGCTATCAGTCGACGATATCGAGGTGGGCGCGCTTTCCAGCGCGCATCGCCGCTGCACCAAGCAACATACGAATGCTTTGCGCAGTGCGGCCGTCCTTGCCGATCACCTTCCCAATGTCATCCGGGGAGACCGACAGCTCCACTCGAGGATGATGCTCATTGGCCGATTCCCGAACCATAACCTGCTCGGGGTTGTCTACGAGAGCGCGCGCGATCAGCGTAACGAGCTTTCCGAGGGGGGTGAGCTCCTCACGCATAACTTCATTCTCGATGGGAGGACGCGGGCCCCGGTCATGGGAGCCCCGCTCATTCCGGTGGGGCGGGCGCCGTGCCACGGCTCAGCCCTTTTTCTTGGCGGCCTTGGCAGCAGCCGGGGCAGTGGCGGGAGCCGGCGCAGCGGCGGGAGCAGCGGCAGCAGCCTGGAGGTTTGCCGACTTCAAGAGCGCAGCAACCGTTTCAGAGGGCTGAGCGCCCTTCGAGATCCAGTGTTGGACTCGCGCGCCCTCCACTCGAAGCTCCGCTCGCTTCGGATCGAAGGTGCCAACGCGTTCAATGAAGCGGCCACCGCGCGGGCTGCGTTGATCGGCAACGACGATTCGGTAGAACGGGCTCTTGTTGGTGCCCATGCGGGCGAGACGAATGTGAACAGCCATGGGAGCGCAACCTATCTTAGAAAGAGTCTGGGGGACCGACCGCCCAGAAGGCGCGGGACCTTACGCGAACAAACCAGGCTGGTCAAGGGCACAGATCAACAGTGGTTCGCGAAAACGCCGGAACAACAGAAGGGACAGTACAGCAGACGGGAACGGGGGAATGCGAGGAGGCTCAGCCCAGGTCCAGGATGATCACGCCACGATCGACATCGGGGTCCTCATCACGCTGGGGCTCACCGACACTCGAAGCAGGACCGCGCTTGGGCAATGGCGCTCTTGGGATAGGCAACTCAAGCCGAGGCTGCTCTTCGCGACGAGCGCGTTCGCGTTCTTCACGCTGCCGTATCTGCTCGATTATGAAGGGGGGAAGCAACCGAACCTCCTGACACGCTGCGCTTCGTTTGCGTAAGAGAGCCTACACGACGGAAGGTAGCAACGCCCAAACGGCAAGTCTAGGGTTCGGCTGAAGATTAGGTGGTGATATATCCTCCCCCTCGTTGCTCTCTAGACGCTCGGTTGCCCTGGCTCTTGTCGCAGGCCCATTCCTTCTTGGAACCCGGGCTGCGCGCGCTGCGTCGTTCGAGATCAACGACGAAGGCTGGGAAGGCCTTTCAGAGCTGTACGCCATCGCAAAAACTGAACTCGGTCCAGAGCGCGTCAAACCGGTGGCGACGTTGGACTGGAGCACGCTGACGAAGGACGACGGCGTGCTTGTGCTTCACCCAACCGAGCGCATTCAGGCCGGTGAAGCGAGCAACTTCATGAAGCTCGGCGGTCGAGTCGCGGTCCTCGACGATTTCGGTAAGGGCGACGACCTGTTGCGCCGTTTCAAGATCGAGCGCGTACGGCTTCTTGGTCGCCCGGTCTCTGCGTTGCGAGGCAACCCGGAGCTCCCGATCGCAGAGCCGTGGCTCGAGGTTGCGCGTGGCCAAGTAGGCGCGCCCCACCCAATCGTAACCAACGTCAAACGGCTGGTGCTCAACCACCCGATGGCGCTCAACCACCCGGATCTTTCACCGGTCCTGAAGGTTCGGATCTCCGGGGAACCTGACGCGATCGTGGCGGTCGCCGGGCAGGTTGAGAAAGGCCGGCTGTTCGCGATGAGCGACCCTTCGGCGCTGATTAACTCAATGCTCCGCTACCCTGGCAATCGAGCGCTCGCCGTAGGGCTCATTCGCTACCTAGCTAGCGACTCGGAGCGCGGGCAAGGGCGCCTGTTCATTCTGGTGAACGACTTCAAGCAAGAGGGCAGCGTCGGTGGCGAAGGGACGTTCGTTGAAGACGCCGAGAACGCCGTGCGCTCGGCGGGTGAGGCTTTGGCATCGGTGCATGAGTCGGGCTTCCCGGCCTGGCTGCTGGCCGTTCTGGCCGCGATTGGCGTTACCGGGTTGGCGCTGTGGGTAGCTCGGACCTCGGGGAAACCGTACAAGAGCCCGGTTCCACGTTATGCGCGCCCTACCCCGCTGGTGGCGCGCGGCGGCGTCGCCGGACGCTTCGCTATGCTGGCTGCGCCAAACTCAGCGAAGTCGCTAGTCTTGCTCGAGCTCAAGAGCGCCCTATTCGAGGCAGTCTCGGAGCGGTTTTCACTTTCAGCCGCCCCGACCAGCGCTGAGGTGGTTAGCGCCCTACGCGATGCGAGTGTCGTGACCGGCGCCGACGTCGCCAAACTCGAGAGCCTCGTTCACCGTATGACTGACGTCGAGAGTCAGCTCTTGCGAGGTGGCGCTGCCCGCATCAACCGCGACCAAGTGAACGACGCGGAGAAGTTCGTCACCGATCTCGTGAAGCGACTGCTCGCTTCGGACCTGCCCAAACCAGCCCCGATACCCGAATGACGCAGCATGAAGCGGCCCTCTGGATCTACCAGAGTTCGTCGCATAACGAAGGAAGAAGCCTGTCATGACCCAACCCGCCAGCATGGACGAAATCGGGGCCGCCCGCGAACGCCTGGAGATGGTTCGTCGCGAAGTCATGCGCGTGTACGTCGGGAACCCGCGCGTCGTCGACCTGCTCCTGACTTCGTTGCTCGCGCAGGGGCACGCCTTGCTCGAAGGCGTACCCGGCGTAGCAAAAACGACGGTCGTCAAGGCGTTTGCCGCAACGTTGGGCGCGAGCGTGCGCCGCATTCAGTTCACGCCCGATCTGCTCCCAGCCGACATCACGGGCACCTACGTCCTCTCGCCCAAGGACCAATCGTTCGCCTTACGTCCAGGGCCGATCTTCGCGAACGTGGTGCTAGCGGACGAGATCAACCGCGCTCCCGCAAAGACGCAGTCGGCGTTGCTCGAGGCGATGCAAGAGCGCCAGGTGACGATCGAGGGAGACCGTTTCGAGCTGCCCAACCCGTTCATGGTGCTAGCGACGCAGAACCCGGTTGACCTCGAGGGCACGTACCCACTGCCCGAAGCTCAAATCGACCGCTTTCTCATTCGCATCATCATCGGTTACCCATCGCACAAGGATGAGGTCGCGATGGTGCGAGCACACAATCTCGCGACCCCACGCTCCAATCCGGTGCTCAGCGTAGCCGACGTACTCGGGCTCCAAAGCCTGGCTCGGCGCATCCACCTGGACGACGACCTCTACGAATACGTGGTTTCGCTCACGGCCTTCACTCGCTCCCATCCGCGCATTGTGCTTGGTGCTTCACCGCGCGCGACGCTGGGCCTGATTCAAGCGGCCAAGAGCGCCGCACTGCTCGCCGGCCGAGCCTTCGTTACGCCCGATGACGTGCGCGGCGTAGCGCACACGGTGCTCGGCCATCGGTTGGTGCTCACGCCCGAGATGGAGGGTGATCCCAAGGCTCGCGATGGCCTGGTTGACGAAGCACTGCAACGCATTGGATTTCGGCGCGCCTCCCGGCAGGCCTGATCATGCAGCTTTACCCGACACGCCCCGCGGCCCATCTCGCCATCGCTTCTGTGATGGTGAGCGCCGTAGGCGTGCTCGCCGGGTCCCCACTAATGATTGGGTGGGGAGGCTCGATTCTGCTCGCTGTCGCGGTTGCGCGCGCGGTCACGCTGGTGTCGGTCGCGCGCATTCGGGCTGCGGGCTTCGAGATGTTGTGGAGCCACAGCCGGCGCATGTTGCGCACCGTGCGGGGTGCGCAGATCGAGATCGAGGCCGAGGTCCGAAACCGCGACACCCTCGCGGCCCGCTACGTCAAACTGCGCGCGCTCGCCTCCCCCAATCTTGAGGTGGAACTCGATCCGCCCGCCGGTGAAGTAGCCGCTGGTGGCCGACTCAAGGTGAAGGTGAAGGTCAAGGCGCCCCGGGTTGGACAACACGGGGTCTACGGTCTGGCGCTCGAAGTTCGCGGAGCCCCAGGCATGTTCGAGGTGCCGCTCACCTTCGCCAACCCGTACGGCATCGAGGTAGCGCCGCGACCGATGAGCGCCTACCTGCAGGTGGGGCGCGGCGGGCCGAGCATGTTGATGGCGCCCTCGGGCAAAGCTGGGAAGATGCGCGGCGACGGAAACAGCCTGCGCGAGCTGCGCGAGCATCAGCCTGGGGATCCGTTCCGGCGCATCGCGTGGCGAGCAACGGCACGACGCGGCAAGCTGTTGGTCCGTGAATTCGAGCGTGAAGAACGCGACGTCGTTTGGATCGTGCTCGACGTCTCGGTGGAGCTTTGGGCTGGCCCGGTCGGACGAGCGCCGCTCGATCTTTTGATCGATGAAGCCGCTGCGCTCGTTTCCCGCCACTTGGCGCGTGGCGATCGCGTGGGGCTCGCAGTTTATGCCGCCACGCAGCGCCTAGTGATTCCACCGGACGGCGGTGCGGGCCAAGGTCACAAGATCCTGCATGCGCTGCTCACCGCCGCCTCGACGCTGGACGCCTCGCGCAGCGATCTCGATGAGCTCGACGTAGCCGTTCGCGTGATTGAGCATTTGCGCCCCTTGGATGAACGTGGGCTGAGTGACGTCCGGCGCGGGGATCTAGACCGACTCGCGCAACGCGCAGACGCCATGCGCCATCGTGCGCCCTTTCGCGTGAGGCCGCCGGAGGGCAAAACAGAGCGCGAATCCACCTTGCGGCGCTACCTCGCTGCCTTCGGCATCGACTCGCCCCCCAAGACCAACGGAGACCGGGCGCTCAGCTCCGACAGCCTCGTGCGCAGCCTCTCTGCAATCGCGACGGGCAAGCCGCGAGCGAGCCTCATCTTCGTTTTGGGTGGAGCACCGGAGCAATCCTTCCTTCCCGCGCTGGCCCAAGTCGTTGGTCGGCTCAGGCGGCTGGGTACGCACGTTTCCTGGAGCTTGCCGATCTTCGAGCCGAGCCTGAGCCCACCGTGGACGGCGACCAAGTCGACGGATGAGGAGGAGTCACCGAGCGAGCCGCTTTATGACGCGATCGCTCCAGCCGCTGCCGCCGCGGTTCGCATTCGCTCCGCCGTCGCTTCGAAGAAGGCGAAGATCGCTTTGACGAAGCTAGGCATTCGCGTCGAGCACCTTCGGTCGGCCTACCGTGCAGCCAGCTTCGAGGGCAAGGCTGTCGGGGCCGACCCGAGCGACAACACGAGCGAGCCGGCGCAGTCGGTGCGTTACGAGCAAACCTACGAACCTCCTGCGAAGAAGCCTGCGGAATCTCCTTGAACGCCCCACCCCGATCGCCTCGCCCCTCGGCGCATGCCCTGCTTCGTGAACACGGTCTGCAAGCCAAGAAAGGGTTTGGGCAGAACTTCCTGACCGACGGCCACACCGCGGCGCGCATCGCGGAGGCCGCAACGCCAGCGGCAAAGAATGGCCAGCGTTGCGGCACCGTGCTCGAGATCGGCCCTGGCTTGGGAGCGCTGACCGTACCGCTCTTGGAGCGAGCCGAGCGAGTCATTGCCATCGATCGAGATCCGCAGATGGTCAACGTGCTGCGGCAAGAGCTGTCAGAGGAGCTAACCAGCGGGGCGCTCACGCTGCACTGCGAGGACGCTATCGCGGCCGATTGGGCAGCCCTTTTGAGCACTGGGCCGGCGCCGCACGCTGTGGTTGGCAACCTTCCCTACCTTGTCACGGGTCGCTTTCTCGAACGCGCGGTCGAGCTCTCAGCGGCGCTGCCAATCGTCGTGTTCATGGTGCAAAAGGAGGTCGCCGACCGCCTGCTTTCTGCGCCGGGGACAAAGGAGTACGGCGCCCTCACCGTATTCGTACGGGCGGCCTTCAAGCCGTCGCGCTTGTGCAACGTCAAGAGTGGGAGCTTCTTTCCGAAGCCCAACGTGGACTCGGCGGTGGTCGTGCTCGAGCGAAGCCAAGATCCAACGCCCGAGACGCCGATGTTTCGCGCGTTGGTCAAGATGGCCTTCGCGCAACGACGCAAGACTTTGCGCAACGCCTGGCAAGGCGGGCCCTTCAGCGATGCGGCGCTCGAGTTCGCCAGCAACGCGGCGGGGATTGATCGCACCCGCCGCGGAGAGACGCTCTCGCTCGAGGAATTCAGGCGAATGGAGCTTGAACTTCGGCAGTGGGACGCGGCTGCGCGAGCAGCCCACGAAGCGCCGGAAGAACCGCCCGCTCAATGACCGCTCTGCGGTGACGGAGCTGTTCGCCCAAGCTCAAGAGGCCGCTACCCGGCACAAGTTCAACACACGGAACCACCGCTTCGGCTTGGTCCGTCGCAAGCTCGAGTTCGAGCCGGGCGACCTCCTCTGCGAGCACCTCGTGGACCTCACCGCCGAACTGCGTCATCGCCCAGCGCAACGTGAACCAGGCAAGCCGCGCGTGAGCCGCTTCATCGGCAGCCACTTGAGCGAGCACCCGGCGAACGACGGGATCCGCGGCCAGGCTCTCCCCTTCCGCCGCCTCGAGCGCCGCCACGCTCTCGCCGACGCAGCCCTCACGGATGGTGAGTCGCACAATTGACCGCCGATCCGAGTCCTCGAGCGAACGAGCCACATCGAGCTTGCCGGGCCCGACTTCATTGCCGCTGAAGGCTGACGCCAGCGCAAAAGCGCTCTGTGCATGACGCAACTCGTCGCCCATCGCAGCCTGCGTCTGCGCTAGCAACACAGCCGGCGCGCCGAGCGAAAGAAGCTGCAACGAGAAGCGCGCGAAGGCGCCCACCGAGGCGTGCTCCATTTGGCCGATGAAGGACCAGCGTTCTGCCAAAGTGCGTCGCTCATCCTGAGTGAAGCAAGCGACCTCTGGCTGCTCTCGCGGTGAGTTCCAATCCGATGAGTGCAAAAGTGGCGCAACCCGTTCACTCCCCTGCACCAAGAACGGACGCCCGATCGCGCAGCCGCCGGGTTGGCAGCTGCGGACGCCCGTGTTGAGGTCGCGCACGCACATCTCCCCAATCACCGTGCAGTCATTGTCCCCACCGCACGTGTCTTGCGCCGTAGTGCAAGCAAACTCCAGGTAGAGGCAACCTTGGCTTGCATCCCAGCTCGTGCACTCTTGGTTGGGACCACACTCCGCGGTGGTGAAGCAGCTGGTTGGCACACAGGTTCCGCCGCCCTCGGTGCACAAGCAAAGACCGCCGTCGCAATCGGCGTCGGAGCCGCAAGACGGTACACAGCTGCAGGCAACCTCTCCTGCCGTCGAGCAGATCTCCCCCTCTGCACAAAGGCCACAACACGAGTTCGGATCCTGCGGCGCGGCAGGACAGAGCTCTGGCGTACGACGTCGATACTGGCCACCTTCACAACGGTCGAACCCGGTATCCACACCGTTCACCACGACCGGCACCGGATTCTCACAAGCAACGTCGATGGTCCCGCCACCAGCTCCGCCGACGGCACCACCGCCTACCGAGCTTCCGCCTACCGAGCTTCCACCCACCGAACTTCCGCCGCCCGCGGATCCGCCAGCGAGCCCTCCACCACCGCCGCTGTCTCCATCCTCGACTTGGACCTTCGACCCGCAGGCGCTCAGCCCAAGGGACACCACGAGAGCGGTCGAGAAGGAATCGATGCGGGCGTAACGAAGCTGACGGAAGCGGACTGCGTTCATTGGTCCATTTTGGGCCTGCGAACTCGGAAACACAAACGCAGAGAAGCCCCCACCGAAGTGAAGGCTCTTAATCGCTAGGGTGGCGACGCTTTCGTCAGGCAGCCACAGCGCTTGTCTTGTAGCGGAACACACTCGCCAAACTGCGCACTTCACCCGCGATATTCGCCAGCTCAGAGGCGGCTTGTTGCGTCTCGTTCGCGCCCACCATGCTGCGTTCAGCTACCTGCGCCACCAAGGAGATCGAGTCGCGAATTTCTGCGCTCGCTTGAGCAGCGAACTGCACGCTCCCCTTCACGTCGCGGGCCGTCGAGCCCTGGGAGTCCACCACCGCTTGAATCGCGTCTTGTAGGTGGCTGATCTCGGCGATGATCTCCTGAATCTCACCCACCGCTGCGACCGCCTTCGCCGTGCCTGAACGAATCGCCTCGATGCGCCGACCGATGTCTTCGGTCGCCTTTGCGGTCTCTCGAGCGAGTTCTTTGACCTCGTTGGCGACGACGACGAAGCCTTTGCCTGCCTCACCGGCTCGTGCTGCCTCGATAGCGGCGTTGAGAGCGAGCAGATTGGTCTGGTCGGCGATGGAGGTAATCAGCTTCAGAACCTCCTCGATTTCGACGCTGCGTTGGTCCAGCTCGCCGATCGTCTTGGTCGAACGGGTGGTGATGTTGACGGCCTTGCTTACGACCGATGCAGCCTTGGTCACGCTCCCGGCGATGGTATCGATCGAGCGACTCATCGCCTCCACACCTTCGGCGGCCGAACGCATGTTCTCGCTCGCCTCGCCCGCCGCCGCCGAGACCTGCGTCGCCTGGCTCGCGGTATCCCCAGCGATTTCTCGCATGGTGCGACTGACGCCATCGAGCTGCTGCGACGAGGTCGCGAGGCTCTCGGCCTTGCGGGCAACCGACGAGATCACTCCACCAATCTTGAGCGTCGCAGCGTTGAGCGACTTGGCCATGGTAGCCACCTCATCGGAGGAACGAATCGTCATCTCCCCGGTCAGGTCGCACTGGGCAACGCGCTGCAGCTGGGTCACGGCCTCGTCGATCGAGGTGGTGATAGCGCCGGTGATGAGCCGCCAAGCGAGCAGCGCTGAGAAGAAACCGATGGTCGCGACCAGACCGAGCATCAAGAGCGCGCGCTCGCCCTGAGCAGAGGCATCGCGCTCCGCTTGGTCTGCGGACGCAGCGATCAAGTCACTGGCTGTGCTCATCGTCCCCTCGAGCTGTTCGTAGGAGGCGGTGAACGATGGGAGCAAGGTCTTGATGCGAGCGCGGTCACTGCTCACCATCGCGCCCAGCTCCGTCGCCTTCTGCAGGTAGGCCTCCACCTCGGGCTCCGCGGTCGCTAGCGCCTTCTTCTCCCCTGGGGAGAGCGGCAGCTGTTTGTTCTTTTGAAGGTGCTCACGAAAATGATCGCTGTGTTCGCGAAGCTCGTTCACGGCCTCGCGTGCCTCAGCTTCGTCCTCAGCGTGGGCGATGCGCAAGATGTCACCGCGTATCGCGTCGTGCATCATGTCGCACTCGAGGTGATTGCGCAGGGCGACACCCGTGGTGGCAACCTTGGAGACCGAGTCAACCAGCCCCTCATGGCCGAGCACTGCAATCAGCGTGACGAGCACCAAACTACCGAGGGCAACGCCCGACAGCAGCATGAGTTTTCTACCAATCGACCAGACCATGAGTGATTCCCTTGTTACTGGTGTCGAACTCAACACTACGAGTGCGCGAACTCGAAGGAGCCGTAGGCCGCGCGTTCGCCGCCTGCCTGCTGCTTGAAGCCGTCGACCGAGAACTCAGCAAGTTGTCCGCGGAGCTCCTTCGACATTCGTGAAAGCTCCGCTGCCGTGTGCTGAAGGGCAGCTGCGTTGCGTGCCGTCTGCTGTGCAGCTTCAGCGACGCCAGAGATGTTGGCCGAGATATTCTCGGTGTTGCCCGCGGCCTCACTGGCGCTTCGTGACATCTCCTCGGTGGTCTCACTTTGCGCGTCGACTGCACGAACCACCGCAGATTGCACACCGCTGATGCGCTCGACGATGTCAGAGATCGTCTCGATGGCCGACACGACGCTGCCTGCGTCATGCTGGATGGCACCGATGCGACGACGGATGTCCTCGGTGGCGCGCGCTGTTTCTTTGGCTAGGTCCTTCACTTCGTTGGCCACCACGGCGAAGCCCTTGCCTGCGTCGCCTGCTCGCGCCGCCTCGATGCTGGCGTTGAGAGCGAGCAGGTTGGTTTGCTCGGCGACCGCCGTGATCAGCCCGAGGACCTGACCGATCTCGGTGCTCGACTCGCGTAGACGCAACACCATCTCGTTGGCGCCCTTGGCGTCATCGACCGCTTGTTGAGCAACGGCTGCTGCCTGATTGGTGTTGTCAGCAATTTCACGGATCCTTGCGCCTAGTTCTTCAGTGCCAACCGAAACACTCTTGACGTTCCCGGCGACCTGCTCGGAAGCATTGGACACGTTGCCGGCCTGAATCGACGTCTCCTCGGCGGCGGCGCCTAGCGACTGACTCACGTTTGCGAGTTCTTCCGCTTGCTTGGTCAAGCCCGATGCGCTCGCCCCGATGGCGGTTACCTTGGCCCGAAGGAAGGCCAGCAAGCGGTTCTGCGCCGCGGCAATGCGATTCAACTCGTCATCACCGTTGACCTCCACTTCAACGGTGAGGTCACCGTGCGCAGCCTTCTCGAGCGTCTCCAGAATGCGAGCGATGGGGCCAAAGATCTTGGTCCCGATGCGCCAGCCGATCAAACAGATGGCTGCGCCTAGGATGAGCGCCATGGCAATTTGGATCGACGTCGCACGCGAGACCGCCGCTGCAGCGTCCGCATCGGCTTGTGCATTTGTATCGGCTGCGAGCGATACGACCCGATCGATGGCCTTGCGGTGGTCGGCGTAGCGGTCTGATAGTTCCCCGTTCAAAAGAGCGCGCGCACTGGCCGTATCACCTCGACGGATCGCTGGGATGAACTGCGAATCGCGAATGCGGAAGTAGTCCTCCGCTGGGTAGGCCGCGTCGCGAATCAGCGACTCGCGCAACACGCTGTCCGGCAGCTCCTTCTCCCAGAAGATCTTTCGCTGATCGAACTCGCGACGCAACTTGCCGCTGCGTTCAATCAGGCTCTCAATCTTCGCTGGGTCGGTCGTGCTGGCGAGCTCATGCACCACGAGATGCGACTCGATGATGTACGCCGGCGGCGGCAACACGTCTGCGACGAGGTCCTTCCCCTGCAACACCTCATTGTAGGCAGCGCCGCCGACCTTGGAATCGCGGGTCGCGCTGTAGGTCACGATGCCGAAGGCTCCCAAACTCAGGACGCCCACTCCCACCAGCAACCGGAGCTGTGTCTTGACGCTCATGCTCTTTCCACCCGACATGCTTCCCTCCACCCTTTGGCACCTTCTTCACGGCCTGGAATCGCTGAGAGCCTCACTCGAAGCTCCTCCGCCAGCCCGTTCAGCGGCAGAACGGCCGCTGCGAGCCCTGCGCCCGCGATCCCGCCCGGCATTCCCCACGCCGCGCTCGACTTCTGATCTTGAACAATGACTTCCGACCCGGCCTCTACCAGCTGGCGCGCCCCCGCGAGTCCGTCCGAGCCCATGCCGGTCAACACGATGGCCAGCGCGCGCGGGCCAAACGTTTGTGCGGCGCTCGCGAACAATCGATCGGCAGCTGGCTTCGCCCCGGCCACCGGCGGCGCGTCATCCACCAGGCACACAATCTGTGCACCGTCGCGTCGAACCATCAGATGCTTCCACCCGGGACAAATCGTGATCTCCCCGGGTCGTGCCACCGCGTTGTGCTCAGCGATCCGCACGGGCAGACCGCAGGCACGCTCGATTCGCGTCTTGAGTGCCTCGGTCAAACTAGCCGGCATATGTTGAACGACACAAATCGGCACGGCCGATTGGCTGATGGGAGAGAAGAACACCGGTAGTGCGTCAGGCCCCCCCATCGATGAGGCGACCAACACGACATCGGGACGAATCAGCGGGCGCCCCTGAGCGTTTCGCACGGCCGTTCGGGCGGGGCTACGAGCGTTCCCCGCAACGGCCGGAAGGGCCGCCGAGCTCGACGCCGTAAGAACCGGCCCAACCGGCTTGGCCAAGAGCTCGCGTGGAACCGCTGGTGCACGTAGTCCGCCGAGCTTTGGCAGCGCGCCCTGCGTGGGTGTGATCGTTCGGCTCGCCATGCCGGGCGCGATTCCCGCCACCGGCGTCGGACCGCGCCCCGAGGAAGGAATGCCGGAACGGCCATCTCCACGACCCGCTGGCATCATCGTTCGAGCCTCGGCAGGAGCGCGCGAGCGCGGCGCCGTTGCGCCGTTGCGCTGCTGCTGCGCACGCCCGTAGCTGCGCAGCTTCTTCAGCAGGTCCGCCCCCATGTCACTCCACTTGGTATTGCCATCTCCAGTCGAAGGCTTGGCCACATAGTCGTTTGCACCGGAGCCGATGCACTCGAGCGTGGTTGCCCGCCCGCGTTTGGTCAGCGTGGAGAACATGATGATCGGGACCTTGCAGCCCAACTCGCGGATTGCGGAGACAGCCCCTCGACCGTCGAGTTCGGGCATCTCGACGTCGAGCACGAGCACGTCGGGCGCAGCGTTGGTGCGGAGGTAGTCAACGATCTGTTTGCCGTTGGTGAAGGTGCAGACGATCCGAAATTCCTTGTCTTGGCTGATCGTCGCCTGCAGGAACCGACGTACCGCGACCGAGTCATCGACGAAGATTATGTCGATGGGTCGCATCGACTTAGCGGCAGGAGCTGCGATCACTCGGCCCCCATCTGGAAGGCGCTGTCTCCGCCTGGCAGCTCGGAAGACACGGCGATCTGCTCGAGGTTCAGGATGGTCATGAGTCGCGATTCGAGTTTGCAGCTGCGCTCGAACAGCGTGCGGTTCGCCCGCAACGTGCAGGGCAGCGGCTCAAAGGCAGTGTCATTGACATCGATAACGTCACCGACGTTGTCCGCCAAAAGCGCCACCAGCTCACCTTTGACGTGAACCACCACAAACATCGCGACGCCACCGCCAGTCAGGGGAGGCAAGCCGAAGCGATTGCGCAGATCGATTACGGCAACCACCTGACCGCGCAGGTTGAGCAGGCCGTGTATCCAGCCTGGAGCGAGCGGAACGATCGTCGTCTTTTGGGCGCGGAGTAGCTCCTGTACCCGCGCCACCGGAAGCCCGAACAGCTCACCGGCTACATAGAAGGTGCAATAGCGTTGTCGACGTTCCACTGGGCTTCTCCACGGTTGGGTTCAGGTGCATCGGGCAAGAGCCCGGCTCGTCTTACGATCGCGTCGAGATCCACGATGTCGGTCACGCGACCGTCCACCACGGATTGGCCACGACCCTCCGCAAACTCGACGTTCACCACATCGACGATCTCTTCGATCACCAGACCGATCTGTCGCGAGCCCTTGCCGTAGACGATCAGCGGGATGCGCTTGGTCTCCTCGCCGAGGTCGGGTAGCTCGTGAATGCCACTCGCCCCGAGCAGCGAGACGGGCAGCACCGCGCCGCGGTACTGCAGCACCATGCCTTGGGCCGTGCGTTCGATGGCCTGCGATGGAATCTTTTCGAGTCGGTCGACTTGCTCGAAGGGCACGGCGATGCGCGCGCCCTCCCACGTCGCAGCCAACACGAAGCTATTGCTATTGGACCAGGAGGCTCCGAGTTCAACGGACTTGGCCTCGCGTACGGCGGTCGCCGTTCTGCCAATGCCGGCCCGCATGGCGAGACTGACCGCATCGAGAATGAGCGCTACGTCGCCGTCCCCGAGAATGGTCGTACCCGAGAAGATCGAGAGCCCCGCCAAGAGCGGCCCAAGGGGCTTGACCACGATCTCCTCTGAGTTGGTGATCTCATCCACCACGATGCCCCAGTCGGTGTTCTCGACCCGGAGGGTGACCACGTGCACGACGTGACGGTCTTTGGTGCCCTCGAGCGCCAGTTCAGTGTCCAGCCAAACCAATGGCAACAGCGCGCCGCGACGACGTAGGACCGCCGCGCCTTGCAACTCCTCGACACCGAGAAGCTTGCCCTCCTTATCGCGCCCCACGCGGATGATCTCCTGCACGCCCATCTGCGGGATGGCAAAACGCTGGTTGCCCGAGGCCACGATGATGGCTGGTGCGATCGCCAGTGTCAGCGGTATGCGAATGCGAAAGGTGGTGCCCAAGCCAAGTTGCGTGACCACATCGATGGCCCCGCCTAGGCGGTCGATGTTGGAACGCACGACGTCCATTCCGACGCCGCGACCGGAGATATTGCTGACAGCCTCGGCGGTGGAGAACCCGGGAGCAAAGATCAGGTTCACCGCATCGCGATCACTCATCTCATCGAGCACGTCTTTGGGGAACATGCCCTTCTCGAGCGCCTTGGTGCGCAAACGATTGGCGTCGATGCCTCCACCGTCGTCGCTGATCTCGAGCATCACCTGACCGTTGTCGTGGAAGGCGCGTAGACACAGCACGCCTTCGGCAGGCTTACCCACCTCGATACGTCGTTCGGGCTTTTCCACGCCATGATCGATGCAGTTGCGAATGAGGTGGGAGAGAGGCTCGCTGATCGCCTCGATCACCGTCTTGTCGAGTTCGGTGTCGCCGCCCAGCAGCTCGACGCGAACCTTCTTTTGACATTGCTGGGCGACGTCTCGTGCGGCGCGCGGGACTCGATTCCAGAGCTGATTGATCGGCTGCATCCGCGTACGGGTCACGTTCTGCTGCAGCTGCGTGACGATGTGGTCGATGCGCTGCGAGGTACCCGCGAGGGTGGTGCGCCGTTCATTGGAGATCAGCTCGAGTAGCCGGTTGCGCGCGAGCACCAGCTCTCCGACCAGCGTCATCAGCTGATCGAGCAGCTCCACGTCGACTCGAATGGTCTTGCGCTCAGCCCCAGTGGTGCGCTCCTCCGGTGAAGCCTTCGCAGCGGCGGGGGCGGGAGCCGGACCAGGCGGGGGAGCAGCAGCGGGGCCGGGCGTAACAGCCGGCTCCACGAACTGCGGGAGGGCGGGTGCGCCGATAGCGATGGGTGGCATCGAGAACAAGGGCTTGGCTAGCCCGACATCGGTCGGACGACGCGACGGCGCCGGCAGTTCGACCTTGGGCTTTGCCTTCGTTCGCCCCTTGCCCTTGCCTTTGCGAGCGGGCTTATCGCCGTCAGCATCTGAGGCGGGTTGCTGTGCATCAGCCGCCTGCGGCACTACCAACTGACCCTTCGCAATGAGAAGGGCGTCGGCGATCCGAGCCAGCATGTCTTGGTTGTCGATGCCCTCGTCCGAGGTGGTGGCCTCGACCTGCGCCAAGATCTTGCGCACCCGATCGATCAAGCCGAGCAGCACATCAGGCACCGGCGGCGTGTAGCTGGCTTTGCCGTCGCGCAACTCCGAAAGCAAGCTCTCACCGATGTGAGTCAGCCGCTCGAGCGAGCCCAGACCCAAGAAGCCACAGGTGCCCTTGATGGTATGGATCGCCCGAAAGATCGTCCCGATGTGTGACTTATCGGTGGCATCACGCTCGAGCGCCAGAAGCGACTGCTCAGCCTTGTCGAGGTTTTCCGCGCTCTCGAGGAGGAACTCGCCGCGCAGTTCTGCCAGTTCGTCGTTCATACGGCCTTTCTGCTTGTTGCTCGTAACTCAACGGCTCCGACGCCCGACTTCGCTGAGCTCTGCAGCGTGCGTCGTTCATAACAGCCCGGGAAAATCGGTTTGATCGTTCCAGGTAGAGACTCGGTGCTACCCAGCACGAGCAGGCCTTCGGGACACGCGGCCTGCGTCAAACGTTCCACGATCTTGCGACGATCGATCTCGTTGAAATAGATGAGCACGTTGCGACAGAGCACGAGATCCATGTCGGAGAACGGGCTCGGCTCCTTGAGGTTGTGCACCGAGAAGCGAAGGCGGGAGCGGATCGAATCCTTGACCCGCACCCCAGTGCTTACTCGATCAAAGTGACGCGCCATGCGCGAGGTATCGATCCCGCGCGCCGCCTCATGCATCGAATAGAGCCCTTGGCGAGCCGTCGCCACAGCAGCCTCGGACACGTCGCTCGCGTAGATCTGCGTCTTGGCGGCGACTTGCGGGAAGCGCTCCTCCAGCAACATCGAGAGCGAGTACGCCTCTTGCCCCGTGGAGCATCCAGCGGACCAGATGCGAAGCCCTCGTTTGCCCGAGAACTTACCGATCGCGGTGGGCAAGATGTTTTGCGACAGCTCCGTCCAGAACTTCGCATCGCGGAAGAACTGGGTCTCATGCGTCGTCATGGCGTCAACGATCGCGCGGCCGAGCGCCAAGTTTTTGCCGTGGTAAGCGTCGGCCACCATGCGCTCCATCGAGTCGTACCCGTACTGCTTCATCAGCGGATCGAGCCGCGCGGGTAGCAGATAGACCTGGTCTTCCTTGAGCACGTTCGCCGCCTTCTCGAACATGAACAGCTTGAGTGTCGCAAACGTTGTAGCTGACGGCATTGATGCGCTTACTTGCAGACGGCGTACCATGCAGTGCTGCCGCCAACCGCGCCGCAGACTCACTCCACTTTCAGCAGTGGTCTCAATGCCCTGCGCCGTTCGGGCCGCTGCGGCCCAGTTCAAAGAACGGAGCGCATCACGTATCTCATCGCGAGACGAACCTTGGGCAACGCGACTCGAGTTTGCAGCGAACTTCGATGCAGGCGCTGCAACCGAAGCCAGCGATGGCTAGTCGAGTGCGGCACGTGGTCGATGACTCGCCATGTTCAAGGGCCAAGGCGGGCTTCGGTCGTCTTTCACGAGGAGGGCCCGAGTCGATCTGTTCATAGCCAGGCTGGACAGAGTCCACGTTGTAGACTTTGTCCAGGTAGGTTTACGGAGTGCCTTGCACAGAGTGAACCGGAGTGAACGAACGGAGTCTCCGGAGGTCTACGGAGTGCATGACTCGTCCACGTCGATGGATCATGCGTCTGTCATGCGGCTGCTGCGTGATTCAACCGTCTCAAACGGAGACCGCTTCTCAAGCTAACGCGCAACCCTGAGCGACGTACTCGGGAGTTACAGCCAGCTCTCGCCGAGCTCAACCTGCAACGCGCGCGCAAGCGCCTCCGCGGCGCGCACGCCGGCAAACTGCGCCTCTTCAAACAGGCCCATCGCAGCTTGATCGACGTGGCCCCATGTCACTCGCTCGCCTAGCAGCACCTGTGGCCGCAACGCCGAAGCGAGAAAGCCCGGTGACGGGCGCGGCATCGCATGGCCCCAAACCACGAGTTCGATGCGCTCGAGATCGCTTCCGATTTGAGGCTGCGCAATGCGCAGATCCTCCAGCACCGAGGTGGCCAAGTCATAGCTTCCAGCAGCTAAAAGCTCGGCGCGAACCCGGGCGACGTCCGCTTCACCGTACGCGCGAAAATACGTAAGCACCGTTCGCTCCGTTGGCGCAGTCAGTTGGTGCGATGCATCCACGTAGCCAAGGCCACTGGCACCGTGGATCACCGAATCCCACGCTTCACTCTGCGCGAGCGGACGCCGAACGTGAAGGTTCGCCACCAACCACGGCGAGCTTACGCGCGCAGGCAACGACGCATCGATCAACCGCTGCGCGATGAAGGATGGTACGGCAAGGACGACTCCTCGCGCCGAGACCTCAAACACTTCCTGCGCGCCAGGCTTGAGATAACCAACAGTCACACCGTCCTTGCTCGAGCGAACCGAAACGCCGAGACAGCTCGTTTCAACGCGCGCCGATAGCCTCGCCTGCAGCGCCTTGACCAAAGCACCATTGCCCTCGGGCCACACCAGATAGTGACTCCCGGCCGTCTCCTCACTGCGGTGTTTGCGCGCAGCAAAGTAGTGAAGGCCAGCCCAAGCCGAGGTCTCTTCGGGATCTGCGCCGAAGTCGTCGAGCGTTGCGTAGCGCACGAACCAGCGCAAGAACGGTGAGTTGAGACCTTGGGCGGAGAGCCAGTCGGCCATCGACCAAGCGTCCAACTCGAGCGACGCTGAGTCCGCCGAGGAGAGGCTCAGCGGGATGTTGTAGATCGGCCTCCCGTCCTTGCCGCGCTCTGCGGTTGCAACTTGCGCCAAACGCAAGAACGTATCGAGCTCGCGGAGCTCCTGACCGGTGAGAGCATCGAACGGAATCAGCCCAGGGTGCCAAGCGCCTTTGTAGAAGATGCGCTCATCGGGCGCGTGCACCAACCTGCGCGAGTCGAGCTTCGGTTGGCCGAGCGCATCGAAGCCGGTGATCACGCCCATCTCCGAAAGCAGCCGCAAGGTTGCGCGCGCTTCGGGGTTGGGAACCGGTAGGTAGTGCGCCCCCCACGGATGCGGCACAACACCGTCTTCGCTAAACGTGCTCGTGCCACCGAGCGAGCCCTCGAGATCCAACAGCCGGACATCGAGCGAGCTCTGCGACAGACGCCAGGCCGCCGATAAACCGCTGACGCCCCCACCGAGCACCACCACGTCAGCGCGCCCGACATTGCGCCGAGGCAACGCTGCCAAGCGCGCTGGGTCCCGCAGCAAATGGCCGAAGTCAGAGGCCGCTCCGATACGTGCCGCCGATGGGTTCGCAAAGCCCCCCGACGCTGCGACCAGGCCAGCTGCGGTGCACAGCAGCACCTCGCGTCGCGTGGTCATGCGCGAACGTGCCTCACAGCCGACAGTCGACCCAAGAGATGAAGGCGCTGCGGTTGATCGCCTCTTCATTGCAGGGCTTGTCGGGCCGCGAGTGCTTCCACGAGCCGCAGTAGTCTTTCGGCAGCTGAGCGTACTCACTGCCGAGCCACAACATGCCCACCATCGAGCTGAGCTCGTCGCCCTTCTCGGCTACCTCTTCGAGCGCGAACATCACGCTGTTGGCGCGGCGCTGCGAGAGCTGGCGGTTGTACTCCGCCCCGCCCTTCTTCGACGCCCGCGCCACGATGAAGAAGTAGCGCGCACCTTTGCGTTCCTCCCATTTTTGTAGCAGCAGCTTCTTGGCTGCTGGATCCAGCTTGTCCGAGTTGTCATCGAACATCAGGATCCCCCCGCGACTCTCCAACGGGTCGAACAGAGCGTTGAAGTCGGTGTCGGAAATGCTGGCGAAGCTCTTCACGTCCACCGGTTCACAGCCGCGCCGTGCGTCTTGACCGGAGAGCCCACAAGCGTCCACCACGCGCGAAAGAACCTCACGGAACTTGGGCGTGCAGTACTCAGCGTCGGTGTGGTCGGCCACCGCCACCTGCGCTTTGGCGACCTCCTCCTTCGCCTTCTCGGGATGGAGTAGGAGCTCCTTGGAAGCGGCAACCTGCTGCTCGACGTAGATGGCACCACCAAGCGAAACAGCGACAAACACCAATCCGGAAACGAGCGCCGGCATTTTCATGGCTTCACCTTGGGGGCCAACAACGTAAGCGCGTAGGTCAACCCGAGATCCGTGTCTTCATCACACATGCGTTGCTCACCGAGGAACAGCTGAGGAGTGGAGATCCGCAGCTTGTTGGCCACTGCGAAGTGGAGCACATGGTCGAGCCGCTTCTTGGTTTCAGCCGAGTCAATGCAGCTCTCGACAGTGCCGAAGCGCCCGACGACCTTGGCCCTTACCTTGTCCACGCCAGACTTTCCGAGGGCGCTGAGCTCCTCCTGGTTCTCATAAGACCACTCGAGGATCTCGCGGGCATTGCCGGCTTTGTCTCCACAGAGAAAGGCGCGCGCCAAAACACAGGCGCCGGGGTGCATGGGCCGCGACAAGAGCCAGTTGCACTCGCTATCCAGAGGGAAGATGGCCACCGTTACGTCCAGCTGCTCGTAAACGCCGTCCTCGACCAAACGTTCATGGAAGGCTTTGCAGGTGGGGCATAGCGGGTCTTCAAAGAATAACGCGGGTTGCACCGGCTTCTTGGTGGGGAGTTTGACGAGAGCATCGTGCTTCTCGGTCAGCGTCGTCAGGCTGCCGCAGCTCTTGATGATGGGCTTGTAGTCGGGCAACGAGGCCGCATAGACGCCTCCCGGCAGCGCACACGAGAGGCCGAGCAAGGCGGGCAACCCGAGCAAAGCGAGCACGCTGCCTTTCGGCGGTTCGACCGCGCGCGACTTCTCGTCGACGCCACGTAACACGCTGCGTGGATCCGCCTTGGCCGCTTGGTGCCAAGGCTGCGGGTCCGCTTGCGTTGCGTCAGCATCCACGGTGCGAGGAGGTGCCGGCGGCGGCTGCCCCGGGATGGCGCCCACGACGCCGAACGACTTCTGCGCGCCAATCATCCCGAGGATGCCCGCGCCGAAGAGCGCGAAGCTCGAGACGTAGATACCGACGCAGAGCTTGCACACGTCCCCGAGCTTGGTGAGGCTGATCACCAGCATTAGCACCGAGGCGAGTACCGGGCCGATCGTGCACAACAGGTACCCGAGACGAAAGCGCTTGGACGCCGCTTCCCTCGCCAGCAGGAGGTAAAGGCTGAAGGCGAAAAAGAACAGGAACGCCCCAAGGCCGAACAGACTGATCGGAATGCCGCCCCAGAACACCTCCTTCAACACCGCCGAATAAGGGCTGTACATCGCCTTGGTGCAGGCGTTGTCCGCGCTGGCCTCGGCCAGGCCAGGGATGAAGGAACAATGCGTACCGTGGAGCTGCCGATCGAGGTGGCTCGCGTAGTCATGGGTGGAGAGCGCAGCGAAGGTCGCGCCTGCCGCGCTGGCGAGCGCGCCAAGGATTCCGGGAGCAAATGAGCGGGGGTGCATGAGAACGACTCGTCTTATGCACCCGATCGCCGATGCAGCAACAAGAATCATCCTCTGCAACCAGCTGGGCTCGGCTCGATTTTGAGGTCGCGAAGGAAAGTCTGTCCATGTTTGCGGCGCCCTCACGACTACTGAAGTGGAGGACCTATGCGTGCTATCGTTTTTACTCCCATCATGAGTGACCCTGCGAGCGACGAAGAGTTAGCTGCTCAGCTGGTGAATGAGGCCTTGGCCGGTTTCGAGACGAGCGTCAGCCCGGCTGAGTTCGAAGCCATGCGTGAGGAGCTCTTGGATCGGCTGCTGATCACCAAGGCGGGCCAACAGCTGCTTCGCCAAGTGCGTCTCGACCCAACTCCGGATCGCAGTGAAGACTTGGTAGCGCCGGGCAAAGAAGCTTCGGCGGACCTCCGCACTGTCCTCGGTATCGCCAAGAAATCATGAGTCAAGGCACGCCCCTAACGGATCGCGAGCGTCGGCTCGTGCAAGCAGCTGCCCATCTCGTCGAGGGCTTGGCAGCTTCGATGGCCCGACGCTTCCGCACAATTCCCCTCGAGGACTTCGTATCGGTCGGTTCGGCTGCCGCGGTTACCGCAGCACGCAACTTCGATCCGGAACGGGGCACCACATTTGAAAGCTTCGCCTACCAGCGCATTCGCGGCTCGATGCTTCGCGACACCACGCGCGAGGCCTTCGGCTCGGTGCACAACGCGATCAACCGGGGGCTGCGCGAGTACGACGCTGACGCGGCGCCGCCGAGCGACCTCACGCTCGAGGAAGCACTCGAGGACTCGCCCGAGAACGCGCGCTTGCGCACCATCGCCTGGTTACGTCGTCAGGCTGCCGAGATGGCGGTTGGCACCCTGCTCAACCAGCGCGCAGAACACGTTCCCTCACCTCACGACCAGCTCGAGCGAGAAACCAGCAAGCAGGCTCTACACGCCGCAATCGCCGAGCTCGATGAAGAGGAGCGTTACTTTGTCCGCCGCTACTACGTCGATGACGCGACCCTGGACGATATTGCCGTCGAGCTGAAGGTGGTCAAGCGCACCGCCTCGCGCATCCATGAGCGAGTGAAGGGCAAGCTCGAAAAGAAGCTGCGCAAAGCTGAAGCGGGCTAGGTAGGCGGCCCGAGCCAGCGGGCGGGGCACTGCAACACACTGCAACAATCCTGCAAAACCAGGCCAGCCGATCATCGTTCGGGCGATGCGATCGGCTCAATCCGTGGTGATCGAGATCGAGGACCGCGGGATCGGCATCGACGTGGCTGACCTCGACCGCATCTTCGAGCCATTTTTCCGTACCGACCGCAGTCAAATGCAAAGCGGTAGCGGGATCGGGCTCTCGCTGTGCCGGCGCATCGTCGAGGCCCACGGAGGAAAGATCTCGGCGCGCAGCCAGGCGGACATCGGCACTGTGGTTTCGGTGGAGCTGCCCGTCGGCGTTCAGTCTGGGTCTTTGCAGCAGCGAGCGCCGGTGGAGTAATCCGAGTAGCTGCGCGCGTGAGAGCTGACGCGCGACAGGCACCCAGAACGCGCACCTCGCGAGTAGAAGCCGCCGAGGAAAACGCCTTCGGCATCGGACACCCATTCATCGAGATTGCCGACCATGTCGATCACTGCGTCGTCGCCCCAGCGGCTCGCACAGCTCGACTGCTCGCTGGTTGGCTGAAGGAATGGGCGACCGGCGCTCTCGACCAAGTGGTTACGCGGGTCGTCGTGAAAGCGTGAAGCATCGTTGTGGAGCAGCACTGCGGGGTGACTCTCGCGGTACACGTTGCACGTCCCTCGCTCGTACTTGTCGCCGTAGGGGAAGTCGCGCTGAGCTTCACCGCGGCAGGCCGTCAGCCACTCCGACTCGCTGCAGAGACGCTTACCGGCGCGGGCGCACGCAGACTCGGCCTGTACTGCGGACAGATAGCCTTGAGGAAGCACGCCGCTCAGCGAACGCGCGACCGGGAGTATCGCAATGGGCGGCAGTTCGGGCAGAGGCGGCGCATGCTCGAGCAGCGTCGGAGGCGCATCGACGCTCGTGTAAAACTCGAACACAGCGCGGGCGCGCTCCGGATCGGGCGTGTAGAAGGGCGACCACGGAGCGCCACTCGCTGCATCGACGATGCTCATCTCGAAGCGGTCGACGCAAACGCGGCCAGCGACAGCAACCATGTCCGACGGGCAGGCGATGGCGCGGTCCAGTAGTGTAAGCGCTGCTGCGCGACTCGGCCGCTGGGAGTTCGGCGAAGGCGCTGTGTTGCGTTTGCCAGCGCGGTTCCGTTTAGCTGCAGCGCCTTCGTTGGCTCGGCGGGTGGGTCTACCCTTCTTCGCGGCCTTGCTCAGCACGGACTTCGACGGAGTCACCTTCTCGACGCGAGGCTTGCTTCGTTTTGAAGCCGCCTCAGCGAGGGAAGGCTCGGGCGTTAGCACGAGCGCCAACCCCAGTGGCAGGCCGAGCAATAACCGCGATAGCGCTGCCATCGGGCGCCCTTACACCGTCACCGCGCCGATTGGCAAGTTACCGGCCTGCTTAAGGCTTCAAACTCTCGGCGAGATGGTTGTCGATGAAAGCGTCCAAGGTCTGGTCGGCGCTGAGCCCGGCTTGCCTCGCTGCCGCCTCGATTCGCTCTACGTGCGCGAGCGACAGATACACCGATTGATCCGCCCAATGGCCGATCAGCTGGGTGGAGAACGATTGCCCGTGCTCCTGGAGTTCGACCACGCAATTGAAAGCGTGCTCACCTGCCTGAGCACTCGGACGACCTCGCGGCTTGGTGATTTCGCTTGGCAACGCTTCTGGAAGGCGCGCCCGCGGGTGATCCAGGATGAGCTCAATCACCACCCCCATCGGTCGATCCGAAGCGCGCGCGATGGCGGCCAGTGTCTCGCGATACCCTAGCGCCATGCGAAAAGTGACGAGCACACGCCCAGATGCGCTGGCCCCTTCGATGCTTGGCCGGCGCGACGCGAGCGATTGCGTGACCCGCCAACTTTCGTGAGCCTCCGCAGCCTCGCTCTCTTGGCGTGGGAACCGAACACGGGCGCCTTTGGGGATATGGAGCACGTCGCTCATGAGGGATGGATCTTACTCTCTGAACGGCACTTTGTTTAGCTCCCTAACCGCTGAGAAAGCCGACGGTGTTTCTGTAGAAGAAGCTCTGAAGGAGCCGTGCCGCGCTCTTTCGAATCTCCGCTGCGCTTGAGGTCGGCGCCGACGGCAGATACGGTCGACCAGATGCATCGTTACAATGGGCTTATTGGTTTGCTTCTGGTTCTCAGCGTTGGCTGTGACGACGAAGGCTCCGGCGGAAGTGGAGCAGCGAGCGCCACCGGGGGATCTGCCGGTTCGACGAACGTAGGTGGCGCGGGCAATAGCGGTGGCGGCGGTGCAGACCCTGGCAGCGGCGGTGCAGGCGCACTTAGCGCGGTTGGAGGCGGGAGCGGGGAGGGAGGAAGTGAGCCGGGTCCGGGCTCGGCCGGCTGCGGCACAGCCCACGCCCCAGGGTTTACCTGCTTCGACGAGACCTTCGAAGGCAACGCGCGGAGCTTCTGCGTGGAGGTCCCCGAAGGCTTCGATCCGGCGGTTCAGCGGCGTGTGGTGCTCGGCCTCCACGGCTGCGGCGGCTCACCGCAAGGCGCGCGTTCCAACACGGCGCCGCAAGTGACCGCTGGCCAAAGCGACCTGCTTTTCGTCTACCCCAAGGCGCTCGCGAGCTGCTGGGACTACAACATGACGGCGATCGACGTGAGTTACGTGCAGCACGTGCTCGAGCGTGTCGCCGGCGAATACTGCATCGACGAGTCGCGCACCTTTGCCGACGGTATGAGCTCCGGCGCGATGATGTCGAGCCGGCTTTTGTGCGACGGAATCGTCGACGGCGCGGCGGCGATATCGCTCAACTACTCCTGCGGCGCCCCGCACCCGGTTTGGCTCTATGGTGGGACGGCCGACGAATACTACGCCAGCTACATCGTGCCTGGCCGGGACGGCTGGATCGCCGCCAACGGCTGCTCGAACGAGACGGTGCCCCTCCCCGACGGCCCTTGCGTCGAGTACCAAGGCTGCAGCGAACGAACCATCTGGTGCAGTGACGACCGCGGCCACGTTTGGCCAACCGATCCATGGACAACACAGATCGTCGACTTCTTCCGAACGCTGTGAGCGGGGCCAAGCGTTTGACTGACTTAGGATCCGATCGATGAAGAGTCGAAGGTTGCTTGTGACTGGCGCCGCGGGGTTTATCGGCGCGGCCCTCAGCGAGCAGTTGGTCGGGCTTGGCTTCGACGTGCTCGGGCTCGACAGCTTCACGCCATACTACGATCGCTCGATCAAGGAGCGAAACGTAGCGAAGCTTCGCACGAGCCCGCGCTTCACCCTGATTGAGGCTGACTTGTGCACTGCGCCGCTCGCACCTTTGCTGGTAGACGTCACCGGCATACTTCATCTCGCTGGCCAGCCCGGGGTTACCCAGAGTTGGGGTACGGCCTTCAGGGATTTCGCCGACAACAACGTCGTCGCCACCCAGCGCCTGCTCGAGGCGGCTGTGAGCGCGCGCATCGAGCGCTTCATCTATGCCTCGTCCTCCTCGGTGTACGGCAACGCAGTGCCGCTACCGACGGCTGAGCAAGCACGCTGCGCCCCGCATTCACCCTATGGCGTAACCAAGCTCGCTGGGGAACATCTGGTTGAACTCTACCGCACGAACCACGGTCTCTCGGCCGCTACGCTGCGCTACTTCACCGCGTACGGCCCTCGGCAGCGTCCGGACATGGCGTGGCACAAGATGATCCGGGCAGCGCGCCGCGAGGAGAAGCTACTCGTGCGAGGCGACGGCCAGCAGACGCGTGACTTTACGTTCGTCGACGACATTGTCCAAGCCAACCTCCTCGCACTCGACTCCGACGTGACCGGTGCGTTCAATGTAGGCGGCGGGTCGCGCGTCACGGTGCTCGAGGCCCTCGCACTGATCGAGCGCATCCTCGGGACACCCCTGAAGCTGCAGCATGTTGCGGCGTTGAAGGGCGACGTGGACCACACCCACGCTGACACTTCTCGCGCAAGAGAACTGCTTGGCTACAGCCCCAAGACCTCCCTCGAGGACGGCTTGCGAGCTCAGGTTGAGTGGCATTTACGTGCGGATGAGGAGTCGTGATTGCACGTCTCCGCGCCTCGGCAGGCCCGAGCGCATTGGTCTTGCTTGCGCTCATACCGTTGCTCATCGCGCTATTCGGCGTTCCAGTGGTGCCCTGCCACGACGGCCCGAAGAATCTTTACGCCTCCCACCTGTTTGCTCACGCAACCGACGATGCTTTCAGCCATGACTTCGCCCGTTCCACCCCCGTAACTGCGCTCGGGTTCGCGCTGGTTTACGGTGCCCTCGAGCTTGTGCTGCCGTGGCGCACAGCCTACGCGGCAGCCGCCCTTCTAGGCGTTCTGATGATGCCGATTGGGCTGACGTTGATCGCGCGCGCGCTCGATCCCCGACGTACAGCCCTCGGGTTGGTCGCGCTCGGAGCCGCCTGGCAATGGACGAGTCACATGGGTTTCGTCAACTACGCCGGGAGCGTTGGTCTCGGTTTCATTGCGATCGGACTATCGCTCACGCACGCGCGATGGTCGTTGCGTCGCGAACTTGCGATCTACGCATGCATTCTCGCGGCCTGCGTGTACCACCCTTTCGGGGGGCAGTTTGCATCGGTTGCGGTGTTCATCACGCGCTCGCTTCACAGCTCTCGCGAGCACGTCGCACGCGAAGTGGGCGGCGTGGTGCTTGGCTGTTCTCCAGCCGTGCTCGTGACCCTGTTGGCTCAGGTCAACGTGGAGGACGCTGCAGCGAAAGCACCTGCACAGGCCGGGCTGGACCTTTCCTTCGTGGAGCGCCTCGAGGGCTTCGGCCGCTGGTTTCTACCAGGACCTGCGGGGCGCAGCGCCTTTGTGCTCGTTCTTGCGACGGTTGGCTTGCTCGCTACGTTTCTTAAGCTCGCGACCGGTCCACGCGACCGCCGCGTCGGTGCCCTCTTGGGGGTATCACTCATTGGTCTGCTCGGAGTCGCACTGACTCCGATGCACTCACAATTTTGGCAATACTTCCAACCGCGCTTCACCCCCATTGCGGTGCTTGCGCTGATCCCGCTCGTCCCGCTCGAGCGCCTCCCGGCCAAGCTGCACGCGAGCGCCGCAGTGTTGTTCGCGTTGTTTGCCGCCGCCTCCAACGGATGGGTCGCCCACCACTACCTTGAGCACGCTGCGAGCGAGGCACCGCTTTACGCGGCGCTTGGCCAAAGCAAGGCAGCTCCAGGTCGAACGTTGCTTCCTGTCATCGCTCGCGTAGAGATCTCAGGGGAATATCAGCGCCGTCGTGATCCCAGCACGCCCTCTGCTGCCTACATCATGAATGTCGGGCACCTTTACGCCATCGATCGCTCCGCGATCACACCCTACGGCTTTGACTCAATGCCCAACGTTCACCTCGTCACCCGGCGCCCCGACCGTCCAGCTCCCAACACACCGGTACGCGACTACGGGACCTACTTCGCTCAAGGCGCGGATGACGAGGTGCGCGCACGCGAGCTCGCACGACTCGCTTCGTTTGCCCCCGGATTTGACGACTTCCTGTTCTACGGCGAGGAGCGAGACGTCGTCGCGCTCCTCGCCCACGGCTTCGCGGTCGAGTGGCGGGATCGCGGGCTCTTGATAGCCAGTTTCACAGGCTGTACGGCGCGGATCGCGCTGAGCGGAACCCCCGCGCGCGGTGAGCTGCATGTCGGCTTCCTGGGTGCAGACCGCTTTGGTCGAGTGGTACCACTCCCTGAAACGATTCCGGCAACCCTCGCCCTGGAACGTAGCTCGTGTGCGGGGCTGCGTGCGGTGGTTGATGCCAAGACCGAAGCTGGCGAGCCGGTGCGGTGCAAGCCGGCACGCAACCATGAGCCCAGCATCTTCACCGTGGCAATCGAAAGCAGCGCGGACAATCTAGACCTCCGATGCGAGCTAGAGCTCGCAACCTCAGCCGCGAAGTCGCACTAGGAAACAGCACCGGCGCGCCGTGCGATCTCGGCCAACACACGAAGCACCCTTCGATGAAGGAGCTGTCACGAGACACTCCCGAGCAGGCTCTTCATGCACTCGGCCGTAAGAAACGAGTTCCACACTTTACGATCGAAGCTGGGTCGCCCTTGCAGCCACTCGTTGATCGGCGTGGGCAAGCCGTGCTTGACCTTGCGCTCGAGCGCGAGCGCCCCCTTGGGCAATAGCCGCTCGGCGGCCTTGCGCACGATCCACTTACCGCGACCTTCGTTGATGCGCAGCGAGTCGTCCAGCGTGAAGGCAAACTCGACCAAGCGGTAGTCGAGGAACGGATTGCGGGCCTCGAGCGAGACCGCCATCGTCATGCGATCCGCCATCTGTAAGAGAGGTTGCAAGAACAGTCGAGTTTCGATCGTCGCGACATTTTCGATCGCCGACTTGTGACCGCTCCAGTGTTGCATCAAGTAGCCCTTCATCAGGGCCGCCCCTGAAAGTCCGGTACGCGAAGCCATGCGACAGAATCGGTCCAGCGGAGAGCCCTCGAAGCGTTCCAACATCGAGCGATAGCTCGCAACCTTCGGGTCCGACTCGTCGAGCGCCTTGCGCGCCAAGAGTTCATTACGGACATAGCCCCCAAACAACTCGTCGGAGCCCTCGCCCGAGAGGGTCACGACGAAGCCCGCCTCACGGGCAGCCTTGGCCAGCCGATAGAGTGGAAAGACGCTGAACGACCCCGTTGGTTGCTCCAGATGCCAAGCTAGCTTGGGCAGGTCCTCCATGAACTGCGCACGGGTGGGACGAACCACCGTGAGCTCGATGCCCATCCGGTCGGCGAAATCACGAGCGTACAGCTCCTCGTCGATGGTCGTTTTGAACTCATCGAACTGACAGGTGAAGGCCGACTTTACGTTGCCCAACACCGCGATCAACGTGGAGTCCAGGCCGCCGGAGAGAAAGGCGGTCACCGGAACGTCCGCACGCATGCGCAACCTCACGCTGTCGCTTAGAAGCTCCACAAATCGGTCCACGGCCTCTTCCGGATCGCTGAGTCGTTGCCCCATCGAGATCGGGAGATTCCAGTAGGCCCGACGCTCGAGAGTGTCGCGCCCCGGCTCGAACACCAGAAGGTGCCCCGGAGGAAGACTGAAGATCCCCCGAAAGAGTGTGTGCTCGTCCGGGCAGAACTCGAACAGGTCGAACACCTCGTTGCCCTCGAAGACCAAATCGGAGAACGCCTTTATCTCACTGGCGAACTCGAAACGCCCACCGATAGATCGGTAGAAGAAAGGCTTCTTGCCAAGACGATCGCGTGCGCAGAAGAAGCGTTGCCCGTCCCAGATCGCGAAGGCGAACATACCGTTGAAGCGGTTGAGGCAGGCCTCTCCCCAAGCGAAGTAGGCAGCCAGCGCGACCTCGGTGTCGGTCTCGGTCTGAAAGCAGAAGCCCTCTTGCTCGAGCTCGGCACGAAGCTCGCGCCAGTTGTAGATCTCCCCGTTGAACAAGATCGTGGCCGAGCGATCTCCACGCGTTACCGAAATCGGCAAAGGGATATCGCGACGGTCGACGATCGACAGGCGCACCTGACCGAGGGTTAGTTGGCGCCCGCCACAAACGCGGGTCGTAAAGTCAATCTGGTCCGGCCCGCGGTGGGTGAGCCGCTGCAGATTGGCGAGGCTCATGCGCGTGTCTACCCCGCCGACGAAGCCACACATTAGCGCTTCCTCGCGCGACAGGAGATGCCCGCCTCTTGCTCATCCCACGCCTGAATCTCCCACGCTTCGAACCACGTGCGGAACTCTTCAGGGGTGAAGCGATGACAGTGCACAGGGTGATACCAGTCGGCGTTCACGACATTGTTGGTAAAGAAGTCGAACGATGGGTTCCAGAAGCACTTGAGCACGTGCCAATGGAGAAAACGCTGCACGTCGTACTCCCCCTTCTCGATACCCAGCACAGTTAGGTCTTCCTCGATTCGAACACGCTGATTCAGCTCAGCGAAAGCCTTTCCGAGCTTCGTGATTGCCGAGGTGACGGCCAGCGCTTCTTCGAACGAGCCATGCTTGATGCGCTCACGCACGTAGTCGTCGGTGAACTCTCGAATGACCGACTTCTTACGGTAGACGTAGACAGCGATTTCGCCACCGACGCGGAGCTTCCTCGCCAACGCCTCGAAGGCAACCCGTGGTTCAGGCGTGTGGTGGATCACCTGATCACAGTTGATGAAGTCGAACGTACCGTCGGCAAAGGGCAAGCGATGGATGTCGGCATGGACGAGCCGAGCTTGAGGTCTTGTGTCGGCCTGCTGGCGTGCGTTGCGTGCGCTGGTAACAAGCGCGTGCCAGGCTGTATCGATGCCGAAGACACGGCTTTGCGGGGCTAGCTCGACAAAGTTCGCAGCGTCGCGGCCCGCGCCGGTGCCAGCGTCCAGGATGAGCTTCTTGTCCTCCAGAAAACGGCTGAGCCCAGCGCGATCACCGAAGCCAAAGCGCGCCAAATACCACTCGGTGTAAAACGCGCGGGTCTCCTCGCGATAGGTCTTGTGCTTCTCCCACTTTTCGTCGAAAGAGCGCACGGTTTGCTCATCCATCGTCTCCTTGGCAACGAAGCTGGGTATGCCCTCGCGCACCTCGAACCGCTGGCCGGAGCCCGAGGCCAAGGTGCCCTCCATCACCAAACCGGCATCCGCGCTCAGCGGCTCAAGCGTGAGTGGAGCGGACGTTTCGGGGTCCACGAGAAGTTCGAGATCGGCTCGGTCCATGGGCGTCATCCTACAGTGACGAGCGCTTTTGGAGAGTGTGGATCCTGTAGCGTAGAACCTCCGTGAGCACCCTCGCAGAGACCACCAGCGGATACCGACCGAGAAACGAAGTACCGGCCTGGCGCAGCTCGAACTGGGTCTGCACCTCGTGAAAGCGGAGGGCACGAACGCCAGCCGCGACGCCGATCAGACTCTGGAAGTAGCGGTAGCCCTGAGCATCCTCGAGCAGCGCTGCGAGCGTCGCGCGGCGGGTGAGAATGAAACCACTCTTGTTGTCCGCCAGGTTCATCCCGAAGGACGCATTGAGGAGTAGGTTGAGCGCCCTGGAGAACACCGTGCGGACCTCGCCTGGCTGTGGGTTGCGCACGCCTTGCACGAGGTCGGTATCGTGCTCGGTCCAGGCCTGCATCAAGCGCGGGATATCCTCGGGCCGATTCTGCAGATCCGAATCAATCAGGCAAACCAGGTCGTATCGAGCAAGCTCGAGTCCAGTCTTCCAACCGCCGACGATCCCGCGATTGACCGCGTGCCGAGCCCCACGCACAGCGGGCTCTTGCGCGGTCACACGTTCGATCGCCGACCAGGTCCCGTCACGAGAACCATCGTCAATCAGCAGTAACTCTGCTGGTACGGGCAGAGCCTTAAACGCTGCCAGGGAGCGGCGCGCGAGCGTCGCCACGTTGGCTTCCTCGTTGAAACACGGGGCGATGACGCTCAAGCCGACGCGTGGAAGTTCGCGCATAGAGGCGTGAAGCTAGCAGGGTTCGATCAGAGACGCGTACTTCACAGGGCGTCAAACACGGGTGAGCCCCCCGAGCAGCCGAGCGAGCCGACCAGGAGATACGGGCAACAAGCTCTTTGGCCCAGTTGGCGCGTCAGCGCTCATGAGCCACTCGGCCAGCCGCTGGTCTACCGATTGTTGAGCCGAGACGCTCAGCAGCGCCGCTCGCACGAGCGGCCAAGGCCCTTCGATCGCCACCGACTCGAAGACGCCATGCCCGAACACCATCGCGGTGAGTGGAAGAGGAGGCTCCGCGGCGGACTCGCTCGTGGCCCACGTGGTGAGCGCAGCGATCGTCTCGGCGGCGGAGGCCGAGGGCGCCTGTTCGCCGTGCAAGAGCAGCACGCCGCCCTCATCGAGCACCGCCACGGCGTCGTGCGCAGGCGTGCGCCGACCGACGATGCCCGCGGCGCTGGCCTGCTCAATCAATCGGCTTTGCAAAGCATGGACGGCGAGCTTGGCCTTGGGGAAGGCGGCCCATACGAGGGCGTTCATGAAGTCGTGCCACGAGCCCTCACGCGTTGGAACCGTGCCTGCGAGAATGGCCTGGTCGTACGGAATTGCCATCCGACGCTCTTTGCGCGTGAGCGGAGGCTGCGCCACGAAGTTCACCCCGGCGGACGCGCTGAGCTCCCGGTCGATGGTGGCGACGCAAGGGAACTCAGCACACGCCGCGAAGCGCGAAGCGAACGGAAGCAGAGGCGCAAACAGCGAATGGCGCTCGAAAAGACTCGGGTCCCAGCGCGCTATGCGGCGTTTTTCTTTGGTGGCGCTCGCGGTCACGCGCCACGCTACCGCAGGTATCGGCGCGGTGAAAAGGCGTGCCCGTGTGCGCGCAATCCAACGACCTAGCCGAGCCTGTGATACCAGGAGGTGGTGCGTTTTGCCCTAGCCGCGCTGCTTACCTTGCCGCTGCTCGCTTGTGATCCGCCTTGTCCCAGCTACTGGCAGTTCCGTTGCGAGAGCTGCGGCCCCGAGAGCCCAGCCTGCGAGCACGCCAAGTTCGCCGCGAAGAACGAGCTTTCGGAGAGCGGCCAATGCGAAAAGCTAAGCAACCTCGCCAAAGGCGAAAGCAGCTTCTCGCAGGCGCGCTACTGCGAGCTCCACAAGAACGAAACACGCTCGCTCGACGAGCTGCGCGGTCCCTGGAACTGCGGGCTCTTCAAGCTCGATTTCAAGGGCCCAGCCGCAGAGTCCAAGGACTCGAGCAACCCGCAGCAGCTGGTGGTGGACGGCCAGGCGACCAAGATCTGGAACGTACGTACCTCCAGTTTCCAGATCGAGGGCAGCAGCGCTTGTCACTACTGGCTCCTGCCGCACGAAGAATCCGACGGAAAAACCGCCCTTGCCGTCAGCTGCCCCAAGGGGGCGGCCAGCCTGACTGGAGAGATGTTGCGTTGTGTGCGGCAATAGCCAAGCATTCGCACAGCCGCCTGGTCCAACCAGGCTGAGCCAAAGGGGATTTGTGAGGCGACCAAGAAACTTCGTCACGAATGCTGAGCTGACGGCTACTCGCTCGTACCCGTGGCTATCTCGCTCACCGCAGACCTTGCCCTAGCTCTGGAAGAGGACACCGAGAGCATGGAGCAAATGGGTGACTACCTCGTTCGCCGCCTGATTGGCGAAGGCGGAATGGGGAAGGTTTACGAGGGGGAGGAGCGGCTCAGCAAGCGTCGTGTGGCCCTCAAGGTGCTGCACTCGGAGCTTTCGAAGAGCGAGCAGGCGCGCCGGCTGTTCCTGAACGAGATGCAGATCCTCGCGCGTGTGGAGCACCCCAACATCGTGCGCAGCCTGTCGAGCCTGGAGGTCGGCGGCGAGCTGGTGATGGTGCTCGAGTACCTCGACGGCAAAACGCTGCGCGGCGTCATCTCGGACCGCGGCCGGCTCAGCTGGACCGACGCCGTCGCAGTGATCGCCGCCACCGCAGACGCTTTGGCAGCGGCCCATGGCCAGCAGCCGCCGGTGATTCATCGGGACCTCAAGCCGGAGAACATCATGGTCACCAGCGACGGCACCATCAAGGTGATGGACTTCGGCATCGCGAAAGTGATCGAGGCGATGAACCAGACCAACACGCAGAGCGTGGGCACGCTGCAGTACATGAGCCCCGAGCAGATCGATGCCACCACCATCGATCATCGCTCCGACCTCTATTGTCTGGGGCTCATCCTGTATGAGCTGCTCGAAGGCCGCCCGCCCTTCGTTTCGAGTTCGCCGCGTCAGCTGCTCAACCTTCAGTGCACGGCCGAGCCGCCCGCGCTCTCGCCCGAGGTGCGCGCGGGTTTGCCGCAGGGAGTGGAAAGCCTGCTCTTCCGTCTACTCGAAAAGGCGCCGGAAGATCGCCCGTATCTGGCGCTCGATATCGTCCAGGAGCTCGAGCCCTTCATTCCCTCGGGCGGGTCATCCTTGGGGACGACGAAGAGCAGCCCGCAGAGCCCGCGTGGGCGCGAACGCAGCCGCGCAACCATGGTATCCCCTCGCCTCTCGCTGGGCGCCGCCGCATCACAAGACGGCGAACGGCCTGTCTCTTCGCCGCGAGCCGCAGAAAGGCCGGTCTCCTCGCCGCGTAGCGCAGATGCGGCCCCCTATCGCGCAGACGCTGGTAGCGCGGTGCGCTCGGGAGCGCCCCCGAGCGAAGTTGCAGCGCCCGCTCCGCCCAAAGCCCCACGCGCCGACACCATCGCGCTCTTGGATCACAAAGAGAAGCCGCGCGAGATCCCACGCGGCCTCGCGATCGCCATCATCGTCGTACTTTCGCTGCTCTCCGGCGCGGTCGCCTACGCTGTTCGCGCTAGCGTCAGCAAAGCCAAAGCGCCGAGCCCCGCGCTCTCCGCAGAGCGTTCTGCCAAGCCGATCAAGGGCCGATGATTCGGCAGGCCGAGGCGAAGGCCAGCATCGGCCCCCACGAGACGATCGGCTGCGCACGCGTGAGCCCGATCGAGGGCGGGCAGCGGCTCTATCGTCTCGGCGTCGAACAAAGCGAGCTGGCCTCGAAACTACACGCGCTCGCGCGCCAAAAGCGCGCCGGCTTCCTCGAGATCGGCCGCGACAACGAGGGCGTTTGGCTCACCCGCATCGCCGCCGACCGCACGCTGAGCGCGCTGCAAAAGGCGCAGCCCCCAACGATCGAGCATGCGCTGCGACTCGCCCTCGACGTAGCCGAGGCCTTGGCGCAACCGAGCTTTCCCGGGCCGCTCGCGCCGGACAACGTGCTGGTGCACGAAGGTCGAGCGCAGCTCGCTTGCGAGGGCCAAGTGCGGGGGATGCTCGGCGCCGAGCCACGGCACGAGAGCCCACCGCCGCTCTATTGCCCGCCGGATCAGGCCGATGGCGCGCCCTTCGACGAGTCAGCAAATTTGTACGTCTTGGGGCTGATTTTGTACAAAATGTTGACCGGCTCGCATCCCTTTGGCGGCGCTGGTTTGCGCCGCGCGATGGAGGCCGCACGCGGAGCTCCCCCCCCCTTCCCCGAGGCCGTCGCAGCAGCCCTGCCCCCCGGCCTGCAGTCGCTGACGCTCAAGCTGCTATCACCAATTCCAGCCGAGCGGCCGGCCAGCGCAGAGGCCGTAGCCGATGCGCTTGCTCGCTTCGTGCACGGCGGTGATATCGTCATCGCGCCGCGCAAGCGCGAGCCGTCGGGTGCAGCCCAAGGCCTCGCCGTTCCCGTCCCGCGCGAACGATCCGCTCCGCCCGAACCAGTCGCGCCGCCGCTCAGGCCCCAAGCCCCCGCAGCGAAGTGGCAGCGCTGGCAGCGCCTATGGCCGTTGCCGCTGGCGCTCGCCGCGACCGCACTGGCCCTGGCGCAACTCGAGCCTGCGCCCAAGCCGAACGCGCCGCTCGCGCAGGCCGGCCAAGAACAAGCGAACCTAAAGCCGACTGAGTTCACCGCCAACGACTGCGCCTCGTGCCACGCCCGTCAAGCCAACGAATGGCGCCGCAGCGTGATGGGCCACGCCGCGAAGAGCCCGCTCTTCAATTCGCTCGAGTCGCTGATTCAGGAGCAATTCGGTCGTGACTTCGCCTGCCCCAACGGCGCCGGTGCGCTGCGCAAGGCCGATCCGCGCACGGCCTGCCGCAACGAACAAACAGGCTTTCAAACCACCGGCACCGGCGGGGAGCACTGGTGCGTCAACTGCCACGCGCCGCTCGAGAGCCAAGAGAACCGAATACCCGCGTGGCAAGGTCGCGGCGGCGATGCTCGCTCCCTTCACCCCGTGCGCGATCTGCTCGGTCCCGGCGGACTCGACGGCATCGGCTGCGGCTCTTGTCACCAAACGCACGGCCCGGTGGACCCTTCCCGCCGCGGCTATCAAGGCAACCCCAGCTGGACCTCCTTCCTCACCGGCCGCGTATTCGAGGCCCGCCCCGAAGATCGGCGGCGCGTCTTCGGCATCGGTAACAGCGGTTATGACCTGCGCAGCGAGGAGCTGTTCTTGGGCCGCCGCGAGGGCGGGCCGAACTCCGCGGACGGCGTTGAGATCCCGCATCGCCTGCATGACGAATCCACCTCCAAGTACCTGAAGTCGAGCGAGTTCTGCGGCAGCTGCCACGACGTGCGGCTGTTCGGCACCGACGCCGTCGGCCGCAACAAGGGCGAGAACTTCAAACGGCTGCGCAACGGCTACACCGAATGGACCGAGTGGGCCTCGCTACAAAAGCGTAAAGGTCGCGAGGCCGCCACCTGCCAGGACTGCCACATGTCGGCGTTTCCCGGCGTATGCACCGAAGCGCCTGGCGACGAGGGCGACAAACTTTGTGGCGACGGCTTTCGCTTTGAAAAGCGCGCACCCGGCGTCTACCCCGAGGGGCGCATCGCGCTCGGCTCGAGCAAGAAGACCGCGGTCACGACGCACTTCTTCAGCGGCGTGGATTTACCGCTCTCCCGCGAATACCCGCGCGATCTATTGGATGAGGCCGCACATGATCTCGCGCAGATCCCGGTCTCGGCCAAGGCCCGTCGCGACGCACTGCTGCGCGCCACCTTCCGCTTCGAACTGCAAAAGCCAACCAAGAGCGGCCGCGAGATCGTCATTCCGATCGAGCTCGAGAATATTGGTGCAGGCCACCGAGCCCCAGCGGGTTTCAGCCAAGAGCGCGAGATCTGGGTGCACCTCGAGGTCAAAGATGCGCGCGGTCGTACGGTGTACGAAGTCGGTCGCGTCGATCGCAACGACGAAGATCTGCGCGACAAGGTCTTTGCTCGCATCAACACCGACCCGAACCTGCTCGACGGCCAGGGCCGGCCGATCGGCTTGTTTGGCGCCGACATCCGCAACGGGCCGGACAACCCCGAGTGGACCCCACCGCCCGAACTCGGAGGCACGCGCTTCAGCGGCAAGGGCCTCATCAACCTACAAAACGGCTTTCTTCGCTGCGTGACCTGCATCGGCGTGATCGCCGCCGACGGCTCGTGTCAGCCGGGGCCGGGCCAGGGCATCTTCCGCGCAGACCGCTTCACCGACGGCAACTACGATCTCGATAGCGGCGTCTGCAGCTCCAACCTCGATGATCGGCACAACCTGTTCGAGACCTATTTTCCGGTGGGCTCGCTGGACGCTTCGCGCGGCCAACTCAAGGCGCCGGACGCGATCATCGATACCCGCTCGGCGCCGCCGGAGGTGCCACTGCGCTACACGTACGTGCTCGACCCGGGCGCCGCTGTATTTCCGCTCAAGGTCCGCGCACGGCTGATGTTTCGAGCCTTCCCGCCGTTTTTGATTCGCGCCTTCATCGAGTACGAGCGGCAAATGGCGCGGCTCGGGCGCAGGCCCTCCGGCCCGCTGATGGATGATTCGATGTGGCAGCGCATCGAGCTCGTCGAGCTCGATGCGCGCGAGGCCGAGCTCGCGCGATGAGCTCGGCGGTGCAAGCGGCAGCCCAAGGGTGGCCGAAGTCGGTCTGGAGCGCGGCCATCTTTCGCGGGCTCGACGCGCGCGCCATGCGCGAATTCGAGGCAGCCGGAAGGCTGCTCGAGTTCGCGCCGGGCAGCGTCGTGTTCGAGCAGGGCGCCGTCGCAGACTCTTTCTTCGTGGTGGCGTCCGGCTCGCTCGAGCTGCGCGCGACCCGCGCGCGCTCGAACGAGCCACCGATGCGCGTGCGTTCGCCGCGCGAAGGCGAGCTGTTCGGTGAAGAAGCGATGGCCGGCGTACCCCGCCAGGTGGAAGCACGCGCCGTCACGCGCGCGCAGGTGGTCGAGATCCCGGTCCACCTCTTCCGGCGCGCCATCGTTCGTTTGGGCCGGGCCGAGCTGCTCGAGAAGACCGAGCGCACCCTCAAGCGAGCTGCTGCGCGCGACGTGATCGCGGCGACGCCGCTGGGCCAGAGCATCGGCGAAAGCGAGCTCGACGCGCTGCTCGACGCCGTCAGCTATCACAGCTTCGAGCGCGGTCAGACGCTGTATCGCGCAGGCGACGCCTCCACCTCGCTGTTCATCGTGGGCGACGGGCTGATTCAGCTGCAGGTCGAGAGCGAGGGCCGAGCACGCGTGCACGCGTACTTCGGCCGTGGAGATTTCTTCGGCGATCAGGAGCTTGAAACAGCCACGGTGCGCACGAGTTCGGCCGTTGCCAACGGGCCTTCCACCGTGCTCGCGATACCAGCCCGCGTGGTACGCGGCCTGGCCAAGCTCGACGAGCGTCTCTTCGCTGGTCTGCGCAAAGTTGGAAGCGACACACTCGAACGGCAACGCGAACTCGTCGGTGGCGCCGCCAAACACGCGACCGAGCATGTGTTCCGCGATCTCTACCGCATGCAAGTGGCCGGCAGTTTGCTGCTGATCGACCTCGATACCTGCGTCCGCTGCGGCCATTGCGCCTGGGCCTGCGCCTCGCTGTACGGTGAGAGTCGGCTGCTGCGCGAAGGCGACAAGCTTCTGCGCCCACGCAGCGAGCCGGAACCCGCGCAGTCCGAGCAACCGAACATCTTCGCCAGCGCGCACTACCTACTGCCAAACTCCTGCCAACACTGCGACAACCCCGCCTGCATGGTCGGCTGCCCGACCGGCGCCATCGCCAAAGACGCGCGCGGCGAAGTGTTCATCCGCAAAGAGCTGTGCACCGGCTGCGGCGCCTGCGCCAAGGCCTGCCCCTGGGACAACATTCAAATGAAGCCGCGGGCGCCAGAGGATCCGCGACCGCAAGGCACCGTCTCGAGCGACGTCGCCGACAAATGCGATCTTTGTCGCGAGCAGGAAGGCGGCCCGATGTGCGTCCGCGTTTGCCCGGTCTCAGCGATCGTGCGCGTGCATCCGAAAGACGACTGGAGCGAGATCGCCGGCGCGCTCGGCAAGCCGTTGAGCACTGCGCCAGCTGCAGCCAGCGCCGCCGTTCCCAACGGGCCCAGCCGCTGGCTCGCGAGCGGCCTCATACGCAACCTCGCGCTCGGCGTGGCCACGCTCACGGTGAGCTGCGTGGGCGCGCTCCTCCACAGCCGTGGGCTGCTCAGCGCCGGCGCCGGCCGAGGCTACGCGGCGGGCTGGATCGCCGGTGGCTTGGTGCTGGCGCTCTTAGGCTACAGCGTTCCCAAACGCGGCCTCGTGTGGCTCGCCCGCGCGAGGCGCCGCAAAGCTGCGGTCAGCGAGCCCAACCGTGTGGTCAGCGTCACGGCAGCGCATTACCGCGCGCACGCGCTGCTCGGCTTGGCGCTACTCGCCGCAGTTCCGTGGCACGCGCCGAAGTTCGTGTTCTTGCCCGGATCGCTCGGTGGGCTGCTCACGCTCACGCTCAGTGGAGCGGCGCTCTCCGGCGCTGGGCTGGCAGCGCTGTATTGGCTCGTGCCGCGCAGGCTCGCGCGTTTGGAGCGCAAGCCGCTCCTGCCGGAGAACCTGCAGCAGGAGAAGGAGGAGCTCGGTACGCGGCTGTACAAGGGTCTCTCGGGCAAAGACGCGCTGCTCAAGAAGGTCGCGGAGAAGGTGCTGCTGCCCTACGCGAGGTCGCACACCGCCGGGCTCGCGTTGCTCTTCTCCGGCCGGGATTTGCGCGCCGAAGCGAGCCGGCTGGAGGCGCAAATTCAGGCCCAACTCTCAGCGCCGGCGCCCGATCGACTCGAAGGCCTGCATGAGCTCGTGCGCATCAGCGTGGAGCTCGCCGCCTGGCCGCTGGTGCGCGGGCTGAACGCGAGCCTGCGGGTGCTGTTGCCGATTCACATCGTGCTCTCGTGCATGACGCTGCTCTTGCTCATCCTTCACATCGTGCAGGCAATAGCGCCATGACCGCCAAACGAGAGAACAAGACGCTTTTCGTCGCGCAGGAGCTGGCTGAGCCGGAGAAGCGCCCGGCGGCGAAACGTGCGCGCGCCGCCAGCGACGTAACGCGCGTGCGCCCAGCCTATGTCGCCGGCCTCACCGGCTGCGTGGGCCTGGGGCTGGGATTGGCGTTCTCCTCCGGCTCGCTAGCGACGCCGAGCGGCCCCGGTCCGCTGACGCCTTCGCACGTGAAGGCCAAGCTCACGTGCAAGAGTTGTCACGGCGGCGCAGAAAGCGGCAGTTCCAGCTTCAAAGAGAACGCGCTGGAGGCCTGCGAGAGTTGTCACGGCGCTCATCCTTCGACCCGCGCCGGCCACAGCAAGCTGCGCAAACGCGGCGAGCTCGGCTGTGTGGATTGCCACCAAATTCACGGCTCGCAGAGCGGCGTGCGCTTCCCCGAAGAAGGCGACGCCGTGCGCTACTCCACCTTCGGCGAACGCACGGTGGAAGGCCTTTCGTTTCACAGCGAACGCACGCTGGTGGTGCCGACCATCCCGGAGAAGGCCTGCCTGCGTTGTCACGATGAGAGCGCCGATGATCCGTTTGCGCGCTGTCGTACGCGCTCGGAGCTCGGCCGTGAGAGCCCCACCGTCTGCTTCGATGAGCATGTTGCGGCGCTGCCCACGGAGAACGTGAAGTCGCCCAAGGACGGCAAATCCAAGCGTTCGGCTCAGGTTTGTGCAGACCAGCACTTCGAGGATCGTCCTTTCGTTTGGGAGGCTGCTCGCGAGGCGATCGAAGTGGGTCCGCCAGCGCGGACGAGCGAGGCCCCAACGCTGACGCCGCTGCTCGGCGGCGTAGGCAGCGCCGCGCTCGGCTATGCGGCCACGTCGCTTTTGCGCCGCAAACGGCGCAAGACGGTGAAGCAGGACGCACCGCTGCCGGTGACGGTGAAGCGTCTGCCGCTGATCAATACCTCGACCTGCCTCGGCTGTTACGCCTGCGTGGACGCCTGCCCTTACGGCGTGCTGGAGGTCAAAAACTACGTGGCGGTGGTGGCTCGACCCGACGCCTGCTGCGGCCTGGTTTTGTGCGAGCAAAGCTGCCCCAACGGCTCGCTGGTGGTGGCCGAGGAAGGCAGCCTGCTCGACCGTCCGCGCCTCGGGCCTACGCTCGAGAGCCTGGACGTCCCCGGCGTGTTCCTGGCCGGCGACATCACCGGCGTACCGCTGATCAAGACCGCCATCGCGCAGGGCGTTCGTGCAGCCGAGGCCGCGCACAAGAAGCTGGGCAAGAGCCGGCGCAGCGACGAAGAGCTCGACGTGTGCGTGATCGGCGCCGGCCCCGCCGGCATCAGCGCCTTGTTGCGGCTCAAAGAGCTGGGCCTGCGCGCGGCCGCCGTGGATCAGGGCAGCGTCGCCCAATCGATCCAAAACTTCCCGCGCGGCAAGCTGGTGTTCGACCAACCGCTCGAGCTACCGGTGCTCGGCAAGTTATGGCTCAAAGAGTCGACCAAGGAGGAGCTATTGCTGCATTGGACGCGGATCGTGCGCAAAGAGCAGCTCGATATCCGCGAGCGTACGCGCATGATGGCGGTTCGACCCGTGGGCAGCGGCTTCAGCGTCGAGACGCGCGAGGCCGGTCCCGAGCTGGGAGCGCCCGGCGCCGGGCAAGACGGCCGAACGCTCACCCTGCGCGCTCGTACGGTGATTCTGGCCATCGGGCAGCGCGGAACGCCTCGCAAGCTTACAGCCGCCATCCCCGAGGAGCTGCAAAGCAGCGTGCATTACCACCTGGCCGACGCCCGCAGTTTGGCTGGAAAACGCGTAATTATCGTGGGAATCGGCGATGTGGCGATGGAGTCGGCGCTGGCGCTTTCGGCCCAGGCAAGAACGCAGGTCACAATTGTGGCCCGTGCAGCTACCTATTCGCGTGGACAATCCCGGAACATCGCCGAGCTCGAACGCCAGCGCAAAGCTGGGCGGATCTCGGTCTTGTGGCAGTCCGAGGTGGAGACGCTGGCTGCCGAGCGAGGCCATGGGCTGCTCACGGTGCGCAGCGCCGGTGCAGCCACCCGTCTCCCCTTCGACAGTTTGTTCGTGCTCATCGGCACCATCCCTCCGTGGGACACCCTGCAGGCGCTCGGTATCACCCGCGCGCAAGCCGAGCCCGCCCGCTCCGTCTTCCTCGGGGATGAAAAGACTCTACGCTCTGAAACCTGAGAAGCTCGAAAGGCCGTTTTCATGAAAGCCGCACACGTTGGACTGCTCTCGCTCGTCGGAATGGCCGCCGCCTTTGGCAGCGTGTTTGCGCTTACGCCGGAGGGTGGTTTCGCTGCGGCGAAGGAAGACCGACAGGTCGCGAGCACGGCCTCGGATGAAGCACAGGCCGAAGACAGCACCATCGGCGGAGCCAGCTCGAAGGACGAGGCGTCAGCCACCTTCCAAGCCGGAAAGGCGGTCCGGGTGGAAGGGCGGCTCGGTCACAAGACGCTGCGCGCGAGCAGCCCCGATGAGACCTTCGTGCTGCTCGAGGTACGCGGCGACGACAAGGCGTCGGGCGTCCAGCCCAAGGCCGCGTTGGCGATCGTGATCGACAAATCCGGCTCGATGCGAGGTACCCGTCACCAAAACGCGCTCTCCGCTGCGGCCGGAGCGGTTGAGCGGCTGCGTGATGGGGACCAGCTCACGGTGGTCGCCTTTGACACGCGAGCCGAGGCCGTTGTGCCGCTAACCACCCTTTCACCGAGCAACCGCCAACAAGTGTTGTCTTCAATCCGCGGCATCGCGCTCGGCGGCGACACGTGCATCTCCTGCGGGATCGAGGAGGGGCTGAGCCAGATGCGCAGCACGCTGGGAGGAGTGGGCGTGGTTCCGCGCATGCTCGTGCTCTCCGACGGCGACACCAACAACGGCATCCGCGATATCCCCGGCTTCAAGAGCTTGGCCCAACGCGCGATGAGCCAGGGGGTGAGCATTTCGACCATCGGCGTGGACCTCGAGTACAACGAGAAGATCATGAGCGCGATCGCCCTCGGAGCGAACGGGCGACACTACTTCGTCGAGAACGATCGCGATTTGCAACGGGTGTTCGACGCCGAGGCCGCAACCCTGACCGAGACCGTCGCCAGCAACGTTTCCGCCGAAATCGAGCTCGAGAAGGGAGTCGAGCTGGTGCGCGTCTTCGATCGCAGCTTCGGTCGCGCGGGCTCGCGCATCAGCATCCCGCTGGGAGCGCTCGCACGCGGTGAGGTCAAGACGGTGCTGCTCAAGGTCAAGGTACCGGCGCAGAGTGAAGGGCCGTTGCCGGTGGCCCACGTCAGCGTCGGCTTCCGCGACGTCGAAAGCGACAAAGAAACGGCGGTAACGGGAGATCTCGCGCTCGAGTTCGTGAGCGACAAGTCGCTGCTCGCCGACCTCGATGCGCTCGTGCTCGACCGCTTGCAGCGCAGCGAAACAGCGGTGGCGCTCAAGGAGGCCAACAACCTGTTCTCACTCGGCAAGGTAGATGAGGCGCGAAAGCGGCTGCAAACCCAACAAGATGCTCTCGCTCAGGGGCGCAACAAGGCCAAAGAGAGCGCGCCCAGCGGCCGTGCCAACGACATCGACAAGAGCTTTCAATCGCAGGAGGAGGAAGTCGGCAAGTCGATCCAAAACTTTGCCACGCCTCCGCCCGCGGCGCCCGGTGCAGCCCCTGCCCCAGCCGCGCGACCTCAGAAGTCGCAGGTCAAACGCAACGTCGAGTTCAGCGACAACCTGATGCAATGAGGCCCGCGTTCGGGCCTCCGAAGGCGGCTGACTAGCGCAACGCGTGCTCGAGCGCCTTCAGGAACACGTCGTACACCTCGAGCTTGTATTCGCCCATGTGGAAGATGCGGAAGACCGTGTCGGAGAGCTTGCCCTGCGCCGAGTAGATCTCGAACACGTGGCCGTCGATCTCGGTCTCGGCCAACGTCGTCGCGAGTTGTGCGTACGTCTTCCCAGCGGGCAAATAGAGCGCCGTGCCGATCGAAGCCAGCGGACTTCCAGTCCAACGAGCGATGCGCAGCCCGAGCCGCTCATAACCGGCGCGCAGTTTCTCCGCGCGGGCTAGGTAGATGCGGTTGCGGCCGGCGACGCCGCCCTCCTCGGCGAGGACGCCCAGCGCCGCCTCAACCATCAGGATGCTCATTGGATCGATCGTGTACGGGTGCGAGCCCTGAGCTTGCGCCTTGTGCAGCTTGCCGAGCTCGAGGCTTGGAGCGCGCGGCGCGATGGTCTCCATCTCGGCCAATAGGCTCTGCTTCACGAGGCACATCGTGAGGTTCGGATGGCTGTGCAGGCCCTTGTTACACGAGCCCATCACCGCTGAGATGCCCCACGCTTCGAACTCCATCGGCTCGACGAAGAGCGAGCTCACGCCGTCCACCAGGAACTTCTTGCCGTAGGTCTTGGCCAACTGACCGATCTCGGCGATCGGATTGAGCGTACAGGTCGAGGTGCCACCGTAGACGGCCGCGACAGCGTCGACGGCGTTGTCCTTGAACAGCTGCTCGATCGCCGCAAGGTCCGGCCTTTCACCGTACGGCAGACTCATGTCTACGACGGGCTGGCCGATGCGCTGGGCGAACTCGAGGATGCGATCACCGTACGCCCCGTTGCGCACCACGAGCAGCCGCTCGTTCGGCCGCAGGCATGAGCCGATCACCGCGCCCATGGCGGTGGAGCCGGTGCCGGTGAGCAGGATGGCCTCGTACCCTTCGGCCCCCAACGCCGACACGATGCCCGCTCGCACGCGGGCGAGCAGCGGCGCAAAGCGCGGACCGCGCGGGACGATCGGGTGGGCGCCGTAGTTCTGAGCGACCCTGCTGACGGCGGCAGGTAGATGAAAGACGGCGGGAGTCAGCGAAACGACGGTGGGGCTCACGCCGGCCGTTTTGTCACCACCACACACACTTGCGCAAGTCTTCCCAGACCTCGCGTGCCGATTGATAGCGGTAGCCCTCGCGACGACGCAGCAACTTCGAGATGACGGGGCTAAACGGGGTGCCTAGCGCCTCGGCCAGCGCCCTCGGCGTTCCCTCGCGGATGTACTCGGTCACGTCGGCGGACTGGCTCGCGCCCTCCATCGCGCTGCGGCCGGTGTGCATCTGGTAGAGCAACAAACCCAGCTGGTAGAGGTCACTCTGACGCGTGGTGTAGCCCGCAACGACCAGCTCCGGCGTAAGGATCTTGGGGTTCGCCACGCGGGGACGGAACCAATTCTGACCGTTCAACTGGTGAGCTACCCCGAAGTCGGTCAGCTTGAGCACCGGCCAGCGGTCCACCTGCGAGAGCAAGACGTTACCGGCGTGAAGATCCGAGTGAACGAGGCCGGCGTCGTGGAGATATTGCAACGTCAGCAGCAGCTGCCGCGTCACTTCCACCATGAGCGGCGGAGAAAGCGGCCCCAGCTCGAGCAGGGCGCGCAGGCTGGTGTCGCACTGCTCGAGCGCGAGGTAGAAGAGGTAGTTGTCCTCGAAAGCATCGTGGATATAGACGATGTTCGGGTGGCGGAAGCTCTCCAGCCGCTTCATTTCGAGCGCCCATTCTTCGCGCACCACGTGATACGGCTTGTTCGCCGGGCGCAGCATCTTCAGGGCGTAGGGCTGGTCAAACGGGCCCATGCACTCGAACACCGAGCCGTATTGCCCGTCGCCAATCAGCTTGCCGATCACATACGTACCGCGATGCGAGGTCAGGGAAGACCCAGGCGTCGGGTAAGGGATCATGCCGTTGGGCAGCGTGGAACTCATAGGGAGCGGGTACTTCGGTTCAGCGTAGCCTCCGAAGCGCCCTCTGCCAACAGCCGACCCGCTTTCAACGGCGCGAGCTCATCCGCGCGAGAGCGAGCGCACAAGGTCTGCTGCCTGCTCACCCTCGATTCCGAGCCCATCCGCCATATCTGCGATCATTTCGCGCTCGCTGGTTCGAATTACGCCGTCGGCGAGCATCACTCCGAGCGCCAACTCGAGCGCGACCTTGCATGCGGCCGGGGTTTCGAGCGCCTCTCGCACGACCGCCAAACGCTGTTGGCGCGTGCCCTCCTTCGCCCGCGCTACCACGCTGCGGATCATCTCATCGACCAACGCTGCATCGAAGCGAGCGCTGGTCAGGTTGGTGACAGAGGTACGCACCTTAGCGTGCTCTTCTTCACCGAAGTCTCCGTCAGAGACCGCGGCCAGCACCATCATCTCAACCAGGGCCAGGAGTTTGGGCTCGGCGAGCCCAGCGCGATCATCGAACATGGCTCACTCCTCCACGCGGCCGGGCTCGCGGTTCACACACAGACCCTGCTTGCAGTAGACCGGCGGGCTGTCTTTGCACTCAGCCTTTTTGACTTCGCACTTTCCGTCTTCGGTCTTCTTCTTCATCTCGGCCAAGAGGTCGAAGTTCTTCTGATTGACCGGCTTGCGGCACTCCGGAAAGACGGCCTCGACACAATCGCCGTCCGCGCCACAAGGCTGCGCCTTGTTCAAGATCTTGAAGCCCTCCGAGCGAAGGTTGTCACACTCGGCCACTTCCATTTTTTTCTCGCAGCTAGCGAAAGAAAAAACACTCACGCTGAGCATCGCAACCGCGGCCAGCACTCGCCCAGAATTCACGCGCCTCTCCATGGGCGCGCAGGCTAGACCATACTCGCGCCCCGTTCGAGAGAAACGGCCGTAGGCAGCCTAGACCGGGTACTTCACCGAAAGCCCACGGCTCAACCGACGATCGGGTAGCGCCGCTCGGCATACAGCGCGGCAAGCGCCTTTTGCATCGCGCCGAGCACCTGGTCAAACGCCGCTTTGACCGCCAGCTCGTCCTCCGGGTCCCCGGCCACGAAGACAGGCGCTAGCACCTGGGTAGTCACGGTGGCAGGCAACGGAAACTGCGGCAAAATAGGCAGGATCCAAATGCCCCAAGGCAGTCCCAGCAATAGCGGTAAGTTATCGGCGCTGCGGACGACCTTGCGCAGCCCAAGCCAACGGGCCAGACGAGCACCGCGCCGCAATACAATCAGCGTCTCGTGGGAGCCGGCGCTCACCACCGGAACGATCGGTAGATTGTGCTTCATCGCCTGCTTGATGAAGCCGGTGCGTCCCCCGAGATCGATCTGCTCGCGCTCCCAGTAAGTTCGGAAGGTCTCGCGAGCTGCGCCCGGAAACACCAGCAAATCGTGCCCGCTCTCCACCACGCGATCCATCCATTGGCGGTCAGCGGGCACCAAACCGGAGCGCGGGAGCAGCTCGGTGAAGGGCCGAAATAGCGTGTGAATCAGGTCGTGCGTCAGGACGTAGAGGCCGCGCTCAAACTTGAAGTGGTCGTACCACGCGACGCCGAAACACACCCCGTTGACCGGGAAAACACCACCATCATGATGGGCGACGAAGAGGCACTGGCGGTCCGGGATGTTCTCCATCCCGCGCACGGTCGAGCGGAAGTAGCCCCGAACGATGCGCGACCACACCGCGTGCGAGGCTCGCACCGTGTCCATCGAAATTTCGGGCAATTCGTCGTCGCGCACGCGGCGCAGCGTATCACGCAGCTTGGCCTTGGCGACCGGGCACACTGACCGGCTCGAGGAAGCTGAGCAGCGCCTTCGTCGTGAGTTCGGGCTGCTCGATCATCGGCATGTGACCGCAGCCCTTGAGTTCAACGAAGGTGGGCTTGCGCAGCGTCGATTGCAGCTCAGCGACGCTCGAGGCCGGCACCAAACCGTCTGCGTCCCCCCACAAAACGAGCACCGGCGGCTCGAAGCGATGGGCGCGTTCGAGGACGGTGGGTCGCACCAATTCGGGCACGAGGTCCGCCATTACCCGAGCCATCTCGGCGCTGCCCGGCTGACTCGGGCGATTGAGCGCATCGGCGACGAACTTGCGGGTGTACTGATTGTCCTCGACCAGCACCATGTCCAGGAGCGGAAGGGCCAGCCGCTCGAGCGTGCGTTCGAGCAGCCACGGACGCAACGTGACACGGGCCAACGAGCCCAGCCCGCGCGGATAACGACGCAAGCCCGCTGAGGCGAGCAGCGCTAGCCGCTTCACTCGGCTGGGCGCGCGGTGCGCGACCTCGGCAACCACGGCTCCGCCGGCCGAGTGCCCGACGAACGAAGCCTCCTTGATGCCGAGCGCGTCGAGCAATGCGAGCACGTCGCGCGCGTACGAGCCGATCGAGTGCTGCGTGCGACGCTTGTGCGACTCACCGCAACCAGGCAAATCCAAGCCAATCACTCGATAGCCTTGGTCGGCCAGGCGAATCGCCACGTGCTCGAAGTGCGTGAAGTCCCCCACCAAGCCGTGAACGAACAACACGGCCGGACCTTCGCCGTGGTCGAAGTACGCGACCGTTCCGTCTACCAACGGCAGCCGCTGGGTGGCGAAGGGAAAGGTCTGTGAGCGACCATCGAGGCTGCCGCCAACAACTCTTCGAGCGACCATCGGGCTCACGATACTGCGCCTGCGGCTGCGCGCCCAAGTTCGCGGGTGGACCCGTAACGCGAAGCCTCCTCGACCAACTGCGTAGCCGGCTTCGCTGCCACAAATGGTGGGCCGAGCCGATTGCCGCGGAATTCGCCGAACGACGGAAAAAAGCTTAGGCGCATGCTCGCTCACAAGCGAGGGCCGTGCCGAGCGAGCAGCTTGCGTGCAGCCGCGAGCGTGAGACACTCGTGACCAATGAAGTTAACGAAATGCTTGGCTTGCTATCGATACTTTGGGCCGTGGGCTGTGGCAGCGATCCAGGCGGCAGCGTGGGCGCCTCGTGTGAATCGATTGGGGACTCCGGCGAGTGCGCCGAGGACGAGGTCTGCGACAGCGTGAGCGGCTTTGCTTCGGAGGCCTACTGTTTGCGGGTTTGCGAACAGCAGTCGGATTGCGAAGCTGGAGAAAACTGCAACGGCATTTCGGGGGGCAGCGGCAAGGCCTGCCAGCCGAAGGCTGATGACGAGACTTCGGACGTCGAGGACGCCCAAGACGATCAGACGCCCAAGAACGGCTGACGTACTACCCAGATACGGTTAGCCTGCGCAGCCATGCGAGTGACCGAGCTACCGATCTGGGCGCGCCTCGAGAACGCAAAGTCAGCTGCTGAAGCCACCAGCATGCGCAGCTTGTTCGAACAGGACGCAGCTCGTTTTGAGCGTTTCTCGCGCCGTTTGCCGCTGGGACAAAGCGGGTCATTGTTGCTCGACTTCTCAAAACAACGTGTCGACGAGACGAGCTTCAACCTGCTGCTCGAGCTCGCTCGAGACGCTGGCGTGCTCAGCCACCGCGACCGCATGTTCGCCGGTGAGCGCATCAACACGACCGAGGATCGCGCGGTGCTGCATACGGCCCTGCGCAATCGCTCCGCGCGTCCGGTTCACGTGGACGGTGAGGACGTGATGCCGCTCGTGCGTGACGCCTTGGCTCACATGCGCACAGCCTCCGAGGCGATTCGTTCCGGAGCTCACACGGGCTTCAGCGGCAAGCGCATCACCGACGTCGTCAATATCGGAATCGGCGGCTCCGACCTCGGCCCGGTGATGGTGGTCGAGGCCCTCGCGCCGTACACGCAGGCGGGGCTGCGCGCGCACTTCGTGTCCAACGTCGACGGGACTCACCTCAGTGAAGCGCTGCGTACGCTCGATCCCGAGACCACGCTCTTCTTGGTGGCGTCCAAGACCTTCACCACCCAGGAGACGCTGGAGAACGCACGCTCGGCTCGCGCATGGTTCCTCGAACGCGCCAAAGACGAACGACACGTCGCCAAGCACTTCTTCGCGCTCTCGACCAACGAGCAAGAGGTCACCGCCTTCGGCATCGCGAAGGAGAACATGTTCGCGTTCTGGGACTGGGTCGGCGGCCGCTACTCGCTTTGGTCGAGCATCGGACTTTCGATCGCGATCGCGATTGGGATGGATGCCTTCGAGCAGCTGCTCGAGGGCGCGTACCTGGTGGACGAGCATTTCCGTTCGGCACCACCCGAGGAGAACCTGCCGCTCTTGCTCGGGCTAATCGGCATTTGGAATGCCAACTTCTGGAACATCGGCGCGCACGCGGTCCTCCCCTACGATCAATATCTGCACCGCTTTGCGGCCTACTTGCAGCAAGCCGATATGGAGAGCAACGGCAAAGGCTTGCGCGCCGACGGGGACAGCCTTGGAACCGACTCGGGGCCGGTACTCTTCGGTGAGCCGGGGACCAACGGTCAGCACGCGTTCTACCAATTGATTCACCAAGGCACGCGGCTCGTCTCGTGTGATTTTCTGGTAGCCGCCAACACCCACAACCCGCTCGGCCGTCATCACACCCTGCTGCTCTCCAACGTCCTAGCTCAGGCCGAGGCGCTGATGCGCGGTAAGACCGAGGCCGAGGCGCTGGCAGAACTCGCAAACTCTTCGATGCCCGAGGAACGCAAGGCGCTGCTAGCCAAACAGAAGGCCTTCACCGGCAACCGCCCTTCGAATTTCTTCCTCTACGACAAGCTCGACGCTCGCACGCTTGGCGCGTTGATCGCCCTGTATGAACACCGCATCTTCGTGATGGGTTCGGTGTTGGGCCTCAACTCGTTCGACCAATGGGGCGTTGAGCTGGGCAAACAGCTAGCCAACAAGATCCTGCCGGAGCTCGAGTCCGGCGCCAAAGCCGGTGCACATGACGGCTCGACGACGGCCTTGATCGAAGAGGTTCGACGCCGACGAGGTCTCGCGCAATGAGGCCGGTGCTCTTCTACCTCTCGCAGTCGCCGTGGAGCGAGAAAGCCCGTTGGGCGCTCGACCACCACCAGATTGACTACCGCCCGGTCGAGCACCTGCCGCTGGTGTTCGAGCCCGTGGTGCGGCTCGCGAGTCGACGCCCGTTCGTGAAACCCACCGTGCCAATGTTGGTCACCGGCGCAGAGAGCTTGACCGACTCCGGGGCGATCGCGCGCTTTGCGGAGCGAACAGGCCGCGGGGAACCGCTCTTTCCGCCTGGCTTCGCGATCGAGATCGAGCAGTGGGAAGAGACCGCAGAGAGCATGATGAACGCTGGCCGAGCTGAGCTGGTTCGTCGGCTGCTCGGCAGTGACGCAGCGCTCGCAGAGTCGGTGCCGGCGCCGCTCAATCGCTTTGCCAGTACGATGAAGCCGATGGCGCGCCTCGCAACCAAGTTCCTGGGCAGCAAGCACCAGGTCAACAATGTGTCTGGCGCACAGGCCGAGGCCACCATTGAAGCAGGGCTCGCGAAGCTGCGAGCCGCGTTGCAACGCGCGGGTGGTCGTTATCTCTGCGGCGGGGGTTTCAGTTTTGCCGATGTCGCGATGGCCGTCACACTTCAATATGTGAGGCCGCATCCAAGGGTCGGTCTGGGGCCCGCCTTGACCGAAATTTGGCGAAATCCGGGGCTCGAACGCAGCAGCGCTGACCTCTTGGAATGGCGGGATCAGCTGGTTGACGCGAAGCGCTGAGCCCGAACGAAGCGGCCTCTCGCGCGCGACCCCCTTTCAAACGGGAGCCGCCGCCTCTACCCTCCCCGCCGAACCCAACCCGGCCCGGAGACGCGAGTGACCGACCACGCCACCCATCTCGAATACTACCGCCAAATGCAGCAGATCCGCCGCTTCGAGGAAGAAGCGGCCCGAGCCTATGCCCAGGGCAAGATCGGCGGCTTCCTTCACCTCTACATCGGCCAAGAGGCGATCGCCGCTGCGACGCACGCGGCGCTGCAGAAGGATGACTACGTCATCACCACCTATCGCGATCACGGGCTGGCGCTCGCTCGCGGTATGAGCGCGCGCTCGGCGATGGCCGAGCTCTACGGCAAAGTGACCGGCTGCTCGAAGGGCCTGGGCGGCTCGATGCATTTCTTCGATGTCGCCAACAACATGCTCGGCGGCTACGGCATCGTCGGTGGGCATCTACCGATCGCCGCGGGGACGGCCTTCGCGTCGAAGTATCGCGGCGATGGTCGAGTAACGTTTTGCTTCTTCGGTGAAGGGGCGGCCAGCATCGGAGACGCTCATGAGGCCATGTGTTTGGCCGGCTTATGGCAACTGCCGATCGTGTTCATCTGCGAGAACAACGAGTACTCGATGGGCACCCCGCTCGAACGCACGCTCAAGGTGCCCGACGTGACCGCGCGGGCTGCCGGCTACGGGATGGCCTCGGATCGCTTCTTCGCCGAACACATCCTGCAGATCCGCGATCGGCTAGCGGAAGCCGTCAAGCGCGCCCGTGAAAACTCCGAGCCCACCTTGATCGAGATCCGCACCTACAGGTTCCGCGGACACTCGATGAGCGACCCGGGCAAGTACCGCACCGCCGCTGAGGTGGACGCCAAGAAGCAGCAAGACCCGCTGCTCAAGAGCCGCAACGAGCTCCTGGCGGCCGGGTTCGAGCAACAGCTCGCGGCGCTCGACGCCTCCGTCGAAGAAGAGATCAGCGACGCCATTCGCTTCGCCGAAGAGAGCCCGGAACCTGGTCCGGAGCTGCTCGAAGCCACGACCTACAAAGGGGAGTTCGCCCGATGAGCGCTGAGCAAGTTCGCGAGGTTCGCTTTCGCGAGGCCATCCGTCAGGGGATGATCGAGGAGATGGAGCGCGACGAGCGCGTGTTCATCGTCGGAGAAGAGGTGGGCTACTACCAAGGCGCCTACAAGGTGACCGAGGGCATGCTCGAGAAGTTCGGTACCAAACGCGTGATTGACGCGCCCATTACCGAGAGCGGCTTCACCGGCATTTCGATTGGAGCGGCCATGGTCGGCTTGCGCCCGATCGTCGAGTACATGACCTGGAACTTCTCGGCCGTGGCCTTCGATCAGATCCTCAACAACGCAGCCAAGATGCGGCAAATGTCCGGCGGCCAGCTGCATGTTCCGATCGTGTTGCGAGCCCCCAATGGCTCGGCTCGCCAGGTCGCAGCGCAACACTCCCACGCGATGGAGCACTTTTACACCCACGTACCCGGCCTCAAGGTCGTGGCGCCTGCCACCTGCGAAGACGCCAAGGGCCTGATCAAGAGCGCGATCCGCGACGACGACCCGGTGCTCTTCATGGAGAGCGAGACGCTCTACAACCTCAAAGGCACCATCCCGGTCGACCCGGAATTCGTCGTACCCTTCGGCAAGGCGCGCGTCGCCAAGCCCGGCACCGACGTCACCATCATCTCCTGGAGCCGCTTGGTGCACGTCTCGCTCGAGGCAGCGGCAGCGCTCGAGAAGGAGGGAATCTCCGCCGAGGTGATCGACGTGCGCAGTCTGCGTCCGCTTGATGAGGAGACGTTGGTGGAGAGCGTGAGGAAGACCCATCGCGCCGTCGTCGCCTATGAGGGCTGGCCCTACGGCGGCGTAGGAGCGGAGATCGTCGATCGCATTCAGCGGCTGGCGTTCGACGACCTCGATGCTCCGATTCTGCGCGTCACCACGCGCGACGTGCCCATGCCGTACAACGCCAACCTCGAGCAGTACGTGATCCCGCAGGCTCCGCGCATCGTAGAGGCGGCAAAACAGGTCTGTTACAGGAGCGCCTAATGGCCAAAGTCGTCGATATGCCGAAGCTCTCCCCCACGATGGAGGAGGGTCAGATCAGTACCTGGCACAAGAACGAGGGCGACGCTGTCGTCGTTGACGAGCTGCTAGCCGAGGTAGAAACCGACAAAGCGACGATGGAGTTTCGCTCCTTCGACAGCGGCGTCCTACTGAAGATCTTGGCGCCGGCCGGTTCGCTCGTGAAGCTCGGTCAGCCGGTGTGCATCGTCGGAGCCAAAGGTGAAGACGTGAGCGCGCTTGCCGGCGGCTCGGCCCCGGCCGCCCCCGGTGCAACAGCGCCCGCCAAATCCGCGCCGGCCGCAGCGCCTGCCGAAGCTCCCGCTGCGTCTGCGCCGGCTGCAGCGGAGCCCTCCTCTGGGAGGCTGCGCGCCAGCCCGTACGTCCGCAAAGTCGCCCGCGAGCAGAACGTCGATCTGGCGCGGGTACGCGGGACTGGGCCGCACGGGCGGATCATCGCGCGCGATCTCGAGGGCGCACCAACGGCCGTTGCCGCTCCCCAGGCAACAGCCGCTCCACAAGCAGCAGCCGGCTCCGCAGCGCGTCGCAATGAGGGCGGTCCCTTGGCAGAGCCCGAAGTTCGGCCGCTCAGCATGATGCGCAAGACCATCGCGCGAAGGCTGACCGAGTCGAAGCAGACGGTGCCTCACTTCTATCTGACGATCGACATCGACGCGGGCCGGCTGGTCGCGCTTCGCGAACAGATCAACGCGGATCTCGCGGCCAGCGCTGGCAAAGGCGTGGAGCCGCTCAAGGTCAGCCTCAACGATCTGATCGTACGCGCGGTGGCCATCGCGCTCGTGCGGGTGCCCACCTGCAACGCGCAGTTCACCGAGTCCGCCATCCTCGTGCACCGCCGCGTCGATCTTTCGATCGCCGTCGCAGTCGAGGACGGGCTCGTGACACCGGTGGTCCGCAACGCCGACCAAAAGAGCCTGCTAGCGATCGCCGATGAAGTCAGAGACCTCGCGGCCCGCGCTCGCGACAAGAAGCTCAAGCCCGAGGAAATGATGAACGGTACGTTCAGCATTTCCAACCTCGGTATGTTCGGCATCGACGAGTTCTCCGCCGTGATCAATCCTCCCGAAGGGGCGATCCTTGCGGTGGGCCAAGTGCGGCGCGAGCCGGTGGTCGTGGGTGAAGCGGTGGTCCCGGGTCGAAAGTTGGCGATGACGCTGTCGTGCGATCATCGCGTAATCGACGGCGCGGTAGGAGCCACCTTCCTCAAGGCACTGCGCAGCATTCTGGAGAATCCGACGCAGATCTTGGTCGCATGAAGGCGCTGCCTCGTCGGCCGAGCCGACGGACAGCGCTACTTGTCGCGCTGGCGGTCTCGCTGACGCTAGGCTTTTCGTCGCTCGCGAGCAGCGCCGGCCAGCGCAAGATCCGCGTCACTAAACGCAGCACGGTGACGACGTTACGTGCGCCGGCGGTGAGCAAGGTGCTCATTCCAGCCGGCAGCTTTCAGATGGGCTCGGACATCGGCGAGATCGTCACCGCCGTCGCCACGTGTCGAGCTCAGCCCGGCGGTCGGACCTGCGATGCCCTCAGCGCCCGCTGCTTGTGCCAAGAGGAGGTCTTCGCCGACGAGTTTCCTGTTCACGAGGTGTTCGTTTCTGCTTTTGAGCTCGACACGCACGAAGTCACCGTTGCGCAGTATGAGCGCTGTGTGGAAGCAGGTCCCTGCGGCAAACGCCCCACCGACGCCGGCGGCGGCCGCTTCAACGCAGCCGACTTGCCGGTGACCATGGTGACGTTTCAAGACGCCGTCACCTTTTGCAAGTTCGCCGGTGGAAGGCTTCCCACCGAGGCGGAGTGGGAGCGCGCGGCCCGCGGACTCAAGAACCACCGCTACCCATGGGGCAACGTCTGGAATCTGTTCTTGGCCAACGGCGGTCGGTATGCGATCGATCCGTTCGAGGAGAGAGACGGTTTTTTGGAGCTTGCTCCACCGGGCAGCTTTCCCCGCGGTCGGACCGCCTCGGGCCTCTTGGACATGGCAGGCAACGTCGAGGAGTGGGTGGCGGATTGGTTCGACGCCTATGGCGACGGCCCACTCACCAATCCAAAGGGGCCCAACAATGGCGATGAGCGCGTGACACGCGGAGGCAGCTACTTGCACGCGAGCCCATGGCTGCGCGCCGCTTCACGCGGTCACGATTTCCCCGGTGCCAGACGCAGCTTTCGCGGTTTTCGCTGCGCCTACGACAGGCCGACGCTCGCGCCGGGTGAAAAGCCGCGCCGTTAGCTAGAGGCCCTGCAGCGTCTCCATCGCGTCCCCATGGGTTCGCCGCATCGCCATCGCAGCCTCTGGTTGCATGGGGGCAGCGCTGGGCTTGGCTTGGGGGATACCCCCTTGCGCCGGCGCAGTCGGTTGCGGTGCGGGCGCCAAGCTCGCGAGCGTGGACTTGAGCGCCAGCACCTCCTTGGCCTTGTCGCTGAGCGCAACATCGTCCAGTCGCTTGCCTTCCTCGCGCGCAAGCCGACTAGTCCGATCGAGAAGACCGCGAGCCCCAGCGAGATTCCCTCCGCGCGCCATAGCGATCGCCTGAACAATACCGTCGGCGACCCGAGCGCGGGCTGACTCCCGACCGACCTCGGGATTTTGGCTCTCGACCAACGCGCCGGCATCACTCGTCGAGCGCACCGATTCAAAGTCGGTGACAACCACTTCTTGTTGGCGCGACGTCGGGACGTAGAGCGCAACGACGTCCATCAACTCCACGGTACGCCCCGCCTTGTGGGGACTGACCTTCACACGCACAAAGGTATCGCGCGTTTGCCCCTCGGCGAGCGCCCCCAACGAGAAGCTAACCCCACGCGAGCTGCGAACTGCCTGCGGCTGCCCGATCACCTCCACGATCTCGACGCCCGGACCGGGCGTAACCTGCACACGGGTGTTGTTGGCGGCCACCCGCTGCATGCGGCCGAGTTCCTCGTCAAAAACCTTGGAAACGCGCGCCGCTGTGTCGACGAAATGAAAGCTACCACCCGAGTCACGAGCAACCTGCGCCATCAGCGTCTCGTCGAAGTCTGCGCCGAGTCCGAGCGTGGTGATCGGCAGGGCCTGTTGCTTGGCCTGCGCGATCAGCCCGGGCACCGGCGACGCGTCATTGGGAACGCCGTCCCCGACCAGCACCACGCGGTTGATGCCGTCAGCCACGCGCAGCTTCTGAGCCTCGACCAACCCGAGTTGGAGCCCTGCTGCGAGATCGGTCGTGCCGGAGGCCCGCATCGCTCGCAGCGCGGCCTTGACCTTGGTTCGAGCAGTCGCATCGAGCCGCGTCGCCGGCACGAGCAGCTCCGCTCGCGAGCCAAAGGTGACGATCGAAAGCGCGTCGCCATCGCGCAAGTGCTCGACCAGCGTCTGTACAGCCTCGCGTTCGCGTTCGAGTTCGGGCCCTTCCATCGACCCGGAGGTATCCACCACCAAGGCCAGGTTGATCGGCGGGCGCGCCGCAGTTTGAAGAGCGAGCCCTGTGACGCGCACACGCACGATGAGCTCGCTCGACTGATCCGCGAGCACCAGGCTGTTTGAGCTGTCCGTGCTCACAGCCAGGGTGACGGGAGCGCCCTCCGGGGCGTTCGTTGCCACAGTCGTGAGGACTGGGTCGGCAGGAGTTGCAACAGGAGTAGCTCCCTCGTGACTGCAACCGATGAGGAGGGAAAGGCCCAAAGCTGAAAGGCGGCGCAAGCTCATGTCGGCCAGGTGACCGCGAGTCCCAACTTTGTGACCGGCTCGTGGCTTGTCGCGCACCGAGCGTCGGGTCATAACGCGGCGTGCGCATCGCTCACCTCTCGGACCTCCATATTCTGAATCTGGACGGCGCGGTCCCGGGACGCTTGTTCAACAAGCGGCTCACCGGCTACGCAAACCTCAAGCTCAAGCGCGGTCATAAGCACAAGCCGGAGCCGGTTCGGTTAGCGCTACAAGCCCTCGCGGAGCTCAAGGTGGACCACCTGGTGATCACCGGCGACGTGTCGAATTTGGCGCTCGAAGGAGAATTCGACCGCGTGGTGGAGCTCTTGACCAACGAGACCTCGCTTCCCGCCAGCGCGATCAGCATGGTTCCGGGTAACCACGACGTTTACACGCGCGGCTCCGAGCGCAAGAACCGGTTCGCGACGTGGTTTGCGCCGTTTCTCACGAACGATCTCAAGAGTGTCACGGGAGATGGCGCGTTCCCCTACGTGCACCTTCGCGGTCCGCTGGCCATCATCGGACTTTCGACCGCAGTCCCACAGCTGCCGTTCGTTGCGGCGGGCAGGCTTGGCGCAGCCCAACGAGCGCAGCTGGCGGCGCTACTAGCCCATCCGGAAGTCGCGCGACGTACGTGCGTCATTCTTCAACACCACCCGATCGACAACCCCGCCAATCGAATGAAGAGCCTGCTTGAGGGGCTCTCGGACGCGGATGAGGAGCTGGCTGTGCTCGCCGGTAAGTCCACGGTCCTCTTGCACGGCCATTGGCACAAGCGCATGCGGCGCAACGTGAAGACGGTGCGCGGCGCCGACATCGATGTGATCGGCGCAACCAGCGCCTCGCTATTGCACGAAGACAGCGCAAAGATGGCCGGTTTCAACCTGCTCGACTTCGATCCTGAGGGAACGCTTGGCGCCGTCTCAACCGCGCACTTCGATCCCGGCTCGAAGTCGTTCACCGTGTCGCCGCTCAGCTGATAGGACGCACACAACCGACAAAAGTAAGAAGGCGGCTGCAAGCCGCCCTCTCAACGACCGACACGAGTGAAGTCAGTTCGCCTCGGCTCGAATCACGTTCACGGCTTGGAGGCCCTTGGGGCCCTCTTTGATTTCAAACTCAACCGTCTCATCCTCGAACAAGCGCCGACGACCGTCACCGCTGATCTGAGAGTAATGAACGAAGACGTCCGGGCCGCTGTCTTGCTTGATGAAGCCCCAGCCTTTTTCGTCGTTGAACCACTTCACTTTACCAACTGCCATGAAACTCCTCCACTTCACATCAGGCCGCAGCGCCTACCACGCTTAGGCTTTGCGAGGACTCAAGAGACGGTGCGCCTCTCGCTGTCGCGCCGGCAGAGAAGCCCTGCCAAAGCGATCACGAATCGGGCGCCAAACGCTTGAAACGCTGAGCACGCGACTCGCAGCTCCCTCACCCTTCGACGAGGGTCCTCGATGAGCGCGCGCAACGTAGACGCCGGCTCCCCGGCTGGTCAAGCGCAACATCGAGTGGCTGAGGCGTGCTCGTAAAGCCGATGACAAAGGGCCCAACTCAGCGCCACGAACCGAATGCTGAACAAGGTATGCAGGTACCTGTCCCCGCCCTCCGAATTCACGTTAGTATGCAGGCGCGCGAACGAGTCCTCGATGGCTCGCGTTCGTCTAGCACTGCGAAAACCGACCAGCCGGCAGCGAAATGTTCTCAATCATTATCAGTGAGAAAGGCGGAGCCGAGCGCCGAGAGGCGTTTGACAAGACGGAGATCAACGTCGGCCGCGTTCAGGGCAATGACCTTACCCTTCCGAAGGGAAACGTCTCCAAGCGGCATGCGCGTCTGCTGTTTCGCGACGGAAGATTCATCGTCACCGACCTGAAGAGCACCAACGGAACTTACGTCAACGGCCGCAAGATCGCGCAGGCGACGATCGTTCGCGAAGGCGACAAGATCTACATCGGCGACTTCGTACTTCGCATCGAGCTGTCGGCCGAAGCGGGGGCGCAAGCGTCGGCTGGAGCCGGAGATGGGATGCCGGTGGAGTCGGGTTCAGGAGCCGAGCACGTTCAGGGTGCACCCACGGCAGGCCCGCCCCCGATGCAGCCGCCTCCCCCTGCGCCTTCCCCTGCCGCAGCGCCGATGGCACCTGCGCCGATGCAATCTGCACCGATGCAACCCGCTGACCGCGCAGCAGCGATGGGCCCTCTAGCGCCTGCCCCGCTAGGACCATCGGGCCGTCCGGTCTCCGCGCGGGAAACGTCTCTCGGCCCAGGCCCAATGGCGCCGCCGCAACGACTCACCCCAGAGCCCAATGAGCGCCCGGCGTTCGGCAGCGTTTCGGTTCCTGCCACGCCGCCACCGTTTGCTGCCGCGGCCTCCCCTGCAAACCAGCCGACACCCAGACCTGGGATGATGCAATCGGCGCCCGTTGCACCCGCGCCCGTCGCTCCTCCGCCCATGGCACCAGCGCCTGCACCAGCGCCCATGGCTCCTCCGCCCATGGCACCAGCGCCTGCACCGGCGCCCATGGCTCCTCCACCCATGGCACCGATTGCACCGGCCCCCGTTGCACCAGCGCCCATTGCTCCCGCGCCCGTTGCACCAGCGCCCGTTGCACCAGCGCCCATTGCTCCCGCGCCCGTTGCACCAGCGCCCATTGCACCTGCGCCCGTTGCACCCGCGCCCATTGCACCTGCGCCCGTTGCACCCGCGCCCATTGCACCTGCGCCCGTTGCACCAGCGCCCATTGCACCTGCGCCCGTTGCACCAGCGCCCATTGCACCTGCGCCCGTTGCACCCGCGCCTATTGCACCCGCGCCCGTTGCACCAGCGCCCGTTGCACCTGCGCCCATTGCACCTGCGCCCATTGCGCCTATGGCTCCAGCGGTGCTCCAAATGGAGGGGCGGCCCTCCGCACCTCCGGTGGTTGTTGCACCAGTGGCTCCCGCGACCGTGGCTCCCGCGGCACAGCCAGCTCCGCTGACGCAACCTCCGGCACCCGTCGCTGTGCAGCCTTCGGTTCCGCCCAACGCGGCACCGGCGCATTCCTCCATCCCCGTCTCGTCTGGAGCTACGCCCCCTCGCTCGAGCGTTCGTTCGGCTGTCGCCAGCGAAGGCCTGGTCGATGCCTCGATCGCCGCGTCCCACCGCGTTGCGTTGGCCAAGCTGATCGAGCGAACGGGCGCGGCGGTTGACCTCGGGCCGCTGGCCAGTGGTGAGTCACCAAGCTCAGCCATGGTGGCTGCCATCGAACGTGCATTGTCCGAGAAAGCAGCCGCTTTGCGCGCCAGCGGAGATCTTCCACCAGGCGTTGACTCCGAGGTCTTGCTGGCGGAGGCGCGACGAGAGCTGTTCGAGCTTGGTCCGGTTGGGCCCCTGCTCGAGGACGAATACGTGGACGAAGTGCAGGTCATTCGCCATGACCACATCGTGGCGCTGCACGCCCAAAAGCAGGTCGCCACCGAGATTGCCTTCACTAGCGAAGCCGCGGTTGCGCGCCTCGTCCGCAGGCTGGCGCTTCGCTCGGGCAAACCGTTGGCTCAGGGCGAAGTGTTTGTCGAGCGTCGGCTTGAACACGGTGCACGCCTATTTGGTGTCATCCCGCCGGCCTCCGGGGACGCGCACATGTTGGTGCTGCGGAAACCGCAGCGCGCTCTTTCGACGTTGGAAGACCTCGTCCGGACAGGAATGATCTCACGCCAAATGGCGACCTTGTTCAGCCACGTCGTGCAAGGCCGGGCTAACGTTCTCGTCACTGGCGGAACTAACTCCGGTGCAACGTTGCTGCTCGGCGCGCTGGCCGCGGCGGGCAGCCTCGAAGACCGCGTTGTTTTGCTGCAAGAGGATGACGAGCTCGTGCTGAACCAACCGCACACGATCTCGCTGCTGATTGGGGACACTGCAGCGGAAGGCGCAAAGACTGTGCATGCTGCCATTCGCGTGCGACCGGACCGCCTGATCGTCGGCTCGTTTGCAGGGCATGTGGTTGGAGAGATCGTGGACGCGGTTGGTGACGGGCTCGACGGCGTGCTTGCTGCGGCACGTGCCCCGACCCTGAGGCACCTCTCCGCGCGCTTGCCTGCGGACATCGCTGCCTCCCGCAGGGGCATCAGCGCGGACACCGCGCGCGAGTGGCTCGCGGGAGCGTTCGATCTGGTAATCGAGGTTGGTCGCTTGCGCGACGGTCGTCAGCGAGTAACACGTGTGGCGGAGTTTGCGCAGTCAGGCGCCAACCCACTTGAAGCTCGTGAGATCTTCAACTTCACCGTCGAGCGGACCGCCGCTGGCGGGCTCGTCGAGGGGTCGTTCAACGCAACAGGAACGGTTCCCCGCATCGCGGAGGACTTAACCTCTCGCGGCGTTGCCATCGATCGGTCCATCTTTAAGCGCTGACGTTTGCCATGGCGATCCGAACCATCCTCCACTACCCCGACACCCGGCTACGCAACAAAGGTCTGCCCGTTCAGGCCGTAACCCCCGCGATTCACCAACTGATCGACGACATGGCTGAGACCATGTACGCCGCGCCAGGTGTTGGCCTGGCCGCAACTCAGATAGGTGAAGCGCTGAGTATCTTCCTCATCGACATCGCCGGGGAAGATCAGCCTTCGGACCTGCGGGTCTTCATCAACCCGGAGATCCTCAAACGTGAGGGCAATCAGTCCTGGGAAGAAGGGTGCCTTTCATTTCCAGGTGTCTCCGAAGACATCAAGCGCGCGGAGCGCGTTACGGTGAGCGCGCTCGACCGGGACGGCAAACCGTTCGAGCTTGAAGCCGATGGCCTGCTAGCCGTGGCCATCCAGCATGAGTACGACCACCTCATGGGCGTGCTGATGATCGACCACGTGGGGCCGCTCAAGAAGCGCATGATGGCGCGCACCGTCCAAAAGACGATTGGCTCCGAGCGCAGAGCCTAATCGCGCTCGAGAAGACGGCGTCGGGCGGCGCGCTTAGTTTTGCGGTCGCCCAACGCTCTCGAACCGAGGCGGAGCGGCGCTTGTCTACTCGTCAGGGAACACGAGGGGGCCGCTGACGTGCGCGTCTGACCCAAGCAGCTCCCACTTGGGATCGAGGATGCGCGGGGCCGTTTGCGGCGTGTCCGGCCCCGCCCAGTCTACCGCCCCTGGTCTACCGCGAGGCCCAAGCAAGATAGGCGCAACGAACGCGTGCAGGCGGTGCACCAGCCGGGCCGCTAGCGCAGTCCCAGCGAGCTCGGCACCGCCCTCCACCAGCATGCCCACAATGCCGCGGCCGGCGAGTTCTCGCAACGCCGACTCGAAGTCCACCCGGCCCTCAGCCGTTGCGTCGGCGCGGATGACCTCGCACCCTGAATCAACGAGCGCAGCCTCGAGCTCCGAGTTGGCCTCGGGCGTGGTCACGATCAGCACTGGAGCCTGCTCCACCTCGGTGACCAACCGACTGTCGAGTGGAATGCGTAGGCTCGAATCAAACACGACCCGACGCGGACGTCGTCCGGCCCAATCAGGATCGCGGACCGTGAGGCGCGGATCGTCTGCGATCACCGTGTTGATGCCCACACCAATGGCGTCATTGAGCGCCCGAAGCTCTTGGACCTTACCTCGTGCCTCCGGACCAGTGACCCACCGTGAAGCGCCCGTTCGGGTCGCGATGCGACCGTCGAGCGAGAGCGCCAGCTTCAGCGAGACGAACGGTAGGCCGGTGAGAATGAAGGTCGACCAAGGCTCGATCAACGATGTGCAGTCACTTTCGAGCAGACCGACTTCAACGATCACGCCCTGACTTCGCAAGCGGTCGGCACCACCGCCATCGACGTGGGGATTGGGGTCGCGGCAGCCAACCACAACGCGCGAAATGCCTGACTTCTGAATCGCGAGGGTGCACGGAGGCGTGCGGCCTTGGTGATTGCAGGGCTCGAGCGTCACGTACAGCGTTCCGCCCTGTGCCGCCTCGCCGGCCGCCTCCAAAGCGACGGCTTCTGCATGCGGCCCGCCAGCCACTTTGTGGTGACCTACCCCAACGGTCTTGCCATTGACGTCAACCACGATCGCCCCGACCGGTGGGTTCGGCGACGGAAGACTGCGTTCGGCGGCAGCGATCGCCGCACGCATCCCTTTTTCATCCGCTGGACTGAAACGCTTGCTCACGGTGCCCGCTCCCCGGGATCTCCCGAAAGCCTACCAAGTTCAGCGGCGAACTCATCAATGTCACGGAAGGAACGATACACGCTGGCGAAGCGAACGTAGGCCACCTGGTCCAACTCGCGTAGCCGCTGCATCAGCCGCTCGCCGATCATCGAGCTGGCCATTTCACGCTGATCAGCCTCCACCAGCTCGCGCTCGATCTCGTCAGCGATACTCTCGATTCGCTCGAGTGAGACCGGCCGCTTCGACAGCGCCACCCGCAGGCTCTTGGCGATCTTGGTGCGATCGAAGGGCTCTCGGCGTCCGTCTTTCTTGACCACGGTAGGAAGGGTGTACTCGACCCGTTCATACGTGGTGAAGCGCGTGGTGCACGACTCGCACTGCCGACGTCGCCGAATCACGTCCCCGGAATTGGAGGCCCGTGAATCCACGACGTGGTTCTCGAGGTGCCCACAATATGGGCATTTCATCGGCTGGACTCGTAGCGAGAGATCATCACAGAGGCGTTGGTGCCACCGAAACCGAACGAGTTGCTGAGTGTATGGCGCAGCACGCGACGGCGAGCTTCGTGCGGCACGAGGTCGAGAGGAACTTCCGGCGACTGATTGTGAAGGTTGATCGTTGGGGGCACCACACCATCACGAATCGCCAAGGCGCAAATCGCGGCCTCAACTCCGCCGGCGCCGCCGAGGAGGTGGCCCATGACCGACTTCGTCGAACTGACCCACAAGCGCTTGTCCGGGGCCCCCGATAGCGCGTGCTCTCCAAACAGGTTGACGATCGCCCTCGCCTCCTCGACGTCCCCGTGGGGCGTGGAGGTGCCGTGCGCGTTGACGTAATCCACGTCTCCCGGCGCAACCTTCGCGTCCTCGAGCGCCGCCTTCATGGCGCGCCGTGCGCCTTCCCCGTTGGGGGCTGGCTTGGTCAAGTGGTACGCGTCACATGAAGCACCATAACCGGTGACCTCAGCGTAGATCGTCGCACCGCGCGCGAGTGCGCGCGACTCGGCCTCGAGCACGAGTACGCCAGCGCCTTCGCTGCAGACGAACCCGTCACGCCCCTCATCCCAAGGCCGACTCGCCTCGGTGGGAGCGTCATTGCGGCGGGAGAGCGCAAACATCGCCGAGAAGCCGGCGATACCGAGAGCGGTGATGGTTGATTCAGCGCCGCCCGCCAGCATCAGCGGCGCGCGACCGCGACGAATCCACTCGAAGGCCTCTCCGACGGAGTGCGCGCTCGAGGCGCACGCGCTGGTGTTCGCGTAGCTGGGACCCTTTAGGCCGAGCGCCATCGCCACTTGCCCAGCCGCGAGATTTCCGATCACCGCCGGGATGAAGTACGGGCTGATCTTGGAAGGACCCGACTCTTTGAGTTTGATCGACTGGTTGTACAGACCCTCGAGCCCGCCAAGGCCCACGCCAAGGAAGGTCCCGGTGTTCTCGAGCACTTCCTCGGAAGGCGGATTCTCACTAAATCCGGCGTCTTTCCACGCCAACATCGAGGCAGCTACCGCGAGATGCGCGAAGCGCCCCATCTCCTTGAGCTTCTTGCGCGGGATGAACTTCTCGGCATCGAAGTCGGGCACCTCTCCAGCGATGGTGGTCGAATGGCCCGTCGTGTCGAACAACGTGATCGTCCGAATGCCACTCTTGCCCTGAACGACATTGGTGAAGGTCTCAGTGGTACCAACTCCGCACGGAGTTACCAAACCGATTCCCGATACAACTACTCGTTCCATGAAACCCTCTTCGCGAGCAACGTCCTCAAACGTTCGTCCGTTTACGCCGTCAATTCCCAGCTCGAGGAACCTCGAGCAGCGCAGTGACTTACCGGTCCCGCAAGCACGAACGCGCCACTTTCGTGACGCGCTCATGTTGGGTGAAGTTTGACTCGATAGTGGCCTCAGCCGAAGCTTTGGCTACTCTCCGCCGAACCCGGCACCCACGCCGAATTCAGCAGGCAGCGACGCCTACTTCTTGGCGTGCGTTTCGATGTAGGTGATGGCGTCCTGAACGGTACGGATTTTCTCCGTGTCTTCGTCCGGGATATCGATCTCGAAGGCCTCTTCAAACGCGAGAACGAGCTCGACGAGCCCAAGTGAATCAGCGCCAAGGTCGTCGATGAACGTGGACTCAGGCTTGATGTCCTTCTCGTCGACGTCGAGTTGCTCCTTGATGATGCGCTTCACCTCGGCGGTGATGTCGCGACCGTCTGCCATGTCTTTCCTCCGAGCGGCGGCGCCGCCAATGAGCCCACCTTGTTTGGGCTTCGCCCTAGTACCCCAATTCGCGTGGGCTATCCACGTGAATTCAACCGAACGTCGAATCAGTATCGATTTGAGCGCTCCCCAGCGGAAAATGGCGAAGGTCGAGGGCCCTCGCGGCTGGGCTCAGCCCATCAACATGCCGCCATTCACGCGCAACACGTCGCCGGTGATGTAGCTCGCCTCGTCCGAGCACAGGAACGCGACAGCAGCAGCGACCTCTTCCGAGCGGCCGGTTCGAGCAAGCGGGATCGACTTCAACATCGCATCCTTCATCTCGCCGCTGATCTGCGTGGTCATGTCGGTGTCGATGAAGCCGGGTGCCACGGCGTTCACGGTCACGTTGCGCGATGCATACTCGCGCGCGAGCGACTTGGTGACGCCGAGCACAGCCGCCTTGGTCGCCGCGTAGCCCGTCTGGCCCGCGTTTCCCATTTCACCCACGATGCTGCTGAGGAAGACGATGCGCCCGGTCTTGGCGCGCATCATCACTTTGATCGCGGCTTTGGCGGCGAAGATCGACCCCTTTACGTTCACGGCGAAAAGCCTGTCGATCTCCTCCTCTTTCACTCTCAATACGAGGTTGTCGATGGCGATGCCTGCGTTCGCCACGAGGATGTCCAAACGGCCATGCCGCTTCGCTGCCTCGGCGATGGCCGCTTCGGTGCGCTCCACATCGGCGATGTCAAAGCCAACGGCCTCTGCCTTGCCGCCCTTCGCCTCGATCGCGGCGACGGTCTTCTTGGCTTCCTCTTCACCGCGCACATAGTTGACGAGCACCGTCGCACCCTGCGCTGCCAGGGCCTCCGAGCAAGCCCGACCAATCCCTCGTGAACCGCCAGTTACCAGAGCTACTTTTCCATCGAGCCGGAACATCATTACTCCTCGTAGTCAGCACTTCATCGCACAAGCGATGGGCAAAGTCAGCCTTGAGCGAGAGCGCTCTTGAGCCCGGCTACCGAGTCCGGACCAGACACAGAAATCACACGCAGCTTCTTGTCGATTCGCTTGATCAGACCCGCGAGCACTTTGCCTGGACCAACCTCGACCATCACCTCGACGCCGAGCGCAACGGCCTGTTCAACGCAGCGAATCCACTGCACTGGGCCGTCCACCTGGCGCACGAGGAGCTCTTTCACTCGCGCTGGGTCACCGTTGGCGACCGCGTCGATGTTCGCGATCACTGGAAACGAAAGGGGCCCAAGCTCTACTCCCTCGAGCGCCTTGCCCAGCGCGAGCGCAGCGGGCTTCATCAACGCGCAGTGAAAGGGCGCGCTTACCTTGAGCGGAATGACCTTCGCGCCGCGCGCCCCGAGCAGAGCGGTTGCGCGCGTGACAGCCTCGGCAGCGCCAGCGATCACCGTCTGCCCCGGACCGTTGAAGTTGGCAGCCGACACCGGCGAGTTCTCCTGCGAGGCCTCGTCGCATGCGACTCGAATCGCCTCTGGGTCGGCGCCCAAAATTGCCGCCATCGCTCCGGCACCTTGGGGAACCGCCGCCTGCATCGCTTCTCCACGAATACGGCAGAGCCGAACAGCGTCCGCGAGGCTCAACGCACCTGCCGCTACCAGCGCGCTGTACTCACCGAGCGAGTGCCCAAGCGCTACGACGGGCGGCGCCAAGTCCGGGTGTGCCTGCCGAATCGCTGCAACCAACGCGAGCTCGGTTGCCACCAGCGCGGGTTGCGTGTTCTCGGTCAGTGTCAGCGCCTCGATCGGTCCGTCGAAGCACAGTTGGGACAGCGTCGCAGCGTCCCCTGCCCTTGCGAAGGCAGCGTCTGCCTCCGCGTAGGCCTGCGCTGCGGCCGAGTAGGCCGCAGCGACGTCTCGCCCCATTCCAACTTCCTGCGAACCCTGGCCCGGAAAGATCCACGCGACCTTCATCGTCCAAGCTCCACGAAACCCTGCGAGCGCTCGTTCATCGCTAACGCTATGAAGGGATCATTCGCGTGCGTCAATTCGCGCGCGCAGCGAAGCGATTCAAGCGCTCGTGCTCAGGGAGCAAAGCCGGCAAGGCCAGCTGCAGAGCTCGGGAAGCCGCCCGCCAGGCCCGATGAAACGCTCGAGATCAACGAATCACACATGCAAGCCGCTTCATCACAAGCGCCCTGCGGCCCTTGCAGGCAGACGAGCAAGCAGGTGAACTGATCACACATCGCTCCGCTGCTCGAACTCGTGGTTGCTGCGTTGTTGGCGTTGTTGGCGTTGTTGGCAGTGACAACGTTGCTGGACGTTGCTCCGCCCTCATTGTTGCCACCGGCCGTTACAGTGGAGTTGGTGGTGTTGGTGGTGTTCGGGGTTCCACCCATTCCGGTGTTCGTCGTCCCACCCATCGACGTTGAGGTGGTGTCGCTGGTGTCGCCGCTGGAACTCGAGGTGATCGAGCTGCTGCTGGAGTCAGTGTCGCCGCTCGAGATGCCCCCACCGGTTCCGGTGTCTCCCTGAGCACAGGCGAGCACCAAGCTGAGGGTGGCAAGAAATACGGAACGGGGAGCAGTGATATGCAACATGGGACCTCCAACAACTACGATCCGGGCGACAGCAACAAGCGAGGGATGCGACGCGCGGTGAGCACGCTCTGTGCCGCTTCAGCACCCTCCAAGTAAGGCGTTCGTTCTTAGAACAGAAGTCCTGCTGTTGGTAGAGGGATTCACGCCAATTTTTCGGACCAGCGAGCGACGCACTGCACAAGAACTCGCCTTGGAGCGTCAGGTTTGTACACGTGCTGCACTCGAGGTGCAGGATGCGAACTCAGCCGACCTCGAGCAACACCGCGCCGTACGAGATACCGGCGCCAAGTGCGAACATCAGGATCTTCTGCCCGCTGCGAATGCGACCGTCGCGCAAGCCTTCATCGAGCCCGATGGGGACGGAAGCGCTCGACGTGTTGCCGGTTGCTTCGAGCATGAGGATGAAGCGATCGAGCCCAACCTGCCAACGATCGGCGACGGCGCTCAAGATGCGCATGTTCGACTGGTGGGGCACGAACCAATCGACGTCGGACATTGAAAGACCAGCCTCGTGAACGACCTGCTCCCCAATCTCCGCGAGCCCACGAATGGCCGCGCGAAAAACGTCCTGCCCGACCATCTTCATCTTGTCGCGATGCGAAGCCATGCCTCGAACAGTGAGCGGCTCAAAGGTGCCGCCTGCGGGGATCCCGAGCGCGTCAGCGAGCCCGCCTTCACTCGCGAGTCGAGCCGAAATCAAGCCACCGCGCTCCGCGGGTGAGAGCACAACCGCGCCAGCGCCGTCACCAAAGAGCACGGCGGTGGTGCGGTCTGACCAGTCCACCACGCGACTCAAGAGCTCAGCGCCGACGACGAGAACGTTCTTCGCCGCCCCGGTCTTGATGAACTGGTCGGCGATCACCATCCCGTAGAGAAACCCGGCGCATGCAGCGGATACGTCGAACGAAGGCACTCGGTCGAGACCGAGCTTGGTTTGCACGCGTACCGCACAGGCGGGCATTGGACCATCGGGCGTGATGGTTCCAACGACGATCAGGTCGATGTCGCTCGCCTGCAGCCCGGCGGAAGCAAGAGCGCGGCGCGCAGCGATGACGGCAAGGTCACTCGTCGCCTCGTCTTCACCTGCGATCCGACGCTCCGCAATGCCAGTGCGTTCGCGTATCCACGCGTCGTTGGTATCGAGGAAGGAAGCCAGATCGGCGTTCGAAACGACGTTCGCCGGCAGGTAGCTTCCCGTGCCGGCGATACGCGAGCGAGGCGACCACGCCGCAGAAGGTTGGGAAGTGCCGCGACTTGCGACAGCTCCGCCTCTGCGGAAGCGGCCAAACCCCTTCGACGAGTCAGCCCGCCGTCTTGACAGCGACAGCCTTCTTGCCCTTGTAGTGCCCACAGGAGCCGCAAGCGCGGTGCGGCCGCGTTGCTTCACCACAGTTCGGGCAGGCGACGATCTCGACGGGAGTCACCTTGTCGTGGTTGGCGCGACGCATGTCACGCTTCGGGGGGGTCGTTTTTCGCTTGGGGACAGCCACGGCAAACTCCTCTGATTAACTTTTCTTGCTGCTGCGACCGGTCATGCTTGACCGGATCTTGGGCTTTTCTCGCTGGAGCGTTCGCGTAGCGCGACGCACCTCGGCAGCCGAAGGGCGCGCACTATTGCCTAACCCTTCGTCCGAAGGCAAGGGCTTCTCGGTGAGTAAATGACGAAGCGCCTCAAAAGGGTTCGGCCGCTCCATCTTGCCAGGCTCGGATTTAGCGGCTGCGGCGCGCGCAGACCCGCCGCGCGACCCCGGCTGAGACCCTGCCGCCTTCCGTGGCGAAGACTCACTGATGCCCGAACAATCCTCGGTACAGAGCGGAAAACTCGGCAATTCGAGCAGAATTGCTTCTCGGATGAAGCCGTCCAGCACGACCTTCTCACCGTCGTAGTCGTCGAGCTCCGCTTCCTCAGACGAAAACTCGTACTCAACGGCCTTGGGTGTTCGCTGCTTCGCGGGCTCAGGAACGGCGCGACGGCCTCCCCTCGGCTCTTCCTTGCGCGGGCGTAGCAAAAGCGAGAGTTCAGCGGCCACATCCACAGGCGTCATGGTCAAGCAGCGAGCGCACGGAAGCGATACCGAGGCCGAGAGCTTTGCTCGAACGACGATGTCTGCCTTGCCGCTGCGCGAAAGACGCCCGGAGAACTTACCGGCTGCGCGCGCTTCCGCTTCGGCTTCACGCAAATGCTGGTTGAGCCACTCGACGGACAGCTCTTCGCTGACCTCAATTCCCGTCGTCTCGATGTCATTCGCCTGAAGGACGATCAGATGCTCTGCTGGTTTACCGTGGGACTCAGCCATTCTCTCGGGTTCTCTCCGTGTTACGAGCGGCAGGTCTTTTCACGAAAGTTGGACGAACGCAAGTGCCCTCACCCTCCGCCAGCCCGCCGATGCAACGAAATGACTGGTGCCTTTGGCGGAACGTCAAGCACTGGCAGCTTGCAGTGGCTGTGGCTTTGCTCACCCTCGTCGCCAACCTGTGGGCAGCTCCCAGCGAACTCTTCAGCAAGCACACCGCGCAAAATCACTTTGCGTTGCTTGCGGAGAGCTGGCTTCAGGGACGGCTCGACTTGGGTGGGCCGCCGCCGGAGTACACGGGCAACGACGACTTCGCGATCCATGGTGGCAAACACTGGATCACCTTCCCGCCGTTCCCCGCGCTGCTGCTGACGCCGCTCGTTTTGCTCACTGGCAGCGCAGGCGCAGTCCGCGACGGCTTGTTCTTTCTGCTGCTCACGCCGGTCGCGCCGCTGTTCACCTTTCTCAGCTTGCTGCAACTTCGAGCATCCAAGCGGGTGCATCACTCCGCGCTGAGCTGCGCTGCGATCGCGTTGCTACTTCCGCTCGCTACGGTGTTCTGGTTCAGCTCGGTGCAAGGCACCGTTTGGTTCGCGGCTCATGTCGTAGGCACCGGCCTGAGCGCCTTGTACGTGTTCACCAGCATCGAAGCCAAACGTCCGCTGCTCGCGGGGCTCTTTCTGGGCTTGGCCTTCGCGACGCGGGTTCCGCTGCTATTTGCGGCGCCGTTCTTTCTGTTCGAGGCCTGCAGGGACTATCGCACGGTCGATCCTCTCCTGCTGGCGCGCAGGGTCGGTCTCTTCTTTGCGCCGCTTTGTGCGGTGCTGCTCGTGATCGCCTTTCACAACAACCTTCGCTTCCACGACCCGTTTGAGTTTGGGCATCGGCACCTCGATATCGTTTGGAAGCCGCGCATCGAGAAGTGGGGACTCTTCAGCTTTCACTACCTCGGGCGAAACTTGGGCGTCGCGCTCGCTAGCATGCCCTTCTGGGGCCACGGCAAAGATGGGCTGCGCATAAGTCAACATGGACTCGCGTTGTGGCTCACCTCCCCTTTTCTGCTTTGGCTGCTATTCCCGCGCTTTCGCAGCACTGCGGCGCGCGCGACCTTCCTTGCGCTGGGCCTCTCAGCGGCGCTGGTTGCGGTGCCCTCGTTGCTCTATCAGAACACCGGCCGAGTCCAATTCGGCTACCGCTTCTCGAACGACTTCATCGTCTTTCTACTGCTGATGTTACCGATCGCTCGTCGGCGCTGGACGCCGGGCCTCGCGCTCGCGGCAGCCGTAGCCGTGGCAGTCAACGCCTTCGGTGCGTTCACCTTTCAGCGCCCGGAACATGAACGCTACTACCGCACCGGGACCAAGGCCGACGTCTACTTCGAGCCAGACTGAGCGGACAGAGCACGCGCGGAACGAAAGAGGTTCGCCGACTTCACGAGCTCACCGGCGAGGATCTTCAGTTGTGAGAGCGCGCGATCATCGGCGATCGAGCCGTCCTCGGCGAAGAGCTCGCGCGATCGATTGATGCCGACCACCATCGGGATCGTCCAGCCGCGCAGCGAGCGAACGATGTGCTCCATCGTCGATACCGCCTGCAAAGATTGAACGCCGCCCGCTACGCCAATAAGTCCGACGGGCTTGTCACTGAGGTATGGCGGATTCTCCTGCGCGAGCAGCTCCAACCAATCGAGCGCGTTCTTGAAGGCGCCACTGATGGTGCCGTGATAGAGCGGGCTCGCCCAAACGAGAGCGTCAGCATTGGCGAACGCGCGCACGAGGCGATGCACGCCCTCGGTTGGCTCGACCCCCCACTCATAAAACGGCAAACCGAGCTGCTCCAGCTGCAACAGCTCGACCGTTGCTCCCTGTGCCTCGACCTCGGAGAGCACCCGCTCGAGCACGCGAACAGTGGAAGAACGCGGCCGCAAGGTGCCGCCAAAACCGACCACATGCAGGGGTTGGCTGGGCGTCACTCGGCCGCTCCATTCGCACGGTACCACTCGTACGTCGCAGCGATCCCGTGCGCGAGTTCGGTCTTGGCTCGCCAGCCGAGGCCGCTGAGCCGTGACACATCGAGCAGCTTGCGCGGCGTTCCGTCCGGCCGCGAGCGATCGAAGGTGAGCTCCCCTTCGAAGCCAACCACCTTTTGAACCAACGCCGCGAGTTCGGCGATGGTGACGTCATCCCCAACTCCAACGTTGACGATCTCGGGCGACTCATAACCGTTCATCAGAAAGATGCTCGCGTCGGCGAGATCATCGACGAATAGGAACTCACGTCGCGGCGAGCCGGAACCCCAGATCTCCACGGCATTGGCCCGCCGCACTTTCGCTTCGTGGAACTTTCGGATCAGCGCCGGCAAGACGTGGGAGTTCTCGAGATCGAAGTTGTCGAACGGGCCGTAGAGGTTGGTAGGCATCAGCGAGATCGCCCGCATGCCGTGTTGGCGGTGGTACGACTGACACATCTGGATGCCGGCGATCTTCGCAACGGCGTAGGCATCGTTGGTGGCTTCGAGTGCGCCGGTGAGCAGCGCCGATTCAGGAATCGGTTGCGGCGCAAACTTCGGGTAGATGCAACTCGAGCCCAAGAACAGCAGCTTCTTGACCTGCGCGCGATGCGCGCTGTCAATCACGTGCGTCTGGATCAGCAAGTTGTCGCGGATGAAATCGGCTGGGTAACGATTGTTCGCGGCGATCCCGCCCACGCGAGCCGCAGCGAGAAAAACGTACTCCGGCTTGGCTTCCTCAAAGAAGCTGCGAGTCGCCTGTGCGTCCGTGAGATCGAGCTCTGAACGCGAACGAAGCAGCAGGTTCGTCGCCCCCAAAGCTTGAAGTCTACGAACGATCGCGCGACCAACCAGGCCTCTGTGTCCAGCAACGAAGATCCGAGCGGAGAGTTCCATAAGGTTCCTTAAGGGTAGCTTCGCTATCACGGCTCACGCGGCGACTGTCAACCGATTGACGCTTTTCTCTTGAGCCGAGCCAGTAGCGGGCCGTCTTCCAAAGCGGAGGTTACTGCCCATGCGCTTGCTGAACCATCTCGTACTTCCCTTGTTTTGTACCGCTTGCGCCGAGGGCTACCAGCTTGAGGACACAGCAGAGTCACCCGAATCAACGTTTCCCGACGTTGACTGGGTGGACGACTCCGGGCCTGAGTCCGAGGATGGCCCCGTTAGCTTGCATCGCAGCTGTGCCACCGACAGCGACTGCGACGACGAGAATCCGTGCACCGCGGAGGCCTGTTCATCAGCCGGCTTCTGCGTCGTCACCGCCGCCGAAAGTGAGCATGAGAATCCGTGCATGGTGGCAGCCTGTGATCCCGAGTTCGGCTGGTCGTGGGAGGTCGTCGCGGATGACGATGGCGACGCCTGCACGGAGGACATCTGCGTGCCTGAGTTCGGCGCGACCCTTCACCTTCCGGTTCGCCTCGACGACTTGGACGTTTGCACGATTGACGCGTGCGACAGCGATGTTGGCGTGTTTCGGACGGCGCTCGACTGCGATGACGCGAGCGCTTGCACCGAGGATGGCTGTCACAGCGATGTGGGCTGCTTTCATCTTCCCGTCGTCTACTTCCACGAAACGTTCGAGCGCGGAGATGCGTGGCAACTCGACGCCCTGTGGACGATCGGCAGCGTGCGAGACGAGAGTGGCTTTGCCGAGGTGGCAGCGCCTTCGGTCGACCACACGGCCAGCGACGACAATCGCAGTCTGTGGCTAGCCCAACGGGAAGGCCTTCCCTTCTCGGAGTTCACCGGGCCCATCGTGGCCTCGAGCCCAGGCGTCGATCTGTCGTCGGCCAAGGGGGAGGTCTTTCTCGAATACACCTTTGCAGTCGGCGGCGCGATCGCGGCGGGCGACTTCCAGGTCCAAGTATGGAACGGCGAAAGCTGGGTCACTGTGGACTCACCGTGGGCGGAGAGCTTCTCGCCTGAACTCGAAGAGGCGGGTTGGAGCTCCGAGGTGGTCGATGTCACGGCCCACGCCAACGCTGATTTTCGCATTCGCTTTGCCGTTAGCCCTGGCGTGGATGTGCGCGGGGTGAGTGTGGACGACGTGCGTCTGCTGCCGGCCCGCAACTGCCCCTAACCCCCCGATTTCCTACTTTTCACGAGGTTGATATGCGAAACCAAGCACACAGTTCGTTACTCCTTTGCGCTGTACTGATTTGGCTCCCTGCGTGCGAACAGGAGATCAGCGTGGAATCCAGCGGCGATGACGGCGGAAGCAGCGCAACTCCGCCTTCCGAGCCCGAAGCAAACGATCCACCGAGCTTCAACGACCCCAATGGCGGTCCAAGCCCATGCCAAGCCAACGCGGATTGTGAGGACGGCGACGCCTGCACCGAGCACCGCTGCGTCAGCGGCACCTGCGTCGCTGATGCGGTCAACATCGATGACGGCAATGCCTGCACCGTCGACGACTGCGACAGCCTATCGGGGCCGTTTCACCTCGAGTGGACGCCAGACGACGGTGACGCTTGCACGGTGGAGCGCTGCGAGCCGAGCAACGGCGAGGTGGAGTCGATAGCGTTAGAACCCTCTGATGGAGACGCCTGTACCGTCGATAGCTGTGATTCGCTCACTGGACTCGTCCACGAGCCAGCGGTGTGCAGTGATCAGGACGTCTGCACCCTCGACCTGTGCGACGTCCAGGAAGGCTGCGTTTTCCCGATTCATCGCATGTTCCACGAGACCTTCGGTGAGAGCTCCGCGTTCAAGTTGAGTGGGCCGCTAGGCTTGTTCGAGATCGGCGAACCGAAGCTATCGAAGGGCCATAGCGAGGACACCTATGGCGACCCCACGAAAGATACGGATGGCAGCGCCTACTTGCTCGGAACGCGCATCGGGGACAACCTTCCCGATACAGAAACCGACCGCGAGGCTCCGGAGACCGCAACCAGCGAAGCCGTGGACCTATCGAACGAAAGTGGGCTTGTGATCCTCAAATGGGACAGCGTGCTCAACGTCGATGGAGAACACCAAACCGCAGTGGTTGAAGTCTGGCGTGATGGAACCTGGCAGGTGGTTGAAGACGCCGGGCCAAGCGCCGAATCCGACTGGACGGCTCACTCAGCGGACGTAACCGCCTTCAAATCGGCGGACTTCCGAGTGCGCTTCCGCGTCGAGCTGAAACGCGGTGATAGGCCACTCGTGGTCAGCGGTTGGAGCATTGATAACGTGCGCCTAGTCCCCGATTGGGCATGCCCATGAACTCGTTGGCCTCGGGCACGTGCAGCCCGAGGCCTTGAGCCGCAGCTACTGTGCAACCCCCGCGCAGAAGCCGTTGATGCATTGGGCGCCGGTGTCGCAGCAATCCTCGGCGGTCTCGCACGCGCTGCCACTCGGGGAGCAGCCCTCCTGATCGCCACACACGTAGTCGTTCACCTCCGGGTCGAAGACGCAGAAGCCCTCGCAACATTCGAAGCCCGCTTCACACGATTCCCCGAGCGGCTTGCAGGGATCGAGCGCCCAAGCGCCGCGCATGTTTTGATTCGTGAGCTCTTGACCGGGCAACCAGAAGCCGGGATGGCTGGGGTCTGCGCCAGCTTGCGGATCAGTGTTGATGGCTGAAACCCAGAGCTGCTTCCTGCGCGTGTTGGGGTTTGTGTCGGTGAGGGTATTGCCGTAGGTGCGCTCCGATTCCGCCACGAGCCAGAAGTAACCGCCCACCGCGACCGGCAAGAAGGTTGGCTGGTACGTCGCTTGTCCTTCCACGCCAGGCAGCATCCCTGTGCCGTTCATCTTGGTCAGCGGCAAGCGCACCGAACCGTCGAGGTTGGTGAGCCACACTTCACCGAGCGCCGCTCGCGTACGCGCTGTGTTGGAGCGCTGGAAGGCGATCCACTTGGAGTCGGGGCTGAACGACGGATAGGTGTTGACCGGAAACGCAGCATCAGCACTCGAGGGCACCAGCTCAACCTGGTTGGTGATCGAGGGCACTGCTGTATCGATGTCAGCGGAGTAGAGCGAAGCTGCGGTAAAATCGAGCCAGTTGCCGTTGGTGCGAACTCCGTAGGCGACTTTCCCTCCATCCGTCGACCAGGTTGGATGCGCTGGCTGCCCGACTGGCGGCGTGAGTTGGGCGATCGTCGCGAGGTCCGTGCTGGTCGAAAGCGTGAGGGTGTTCGAACCCGTGGACTGGCCGTAGAGGACGTGACTGCCCGTGGGCGAAATTGCCTCGAAGCCTGAGGCCGTATCGGTCGCGTAGATGGAGGCGCCATCGAGCGTGTTGAAGGTCCCCCACGGGCTGTAGCCACCGTGAAAACCGGCGACCAAGGTGCTGCCGTTGGCCGAGACGCTGTGACACGCTACGCACGTCACTCCAGGGGGCTTCTGAAGGAATTCTTCGGGTGCGCTCGCGCCAGGCTTGAGCCGGACCACGTTGCCTTGGTTGATCTCCCAGTAGTAGATGGTGCCTGCGAGATTCGCGGGGGCGATCTTCCAGGTCTGGGTCTTGGCGAGATAGGCTTGCGCGCCGTCGTAGCGCTGCACGCTGAGCGCGACGTTGCCTTCGGTGGAGTTGGTCATCAACTTCCAGATGTCGTTCGGGGCGCTCGGCAAGGCGAAGCGCGACGGCGGGGCAGCCGTGGCCCACGTGGTGTAGGCGAAGGTCTCGCTGTCCGCGTGAATCTCGTAGATATCCGCTGCGCCGCCGCCGTTCCATTGCACGACCGGGCCCGAAATCCCCCGCGGGAAGACCGTCTGGTCGTAGGGATAGAGCAGGGTCAGCGAAGCATCGTCGACCGAGGCGTTATCGAACGCGTCCTTGATGTTCACGTCGATCGCCAGCGGGTCCTCGATGAAGACCAGCTTCACGGTGAGGTCTGCGATAGCCGAAAGGTTCTCGAACTGACCGCGCAGCTTGCCCTTCCCACCCACGAAGCCGGTAGCGGTCAGCTCGCCCGAGCTACTCGAGGTAGCGACATCCGGTCGGTCGAAGGTCCAGGTGGCGATCAACTCGACTTCGCTGCCGGTGGACGTGGTGCCGATCAACTTGAACGGCGTCGGGCCTGGGATGACGCCGTTCTCGACCACGATAGTGGCGTTGGGCGGATCGACCACCACCGAGACGATGTCGGGATCTGCGAAGCTGGAACTCGAAGCGCCAGAGCCTGTGTCACCTGCGTTCGCCCCGGTGCCGACTGCTGCGCCGCTGGCCCCTTGGCCCGCGCTGCCACCAACACCAGAGTCCCCACAAGCTGCGGCAAGGACGGTCACGAGAACGCCGGTCATCAGCGATGCAAAGGGCAAGGTACGCATGCGAGGATGATCGCAGAATTGAGCGGCCCTTTCTCACCACGATGCAGCACGGGAGGAAGTTTTGGAGGAGGCTGTAGGTTGCGCGTCGGTCCTATCTGGATCCGCACCGACCCATGGGCGAGGATCGCTTGCGTGTCACAATTCGGCGCCCCGTGCGGATTGAGCGGAAATGCGATTTAACGTTGGCTTGCTGCTGCTCTCGCTCACGGGTTGCGCCGACGCCGCGTCGGCGCTCAAGCGCCCGCACTCGGTTGGAGTTACGTCCACTTCGCCGCTCAACGACGAAGCAAACAGCTCGCAGACGATCGCGCAGCCGAGCGAGGTCGTTCCTCCCGCGCCCGTGGAGATCGTTGCACCAAAACCTGCAAATGAAGCGCCTGTAGACCTGCGTATGCCAACCGAGTGGAGTGGAGACCTTGCACGGAGCGGCCCGGAACGGGTGGCCCACGCCAAGGCCGCCCGCAAAGAAACGGTGCTCGAGCTCTTTGAGCAGGCCGGCGTAACGTTCCCGGCGAAGGACGTGCTGTTCCGAGTGTTCAAGGCCGAGCGGCAGCTCGAGCTCTGGGCTGGGGACGGCGAGCACGAGCTTTCGCGCATCGCGAGCTATGGCATCTGCGCGGCCAGCGGCGACCTCGGGCCCAAGCGCAACGAGGGAGATCGACAGGTCCCAGAAGGCTTCTACGAAGTGAGCTACTACCACCCCACGAGCGCCTACTACCTCGCGGCAGTGATCAATTACCCCAACGCCTCCGACAAGGTTCGAGGCGGCCGGAAGCCAGGCAGCGACATCCTCATCCACGGTCACTGCGCGTCGATCGGCTGCATCGCCATGACCGACGAGCGGATCGAAGAGATCTACCTCGTCGGCTGGTCAGCGTTCATGCTCGGACAGAAGACCCACGTACACATCTTCCCGTCGCGCGATTTCGACGGGCTGCTGAACGACCCTCGCCACGAAGCGAATCACGCGTTCTGGAGAGAGCTTCGGCCGGGCTTCGAGGCGTTCGAATCAACGCGTCGCATTCCGCGTATCAAGGTCGCGAAGGACGGCCGCTACGAGTTGCTCCCGTAGCGGCGCACGGTCCCTTACTTCGATGCGATGACTTCTTCCTTCTTGTCGAGGGATAGTTCGGCGACGCCGTCTTGCAGCTTGATGCGCGAGATCATCCGCTGCTCCTCGAGCGACACGAGATCGACCGTGGCTTTCGAGATCTTGTCGGAGACCTCCGCCAGCTTGAGTTCGAGGTTCTTCATCAGCGGGCCGGCCGTCTTGACCAACTTCAAGGTGACGAGCTGGGCGTGCAGTTCGTCCATGCGGGCGCGATACTCGCCCATCTGCTCGCGCTGCGTGAGGATGCGTTCTTCGATCGTGCCGAGATCCTTCTGCAGCTGCAGCAGCCCCTTGAGCTTGCCAGCGACGTCGCCTTCGAGTGCGGCGCTCGAGACGAAGGCGCGCACGAGTTCCATGCCCCCCGGCGAGCGGATATCCACGGTCTTGAAGACCGGCGTCTCCTCCTCGATCTGCACGTCGACCTTGCCTTTGGCCGGGACCTCCACGCGGAACAAGTACGCGTCGCCGATGCGCTCGACGGCCTCCGGGTGCTTGGAGAGCTTGAAGCCTTTCGGCACGGTATGACGCACGTACACCGAGGCCGGCGCATCGAGGCGGTTGGTGATGGTGAGCTTCTGCTTCTTGGTGTGGCGCATCTCGGTCGAGAGCACGCCGCGCTGAGCCGTGATGATGCGGGCGATACCGTCCGACGTATCGAGGGCCTCTTCGACCACGACCTGACGATCCAAAGCGAACGGGATGAAGCTCACGCTCTTTCCCGGGATCGGATCGGTGAGGCCTTCACCGATGAAACGGCCTTGACCAAACACGGTGACCGGCCCCGTTTCCAGCGTGCTGTCGGTGGGGTTGGACAAGCGCACGGCCCTGAAGGCGAAGGTGTCGTTACCGCGCGTGGATTCGGCGTCGTAGAGGTAGACGACGTCCCCTTGCGTCTGGCTCTTGAGGATCGAGACCATCGCGCTCGTACCGCGATTGACGGTCATCGGCGACTTCGACTCGAAGTGGCTGACGCCGATCGGCTCGAGCAGACCGGTGTTGGGATCGACCGGCTTGGCGTCGGCCGGGGCCTGCGGAGCTGCGGCCTCGAGCACGCGAGCGCCGCCCTTGTCGGTGGTCACCTCGGTGTTGGCGACGGCCTCGATCTGCTCGGGTGCAACCCCGTTGGCGATCAGCTGCTCGCGAAGCCGATTGGCGCGACCGAGCGCAGAGCCCGCTCGGTCGGCGTCATCCTTCTTGGCAAAGCCCTCGACCACGATCTTCTTCTTCTCGCTATTGGCGCGGCGAGCGATGGATTGGACTTCTTGCTCGGCGCGCGTCTGCGCGCGAGCGGGAGACGGAGCGGAGCTTCCCGCTCCAACGCCGCCACCACCGAATTCTCCACGTCCAGACAAAGTTGCAGTCTTGGTTGGCTTGGTTTTGCCGCGGGGGGCAGGCTGGGACGGAGCAGCAGGCGCTTCTTCATCTACGAGCGCCAGGAGCTGTGCGCGCTCGACTTCCGCGATGGTCGAGTCATCGAAGGTGCCGCCAATGCTGCCGCCGTAGGCTTGGTAGTTGCCAGCGTAGACAGGCGCTCCGGTCGGCGGGGCCTGCGCAAATAGGTCCGTGGGAGCGAGCATCTCGCGCTGTACGGTGCGCACCGAGTGGAGATCAAAACGGAAGGAGAGCGCCGAACTCGAGCCCACGCCGAGCTGTACGCTGCGCCAATCTTCACCGCTGGTGTTGTCTACGATGGCCCAAGCCTCGAGCTCGACCTTACCGTTGTCCCCGAGCACGACGCGATAGCTCGGCTTCCAACTGGGAGCCTCGGTCACATACGTCAGCAGCAGCTTCTTGGGGCGCGCTTCCGAACCGGGCTCCTGCAACTGAATCTTCATCGCGACCAGGCCCGTCTCGGAGCCGGGAGGCGTGGTTGGATACGAGATCGGCACAGGCTTCTTGGTCTCAGCATCGATCACGGTCAACGACTTCAAAAAGTCGTCCACCTTGTCACCAGGGACACTCAACTCCAGGGTGTCCCCCCTCACCTCGGCTGCGCGCTCGAAATAAGCGATGCCGTTCCGGTAGACCACCACGCGGCCCAGCGAAGCCTTGGACTCCACATGCGTGGTCAGCGTGCTGGCGCAGCCGGTGCTCGAGAGCAACGAGCACAACCCGAGAGACAAAGCCAAACCGATTGAAGCAAACCTTCGCATGCGCATGAGGACCTCTTGTTGTGGCCAGGGCGGCCGGCAGTCTTTGACCCGAGTTCAGCCCTTACGTTGGCCGTAAGTTCGGGAGAGGCCGTTGCATCCACCGTGAGCAGCATGAACGAACGAGCCCAACGACCCCATGTGTCATCAGGCTCGAAATTTGTGACCAGTCGATTGCAGTCAGTTACCGACGAGGCAGCCGAGACGCGTAAAAAACACGTGCTGCGCGCCCAGCCGGTCGTCGCGGAACAGAATGCCGACGTTGCCGTCCGGCCCGAAGGCAGCCCGTGGGTTGATTGAATCCCCGCTCGCTTGCGTGATGCGCGTGGGCTCGGTCAACGGCACGAGCAGGTCGCTCACCATGCGGCCGTAGAGCTCGTAACCCTGGTTACCGTCGCGATCGTCGGAGAACAGGACGAGCACCCGATCCCCGAGCGCCTTGAGCGTTGGGTAACGCGAGAAGGAACCATTCGGCGTCGAGGAGATGGCCGTTGGCGCGACGACAACGTTTCCAGCAGGGTCGACCACGGAAGCGTAGATACCGGCGGGTGAGGCCGAGCGATCGAACCAGGCCACGATGTAGTTGCCATCATTCCAGACGACCGTTGGGTAGACAGCGTCGGTTAGACCGTCGTTGAACGTGACCACCGGAGAGACGGGATTGAGATCGAAGTCGAAGGTTTGGAACTGAATGAAGTGAGCCTGCGCGTTCCCGTGGCCCCAGGCCACGCCGATGCCATCACTGCTCGCGGCAACGCTTGGCGCCTCGTCCGGGAAACTGCTATCTGGCACCAACTGCACCTCGTTCGACAGCGGCACGCCCTCGACAGAAATGGTGCGTCCAAACAGGTTGAACTGACCGTTGCGCTCGTCTTGCCAAACCGCCACGAAGCGCGTGCCCGTCCAGCCTAGATCGACGTTGATCGAGAAGCCGAAGGCGTCTGAGAGCTGCACTGGCGGGACTTCGACCGTAGAGCCCGACTCGTTCAGCAGACGAAAGTAGACCTCGTAATCACCGTCGCGACGCTCCTGCCAAGCGACGCCATAACGATCGCCCGTCCAGATCAGCGGTCCGCCAAAGCCGTCGCTATTCGACACCTTCAGCAGCTCATCGGCCTGCAGTTTTTGCCCATCGGGAGCGAGCTGCGAGCGCCAAATGTCGAAGCCAGCCGACGTCCCTGTGTAGGTCGCCACGTACGAAGTGCCGCTCCAAGAGATGCCGCCAGCGCCAGCAGGCGTCTGATCGTTCTCGGAGATTTGCACTGCATCGCCGTCGATCGGGACGAAGGTGGCGTTGTCATCAATCACGCCGTTGCAGTCGTTGTCGGCGCCGTCACACACCTCCGGGTTGCCCGGAAAGGCGTTCTCGTTGGTGTCGTCGCAGTCGTCGCCGCACGAATCGGGGTCCCCGGCCACCGTGCCCTCACGCGGGCCGTTGAAGCCGTCTCCGTCGCTGTCGAGCGTGGCCGGCGCGTAGCTGCACGAACCATCTACTGGAGCGCAGGTGTCGATCGTGCAGATGTCGCCATCATCGCAGTCGACTGGATTGACCTCACGACAGCTCGCGTTCGGCAGCGTCAGCCCTTGCTCGTCACCGCCGCCGAAGCCACCGGCGCCGGCGTCCTCCTCGACCACGCAACGCACGTTGCGACAGAGGTCATCGAAGCCCTCGCAATCAGCGTCGACCAAGCAATCCGGGAGCGGCGGTGGTGGCGGAGGAACCGGGATCTCATCGCGCGCTCCGCAAGCTCCGAAAAGCACAGCGAGGCCAGCTAAAACACCGACGGAACCCAGGACACTGCGCACAGACAATTTCACAGACATCCGCCGAAGCCTTCAACGTCGATGGGTTCACACACGAGGCCGCTCGGACAATCGCTGATGCCTTCGAGTGGGCAGAGCACCACACACTGCGTGCCGGACCCGGTAACCACGCACGCCAACCCGCCCGCGCAATCTGTGGCGCCGAAACAAATGTCACCCTGCTGGCCTACACCCTCGGGCAGACATACCGAGCCGTAAACCTCCTGGCCGCAGGGGTCATCGGGGTATTGCACGTAGATGTAACAGCCCTCGCCGAACATGCATTGGCCGTTGTTTTGCGCCTCGGGATCACACTGGAAGTCCTCGAGCGGCGGCGGCTTGTCTTCACAGCCGGGATCCACGAAGTCGTTGAGGGCATCGGGACCAGCGTCGGCGCCACCGGTGGTGGTTGTGATGGGCAGACCGCTGGTGGTTGGACCTGCGCCGTCCCCGCCTCCACCCGAATCTCCATCCGGAACAATGACGCTGTTGTCACACGCCGGCGCTAGCAAAGCCACGAGCGCGGTAGGAGCTACACAGGCAGCCGCAGTCCAAAGGAAGAAGGTTCGACGCATGCCGACATCATAGCCAAAGTTAGCCAGCTGAGGTGGCTCGAAGCACGGTTTGAGCCTCCTTGAGCCGGCGCCCGGACCCCGATTTTTTCCCGCTGGGAGTCATTCTTGTTGCTGCATCGTCGGCGGCCAGCATAAGCAGGCGCATGCTCCGAAGGACGTGGGGATACGCGTGTGTTGCGGGTATATTGCTGGCCGCCGCGGGCTGTGAGCCAAACCGCATGCCGCGTGCAAGCGCCGAGTCGCAGCGTCCGGCCGGAGACAGCCAGAGCACGACGATCGAGCCCAAGCGTCTGCCTGGTCGCTGCATCAAAGCCACGCCAGCCGAGCCGTCACGGCCCCTCGTGGGCGTTGCTGAGAACTGCCCAGCGGATCCCGGACCGGTGCCGGAGCTCGCTCGAGCCGTGGTTGAATTCGAGGGCGCAAAGGCGTCGGTTTCAGTGGAGCTGGCCAAAGAGCCCGAGCACCGTCAACGCGGGCTGATGTATCGCACGGCGATGGCCGAGAACGACGGCATGCTGTTCCAATTCGATGAGGAGAGCACGCTCACCTTTTGGATGCGCAATACGTGTTTGCCTCTGGATATGCTGTTCATCGCGTCGGACGGCACGATCGTCGGAATCGAGGAGAACACATCGACGTTGACCGATCAGGAGTTCAGCGTCGGTTGCAAGTCGCGCTACGTTCTGGAAGTCAATGCAGGGTGGGCAAGAAAGAACGGCATTCGCGCAGGCATGCGCGCCCGGTTGCCTTGAACGAGCCGGGGCTCCCGATTCACCTGCTGGACGGGGGCCAGCCGTGAGCGAGGTTCGTGCGTGGCCGGCGTCAGGCGTGCTCGAGGCTGCCTTCGCCGCATTGATGGCGGCGCGCAATCGGAAGGTCATGCCGAACTCGCTTTCGGCGCGTGATCCCAAGCTGATCGCCGAGGTCTTGCCGCTGCTCGAGGCGTTTTACGATCACTACTTTCAGTGCGAGACAGAGTTCCTGGCCGAAGTGCCGGAGGGCCCCGTGTTGGTGGTTGGCAATCACAACGGCATCACCGGGACGCCCGACATGTTCTGCCACATGACGGCCTTTTGGCGTCGCTACGGCGCCCAGCGAAAGGCCTACGGCCTGATGCACGACGTGCCGTTTCGCGTCCCGTGGGCGGGCTCATGGTTGAACGCAGCAGGAGCGATGGCCGCCAACCCCGACAATGGCAGGCGGGCGCTTCGTGACGGCGGAGCCTTATTGGTCTTTCCAGGCGGTGACCACGATGCGTGCAAGCCGTTCACCCAGCGTCACCAAATCGACTTTGGCAAACGGCGCGGCTACGTGAGATTGGCGCTGCGCGAGGGCGTGCCGATCGTCCCGGTGGTCAGCGCGGGCGCGCACGAATCGCTGTTCGTGGCCTTTCGTGGGGCGCGCATCGCGTCGGCGCTGGGGCTGCCCAAACACTTCCGCTCCAACGTATTTCCGATCGGAGCCGCCCTCCCCTGGGGCCTTCTGTTCGGAATACCGCTCCCTCACCTTCCGCTACCGGTGAAGATCCACACGCGTATCTTGCCAGCCGTGAGGCCCGAACTCCCGGCGAGCGCCGCAGACGATGAGACCCTCGTCGAGGCGGTCCATCGTGACGTTGTTATCCGCATGCAAGCGGGGCTGGATGGGATCGTAAAGGAGGGCCGGTTTGGACTTTGGCCCCACGGCAGGGGCGAAAATGTTGCCCGAACCTTGCAATCCCTCCTGATCTCCGCCAAAAGGATGGGCGGTGTCTAAGGTTCAGGGGCAACAGCTAGCGGCCGGCGCGGTACGCTCGAGTTTCCGGGGGACCCTGTGAACTCACGTGAAGGCCTGTTCTTCGGGTTGGCTGCAGCTGCGCACGCGGGAGCGCTTTACGCGGCCACGCTGTTTCCTTCGTACAACTTGTTGGCGCTGGAAAAGGGCCGTCCGGAGCAGTCGATCCAGTTCGAGTTCGAGCCGCGCAAAGAGCGCGTGGTCGAAGCGAACACGGTGCAACCAGTGTCGGCTGCGGGCGCCCGAGTCAGTACGCCGGTGAACCCGGACCAGCCGCTCGAGGCCAAGCGCAATGCAGGCGCTGGCGGTAGAGGCCGGGCAGGCACCAACGGCGTTGAAACCTCGGACGGTACCGATAGCGCTGGAGACGGCGGCACCGGGGATGAGCCCAACCCTGGCAACCAACCGGAAGACAACGGCTGGGGCCCCACAGACGAAGAGGGCATTCCCGGCCTCGGGGATAAGCCGATCTACATGAATCCGTCGTTGGTTGCGTTCGACACCCGCGGCGCACCCGCGGAGACGGAAGCGCCCAAAGCCAAGACGGCCACGGCTGCGTCGGTCAACAAGGGTCTCAAAGACGTCCTGCGCGAGAAGGACAAGAAGCTTGGCCTCGGTCTACCAGCGGCAGGCACCGTCGCTTCGATCTTCAAGGCCACGGTCGAGGGCTCGGACGCGCCGGGCAACGCGAAGGCGAGCTACACGGTGGCGCTCGGTCCGGGCGGCAAAGTAAAGAGCGTCAAGTTCAACTCGGCCAGCGCCGGCAACAGCGCAACCTGGGAAGGCGTCGCGCGCTCGGTCAAGGCCGCCCTCGCCTCGCAGAAGTTGAACCTCACCGGGGACTACGTGCGCGGCGCCATCATCCAAATCAGCGTCGTGTCGAAGATGCAGATGCCCTCGGGCGCCGAGGTGGATGCCGGCCTCAAGTTGAGCCTCACGCAGAGCTTCGACGTGGCAGACATCGGGGCCAAGCCGGTGCGCGTGGTGCAGGTTTCTCCCAGCGCCACGCCGGTTAACTGAGTTCTTCGGCCAACGGGCGAGGCCAAGCGCAAGGCACGCTAGGCGCAGGCCTCCAACATTGCCAAGAACGCACCTTTCGCTGCGAGCACCGTCTCATCGGGGCCCACGAGACGAAAGAACCAGTTGCCGCGTGCTTCGGTCTTCACCACCGCACCGATCATGCGGAAGTCCTGTTTGACCATTTGCACCGGCGACTTCTTCATGCCCGGGCGCTGTTTGCCGAGGTTGAGCTTGTAGGCGCCCTTGAACTCGAAGGTCTCCACTGGACCTGCCTGCGAGTTGAAGGTCGCCCGGGTGGCGGACTCTTTGGGCGTCCCATCGAACTGCTCGAACCACGGATCCCACTGCTTGTCGCGATCCCCGTTACTGCCGGTGCCGAAGAAGAGCACCAACATCTCGCCGTCTTCCTTGTCGTTACCGACTCGCGGAACGCGGTAACCGGCGCGGCGCGCCGCGGTCGGGCTCGACTCGGTTTCAGTCCATGCGGGTGGCACTTCATAGAGGACGGGCTTGACCATGCCCTGCGCCCGCGAAGACCCGGCCGAGGGCTCTGGGCGAGGATCGGAGCAACCAGCCGCAAGCGCCCCGATGGAGAGAAGCGCGGCTCGCCGTGTGAGCAACATCATCAGTCTTGGATCAGTCGCACAATCCCGAGACCGATGCCAATGGTCGCAAGTGGCCCTGCGATCCATGTGGTCGAAATCGGCCCAAGGGGAAGCTTATGCCCGGTGGTTCGAACCATGTAGAGGTCGGCCAAACCGACTGCAACCGCCGCGACGACGATCCAAAGCGGCGTCGAAAAGCGCTCCCAAAGCGAACGAGCGGGCGCCAGCGACTGTGGCTGCCAAACGCCCGGTCCGAGCTGATTGGGGCGCGGCCGGGCTATCGATTTTGGCGCACCGCCCAGCTCGAGAGCAAACCCCGGCTCACGCACGCTCGCCGCGGGCGCCTCGAAGTTTGGATCTCGCGTCGGGGTCTCCAGTTGATCCCAGCGACGTGAAGCCGGCGCTGGCAGCACTGCGCCCGATGACGAGCTTGGCTGCATCGGGATGTCCGCCTCCAGATCGAGATCGGGCGGTGGCGGGGTGCTCGGCAGATCGGAGAGGATGGGCTCGTGCCGGCGCGTAATCGACGGACCGCGCCCGCACGAGAGCTCCAGCTGCGTCCAGAAGGCTTCGATCGATGCCGTGCGCAAGCGCGGATCCACGGCCAGCGCACGCTCGAACACGCGCTCGGTTTCATCGGTCACGTTGGCGCCGCGCGCACGCGGGGTCGGACGCCAATCCTTGTTGAGCGCCGACCCCATCATCACCGTGAAATCACCGTCGATCGGCGGCCGACCGATCAACACCTCGGTCAGAACGAGGGCGAGCGCGTACACGTCCGTCCAAGGGCCGGTCGCGCCGTACACTGAGGGGTTCCATTGCTCGGGAGCTGCGTAGGCCGGCGAGAACGCATGCAGAGGATCGGCCCCCGTTGCACGGCCGAGCATCGCCGAGGCGTCAGCGCGAATGCGTGCGATACCGAAGTCGAGAATCTTGGGTCGCTGCTCACCATCGATGTTCGCCAGGAACACGTTCTCCGGCTTCATATCGCGATGGATGATGGTCACCGCGCCACCGTTGGTTCCGCGGAAATCGTGAGCCCGCGCGAGCGCCTTGGCCACCGGCGTGAGCAACTCTACCGCGCGACTCAGCGTGAGCGGCGGCTTCGACTGCGCCACGCGGCCGGCCACGAAGGCCCCCAGCGTTTGGCCCTCGAGCCACTCCATCGCCAAGTACGGCACCACAGCGCCGGCCCCCAGCGTCGGCGTCCCAGGCGAACCGTCTTCAAGCTCCAACACGCCGAATTGCAGCGGCCGAACGATCTCCGGGAGAGAGGCGCTCAAGCGAAACAAGAGCTCTGCTTCAGTGCGGAACTTTTCGAGCAGGCCGAGCTTTTGCTCATCCGAAAGAACGTCGGGCACCTTCAAGCACTTGAGCGCGACGTAGGAGCGGAAGGCTTCATGGTACGCGCGATACACGACACCGAAGCCACCCTCAGCGACGGCGGCCTCCACGCGAAATACGCGCGACTGCATCGTGCCCACGATGCCGAACGGATCCCTCACCCCTGTCACGCGTGCAGTGTACTCAGCAAGAGGCAGGGCATGCAGACTTTGTCACGGATTCGGAGCACCCAAATCCTCCACCGCGTCGGCGCCCTTAGTGATGCGAATCATGCGACCGCCTTGCACTTTCTCGAAGCGGCTGCGGCTGCGGCTGGCATCCGGCCATACGACTTCGATGCTCGCGGCGGACTGACAGTCTCCCAACCGGAAGTGCAATAGCGAGTCGTTCTGCAGCCCGAAGTGGCCGTAGCCAGAGTTGAACTCCTGCAGCTGGCTAACGCCCCCGGCCTCGACGCTGACGCGCGCGCCGATGGCCGCACGGTTCACGTCGGCCGCCTCGCCGCCATCGAGCTGGATGGCCAGCCAGCTGCTCGAAGTCGGCGTATTGTTCTCGTACAAATGCACCTCGTTGGTGGACCAAATCTCAGCACAGTCGCGTGCGGTGCCCGAGGCGACGACGACGTCGATATCCCCATCACGATCGAAGTCCGCCATCGTCGTTCCAACGGCGCACGGGTGATGCAGCCCCAAGAGCTCGCCGTTCTCGCTGAAGGTGCCTTCCGCTGACTGACTGAACACCCAACCGAACTGATCGGGGTAGTCGCTGGTGCCGAGGAAGATGTCGTTGCGAGCGTCTCCATTGATGTCGGCGATGGCAGCGACGATCCCGCCCTCATTCCAGCTACCGCCCACGCGCGGCACGTCGAGCCCGATGTCCGTGCGATTGGGGCGCTCGAAGGCGAAGTTGTTCGGGCCAGTGCTTTGATTGAGCAGCAAGGTGGAAACATCGGAACTTCCGCCGGCCCACCAATGGGTGATCGCTGCATCGTAGAGATCCAACTTACCGTCCCCGTCGATGTCCGAGCACGCGGTGCTGAAGGTGTTTCCACCGAGCCGCGCAGGCATCTCATCGCTTGCGCCGCCCCAATTCGCCCCCGGAGGGGACGGGCAGTTCGTCGACGGCGGCGGGACATCGGCGCACTGCGGATCGGCCTCGTTCACCGTGCACCAGCAGAGGAAGAACTGATTGTCGGTGAAGTCCTGGTTTTCGTCGAAGGCGTAGCCGGAGGCCTCACCTTGATCGACGAAGCCGCTCTCGGTGAGCGTGTAAAGCACGTTGGGGCCGCGCGCATACGCGCTCATCAAGAGCTCGGGATAGCCGTTGTCGTCGAGATCGCAGGAGGTCACGCCGAAGGTCGCACGCTTCTCGCTCTTGACGCCCCAACTGGTGGTCACGTCGACGAAGGTCCCGTCCCCATTCCCAAGAAACAGCGCAGGGGTCTGCATCGAGCCAGTGGCTGAGTAGTGAACGCCGACGAAGAGATCGAGTACCCCGTCTCGATCCACATCCGTAAAGGTGGCCGATGAGGTTCTGCGCGGCTTGTCGAAGGCAACGCCCGAGTTGGCCTTGAGCGTGAAGGTGCCATCCCCATTGTTGAGGTAGATCTCCGAACGATCGAGGTCAGCGGGCGTTTCTTCTGCAGCGGGCACATCGCTGTAGGTGCCGCTGAAAACATCCAAGTCACCGTCGTTGTCAACGTCACCGAGCACGGCCAAATGGGAGGACTTGAGTTCGGTCGTGGAGCCGTCGGCAGGTACTGCGAAGCCGGAATCATAGGTTCGATCGACGAAGGTTCTGCCACTGCCGCTGGCCTCGTTGATCAGCACGTACACCCGCCGGACCTCCGAGCCTTTGACCTCGCGAACGTTGGGCGCAAAGCTATGCACGATCAAATCGGGGTAGCCGTCTGCGTTCAAATCGCCGCTCATCACGCGGCCGCCCACGACGCCGTCCAGCCCCCATTCGGAGCTTTTGCGCGTAAAGCTCGTCTCCCCCGCGGTTGCGTGGCCGTCGCAAAGCTCGACGCCTTCGCCGCCGCTTCCTCCACCAACTCCGCCCGCACCGCCATTGCCCGACGCGCTCGAGTCACCACAGCCCGTCCCCAAGAGCCCGAGCAACACCCCTGACCAAGCAAGCCTACGCATGTCGAACATCTTCCAATTGCCGGGTTTGGCACGCAAGCAGCACGCCTTGCGAGATTGCTTTTTTCTCAGAGACGAACCGGGTACGACGCATCGATGAAGATCGTCTCGATTGTTCTAGGCCTCACCTTCCTCGTCGCTTGTGGCGACAAAGCCACCCCTGATGCAGCTAGCGCGAAGCCCTCGGCCGCCGCTTCCGCCAAACCTGCAGCCACGAGCACCGCAGCAGCGAGCGCGACCGCCAGCGCGAAGGAGAGCGGCGGCGGTTGGTAGCAGCGAAGCGAGCTCTCGCGCATTTTGCGCTGGCGGTTAGCCTCGCAGCCGCGCCGAGTTGCAACGCTGGCGAAACGAGCGCACAAGCACCGGCCCAGGCGCAGCTGGGGCCCCACTTCGCGCTGACGGTGGTTCGCGCTGTCGAGCACAGCTTGCGGGCGCGGATGAACCATCGTCAGCCGTCCCAAGCTGGCCTCCGTCTCGGGACCGATCCCCTGGCCATCGCGTCGGTTGGCGATGGTCAGCTGCTGCTGCTCGAACGCCACGGCGACGCCGAGCACGGGAGGCTCTCGCTGCTCGATGAGCAGCTCGAGCGGCGGCGCAGTGTAGCGGTCGCTGGAGACGTAACGGCGATGGCAGTCGTCGGTGATCGAGTCTGGGTCGCACGCCGAGATGCCACCGACCTGCTCGCATTTTCGTCGCCTTCCCTGCTCCGTAGCGAGCCGGACGATCTGACCGGCGTGGCTCGCTTTGGCGTACGCGCGTTGGCCTTCGACAAGGGCTGCTTTTATGCGCTGGACGCGGAGGCCGAAGAGCTGCGCAAACGTTGTCGTGGAGACGCCCGTGTGGAGCTGCGACGGACCCAACCCCGACCGAGCGCGCTGACCGTACGCGAGGGCTGGGTCGCCATCAGCAGCGCGCTCGATCACAGCGTCGATCTCTACGATCCGTCGCAACCCCTCGGCTCGGCGCCGCTGCGGATCGTCCACGACGCACCGATTTACGCGGCCGAGCTGCGACCAACCGACGAGCCCGGGCAAACGCTGCTCGCGCTGGGCGGGCTTGAAGACCACCCTCTCGATCGAAGCGATGGGGCCTTCGGCAACATCGACTCCTTCCTGTTTTTCTACCGAGTGAGCGCAGGGCGGGCGCAACCGCTCGAAGCGGTGAACCTCTCCGAGCTCGGCGTGCTGACGCCCAAAGTGGTCGCCCGACAGCCGGACGGGCGCTTCTTGGTGCTCGGCTTCGGTTCGGGCCGGGCAGCGCTGCTGGGGCCACCATCGACAGCCGAATCGCCAGAGCATCGCGCCACGGCCACCACCTTGGCGAGCGTCCCCGGCGTCGTATCGGTGGTCACTACGGAGCCCGGTCACTTTCTCGGCGTCAGTACGATCCTCGATCGGGTCGTGCGCTTCGGCCGCGAGCAAGAGGTCCAACTCGGCCCGCAAACGCCGAAGACCGAGGAGCAGCGAGCGCTCCATCTCGGAGAGGCGCTGCTGTTCACCGAATTGATGGCGCCCTTCCAAACCAGCGAAGGCAAGGCGAGCCGCTTCACCTGCGAGGCGTGCCACTTCGAGGGTTGGGGCGACGGACGAAGGCACCACACCGGCCGCGAGCAGGTCTACGCCACCACCAAGCCGCTGTTCGGCCTGCTCGACAACCCGCCGCTGTTCACCCGCGCGCTCGACCCGGATGTCGCCTCGATGGTGTTCGCCGAATTCCGAGTAGCGCTCCGAGGCACAGAGCACAGCGAATGGTTCTCACGTGAACAAGCGGAGCTGCCGTGGGCACGCGAGGCCCCATTTGCTGGCGCGCCTGACGGACCCGTCGCGCTACGAATGGCGCTGCTTCGTGCCATCGCCGAAAGGCCGTTCCCACCCAATCCGCGAGCCCTGCGTACGGGCGCTTGGAGCGCTCGTGTCGAGCACGGGCAAGCCATCTTCGAGCGCCACTGCGAGGGCTGCCACAGCGCACGTTTGGTGGCCCAGGACGCGACCACGCGCGTTCCGAAAGAGGAGTGGCGCGCCGTCATCACTTCGCCTGCCAGCCCGATCGTGTGGGCGCGCGAGGGCTATCACCAAACCGGCGTTTTGCCCTACGTGCACGAGCGTGGTGCGCGCGCGAGCTCGCTGCGACGCATCGTCGAAAAGACGCCCTACTTCACCAACGGCTCGGCGAGCACGCTCGAACAAGTTGTAGGCGAAGCGCGCTTTGCTCCCGACGGCTTCTGGCATCGCGCACCCAGCGCGCAAGAGGGGCTGACGGCTCTCTCGGCCGAAGAGGCGGCGGCGTTGGTCGCCTTCCTCGAGCTCTTGTGAGGGCCCAGCGCGTGCTGCTGCAGGTTGCTCTGCTACAGTCGCGACTCAATCAAAGGAGCCCTCGATGAAGTTGCGCGCACTCGGCCGATCTGGCCTCTACGTCTCGGAAATCTGCCTCGGTACGATGACCTTTGGCGGCCAGGGTTTTTGGAAGGTGGTTGGCGAACTCGGCCAAGAGACCGTGGACCGCATCGTGGGCCGGGCGCTCGATGCAGGGGTCAATTTCCTCGATACGGCCAACGTCTACTCGGAGGGTGAGAGTGAGCGGCTGCTGGGGACGACGCTGGCTCGGCTCGCGCGGCCTCGCGACCAAGTCGTGATCGCCACCAAAGTCCGCGGCCGCATGGGGCCGGGACCGAACCAAGTCGGTCTTTCACGCGCGCACATCCTCTCGTCGATCGATGCGAGCTTGAAGCGCCTGCAGCTCGACCACGTGGACCTGTTCCAGATCCACGGCGTGGATCCGACGACGCCGCTCGAGGAGACGGTGGACGCACTCGACGCCGTGGTGCGCGCGGGCAAAGCTCGCTATCTCGGCTGGTCGAACCTCCCGGCGTGGATGGCGATGAAGATGGCTGCGATGCAAGACGCGCGCGGGCTCTCACGCTTCGTCAGCGCCCAGGTCTACTACTCGATCGCAGGCCGCGATATCGAGCGTGAGGTAGTGCCTGTGTCGCTCGATCAGGGCTTCGGCATTTTGCCGTGGAGCCCGCTCGCTGGCGGGCTGCTCAGCGGCAAGTTCGATCTCGAATCCGACGAAAAAGGCCCCGAGGGCTCGCGCCGCGCGAGCTTCGACTTTCCTCCGGTCGACCGCAGCCGAGCCGCAGCTTGTTTGCGTGCGTTGCGGCCCGTCGCGGCAGCGCATGACACCAGCGTGGCGCGCGTCGCGCTCGCCTGGATGTTGCAAAAGCCGCACGTCACCAGCGTGATCATCGGCGCCAAGAGCGAGCAGCAATTGGACGACAATCTGGCTGCCACCGAGCTCAAGTTGAGCGCAGAGGAGCTGAAGGCCCTTGATGAGGCAAGCGCCCTACCGCCCGAGTATCCGGGTTGGATGGTGGCCTTCCAAAACCGCGACCCGCGCGGTTAGCTGCTGCGCCGCGCGAGGTGCCGTTCCACGAGTTCAGGCACCAAGCCGTAGGCCTCGGCGGCGGCGATCAGGCCAGCGTTGTGTTGAAGGCCCGAAAGAAAGGCGTGCGCATACGGGGTTGCTTCGAGCCCCGTAATGCGCCGCACGAGCCGGGGCATTCCGCTCTCGATCGCTTTGCGTGCGCCTTCGAGATCTCCAAGGTCGACGCAAGCGTCGTGAAGCGCCAGGTAGATAGGAGCCTCATTGAGCAGGCTGGGCGCCCCACGATCGAGCAAGGTTGCAGCCTCCCGCGCGAGCTCGCGCGCTGAATCGGCGCTACCGAGACGACGCTCGGCCTCCGACCAAAAGCCTAGGCTCGCCGGCAATACGTCGAGGTTGCCGGTGTTGCGGTAGGCCTGCGAAACGCGCTCGAGTAGCCCGCGCGCGCGAGCGAGATTGGCGCTGTCCCCGCGCAGTAGCTCGACCGCGCGATAAAACAACACACCGAGTGTCGCTCGGTCATGGATTACGTAACCGCCGAGCGCGGCCTCGTCGGCTTTGGCGCGCGGCTCCTCGAGCAGCGCGGAGATCCTGTTATCGGCGCCAAACGTCGCCGCCCAACAAAGCAGGTTCATCTGCCCGTGTCGCACGGCTCCGAGGCTGCCGATGGCGTGGGCGCGAGCGAGCCCGGTCTCGATCTCGACCAGGGCTTCATTGCGCGCGCCGATCGTCGAAAGGGCGAAACCGAGGTTCATCGTGAGCGTCGCCTCACGCTCCATCAAGCCGGCAGTGCGCGCCGAACGCGCGGCATTTCTACGCGCTTCGAGCGCCGCCGCGAGTTCTCCTCGCGTCTGCCGCACCACGGCCAAGGTCTGCCAGGCGTCAACCGGCGCCCAGTCGATGTGGTGCTTCTCCGACAACTCGAGGATGGCCTCCGCCTCCGCCTCCGCCGCAGGCAAATCCCCGCCGAAGGCGAGCCGCAACGCCAGCGTCGCCGAACAGCGCGCAGCCTCTTCCACAAGGTTGATCACGAGCGCGCGGTCACGGACGCGACGTAAGCGCCCCGCGATGTCGACGCCTTGCGCGCGAGCATCGTCGTAGCGCGCCTGAGCGCCGTCGGTGCGCAGCTCGCTGCCCTCGTCGAACACGTTCTCCTTCATCGCGGCGATCGCCGTGTCGCGCTCGGAGCCGCGAGCATCCAGCCGAGCATGGGCCTCTTCGAGCAGCGCGGCCCGCGCAAAACCAACGGGCCGATCCTCCGCGAAAGCGAGCGCGCGTTCGCTCATGGTCACCGCCTCGACCAACGAATTGGTGGCGAGCGCCTGCCGCGCGGCCGCCTCCCAGTGCACGGCGGCCTCTTCATTGCGGCCGCCAAGATCGTAGTGACTTGCGATCGTCGCTGCGCCTTCGCCCACCGAAGCAAGCCAGCCGGCCGCGCGCGCGTGGTACTGCTTCTTCAGCTCGTCCCCCACCATCGCGTAGGCGACATCGCGAATCAGCGCGTGCTTGAACATGTACTCGCGATTCCCGGCGAAGCGCGGCTTGCCGACCTCCACCAGCAGGTCTGCAGCGACGAGCCGCGACAACGCCACGTCGGGGGTCAGAAAGCCGATCATGCTGCGCGTCGGGTCGTAGAGAGACTCCAGCCCGTGGTCCCAACACGCCTGACCGAAGATGGATAACCTACCGACCGCGTCGCGAACGGCGTCATCGAGCGAATCCAGAGTGACCTGAATCGCTGCTTCGATCGTCGCGGCGCCGCGTAGCCCTTTGCCTTGTGCAACCAGCCGCGCCAGCTCCTCAGCGAACAGCGGGGAGCCTGCGGCTTGCTGCGCGACCTCTTCGAGCTGAGCTTCGGTCGCGTTGACCCCGAGCAGCGAGCGAGCGATCTCGCGCACTGCGCGCTTCGCCATCGGCTTGAGTTCGATCCGTACGTGCTCACGAGTGGAGAAACGCTGCGGGTGATTCTTCCAGAACAGCGGTCTGACAAACAGCAACGCAAAAAGGCTGAGGCCATGCGCGCGCCCGAGCAGATGGTCCACCCAAGCAATCGACTCCGGGTCGGCCCATTGGGCGTCTTCGATCACGATCGCGCAAGGCAGCTTGGTGACCGTTTCGAGCACGAGTTCGGTCATCGCGACGTAGAGCGCGTCACGCAGCGCGCGTGGATCGACGCCCTCGGGAAAGACCGTGTTCGATAGGAGATGCGCGAGCAGCCCCATCTCGCTGGCGTAGGTACGCGACGTGTAGGCCGCCGCGATCGCCGCCTGCGCGGCCTCGAGCGAAGCGCCCCGCGGCAACATCAGCAAGGAGCGCAAGGCGTCGCAGGCGGTGCCCAAGACTTGGGAGCGCGAGTAGCTCTCACAGCGAACGAGCATTACCCGCGGCGGCGACGCATGGCGTTCGAGTCGGCTCAAGATCTCTTGGCCGAGCCGCGTTTTGCCGATCCCGGGCGGACCGGAGGTCGAAACCACGATCGGCATCCGGTCGTCGACGGCGCGGTCATAGGCGTTGAGCGCGGTGAACAGCTCCCCTTCCCGACCAACGAAGCTCGAGTTCTCCGAGTCGGGCCGACGCCGCGTGGTGAGCGGCATGACGCCACTGACCCCTGCCGAAAGCACGTCGAACTCGGCGCGCCCACGCGAAAGTTCGCCGGTGGTCAGATCGAAGTTCACGCGCCCATCCGCGGCTTCACGGGCGAGCTTGGCTGCGCGATCGACGATCTCCCCGCTCGATCGGGTGAGGTCCACGTGTGTGCGGCCGGTCGCGATTCCGACCTTGGCGCCGCGGCTGGCCAGCTCCTGCCCGAGTTCGAACGCTCGCGTGGCCTCATCACCGTGGGCCTGCCTCGCGCCGAGATGGGCCACCAGCGAATCAGCACCCAGCGGCAAAGCGTCGGCTCCCAGCTTGCGGACCTCGGCGATCAGTGCGCGCCTTGCCTCGCCCTTCGCCACGCCCAGGGCAACCAGCGTGGTCACCAAACGAGTGCCGACGCGGGCGCGGGTCGCGGCCTCGCGCAGCATGGGCCGGCCAACTCGGTCGAAGGCTGGATCACGCGTAAAGTCGGCGAGCGCGTCAGCGACCTCTTTTGCCGAGGAAGGACGAGCCTCCGCTTCGATCTCGAGCAGCCGGCTGATCAGATCGTCGAAGCGCTCGGGGATGTCCAAGCACATGTCGGCAAGTCGAGGGGCGGGCTCGGCGACGCGACGCGCAAGCGTGGCGATCGAGGTTGGCCCGACATGCGGAGGACGACCAGTGCACAGCTCAAACAGCGTGGCGCCAAGCGAATAGAGGTCGCTGCGTACGTCCGGCTCCGAGTTGCCCTGCGCTTGCTCGGGGGACATGTACGCCGGCGTACCAATGATCGCACCGGCCCCGGCGCTACCGTGATCTCCAGCGGCTGCCACGCCGAAATCGAGGATCTTTGCGACCAGAGTTTGCACCGTGTGCGCCTCCGGCTCCGGCTTGCCGTCGTCCACCGAACCGCCGCGCAACGTGCCGTAGCCGGCCTCACTGGAGCGACTGCGCGGGTAGATCAGAAAGATGTTTGAAGGCTTGATATCGCGGTGAACCACCGATGCGGCATGGGCCGAGGCCAGCGCATCGGCGATCTGGCGCCCAACCTCGACGATCTCCTTCAGGGTGAGCGGCGAGCGCCGCTGACGGAGCGCCAAGTCCTCGCCGTCGAGCCACTCCATCGCCACGTAGGTGGCGCCCTCCCGAAAATGCTGGCTCGGCCCATCGAACGGACGCTCGAGCGTTCCGTAGGCCACGACCTTGACGATGCCAGGATGGGAGAGGCCCGCGAGCACCTCGCCTTCCTTGAGGAAGCGAGCTTGCTCCTCGGGATCGTCGCAAGCGTCGATCAACTTGAGAGCAACGCGCGCCTCTTGCGAGCCCGCCGCGCGGTCGTTGGCTTGGTACACGACCCCCGCGGCGCCACGCCCGATCTCGCGCCCTAGCTCAAAGCGTCCTTCGAGCCAACTGCGTGCCTCAGCCTCCACGCTTCATCTCCACCAAGACGCGAGGCTAGAAGATCGCGCCTCTTCACGCTAGCTTCACGACCCTGCCATGCTGCTCCGCGTCGCTCTCAATCAAACGCGTCTTCGCACGCCGGGGCTGGGCATCGACACCAAAGGCGTGGCGCTGGGCAGCAAAGGGCTGCTCCTGCTGCCGAGCTTGGACCGTTTGGTCACCTTCCTCGCGCTGTTCACGGCAGAACGCTCGCTCGAGGACCTGTTGCGGTCGCTCACGGTGGAGCTCGTTCGAAGCAAGTTGGGCGCACGTGAGGTCGTACTGACCTTCGCTTCGGACTCGAGCGCCCGACTCGACGCAATCGCCGAAATCGCGCGTTTGGCCGGTGGTTTTACCTTCACCGGGACGAGCCGGCACTTCGTCCAGTACCGGGACGCAGCCGCACCGTTTGGCTATGACGCCTCCGAGCTCTTGACTACGGATGGCTCCTACGCCCTCTACCACAACGCATTTTCGCAGGACTACGCGATCGAAAGGAGCTTGGCGCTAGGCAAACTCTTGCTGCGGCTCGGGTTGCACCTCGACCCGAAGACCCGGCACGCCCCTGGTACCAAATGGATCACGGCGGAAAAGGGCCTTGGTCCCTCGTTGATTGCGTACTTCACCCGGTCATCCGTCGAGGCAGACGTGGGCCTCGCCGAGTGGCCACCGGAGTCGAGCTTCGACGATGCACCGATCGCGCGCTACCTGTTCCGCACGAATGCGCTGCCCGAACGAATGTTGCCGCTCTTGCTCAACACCCCCGGGATCACGGTCTATCAATCGGTGAGCCCCACCGCCTCGGTCGAGCTTGGCTACCGTCACCCCGTGGAGTTGCGCTCGTGCCCAGTTTGGCCGGCGGGCAGCATGGTGTTCTTTCGCGGCACCGTGGATCCCTTGGTGCTGGAGCGGCTGCCGGCGCTCGGGCCAGTTGCGAGCTTTGCCCGGGTGGAGTTCCGCAACGAGGGCGTAGAGCGGCTCGCCACCAACGTCCCGGCGCAAGGTGGAGGGGTAGCGCTCACGTTGCGGCTCACCCCAACGACGGATCCCTTCCGCAACGTGTGTGCGTCCTGGATTCGCCCCGAGGAGCTGCCGCTGCTGCGCCGAATCGCCTACTCGCTGGGCGCGGACACCCTGCGGCGCGCCCGTGTCGCGTTCACCAAGTACGGAGCCTTCCTGTCTCTCGAGTCGGGGATCGAGGCGATTCCGGTGGGCGAGATGTTCCGCGAGGCGGGCCCCAAGCTCTATTTGCCTGCGGGCTATGACGCCATTCCTGCGGTCTCGTCCGAGGTGCTGCTGAGGAGCCTCGGCGCGCCGGCTGGGCTTTCTTTGTTCGTGATGCGTGATTCACGCGTGATCGGGATCGAGACCGCCCACTTCGTGCCGCTCGAGACGGGCCTGTTGGAAGCCCAGACTTGGGCCTTGTTGCCAGCGGCAGAGCTGGAGCCAGCGCTAGTCACCGAGGTGCCCACGTTGGTGTTCGAGTCACCAGGCTTCCGCCCTCTCGGAGACATCGCGCAGCCTGTGCCTCCCGCCCTTCCACCTGCGGGGTCCTGAGTGGACGCCTCACGCCTCGACGACCTCACCAAGGGCGTGCTGGCGCCGCTGATCCTGGGCGGGCCGATGCGCCTGGTGAAGCCGTTCGGCCCAGCGCTTGCGCTGAGCATCGGAGTGGGTCGCAGCGTGCCTGATGACGAGGTGCGCTCACGCATGGATGTAGCGCGCATTCGCGTGGTTCGGCAGGTCGCACCGCTCGACTTCTTACCGCCGATCAGCGCCGCTGAGTTCGCCCTCGCGGCCGCTCTCAACGATCTGCTGCAGAGCACCAATCACCTCCTGTCGGGTCCCCTCACGCGTGGGCGGCACCACAAGCTACTAACCGCGACCCAAACCCTCCTCCAGGCGATTCCTCCGCCGCTGACGACATTGGAAGTGCTGACTCGGCATGCAGCCTTTAGCCGCGCGCAGAAGGCCTGTCGCACCGACATGACGGTGCGCAATCGGGTGACGAGCTCGAACTTCCGCGGGGAGGTTCCGCCGAAGCGACTCTTCCTTTGGAAAGACCTGCGGCGGGTGACTGAGGACCGAACAACGGTCTCGCTCGGAAGTATGGCGGAGGGGCTCAAGGCGCTATCGGCGCAACACTTTGCAGAAGCCCTACGGGCGTGGCTGGCGCTTTCGCCGCTCTCGGATTTGGCCACCCTCACCCGCGCCACGCCGCCCTTCGCGTGGTCAGCGCCGACCTTGGCCCTGGTCTCCTACCCCATCGGCAGAACGCTCGCGCTGCGTGCGATCGCGCGTGAAAGTCTGCAGAGCGCCGTGCATTCGCTGCGGCGCGCCACCGACGCGCTCGCCCACGGCTCACACGCGCGGTTGATTGCCGATGGCTTCGCCAGCGCCGTACTCGAACGAGACGGCGCTCGCTAACCGCTGGATCAGGGCTGGAACGCGCAATCGGTCGGGCAGAACTGCGGACTTTCACCACACGAGGTTTGGCAACTGCCGTTTCCGCAGACACACGGGAGCGCGCAGGAGATCCCGCAGACGCTCTGGACCTCGTTAACGCAGAGGCTGTCCCAGGAGCTCTGACAGCAGAACGGATCCGCCTGACAGATCGCGTTCACACATGGGTCACAAGCTGCGTTGAGCAACGTGCCCTGGAGGCACTTGTCGTGAGCGCATGCAGGCGCCGCGCAGTCGAACGGGCAGCTGAATGACGTCTCTCCACAAGCGGCGTTGCAAAGCCCATCCCCACAGAAGCAGCCGCCGCAATCATTGGGGCAGGTGAACTGGCTCTCACCGCACGCGCTGTTGCAGACGAAATCCCCGCACACACAGCCGCCGCAATCATTGGGGCAATTGAACTGGCTCTCACCGCACGCGCTGTTGCAGACGAAGTCCCCGCACACACAGCCGCCACAATCATTGGGGCAGCTGAACTGGCTCTCACCGCACGCGCTGTTACAGAAGAAATCACCGCATACACAGCCGCCACAGTCCTGTGGGCAACCAAACTGGTTTTCACCGCAGGCGCTGTTGCAAAACGCGTCCCCGCAGAAGCACTGACCGCCGCAGTCTTGCGGGCAGCTGAATTGGTTCTCGCCGCAGTTGGGGTTGCACAGGAAGTCGCCGCACACGCATTGACTGCCGCAATCATTCGGACAGTTGAACTGGCTCTCGCCGCACGCCTGGTTGCAGAAGAAGTCGCCACACACGCATTGGCTGCCGCAATCGTTCGGGCAGTTGAACTGACTCTCGCCGCAGGCCTGATTGCAGAAGAAGTCGCCGCAGACGCAGTCACTGCCGCAATCATTCGGGCAATTGAACTGGCTCTCACCGCACGCCTGGTCGCAGAAGAAGTCGCCGCACACGCACTGGCTGCCGCAGTCGGTCGGGCAGTTGAACGAGCTCTCGCCACATTTGAAGTCGCAGAAGAAGTCCCCGCAGGCGAAGCAGCTACCGCAATCGTTCGGGCAATTGAACTGGCTCTCGCCGCAACCCTGATCACAGAAGAAGTCGCCGCAGTTGAAACAGCCGCAATCGCTGGGGCAGTTAAAGCCGGACTCTCCACACTCAGGGTCGCAGAAGAAGTCACCACACTCACAGCCGCCGCAGTCGTTCGGACAATTGGAGCTGTCTTCCCCGCAGCCTGGATCACAGAAAAAGTCGCCGCACTGGAAGCAGCCGCAGTCTTCGGGGCACACGGCGCCGTTTTCACAGCTGGGGTCGCAGAAGCTGTCACCGCAGAGGCACTGGCTGCCGCAATCGACGGGACAGCTCGGGGGGGTCTCTCCACAAGGAGAGTTACACACGCCATCTCCGCAGGAGCTATTTTCGCAGGGCGTACAGTCGGCGGGGCATACGGCTGAGTCCTCGCCGCAATTTGCCGCCTCACAGACTGCGTTGCCACAAACGCAAGCGGCGTTGCACTCGCCCGAGGCCGGGTTGCAGACCTGGCCGTCCGCGCTGCAATCCACGCACGCTTGGCCATCGAGTCCACAGGCGGTGTTGCTCGTGCCGAGTTGGCATCCCGACTCGTCACAGCAGCCGTTGTCGCACTCCGAACAGGGCGTTGTGCCGCCTCCCCCGTCGTTGTCAGGAACCCACAGCAAGTCCGAGCGACAGCCCGCAAGACTCACCAGCAACGCGGTAACGAGCAAAAGGATACGCAAGCTCACGAAAACCTCCGCGGCAAAAGCAGTGCTTATTGAACCACATCTACGCAGACAAGCCGAGCGTGGCGCACCGGCCCTAGACGCGGGTCCTCGAGTGCAAGAGATTTGGGGCATGAACGGCCCCTATCAGCAGCCGCTAGCATCACTCGCTAGGATCGTAGGCAGCGCATGGCTTCTCGCTTTCAGCGCTTGTGCAACCCTCAACGAGCGCACGGGCGGTGTGTGTGGGGACGGAGTCGTCGACCAGGGTGAGGCCTGCGACGCCCCCGGCGGTGTGACCGCGGACGGGAACAATTGTGGAAAGCCAGGCGAAACGAACCCCTGCCAATTCGTGCCCGATAACACCGGCGACTGCCCGCCCGGCCTGCACTTTGGCCTGGACGAAGCCTGCTATGCGGCCACCGCCGTGTTTGACCGCGGCGGGGAGAGCCGTGGCGAGCTCCTCCAATTGCGCAAAAACAGCGATGGCTCGGTGGTCGCGTTGTACCGCAACGGGCCAGATCTGACGCTGGCAACGCTCGACTCGGAGGGCGGTATTGAAAGCAGCGAGAGTTTGCTCGGCGCTGCCGAAGGGCTTGCCGCTCCCGCTGAGGCTTCAACCATGTCGAGCGATCCGCGCCCGCGCGCCGATGCAGTCGAACCGCTTTCGGGCAACCACATGATTCTGCCGGTGAGGAGCCGCACCGCGAACGGTGAGGAGACGGCGAACTCGGTGAACTATCTCCGGGAGGAGAACGGGGTCTTTCTTACGCAGATCCAAACCCCTGCAAAGACCGAGGTGAATTCTCCGGCCGTCGAAGCAGCGCGCGCGCCAAGGCTCGTACCGATCCCTGCAGAAGCTGGAACCAACCTTGCGGACGTCGCTTACATCTCAAGGGCCGGGACCGACGTTTCGATCTGTCGCCGAGCTGACGACGGCTTCGATTGCAGCGCCAAACTCCCGGCGGGGACCAACTTCAAGTTGGTGGCCGGGTCGGTGGTGCCCTTCAGCATCTACAGTAACGCGAACTTGCCGGCAGATTCTTGGCTGAAGTCCAGCGTAGTGCCGTTTGGCCTCACGGTGCCGGCGACGTCGACGCTTTTGGGCATCGCGGTAGACGCGCCCGCTTCACCAGAGCTATCGCCCACCATCGAGCTTTTCGATTTCTCGACGAAGACGATCGCCGCTGGCTGTGACCCAGACTTGTGTTACCCCGTACCCGCATGCTGCAGTCAGACCGAAGCGTGCCACAAGTTTTGCGTCTTTGGCGGTGAGCCCGACTCCGCGTGTGATTGCAGCCTCCCCTGCTGGGCGGACTGCGACGTGGAACCTCAAGTGGGTGACGGGTGCCCAGCCGAATGCATCCTGACGATCGAACCGCTCGAGATTGCCTTTGCATCAGCCCAACCATCGGCGGGGTACGGCTCGTCGCTGGGCTTCTTCGTCCGATTTACGTTGGGCGGTGAGCAGTACGTCGGTCTCTTCGGCGCGCATCACACCGGTCTCGGCAACTGCGGGACCGACGAAGCGGGCTGCGTTCGCAAGACTGCCTTCTTGGCCTCGACGGCCTTTGTGTTCCCGCTTCCCAACGACGTCGATCTGGAAGCCATCGGCTTCATTCAGCAGGGTGATGTGACCGGGGACGGCGAAGAAGACTACGCAACCAACGAGAACCCACCGCGAATCATTTTGAGTTACCCATCCCAGATCGCGACGTTGTCATCGCTGGACCAGGTCTTGGGTGCGGAGGATCTCACCGGGGACGGGCTAGCGGACCTTGTGGGAAGTAAGGACGACCGCATCGTTGTGCTGCTTGGTGGGCCCACCGTCCCCTTCGCTGAGGTGTCCTTCAACGTTACTCCCCCGGAGTCGAGCGCAAAGGCGAGAGAGGTTGTCTTTGCCGATCTCGACAGTGATGGCGTGAAGGATGCGGTGATACGCACAGTTGGGAGTGGCGATTGCACCAACGACGACGGACAGCTCCTCGTGCTCTACGGCGGGTCGAAGCTCGAGAGCCCGATCCCCGTAGGCTCCGGGGCCTGTATCGATCAGATGCTGCCCAGCCACCTCGTGCTGCAGCGTGATGGCGTCGAGGACGTTGCCTTCTTTCGAAGCAATTGCCCAACCCCTGGAGAAGCCTGCGACGGCTCGATCGGCGCGTTGTTTGGTGACTCGAATCGGCAGCTGACGTCGCCCTTTTCGTTGGGCGGCACGATTCAGAAGGTCGTACCGCTGGCGGGCGCCAACGCCGACGCAGAGGACCTAGCCTTGGTCTTCATCGACAAAGCCGGTGCAACCGAGGCGGTGAGACTGAAGGTAAGCGCCAACCAAGTAACGGAGGAGCCCACTGCGGTCACGTTGGGCCTGGGAGGTCAGCTCGTTCGGACCGAGACCGGCAACGTCGCGGTCTGGGATGACGAAGGCCTCCGCATCTACGACGCTTCCGCACTTGCCTTGTTGGAGAAGACTCCGACCGCGCCCGCGCTCGCCGCAAACGACGCCAAGTATCTGCTAGCAGTGCCCACCCAAAGCGCAGCGATCAACGGAGTGGGAGGTTTTGTGCTCGTGAAGCAGAGCGGCGGTCGAGTAACAGTGGGACTCGTCTACGAAGGTGCGACAGAGTGGGCTCTGAAGCTGGTTGAAGACGCAGCGTGCATAGGCTCAGACTGGGCCGAGCCGTTCTGGCTGAGTGAGACAGAGTTTGTCGCGTGCAATAACATCTTCACCATCGACCCAGACCTAGCGCCAGCACCCTATTGTTCCGCAACCCCGAGGGACCTGGGCTCGCGCTACTTCTCAGTGGATCTGGACGGAGATGGGCTGTTCGAGCGCGTAGAGCGAGCGCTTGGAGCCGTGTCGAAACAAGAACGTGTGTGCGAAGCGGGAGTGACGCAGTGACTCTTGCTCGGCGGAAATCGATCGGTCATCGACAAAAGCCCCTGGCTGCCTTTTGATAAGGCGGCAGTGGGACGCTTGGTCCACGCTGAGGAGCCATAATGCGAGTTCTCGGGTTGGCTGTGCTGATGGGGGCGCTTTGCAGCGTTGGTTGCAAGGCAGAGAAGAAGCAGTCCGACGACTCGAGCGAAGAGCGCTCGTCGAAGAAGGCCAAAAAGACGAAGCTGCGTGACTCCACCAAAGAAGGCTTTGGCGGCATCCTCGGGGAAGACGGCTTCAACGTGTTCGCCGATCTCGATGATCCGGAGGGCGGCGATGACGGCGTACTGAGCTTCTCAGGCGAGGAGCACAGCCCGAATGAGCCAGCAAAGTTCTCGGCCGGATGGGTCGGGCGAGAGTCGGCCATCGTGCTGCGCAAGGCGGTGGACAAGGAGTACAGCTCGAAGACCGTGCAGGCCAACGGCCACAAGTGTCTCGTCTTCGACGACAACCGCATGGTGCGGCGGCTGATGATCAACTACGACGACGTCAGCTTCGAGTACGCCTTCAATGCCGCCGGGCAGATCATTCTGTGGTTCTCGGCCTCACGTGAAGAAGGCCTGCATCGCAGGCTCGCCTTCTTCCACGGTGGTCGCGATTTGAAGCTCTATCAAACCTGGGAAGACCGTGGGCCGCGCCGCACCGAGACAGCGCCGCAGGGTATTCGCGAGGACATTTTTGCAGCGGCGAACCGTTGTCTCGACGCTTTTGGTGGCAGCAATCCGCGCGCCGGCTCCAATGGCGCACAGCCTGTAGCGCCAGTGCCCGTCCCGCCAACGCCCTCACCTACCTCGCCCACGGTGCCGATCGAACGGCAGCAAGCCGCCACCATGCCGATGGAGGGCATCGGGTACAACATCGTGGCCAAACACAGCGGTCTCTGTCTCGAGGTCGCTCGTGGCGCCCGCGACCAGGGCACCGATCTCGTGCAGGCGCCCTGCGATGGCAGCGCGCATCAACGCTTCAAGCTCTGGATCCAGGACAAAGGCGTGATGATCACCGCGGATCACACCGGGATGTGCTTCGACGTCGAAGGGGCCAACAAGGAGAACCAAGCCGCGCTGAAGCAGTGGCCTTGCGGTGCAGCAGCCAACCAAACCTTCTCGCTGCAGTCGATGGGTGGTGCTGACTTCCGGCTTGCGGCGCGCCACAGCGGCCGCTGCATCGACATTGCTGAGGGCAAAAGAGAAGCCTCGGCCAAGGCGATTCAGTTCGACTGCCACGAGAGCGACAACCAGCGGTTTCAGTTCGTAACGGCGCGCTGAAGTTCAATGCGCCTTCAGCTTCCCGAACCGCACAACTTCTCGCTCGACCCCGCTGAGGCTTGGCTCGCCGATGAGCAACCGCCCGAGCACGTGCGCGATTTCGGCGTGTATCTCCGCTCGAAGGCTCACGGCGTATTTCTCAACGCGCGCACCCAGACCGCGGGGGATCACCCGCTAACCGAGCAAGGGATGTTGGCCTTCCTGCGCGAACAGAACTGGGCCTCCAAGCCGTTCAACGCGTGGAGTGAGACGCTCGATACCGAAGAAGGTCCGCTCTTCATCGCTGGCGGCTCTTTTGAGACGGTGGGGATGGGCGGCGAAGTCGTGCTCGAGATCTTCGCCACCAACGGACGTGACGTGGTGAACCTCGCCGGGCCCGGCGAACGCAGCGTTATCCTGACGCTCATTCCAGCCGCCCAAGAGCTCGCGCGTTCGCTGCGCTTCAATGCGTCACGTTAGGGGTGCGGCGGCGGTCGCTACCTTCCTTTCTTTCCAGCACCGGGCGCCGCGACTAGGGAAGGCCATGAGCTTTTGGAACGATCGCGTATTGCCGCTGCTGATCGAGAAGGCCTGCCGCAACCACGTGATCCGCGAGGAACGCAAACGCTGGATCCCGCAAGCGCACGGCCGGGTGCTCGAGCTTGGCGTCGGTTCGGGCTTGAATCTCCCATTCTACGACGCAGCGCGGGCACGCTCGGTGACGGCGATTGATCCTTCGGCTGCGCTTTTGGCCAAAGCGCGTCCGCGCGCGAGCGCTGCCGCCGTTCCGGTGGAGCTCTTGCAGGCCCGCGCAGAGAAGCTGCCGTTCGCAGACAACAGCTTCGATTCGGCAGTGATCACCTATTCGCTTTGCAGCATCCCCGAGCCAGCGGCTGCGCTCACCGAACTGCGCCGCGTGCTCATCCCCGGCGGGGAGCTCTACTTCGCTGAACACGGTCGCGCGCCGGATGCAGATGCCAGGCGCTGGCAAGATCGTTTGACGCCCTTGTGGAGTCGCGTCAGCGGCGGCTGTCAGCTCAACCGCGATCCCTTCGCGAGCCTCGAGCAAGCCGGGTTTGGGCTCGATCAACGGTTGTCCCAATACAGCGAAGGGCCTCGCTGGTTGAGCTTTGGTTACCAGGGCAAGGCCAGCAGTCGAAAGACGGTCTAAGCTACCGCTCGTGAGTGGCTTCACACGTCGCTTTGGCGCGTTTTTCCTGCTGGCGTTGAGCATGCTCGGCGGTTGTTCGTGCAACGAAGCCACGAAGCGCAAGCGCGGGCTCGAGTCGGAGCCGGAACCGGAGCCGGAGCCGGCGTCACGCAGGCTCGATGTGATCTACGTCGTCACGATCGAGTCGCAGCTCTTCGCCTTCGATCCAACGGTCCCCGGGCTCGCCGCCTATCAGCTGGTCGGGACTCTCGCCTGCGATTCGAAGGGCTCGCCGCAATCGATGGCGGTGGATCGCGAGGGTATGGCGTGGGTGTTCTTCAGCTCCGGCAAGCTCTATCGCGTCAGCACCCGCGATGCCTCGTGCACCCCGACCGACTACGTCCATCCCAGCTCCAACACCATGTTGGGAATGGCCTTCACGGCCGAGAGCAGGCGCTCGGAACAAGAGCGTCTGTTCATTGCTAGCCCGGCGTTTGGCCTTGCGAACGTCGACACCAACTCCTTGCGGGTCGAACATCTCGATCGAACGCCGTTCAAGGCCGAGCTCGCCGGTGGCTCGGACGCCAAGCTGTTCATGCTAACGCCGCGTGAGTACGGAGCGGGCACTGCGGCCGCTCGGCTCGACCAAATCGATCGCGCGACGCATCGCCCTTCGGCGCTGATGCGGCTCGCCGACTACGGCGTGCCATCAGCCTGGGCCTTCGCTCGTTACGACGGCCTCTTCTACTTGTTCATCACGCCGGTCGGGCTCGCCCACAGCCAAACCTGGATGGTGGACGCCGCCAACAAGAGCGAACGACTGCGCGACCCGGAGCTCGACTTCGTCGTCGTTGGGGCTGGGCAATCGACGAAGATTCCGCAACCCGATACGGGCGCGGCCCTGAGCGGCAGCCCCTTCGAACCGCCACCCAAGGCCGACCTGCCCAAGCCAGCACCGCTACGTCAGCGCACGACGCGCTAGGCAGCAGGCCGGCTCCTCAATCACTCACACTCTGAATCGCGCGAGGAGTCGGAGGAACACCCCGAGGGATCGAGATCGCCGCATTGATTGAGCGCGTCTTGATCGGGGCAATCGTAGAACGAGCCGTTCAAACAACACTCGAACACACTTGAGTCAGTCGTCTCATTCGTGTCGCCCGACGACCCAGCCGACGAGCTACCGCTGTCCCCGCATGCAACGAGGGAAAACGCAGCAGCGGCACAAGCAACCATCGCAAACCATTCCACCAAAGGTGGATGAGGCAAGCGAAATGACTCGCGCCCTCCGCAACTAAAATGGCCGAAGGCCCATTGAAACTTCGACTTGGCACGAGTCATTTCCATTCATCATCTCCGAACAAAGAAGGCTCAATCCACGAGCGCCCTTGTGTGGACGCGCGCTTCCGATCGAACCGAGTTGGCCCACTTCGACGGAGCAGATGCGTTGGTGGTCTAGACGGAATGCTGCTCTGCAAACTGCAGCAGATTAAGCAAGGAAGCTTAACGCGCCCGAACCGTAGCCGGCACGCCGCCGCGCGGCCTCAGCGTAGCGAAGTCGTCCTCGGTGATCTCCCGCGTGGGATCGATCTCGAAACGCCAGCGCCGCAGCAGCGTCGCGAGCACGATCGGCCCTTCCATCATGGCGAAGTGCATCCCGATGCAAAAGCGCGGACCAGCACTAAACGGCAAATACGAGCTCTTGTGCCGAGTTGCTTCTTGCTCCGGTAGCCAGCGGTCCGGGTCGAAGGCGTCGGGGTTCGGGTAGGTGTCCGCGCGGAAGTGTTGCGCATAGGCGCTGACGAACACGAGGGTGCGCGGCGGCAGCGTGGTGCCGGCGATCTCGACCTCCTCCAACGTTCGCCGCGGCATCATCATGATCGGCGGGAAAAGCCGCATCGTCTCGCGAAAGACGCGGGTGAGGAAGGCGAGCTTCTCCGGCTGCCACTCCTCGATCGGCCCGTCACCGAAGGCGTCGGCCTCGGCTTGCGCGCGCGCAAAATGCTCGGGGTGGCGGGCCAATAAATAGAACGACCAAGCGAGCGCGGTGGCGGTGGTCTCATGACCAGCGACGAAGATGGTGATGGCCTCGTCCCGGACCTGCTTGTCGCTCATGCGACCGCCCAGCTCAGGATCCTCGGCGAGCAGCAGCCGCGTGAGCAGGTCCTTGCGCTGAAATCCGGCTTTACGGCGATCATCGATCATCGACTGGATGCGTTCATCGAGCAGCTGCGCCGCCGAGCGCAGCTCGTAGTCGTTCACGCCGGGCAGCAGAAAGGGCTCCACCACTTTGTCGTGGGCGCGTTTGAAGAAAGCCGAAAGCCCGCCGCTGGTTTTTGCAGCCAGCGCTTCGGTCGCGTCGAGCATCAGTACGTGCGCCACCAGCGCTGGATTGGCGAGGTTGCGATTCACCCACGAAAGACAGGTCGTCAGCGCGCCACCGAGCGCGTCCGCTTCGTCGAAGGTATCCACGTCGAAGAGCGCCTTGCCGACCACGCTCATCGCGATGCGGGTGGTTTCGTGCGCAATATCGATCGGCTGGCCCGCGTGCATCGCGTCGGCAGCCCGCTCAGCTACGAGCCGCATCGTCTCTGCGTATTGGTGCATCGGAGCGGGCTGGAAGATCGGCGACATCAGCTTGCGCTGCCGCTTCCAAAGACCGCCCTCGCTGGTGAACAGGCCCTGGCCGGCGAGCAAGTAGAGCAGCACGCGAATTCCCGGCGACTTCTCGAAGCTCTTGGCCTTGGTGACGAGCACCTCGTGGGCTGCCTCGGGGCTGGCCGGAAACACCACCGAGAGGTGAAGAATGCGACCTCGCGCGAGCGGTACGTCGAGCTTGGACAGCTCACGTTGGAATTGCAGGCGCTCGGGCGTGGACGGGCCGAAGCTGCCAAGCAAGCCGACGTCGGGCATTCGCTTGAGGTCGCGCACGGTGTTCATGGTGACGGCATGCTAGCGCGGGCCGGTCTTCGAACGCGCCTGTTCGCTGCGGTTACTTGGCGGGAAAACGCTTTTCGAGGTCGTCGACGACTTCGGCGCTCTCGTTCACCACCCGCTGCGCGATCATCGGCTCGGCATCGAAATAGCCGAAGGCGCGTAGCGAGGAGGCCTTCTGTGGTGCGCCGCCACGCACCGAGAGATCCCAGCTCGAGCTGAAGGCGTCCTCTGGGAAATCACTCGCCGACAGCCCGTGCGCAGCGCTGGTCTGCTCAAGTACAAACGTACCCAAGTGACAGCCGGCACAGCTGAGCTCATCAGCCGAGAATTTGCGTGGATTTTGCACCTGTAAGAAGGCCGCGAAGGCTGCGCTGCGCTCCTCCTCGGTGGCAGCGGCTGCGGCAGCGCTGGTGAGCAGCGTGCGCTCGGTCTTGGGCACCGACGTGGTGGGATTGACGGTGAAGTCATAGCCAGCGTCGATCTCGGTGCGCAACACCTGCTGATTGCCCATGCCGACGCCCTCGATATCCATCATCGTGAGCTCGCCGCTTTCGCGCTCGAAGCCGCCGAAGAACCACACCTCGTTGCTCGGCGGAGCGCGTAAAAAGAAGGTCATGCGCGTGAGGTTCTGCTCGCCTGCAAGGCTGAGAACCAGCTCGCTGAGCGCAGTTCCGTAGGCGCCTTGCATGCCTTGGGCGACGAGCCCGGCGTGCACGTCGAGCGGAGCGTCGGCGAGCTCCGGTGCGAGCCCGCGCAAACGCCGCAGCTCGGGCACGAGCTCCGCGAGCTCTTCGTCGGTCAGCGAGTAGAAAAGATGCAGCGCCGAGTCGCGCGTTTTGCCGCCGGTGGTGACCGGCTGCATCACCAGCCGCAGCTGCGCTTCACAGCCGGTGGGCTTGAGGTTGCAACCATCGAAGCGGAGCCCGATGACGCGCATGCGATCGTAGTTGAGGCCCTGCGACGGGGTGACGGGGAACTCGGGGATCTCGTCGTAGACGGCCTTGGGCAGGAGCTCGCCTTTGGCACCGGCGCTCAGCGGCGTAAGGTAGCCCGGCGTGTCGGGGGAGGCCGGCACCGGCACCAGTACCGAGACGTCGTTGAGGCCGAGTTTGGGCGCCGTAGGCTCCGGTTCCGGCTCGGGCTCCGGCGTCGTGTCGGTCACCGTTTCTTCAGGCGTTTCTTCGCCGCAAGCCGGGCCGAGAGCAAGCAACGCGAAAGCCACGCAAAGCAAAGCCGAAGAGCGCATGGGCCTGTGCCTAACCCTTTGCGCACCCGCGCTCAAGAGGAAGAGGGCAACGCCGAAAGCTTGGCCCGCGCTGGGGGTTGATTGGACCCTTGCGCGATGATTTCCATCCTTCGTTTGGGTTCGGTTCTTTCGATGTTGGCTCTCATGGCGTGCGGTGGTGGTGGCGCAGAACCCGCCGCCCCCAAGGAAGAGCCGCCGGCTAGTAGCGGCAACCAAGAGGCCGATGAGATGGCCAAGATCTTCATCGGAGCCTGCGAAGGCAAAGCCGAGGGAGACGCTTGCGAGGCCACGATGAAGGAGGGCGAAAACGAAAAGAAGCTCCAAGGCAAGTGCGTCAAGCCGCCGGCTGAGTCGGCTGAGCAGCGCATCGTTTGTTTGCCGAACGAGCTGCCGCAATAACCCCAAAACCAGCGATTGAGCTCGCGCGGTGATACCGCGGTGCACTTGGAGTCGACTCGGCGGCCTGATACTTCTTGCCGCCATGCGAACTCGACCTCTTTGGCTCATCGCGCAAAGCGCGCTCCTTTGTGCCTGTGCTGGCGCTCCTTCTAGCGATACCGGAGCGCCGGTAACGACGAGCAGCGCCACCCTGGTGAGCGCGACCGCCTCGGCGCAAGCTGCACCCTCCGCAACACCCGCAGCCGAAGCAGGCCTCGAGATGCACCTCGTCGCCGAGGTGCCCGAGCTCTTGGACCTCGAGAAGGTGGTGGACGGGGTTTGGCTGCGGGTCGGCGTGGACCCGGGGGGCGGCGCGGTGGGGTCCTTTCGTTATGTACCGCTGGTGGACGGTCTGCCCGACTTCGCCAACGAGACCCCGGAGATCTCCTACGCCGATACGACAGGTGCCGGCTTCGTCGAGCTTTGGGGCCAACGGCCGGACCTGAAGCTGCACGTGGTCTCGGGCTTTCGCGGGGGAGCCGAAGATCGCTACTTCGGGCTGGCGGGCGCGCTCGGCTGGGAAGTCGAAGCGGTCCCACCTGCGAGCGGGATTGGCGCGCGCATCGACCGCTGGCCCGGCAACCGCTGGGTGGAGCTGCGCACCGAGAACAGGCAGCTCTTGTGGAGCGACCCGGAGTTGCCTTCCCTGCCCTCCTTCCGCGTCCTCAAAGGGGACAAGAAGACGGTGCCGGTGATTCCGCCAGCGCGCGAAAAAGAGCTGATTGCTGCGGGCTTCCGCACCGAAGTTAGCCTCGTCTCCGAGCGCGGCTTCGCGATCGTGGTCGGCCGGCTCAAAGGCGGAGGCCTCGGCACGTTGGTGTTTCCAACCGAGGTCAGCGAGCCGAGTTACTTCACGACCGAGGTCACGTTGACCGAAGAAACCGCCATCGAGATCTCTGGGGAGAGCTCCTTGGGCAACGCCCGCCTCACCGTCGGTGGCACCGAGTACAAGCTCGATACGGCGCAGCGCTGGGTCGCCACCGGAACGAAGGACGCGGCAGGAATCATGACGCTCAAGAACGGTACCCAGCTGCGACTCGAACAGGACAAGAGCGTCTTTCGCACGGCCCCGGACAAGCCGTGGCAGCCTTTGCTGGGGCCTGAAGGCTCGCAGGTTTCCAACCTGCTGGTCGATGAATCAGGCACCTTGTGGGCGAGCCAGGGGGAGCGCTTGCTCTCGAGCAAGAAGCCGGCAAAGGCCATGAAGTACGATGCGGCGACCTTGGTCGCCGAACGCAAACGCAGTGTGCTCCGCGGCGGCTCGCCGGACCTCGAGCCGATGCGCACCTCAGCCATGGACGCCCGCTGCACGAACCACTTCCTCGTGCTGGCAGGAGGGCCGGTCGAGCAAGCGCCCAAGAACTACGCCAAGCTCGAGGCCATGCTCGCGAAGAACAAGAAGTTCGATCGCAGCATGTTGCGCACCACGCGCGAGGGTGGCTGGGAGTTCTTTGGCGTGCAAGGCACAGAGTGGGAGCTTTTGCACCAGCTGGACGAGGCCTTGACCAAGGCCGATCCAAAGCTGCGCACCGCCATGCTTTGTGCCCAGCCCGTCGCCAAGCCGTGAGTACGCGCGTTCGGCCCCGAGGCGTCGTGCGCTGGGCCTGGGCCTTGATCGGAGTTGCGAGCTGCGCTGGGGCTGGAGCACCAAGCGGCGACCTGAACTCGTCGAGCGGCGGTGCGTCCAGCGCCGCGAGTTCGTCGTCAGCTGCGGGGTCGAGCTCGGCCTCGAGCTCCGCTACGCCCCTCGCGGCGAGCTCGAGCCCAGCAGCGCCGCAGATCGCAGAATCGGCGCCGCTACCTCCAGCGCTCGAGTGGCCGAAGGAGTCGGCCTGTGAGCTCGCTTCGCCGTCGTGGCCACTCGAAGGCAGCGTGCTGGCGGCGCTCAGCCCCAACGGTGAGCCGGCCTTCGAGTTGGCGGCTGGCTGGAACGCTCGGGTCGCGCTCAGCGAGGGCCTCGCTGAAAAGGCGGTGATCACGGGTGAGTTCAGCGACGCTGGCATCACCTTGCGCGGTCATCTCAAGCTCGAGGCGGTGCAACTCTTTGCCTCACAGCCGCTCCTGCTTGGCGGGGTGTTCATCCCGGACGGGACGACGCCGCTCCGTTGGCGCGAGGCCAAGAAGGGGCAGCCCACGGTCTCGGCGGAGGCCCCCGAAGGCGTTCGCTTCATGCAGCCAGCTCAAAGCGAGGTCGGCTGCAGCGGCCTTTCGCTCTCGACGAGTCGCTTCGATCGTCTGCAGGGCGCCAGCACGCAAAAGGTCGCGACGTTGGGCATGCTCACCGCTCCGCTCGTGCTGTTCAGCGCACCGGAAGGCAAACCAGCGGTGAAGATCGACCGCAGCGAACAACCTCATATGGTGAACCGCCTGGACAGTCTCGGAGCCTGGGCTCGCGTGGCGGTGGCCTTTCCGAGCGGGGACGTCGTCGGCTGGGTGCTCAGCGACAGCCTCTCGCTGAGCAAAGGCGGGGTCGGCGGTTTGGGGCGAGCCAGCAGCCGGAGGGGCTTTGGCGCGCTCCCGGTACTCGAGAGTCGGGTCTGCCCCGAGCAGTTACCGGTGATAATGACCGTCGGGCCGTTGAGCCGGGTGATCGGAAGCCTGGACGCACACACACCCTTCGATCTGACCGCCTACGGAGGAGCACTCACCGGCGTACAGCTGCGTTCCAAGCGTCTCTCCCCGCGAGGGGGCCAGTTCTTCGTGCGCACCAGCGACCTCGCGCAGTGCAAGCCCGCCGCGCCGGAAGCGCCCTGAGCGTTGATTCTTCGCCCGGCGCACAAAGCAACGTTCAGAGGCGCAGTTCGCCCTCGGCCACGGTGATGGTGCCTTCGATCAGCGGCGCGCCATCCCGCTGGATCCGAGGGTCGGCCACGCGCTCGTAGAGCAAGCGATAGCGCAGCCGATCGCCCATCAGCGGCGAGCGCAACGGCACTTCGATCAAGGCCTCATCCGCGTTCACGAACAGCCGCGTGTCCGCTCGTTCGACGCGCTGCGGGAGGTGATTCGGTTTGCGCTCAAAGCCGAAGCTGCGCGTGAACACGCGCTCCTGGCGCGAGCGCAGCTCGCCCTCGGCGAAGAGTTCGATCTCCAGGCGCAGGCGGCGGAATAGATCCCCGGTGGGAAAGGCGTGCGAAGTCTCCCCGCGCAAAAGCCGCCAGCGAAAGACGCCCGCTTCGAGCTGCGGCGGGTCGAAGCGCACCGCTGAGCGAACCAACGTCTCGTCGCGCGAGGCAGCAAAGCGATGGTCACGATGCGTCCGACCGCCCTGCCCTTCCACCCGCAACATGTGACAGTCGTTGCAGCCGCCGTCACGTTCGCGAGTGTGCTCTTGCACGGTGGACTGCATCAACAGTGGGTGCGAGCGCGCGCCTTGGTCTGGAAAGGCGAACTCGTGACAGCCTGCGCAGGCCGCCGCTTGTTGCAGCAGCGTGGTGCGCACGATCGGATGCGGCGCAGCGAGGAGCCCTGGCGCTTGGTCGGCCGCTAAGAGCTGGTCTTCCGGCACATGGCAGGTGATGCAACCCACACCGAGCTCGGCCTCCGCACTCGCGACGGGCACCCCCGCGACGGGCACCCCGACCTCGGCCTCGGGAGCGTGGCACGACGAACAAAAGGGAAACGGCTCGAGTTCGAACTGCGCCTGAAACATCGGATCGGTGAAGGCTTCGCGATGCAGCGAGCCGCGCCATTCGAGCGCGATCTCTTGGTGGCAGCCTTCGCAGGCCGCGTTGGCCGCTACGACGTCGAGCGTGCGCTTTTGCGGCGCCGGGCCGGGTGGACGCAATACCGCCGCGGCGGTCGATACCAGGCTGGGAAGCGGCGAGCCGTTTAGTGGCGGCGTCTGGCCGCAGCTCGCGAGCGCGCTCAAGAAGGCGACGCATGCCGCAGCCGTCGATGCTCGCGAGGTCACAGACGCGCGAGTCTAGCGGAACTCCACGCGATCGACGGTGGCGCGAAAGAACTCACCGCCAGGTTGGTTGAAGCGCGAGGTCCCCGGAAACCAACCGAGCCGAAAGCTGGTGGGGATGGTGACGCCTTGAAAACAGCGCTCGTCGCCGAGCAGCCCGCCGAACGCCGCCTCGTGGAAACCCGAGTTAGTCGGGTTGCCCCAGCGCGACATCACCACCGATTCGAGCGCCCCATGCGCGCTCAAACCAAGCTCGAGCTTCGATTCGACGCCATGCGCCTGAATCAGCGCGTGGGCGTGCTGCGGAGGCGCGCCCTCGAGCCAACGCACGTCGCAACCCAGCCACGCCGTTGGAACGCACAGGCCCTCGACATTGAGGCGCCCGGCCGCCGAGCGCGTGATGTCCGGGCCTTTCGCGGTCATAAACGGCAACAAGCCGAACAGCTTCCAGCGCATGGTGCCCTGCCCGCCGAACCAGCAGTCCGAGCCGAGGATCGGCAGGTGCATCAAGCGCACGTCAGCGCGCCAAACATAGCCGCGCTCCCAGCAGTTCACCTGCGTCGCGCGAAACGGAAGCCAGTCGTTGCGCAGCCGAATCGTGCCATGCATCTCAAGCCGAACGGCCGAAAAGAGCGGCGTGCCAACTACGATCGCGTGGCGCAAATAGCGCTCAGCCGGTTCGGGCAACCCGCGAAGCCGCGCAGGGTCAAAAGACTCGTGGCCCACTCGGGCTGAGCCCCAAAGTTCTTCGAGAGATGGTCGTTGCAACAAACGCGGCCTCCAGCCTTCGCTCTGCAATGCTGAGGCCGCGGCTGTTTTTGGCGCAGACCAACGAAAGGCCGTGAAGAGACCAGCGGAGCTTGGTGCGACCCGAAGCAGCTGGGGCGCAATGCCTCAGCCGCGCGCATTTAGCGGGCATCCAACGCACAACGAAAGCCGGCCATCACCAAACGCATACGCCCCGGGTGGTGCACCCGATTGGTGATGCGGATGTGCTTGGCTTGGTAGTTGAAGCCGGCCCCGCGCAGCACATGCTCGCATTCGTTGGGCAGCGGGTTGCTGCCGGTGAAGCCTTGTTGGCCGCTGCGACGCAGCTCGTCGAGCGCGTTCAGGATCTCCTTGCAACTGCCGGGCTTTCCGAGCGCGGCGCTGGCGCGACGGTAGGCGTACGGATCGTATTCGTCCTCCACCCACTCCCACACCTTGCCGATCAGATCGGCATGGCCGTAAGGACCATTTCCCGCCGGGTGCCGGCCGACCTCGCTGGTGAACTGACGCTCGTAAACCGCATGCTCCGGCGTAATCGGCGCGTTGCCCCAGGGAAAGCGGCGGTCATCATCGCCGCGCGCCGCGCGCTCCCATTCGGCCTCGCTAGGCAAACGCTTGCCGACGAAGGCGCAGTAGGCCCGCGCGTCATCAAAGCTCACTTCATTGACCGGCTGCTGCGGGCCGCGAAACTTCGCGTCGGGCAGATGGTAAACGGCGGAGCTGGTCGGATCGGGCGCGCGGCAAACGCTCGCATCGACGCAACGCTGATAAGCCGCGTTGGTTACCTCGGTCGCGTCGAGCCAGAAGCTCGCCAAGCTCACCGCGTGGGCCGGCCGTTCATCGGCCTCACCACCGCGCTCGGCGCCCATCGTGAAGCTGCCTCCGGGAACGCGCAGCATGCCGGCTGGCGCAGCCACGGGCTCGGGCAGCGGTTTGTCGCGCGGCAGGGATTCGTTCGCGTTGCCGAGCGGCGCTGCGGGCGTTTCCGCCAGCGCCCGCTCCTGCCCGCCCGAGGTCGGCGAGCGGCGTACGGCCAGCACGCCAACGGCGGTGAGCAAAGCCGCACCCAAACCGAGCGCGAGCCACGCAAGCTTGCGTCGCACCACCGAACTCAGAGGTTCAGGTGCAAATGAGGAGCCGTGCTGTCCCGCTCGTCCACCAACTGGACTCCCGGCTCGGCGCGCACAGCGGCGCGCAACGCGTCCACGTGGGACTCGGGCAGGTCCCGCGAGCGAACGTCTGCGGCCGAAAACTCGAGGTGCCGCGAGACGAACTCGCCTTGCTCGGTCTGCTCTTGAATCACCTTGGCCATGGCGCGAATCACACTGCGTTCGCTGTGCTTTTTGGCCGTTTTGGCGTTCTCGTAGGCGTTCATGATCAGCTTCACCAGATCATCGCGCACGTAGAGCGCCAGCAGGTCCTCACCATGCTCGAGCTTCTTGTACATCAGCTTGGCCTGGGTCTTCGCGTCGCGGTCACCGCCGGTGATGATCAACTTCTTGCCGGTCGCGGCGTGATAACGCGCCGCGATGTTGAGCAGCTTGGTGCGCGAGGCTTTGGTCAACTTGAGGCTGCGAGCCGCGACTTGCAGATGCTTGGTCGAGGGCTGGCTGCGGACGTCCTCCTCTTTAAGCGACTTCTTCGCGTCCTTCGTGGCGACCTTCGGCGGCGACTCCTCAGCGGCTTTCGGCTGCGTTGCAGCCTTCTCGACCGCCGGCGCCTTCCCTTCCGCTGCGTCTTTCGCCGGGGCTGCGTCCTTCGCCGGGGCTGCGTCTTTCGCTGGGGCTGCGTCCTTCGCCGGGGCGGCGTCTTTCGCCGGGGCTGCGTCTTTCGCCGGGGCTGCGTCCTTCGCCGGGGCTGCGTCTTTCGCTGGGGCTGCGTCTTTCGCCGGGGCTGCGTCTTTCGCCGGGGCTGCGTCTTTCGGCGAGGCTGCGTCTTTCGCCGGGGCCTTCTCCGGCGCGGCAGCCTCGACGACGGCCGCAGGCTTTTTCGGCGCAGCCGCCTCTTCCTCATGCGCGCTGGCCGCCCCCGGAACGAGCGCCAACGCCAACGCGAGGCCCAAGAAAGGACGTGGCAGCGAGCGAAGGAAGTTCACGGTCGACGGGTGCCACGTACGAAGGCCATCGTCAACCGCCGCCGCCACCTCTGGCTGCCTCACAACCGGCCAATCTGCTACCAAGCAGCATGCTCGAAGCTGAGACCGTGCTGCAATTCTGGTTCGTCGACCACGGCCCGAGCGATTGGTTCGCCGGTACAAAGGCCTTTGACGAGGCGATCGCCGCCAACTTCGGCGAGCTGCATAGCCAGGTCGCCCGCGGTGAGGCCTTTGGTTGGCGCGATAGCGCGGAGGGCCGGCTGGCCGAGGTGATCGTGCTCGACCAGTTCTCCCGCCAGCTTTTCCGCGGCAACGCGCGCGCCTTCGCCAGCGACACGATGGCGCTGGCCTTGGCGCAAGAGGCCGTGCGCGCAGGCGCGGACCTCGCCCTCGACGCGGTCCGACGGCCCTTCTTCTATCTGCCGTTCATGCACTCCGAGTCGCTGCTCATTCACGATGAGGCGGTGCGGCTTTACACGGCGCTGGGTGATGCGAACTTGCTCGGCTACGAGCAAAAGCACCGCGAGGTCGTCGAGCGCTATGGCCGCTTTCCGTTTCGCAACGCGGTGCTCGGACGTGAATCGAGCCCCGCGGAGCTCGAACACCTCGAGCTGTTCGCCAAACGCGGCTTCTGAGCCGCGCCGCAGGCGTGCGGGCGGCGCAAGCTGGCGGCTGGCGCTACTCAGCGCACGGACCAGCCTGATCAGCGCTCGGACCAGCTTGCTCCGTAAGCGTTGCAGCCCTCACCTTCGTCGCGTCCACCTCGTAACACGCGCACAATCCGCGCATGGCCTCAAATAGCCGTTTGCAGGCCTCTTCGCTGGTGAAGCCGGAGTGCACGTACTCCTCCAAAAAGTAGGTTGAACGGGCGAAGTAGTCCCACGGGTCCTCGAGCCCGGACAGCCACAGGTACTGCGCCTCGTAGGCGTAACGCGCGAGTTTGCGCAGCGGCGCGACCTCCTCGAGCAGCAGCGAACGGACGTTGCTGCGCACGTACGCCTCCAGCACTTCGGGCGGCATCAGCCGCTTCATCAACAGGTTGGCGCGGTAATCCTCCAATCGCGCAAAGGCCAGGTCTTCCAGCCGATCGCCCTGCTCGCGCATACGCAGGAGCTCCTCGTTGGCGTTGACGCGCGCCTCCCCAGAAAGCGTGCCGACGATCTCGGAGAAGGCCTTCGCCAGATTCTTCAGCGCCTGTTCGAACGCAGGCCGTCGCGCAGCGGGGACGTCGACGAGGCCTGCTGTTGCAGCCACGTGCCCCCATTCATGCATCGTTCGCGCGCGCAGGTTGAGCCGATGGTAGGGCATGGCCTCCTCAGCGAGCGGAGCGAGGCCTGGCTGCTCCAGCGCGTAAACGATCATGCGCGCTTGATGGTGCAGGTAGACCCCGCCGCCCTCCTCGAGCACGCCGGGAATGGCGAGCTCGGCCGCGCCGCTCACCTGTTGGTAAAACCAACGGGTCACTTGGTCGGCTACGCACAGATCGGCGATCAGGCTGTCGGCCACCGCGCTGCCGAGGCTCGGTAACTCCGCCTCCAAGCGCGCCGTCGCCTCGCTCGCATCGGGCCGCCAGACGATCTCCCCCTCGCCGTTCGCGATCAACACCTGCGGCCGATCGCCCTTCACGTAGGCCAGCACGCGTGCGCGCGGCTCATCCCCCGGTCGCACCGCCTGCTGGGCTTCTTGCCTCGTCGCGAGCAGCATGGCCACCTCGCTCTCCACCGCGGCAGCCAAGCGATTGACCGTGGGGGCAAAGCTCTTGGCGATCACGAGCGGCGTGCCCTTGACCCGAGCAAAGCCCTCGGCCGGTTCGCTCGGCTCGCGCAAGCCTTCGGTCTCGACGTTGGCACGCAGCTCGGCCAGCCGCTCCGCTACGCTCGCAGCGGCCCCCCGATCCGGCCGCGTCGACCGCTCGGCTCCGCTGACGAAGTCCGCCGCCTCCTCTTCGTTCATCGCGAGCAGGTGCGGCAAAGCGGCCAGCGTGGCACGCCACAACTTACGGGTTTGCACCACCCGCTCGGCGACCACCAGCTGGTATTCGGCGTGCGCTACGCTGCTTTGCGCGAGATCGAAATCGCTGGCATAAACCAGCGCGCACATGCCCTCGAATGGCTGAAAAAAGGCGTGCAACTTCGGATCGCGCAGCACCACCACGTTCAGCGTACGCGCGGGTGGAAAGTAGTCTGGCGCCGCGGACGAGAGCGCCCTCATACGCGCGCGCATCCGCTGGTAGGCCGCATCAAAGACCGCGCGAAAGCCCGCTGGGACCAGCTCACGCGAGGCCAGCTCGTGCCAATACGCGTCCGACATTCCGGCCTCTCCGAGGTGCTCGACCGGGATCAAAAAGCAGGCCTCATGGGCGAAGTAGAAGCTGGCGAGCTGCATGGCCCGCCGATCCTACAGCACCGCCTACCCTAACCGAAAAGCCTGTGGCACCTTCGGCGCGTGCGTCGGCTATCGTGCACGCGATGGTCGTTCAGTCGCTGTCCCTCGCGCTCTTCAGCTTGCTCGCCGTTGTCGCTATGTCGGCCTGCGCCAAAGGCCCGGCGTCACCGCCAAGCGTCGAACCGACGCTTCCTAGCGCAACCGCCGCAGGCCCGACCTCCACGAGCCCGACCGCCGCAACACCGACCAACGGCGCAACGCCGCCGCCTGCTCCCGGCACCGCCGCGGAGATCGCCGAGCTGCGCAAAGCCCTCCGCGGTGCACCGCTCACCGACGCCGAGGTGTTGTTCGTCCACCGCAGCTTGCTCGCCTCCAAGACCGAATATACCGAGCGCGGCCTGTGGACCTTCCGCGAGTGGTCGCTCGGCGCCGAGGTCACACGCTCCGGCGACACGCTCAAGCTCTTCGTCGCGGGGGAGAAGGTCAACGCCGAGTGGGAGCTGACGCTCTTCCCCGACGGGAAGGTCAAGCAGGGCGCTGTGTTTACGAGGTAGCTGCGTTGGTCCGCGTCTACGAGGTGGACGAGAGCAGCTTCCAGCGCACGCGGATCCGGCTCATGCCGAGCGCGCCAGCGAGCTTCACCAGCCACTCGACATCGATCTCGTCGTCGTCCTTGTCCGAGGGAAGCACCTGCATACGGACTACTCGATAGCTCCACGGTTCGGCGCCGCTCCAAAGAACGGAAGGCCGACCGACGTGCCAGAGTCGATGCAGGGAGACCCCGGCGCAGGAACGTAGTTGCCGGCCACGGGGTCGACGAACATCGGGTCCACGTTCAACGTGCTCGCGGCAGGCAGCCACGCGACGTTGGCTGCGTTTTGGTGGAGCACGCCAAACGAGAATGACGGAGCGCCCCCGCCCATGGCGTGAAGTCCCGCTCCTTCATTGAAGGCGACCACGCTGTTCTTCACCAGCGGGCTTGAGGTGTCGCTCACGATCCCGGGGCCCGTGGAGGACGCAACGGTGAGGTTGTTCAAGATGGCGCTGGTCTTGATCAGCGTAATCGCCCCTCCGAGCGCGGTCGCAGGGCTCAACGAGCTGCGTGGCTGGCCCGCATGCTCGACGATGGCGTACTCCATTTTCGATAGACTGCCTTGATCGGTGACCGGGCCAAACGACACGCCTCGCCAACTCCCTGGAGTCCCGGCGGTGGAGGTTAGGACCACGGGTGCTAAGGCCGAGCCCTGCAATGTGAGCCGGCCATAGAACACCGGGACACAGCTGGGTGCGCTGCCGGCAATGCAATCTCCGTCGGGGTAGCCGATGCGGAGCCCGCCACCGGAGGGGAACATCGCCGTCAGCCCTGCCTCGATCCGCAGCTCCGCCGAGTTCGACACCGTGATTTCGTCGTTGAGTGTCAGGAATGGCTCGCCCGTCTGCGGTGACCACACCTCGTTGCGCGTGAGCGAGCTGCCCTCCCCGAGCACGCCGGGAAAGAAGTTCGCGGCCAGGATATTCCCAAAAATCTCGGTACTCCGGTTGAGCTGATAGCGCAGCCCATACCCCTCATTTCCGCTGATCGTGTTACCGGTGAGGATGGATGGGCTTGCGAAAACAAACACTCCATCGCTGCCGTTACCCTCAATCAGGCAGTCATGCACGAAGGCATCGGTAGCATCCGAAAAGAGCAGCAGCCCGACATCCCCGTTGTCCGACATTTCTGCGCCGGCAAGGTCGAGGACGGCCCCGTCGACGAAGATGCCGGTCAGCGCGTTGGACGAGTAACTGCCTCCGACAACTGAGAGCCTCGCGTCGTCGAGGTACATGCCGTGACCGGCACTCTCACGCACGGTGACGTTCGTCCATGAGTCGAACAAGTCTCCGCTGCCATGCACGTAGACGGCAGCGCCAGCCCCGTCGGGCAACGGGTCCTGCGCGTACGCCTGGCCCGCATTCTCGATGATGACATTCTCAAGGCTGGACTGGCCAATCACGTTGGGCGCGAAGCGCAGGCCGAACCAAGACCCAGGATCAGTGACGTGGGCGGTAAAGAGGATGGGCGCTGTGGAGGTTCCGTTCGCGATGAGCTTGCCGTGGGACCCGGGCTCCTCTCCAATTTCCAGCCCAGTAAAGCGCGCAAAGCGAACGACGCAACCAGGCTCGATCACAAGCTCGTTGTTGTTGTCGAGGACGATCGAAGCCTCCACCACGTCAAAGTTCGACTCGCCGTTCTGCTTGGAGAATGGCGCCGGGACCACAGCCGTCCCGCCGACAACGCGGATCCCTGGACTGCCGTTATGGCGAAGGGTGTTGCCGGTGATGATTGGTCTGTTCTTGAAGAAGAAGGTGACCGCGTACGAGGTATTCGCGCTGATCTCGTTGCTTGCGACCCTGAGCTGGAATTGGTTGGTGAAGAGCTCGGCGGAGTCCTCAAGTTCGATTCCGGCTCCGGTGTTCTCAGTGATCGTGCTCTTGGTCACACTCCCCGCGACCTCGCGGAAGACCAGCCCGCCCAGGGAGTTGGCGCTAATGGTGGACTTTGCGATCTCGACCGTGGAGCGGAGGGCGCGAATACCAGCGCCATCGTTCGAGGTAGAGCTCGCCAACGATAGCTGCAGCTCGGAGTCGGTGAGGCGGAAGCCGTCGCCGGTCCCGCCGACGCTCGACACGTTGTTCCACGAAAACCCTTCGCCCGTTTCGAGCAGTGAGATGTTGGGCGTGGGCAGATTCAGGAACGAGATCGGTTGGCCGGCGCGCTCAACGGTTAGGAACGAGACGAGCGCTCCTCCCTCCGTTACGTCGGAGGCAGGCCCGAACGAGAGGCCGCGCCAGCCCCCCCGGAGTCCCGACTTGGAGGTGAACAGCACCGGCTTCAGCGCCGTCCCGAGCACGCTCAAGCGACCCACCTCGTTGCAGGTCGACTCACAAACGTCGAACTTGGGGTGGCCGATTTGGAGCGCCGTGCTTGGTCGAAAGCGAACAACAACGCCGGCCTCGATGGTGAGGCGCGCGTGGTTGGTGACGGTGACCGTCGACGTGACCTCGTAGGGGCTCGCCGCGAGCGTCCAGGTGGTGTTCGTGGTCACGGGGCCACCGACGAGGGTGGCGGCCCGCGCTTGTCGGGCCGAGCCGAGTACCACGCTCAAAGTGAACACCAGCGCGAGTGCCCGAAGAAACGTGCGAGGTAGCTGAGACATGCGCAGAGTCTAAGGTTCGGCGACCTCGAGGAAGCGATAGGTCTCGTCAATAGCCGAGCTCGACATGGCCTATGACCTCGGCGCCCGCCACTCCTTCGCGCAGTTCGCGTTCCCCTTCGCGTACGCTGCGCCGATGGCTCAGTCGCTGCTCGCGAACTTGGAAGCACGTCTAGCGGCCGAGGCTCGCCTCGGTCGTACGGCGCGCTTCGGTGATGCGGCGAGCCTGGAGCTCACGCTCGGGCCGGTGCATGCGCTGGCGCGCACCGAGGGAGCTTGGTCGCCGCTCGCGACGAGCGCGGTGGCGCTCGCTCCGTGGCGCTGTGGCGATAGCGACGTGTTGGTCGCCGGGCTCGCCGAAGGCAATTACAAGGACGAGGGCACGGCGATCGCGGCGGGGTTGGCGGTGGTCACCCTGCTCGATCACGCGCAGAGGCCGCTCATTTCGCAGGCCGATGTTGGGCCAGCGCTTCGCCGGGTGATGCTCGATGCGCACGAGCGCATCCTCGAGGCGAGCCGCACGCCGCTCGCGGGACGCAGCTTCGGCACTGCAGCTGGGCCACGCACGAACCTACGCGGACTCGGCTGTTCGCTGAGCTTGGTGCTGATCGCGCCGCCCAACCTCTATTCATGTTGGGTGGGCGAGTGCGGCTCGTGGCTCGTACGCGCCGCGCAGCCGAGACAGTTGACGCTGGCTCATACCTTGGGCCGCTCCGTTGAAGGCCGCTCATTAATCGAAAGCGGCCAACTCGGGCGCGACGAGGCCAACAACATCTTGCTTAAGGTCCTTGGCACCAGCGAGCAAGCGCCCAACTTCGATCTGACTCGGCTTGCGCTCGAGGCTGGCGATCGGTTCGTGCTCGGCAACGAGAATCTGAGTTCCACGATGTTGACGAACAGCGCCACCAGGCGGCTGCCCGATCTGATCGAGCACGTGGCAGACACGCTGCGTGCCCTGCCCTACGGTCCACCGCAGCTCGCAGTGATCGCGGCGGACGTCGGAGCCAGCGACTTTGACTCGAAGGGCTTTCGCGACTAGTCCTTGCTGAGCGTGGGGACGTTCTTGTTCAACCTTCATCTGCAGGCGGAGCGCGCGGCCGTGGGCGCGGCTCTGTCGAAGACCCCGGGCGTCTTGCCGGCCTACGTCTCGGACGCCCAGAACGGCTGGGTCTCTATCTACCCGTTCGACGGCGCCAGCGCTGCCACCTACGCACGGCTGCTGAGCGACACGCTGCAGTGCGTGGCCTTGGCCTTCTTGGTCTACGACAGCGACGACTGTCATTGCTCGGTCTACAACCACGGCAAACGCGTCGCGCGCCGTTTCACTGGACCTGAGGTTGAGAAGCCGGAGCAAGGAGACCCGCTGCGCTTCGCCAAGTACGCCCTGCGCGGCAGCGCGAGCCAATTCCAGAGGGTGTTCGCTACGCAGCCGGTGCTCGCCGAGGAGACCGCCTTCGCCGTCGGCCGGCTCTTTGGCCTGGGGCGGCCACGGCTTGAGTTCAGCTACGAGTGGGTAGCGCACGGGAGCGCGCTACCACCCACTGTGATTCGCGTGGCAACCTAAGCGCTGATGACCTAACCGCAGATCACGGTCGCGAGGTTGGTGATCAGCTGAAAAATCTCATCCCCGCCGCACTCGGGCGACTGGACGTCGAGCAGGGTGCTGCACTCGTCACTCACCGGGAACGACGCGCTGCAGGCTCCCTGCGAGAACTGAACGCACTGGTCGAACTCGAAGTCCCCGCACTGGCCGCAACTGTTGAACACGCAGAAGTTGAAGTTGGTCACCTCGGCGGCACACGCTGGCTTGCCCTGAACGAGCGCTTCACACGTCGTGACGTTGGGAAGAATGAAGAACTCCCCGGATATGAGCACCGGCTGCAACATCGTGCGCCCTGGATAGCCGAAGCATGTCGCGCAGGCTGAATTGGCGCTGACGAAATCGTTGCATACCTGCTCGTTGCCGCTTTCCTGCAGACAGGCGTCGATGAACTGAAAGATGTCATCGGGTGAACACACGCCCTGACCGCCGACCGCGGGAAGTGGTGGTGGTGCTGTGACCGAAAACTCGTCAAAGCAGCCGGGAGAGCTGCCACCAGCGCCAGGACCAGGACCGGGACCAGGACCGGGGCCGTTGCCAGGGCCGGGGCCGTTGCCAGGACCGGGGCCGTTGCCAGGACCGGGCCCGTTGCCAGGACCGGGCCCGTTGCCAGGACCGGGCCCGTTGCCAGGGCCCGCGGGGCCTTGGTTATTGCCGCCCGGACCAACCGGACCAGCAGCGCCAGCTGCGGGTGAGCCGCCGTCGCTCGTCGCCCCACCACTACCGTCTTCAACGGTGATGGTGGAACCACAGCCAAGGGTGCAGCACAGAACAAGGAAGGTCGTTGCGAAGGAGCGCATCGACGCACAGTACCAAGAAATAGCGGAACTGAGCTGGCAGACGCAAGGGTTGACCCACTGAACTATAGTAGTACATTCGGTAAAGCATCTACCGACAGCGCCGCGGGAGTCGGCGCCTGGAAAGGTCTCAGCCATGAGGAACTTGCAGGTGGTTCTGGTCTCCGCCGTACTGTCGACAACGGCAACGTTCGGATGCAGTTGCGCCGACGATGAGGGCGAAGACAGCACGGCCGTCGGTGGAGCTGGCGCCAACGGCGCAGGCGCTAACGGCAACGGCGCCAACGGCACAGGCGCCAGCGGCGAGGGTGCGAATGGGGCGGGTCCCAACGCTTCGCCGGGCGAGGCCGACGACTTCGTCGGCCCGTTCGCTAGCTGGGTGAACGCCAAAACAGACCGTACCTATGGCGGCGCCGTCGGCGACGGTGTCAGCGACGACACAGCGGCCCTGCAAGCCGCCATCGACCATCTGCGCGACGACGGCTTCGCGCGGGTGCTTTATCTCCCGCCGGGGACGTACCGCATCACCAACACCTTGTTACTCCAGGACCTCGATGACGCCCACCTCGTCGGAGACGACCCCGAGACCGTCACGCTGCTGTGGGACGGGCCGCCCGGCGACGACATGATGTGGGTCGACGCCGTCAACGGCACCAAGTTCGAGCGCATCACGTTCGAGGGGCAAGGTCAGGCCAAGAGCGGCATTCGCCAGGAGGTGAGCCAGCAATATGGGAACTACTCAGGGATGAACCTGTACCAGGACCTGATTTTTCAGAACCTCGAGTACGGGCTGCGATCGCCGGCGGAGTTGAGCTGCTTCCAAGCCGACGCTGAGATCGTCGTCGAACGTTCGCTGTTCCGTTCGATCTCGGTTGCCGGGGTGGAGGCCTCCTCGGCCAACTCGTTCAATTGGTTCGTGTGGCACTCGCGTTTCGAGGACTGCGCCATCGGCGTGCAGAACGGCCCCGTCACCAATGACGGCGCCTGTGCGGGAAACGGCTATGCCGAGATCTTCGTCAACCAGTCGACGTTCCTTCGCTCGACCAACAGTGACGTCAAGAACGTCGCTGCGGCGCGCGGCAACCTCTCGGTGGAATCACGCGCCTTCCAACGACACGATCCGTTCGTTGGGCGCCCAATCGCAGACCAACAGTCGTTCTTCGGCAACGTGATCTTGGATCCGTTGGATAGCGTCGCGATCGACATCGCCTCGCCCATCGCTTACGTCGTCGACAACACCATTCGTTCGGCGTCTGGCACCGTTGGCCCGGTCATCCAAGGAAAGGCTCACCTCGCAGCGATCGGCAATCAGCTGACGGTCGAGGGAGGCATCGCAGCCACCGGTCGCATCACCGACGTCGACAATACGGTCGTCGCCAGCTCAGCGATCGAGGTGCAGGTCCCCGAGGCCGTTCCCTTCGCCGTCAAGCGAGCCCGAGAGATCTTCGAGGTCGAGCCCTCCGCGCAGGGCGTCAGCGACGAGGAGATCCAAGCCGCCGTCGATGCAGCCGTGGCCTTCGAGGCGAGCAATCCGGGCTCGCGGCCGGTGGTGCACCTCTCCGGCGCAAACGGCAGCCTCAACATCGATAGCGCGGTCGTCATCCCTGCGAACACCGATATCCAAATCATCGGAGACGGATGGAAGACCGCCGTCGTGTTCGACGATGAGAGCGTGACCGATAAGCCGGTATTTCACGTACTCGGGCCGACCAAGGTGCGCTTTCAAGACATCTTCGTCTGGGGCAATCGGCCGGGCGCTCCGGAGGCCAACGCCACCGCCGCCGTGCTCGTGACGGGCGGAGATCAGCCGGATATCGAGGATGTTCGTCTTGTACGGGAGTGAGGCCGAGGTCGTACTTCGACCGTGAGCTGCGTCACGCGGCAAGAGCCGAACGCAACCGCTCGCTACTTCGGCGCCGGGGTTGCCGCCACGCACTCGGGGCAGCGGCCCCAATACACAACCTCGGCCTCATCGATCTCGTAGCCAGCGCTGTCAGCCGCGGTGAGGCACGGCGTGTAGCCAACCGCACAATCAACGTCCACCATCCGCGAGCAGACGCGGCAGATCAGGTGGTGGTGGTTATCCCCCACCCGACCTTCGAATCGCGCCGACGAGCCGGCTGGTTGGATGCGCCGAATCAGCCCTTTGGTGGCGAGCATCGACAGAGCGTCGTAAACGGCCTGCCGAGAGATCGCCCCGATCTCGGCTCGCACCGCCTCGGCCAGCTCATCCGCTGTGCCGTGGGGGCAACGTGAAACAGCCCGCAGCACCGCGATGCGTTGGGCCGTGACCTGGACGCCATGAGCGCGAAGCAGCTGGGCAGGTTCAACGGGCTTCGCGGACATGGCTTCATCCTGATTCTAGTTGGAAATCCTTGCAATCAATTGGTCGGCTTGCGCCGATGCTCACTTCTTCAGATCGAAGCGGTCGAGGTTCATCACCTTGACCCAAGCCTTGCTGAAGTCCTTGAGGAAGCGCTCTTTGCCGTCGGACGAGGCATAGACCTCGGCGATCGCGCGCAACTCAGAGTTCGATCCAAACAACAGATCGACGGAGGTCGCCGTCCACTTCAACTTGCCGCTCTTGCGATCGAAGCCCTCGTACACACCGTCGGTGGTGGACTTGCTCCACTTGGTCGACATATCGAGCAGGTGCACGAAGAAGTCGTTGCTGAGGTTGCCCGGCTTCTCGGTGAGCACGCCGCGCGCGGATTGACCGGCGTTGGCGTTGAGCACCCGCAAACCACCCACGAGTGCCGTCATCTCGGGCACCGTGAGGGTCAGCTGGCTCGCACGGTCCACCAAGAGTTCGGCCGGCGATTTGCTTTGGTCCTTACCGAAGTAGTTGCGGAAGCCGTCGGCGGTGGGCTCGAGCACGGCGAAGGACTTCTCGTCGGTCTGCGCTTGCGTTGCGTCGGTACGGCCGGGCGTGAAGGGAACCTCCAGCTTGAGGCCAGCGTTCTTGGCCGCCTGCTCGATCGCCGCGCAGCCACCGAGCACGATCAGATCGGCCAGCGAGATCTTCTTCGCTCCGGCCTTCCCCGCGCCGTTGAACTCCTTCTGAATGCTCTCGAGTTTGGCCAGCACACGGGTCAGCTCGGCCGGGTTGTTGGCCTCCCAGTCCTTCTGCGGTGCGAGCCGAATGCGCGCGCCGTTGGCGCCGCCGCGCTTGTCGGTGCCACGGAAGGTGACCGCGGAGCCCCAAGCCGTGCGCACGAGCTCCGGCACCGTCAAACCCGAGGCGAGGATCTTGGTCTTGAGCGAGGCTACGTCTTTTGCGTCCACCAAGGGGTGGTCCACCGCCGGCAGCGGATCTTGCCAAATCAGCTCGTCCTTCGGCACTTCAGCGCCGAGGTAGCGAGTGCGCGGCCCCATGTCGCGGTGGGTCAGCTTGAACCACGCCTTGGCGAAGGCAAGCTTCAGATCGGCCGGCTTCTCGTGGAAGCGCTTGCTGATCGCCCCGTAAGCAGGGTCGAGCTTGAGCGCGAGATCGGTGGTGAACATGATCGGCGGGTGGCGCTTGGTGGGGTCGTGCGCGTCGGGCACGAGATCGGCGGCGGCGCCGTTCGCGGGGATCCATTGAATGGCGCCGGCCGGGCTCTTCGACTGGACCCACTCGTACTTGTACAGGTTATCGAGGTACTGGTTGCTCCAGGCCGTCGGCGTCGCCGACCAAGCGCCCTCGAGGCCGCTGGTCACGGTGTCTGCGCCGTGACCCTTGCCGCACTTGTTTTCCCAGCCGGTGCCCTGAGCCTCGACACCAGCCGCTGCCGGCTCCGGCCCCAAGCACTTATTCGGCGCATGCGCTCCGTGCGCCTTACCGAAGGTGTGACCACCGACGATCAACGCCACCGTCTCTTCGTCATTCATGGCCATGCGACCGAAGGTCTCACGGATGTCTTTGGCCGAGGCCAGCGGATCCGGCTTGCCGTTGGGCCCCTCGGGGTTCACGTAGATGAGACCCATCTGTACGGCCGCGAGCGGCTTCTTCAGTTGACGTTCCCCAGAGTAACGCTGGTCATCGAGGAACTTCTTCTCCGGGCCCCAGTACACTACGTCGGGCTCCCAATCATCGCTGCGACCGCCTGCAAAGCCGAAGGTCTGAAAGCCCATGGCCTCCATCGAGACGTTGCCGGTGAGGACCATCAGATCGCCCCACGAAAGCTTCTGGCCGTACTTCTGCTTGACCGGCCAGAGCAGCCGACGAGCCTTGTCCAAGTTGCCGTTGTCGGGCCAGCTGTTGAGCGGCTCGAAGCGCTGTTGGGCGCCTGCGGCGCCGCCGCGCCCGTCGTGCACGCGGTAGGTGCCTGCGCCGTGCCAGGCCATGCGGATGAAGAACGGGCCGTAGTTACCGTAGTCCGCCGGCCACCAGTCTTGCGACGTCGAGAGCGCGGTCTTGATGTCCTGCTTGACCGCCTTCAGGTCCAGCGTGGCAAAGGCCTTCGTGTAGTCGAAGTCTGCGCCCAGCGGATTGGACGAGACGTCGTGCTGACGAAGCTGCGAGAGATCGAGCTGGTCCGGCCACCAAAATTGACTGCGCTGCCCGCTCTCGGTCAGGGCCACTTCGGGTGTTGTGGTCGCCGGGGGCTCAGCCTTCGTCTCCGGCTTCACCTCGGGTGCAGGCACGACAGGCGCAGGGCTGTGACAACCAAACAGGCTCGCCGCGATCGCGAAGGCGACCAAGGATCGGGAGGGGATTCTCAACATGAAGGGCTCCATTGGAAGGGGTTGGGCCTGAACGCATCACCAGCGGAGGAACGAGGGTCGCGGTGAAGGTCGCAAGCAGTACCCTACAATGGTCCAATTTTAGATTTAGTCAAGAATCAGATTTGTTCATTCGTGATTTCGCGCCAGAAGCGACTGAAAGTGCCTCGCGATCTCTTCGTAAACCCGTCGCGGATGCGTCAGCGGAGCCATATGGGCAAGTCCGGACGCCTCGACAAGACACGCCGGCATTTGCTTAGCCACAGCCCGCGATATCGCCTGCGAGGCGGCTGTGCTGCGGTCCCCGACCATCAAGGTGATGGGCAGTGATTGCAGCTCCGGGTCAATTCGAAGTTCATCCTCGAACACGGCGCGAACCTCCTGAAACATCTTCCAACCTGGGAGAGCGTGAGGGTGCGCATCGCTTCGGGCATCCGTGCCCAAGAGCCGGGGCGGTTCCAATAGTCGATGAAGAGCTCTAGCCACGGCTCGGTTCCGCCCCGCGTTTCTTCGTGGAGAAACCATGGGTGCGCGACAAACGTCTCGACCTCTCGCAGCGCTGCCGGGTCTGCGGCCTGGTCATGCTTGAGCACGCTGAAGAAGACCGGCTGCGCAAGTAGACGTTGGCATCTGCAGCGAGCCGCGCATCGCGGAAGCTTGGTCCACCGGCTAGGTCGATGCGTTGCCCCTGCTCGAACAACTTGTAGCGTTGGACCCGACCAAAACGCCCGTCCGCGAGCTGCACCAGCAACTTCCCCTGCCCCGCCATCATCGCGACCACCTTGGGCAGGGGCAGCTCGGTCGGAACAGGCACGCGATCACCAAAACAAAACACCTTGCCGCGCGCATCGAGCGCACAGGTCAGCGCGTCAAACATGGCTACGTCGGTCACCTCGCTGAGGCCCGGAACCTCGGCCGGCTCGAGCTGAAAGGGTGAAAAGCCGTTCCCAAGCTGATCCAAGCGGTTGTCCCCGGAGCAGCGAACGGCGCCGTCGTCGAGCAGCTGACAGACATGCTCGTCGCCAACGGCAAGGCGCAGCGCACCAGGAGCAAGCTCAGGAACCGTTACCACCGCAGCCGTCGGCGAAGAGGCCGTTGCAGCGAGCTTCGTACCGGGAGCCGCAGGAGCTCCACAGCCGAGGAGGGCCACGAGCAGCGATGCACGTGGTCTGAGCTTCAGTTTCATTCGACGCGCAGCTTAGACGAAGCTCAAGAGAGGCAGCCCGAAGAGCTGTTTTCCGACCGAGCAGAAGCATTCCAACGTATCGACACGCTCGCTACTTTTTTAGAACGAGCAACCTAGGCTTTGGGGCATGCACAACCAAGCCATTGCAGCCGTCGATGCCGGACTCCTTGCCCTGCGTGATCTAAGCCCGGAGTACGGCGCCGAGCTCTCCGACCATGCTCCGATGGTGCTCGAGGCACTGGACCGGCTGGAATCGACCGAAGCCATCGAGCCCTTCCTCGCAAAGACGCTGCCCAAGCTGCGCAAGCTCGGTGCACAGCCGGAGCCCGGCCTGGGCAACTACGCGGAGCTGGTTACACAGGCTCGTGACGAGCTACGGCAAAAGGGCGCGCCGCAGGTGCTGCTCGAGTGGTTCCCACGCTATGCGCCGGGCCTCGCAGGTGCGGCCTTCCACGGGCTGATCCGACTGGCCCATGCGCAGCGCTCGTTTACCCGCGCCAACTCCGAAAGCCCGACCTCGCTAGGGCTTCGACGCGACGAGCTGGCCAAAGCCCTCGCCTACGCCTGCGTGCGCGCTGAAGTCCTGCCGCAGGCGCGAGCTGCAACTGAAGCCCCTCGCCTCAGCCTGCAACAAGCGCTGCACGCGCTCGAGCCTTCGCCAGAGGCCTTGGAGACCCGCAGCGGCCTCATCTCGACGGCGCTGGCCCGGCGCGCACGCGCCCATTCGCAACTCGCCAACGTAGCCGAAGCCCTGGAGCTGCCCGAGAACCCCGAGCATGCCTTGCGCGAGCTGCGGCGGGCCGCTGTCGACCTGTTGCTGCAAGCGGAGTACCTGCCGCTGAACACCTTCACCATGCTGCATGTGGTCACTGGGATGGATGCGGCGCTCACGCTTGGGCGGGCCCTTCCCGATCCGCAAGCCCGTGAACTCGCGAACTATGCGGCGCACGCGCTGCTCGCCATGCGCGTCGCCTTCGTCGGCCGCTACCCATTCGTTGAACCAAGGCGTACGAGCGACTCCTTCGCGAGCTTGCTGCGGCAAGCCGTGGCCTCGCTCGACGACCACGCCATCAAACTCGCAGCAGCGTTGCGTGGCGCGCGCGAGGACCTCGGGGAGGCTCGCTGCGCCGACGCGCTCGCGTGTTGGGTCAAGCTTCCCTGACGGAGGTTGCAAACCCGAAGGGAGATCCGGACCATCCGGCACAAACCACGGTCCACTTGCTGCATTCGTGGTTCAAAGAACCCGATGGGGGGTGCTCCGAACAGCGGCGTATCAAGGGCGCAACCTTCGCAAGGAACCCCATGAAGAACCTGATCGTCGCCTCCTGCCTGATCGCACTCACCAACTGCAGCCTGTTCAAGGTCGAAGGTCTCGGCACTGGCTCGCCCAACCAAGCCAGCACCGGTAGTTCCACCGCCGGCGCGAGCCCAGGAGCCACCAAGTGGCTGACCGAGGCCGATGCTGCGTTTCCCACGTGGTGGGCCGAGATCGAGCCGCTCTCGAGCCAGCTGACCAAAGAGGTGCAGACGATCAAAGCCTCCTCGGGCAACCACTATGAGAAAACCGAGGCGCTGCGCGCGTTGTGGACGAAGACGGCGAGCAACGCTGCGGCGAAGAAGCCGGAGAACGTCTACCTTCTGCAGTTCCCGATCGCTGCGGCCGCAGCGGAGATTCATCGCGCTGCCAAGGTCGAGTTTGCGACCTACCCTTTCATGGTTTCGCTCGGCATCGACACGGGCTTCACGAAGCATGGCCGGGCGCTCGGATCAAAAGAGGAAGAACACGATCGCTTCCTCCTCGGTGCTTCGAAGGGCGAGTACAGCTCGCTCGGGATCCGGTACCTAACCTCCGAGGACCTCACCGATAGCTTCCCGCTGCCGAAGGCGCGGCGCCAAGAGCTCGAGGCGGCGCGCGAGGCTGGAACCAAGGTTGCCACCGCCTTGTACGAAAAGCCGTCCGAGGAAGGCCAACGCTCGATCGACGCTGGGCCCACCGTTGGAGCCACCGTTTGGATCAACTCGGAGGGGGATGGAGCGAACGTGGCCCACGGCAGCACCGAGAAGAAGGTGACCGCGGTGAGCAGCACCGGCTTCACTCTCGTCGGAGCCAAGATCGCGAGCGAGCCCTATAACTGCAAATCGGTCGTCGGGACCAGCGGCGGCGTGCCCGACGTGATTCAGGATTGTTCGTACAAGCGGGTGGAGACCAAGATCACCATCACCGTCGCGACCAACGCTGTACCGCTCAAGCTCGAGGTCGGCGATCGCGTGGACCTGCAAGGTAAGCTCAGCGAGTACAATCGGGACCAGGCCAAGAAGACCATCAACGCGAAGATCGAGGATGCGTTCATCAGCAAAGTCGTACGCAACAAGGCCGTAGTATTCGGCTCCAAGTGAGGAGGCGCTCGCCTTGAGCGAGGGAACGTGAGCAAGCCAAGCGAGCTCTTCTGCTACACCGACGGATCGTGCAAAGCGGGTCACCAGGCGCCCGGCGGCTGGGGCTTCGTCTTGCGCACGGCCAGCGGGCCCTTCAGCGAAGGCTATGGCAGCGCCGTCAACACCTTGGCGAAGGTGATGGAGTACCAGGCCGTCGCCGAGGCCTTGGCGGTGGTACCCGAAGGCTCGACGGTCAACGTCTTTTCCGACAACCAAGCGCTCGTGGAGAACCTTGAGAAGCGCCTCGCGAGCTGGGCGCTCGGCGGCTTCACCAAGGTCGACCCAACGATCGTGGAGAGCGTGCGCCGAATCGCGAGCGCGCTGCATGAGCGGAAGCTGAACGCGAGCTTTCGTTGGCTGCGCGCTCACAACGGCAACGCGGGCAATGAGCGCGCCGACGCGCTAGCCGCTCGAGGAGCACGCGAAGCAAAGGCCCAACTCGCTGAGCAAGAAAAGCTGGCTGCGAGCGCGCCCGCCGCCCGGCGAAGCCGCCGCTAGACGAGTACGAGCACGCCTTTGCGATCACGAAAGATCGAGCGCAGCGCTGCGTGTAGGCGGTCGAACAGCTCGGGCTCGAGCGCGAAGCCGATGGCCACGCTGCTGGTGCCCAACGCGCGACGGGCCTCCTCCGTCAGCTCGAGCGAGAGCCCGCCCAACGCCAACGTACAACGCACGATCCCGTCGTAGGTTTGCCGAGTCTGCTCGCTCACCTCAATCGAGATGCGTCCGTCGTCTTGCTCGTCGGTGAAGCGGGTAAGGCACAGGTATTCACGCACACTTCCGCGCGTGCCTTTTAGGAACACCATCGCCAGGAAGTCGTCATCCTCCGGGTCGAAGTCGAACTCGGTGGCGATAAAGTAGAGCGCTGTCACTGGCTCTCGTTGGCTATCAGGCCTCGGCGGCCGCGTCGAGTTTCACGAAGCGAGGCATTACTCGCAGTCAAAATATTGGTAGCTGACGCCCTCTTCGCTGCGCAACGAGAGCATCACGCCGCCCTCGTCGAGCACGATCAAGTCGCGGAAGCTCTCCTCCGGGAGGGTGTTGGCCGGCAAGATCGCGGTGCCCGCGGCAACACCGGTTTGTTGCTCCAAGCAGACCAGCAGGATCACGTCGTTGCCTTCCTCCTCGACCTGCGCCGCAAAATAAATCTGCCCGGACAGATCCGTGTCGAGCAGCTGAATCGAGTGAATCGGCGCCTCCAGCTTCAACTCGCGCGTGTACATGTGCTCTTCCGACGGCCGCGCGTTGGCGGCCACGTAAGCACGCCCCGTCGGCGCATCGATGATTCCGGCTTTGATGAAGGCCTTCCCGTCTCGCGTTGGACGTCCCGGAATCTCGCTGCGGGGCTCGGCCGGCTTGCCATCGGTGGTCCCCACTTTGACCAGCGGCCCGTGTTCGCGCTCGGCGTAAACATCGGTGCCATCGACGAAGACGCCGGTCACGAGGCCAGGGTTGTCGAGCCCCTCGCCTACCAGCGGCAGCGCGCCGATCGGGTTGCCTTGGTCGTCGTAGAGCGCCACCTCTTTGCCTTGAAAGCGATCCAAGAGCGCCATCGTTCCGTCAGCGCCCACGACGAGGTCTTGCGTCGTTGGAGCCGCGATGGGCAACGCGGTGCGGGTGCCGTCGGGGCCGATCTTCACGACCCGATCATTGACCTGATCGAGCACATACATCTTGCCACCGGGTCCCATAGTGAAGCTCATCGGCCCACTTGGGCTTCCCTCACTTGGCTGATCACGCCCCAGAGCATCCTTGCCCCCACCCCAGGGGGACTTCCGATCCTGGCGCGATGTAGGTGTTAAGGCCGAAGATTTGGCTGATGTTTGAGGGCCAGGTATTCGTTTGTGGGTACGCGGAATCACTGTAGTTCCCGCGGTTTCGACCGTCTCCGCGGTTTTCTGCGGCGTTACTGGACGAGCACACGAACGGCCGATGAGCGCTGCCGTAGCCACCACACCTACACCCACGACCAACCACGTACTTTTGCGCATTCCTGTACCGACCTTAACGCTGGATCCGGTCTTCATTGGCACGTTGATTGATGAAGGAGACGTGCCACGCAACCTCGTCCCTAAAAGAGAGCGACGCCGACAATGTACGCCAACCTACGCCGACTGATGCTTCTCGTTGCACCCGCCGCCCTGGTCGTTGCCACCGCTTGCACCCCGGGAGGAGGAACGCTTGATGACGAGGCCCTCCAAGGCGCCGATGAGTCGGTCCAAAACTCGGACGCGTTGTCGAGCTCGGTTCCCGTCGGCTCCACGCTCAAGACCACGGCCAACCTGAACCTGCGCAAGGGCCCGTCGACCTCGAAGGCGATCATGTACACCATCCCCAACGGGTCGAAGGTGACGGTCGAGCAGTCAGCGCCCTCGAACGGCTTCTACAAAGTGAAGCACAACGGCACCGTCGGTTGGGCTTACGGGCAGTACCTCGAGCTTGTGTCCGCACCGCAGCCCCCGGCTGAAGACCCCGCGGATCCGCAAGACCCGCAAGACCCCCAGAACCCCGGCGGCTCGAAGCGCGCCCAAGCCATCGCTCGCGCCAAGATTGCCATGGGCTTCTCCTACTGGTGGGGACACGGCCGCTTCGCCGAGAACGGCGTGACCGCATCGAACGAGGGCTCTTGCTCTGGCAGCTGCCCCAACTGCAGCCACAGCGGCCAATACGGCGGTGACTGCTCCGGTCTCGCTGCCAAAGTTTGGCAGGTCCCCTCGTCGAACACGGTGATGAGCGACGACGAGCACCCCTACAGTACGGCCGACTTCAACAGCGACACCAGCCAATGGAAGACGGTCTCGCGTGACAGCCTGCTCGAGGCTGACGCGATGGTTTACCGCAGCAACGGCGCCGGTCACATCTTCATGTACGGCTCCGGCGACGGCTGGGGCTCGATGTACGCCTACGAATGCAAAGGCTGCTCGGCCGGTTGCATCGAAGGTCTACGCACCGCGACGAACGCCTACCACGGCATCCGTCGCACCGGCTACTGAGCCGCTCAACCCGCGCGCAGCGTGAAAAGAAAGACCTTGGTGGCGAGCCGCACCAAGGTCTTTGCGCGTGGTCGCGTGCCGAGCAAAAGGCCGACGCTGAAGGCCGCGCCCAACGTTAGGTACGGATGTTCTTGTGCAGCGCTACGCAAGCCCTGGAGCGTGCGCACGAGACGGCTGGGCACTTCCACCTTACGAACAGGCCGAGGCGCAGGAGAGCCGCCCTCATTCTCCCAGCCGCTGAGTTCGGTCGTGAGCGGCTTCAAACTCGCGGCGCTTATGCCGGGCGTTGCGTTGATCATGCCGGCCGTGCAGCAAGAGCAGCACCACCAGAGAAAGCTGCGTTAATCGTCGCTGCTCGCAGCCAGCGTGTGCGCAGTCGCCTCATGGGGCATTTCGGCAACCCACCGCTGCCACGCGCGGCTGGCTATGCTTCGCGCATGCAACTGCGCACCTCCCTCGCCTACCCTCTGCGCATCGACTGGCTCGATCCACCCTCGCGCGTGGGACTGACCCTCGCTCCAGGGCAGCACCGCGACAGCACGCGCGGCTTCAGGTGGGCGCGCGACCTCGAGCTGGATCTGCAGGAGCTCAAGCGCCAAGGCGTCACCATGTTGGTCGGCCTGATCGAGGACAGCGAGCTTTCGTACAACCTGAGCGAGTTGTACCCACGCGCCGCCGAACTTGGGTTGGCGGTCAAACGTTTGCCCATCCCCGACGGTGGCGTCCCAGCGCAACGCAGCGAGGTCGAAGCCTTGCTCACCGCGATCGATGCGCACGAGGCTGCGGGCGGCCGAATCGTCATCCACTGCATGGGCGGCCTCGGTCGCACCGGCACCATCGCCGGCTGCTACCTCGCCCGCCGCGGCCTCCCCTACGAGACCATCCTTTCCACCTTGGTGCGCGTCCGCCAAGATCCGCTTTGCCCCGAGAACGACGCACAAAAGCGATACATCCGCAGCTTCTGCAAGCCGGCCGCCGCGAACTCGGCCGGGAGCGACTTTGCGCCGGCGAAGCAAGCGGCCAGCGAAAGTCGCTCCTGGTTCGAAACCTTGTTCGGGCCGCGCGAGGGTTGGCCAGCGTTGGCGAAGCGCGCCCTCGGAGCTGGCGAACAAAGCAAACCGGCGGTCGCTGAACTCGTCGCGGCGGTGGAGGCCGAAGTGAGCGCGCGCGGCCCCGCAGCCTTCAGCTTCGACGAGCAGGGCTTCGCCACGCTGCAGGCCGCCGCACGCAGCTTTGCTGCAGGTCGCTTCTCCACGCCGAGCATCGCCGAGCTGCGCCACCGTCTGCCCGCAAAGCCGCAATACCCCGCAAAGCTCTCGCTCGCGGTGTTGAGCGGCGCCCATCCGCTCAGCGACATCGGCACGCTGCAAGCGACCGCCGGACCTAACGATGTGTTCCAAGTGGCGTCGCAGTTCAACGGGCTCGAGGCGCCAGATGCCTGCGTGGTGCCTGTGCTCGACTACTTGCACGACTACACGCAAGGTCCGCGCGCATCGATCTCGGCTTTTCCCGGCGTGCTGTTGCGTCACTATGCAGCGCCGCTCGATCGCCGGGGGTCTCGATTTGTGCAGACCAACGCGCAGCAGCTCAACTTCCTTGCGGACGTCTTCGAGCCGCAGGTGGCCGAGCTCCGTCGCGGCTATCTGCAAGGCAGCGCCATCCGCGACAAGGCCGCTCTCGCTCAAGCGCTGCTCGATCGTTTTGAGCATGCGCGCGTTGGTCTGCACGAAGATATCGAGGTGGTCTTCGGCCACGATTGGAGCGGCCCTGTCGTCGGCCACAAGACCATCTGCCAAGTGCTGACCTCCACCATCGCGCAGGGCAGCTACGGCCCCGACGACGGCTCGGAGGAACTGGCCGTGGTGCGACGGCAACTCTTGCGCGCGAGCTACCTCGGCACCCTGCTCGCCGCCGTCGCGGTCGGCAAGAGACGCGTTGTGCTGACGCTGATCGGCGGTGGCGTCTTTTCAAACCCGCTCAGCGACATTTGGCAGGCGATTCACTGGGCCAGCGAGCAAGCTGCGGCTCACCTTCGAGAGCCGCTGCAGGTCGTGGTCAACTCGCGCACGCCGATCTTCGGAGCGCAGCGTGAAGAGGTGCTGAGCCGCGGTGGGCAAGTGATCGATCTCCAGCGCTAGCTCGCTAGAGGCCGCCGCCCGCCGACGACACCTGCTCGACCAGCGGATAGAGTTCGTCGTCTTCGCGCTTCATGCGTACGCGCAGGCGATACAACGTCTGCATCGTGCGCCGCGAAAATTCGGCTGGATCAGCCTCGATCGAAGCGGCGTCGGGGTAGGCCTTCAGGTAGTCGAAGAACGCCTCGTACACGGTGCCGACGTCCGCCAGCAGGCTCTGTGCTTTTGCCACGACGCTGGCCTCCGACGAGGCCAAGAGCCGCGGATAGAGCGCCTCTTGCTCCATCGCTGCGTGGACGCGCAGCTGGCCGGAGAAGGTCGCCAGCGAGCGGCGCGCATGCGACGCATCCACCGCCAAAGTCCGTGTATCGAGCTCGGCGAGCAGGAGCTTGGCGAGGCGACCGAGCTCAAGGTGCTGCCGGGCGAAGCGCGCGGTCAGACTCGAGGAGGTATGTACCGGCCCCATCTACGGCTTACGGGGTAGAGGCTGACTCAGTTGCACGCCGAACGAAATAATCCGAAACGCGGTGGACCCTCAGTCGTAAGCGGCCACCTCGAGAACGGTTGGTCAGTTGCAGCGCGTGGCGATGGCGTCCACCACGGTGCCCGCGCCATCGTCGAGAACCACATGAAGCAGGGTTGGCGTATTGGCGATGATCTCGAGCTGGCCGCTCGTCCACGAGCTCTCGGCCCGCGTGCACTCGGCTTCGCCGACGAGCGATGTAGCTTCGTTGACGATGATATCGCTCCCGAGAAGATCGTAGGTCCCCGGCCCTTGCCAACCGATCGGCAACGTAATGTCGAACGTGGTCCGGTCTTGGCAATCACCGAAGAGGGCCAGCGGGTCCACGCAGGTTGCGCCAGCCGCCGGGCTACTGCGGTCGACGAACACGCGCAACGTTTCCTCAATGAAAGGCTCTGCGGCGGCATCCTCGGCTTCCGCCTCGGGCTCGCCATCCCGCAGCGCGTAAAGGAGATCGAATTGGCTTTGCGTCATGGCAACCGCTTGTTGTGGCAGCTCGGGATTCTGGCAGCGCGGGACGATCAGCCCTTGCTCCAGCTCGCCAAGGCTCGGCGTTGCCGAGGTCACACGAACCTCGAGCTGCGTCTCATCGATGCTGACGACCTCGAGCGTCCCGCTCAGCGTCCCGGCCTCGATCGAGCAGTCTGCACCTGCGGTCGTCTGACGATAGGAGGCGCCGCCCAAGTCGGCGAGCTCAGCCAGATCCACCGTGGCTCCAGCAAACTGCAATGGCGGCGGGAGCGCGAACTCAACCTCCCAAGCCGCTTCCTCACCACACGAAAGCTCAGAAACCCAAGGCGCAGCGCAGAAGCCTTCCCCGCTCGTTAGCTTGAGCAGCAGCGTACCCGCAGGCGCAGGGCCCTTCTCTCCTGCGAGACTTTCCCACGGGGTAGCCACGCCGTGTGGGGTGGGAGGCAGACACGCACCGCCCTCACAGCAGCTGTCTTGATCGCAACAACCGTCGGACTCGCAAACGACGCTCGAGCACCCAGCGGCGAGCAAGGCCGTGACAAAGGAAGCGAAGAATAGAGGGCGAGCTTGAAGGTTCACGATGCGCCAAGAGCAAGCCCAGTGCCACACGCTCAACAGGCCTTTTCGGCCGATATTCGTGAACGTCCACAAGGAACAGTGCCGAGCTGTGCCGCTGCATGAGCGCCTACTCACGCGCGCTGGCAGCCTTCAGCTTTGCGCATCGGCCCGAGACCTCAATCGCCTTTGGCTAGCCGCAGCACCTCACTCCCGACGTGCTTTGCGAGGACCTCCGCGTCGTCCTCGGTCAACGGCGTGAGCGCGCCGTTGAGCTTGAGTTCGACAATCCCGTGCGCCAGTGCCCAAGCGAAGGCGGCACGCCGCTTCACCTCAGCGGGGGGGATCTTGCCTCCCACCGAAGCAACGGCCTCGGCAAGGCTCGAGAAAGCATTCAGTGACGCGTTGTGCAAGGCTGGATGCGCGGCTGCGTTCCCCAGCGACGGTGAAACCATGATGCGGTAGTGCACGTGGTGAGCCAGGGCGAAGCGTACGTACTCGGCCGCCATCCTCGAGAGCTTGGTTTGCGGGGAGCGCGAGAGCTTCGCTGCCTCGCGCAGCGCCTGCCCGAGACGCTCGAACCCCTCGCACGCCACCGCAGCGAGCAGTGACTCCTTGTCCGCGAAATGGTGATACGGCGCCGCTGGGCTGACCCCGGCGCGACGCGCGACTTCTCGTAAAGAAAGCGATTTTTCGTCGCCCGTAGCCACCATCGCCAAGGCTGCCGCCATCAACGCCTGGCGCAGATCTCCGTGGTGCTTCCCGGTCGTTCGCGACGAGCCGTCGATTGTCATCGCCCGAAGCTTGACACCGCTTACCTCTTGCCTCAAATAAACACCGTTCACCTAACAGTGTTTACCAAGCAGTGTTTACCTAACCAACAGAGAGCAAGGAGTCGGCTTCATGAGCACAAGAAGGATGAGTAGATTCGCGAACACAACACGTGTGCTGGGCGTAGGCGCCCTATTGACGTTAGGCGCATGCAGCGAGACGCAAAGCGAGACCGTCGAGGAGCCGTCGCCCGTTCGGGTGGACGCGGACGGGGCAACCCTGCTGCAAACCGCCGGGGGGACGGTGCGAGTGCACGCACTCCAGATCGGAACCGTCGCGGTCAAGCGCTGCCACGAGACGCTTTGTGAGCCCGAGGACACGACGTTGATCGAGCGTGTGCTTGCGATGCTGATGGACCGAGCGTTTCAGCCTCCGATGCCGATCTTCGTTTACGTCATCGAGCATCCGGAAGGAGTCTTCGTCGTCGACGCCGGTGAGCTTTCGAGGTTCAACTCCGACCCCGACTACTACGCGTGTGACCCAAACGATGGGAAGTTCGACCGCGGGCTTCTCAAGGTGGAGGTATCGCCAGAAGAAGAGGTTGGCCCGCAACTGGAGCGCCTCGGGATCGACCCAGCGAGCGTACGAGGTGTTGTCATCACGCACCTGCACGCGGACCACACCGGCGGCGTCCCCTACTTTCCTGGCGTTCCTGTCTACGTGTCCCAGGTTGACTACGAGCTTGGCCCGAACGGCGGCTTCGTTACGTGCAGAAGCCTGGCCGATGCAGAGCTGCGCTTCTTCGAGCAGGAGCCAACCGTCGACGACGAGCTGACCCGCGTCTTCGGCCCCTCGAGCGCGCTCACCAGCGATGGAGCGATTCGGCTCGTTCCAACCCCGGGTCACACAGCGGGCTCAAGGTCGCTCATGGTGGACGGCCTCGAGGTGGACCTTTTGTTCGTAGGGGATGCGTTCTTCAACGAGCCGATGCTCACGAGCGAGCAACTCGCGGGCATCAACGCAGACTTCGATGCGACGCGCGCCACCTATGGCAAGGTGAAGGAGTGGGCCGAAGCAAGGCCAACGGTCATCCTTCCGGCGCACGACTGGGCGAGTCCCGAGCGTTTGAAGCAGGGCGCTACGCCACCCTTTGGCGCGCCGCTGCCGTGAAGTTCGAGCCGCAATACTTACGCACTGTGCCTACAAAACTCAGCGCATCGTAACCGGCGTCACCGTGCGTAGATACAACAGCGCGTCGAACTGCTCCTTCGGTGCGACGCTTCATGCGTACGCGCACGCGATACAACGTTTGCATCGTGCGGCGCGAGAACTCGGCTGGGTCAGCCTGGATGGAAGCGGCGTCGGGGTAGGCCTTCAGGTAGTCGAAGAACGCCTCGTTCACGGTGCCAACGTCCGCCAGCAGGCTCTGCGCTTTTTTGCCACGACGCTGGGCTCCGACGAGGTCAAGAGCCGCGGATAGAGCGCCTCTTGCTCGATCGCGGCGTGGACGCGAAGTTGGCCGGAGAAGGGCGCAAGCGATCGCCGCGCGCGTGAAGCGTCCACCGCCAACGTAGAGGCCATGGTGCGTCGGTTACGGGCGAGCAGCTCGGTCGGTTGCAAGCGAGCAAACAAAATCGAAACCCGAACGCACCTGCGCCGTACCAGCGCCCCCTGATCAAGGACCAGGTGCGACCAAACGCTGACAGCCGCTCAGTTGCAACGGGTCGCGATGGCGTCGACTACGGTGCCAGCGCCGTCGTTGAGCGCGACGTGAATCAAGGTTGGCGTGATCGCCAGGATCTCGAGCTCGCCGCTCACCCACAACGTATCCGACCGCGTGCATTCGGACTCGCCGAGCGACGAGGCTAGCTCGGTGACCGTGACGCCGCTCGTGGCGAGATCGTACACGGCTGGCCCCTGCGACCCGATCGGCAACAGAATGTCCAACGTCGTGCGACTCTGGCAGTCCGCGAGAAGCGCGAGCGGGTCACTGCAGATCGCCCCAACCGCCGGGCTGCTGAGAATGGGCGCCGCTCGTTGGGACATGGGCGACTGAATTCAACAAAACGTCCAATTCGAGCGCCCATCCCCGCGCGCCGGCGGTTCGAGCTCCCACCCTGCTCGCGCGCCGGCGGTTCGAGCTCCCATCCTGCTCGCGGACGCGTTCGCGGGCCCGCGCCGCGCACGGTCAGCGCGCACGGTCCGGCGTGAATGCGCACCAACGTGGGCTCCGTGGGGTGTTCTTCGTCTTCGTCATCCGGCGCATGCCTACCCGCTTCCCAAGGGATTTCACGAGGTTCGAAGTGTTAACCGCAAGCGCGCGAAGAGATTACTGACTGCGCGTTGACGCCGATAAGATAACGAACCACTTGAGGCTTTCTAAGGCAACGCGGACGGATACCTGAGCGAGAGCGACACCCTGCAACCCAACATCGGGCAGCATCGATCGAGATGCCGGGTGGGTATCTGAAAGTAGACCCGCTTCCGAACTTCCGTTATCGCGTCACGGCGGTGCCGGAATCACCGCAGGTTTTCATCGCCAGAAAATCTTGTGAGACCGATTTCAGTCTCGACCTGATTCAAGCCGTCGTCGCCGAAAGTACGATCGGTTGGATTTGTGACGACATCGCGAGGCATTGCGAGCCCGACTACGTGAGCCACGCATTGAAACACCAACTGGATGCTTTTCGCCCACCGGGCGAGATGAGGGGGGAGATTCTCGATTTTGGCTGCGGGTGCGGCGCCTCCACTATTTTCATGGCTCGCATGTTTCCGCACGCCCAGGTGACCGGCGTTGAGCTTCGCGAGAACGCCGTGGAGCTGGCCACGCGAATCGCCCAGGGAACAGGGGTGACCAACGCGCGTTTTCTTCTCTCGCCGTCAGGTGAATCGCTCCCGGCAGGGATCGGACCTTTTGACGGGATCATGTTGAGCGCGGTCTACGAGCATCTGCTGCCAAGCGAACGACTGACCCTGCTGCCGCTGCTGTGGTCCGCGTTGAAGCCCGGCGGGATCCTTTATATCAATCAAACGCCGCACCGCTGGTCGCCTCTTGAGCACCACACGACCGGTCTCTGGTTTATCAACTACCTCCCAGACGGGCTGGCGCGATATCTGGCCAACAACTACGCGCGCGAAGCGCCGGAAGAAAACCGGCAGCGCGACTGGGAGCAGTTATTGCGCGCCGGCATTCGGGGCGGCACCGAACCGGAGATTCTGAGCAACATCCGTCAAACGCCAGGCGCACGACCGGTGGTGCTCCAGCCAAGGCAGGGGGACCGGGCGGCTCACTGGTTGGCGGCGACGAATCCGGGGCGCATGCGTACGGCCAAAAAGGCCATTGCGGGCCTGTTCCGAATGACCGACCGCCTGTTTGGCGTGGTTCCGGCTACGCAGGTTGAAATGGCGATCCGGAAAGACGCCTGACAGCGCCCGAGCCCTAGCGAAAGTGAAAGCGGTGGCAAAAGACGCAGGGTCTCGGCCCGCGCAGCAAAGGGTTGGGCGAACCAAGTTGTAGGAGGCTTCGCCTCGATCGGCGGAACCAAACGTGCTCCTGACTTGAACTCGCTCGACGCCATTGGCGCCGCAGGGAACCGTCCGAGGTTCAGTCGAAGGAGTCAACCTCGCGTTGCCTCAAAACACGACGCTACGACGCCAAGAGCTCAGCGACCAGGGTGTAGGAAGCCTTGCGCGCGGCCTGATCATGAACCTGCGTCATCACTACGAGTTCGTTGGCTGCGGTCGCCTCGAGCAACGCGCGCAGGGCGGCGCGCACTCGCTCGGGACCGCCGACGATGGTTGCACCAGCATAGGCCGCGAGCACCGCTTCTTCCTCTTCGTCGAAAGCGTGCTGACGAACCTCCGCCGGGCTCGCTAGCGGCAAGTCGCGCTGCCCCTGCGCCATTCGAACCAGCGCCAAGCGTCCGCTCGCTGCAAGTTCCTCCGCCTGCGCGTCGGTCGCGGCCGCGACCACGTTGACCGAGGCCATCGCCCACGGAGCTGCGCGGTAGCGCGAGGGCCGGAAGTTGGCCCGATAGCGCTGCAACTCCTGAGCGGCCTCGCTCGGATTCATGTGATGGGCGAAGGCCAAGCCGACCCCGCGCTCAGCCGCTAAACGTGCGCTGTAGTCGCCAGAGCCAAGCAGAAAAAGCTCCGGGGACTCGACCCCGCTGGGGATGGCGATGACCGACGTCGGACGCTCGCCACGCGGCGCTGAGTCGGCCTCGAGGTAACCGAGCAGCTCGTCGAACTGCGCATCGAACAAGGCCGCGTCGTCCGCCGCTCCGCGGCGCAGAAGCCGAGCAGTACGTGGGTCGGTCCCAGCGGCTCGCCCCAAGCCGAGATCGATTCGACCCGGGAACAACGCCGAAAGCAGACGGAATTGCTCGGCGACCCGGAGCGCGCTGTGATTGGGGAGCATCACGCCTCCTGCTCCAACACGAATCGAGCGCGTGGCTCCTGCGACATGCGCGATCAGGATCTCCGGCGCTGAGCTCGCGAGCATGCCGGCGTTGTGATGCTCCGCCAACCACACGCGCGCAGCGCCGAGCGACTCGGCATGCTGAGCCAGCGCCACGGTGTCGCGCAGCGCCTGCGTGGCGTTCGACCCCGAGACGATGGGACTCAGATCGAGGATGGAGAACGCGGTCACGGCTACTCCGGGTCCTTTTCCAACCAATCTTTGAAGCTCTGCGGCAGCGTGGGCCAGTCCTTCACCAGCGCGGCCGAGTGCTGCTTCGGATCGACGTCGGTGGTACCCGGCGGATCGAAGCTGTTGAAGCCTTGGTAGTAGAGCTCAGCCTTGTCACCTTTGAGCTCGACCACCGTAATGATCGAATAGAAGGTCGCTTGGTCGCGGTTGAACGCGTAGATCCGCAGGAAGCGTCGAGCACCGAGTTCGGCCGCGCCCACCGTCAACGAACAATCGGTCGGGTCGCCGAGCGTGCCCAGCGTGAGCGCGATCTGACCGCCATCGATCTTCTGAGCGCAGCGATCGATCGCCTCGATCAGCCCGCTCGCGCAGTAGCAGCTTCCACTGAGTAGCGGCGCTGTGACCATCAGCTCCTTGGCCGAGGGCTTCCACTTCCCGAGCCTGACGTCGTGGGCGGCGCAGCGCGACGTCACGTTGGTATTCTTGCGCAGCTTGCAGCCCTCGTTCGCGCGCTCCTCCTCCTCCGAGACCGGCGCGGACGCACTGGCCACGGCAGCGCTCGGTGCAGGCGGTGCGGACGCGGAGGTCGCTACGGACGCCCGTGCAGCGCTGGTCGACGTCGAGGCAGAGGCCGAGCGAGACTCTTTCGACGTCGGTTCGGGCCGAAGCTCCGACGTCGTCGACGAAGGTCCACAGGCCAAACAACCCACCGCGAGAAGCAGCGAACGAAGCAACATCGCAGCGACGCTACCACGGGAGAGCTCTGCCCTCGCAGCGCGTCGGCCTGCGACTCTTCTTGGGCCGGGCAAAGCCAGTGCGGCGGAGTCGTCGGTACAGTCGGCTGGTCGCGGCTCAGCGTTGCGTCAGTTCCGGCTGCGACGTGCAATCAGCTTGGCCCTCCCGACCGCCAAGCTCTGGGACCTTGCTGTAAACGAACCCCTTCGCCGTACAACTGCCGCGGGCTCTGGCGCATTCGATCCAATAGATGCCGTCGAGCCCCTGAAGCGCGGCCTCCCTCTGCATCATCGCGATGCTGGTGGGGCTCTCGAGTGCAACGGCAGAAAGCTCGCCGAGCACCACGAACGGAAGCTCGGGCTCGCGGTCGAGTAGCACGACGACCGATCGCTCGCTGGGCGCGGCGCGCACGAGCGTTCGCCGAAAGACGGCAGGCGACCCTGCGCAGGCACTGCCGTAGACCAGGAGAGCTAACGCAGAGAGCAGGCTATTCATTGGGTCCTTGCTGGTTGCGAGACGCAACAACGGGAGCGGAGCAAGCTCGATGCCACGATCGTTATCCACACAGCAACGGGCCGAAACAGGGGCATTGGTCTCGTGTCACAGGCAACGTGGGAACCACACGGGGCAATCATGCTGTTCAATGCAGAATCGCCACACGTTATTGCCTACGGCTCAGACGCTGTGCGCTCGGCCATTCGCTAACGACGCACCGGCGTGTCACCAGCGGCAAGCAGCTCCGCCAACAACTGCTGCGAGACGCCATAGGCATTGGGCAACGGGAACTCATTCGCGCCGGCGCTGAAATGAGAGCGCCAACAATTGCGGAAGTAGTGCCTCGCATCCTTGATGACCATGAGGTCGCGGAGCAGGGAGAGGGTGTTGGCAGCGGGAGCCTTTAGCTCGGCCAACACCGGAACGCCGCGTCGCTCGAAGTCAGGCGGCACCAACGCTGCGAGGTCAGCCAGGGTGTTGATGTGGACGCAGCTGAGCTCCTCGATCAACTCAGCAGCGCTATCTTCCATAGGGTAGCTAAGTTCGAGGGTGCCGCTGTCTACGAGCGGGGCGAACCGAACCCGCAAAAAATCTTCCACCGACTGCGCGGTCAACGTCGTCGCTGTCTCCGCCCGGGCCGTGGTGCTCGCTGCCGCGCTGGGTTGAGCGGGGAGCGACGGGAGCTCCACCACTTCGGTAGGGCCCTGCACGGGGGACGGAGGCGACGCGCTGGCGCAGCTCACCGCCATCACCACCACCAAGCTCGACCGAACCAGCGCACGAACGTTATGCATCGCGCGAGCCTAGCGCGAAGCCGCGAAGACCCGGAACGACGGGCGCCCAGATTGCACGAAAGGCGGCATTCGTCGCTCGTGACGACGCCTGTACTTGCTTGTAGGCTGCACATCTTGCGCAGCCGCGAACCAATCCTCGTCGCCCTTTCGCTCGTCGCTTTGCTGAGCTGCGCGAGCAAGCGTGAAGCCGTGCCCCGAGCGCGGTTTCGGCTCGTTGCTCCGCCGAGCTGTCAGTCGTTTCGCGGGGAATCGAAAGGCAATGACCCGATGAACGTGCAGCTCTACCTCTGCAAGAACGGCACAGCGCTCAATGGGGAAATTCTCCTGAGCGGCGCGCAGAGTGGTTTCAGCGTGCGCGCCATCGTAGGCTCAATCGCGCCCGACGGCAGTCTCGCGCTAAAGGAGACCCACTCTGTCGAGGAAGGTCGGGCGGCTGGTTGGAAGTTCTGCAGCGACACGCAATACAGCCTCACGCCCGGTACGGACGGCTTTGTGCGGGGCACGTATCGCTCGAATGAGTGTGACGACAGCGCCACCGTCTTTCTGATTCCGGACGACGTCCCGCCGCCTGCTCCGACTTCGACTGCTCCTTCGCCTCCAGCTAGTTCCTCGGGTGTTTCACCATGACCGATCAACTCTCTCGCCGCAGGATGGTGGCTGGCGCCGTGGCCGGCGGCGGACTCCTGAGCGCTTGTTTCAACGATGGCGCGCCGTCGCAGACGCCCAGTGGATCGTCCCTTCTGCTCTCCTCCGAGGAGGTCGAACGGGAGTGGGCGCGGCTCATCAAACCTCGAGCCTCGCTCACCGCGGGAACGCCGCTAGCGCTCGACCGTGTGCTTTCGGACGGGCGCAGCAAGGGTCGCAAGAGCAACGCTGACGAGGTCGCGCTGTCTGCGGTGCGCACGCTCTTCCTCACCGGCGCCTTTCGCGACTTGCCCGAGACCGCACGAGTACACCCCACGGTGCAAGCAACCATGCGTGGCGCCATGCCCGAGTTCGACAGCGCCATCCTCGGTATGAAGCAACGTCTCGACGCGCTATCGCCCACGGAACGAGCGGATCTGTCGCGCGAGTTCAAGCGAGATCCCGAGCTGGGAGAACGCGTGCTGGCGATTGTGGACGAGGCAGCCGCTGACAAAGATGTCTCTGACGTGCGCCGGCTTCATCTCCGGCGTATGGGCCTCTGGGTATGCGAGCGGCTCGCCCAATCGTCTGACATGTTGGTGGGCGAATACTCGCGCAAGATGGAGAAGGTGTTTGAGCGCCCTGGCACAGTCGCCGAGAGTGAGCGAAGGTTCCTGGCGTCGCTGGGCGCTGAATCGTTCGCCGCGATGAAGTCCCGATTGGCTGAGGCGGAGGAGCTCTATCGCGTGGCCGGGGCCATGCGCACGAGCGATCCAGAGTACAAGCGGGCCACCGGGGAGTCGGACAACAGCGGGCTCTTGACCGCCGGCGGAGTCTTCATGGGCCTCGCGGGAGTCAGCGGGATCATCGGCGCGTTGATCGTCGCGACCGGCAGCTTCGCGGGTGCGTTCGTCTTGACCGCCGGCGGAGTCTTTCTGTTGGTGGGGGCTATCCTCCTGATCGTCGCAGCTGCGGTGGGATAGTGCACGGCGCCCCCGTCGTCGTCATCACCGGGATGGGTGCCGTGACGCCGCTGGGCGCCAACCTTTCTTCGTCCTGCGACGCGGCAACGCAGCGGACCGGCTTGCGCACCATCACCAACTTCGAGGGCACGCCGTTCGAAGGGCGTCTCGGTGCGCCCATCGTCGAGACCCAGCTGCCACGCGGCGCAGCCGCGATCTCGTTCGCCGAGTCGGCCATCGCTGAGGCGCTGGGCCAGGCCGGAGCAGCCCTTGGCGTTGCTGCGCTGATCGTGGGTACCTCGCTCACCCCCGAAGATCCTTTGGTGGACGAGTTCGTCGCCAGTCTGAAGCGGAGGCACGGAGAGCTGACGACGATCGTCGTTACCTCGGCCTGCGCCAGCGGGCTGCACGCCATGCTGTGCGCCCAAACGCTGCTGCAGAGCCGTCAATTCGACGTGGTGATCGCCGGAGCGAGCGACGAGATCTCGCTCTCTACGTTCGCCGGCTTTCATGCGCTCGGGCTGCTCAGCGCCACTCCCACCACGCCGTTTGGCGGCTTGCCCGGCGCTCCCCCTGCGCTGGGCACCAACCTCGGGGAAGGAGCTGCGTTCTTCGTCTTGGAACGCCGAGCCAGCGCCCTCGCGCGCGGAGCTTCGATCGTGGCGACGCTCGAGGGCATCGGCGTCAGCGCCGATGCTCACCACGCGACGAGTCCGCATCCCAGCGGAGAGGGGCTCACGCGCGCTGCGTGCCAGGCGCTCCGCGAAGCCCAGCGCGCCGCGGAGGAGATCGCCTGTGTCAGTGCACACGCCACCGGTACGCGCGCCAACGACGAAGCCGAATATGCAGCGCTCGTGACGTTGTTTGGGCCACGCGCCAACGTCCTTCCCATCACGGTCAGCAAGAGCCTCGTCGGCCACAGCCTCGGCGCCGCCTCCGCCGTCGAGCTCGCGATGGCGCTCGAAGCGATGCGGCGCGGTGAGATTTCTCCCTCCGCCAAGGAGCTGCGCGTGCGCCCGCCGTTCGAACTCGACCTCGTCATTGAAGCGCGCCCCTTCGCGGGTGGCCCGTTGCTCAAGCTCGGCGCCGGCTTCGGCGGCTTCAACGCCGCGGCGGTGCTCAGCGTCGGCGACCGCGTCGCCGGCACCGTGGTCGAAAGCGGAACGACGCTGCAGCAAAGGCCGCTGGCCGTGCTCGCGATGGGTGGCTTCGGTGGCGCCGTCCCCGAACGGGATCCGCTCGGGAGCGAGCTGGACCTCTTGGTGGACGCAGGCTCCTTCGACTTCGAGTCGCTCACGAGGACGCTCGATTCGCGCGGGCTCGACCGCACCACCCAAATGCTCGCCACCGCGTTTCAACGCGCAACCCGCAACACACCGCGGCGAACCTCGGAGGGCCATCGCACCGCGACCTTCGTCGGCCAACGGCGCGCCTCGCCGGAGAACGGCCGCGCCTTCAACGAGAGCGTCGATGCCCGTGGCTATCGCAACGTCTCTGGCAGCGCCTTCGCGCGCAAAGTGCTGACCACCGCGACAGGGTCGATCTGTCGCATGTTCGCGCTGCGCGGGCCGACGTTCGTGCTGACCACAGGCCCCGCCAGCGGCCTGGTTGCGCTAGCGCTCGCCGCGGACCAGTTGGCCTATCGCGACGACGCCGATCTCGCTTTTGCTGCAGCGGTGGAAGAGCGCGATCTCAACGCGCCGCGCGCCGTGGTGGATGGCGCCGCATGCTTCCTGCTGGGCCGGGAGCACGGTCCGGAGCCTTCGGTATCGCTCGCCAGTTGGGCGGTCGGCGCCGATGAGGAAGCCGCGCTCGCAGCGTTGCTCGCGCGCTCCCCTCGCCCGCGCTTCGAGCGGCTTCGCGCGTCGCCCGACTCGCAGGTCCCGGCCGTTGCAGGGCTGCTCGCCTGCGGCGTCGCGGTAACGAAGATCGCACGAGAGGAAGCTGAGACGGTCGTGGTCTCCGCCCCAGGACGGCTCGCTTCGGCTTGCGTCATGTTCGAACGTTGGGGGCACCGATGAACCGCGCCCACGCGCAGGAACGAGCGGCGCAACGCCAGGCCATGCTGCAAACGCTGGCGACCATCTTGCTCGATGACCTCGCGCTCAAGCTCGAGCCCGAGCAGCTCGATCCCGACGTGCCGTTGTTCGGCGTTGGCTTCGGCCTCGATTCGGTCGACGCGATTGAGCTGGCCTTCGCGGTCGAAAGGGCGTTCGGCCTCGAGCTGCCTCAAGATGACCGCTTTCCGCTGATCACCCGCTCGCTCAACTGCATCGTCGACTACCTGCTCAGTGAAGGTGCAACAGCGCCGGCGCAGCTCGAGCAAACACCACGAACCGCGCAGCCGAGCGCACTTCGAAGCTCGGTTGTGCGCCTCGATTCATCCCACTTGACCGTCGCCCGGCTGGCGTCGGCGCGGGGGAACCCGGAGGACGCGATCGATGCGCTCGAGCAGCTCCTGCGTGGATCGCTCTTCCTTTACGACGGTCAGGCGAAGCCAACCTTGCTCACGCGTGAGGACGGCACGGTGGAGGCCGATTTGACGGTCGTGAACGTTGAGGGCGAGTTCATCCTGCTAATCGACGGTCTTTCGTTCGAAGCGCTTGCGCTACGGCTTGCACACCAAAGCCAGATAACGCTGCGCGATCTTCGCGCCGATCACCAAACGATCAGCCTGCACGGCCCGTTTGCGTGGGAGCTCTTGGGTGAATGGTTGGGCCGGCGAGCCATCAGCCTGCCGCCGCTCGGAGCACTGACGCTCGAACAATGTCTGGTGATTCGCGGCGGGCGAACCGGCGAATTTGGCTACGAGGTGGTCCTTCCGCAGAGCTGCGCAGCGGAGAAGCTCGCCGCCCTCTCCGAACTCGGATTGGCCTACGATCTCGCGACGGTGTCGCTCGAGGAGATCGACGCTGCAACCATCGAGGTGGGGGGTTTCTCGATTCGGTCGCTCGGCGGAAACAGGCTCTCGCCGTTCGAGCTCCAGCTCGGCTGGCGACTACCGAAGCGGCGCGAGCCTGCCCGGCCGAGCGCTCCGCCGCCTCGTCGCAGCACCTGCTTCGTCGCCGAGGCCGACACGATGATTGAAGGCTCGCTGCTGCTCGAAGGGGGCGTGGTTGGGGAAGTGCTCGTCTGTTATCGACGTGCGCTTGCGACCTCGTGCTTCGGTATCGCGCTCGTCGATGGCGGCTTGGCCCATTCGGGTTTGCGCTTGGTCAGCGCTGCAGGCGCCGTGGTGCACACGCGCTCCGCGCCACTCGTACGGGCCACGAGCCTCAGCATCCGCCCCCAGGTCGATCGTTATCGAACGCATCGCTCGACACCATGAAGCTGCAGCTGCTTGCCCTGGCGATCGCCGTCGGCGGTTGCCAAGCAACCGCCTATCGTGGGCGCGACCAAGCCGGACGTGAGCTCGTCGTGCTCAGCCGCTGCGGCGAGGAGTTCGTTCGTGTCGACGGCGAGGAGCATGCCTCGTTCCGGAGCATCGCTCGCTCGACGCTGAGCAGCAGCGAGGGCTCGCTGGTGTACGCAGCCAGCGACGACGAAGGCACCTTCATCCTGCGTGAGGGTCGCGTCGTTGCTGGGCCGTTCGCTTCGATCGCCGAGCTCGTTCCGCTCGCTTCGACCTCACTCGCCGCGGTCGAGGTCGCCGACAGCCGTTCACGCGTCCACATCATCGGCGCACAGCGCACGCTGCAGCACGATTGGTTCGACAACATCCTCGAGGGCTCGTTGCTCTCCACGCCCTCGGGAGGCTCGGTCTACGTCGCCCAGCTCGGTGACAAGGCATGCGTCGTCGTCGATGGCAGGCTCGATCGCTGCTTCGACGGCGTCTCCGGGCTGACCGCGACCCGCAGCCAAGTCGCCTATTTCGCGCGGCGGGGCTCGCAGGCTTTCGTCGTGCGCGGCGCCGACCTGTTCGGCCCCTACGAAGATGTCGCCGGCCTCTACGCCTCAGCACAAAGCGATCGAGCGGTTGCGCTCGTGCGCACCGATGAAGCCTGGTTCGCGGACGATGGCGTCGAACGCTCCGAGCCTTATGAGCGACTTGGAGAGGTGCACCTCACCAGCGCGCGCCGTACCGTGTTTTGGGCGCGCAACGGAGAGCAGGAGTTCGTGGTGATCGACGGGATCGCCTTCGGACCGTACGAACAAGTGAAGGACCGTGCGATCACGATCGGTGCGGACGGCGTTACGGTCGCCTATGTCGCGCGCGCGAACGGTCGGGACGTGCTGCACGTTGATGGAAGGCCGTACGGACCCGCAGCACCGTTTCAACGCATCACCGAGGTTGGGATCGGCAGCGACGGTCGCATCGGCTTCCTCGCCCAAGAGGGTGAAGGTCGCGCGGTGGTGATCGACGGAACGCTGCTCGGCACGTGGTCGAAGGCGGCAGCGCTCAAGCTCGTTGGGCCAGGCCGTGATCTCTTCATCGTGCGCGAGCGCGGCCGGGATTGGCTGATGCAGGGGGCGGACCGGCGAGACCTCGGGGTCGCGCTCAGCGACACGCTGGTGCTCGGTTCGAACGGTCAGAGCTGGGCGATCGCCGCCATCGGCGAGAGCGGCCTCGTGTGGCACCACTCCGCCGGTGGAGAGCCCCAAGCCGTCGACCTCGAGGAGGTCGTTGGCGAGCTGCTCCGACGCGGCATGCAAACCGAGCCCGCCGCGTTGCGAGACTGGCTACGGCGGGAGCTCGAATCCACCGAGCGAGGAGCGACGGTCGCCGACTGAAGGCCTCCTTAGCGATTGAAAGGCCAGGCGGGCAATTGAGCCGCGGCTGCGTCGAACCAAGGCTTGGCAGCCTCGGTTGGGAACGGGAAGCTGGCCGTATCGAAGCGCGGCAACGGCGGTACGCTCGCATCGGCGACGAGCACGCGATAACCGTAACTGAAGGTTGCCAGCGCCATCGCCTCGCTGATCCAAGCGAAGCCGCCCATGCCCCAGCTCGACCCCCAGCTGTTCTGGAGCAAGAACTCTCGCCCTTGCGGCGTCGTGCGATAGCCGACCATCGCCACGGCATGCGAGAGGCCTGCTGGATCGAAACCGTGCACCGGGATGTGCGTCGAGCCCGGATTGAACAGCGAGTTCCAAGCCGGTTCATCGTGGTGGAAAGCCGTCCACAAGACCTCTCCGCTCGCCAGCACCAACGCCCATTGATCGGGCGTCACCGGCATCTCCTCGTAGCCCAAGATACGCAAGCGCCCTTGCTCATCGGCGCGCTGACGCTCAGCCAATAGCCACGGCGCCGAGCCCGAGCTCTCGGGGTAGACGCCGTATTTGGATACGCAGGTCGTCCCCATGTAGTCGCGAGCAAAGTAGCAAGCGCGCACCGGATCGAAGGGCCAAGACGCATCCGCGGCAAACGAGCGACCCTTCAGCGAGCGACTAAAATCGTCGTGCGTCGGTGCATAGGTCGCGAACACGTGCAGGGGCGAAATCACGTCCGCACGGCCCTGACGACGAGCCGCGTTGTCGAGCACCGCCGTCATCGCAAAGCCGGCACACGCCCCGATATCGAGCTGGTTCTTCACCGGCCCGACCAGACCATGCCCGCGCAGATCGACAGCGGGCGGCAGCGTGCCTGGAGGCACCTCGCGTGGCACCCACTGCGTCGCCTCCTCGAACGGCTTCATCGCTGCACAGTCGACCTTGGCCGCCAGCTCCGGTGGCAACCCGGGGGGTGGGCATTGAATGGTCGAGAGCTGCCGAGCGACGGTCTGCGTGGAGCTGATCAGCAGCGCCAGCGGGCTCGGCGGCGCGAGCGGCCTCAGCGGTCCGGTGACGACGGGTTCAGGCGACTGCGCAAGTTGGGGCGAGCGCGCACGCGAGCTGCAGGAGACCAGCAGCAGAGCCAGGAGAGAAAAGCAGGCGGTCTTCATCGAGCCTGCTTGGACGGATGAAGACCGCGGATGGAGCGTCGGATTTGTGCCCGGCGGTGCGCCTACTTTCGCGATCGCCACATGATCCCCAGAACGGTGGGGTTGTTCGGCAGGGGTCAGATCCAATGCCGAGCGAATGGCAAGTACGGCAACCTACGAAGCCGATGGCGTCACCTTCACGGTTTACCTGCACGCCGACGCCGAGCGCTGTCGCGAGGACAGCATCCTCGTGGCCTGGATTGGCAGCCACGAGAGCTTCAACGACGTGACCGAAAGTATGAATGGCCGTGAGCTACGTGGTGCCCTAGCTACCCTGCCCAAGGAGCATCGCATGGCAGCCAAGAAGACGAGTTCGGTTCCTCGGTTCGGCGTAGACCCAGGTCAGTTCGGTACGTTGCTCCTCGGGCAGCGTTTCCGTCGCGACCTAACCGTCGAGGAGGTGAAGGCCATCCATGAAACGACCGCGACCTGGCGAACGAAGAGCGAGCTCCCGTTGGTGTTCGTGAGCCCCGGCCCGGCCGGAGAAGACGACGCAAACGCGGCCGGAGACTGCTTCTACGCGGGAGTCCTGTTGGCCTCGGCGAAGGAGGGAGGCAAACCTGTAACGGTCGATAAGTCGCTGCTCGATCTCACGGCCGCCGCGCGCATTCCGCAAGGCTATTGGGCCGCACTCGAGAGCGAACACGGCCTCGCGCTCGACCCCGAGGAGGAGCTTGACGAGGAGGAGGGCCCACCGACGGGCGTGTTCCTCGCGCCGGCAGGCTGGGCTGTCGCCACCCTGTTCCTCGGCTCGACCGACGACGAGTATTTGCTGACGACCTCGTCGGAAGACTCCTCGGTAGGGCTGCGCCTGAGCGAAGCGAAGCTCGCCGAGATCGTCAAGTCAAAGAAGCCGCTGAAGCTGGTCGGCGCGTATTGCTGAGCGCCCTCCGCGACGTCGTTCTTCAGCGCCTGCGAGCCCGCAGGGCGCTCGTGCTACATGGAGACTATGAAGCTGCTCACCGCGCGGTCTGCGCTGCTCGACGATCTCGCCCTGCTCGCTCTTCGACTAACGTCGGGCGGTTACCTTGCGCTGCACGGGCTGAGCAAGCTCCGTGGCGGAGTCGCAAACTTCGCAACGGGGCTCGCCGACAAAGGTTTCCCGCTGCCTTCGGCAATGGCGTGGAGCGCAACCTTGGCAGAGCTACTTGGTGGGCTCCTCGTCGCCGTCGGTCTCGTGGTTCGGCCAGCAGCGGCAAGCCTCACCGTCACCATGCTGGTGGCCGTGCTCAGCACCCACGCACATCAGATCAAGCAGCTGGGCACGGGGGGCGGCGTGGGCTTTGAGTACCCATCCCTGCTCGCGGTGGTGATGGTTTTCTTGGCCGTGAGCGGCCCCGGAAAGCTCTCGCTCGACCACCGACTCTTCAAGAGTTGAAACGGCGCTCTTGGCACCGAGGCAGCGGCGCAAACCGCGGTGCCAACAGCAGATTTCTAGCGACCTTGCTCTGACTTACGGCTCGTGGGTACCCTCCGCCGCATGGGGAGATTCATTCTGTCGGCCCTGGCGTGCCTTGCGTTCGCCTGTGGCTCGAAGGCGAGCACGAGCCAAAACTCTTCCTCCAGCTCCGCCCAACCGCCGAACTCGGGCAAGCCTTCCTCGTCCGTCGCGGGGGCTCCGGGGGCTGGCGACAAGAGCGGCAGCTCCAGCGCCAACGCCAAAGAGTTGGTGAAAGGAAAGCCCGTAGAGGTCAGCGTCCCGTGCAAAGGGAGGGTCTACTTCGGGCCCTTCACCTTCTCGAAGGACCCATCAAAGATCGAGCTCTCTGCCGAGCTGGTGAACGATAGTTCGCAAGACCAAATTTGCGCCGGCGGTTGGTGGGTCGATGGCGCCGAGAGATTCGTCGAAAACGCGCGCATCGGCTGCGTTGAAAAGAAGCTGCCCCGCAAAGACACGTTTGCCGCTGAGTACTCGCCGCACAACGGCGGCTCCAACGCGAACCCGATCTACTTGCAGCTAGGGTTTGATGAGGACCAGCCTGACGGCTGCCAGAGTATCCGCGTCAAACTCAACGTTCCCTGAACTCTGCAGCGATGTTCAATTCCGCGCGAGTTGCCGTTAGAGTTCGGTTTGGTGGTGTACGTCCAACCGGGGGACCCGCCTCGCGTTGTGAGGGGGGGGCAGACGTTGATCACGATCCTCGGGTCGTGTGTTGCGGCGTGCTTGTGGGATCCACGAACCGGCCTTGGCGGGATGACACATGCGCTGCTGCCGCGTTACGCTGGCGAGGGGTCGGAGGGGCGCTTTGCCGACTCGGCGACGCGATTATTGATTCAACAGCTGCAGCTCGCCACGGGGACGGCGGCGCTGGTAGCGAGAGTTTTTGGGGGAGTGCAGCCGTCACCAACCTCGATAGTCCCGGCAACGACGTGTTGCAGAGTTGAGACTACGCAACCGAGAGCGCCAACCTTCAGTCTTTCCGCGCAGAGTACGACCGTGCCGAAGCCCGCGTCAGCGAAGCCTTTGCCGGTGACGCTGGCTCGCTCGCCGGCCAGCTCGAGGCAAAGGAGCAGACCAAACGGATGACCGGCTACGCCCTGGCCGTGTTCGAGGCGGCCAAGCAGAAAGAGCTCGCAGAGAAGGCACGCGATAGCGACGCCACTTCTCGTGCGACCACGCAGGCCGGCAACGAAATGGCCAACATGGACAACGCCTACGCCGAGGCCATCAAGGTGATTCGCGACCTTGAACTGCGGCAACGCACTCAGATTTCAGGGGCGCTCGCAGCGGAGCGAGAGTCAACGCAGCGGATGGTTCGTGTGACGCTGCCCACAGCCGCGGTCGGCTTGCTCTTGGTGGTTGCGTTGTCCCTAGCTGTGGCTCGCTCGATCACAAGGCCGCTCCAGCGCGTGGCCGGCGCGCTCGGCGCGATGGCCCGCGGTGAGGGGGACCTGACGAAGCGCATCGGCGCCTTGGGGCAGGATGAAATCGGCGCACTCAGCCGGGACTTCGACAGCTTCGTCGAGACGCTGGGCACAATGATCGACGAGGTTCGCGCCCACGCCAACCAGGTGGTCGTCGTGTCTGGGCAGGTCTCGCAATCAGCGCAGCTGCTCAGCGATGGAACCAGCCAGCAGGCAGCGTCGATGCAAGAGACCAGCGCAAGTCTGGAAGAGCTTTCAGCCTCGATCCACGAGACCTCTACCAACGCGAAGAAGATGGGAACGATGGCGAAGGGCGGCGCCGCCGAAGCACAAAAGTGCCTCGTCGCTAGCGAAGAGACGCTCAAGATGATGCGCTTGATCGCCGACAAAATTTCGATCGTTCAGGACATCGCTTACCAGACCAATCTGCTCGCCTTGAACGCCGCGATCGAGGCTGCGCGCGCGGGCGATCACGGGCGCGGCTTCGCGGTCGTCGCTGGCGAGGTGCGTCGCCTCGCCGAGCGCAGCCAGCTGGCCGCCAAAGAGATCGCCGAGGTTGCGCGTACCAGCGTTCAAGTCGCCGAGTCGAGCGGAGCGGAGCTCGCGGCGCTGGCACCGGCGATCCGCGAGACGGCAGCGCTGGTGCAAGAGGTCTCGGTCGCGAGCACCGAGCAGTCGGCGGGCGTCACGCAGATGACGCGAGCGATCGTGTTGGTCGACGAGGTAACGCAGCGAAACGCGACCGCCTCGGAGGAATTGACCGCCACGGCCATGGAGATGCGATCGCAAGCCGAAGCGCTCTCGCAGTTGGTGGAGAAGTTCCGCACCGCAGATGGAAACGCGGCTCAAAGACAGCCACCGGGCACTCGCCAACCCTCGCCTCCCCCTGCCCAGCCGCGCAAACGAACGGCAAGAAGCACGCTGCGCGAGAAGCCCGGGCTCGACGACGGCTACGAGCCCTTCTGAACGGGTCACGGCTTGGGTAGGCGCGCGGCCTTTGCGCGACCCGCCCGGTCAAACCAGCACGAGCAGCGTGCGCACGGTCAGCACGATGAGCACGATCGAGGAGAGCAAGAACAGGCTAAATCGCACTTCGATCTTGTTCACGGTGGCTTGCAAGACGCTGTGAATCACGCGCAGGCCGACGTAGGCCCAAGCGATCAACGCGTCGCTCGCGGTCGCCCCACCGGAGAGCGCCATCACGATGGCGATGGCGTAGAACAGCGTCGGCATCTCCATCAGATGGTTGTAGTTGTCGGCCTTCCAGCGCACGTGCGGTGGTAGCTGCGCCATCTGCTCGCCCCGCGGGGCCGTTGGATCGAGCTTCATCTTGGCGCTCAAGATGGCTGGGATCCGCGTGACGTACATCCACGTCCACATGACAAAGGTCCACGCGACCAGCGCGGCGACCGGGAGGAGCAGCGCCCGAGAGCTAGCGTCAAGCGACATGCCGGGAGCGTACGCATGCTTTTCAGCTTGCGGGAACCTTCCCCGAGTTTGGAGGTCATAGCCCCCCATGCGCCCTCGTCGAACCTACGGCCCGCTGCTTCTCCTCGCCCTTCAAGGCGCCTGTTCGGTCTTGGATGCACCGCCCTCGAGCTCCCCCACCCTGGGCCACCCAAGAGCATCTGCCAACGAACCGTTGGCAATTCCGGCCTCCCTCGCGAGCGAGGCTCCGCCCCCAGCCGTGAAGCGCGGCAGCAAAACGGAGGCTCCCTTCGCCCTCACCTCCTCCGACGGCAGCGGTCTCACACTCGCCTCGATGCGCTCGCGAACGGTCGTCGAGGGGCCGCTCGCGCTCACCGAACTCGCGCTCTCCTTCGAGAACCCCGAAGACCGCGTCCGCGAGGGCCGTTTCGCGATCACCCTACCCGAGGGCGCCTCAGTCAGCCGCTTCGCGATGAAGATCGAGGGCGTTTGGCAGGAAGGCGAAGTCGTCGAGAAGCAGCGCGCCCGCCAGAGCTACGAGAGCTTTCTTCACCAACGCAAAGACCCGGCCTTGCTCGAACAAGGCGCCGGCAATCAGTTCTCTGCACGGGTCTTTCCCATTCCCGGAAAGGCAAAAAAGGAGTTGGTGATCACCTATGCCGAGGTGATTGACGAGGCGCACCCGCTGCGAATTCGGCTGGCTGGCTTGCCCAAAGTTGGAGAGCTGAACGTGAGCGTCAGCGCGAACGGCAAACTGCTGCTTGGCCGCACCGAAACGCAGTTCCAACCCAGCTCGGACCTCGTCCTTCCAGCCGGCTCGCTGAAGCGAGAGCTCGGCGTCTTTCATAGCGACATGGTGGTCGTGCGCGGGGTCGTTCCGGAGGGCGCAGCCACGACCGATCCGCTCGCAGACGTGCTCTTCCTGGTGGACACGAGCGCCGGCCGTGCCCTCGATCTTGAACTCGAGCTGAAGCAACTTCAGGCGTTGATACGGGCGTTTCCAAGCGACGCGCACATCGCCGTGGCTGCCTTCGATCAAGAGGTGGACCTCTTGTTCAATGGCAACGCGAGCGCCTTCGATGAGGCCGCCGTCGAGGGGCTGCGACGTCGGCAGGCATTGGGGGCGAGCGACGTCGGCAAAGCCATCGCGTTCGCCAAAGACGCGGCGCGCCCGCTGCAGCTCTCGCGCGTGGTGGTGCTCTCCGACGGCATCGCCTCCAGCGGCGCGGCCTCGGCCGCTGAACTCGGTGTGATCGCGAACGGCCTGAAACAAGCGGGCGTACGCAGGATCGATACGCTCGCGATTGGTGGACTGCGCGACGGGGCCATCCTCGCCGGCCTCACCGAGGGTGGCGCCGAGAACGGGATCGCCCTCGACCTCGCGAATGACCCGGGCCTACTTGCACGCAAGCTTTCGCAGAAGCCGCTGCCCGACCTGAAGCTCGCGATCGCCGGCGCTAACTGGCAATCGCCGAAGACTCTTAGCGGCGCGCTGCCTGGTGACGAGTTCGTTGTCTTTGCCAAACTCGACCAAGCGCTCAGCGGAGACAGCCTCACGGTGAAGGTGGGTGATGAACGACGGGTGGTCGCGGTAACGCCGTCCAATTCCAAGCAGCTCTTGGAACGCGCGCAGGCCGTGGTCGAGATCGCCGACTTGGAGCGTGAGGCCACGCAGGACGAGAACGTCAAGAAGCGCATCATCAACCTCTCGACCAAGCATCGCGTGCTCTCCAAGCAGACTGCGATGGTGGTACTCGAGCGCAACGACGATTACGCCCGCTTTGGCATTGACCGCACGGCCACCGTCGATGTGCTGGTGGTAGACGGCAACGTCATCCGAACCGAGCGCGGCAGCCGCGTCGACCTTGGCGACAAACCAGGGACTGTCGCACGCCTGCCTTCGCTGCCTTCGCAAGCCGATCCACTCGGGCCCACGGCCCCTTGGGGTACGCCACCTACCGACGAGCCGGTATCGGCGAGCGGTAACCTTTGGGGTAGCGAGGTTGGCGACGCGTTAGGCGCCGGCGGCCTGGGCTTGAGCGGCGTCGCTGAAGGCGGTGGTGGGCGCGGAGAAGGCATCGGGCTCGGTAACATCGGCACCATCGGGCATGGCGCTGGGTTCGGCGCTGGCGCGGGCCAACTGAACGGCGCACATCAAAGCCCGCGGCCCTCGCTCCGTATGGGTGGGACCTCGGTCTCTGGGCGGCTTCCGCCCGAAGTGATTCAACGAATCGTACGACAGAACTTTGGCCGATTCCGACTCTGCTACGAGCGGGGATTGAGGGAGCGGCCAACCCTTGCGGGTCGTGTCAGCGTCAAGTTCACGATTGGCCCCGACGGCACCACGCACAACGCGCAGGTTCAATCCACCACCCTTGACTCATCCGCAGTCGAGAGTTGCATCGCGCGCGCGTTCATGGGGTTGCGCTTCCCAGAGCCCGAGGTGGGGAGCGTCAATGTGGTGTTCCCGATCATGCTCAGCCCCGACGGCTCGTTCAACAATATCGGGCCATCGGATGGGGTCGCCGCAGCACCTCCGGCCGCGATCCAGGCGCCGCCCCAAGTCGCAACGCCCGACCCGGCCGTTCCTTTGAGTCCCTTTACGGGCCGCTTCAAGCGGGTGATGGATCAGCTCGCGGAAAAGCAGGGCGAGGCTGCGCTCGAGGAGGCCCTCCGCTACTCGGCCGACTCCCCGACCGAGGTGCTCGCCTTCGTGGCCGTCGGCGAAGCGGCCGAGGCGACCGGGCGGCCACGGCTGGCAGCGCGAGCCTATGGATCGTTGCTCGATCTTTGGTCGTATCGCGTCGAGATGAAACGCTTCGCGGCTCAACGGCTCGAGCGCGTTGGTACCGAGGCTGCGCTCGACGTCGCCGAGGTGGCGCTGGCTTCAGCCGTACTCGACCGACCGGACCATCCCTCTGGCCATCGCTTGCTCGCGTACGCACAGCTCAAAGCTGGAGAGCCGTCGCGCGCCTTCGAGACGTTGGAGAAGGCCTTGACGATGCAGCTCCCGGAAGGCCGCTATGCGGGCGTTCTCACGGTACTGCGGCAGGACGCCGCCGTGGTCGCCGCCGCGTGGCTGCGCAAAGCCCCGGAGCAGGCAGAGGCTATTCGAGCTCGCCTCACGCGCCTGCAGCTCACCGTCGACGAGACGCCGAGCATCCGCTTCGTGCTTTCGTGGGAGACCGACGCCAACGACGTGGACCTGCACGTAACCGACGCGTTTGGTGAGCACGCGAGCTACCAGCACAAGGAGCTCGCCTCCGGCGGCGCGTTGGTTGCCGACGTGACCACCGGCTACGGACCGGAGGGCTTCGTGATCCCCGGTGCAGCGCGGGGCTTTCCCTACCAGCTGCGGGCCAACTACTACTCCCGTGGCGTGATGGGCTTCGGTATGGGCAAACTTCAGGTCGTGCGGCACGACGGCAAAGGCAATATCCGCATCGAAGACCGGCCCTTCGTGATCCAATCGGATCGGGGGGATGTGGACTTGGGCACGGTAACGGAGCGCTAGCGCGCAACTTCCGCGCCGCTGCCGACCCAAGTGGGCGTTTGCGCTGGCATATATATACACCATGGTGCATATATTCCCATATGCATCTCGACGTCTTTCAGACGCTCGCCGACCCAACGCGCCGCAGCATCGTGGAGTCGCTGCGCCAAGGTGAACAACAGGTCGGGGACATCGTGGAGAAGGCCGGCGTTCACCAGTCGGGCGTCTCGCGGCACCTGCGCATCCTGAGCGAGGCAGGCTTCGTTTCGATGCGCCCGGACGGCCAGAGGCGGCTCTATTCGCTCAACCCCGAGCCCTTTCGCGAGCTCGATGGCTGGCTCGCTGGCTACCGCAACCTTTGGGAGGCGCGGCTCGATCGGTTTGGAGCTGCCCTCGAGCGAAAACAAACCAACCGACCGAAACAGCGGAGCAAACGAAATTGAAGAGCGACCCTAGGAACGAGTCGAAGATCGTCATCGAGCGCACCTATCGAGCCCGCATTGAGGACGTCTGGGACTTGTGGACGACCAAAGCAGGCTTTGAGTCGTGGTGGGGCCCCGAAGGCTTCCGCGTGGAAGTGCACACACTTGAAGCGCACGTTGGCGGCGTCCTTCACTACGACATGTTCGCCGACTCGAGCGAGATGATCGCGGCGATGAAGCAGATGGGTCAGCCGGTGTCCCACCCGACACGCTCGCGCTTCACCGAGGTGAAGGTGCATCAGCGTCTGGTGCTGACCAACCTAATCGACTTCCTACCCGGGGTGTCGGCGTACGAGAGCAACATCGCTGTCGAGTTCCATGCCGTGGGCCGCTCGGTTCAGATGGTCGTCACGCTCGATCGGCTGCACAGCGACGACTTCACGAAAATGCAGCAACAAGGCTTCACCAGCCAGCTCAACAAGCTCGACAAGCGGTTCCGCTGATCGGCCAATGGCTGCGGCGAACGTGCGTCTGTTCGCCGCCTATTGCGCAGGCCCTGCTGCGTCGTGCATGCTTCGCCCGCGATGCGCCGCCTCGAGAACGCTGATGAAGAGAAGTTCTGGGAAGCGTGGATCAAAGACGGTTTGATCTTCTGCTACCGCTTCGGAAAAATCGGCTCGGCGGGCCACACCAAGCTCAAGAAGTTCAAGACCCAAGCCGAAGCCGAGCGAGAGCTCGAGCTGCGACTGGCCGAGAAGCTGGAAGAAGGCTTCGAGGACCCTGAGGCCGAAGAAGAAGAGCCTGAGGAAGAGGAAGAGGAAGCTGGCGACGACGAGGCCGGCGACGACGACGAGGCCGGCGACGACGACGAGGCCGGCGACGACGACGAGGCCGGCGACGACGACGAGGCCGGCGACGACGACGAGGCCGGCGACGACGACGAGGCCGGCGACGACGACGACGAGGCCGGCGACGACGACGACGAGGCCGGCGACGGCGACGATGACGCGGATGACGACGACGCGGATGACGACGACGCGGATGACGACGACGCGGATGACGACGACGCGGATGACGACGACGACGATGAGCCCAAAGCTCCTCGCCGACGCGGCTTCGCTACGGCGCCGATTGAGCCGGAAGAGCAGCCGGTAGCACCCCGCTTACCAGCCCGCCGGCGCGAGCGGGCCGCTGGCCCCGAGACGAACCCGAAGGCGATCGCTGCGCTCGAAGCGTTGGAGAAGGCGGTCGGCGGGCGCAGTTGGAAGGTTGCACGGCTCGCCAAGCGAGCGCGGCGCGCGCTCGAGGTTGCGAGCCCAGCGCCTGCCGTGGAGCAGGCGCTGGATCGGCTGATGGCGTTGGTTGCAAAGCCGAAGGGGCTCGCGCTCGAGGACGCGCTCACGGTGCTTTGGGTTTGTGACGCGCGCTCGTTCGAGCGGGTGGTGCTCAGCTGGCGGGCGAAGGTGCTCGATGCGGCGCTGACCCCGACGATCGGCGTGCTCGCGGCGAGCTTGGAGGCCACGCGCGATCCGGAGGTCGGGATACACGTCGGCATCGCGCTGGTGAACCGCAAGCTCAGCGCAGGCGCGTTTCAGCGCTGGTTCGCGCGTATTCGGCCCTTCTTGGAGCCTGCGCTAAAGCCAGAGGCGGGCGGTATCTCCGGCTTTCGCGCGGGGCTGCGACCGGGCAATGACGCGGTGCTGAAAGCCCGTTTGGCGGAGGTAGTGTGACGACCGAGCAAGCTATTCAGCTCGCGGATCTCAAGCGGCTGGTCGAGGTCGAGGCGCCGGACCTCTCCTCAGTGATTCAGGCCTTCTTACGGCTTCCGCCGCCCGCGCAAACTGCGCCGCTTCCGCCCGAGGTGATGACGCTCGACGCCCTGCGCGCCGCCCTGCGCGGATCTAGCCAGACGCAGAAACACGAGGCGTGGCAACGCCTGCTGAACCAGCCCGGCGAGCATGTGCCCGACCAGCTGCGCTTGGCCGAGCTCGTGACCAACCTTTACGAGCGTCAGACCCCGGCTGCACGCGCGACGCTGCTGACGATCGCCGCCGAAGCTCCCTTGCTGTTTGGCGTATGGGGCGGACTGAAACGCGTTTACAAGCGCGCCGAAAAGGATTTGGACGCGGAGGTCTTCGCCACCTTGGCGGTTCGCTTTGACCACGCTCTCGATGATCATGCGGGCACCGGGGACGTCAGCCGCGGCACGCTGGGCTATCTCAGCAAGCGAGCTGCGCGCTTCTTGCGCCTTTTGGGCAAGGCCTCCCCCGAGCTTTACGTAGACTTTGCGGTGGAGGTGCTGCGCCGAAGCGAGGATCCTTACGAGGGGAACGTCGCTCAGAGCTTGATGCAGGGCGGCGCAAAGAAGTGGGGCGCCCCCAAAGGGTTGGCCAAGAAGTTCCGATTTCGTGCGCCCTACCTCGAGGCCTGGAAGCTCTCAGCGGAGCCGCTCAAGTTGCTGCTTGAAACCGCGCGCTCCGAGGCGGCCGCCGAGTTTGGCGCGCTCGGGCTGCGCGAGCTGCATCCCGAGGCGCTGCGGAACTTGCGCGTCGATTGGTTGGCCAAGTTGGCTTATCGGCCGCTGGCTTCGGTGCATGAGTTCTTGGTCGAGCTGCTGGTCGGCTCGGCCGAGTTGCATCAGGGCAACCTCGAAAAGCTAGGCCTCAAGCAGCCGGTGCTGGCCCTCTTGTCTTCGCCGAGCGCCAAAGCTCGCAAGTACGCGATCGAGTACGCGCGCGGTCACGCTGGGGACCTGCCCGTCGAGCAGTTGCTCGAGCTCTTGAACACAGCCTACGCGTTCGCTGATACGCGCGACTTCGTGGTGGGCTTGCTGACCGCGCGCCGCCCAGCGCGCGCCTTGGGGCTGGAGACGCTGGCGCGGCTGCTCGGCATCGAAGCCACGCACAAGTTCGCAGCAGCTACACTCGACGCCGAGTTCGATCGCAGCGAGCTAAGCGAAGCCTTCTTACGCGAGCTGCTTTTCGATCACCGCCGCGGGCCCGCCGACTGGGCACGAAGAACGCTGGATGCGCGCTTTGGTCCCACCGAATTGCCGCTCAGTTTCTGGACCGGCTTGCTCGACGATGAGCGGCTCGATCGCGCGCACCACGTGCTCACGTTGGCCTGCACCAAAATTGAAAAGTACCCGGTCGAACAAGCGTCGGGAGATTGGCTGCTGGCGGCGATGAATCGGCGCGCGGACTTGGCGGCGCGGCTCGGAGCGTGGCTGGCCAAAGCCGACAAGCTACCGCCTTCGCTCGATCTCGAGCGCTTGCGCGGCCTGGTATTTGACCCGCGTCAACGAGCCGTGGCCTTCACCATCTTGGGCAATCCGAAGATCGTCGAGCCGCGCGAAGTAGGCCTGCCGTGGCTCTTGGCGTTGGCCCGCCGTGCCGACCCATCGCTACACGAGTGGGCTCACCGCTACTTGCTGACGCAGGTCAAGCCGGACCTCTTTGCCGAGGGCAAGCCCAACGTCAGCGCTGGTGTTGCGCGCCTGTTCGAACTCGCACGCGGCGCCAAAGAGCCGGAGCCGGTGCGAGCGTTCGCGCAGTTGTACTTGCGCTGCCACCACCCCAAGCTCGGCAAGCGTGAGCCCGAGACCAAGGCGCTCGGGATCAAGCCGGCCATCCCGCTCGCGGCGTACAGTGAAGAGCGCGTTTGGCCGTGCCTTTTCGATCTGCGGCCCGACGTACGGCGCTTCGGCCTAGCCATTGCGCGGCTGGAATTGCGTCGCTGGGGCGCGACCAAGCGGGTGTACGAACTGGCCGAAGCCAGCGCCAAAGAGGTGCGTAACCTCGCCTACGAAGCGCTGTTCCAAGCCGGTGAACCCGACGCCGATCCGGACTTTGCGTTGACGGTCGAGGAGCTGGATGCGGCGCAGATTTTCGCGCTGACCGAGAGCCGCAAACGTTCGAGTCGCGACGCCGGTATGGACCTGATCCGAAAGCACTATGTGCGCATCGGTGGCATCGAGAAGCTGGGCTGGCTGATGCAGAGCGCCGACCGGGAGGTGCGTCTGTTTGCGGTGCGCCTCTTGTGGCAACGCCATCGGCCACGCGGGCTGCCCGCCGAGTGGAAGCCGCGGAGCGGAACCAAGCTCAGGCAGGGTGAGACCTTCAGCGACGCAGAGGCTATGCGCGCGTTTTTGCGGCGCCTGCTGTTCAGCATCCCAGCGACGCGCTCGGCCGAGAGCTTGGAGCAAGCGCGCGCCAAGAAGCTGTCCACCAGCGTCGCCAAACGGCAGGTGATCGAGATCGTCCGGGATCTCGGCTTGGCCGACGTGGAGTTCGCCAAGGTCGTGGCGCCGGTGCTCGAAGAGTTCACCGGCTCGATCGCCAAAGGCGAATGGCAGACCTGCCTTTCGGCGCTGATGCGGCTGCGAGCGGCGCACGGACCGGAGCTTGTGGGAGGCATCGAATGAGCTTCATGCTCGGCAATCTCGAGAAGGTCCGTGCCCTCGCCGTCAGCGGACGGATCGTCGCAGTGGCCGGCGTGCGCGCTGGCGAGTCCTCCAGCGTGACGTTGTTCGATTACGTCGCAGATCGGTTGCAGAAGAGCGTCGAGCTGCCCGCGCACGTGCTCGCGCTCGCAGGCGACGAAGCGGGATTCGTGGCAGCGGGGAGCAACGGCGCGCTGCTGGAAATCGCGCAAGCAGGCGCGATCAAGCGGGAGACGCCGGCGCATAGCGGCGCCATTACCGGCCTAGCGCTGTACGGGGATCTGCTGGTCTCGGTTGGGCAAGACGGCTTTGTGCGGCTGTGGTCGCGCAAGAGTGGCGCAGCTCGCAAGGGGCTCTCGGAGCTGCAGCTCTCGGGGCAGGCGCTGCGCGCGGTCGCTGTTTCGCCTACGGGTGACGCGGTAGCTGCGGCCGGCGATGATGGCGTCGTGCGCGTGGTCTCGCTTGAAGACGGCGCTGTACGCGAGATGCCCGGGCATGAGGGCGCGGTGCTCTCACTGGCCTTCACCAAGCTGGACGGCCGGCTCGTCTCCGGCGGTGAAGACGGTACGGTACGGCTTTGGTACCTGGTCGGCGAGGTCGAGTCCGACGTCCGCGGCAAAGATGAGAGCGGCCACGTCGGCGGCACCAGCGCGATCGCGTTCTTGCCGACCAAAGGGCGGGACCAAGAAGGCGAACGCTTTGTCACCGCAGGGCGCGACGGCAAGCTGCGGTTCTGGCGTACGGATGAGCGTCGCAAGCCGCGCACGCTCGAGACGCGAGGCAACGAGCCGCTGCACGCTGCGCTGGTCGTGCCGTTCGAGCGCGCCGGCACCCTCTCGCGTTTGTACGTTGGTGGGGATGCGCGCAGCGTCGGCTTTTTTGCGGTGGACGCGGCTGGGCAAGCCGAAGAGCGCCGCAGCGATCTCGGGCACGGCTTCGAACTGCTCGCGACCGATCTCAACGCACAGCTGCTCAGCAAGCGCGAGGCCACGGTGCAGACCTTGGCCGGGCTGGCCGAGCCGGAGGCACATGCACTTCTGCTCCGGGCTCTCGCTCAAGACGCGAAGCCCGAGGTGCGCGCGCTCTGCGCACAGAAGCTGGCCGCGAGCGAACGTAGCGCCACGCGCGTTGCTCTCACCGAGCGGCTCGACGATCAGCATCCGAGCGTGCGTGTTGCGGCCTTCGAAGCCTTGCGAGCACAAGCCTCAGCAGCGCCGCTCAGCGCGCTGCGCGCTGCGCTGGCCTCGCGCTTCGCCGACGTGCGCACGCTGGCCTTGGCAGCCTTGCCCAGCCTGCACGCGAGTTCGCCGCTGGTGCACAGTTGGATCTGCGAGCACCTCAGCGATGTCGACGCCGGCGTTCGTCGCAGCGCCCTCGTCGCGCTGCTTACACTCGAGCCCAAGGACCCGCGAGCCGCGCTGCGTACCGCCTTCGAGCGCGGCCATGCCGACGTTCGAGCCGAGGTACTGGTTCGCGGCGCGCTGGCCAAGCTGCTGCAGGACGAGAGCTTCAAGCCGCTGGTTGGTAAGGCGCTCGACGACGCCGATGAACAGGTGCGGCGCGTCGCCTTCGTGATCAACGCCGCGGCGCGGCCGGCGCTGCTCTCCTGGCTGGAGGCCAAAGATGAGGCCTTCCAGCGCATGCTCAGCGACGTACTACGTCGCATCGTCGAGCTCGAGGGTGGCACCTTGCGCGCGCCGGGCACCGACGAAGCCGTCGCCACCGTGGTGTCGATCTCGTCGTCCTTCATGCAGCTGACCCACCCAACGTTAGGCGACGTTTCGATCTTCAAGCCCAACCTTCACACCCCGGTCGAGCCCGGGTCGAAGGTGCGGCTGGTCAGCATCAGCGGCAAACGGGCGCTCGACTACGTGGGCCTTAACGCCGCGACCATCAACCCGGCCGACGTACGGGATCGGCTGGCACCGGGTACCGGCGCCGCCCCCAACGCCGAGGACCGCGAGCCACTGCTAGCCGCCCTCGCTTGCCGCACGCCCGATACGGCGCTGCGCGGAGCCCGCGGTCTGGCCTGGTTCGGCGACGCAAGGGCACTCGGCGCACTGCTCACCATCTCGCAAGATCCGGCGCCGGCGCTGCGACTCGAGGCGGCCTACGCGTTGGTTGCCCTGCGCGATCAACGCAGTGAACGCAGGCTCGCGTGGATGATGAGCGACGCCGACGCCAAGGTGCGCGACGCCGCTTGGACTTGTTACAGCGCGCTGCAGAGCGAGCCGCTCACCTTGGCGACTGCGGCGCTGCAATCGGCGCATCAAGACCTGCGGGTGCGCGGGCTCGAGCTGCTGGTCAAGCGAGGCTCCGGCGATGCGCGAGCCTTGACGCTGCTCGAGGCTGCGCTCGACGATGAAGCGCCTTCGGTGCGCGCCGAGGCCTTCCGCACACTTTGGGCCTGGCACACGAAAGAGCCTTTTTCACCCTTGGATCGCGCATTGGGTGCGCGCTTCCCGGATCTGCGCAAGCGCGCGGTGCAGGAGCTCGAGGCGATCGTCAAACACAAGGAAGGCGGTCTCGAAGTCGCTGCCAGCGAGCGCTTGCTGAAGGCGATCGGAGACCGTGACGGCGCGACCGCACGGGCGGCCTACGATGCGCTGCTCGAGCTGCGTGGCCCGCAGGACGACGCTACGCTGCTCGCGGCGCTCGGCTCCTCGGTGGCCGAGCTCCGCGCGAAGGGCGCCAAAGACGCGGCCAAAGGCACGCTCTCGGCGCTGCGCGCAGCACTCAGCAAGCTGCTCGAGGACGGCGAATCCTCGGTGCGCATCGCCGCGGTCGAGTCGCTGGCGGCGCTGGTCGGTGACGAGCTCGGGCCGGTGGCGGTGGGCCTGCAGAGCTCGCACCTGGATCTGCGCGTGCGCGCGGCGGAGCTGCTCTCGATGCGACGCGATGAGCGCATCATCGATCCGATGCAGGCGCTGATCGCCGACAAGGAGCTGTTCGAGCGGCTGCCGCAGCTGGTGCCGCTGCGGCGGCGGGCGGCCACTGCGCTGGCCAATCTCGGCTCGCCGCGGTTGCTCCGCTACTTCGGTGCGCAGCTGATCCTCGATGAAGATCCGGCCGTGCGCGAGCAGGCCGCACGCGGCGTCTCCAACGCTAGCCGAGCTGGGGAAGAGGGCTTCCTGCTCGATCTGCTCGGTCACGTCGATTTGGCCGTCCGCTCTTGGGCGGGCGAAGGCCTGGCTCGTTTGGGCGATGCCCGCGCTTTGCCGGTGCTTACCGGCACGCTGCTGCATTCGCACCCGCCGATCCGCATCGGCGCGGTGCTCTCCTTCGCGGCCTTGGGAGCCGAGGGTTACAGCGGCATTTTGCAAGGGCTGGAGGACCCTTCGCTCGAGGTCCAGCGCATCGTTTTGTGCGTGCTGCTCGCGCGGGATCTTCACGCCTACCGCAAGGGCGAGCCGCCCGAGCTGTTGACCACGGCGCTCTCTTCGCAACGGCCAGAGGTGCGCTACGCGGTGGCGCGCGCGCTCGAGCTGCGCAGCGAACCTGAGCGTTACTCCGCGCACTTGGTCGAGCTCTTGTTGCCAGAGCGCCCGGACAAGGCCGAAGAACTGGCCAAGTGGCCCAATGAGAACGCGCGCGCTTGGTTGATGGTGGGGCTGTGCGAGGCGATCGCTGGAGATCGTCCGGAGCAGCGCTACGCGGCGGCGCAAGCGCTGCGGCTGCGTGATCGGCCGGAGGCGTTCTTTCGCGAGGTGCAGCGTGTGGTAAGCCCGCGGGCAACGCGCTCGCCGTGGGTACCGGAGACGGCGCCGGAGGGCGCGCCGATCGCCGAGGAGCCCGCGACGAAGGGGCCGCTCGGCCTGCTGCGCCGCATCTTTACGCGCGGGACGAGCGAGCCGAACGCGAAGCCGGAGGAGCAGGCTCCCCCGGCGCCGGTGAGCGGTGAAGAGCAGCTGCGACTGCGCTTGCTCGCCTTCGGGGCCTACCTCGGGCTCCTGCGCCAAAGTGGTGGCGAAGAAGAGGGGCCGCGCATTCGCCGTGATGCGATCGAACGCATCGTCGAGTTGGTCAAGCTCGGCGCCGTCACGGCCGAGAGCGCGACTCCGGCGCTGGCGCGCGCTCTCGATGACGCGCATCACACCGTGCGTAAGAGCGCCCTGGCCGCGCTGCGCAACACGCAGTCTGAGCGCACGCAGGTGCTTGAGCTCGCGCTCGGTTCGAGCGCCGCGGACGTGGTGCGCGCAGCGCTTGACGAGCTCGTGACGCTCGGCGACGCGGGGCGGGCGCAGATCGTCAAGGCGCTCGATTCGCAAGTGGTGGAGGCGCGTCGTTACGCCTTTTCGTTGCTCGAAAAGACCGCCGCGCCCGGCAGCCTGGAGCCGCTCTTGGCAGCGCTCGCCAGCGCCCATTCGGACCTGCGTATAGGCGTGCTGGAGCGCCTCTCGAGCTCGAACGATCCGCGCGTGAACGCGGCGCTGGTGTCGGCTCTCGCGAGCGATCATGAAGACCTGCGGTTGCGCGCCGCCGAGCTCTTGGCAGCGCGCGGCAACGAGCAAGCGGCGCCAGTGCTCGGGGCGGCGCTACGTGGCGGGGATGCCGCGGTGAGCGCGCGAGCGCGCGACGGGCTGGTGCGCCTCGCAAGTCCGAGCGCCGTCGCGCAGCTGGCCACACGCTGCGACGAGCTGGAGAGCCCAGCCGAACGAGCGCAGATTATCGCGGCGCTGGCGCAGCTCTGGCCGAACAGCGCCGGCGCGAGCAGCGCGCTCGAGGCGGCGCTCTTGCGCCTAAGCGATGACGAAACGATTGTGCGCGCGGCGGCCTTGAACGTGGCGCTGCAGTTGATCGGTCCGCGCTCCGATGTGAAGCGCCTGCTGCCGGGCGCGCCAGGGTACGTCGGCCCACAGGCCGAGACCCAGCAAGAGTTTGCGTTGCGCTTCTGCAACGCGGCGGTCAAAAGCCACCACGCCGAGGTGCGCCTCGAGGCGGCCAAGCGCCTCAGCGATCTCGTGGACCCCTCGGCCGACGCCACGCTGACCAAGCTGTTCGCCGATCGCAACGTCGAAGTGCGCGCCGCGGCCGTCGCGGCCTACGCCCTTCGCGTCGAGAAGAAGTCGGCCGACTCAGCGCCGCTAGCAGCGGTGATTCGCGCGGGCGCGCGGGAGACGATGCTCGCGGCCGCGCTCGGGCTCGCACACATTGCCCAGCCGGACGGCTCGCTCGCCCTGAGGCCGCTCTTGCTGTTCGTGCGGGCTGGGGAAGAGGGCGAACGCGAACGAGCCATTCTCGGGCTCGGTGCGCTGGGCGACGTACGCGCGCTGGAGGAGCTCGAGCTCATCGCCGGCGGTGGCACTGAAGAAGCGCCGGTCGAAGAGTCGATGCAGGCCGCCGCGGTCGAAGCGCTTGGCCTGCTCCATCAGCACGTGCGTGACGCCGACGCCCAGGAACGGCTCCGCGATCGGATCGAGTCGATGCTGGTCTCGAAAGCCCCGGCGCTGGTGCTCGCGGGCCTGCGCTCGCTGCGTGGCCTGGGCGACGAGCGTTCGCGAGCGCGGCTGCGTGCGGCGCTCGCTGCGGAGCAACCCGAAGAGCGGCGCTTGGCCTGCGAGCTGCTCGCGCAGCTCAAAGACGGCGCGTCGGAGGCCGCGCTCGCCGCTGTGCTGCGCGATCCCTTCGTGCACGTCCGCTGGGCCGCGCGCGAAGCCTTGGAGACGATCTTTCCGAACGAGCGCACGCGCGTGGAGCTGCATGCAGTGGAGAGCGAGTGGACCGACATCTCCGAGCCCGCCGCGGCGTTTCTCTCGCAGCAAGGTGAACCAGCCGAGCTCTTGGCGAAGCTCGCGACGATCAAGAACCCGCTGCTGCGCGAACGGTTGCGTTACGGCCTCGCACGGCGACCTTCCCTGCCCCACGCGCAGCTCGCCCAGTTGCTGCAAAGCGGCTCCGCGGCGGCTCGCGCCGAGGCGAGCTGGGTCTCCGGCGTCACCGAGTTCGCGAACCCGGCTGCGCGTGAAGCTGTCGGTCGCGCACTGGTAGCAGCGGCTCGCAACGGCTCGGAGCAACGCAAATACGCGCGCAAGTTCAAGAACGAGACCGAGGTGCGGCACGAGACCGAGGTGGAGCAGCGCGGGCTGTGGGCCGCGCGGCGCGCTCGAGCGCCCGACCTCGTACAGCTCGCGACCACGCTTCTCAGCGACCGTAACGAGCCGAGTTCGGTGCGCGTCGAGGCAGCACGCGCGCTCGGCGCCGCCGACGTCAACGCCCTACGCGCCGCGCTGGAGGACCCGGACCTGCGCGTGCGCGCTGAAGCAGCGTCAGCGTTGGGCCAGGCTAAACAAGCCGCCGGGCGCGCGGAGGGCAGCACCTTCGATCCGGTGATCTTCAAGCGCAGCTTGTTCCAAGCCGGGCCGCTCACAACCGCCGAGGATCGCCGCTCGATGGTGCCTTGGCTGTTGGAGAAACGCAGCCTCGAGCCGCTGATCGCCGCAGCCTTCGACGCCAAGCACCAAGGCCGTTTGGAGAGCATCGCGGCGCTCGGGCTTTCAACCGACCAAGCCTCGTTGGACGCGCTGACGCGGCTCGCGAGCAAAGACTCGCGTGAGCCGGAGCCGGTACGCAAAGCTGCCTTCCGCGCGCTCCGGCGCGCACAACGCCGCCTTGCCCAGGAGCAACGATCGTGAGCGCCCGCATTCTTGAACTTCGCTATGCCGCACCCAGCCAGGTGCTAGCAACGCCGGCCGCCTCGAGCTTGGAGCTCGCGCTCGAAGGCGCACGCACGGTGGGCGTGAGCGGCCGGGTCAAACAGGTCGAGCTGTTTCGTGACGCCCTGCTGCTCGCAGCGGCGATTCGCGATAGCGACCTGCGCTACAAGGGCAAAGATCGCACAGCCTATTTGGCCTACTTGATGAAGCAGGGCAAGAAGGCCAGCAAGGCCATCTGGGAGGCACAGAAGTCCTTCCTCGAGAACGCCTTCGGCGATGAGGCCCCGCGGCCGCGCGGGCTCGATCCGATCCTCAGCGTGGACCCGGACGAGGTTTCGCTCGAGGTGTTCTCGAAGGATGAGAGCGCCTACGCGCGCTTGGCCTTCGACAACGCGCTGTTCGAGCAGAGGACCGCAGCGCACGGCACCACGCTGGCGGACCTATCGCCTGCGTTGCTCGAACAAGTCGAGCGTCTGCGCAGCTACCAACCGCTCGAATTTGCGGCCAGCACCGAGGCCAAGGGCGCTGCAGCGGCTGCGCACCAGCGCAGCGTCGAGTTGCCTGACCCGTGGCTGCGTGGCTTCTTGCAGGTGCAATCAGCGGCCACGCTGCCTGCCACCACGCTCGAACTCAAGCCGGTGGATCTCTACAACGTGCTCTTCACCTTGCGCACGCGCAAGGCCAAGAAGCCGCCGCGCGGGCTGCGCTTCGAGTTGGTTCCGGGAGAGAGGCCGCGGCTCACCTTGGAGCCGTGGGAGATCACGGTCGAGACGCACGGCGCTCCGTATGCGGGCCCGAGCCCTCGCATCGTGCGGCTCTACGGCCGCCAGCGCTTGCTCGCGCTTACGCGGGCGCTGCCCCATCTTCGTTCGGTCAAGATTCACCTCCTGGGCGCCGGCTTACCGTCGTTCTGGGTGCTCGACATGGGCCTCGCGCGGATGACGGTGGCGTTCACCAGCTGGGCCGAGAGCCAATGGGGCAGCACGGCCTCGTTCGATGCGCTGATCCCGAACGAAGGCAAACAAGCCGAGGTGGACGCTGTGGCCAAGCTGCTGGCGGCCGAAGGGCCGCGCAGCTTGGCCCAGCTCGCCGCCAGCACCAAACACACCGAGCTCGAGCTACGGGCGCTGTTGCAACAGGCCTGCTTGCGCGGGCAGGTGCTCTTCGATCGTGACCGCGGCGTGTTTCGGCCGCGCGCGCTGTTGCCCCAGCCGGTGGACTTGGCCGCCATTCGCTTTGGGTCGCCACGTGAAGCAGCGGCTCACAGGCTGCTTGCCGCAGACAAGGCCATCACCATCACCAAGCTGCACAACCTCTCCGGCGAGGGCAACGAGATCAGTGGTGAGGTGGTGGACGCTCAAGCCCGTCGCTCCTTTGCCCCACGCTTCACGTCGAACCTCGAGGGCCAGGTGAAAGAGGCGTTCTGCAACTGCCCGAGCTATCAACGTTCCGCGCTGCGAGAGGGCCCATGCGAGCACATGATCGCGCTGTTCGTATTCTTCAAACGCAAGGCCGCCGAGACCGAGCGGCTGCGTCTAACGCCCGAGGGCCGCAAGCTCATTCGCGCCGAGACGCGCACCTTCTTGCAGCGTGATTCGGCCGGCTACCAGCGCCGCTGCCGGCTCACCCTCGACGACCGCACGGTGCGCTCCGAAGTGCATGAAACGGCGGCGGGTGAGGCGCTGGCGGAGCCGCGCTTCCAGCGCTTGTGGTTCGACAGCGATAGCGCCGCCCGCGACGCCTACTTCGAGCGACTGGATCAACTGGCCAAGGAGGGCTTCATCGATATCGACGCAGAGAGTGCATGAAGGTTGCTGCTGAGCCCTCTGGCTCAACGGCGGAGTACAAGCTACCGTGCGGCCTCGGGTTCGCACGTCACGAAGGAGAACGAACGAGACGAGAAGCTATGCAGTGAGGGCGTCAGCTCACCAGCCTATGCGCCTCGAGCGCAAGGACGGTGTTGCGCCGTCCTGGAAATTCGCCGCATCACACATCGCAAGGTAGCCTGTTCTTGGCTCTCTCCCGGTAGGGGGCCCTCCCGCGTTGGGAGAGCTGAGCCAACAACGCATCCGGTGTTTCTCCCAACGCGGGAGGGCCCCCTACCGGGGAGAGCCGGTGAGGCTACCGTGCCCCTTGTGGGAAGGTGATGGGCTGACGACCTCACTGAATAGCTTGTCGATGCTCGCTCGGTGCGACCAACGATGAGCGGACAAAGCGAAAAGAACGTCCCCGCCACCGGGCTCGTAGTGCTCGACCCGGGGCAAGCGGCGAAGCCCTCGGCCGAGCTGCGTGAACAGCGCAAAGCGGAACGCGCGGCGCGCGCTCTCGAGCGCGACAAAGCGCTCCAGCGTTGGAAGGCGATCGAGCAAGCGGGTGGTGTCCCCGCTTGGATCAACGCCGAGCTGCGATCGCAAGGCCTGCTGGTGGACGAGGACGGAAGCACGGTCGCCGAGGGCGCCAAGTCCTCCTTCAAAGAGCGCAAGAAGGCCGAAGCGGAGGCCCGCCGCAGCTTGGTCAAGCTCGCCCGCAAAGCCTACTTGGCGACCCACATCGACTTCTTGGGCCAGGGCGTTTTTTATCGCGACGACGACGACGAGACCAGCCGTGAGAAGGAAGCACGGCTGCTGCGCGCGCGCGCCAACGACCTCTCGCTAGAGTCCTTCACCGAGCTCGCCAAGGCGCTCGCAGTGGACGTTCCGACCTTACGCAAGCTCTGCTTCCACCGCGACGTCGAGAGCTCCTCCAACTACGAGTTTTGGACCATCGCCAAACGCGACGGAACCCGCCGGACGATCTCGGCCCCCAAGCCGGAGCTCAAACGCATCCAACGTTGGCTGCTCAAGAACCTCGTCGACAAATTGCCGGTCCACGGCGCAGCCCACGGCTTCTTGCGCGCCCGCTCGATCGCGTCGAACGCCAAGGCGCACGCCGGTGCCGAGCTGGTCGTCAAAATCGACGTGAAGGACTTCTTTCCGACGGTCACCTTTCGTCGCGTGAAGGGCCTGTTCCGCAGCGGTGGCCTGCCCGAGAGTGTGGCAACGTTGTGTGCCCTGCTAGCCACTGAACCGCCGCGCGAGTTGGTGCAGTTCCGCGGCAAGACGCTGTACGTCGCGCAAGGCGCACGCAGCTGCCCGCAAGGCGCACCCACCTCCCCTGCGATCACCAACGCGCTTTGCATGCGGCTGGATCGGCGCATCTCTGGGCTCGCTCGGCTGCTCGAGTTTTCGTACACCCGTTACGCCGACGACCTGACCTTCTCCTGGAACACACCCAGCGTCGGTCCGAGCGGCGAGCCGCTGCCGCCCCACTCACGAGCAGCCGCTCCGGTCGGTACGCTGTTGCGCGGCGTGGCGCAGATCCTCGAGGCGGAGGGCTTCCGCATGCACCGCAAGAAGACGGCCGTGCGTCGCGCTGGTTCAAGCCAGCGGGTGACCGGCTTGGTGGTCAACAAGGCCGTCTCGCCCGAGGTCCCGCCGGCGCGCGTGCCCCGCGAGACGGTGCGTCGTCTGCGTGCGGCGATTCACAATCGCGAGCAGGGCAAGCCGGGCAAAGACGGTGAGAGCCTCGAGCAACTGCAAGGAATGGCGGCCTTCATCTTCATGGTGGATCCGAAAAAAGGCCGCGTATTTCTCGAGCGCATCAAGGCTCTTGAGGCGCGCGCTTCAGGCTGATTTTTCGACGTAGCCCTTCTTCGTCTTCTCGGCCACGAGCTTGTCGTACTCCTTCTGAGCCTTCTCCTCGGAGTCGTACTCTTTCATCGACATCTGGCCGTCGGTGCCGAGCTTGCCGTAGCGCGTGGTGAAGGAGGTGCCCTCGAGCTTGATCTCCCAAAACTTCGCCGACGAGCCCTCGACGAACTCGAACAGGCGCGCGCCCTCACTGGCGGTGGTTGCGGCCTTTGCTGGAGCGGCTGGCTTGGCGGGAGCGGCCTTCGCAGGCGCTGCAGCTTTGGCGGCCTTCTTGGCTTTGGGCGCCTCGTCCTCCTCGTCGTCGTCGCCCTCGTCATCGAAGACGGCGGCCGACTTCTTCGCAGCAGCTTTCGCCGGAGCAGGAGCCGCTGCTGGAGCAGGAGCCGCTGCCGGTGCAGGCGCTGCGGCGGGCGCAGCTCCTCCAGCGAGCACGTAGCCCTTTTTGGTCTTCTCGGCGATCAGCTTGTCGTACTCCTTCTGCGCCTTCTCTTCGGAGTCGTACTCCTTCATCGACATCTGACCTTCGGTGCCGATGCGCCCGTAGGTGGTGGTGAACGAGGTCCCCTCCAGCGCAATCTCCCAGAATTTTTTGGACGCCCCTTCGACGAATTCATATCTCGGCATGGTTTCTCCCTTCAGTCGTCGACTTCGACGAACCCCTTCTCCAGCTTTTCTTGAATGCGTGCAGCAAGGCCCGCCTCGGCTGCGGCCTCTGAATCGAACTTCTTTAGCTTCTGCTCGAAGCTCCCAAAGCGAACGCGATGTTTGGCGCCGTCTCGCTCGATCTCCCAGAAGTAGCGGGTGTCCCCGTCGGTCATCTCGAAGCGGCGGCGTTGCGGCGCTTCGGTCGGCTCGCCAGCGACGCTGGGTTCGGTAGCGACGCGAGGCGCGGCTGCGGGCGCAGTCGCACTGAAGCTCGGCAGCCTGGGCGCCGGCGCTGGCAGCGGAGCGGGCTTGTTCGCGAGGTTGGTCGCCAAGCTCGAGGGGCCGCGAGCGTCGTGACGCACGCCAACATACGAAGGGAAACGCGGCACGCCACCGTCGGAGAGCTCCTGATAACGGAAGGTGATCAGCTCGCCGATAGCCGGCGGATTTTCACGCTCATGATCCGAGAAGCCTGTCCCGACATTGAACGTGGTGCCATCGGCGAGCTCGACCAACAAGGCGCCCATGCGGCCTTTGTGTCGCCCAGCGCCCGCGACGTGACCGAGCACGCGCGCCTCCGCATCGTGAAAGGTCTTCACCTTCAGCAACGTATTGCTGCGCCCCGCCTCGTAACGACTCTGCGGCTTGCGCGCCATCAGCCCTTCACCACCGAGCGCCTCGACGCGCGCGAGCTCGGCCTTCAGATGCTCGATGCTTTGGCAGCGCTCTTGCGCGTGCACCCTCGTGTACGGGTGTTTGCCGCCACCAATGAGCGTCTCACAGTGCGCCATGCGCTCCTCAAACACAGCGTCGTGTGCTGGCGCGTCGAATACGACGTACAGAAGGTCTTTCCATAGCGGACTTTGATCCTGTCGTTTGACGATGCCCACGGTGCGCTGAAAGAGCTTGCGACCGCCCCATAGTTCACCGTCGAGCGGCGTCTTCGGCAGGCCCTCGGTGAACCAAGCCGGCGGGAAGAACTTGTTGCCCAAACGCGAGAGGAACTGCGTGCCATCCCAATAGGCGCGAACTCCGTCGAGCTTCTCGCTCAGCCACCAGCCGGTCACGTCCACCGAGCTCTCCCATTTGTGGGCCAAGAGCAGCGGCGGACCGTCAGCATCGGCTTCCTCCGAATCGGAGCCCTCGACCTTCGCCGGGCGCACGGGGCGCGCAGGCTTTCCGCTGAGCTCCCCAACGCGCGCCTGCTCCGCTTCATCACCGCGCAGCGCGCGCAAATGTTTGCAGCTCCGCCGCTCGATCCCGAGCGATTGATGCATCCAAGCCGGACACGTGCACGAGTACACCCCGCCGCTGTTCTTCAGCGTGTACACGGCCGAGCCCGAGCCCTGGACCTTCTTCTCCTCGCCGTCGGCGAGATCGTTCATGGGCGCGATGCTAGCGAACTTTATGCAAAGGGCGAACGACGCGACCCCTAGCGTTAGCGCGGTTCCGTCCAGGGGCCGCACCTGGTAGGATGCCTCCCACATAAGGATGTCGGGACCGCTGCCAAGTTTGTTGATCGCCCTGAGCGCCGCGGTGCTCGGTGCGTTGTTCGTGGCGGCGGATGCGGCGTTGGCCAACCTGACGTCGGCGCGCATGGCCGCCTTGCTCGAACAAGAGGGGCTGCCGCATCGCAGCGCGCTCGAGCGTTACCAGCGTCACGGCGCCCAAGTTCACGCCGCGTACGTCGTTGGGCGTGTGCTCTCCGCAGCGGTTACGGCGGTGCTCTTGGCCGAGGTGGTCGAGGGCTGGGTTCCGGGTCGGCTGGGCACCGCGTTAGCCATCCTCGCGGCGCTGCTCCTATACGCCCCCATCAGCTCGCTGCTCGCGACCATCGCGCGCAAGAACTCAGACACCTGGGGGCCGCTACTAGCGAGCTATTTGCGCGGCTTCGAGTGGCTGTTGTGGCCCTTCTCCAGGCCGCTTGCAGCGCTCTCCGAGAACATCGCCGAGCGCATGCCCGAGAGTGAGGACGCCGACTCGAGCGTAGCCAGCGCCGAGGTCGAATACTTCGTCGACGAGGTCGAGCGCAGCGGCGTGGTGGGCGCCGAGCCCGCCGAGATCATCCGCAACGTGCTCGAATTCGAGGACCGTCGCGCCCGCGAGGTCATGCTCTCGCGCACCCGCATCGAGGCGATCGATCTAGCCACACCGCTCGACGCCGTGCGCAAGCTCGTCGCCGAAAGCGGCCACAGCCGTTACCCGGTGTTCGAGGGTCAGCTCGACAACGTCGTCGGCATCCTGGTCGCGAAGGACGTCTTCAAGGCTGAGAACGCCAGCGACGATGAAGAGCCGATCAGCCGCAGCCGGACCCTGGCCGACGTGATCCGCAGGGACGTCATCTTCGTTCCGGAGCAACAGAAGTTGGTCTCGCTCTTGCGCGAGATGCGGCAGAAGCGCCAGCACCTCGCGGTGGTGGTGGACGAGTTCGGCGGCACCAGCGGCATCGTCACCTTGGAGGACATCATCGAGGAGATCGTCGGGGACATCCGCGATGAGCACGACGAGGTCGAGCACGCGCCGATTCAAGAGCTTGGCGCCGACAAGTGGTTGGTTGCTGGTGCTGTACCGGCCTCCGACTTGGGTGCGTACCTCGGCTTCACGGTGGCCGAGGACGAAGCTGAACGCACGCTCGCCGAGCTTTTCGCTGGAGCCACGGCGGGCTCCCACCACAAGCGCTGGGAGCTCTCGATCGTGGTAACCGAAGTGAAGAACGGCATGGTCGAACGGGTCGAGTTCGAGCGGCCTCCGATGTCTTTGCGCCCCAGCGTTCGCTCCGCCTGAGTCGGCTGAGCCCAGCTCCCTGAGCGGGCGATGCGCCACCGGGCGCAGCACCAGCGTGCGTTCGGCGTACAAACGCAAACGACCTCCAGGTTTGCTGGAGGCCGTCAGCGCTCGACCGAGGTCAAGCGTGGGTCAACGTAGACAGAGCTTCTCGAGCGCAACCGAGAGATCGGTGCCCTCTTTCATCGCGCCGGGCTTCTCACGGCCAGGAGTCTCGTCCCCTTGCAGGATCATGCGAATGTCGAAAAGACCCTTCAAGATCGGCAGAGCCGCGCGCTCGTCCGTAAAGCCGGCGACGGTGGCCGGATCCACCGGCATGTACACCGGACCGGTTTGAGCCGTGACTTCCTTCTCGAACTTGGTGGCCTTCTTCTCGTCTTCCACGCGACGGCCGTCACGCATGCCGGGAACCTTGATGGCGAGCTCCTTCGGCCATTCTTTGATGCCCGTCTCGAACGGCTCTTTGATACCGACGACCTGGCTCAACATCTTGCCTTCACCGGCCGCGCTGAAGATCACAGCCAGCTCGAACAGCGGCTTCTCTTCCTTCTTCCAAGCGCCCTCGATGGCAGCCTTCTGCGCGCCAAGCGAGTTCTTGAGCGCCTCTTTCTTGTCTTCCAACTCTTCCGACTTGCGCAGGTAGAGGAAGACCTTGCTCTGAATTGCGCCGGGGAGGTTGCCGACGTTTTTGCCCTCGATCGTCGCCGCGTTGAAGGGCACGGCGAAGGAGCTCAACTTGCCCAGTGCATCGGCCGGGTACTTCTTGCCTTTGAGCCCGTCCTCGACCTCTTTCAAGATCGGGATCAGCTCTTCAATCTTCTTGCTGCTGTTCGATACCTCGGTCTCGAGAGCGCATGCGCCCTTGATGCCTTCAGCTTGGCGGGACTGCTTCTCGCGAGCGCCACCAGCGAAGAAGCCGATGCCACCGCCGACGAGCAACATGGCGAAGCCGACGATCACCGCGAACTTAGTCGCCTTGCGACGCTCGTCGTGGATCTCCTCACCGAGCTCGACCTTGATGGTCTGCTGCTCAGCGGTGAGCTTGGGCGGCGGCGGGGCCGGAGCCGGAGCAACCTTGGGCGCAAACGGGTTCACCCCGCCAAAACCAGCGCCAGCGATGCTCGGCGGCGGCGCGATACCGACCGGCGGAGCAATTCCACCTGGCAAACTCGGACGCGGCGGAGCACTTGCGCGGTCTGCCTCGGGCCGAACGCTCGAGGGACCGGCCTCCGGCGGGCCCGAGAGGCCTCCGGGTGCGGCTGCACCACCAGCGACGGTCTTGCCGAGACGCGCCTTCAGGTCAATCTTCGGCTTCTTGGACTTCTCTTCAGCCATCGGCTCCTCTTGCGCCTCCCTGGCGCCGAAACTCGGTCGCACGTTAACGGCCGATAAGCGCGGCTGTCAACGGAATGACTCCTGCCAAGTGAAACGATCCTCGGCGCCTTCGGGCACGTCGAAGTAGTAGGCCGCCTTCGGCCGAAACTTCGCGGAGTGATCAGGCGAGCGAGGGGCTTTCCGAGGTTGCCACGTCGACGCGGCCCAGAAGGTGGGCCAGTTGCAACCGATCTTGCGGGGCGAGGCCAACGAAGCGCAGCGCCTCAAACTCGCCTTGGCGCCAGACCGGAGAGGCACACAGCCAGAGTCGCGGCAACGGCTCGGTCGGGTGGCCAATCTCAATCGCGTAACAAGCGCGATCCAAATCCGGACCGTTGACGCGACGAACGAGCACGCCGGTCATCGAAATCTCCCAGGCCTCTCCAAGGATGGGGCTGCCATCGATGTATTGGTTGCAAAACAGTCGAACCGGCTTGCGGCGAGCCGTACGTCGTTCACTGCGCGAAACCTCGTGGCGAGCGGGGACCTGAATCAGATTTCGTTGCATGGTAAAAGGCTAGCGATCGGTTGCGCCGCGGGAAAAGTTGTTGATGAAAAAGCCCCATATCCTGGTCATCGACAACTACGACTCCTTCACCTTCAACTTGGTCGCGAGCCTGCAAAAGCTTCTGCGCTGCACCGTGCTCCCCAACGACGCACCGCTGCCGGCGGACCTGCAAACTCGCTTCGACGGCGCCCTGGTTTCGCCGGGCCCGTGCTCACCCTCGGAGGCTGGCAGCAGCTTGACGCTGTATCAGCGGCTACTTGCGAGGGAACTCCTGTTGCCGACGCTCGGCGTTTGCCTCGGACATCAAGCGTTGGCGCAGGTTGCCGGCGGCCGCGTGGTGCACGCCAAGCGGCCGATGCACGGCAAAACCGTTCGCGTTTCGCATGACGGGAGCGGACTATTCGCTGGGCTCCCCTCCCCGCTTCAGGTAGCTCGCTACAACTCCTTGACGGTCGAGCAAGCCTCGCTGCCCAAGGAGCTCACCGCTACTGCGCGCTCCCTCGACGACGACGAAATCATGGCTCTCACGCACACCACACTCCCGCTCTATTCGGTTCAGTTTCATCCGGAGTCTCACCTGTGCGAGGCGGCCGAGCAGGTGCTGCTCAACTTCGCGCACGGCCTGCATGCGGGAGTTCAGCAATGAGCGCGCCGCGAGCACGACGCTGGGGCGCGATCGAGAAGATGGTCCGCTTCGCCGAAGCGCGTGAAGCACGCCTCGGCGCGGCGCCGCCCATCGGTCGCAAGCCGGCCGGCAGTGAAGTCGGCGCGCCGCTGGAGTTCGCCGAGCTCCTTGAGCCGAGCGTCGTCCTTCGATGTCTGCGCACGCCGTTCGAGGAGGAAGGCGCGCCATCGCTTGGGAGCCCGCGCGGCGCCGAGGCGTGGGAGCAGGCCTCGCTTCGGCTCGCGACCACCGAGGGGCTACACTTCGGTGGCAGCTTCGCTTGGTTACGCAGCTTGGCCAAGGACCCAGCCGTTCCGCTTTTGGCGTGGGATTGCTTTGTGGGCGTCACCCAACTTGCTGAGGCGCGCGCCTGCGGAGCACGCGGTATCGCGCCGCTGCTCAACGCTGCAGCACGCGCCGATTTCGCTTGGGACACGCTGCTCAGCGCGGCGCAGGATCAGGCGCTGCTCTTGGCGCCCGAGGTAACGAACGCCGAGGAGTTGGCCTGGGTCGAGCAGGCCGCGCAACAAAGGCCAGAGGCGTTTGTGCGCGTGGCCGGCAGGCCGCTGGTGCTGCTTTCGGCGCGCTCGCGCGAGACCTTTCGAGCCGAGCTGCCCGCCGAGCTCGAGCCGGTGCTCGCGTCGGCGCAGATCGCCTGCGTGCGGCTGTTTGCCGACGCCGGCGATACGGGCGAACGCAACGTCGTCACTTTTGTCGACAAAGCTGCGGAATCTCCGTAAACCCGCCCGCATGACTGACTCGCTCGCGGCTCTGGCCGGGCAACTCTTGGTGGTGGGCTTTCCGGCCGAGGAGCTTACTCCGGCGCTCAAAGCTGGGCTGCGCAGCGGTAGGCGAGCCGGCGTGATTCTGTTTCGGCGCAACCTCCACAGCGCCGAACAACTGCGAGCGCTGTGCACCTCGGTGCAAGCCGAACGGCCGAGCAGTGAGCCGCCGCTCCTGATCGCGATCGACGAAGAGGGCGGTCGCGTGAGCCGCCTGCCCAAGCCGGAGCCGGTGCTCGGGCCGATGCGCGCGCTCGGGCAGCGCAACGACGAGGCGCTGATTGAACGCTCGGGGCTGGCGATCGGCGCGCGGCTCGCCGAGCTGGGTGTGAACCTCAATTTTGCGCCGGTGCTCGACGTCGATTCCAACCCCGCAAATCCTGTGATCGGCGATCGCTCGTTCAGCACCGATGCGACCGAGGTCGCGCGCTTCGGGCTGGCCTTTGCGCGCGGACTCAATCAGGGCGGTGTGCTGGCCTGCGGCAAACATTTTCCCGGACATGGAGACACCGACAAAGACAGCCACTTCGATCTGCCGGTGATTCGCCATGCGCGCGCTCGCTTGGAGGCGGTGGAGCTGTTGCCGTTTCGCGCAGCCGCGCAGGCCAAGCTCGATTCGATGATGAGCGCGCACATCGTGGTGGAGGCGCTTGCGCAAGGGCCAGCGACGCTCTCGCCGGCGGTGATGACCGAGCTATTGCGCAAGGAGCTTGGTTACGACGGCGTGCTGTTCAGCGATGATCTCGAGATGCGCGCCGTGCTGGATCTTCATCCGCCCGCCGAATCGGCCGTGCTCGCGGTGGCCGCCGGCTGTGATTCGGTGCTGGTTTGCAAAGAGGAGGAACACAGCGAGGCGGCCTTCGAAGGCCTGCTGCATGAGCTCGAAAAGAGCGCGGCCTTTCGCACTCGCGTCACCGAAGCGGCGGGGCGTATGCGCGCCCTTCGCGCGCGGGCGCACAGCCTATTTGAAGCCCGTGCCAAAGAGGCGCCCAGCGTGGCCGAGGTCAAGCTGGGCTAGAACGGAGCCGCGACCGGCGTCAGTTACCGACGTTGGGGACCAAGATACCGAGGACGCCGAGGCACATCTCGTCAAGCGTCTCTTCGCCCAGACGGACCTCTTGCGGAGCGCTCATGCCCTCGGAGGCGAGCGCCTTGGCGAGCAAGGGGTTCGACATCGAGTTGTCGTAGTTGCAGTCCATCCGCAGGGTATCTCCGCTGCCGAGCGTCGGGAGATCTTTGATGGCGGCGTCGTACATGTAGCCGCGTTGCCAATTGAAGTCCCAGCGCGGGGTCTCGACGAAGCACTCGTCCTTCGGCTCGTCGCCGGGGGCTTTACGTTCGATGCTGAAGCGCGCGCCGACGCCGACGTAGTGCATGTGGGTTCCGACCACCAAGATCGGGATGCGAATCGGAAGGTCGGGCACGGTGAACTCCATCGCCTCGGTGTGGTCGGTTGCGCCGGCGGGCACCTTGAACTCAGGACCGCCCGCATCGTTCGGACCGGCCAAGAGCTCGGGCGCGTTGGTCGCGTTGCCGACAAGCGCCATCTCGAAGGTGTAGGCCGGGGTGGAATCCATGAAGCGCATCTGGATCGTCGAGCGGTCTTGCTCGGGCCCGACGCCGGTCGGGTGGTAGTGCATTTGCACGACGATCACGTCGTCGGCGTCCATCGCCAACCCGACGTTCTGCGGTAGCTGAAGCGGCTGCGCGCCGGGCGCCCACGCCTGCACCAAATCGCCGGGAGGTGCGCCGAAACACGGGAACGAATCCCCACCGCCCGATAGCTCCAGCGCGTCGGCCCGCGTCAAGCGGAACATCAGCGCGTGATGAGCGACCTTCTCGTTGCCCGGCACGATGTTCATACCGTCGAGGTAACGCTTTTGGTCGAGCTTGGGGTCGTGGATCAGGCACACGAACTGGTCCGAGTCCCCTTCCACCGTGGTCGCTACTGGCGCCTCGATATCGAGATCCGAGTTGGGCAAACCGAGCTCGGCCGGCTTGAAGGTGGGCGGCGCGTCGGCGGGGTTACCGCGCGGAGCTTCTGCGTCGGCCCAAGCTTGCAACGTCGCGATTGTCTCGGCGCTGAGCGACGGATTGTCGCGATACTCGAAGCGCGGCTGACATTCGTCGGTGGTCTTCGCGTGCCACGGTGGCATCTGACCGGAGGCGGTGACCGCCGCGATCATCGAGGCAAGCGGCGCCGCCTGCTCGTAGGTCTCGAGCGAGAAGCCGCCGATGCGCCCCTCGTAGTGACAACCGAGACAGGAGGCCTGCAGAATCGGCTCGACGTCCTTGTGGAAGGTCACGCCCGAGGTGGAGGCACCGCCAGCCCCGCCCTCACTACCGCCGCCGCCACCGCTGCCGCCGCTGCCCGCACTGTCACCGCAGGCGACAACCAAAACAGCGATGCTCCCGAACCCGACGATGCTGCGCATGGCGAAAGACTACGCTGGACTCGAGCTATTGAACAAGAGTCGGCGAACCAAAGCAGCGAACGTCGCGTGACATCGATGGGCAAGCGCGAGCTACGCTCGTCACGTGAAGACCGCTCGAATGCGGATTACGCTCGCCATGCTTTGGCTGTGCGCATGTCTGCACGCGGAGCCGCCGCGTCAACCAAGCTTCGCCCCGGTTGCGTCAGCGACTGCGGCCGACAGGTCCACTGCGACCCTCGCCCCCAGCGTCGCAGCGGCGGAGGTTCGGCCTCCCCCGGAACCCGTCGACGCCGACCGGTTTCCCAGCGATCCGCAGGCTCACGCGCTCGATCTTTGCAACCGGTTGGCTGGCGAGTTCCGTAAGTTCGGCGAGACGATCGTGTTCGAGCGCAGACACTACGGCGGGGAACGACTCGTTGAGGTCAACGCCTGGTGTCTCGTATGGGTGCGACCGCCCGGCAACCAACACGAGGTTTGCTACGTTCAAATGTTCGACACGGCCGCCGACGCAGAGGCGTTCGCCGTGCAACTTCAGAAGCCATGGATGGACGGCCCGCCGCTGGCTGCGAAACTCAGCGGAGGAACCTTCTCGCTGCGGCGCCCCGACGGTCGCGAGGTGTTCTGGTGTGGTGCCGGTAAGGTCGTGGCAAAAATCGAGCAAGTAGGGCGCGCCTTCATTGAGGGCACGATGAAGTGAGATTGGCTCCCGACTCAACGCTGGGACAAGAGCCGCGCTAGCGCCTCGCCGCAGCGCTTGGTGATCTCGCCGAGTGCGCGGGTGCCCATCAGCGTGTCGTCGAGCTCGTCGGCGACGATCAGGATCGTCGGTCGGGTGCGCAGCTTGACGACGTAGACCGCGACGTCGGTGCTCGCCCGGCCCATCACGCGCAGGAGGCCTTGATGAACGGCCGTTTGCGGGATGGGCCCCAAATAGAAGCCTGCCGCAGCGCTCGTCGCCAGCACGCTCGGCTCGTTGCCGCGGATGGTCACGGTGCGCAGATCCTCCTCCGAACCGAAGGCCGGGTTGCAAACCCACCCGACGAAGCCCTCTTTGCGCATCACGAAGATCGCCGCTCGTTGCGCCACCAAGGTGCTCGCGCGCAGCACCAGATCGATCAGGTCATCGCGATCGCGCGCGCGCCCGATCAGCTCGAGCAGCTCGGGCAACGTCGGAACCCAGCCGGCCTCCCGGGTGCGCGGTAACGTGGGTGGGAACGGCCCGGACGGCGTGGGATAGACCGAATCGATCGGCGTTGGGTCCTCCTCCCCCATCGTTGGCCCTTCGAGATCCTCGCTATCGGGGGGCTGAGCAAGCGCGTCCTCGGCGCCGCTTGGAACGAGCGGCGCTGGCGGAAGGGTCGGAAAGCTGACCGAGCGGCGCTCGTGCGATGGAAACGCCTCCAAGCTGACTTCGCCTTGAGCCGCCGCAATCGGAGCCCGCCGCACGAGCGGAATGGGCACGTCTTCCGGCTGGGATTGCGACGGCGGCGGCTGCGAGGGCGGCACCGATTCGGGTGCACCGTGCGGGAAGGCCGGCGTGCGTCGGCGGCCTCGCGTGCCAGGGGTGGCGTGCGCGAGCTCCATGCCACGAATGGCCTCTTCCACTGCGACCATGGTCGCGCGGCGAACGCGCACGTTGGCCCCCAAGTGAAAGCCGAACTCGCTCGCTACATGGCCGTCGAGCGGATCGACCACGGCCAACTCAACCACGCCGGCCGCGTCGGTCCCGAGCGGTACCGCGGCCAACATGCGACACAGCCCACGCGGCAAGCGCGCCACCAGCGACGCGTCCGCCTGCACCTGTCGATACGGCGCTCCGGAGCGTCGACTGAGCTCCTCCTCGAGCGCGCGTTCACTCATGATCCCGCGGTCAACGAGGGCCCGCGGCACCGACACACCGCGCACCACCGAGAGATAGAGCGTGGCTTCCACGTCGCGCGCCGAAATGGTTCCAGTCGCAAGCAACCGGCGCGATAACTCGAGCGTCACGGGGCCAAGACTAGCCCTCGCAAGCGGCAGAACCTACGACAAACTTGGCCCAGCGGGCGCCCAGCCGGCACAAGGCCCGGTTGTGGAACTTGGCAAAGCCCCGAAGTCCAAAGGCCGCCCGAACTCGAGCCCGCCGCGAGAGCCGAGCGTCGAGCGCAGCTCGCTCTCCGACAAGGTGCGCCAGTGGGTCGAGCGCGGGCTGCCGATCGGCGTGCTGGTGGTGGCGCTGATCGGCGCGCCGGTGATGATCTTCTCGCCCGAGGGGCTGCCGCGCTTGCGCGGCCTCGAGCGCGAACTCGCCGCCGTCGAGGCCGAGAACCGCGAACTGGCGCACGAACTCGAAGAACGCCGCGGGGCTGCGGCCCGGCTGCGCGACGATCCGGCCGCGCTCGAACGCATCGCACGCGACGACCTCGGACTCGTACGGCAAACCGAGATCGTCTTTCAGTTCGAAACGCCGAAACGCTGACCGGGAGCTGCAGCGTCGCGTTGGGAGCTGGCGGCGACCCGAGCGCTCTCTCAGTGCGACTTGCTCGCGACCTCGGGCTTGCTCGCCACCTCGGCGAGCACCTGGGCGCGCAGTAGCCAATGGCCGCGCACCGATGAGTTGGGCTCGACCGAGCCTTGCAGAACGTAACGTTTTCCGGGCTCGAGCTGGCTCGACTCGATCAGCACCGCGATCGGTTTGACCCCGTCGGGCTCGTCGTTGATCAGCGCGACGCACTTGCCGCCGACGTTGGTTTCACACGAGCTCACGCACACCCCGTGAACCAGCACGCCCTGCGTATTCACCCACAATTCGCTGCCCAAGCGCCGCATGCGGTACCGCAGATCCTCGGCCGTCAAAACGTAAGGCGGCACCTTGGTGATGCGTTCGGCAGTATGAGGCGTGCTTGCGCCACACGAGGTGAGCACGACCAACAACCCAAGCGCGCAAAACCGACGCAGCATCAAAGAAACTAACGGACAAAGCCGGGCGAGCCTAAGGGGGCCCTCGTGTCCGAATCTATGAATTGCGACACTCGCGCCAATTAGTAGGTTCCGGCACTCGAAGGAGTGCCACGATGCCCGCCGAGAAGCCCAACCAAAACAGCACAGCCCCGCACGAATCGAAGAGCAGCAGCGTCAACCGTCGCGTGGCATGCCCGCGCGCGACGCGCTCCAGCCTGCTCCTCGCCCTCGTATTCGCCCTCCCGGCCTGTGGCGGCGAGGCGACACCCGCCACCTCCTCGGCCAGCGGCGCGCCCGCCGCGTCCTCAGCCGCTTCCGCGACCAGCGGCGCCCCCGCGGCCGCCAAGGTGGCGACGATCGTCGAGAAGGTCTCGATGAACGGCGTCTCGTGGGAGGTGACCATGCCCGCGGATCTCCACAAGCCGCAGTACCCCGTGAAGAACCCCGAGTATCTCGGCGACGCCGACGCCACGCTCGCCTTATCGAACACCTTCCCGAAGTTCTCCTCCGTCGACTCCTACATCGAACGGAACATCGCGACCAAGGTGCTCGAGAAGAAGCAGATCGGCGAAGCTCACTTCGTGATCTACGAGTCGCAAAAGACCGGTGGATTCTCGATGGTCGCCATCGTTCCGAACGACACCATCGGGTGGAGATGCTCCGGCGAGATGAAGCGCGCCGAGGAGCTCCGCGCAATGTGCGAGAGCGTGAAGTACAAGAAGGACTGAGCCTTCACCATCAAGGACGTATTCGTGCAAAACCCCGCTGATTGGCCCGAGGACGCTCGCGCGCTGCTCCACCCCAGGCGCTCCTGGGCTAAACCGATCCCGCTCAAAGCGCGCGTCCTCTGGAACACGGTCCGCAAACGCGCGACGAAGACCAAATGCGAGAAGGCCCCGCTCGTCGAGCGAGCCGCGCCACGGCTCGCGTCGAAGGCTGCGCCAACCGAGCTCGCGGATCGCGACACGGAGCTGGCGGTCGCCTTCGTCGTTGCAGATGCCTACTTCGTAAGCATGACGGCGAAATGGGTCTTCGAAGGGCTCGACGTCGTGGTCGATCACTGGGTCGCAACGGGAGGTCTCACTGCGGCCACGCTGCTCGTCTTAGCGTTCTCGGAGTGCAAGGGGGACCTGCCTGGACAGGCCCGATGGGCCGCGTGGGAGAGGCTGGGTTGGCATCTCGCGGCGGCCGGCGAATCGGAGGCGGCCAGCGCCGAGACCGCGTTGCGTGAAGCTGCGGTCGCGAGCCCCCTGGCCGAGATGCACCGCGCGGTGATCACCTACCTCTTCCCTGCCTCCGGCGAGGCGGACCGAACGGTCATGACGACGCAAGGCGCAAGCCGTCTCGGACACGACTTTGCGCGCGCCGTCGCAGCCATCGACACCACGGAGGCGCTCGCTCACTTCCAGGAGCACGGCCGCTACGACGAGTGCCGGACGTCGCGAATGCTCGCGGCGGACTTCGACCCCCGACGGCCTACAAGGTACTTTCAGGCAGGTGGCTCGGGGATCGCCACCTGTACGACGCTCGTCGCGCGCTTCGGGGACGACGCGATCGACCCGCTGCTCGCCGTGGCCGCGCGCACACCAACGAACTCGGGGCTGTCACTGTTGCATGCGTTCGGCAACCTCGGGACCGAGCGCGCATTCGACCTCTTGGTCCCAGGCGTACGGGGCAAAAAAGAGCTGGCGCTTCTCCGCACCTACGCGCTGCGCGCACCCCTGATCGCCGGTCCACGTTTGCGCGCCGAACTCGCCGGCCCTTCGAAGCTGAATGCGGCCGCGTTCCGCGACCTGCTCAAGGAGATCGACGAGCTCAGTTGAAGCTGGTTCCGCTCGTTCAAGAGTCGATTGACCACACACGCAGCGAGCCGTCCCGTAGCCCAGCTGCAAGCGTCCTCGAGTCGGCGGAGAAGCAGAGGGCCCTCACGGCGATACGCTTCGCGCAGAGCACAGCCTCGTTCCATCGGCCGGCTTCGCAGAGGCGGACCGTGCCGTCGTCCTCGTTGCCGAGCGCGACGAGGCGGCCGTTGGGCGAAACGACGATATGCGTCGCATAGGGCTCGTCGTCGTCGTCGCTGCCCTCTGCGGCGTCGGAGAGGGTGATCCGCTCGAGGCCGCCGCCAAGGGTGAAGAGTTCGAGCGTTCCGGGCGTCGCCACGAGCAAGCGTGATGCGTCCAGGAATGCGAGCGACACGACGGCGCGGGTTTCCGTCTCGCCCACCACCTCGCCGCTGGCGGCGTCGCGGACGACGACCTTGTGGCTGAAGGTGTCGTCATACTGGCTGGAGTGAGGCACCGCGATGCGCGTGCCGTCTGGAGAGATGGCGAGCGCGCTGTCGAAGGAGAGCCAGGTGGAGAGCTTGGAGGACGCGGCGCTCTGAGCGAAGGTCTGCAGCGAGAAGAGTCGCAGCGTCGCGATTTGCCCGCCCTCGGCTTGCTCTGGAATCATTGCTAGAGCCGTTCCTGCGTGAGGCGCCACCAGGAGTTTCCCGGCGGCGAGAGGCATCGGTGGCGTCGGCTCGAGTGTCGCTGCGACGTCTCCGCGCGCATTCTTGACGCGAATCGCGCCGGGCTCCGCGTCGAGCAAGGCGCCCTCCGGCGTCACCGCGAGCGCCGGGATGGGCCTGATCTCCTCCGCGCGTGATTGCGTGGAGAGCAGCTCGCCCGACGCGATTCGCCAGGTCTTCGTCTCGTGCGCACCACGCGTTACGACAACGCCCTCGCCCGGCAGCGCGATCGCCCATACTCCGCGCGCGTGCCCGGCCGGGCAGCCGCGTTCCTCGTGGGACGCGAGCTCAAAGAGCGTGACTCGATCGGTTAGACCCACCGCCAGGAGCTGGCCGTCGGGCGAGAAAGCGAGCGCCGTGATCCGTCCATCCGGGGCCATCCCGAATGGCTCCAGTGTCATCAGCGTCGTAAAACTCCGCGCATCGACGATTTCCACCGTACGCGCCTTCGCTAGCGCGACGCGTGACCCATCGGCAGAGAAGGCAAACGCCCGCAGGTCCTTGTGCGGTGCGCGCGCAAGCTCCTTGCCGGTCCGCGGATCGAGGTAGATGAGCTCTCCGCGATCACAGAGGCCGAGGAGCGTGCCGTCCGGCGAGAAAGCGATGTCCCCACCCACGTCGATCTGCCAATGCTCCTCGAGCGTGCGCGACGCGAGCGCACGAGTGGTCCTCTGCTCGCGTCGGCGCTCGCTCGCGACCAAAATCTTTCCGTCGGGAGAGGCTGCGAGCTTCGCGGCCACCAGAGCTGGTCGCATCTCGGCTAGTGGAGCTATCGCGTCGAGAGTGCTCGGTTGGCCTTCGGCGACGATGATCGCGCCCTTTCCATCGACGACGACTAGGCCAGCACCTTTCTCGTTCGTGAGCGCCGTATGGAATGCGAGCGCAGCGGCTATGCCCTCCAACGCAATACCGACCGCGTGCGAAGCGAACCAGGGCAGCTGCGAGACGATTCCACCTTTCGCGGCGGCAAAGATCGTACTGTTGAAATAGCCGCTGACCAGCACGTACTCGTCGTCGAGGAACGCGGCGACACCACCACCGTCCTTGCGCCACCTCACTTTGCCGGAAGCCGGATTCCACATTGTCGTCGCGTACGGATCGGACGCGAGGAGCGTTCTCCCGTCGGGCGCGAACGCGACCGACTCGACGTCTCCTTCGTGTAAGAAACGCGGGATTCCGGCGGCGAGGAGCTGAGTAACTTTCGGCGGTGGCATGACGGGGACGCTACGTCGTTCCCAGCTGCGCCCTATTCATAGTTTCGGACACCGTGGAGCGAGCTCGCAACTCACCAGGCGCGGCGCTCCCAGCGCGGGTCGAGCTTCATCTCGATCTCGAACGGGTAGCTCGGGTGCGAAGAGCTCCACGCCTGAACGACGGCGGCGGCCGGCCCGCCCTCTTGGACGCGGAAGTGGAGTTCACGTCGGCCTTCGCTGGTCTTGCGTCCGAGGTAGAGCGCGTGCTCGCCGAGCCGCTCGCTGAGTTCGTCTTCGAGATCGTTGAGCGTGCTCGCCTCTTCATCGGTGGTGAGACCTTGCTCGGTTGGGTTCGCGAGAGGAACGTGGACCACCAAGTGGACGTCACGCTCGAGGTTGTTGATGCGCTTGGCCGCGAGGTTCGCGCTGACGTAGATGGGACGCTCGTCGCTGCCGGCGCGCAATACCGCCCAGCGTTCGTTCGTAGCGTTCTCCTCGAGCTCGGCCACCGCGTCACGCAGTCCTTGCAATGAAACCCCGTCGTCGAGCGACTCTCGGCTTACGTCGATGGCGCCGATCCAGCGCTCCACGCCGTCCTCGCCAAGCGCCTGGTCGAGCGCGATGAAGGTGATGCGGTCGCGCAGATTTTCGTCGTCGATCGCGAGGAACGATGGGTGGTGGGCGACGACGTCGAGCAGCTCGCGACCCTCATCTTCCTCCAACGTGAACACGAAGTCCTCGAGCCCGACCTCGTGACCGGCGATCTCCAGTCGCATCCCCGGAGGCGCCGCTTGCCGCGCTGCGTGGTACTCCCAGGTTTCGTCGCGCTCGGGCGCGCTTGCGAGCCAGCGCTGAGCCGTCAGGCGACCAACCGGATCGCCCTTGGCGCTCAAACAAATATGGTGCGCGCTCTCCAATCCCTTGCCCAGCTCCCAATCGAGGTCGGGGCTGATCGCCGCGACGCGCTGGTTGATTTGCTCGACCAGCTCCGAGTCGAAGCCTTCGCGGCTCGAGATGCTCTGGTCGAGCTGCGCCTTCACCGAGGGCCACCAGGCCCAGAATGCGTCGATTGCGGCTTTGCTCATGCCGCGAGCATATCGCTAGGGCCCGAGCCGTCCGCTGGGAAAATCGGCTACCCCGTCGCCCTCCAGAACGTCATTGGGCTGCTATCGTCGACCTTCCGGGATGGTTGCAGGCTTGACGATTTAGCGCACACGAGTTGACGTTTAGCGAATACCGACCTTACGTTTCTTGACGTGCCAAGAAAGGTCAAGAGTCGCAGTCTCGCAAGCCTTCTGGCTGCGAATGGAAGCGTGTCCTCCGGGGAGCTCGCGGAAGCGTTGGGCGTCTCTCGCCAGACCGCGCATGCTCAACTTCGCCGCGAAGTAGCGGCCGGAAGATTGGCCCCGAGTGGGAGCGGGAGGGGCGCACGCTATGTGCCTGCCAGCACGCTCGAGAGCCGCACCTTCAGCTACCCGGTGGCGACATCCGCAGAGGACCGCATCGTCAGCGACCTAGAGCGCCGCGTCACGTCATTGCAAGAGCTCGACCGTGAGACGGCAGCCGCCTTTTCCTACGTCGCAGGCGAGATGCTCAACAACGCCATCGACCACTCGGGGGGCACGTCCATCGAGGTATCCGTTCGCGTGCACGAGCGCTCGGTCGAGCTCACCATTTCGGACGACGGCGTGGGGGCATTCGAACGCGTGCGGGCGCTACGAGGGCTCGAGAGCCACGTCGAGGCCGGCGCCGAACTCACCAAGGGAAAGGTGACCAGCATGCCTGAGCGTCACTCGGGCGAAGGGATCTTCTTCTCGTCACGCGTCGCCCGCCGCTTCGAGCTTCACGCCAACGGCCATGTGCTGATCGTCGATGCCCCACTCGACGACGTGGCCTTGCTGGCCGAGCCGGCACGCGTTGGTACCCTCATCAACGCCGTGATCGACCGCCCACCGCGCCAAACGCTGCGGCAGGTCTTCGACGCGTTCACTGAAGACTTCGCCTTCGTGCGCACCCGCACCGTGGTGAAGCTGTTCGGCCTGGGCCGCGACTTTCTGTCGCGCTCCGAAGCCAAGCGCTTGCTCCACGGCCTGGAGCGCTTTCGCGAGATCGTGCTCGACTTCCAGAGCGTACCCGGGGTCGGGCAGGCGTTCGCCGATGAGGTGTTTCGCGTATGGGCCCGCGCGCATCCTGGATCGAGCCTGGAGCCCGTAGCCATGAACGACGATGTACGCTTCTTCGTCGAGCGGGCGCGGCGCGCCTGACGAGCCGGAGGGAAGCTGGCTTGCGGGCCGCATCGCCTACGGATGGATGCGCGTTACTGTGATAGCTGACATGCTCACCCCGGAGATGTCTGAGCTCGATCTGCTGCGCGTCCTCTTGCTCGTCAGCATGGCCCTCGGCCCGCTGGGGACGCATCGTCACTTCTTGGGGCTCTCACCGCTTCACGTGGCGGCCCACGTCGTCGCGCTCGGCTGCGCAGCGACTGGTCTCCTATGGCCAGCGCCGCTGCTGTGCGTCCCCTGGCTCCTGTTCACCGCGACGAGCTTCGGGCTCTTTCTTCGCTCGCGTCTCGCGTCGCTTGGCTCCCCACGGGTACTGGCCGCGTGCGTACCGTTTCTCTTCAGCAACGTCGCCGCGGTGTGGCTCGTCTCTGGCTCGAACGACCTCCATCTCCTCGGTTACGGGATGAACTTCAGCTTCTATGCCGCGCTCCACGGCAACGTGCTCGGCTGGATCGTGATGGGCGCGCTCGCGATCCTCGTCGACAAGGAGGATCTCGAGAGCACGCCCTACCTCCCCGCGCTGTTCATCTGCTTTGCGTCGTTCTTATTGATCGCGCTGGGGATCGACCAGCTACACGCGCTCAAGAAGATCGGCGTGGTCGGGCTCTCGGTAGCGCTTCCGCTCGCGCAGCTCACGTTCCTCCGCAGCGTGTGGGGTCGGGATCGCGCGGCGTTCGCCCTCGGCGCTTTGAGCTTCGCGGGCCTCGTGTTCACGATGGTGCTCGCGTGGGGCAACGAACTCGCGCTGCGACTACTGGACGACGTGCTGGGGATCCGGGCGATCGTGTCGGTGCACGGCGTACTCAACGCCATCGTGATCGCGCCGTGTTTTCTGCTCGCGGTAGCCCTCGCGCACCCCGCTAGGCCGCACGGCCCAAGCGCGGCGCGCTAACGACGCGGGAGGCCGAAGCGCCGTGGCTCAGCGCGGCAAAAGGCGCATCGGCTCGGGCCACTGACCGTGCTCGGAGAGGGGCAAAAGCCGCATCGTCGTAAACTCGTAGTGGAAGTCCCTGCGAGCGCGCTCAACCATGGCGTCGCGGTGACCGGTGCCGTCGGTTGCGGCCTGTCGGCCTCGGACCATGCCGACCATGTCCGCTTCACTGCGCCACATGCTGAAGGTGGAGAAGGTGTTGAACGGGCGGAAGGCGACCGTGGCGCGGGTCACGCCGGGGTGGTCGCGCACCTGCGCTTCAACGGGCTTTCCCCAGCGCGCGAAGCGGAAGGTCTCGCTCAGCTTCAGGCGCGCGAAGGTCACGCCCACAACCGGCCCTTCGGGGTCGGCGAGCTCGGTGTACAGCTTCGCCTCGTCGAGCCCCCGATACGTTCCCCAGCGTCGATAGAAGCGTAGCCGTACGTGCCAATGGTCCCGCTCGAACACCCGGTACGGAGGCGACGCGAGGAAGCGATCGAGGTGGGCCTCGTTCTCCCACAAGGCGAAGAGCACCAGCGTCGTTACGAGGAAGCGCCCCGGGAGCATCACGCTGTGGCCCATTCGCATGGGGAACAGACATTCCGCGTGGCGAAGGCCCTCGACGCGGCGCAATGCCGACGAGCTCAAGAGACGCGCCGCCACATCGAAGAACGGCGCTCGGATCAGGTGGTAGCTAAAAAGCTCCATTGGATACGGCTGCGACGAGCGCAGCTGTGTGCCGAGGCTATCGGAGCGGCGGAGGCTCGCGCAACCCCACGCGCGATCGCAGCGGGACGCGCTCGCAACGCAGCCGAAAACAAAGTAGCCGGACGCGCCCGCGACGACGCGCTAGAGTCGTGCTGGCCTCGATGCTCGTGCTTCTCGAAGACGGCGGCTCGCTCGAGACCGCAGCGGGCCAGGACACCGCGGATACGGTCGCGGCGGCGAAGGCGGCTGGCCTCGAGGTGCAAACGTTCTCGGGAGCCACAGCGTCGATCTTCGGAGCCGAAGACGCGCTAGCGCACCTCGCGCTGCACGACCCGCCGGAGCCCGCCGTGTGGATTGGCTACATCCCTGAGCCTGCCCTCTATCGCTCGGTTTACGAGGCGATGGCGGCCAAAGGCCTTCAGCTGCTCAACGACCCGGACGCGCACCTTTTGTCGATGGAGTTCCATCGATATTATCCGCTGATCGCCGATCTGACGCCGAAGAGCCGATGGGTTGCCTCGGTCGAGGAATGTGAGGCCGCTGCGCTGGAGGTCGGCTTTCCGATGTTCGTCAAAGGCACGATGCAATCGCTGAAGGCCCGGGGCTGGTCCGCCTGTATCGCCAACGACAAGGACGAACTGCGAGACAGGGTCGGCGCCATTCTCGAGCACGGCTTGCGTTCTCGCGGCCATGCCATCGTGCGCGAATTGGTAGAGCTCGCGCACGTTCGACGCTCGGACCACGGCGTGCCGTTCGGCCGGGAGTTTCGCGTGTTCGTGCTCCACGGTCGAAGCATTGCCCACGGATATTACTGGCATGGCGAGGATGAGCTGATGCACCTGTCTCCAGACGAGGAACAAGCGGTGCTTGCTCTCGCTGAGCGCGCGGCCAGCCGCCTACCGACACCTTTCTTGGCGATCGATGTAGGGCAGCTCCGCGATGGGCGCTGGACCGTGATCGAGTTGGGGGATGGGCAGTTCGCTGCCGCCGCGCGCGCATCGCGAGCGGCGCTGTGGGCCGGGCTTTGCGCCGGAGCGCAATGAAGCTGTTCTGTAACAGTGCCAAGTCCTCGGCGAGGCAAGTTCGCCCGTCCATTCGACCAGGTCTTCGTGGCGTGCTCGGGCTTCTTGGTTTCATGTTCGTGGCAGCCTGCTCGTCGGCGACCCCTACCGTCCCTACGGTTGGCAGCGAGTCGATCGCGGTGGCTTCGTCAACTGCGCTGGCTTCGTCGACAGCGGCGACCTCATCCGGTGCCATGGCCCCCGCATCCGCATCAACCCCGACTTCAGAGCCTACCGAGCTGGAGGTCGTTGCTCTTGCGGGCGAGGCTGAGCCGGAGGCGCGCTGGATTGGTGAATGGAGCGCGTCAGAGCCCGAGAAGCCAAAACACCGGGTCCGACGCACGCCACTCCTTACGAATCGAGATGTCGTGTGTGTTGAGAGCGACGACAGCAAGGTGGCGCTTCACGTGAACGAACAGGCTCGACTTCGACTTGCGGCGGCGACCAACGCGCACCTCGCTCTAGTGACCGCACACAAGTTGCTCGCGCATGGCAGCGTGCAAGAAACAGGCAGCGAGAAGTGGTTCTTCTCCAACCTTATCGTTCCGATCGAGGCGCAAGCGCTTGCGCGGGGATTTGCAAAGTGTCCCGAACCACTGCGGTTCCTATCCCGAGTGCGAGCTCCGCGATGAACGTGGATACCGCGATGACGCTCGATGCTCCGATTACGAACGCCGGTTAGCGTGCAGCCTTCGCCACGGCTCTCCAAGCGGCCGCCGAGAGCGGCGGGGGCTTGATTCCAAGCAACTGTGCGATGGCCTTGTGTTGCGGCGCTGTGAGTTCGGAGAGGCGCGCGCGGACGAAATCGCCGGTGGGCATGCGGCACATGAAGCAAGGGGCGTAGACGATGAGTTCGTCGTCTGCGACGCACAGCGATCCACCACCCAGGCTCTCGAGCGCACGGCTGATTTCGGTGCTGGAGGTAGGCGTCGGCTCGATCGCTTTGAGAGTGCACGGGAGCGAGCTCGCTCCGAGCACGGAGGTCGTCTGCCACGTCGCTGAGACCCGACCTCGCTCGCCGCAGGCCGGCCGCGACGGACTGTCGGAAGCAGCGCACGCCTCCCCCAAGCGCAGTGGTGAGCTCGCGGTCTCCGGCGGAGCGGGTGTTGCCGTGGTAGGTGCCAAGGTCGCGATCGGCGCTGGAGGAGCAGGCTCGGTAGGCGGCTTCGTGGTCGCCGCTGCGGCGACCTCCGCGCTCGCGCTCGGCAGCCTTGGCAGCGTAACCACGGCGTTTGCATCCGGCCCTACCTCGGCCCCTCCGCATGCGACGAGCAGGCTGAGCATGACTCTCACTGAGATCCGCATAGTTCACCGTAGCAGCTCCCTCGCAGCTCTTCTTCAGCTGCAATCGCAGGGGCCGCTTGGACTCAGCGCAGTGGGCCGTCTTCGGGGCGCGGGGTCCACTCGGCGAGGAAGCTGCGCGCACGTTCCTGGGCGGCAGGCGTCAGCTCAGAAGCCATGAATACCACAGCATCGCTCGCGCTAAAGAACACGCGCCGCGAGGGGTTCCTGGCCTCGCGTACGAGGCGCTCGAGCTGCATCACGAGCGTTGCGTTGCTGCGTGAGACCAACACAGCAGCGCGCGAGAGGCGTGTGTTCATCGCGGCAAACAGGGCCGCAAGGCGATCCGCTACCTCCTGCCGATAGATGCCGACCGGCCGATGATCGGCGCACAGGACGGCCTGCGCTTGGCTTCCGAACTTCCCCGCCGCCGCTGCGAGCGCCTCGGCGTACCGATCGGCGTCGCTCAGCTCGGGCAGTGCTCTCACTCGCGCTTCAATCAGGTTGTCGACGCGATTTTCCAGCGAAAAGGGCTTCATGTCGGATCCAACGATGCGGCGTTCGGCGACTAGCCATGTACCACGTTCGAGGTCGTCGTGAATCGGCCTCTCGAACCTCGCTACGTTACTTCAGCCTGCAGCGAGCGTGGCGTCGACGCCGAGCCGCTGAGGTCGAATGTGTGAGTCCTCCAGCTTTCACGTAGGCGAACCGTCGTTCTTTGGAGGGCCAAGTCCTGTATGTTTCGCGCATGCAGATCGCCCTAGCGCCTGACCACGCACCTGCTCCAGGTCTCGCCGTGCGCCCTGACGTGTTGACGATCGCCGTCGCAGCGACCGTCGACGGTCAGGGCGCGAGTGGCGCCATTCGTATCCTGCGCGAGGCCGCATACGAGCTCGTTCGTCAATTCGATGCGCTGGCGGCGGGCGCAGAGCTCGTCGCGCAGCGCCTCCATCTCGGAGGCGGCAGCGGCGACAAGTCCGACAAGCGTGCCCGTGAAGACGTCCAGCTCGACGGCCTCCTGCAGGTACCGCTCGCAGCTTCGCTCGACTTCTGGGCCCGCGCCGACCTCGCGGCGCGCACCGTCGAAGCCCTCGCGAACTCGGCCACGCAGCTCCGCAAGCAGCGCCCGGCAGTCCTGCTCGCCTGGCGTGAGCCCGTTGCTCGCGTCGCCGACGAAGAGGCCCATCGTGCTGCGCTGATCGAGCGCCATGCGGCGCAGCTGCGTTCAGCCATCGGCACCGCGACGGGGCTGGCCGGATCGACGGTCGCCGAGGTGGTCCAGATCCCGGTGTCGCTCGTGGAGGTACGGCTCACACTGGGCTGGGGACGCGCAGTGCGCTGAAGCGCGCGCTTAGTTGTACTTCTTGCGGCAGGCTTTTAGCTCGGCTTCCGCCTTCTCCCACGGATCTCCAAGCTTCTCGAGCGGGTCCTCCGGACCAGGACCACTCGCCCGGGGAAGAGACTTTCGCCAAGCGCGGAACGCGTCGTAGGTCCGCTCGGTGCACGCTGCATCCGCGCAAGCGCACGTTCTGTCGCGCCACTCCTTGACCTGCGTCAGCAGGTCCGGCGGCTCTCGCTCGACAGCCTTCGCGCTCTCGGCGGGCGGGTTCCGGTCGACTACCTTCGCGCTCTTCTCCGGCGACTTCGTCGGCGCGGACGATTCAGTCGTCGCCGGCGCGCCGTCTTTGGGCCCCGAGCAGCCCACCAGGAAAAGGAGCGCGCCCACCGCGCCGATGCATCGAATAACGTTCACGATTCACCTCACCGCAGCTCAACGCGTCGGGGCGTCGGAACGGTCGGCGTCGAACCGCCGCCGACTTGCCCGAAGGAGCCATTGCCCCAACACCACACCGTATCGTCGCTACGCAACGCGCAGGAGTGGCCGCCACCTCCGACGACCTCCACGGCACCGTCGAGCCCCTTCACGGCCACCGGGGCGAAGCGTCGCTCGGTCGTGCCATCTCCGAGTTGCCCGACGCTGTTCGCGCCCCAGCAGCGGACTTCACCTTGCTTGAGCGCGCACGCATGACCATGGCCGGCGGTGATCGCCTCGACGCCGCTCAGCCCTTTCACCGTCACCGGCTCGCTCGAGAAAGCGTCCAGCTTGCGCTCGACGCCATCCCCGAGCTGACCGTCGTCCCCGAGGCCCCAGCAATGCACGGTGCCTGCGCGCGAGAGCGCGCAGGCGAACAGGCGCCCGGCCACGACTTGCACCACGTTCGGCAGGCCGGCCAGCGCGCGAGGCTCTTCACGTGAGGTCGTGGTGCCATCCCCGAGAAAGCCTGCTTCATTGTTGCCCCAACACGCGACTGTCCCTTGTGGCGCGAGCGCGCAGACGAAGCCGATCCCCACCGCCACACCGAGACTTCCTTCAGTCCCGGCAACCGCTTGCGGCGCGCTGCCTGGCGCCCAACAGTGGATCGGCCTGTCGCTCATCACTGCACATACACGCTCGTCCCCGACCGCGAGCTTTTGCGTACTCCCAGGGAGGCTGACGACGCTGAGCGGTTGATCGTCTCCGGTCCCGCAGGCAACCTCCCCATCCCTGCGCGTTGCACACAAAAAGCCGGGACCACCGCCGACCGCGCGCACGTCCCCAAAAGTTGAACGTAGTGCTAGCTGCTCCGCCGCTGGCGGCGACTTCAGCTCCTTCGGCATCGAAAGCAGGCCCCAACAAGTCGTCGTTCCACCGTGCAAACAGCTGAAGTGCGCTCCCGCAGAAAGACGCATCGTTCGCTGCGCAACCGACGCTGCGTCCAGCGGCTGCGCCGACGAGCCGCAGGAGAGCATCGTTCCGAAGACGAGCACCATTACCGCGGTGGAGGGACGCATCACCGATGCAGTCCGCTGGGCCGAGGACGGCGTCAACGCGCAAACGTGGCCGTGGCGCGCGCTCAACTCGGCGAACGCGGTCTCTCAGCTCAACGGTAACCTGCATGCGTCCGCTCAATCATGCCCTCTGCGATGCCAAGCGCTTCCGCGAGGTCGATCAGGCGCTCGACTGAGGTCGTCCGGGGTCGCTAAGGTTTCACAGACGCCTGCGCCGTTGATCCGAAGCGTCTCCGATCGGCACCGTCCGAGCCGTTCGAGCACCTCGGGCGTCAACAGCTTTTGGAACCCTTCTGGGGTCTCGAAGACGGCTGCCCACGAGGCATCGAACTCCTCGATCCCAACTTGACGACCTTCAGCAAACAGCCGTCCAAAGAGGCCGGGCGCTCGCGGCTTGATGCTTAGGACTTCTGCGCTGCTTTGCGGCAGGAGAACCCCTACTGCACAGTTCCATACCTTCTCGCGCCTAACGAGCCGCAGGGAGAGAGAAAGCGCACGATAGCGGCCTTGGACTTCGAGCGGAGTCGTGGCGAACTCTAGCCCAAACGCGCGCGCCACCCCTTTCATCGGCGAGGCCCACTCAGCCAGCGCGGAATGGGTTGGAACCACCCGACGAGCCTTATCGATCGTCGACAGCAGTTGGAGCAGACTGCGAGCCATCGCTACACTCGCAGCGAGCTCACTCCCTTCTAGCGAGCCAGCTGAGGGGGCCGTTCGCGCTGTGGCTGCGCGGTCGCAGCGCACGCTGTCGTCATCAATCTCGATGAGGAGTCCCTTTTGCTGGCCGAGCCGCTCAGCCAAATCACCCTCTAGCAACGCCGCCAGTCGGCTCTTGTCCTCGGCTTCCGTCTCGAGGAACGCGCCCGATGGAGCTCGGGTGTTCGGGATCTGACGCAACTTGAGCCCTAGATCCAACCCGAGTTCGTGCTCAATTAGGATCTCGGTCTCCGATACCGTCAGCGTGAACGCGTGACCTTCGTGCACTCCGACACAGACGGCATTGTCGAGCTGGCCCTGCTTCGCCGGGAGACGCGAATGGGACGTTGCAAAGCGGAGCGCTTGAACATCGAGGCCGAGCTCGGACTTGAATCCCTCCACGAACGCGCGATCCATAAGGCACGGTAACGTGGTTATTGGCCGTGAACCAGTTGAGCTACGCGGGGTCGAGCGCGCGATTGACTCTCGTTTCGGTAGAACCACGCGCACTTATAGGTTTGCAGAATGACCAAACGACTTATCTGTTGCATGCAAGCGCTTGCGCCGATGCTTTGGATGCTCTCGGCCTGGCTGGCCGCAGCTTGCGCCGGCCCGTCGAGAACAGCGGGAGAGGCACCTGCGGCCGGCGCTGAGCGCGCTGCCGATTCAACTCCCGACCAAGTCGCTGTGGCGCCGTCGAACGCTTCAACCGACGCGTGCTTCGTCGCCCTGGGCGTCCGCTGCTCTGTTTACGAACAAGCCTACGTGAAGGCCTCCAACTCGAACGGCGGAGACTACTTCGGCTTTGCTCTAGCGCTCGACGGGGACACGCTGGCCGTAGGCGCGTACGGCGAATCCGGCGCAGCCCGCGGCGTGAACGGCGACCAGACGAACGAAGGCGCCGTTCGTAGCGGGGCCGTCTACGTGTTTGTGCGCGGCAGCGCTGGCTGGACGCAGCAGGCGTATCTGAAGGCGTCGAACGCTGACGCGGAGGACTACTTCGGCTGGTCGTTATCGCTCGATGGCGACACGTTAGCGGTGGGGGCGCGGAACGAAGACAGCGCCGCCCGCGGCGTGAACGGCGACCAGGCCAACAACAGCACCGAGGGCAGCAGCGCCGCTTATGTGTTCGTACGCAGCGGCTCGGTGTGGACCCAGCAGGCCTACCTCAAGGCGTCCAACGCCGATAAGGAGGACCTCTTCGGTTGGACGGTGGCGCTCGATGGGGACACGCTCGCGGTCGGCGCGCCGGGTGAAGCAAGCGCCGCACGTGGAGTAAACGGGGACCAAACGAACAACGCAGCGAAGGGCAGCGGCGCCGTCTACGTGTTTGCACGCAGCGGGTCGGTTTGGACGCAGCAGGCCTACCTCAAGGCGTCGAACACCGACAATGACGACGAGTTCGGCGAATCGCTGGCGCTTGAAGGGGACACGCTGGCGGTAGGCGCGCGCGGTGAAGCAAGCGCCGCGCGGGGCGTGAACGGCGACCAAGAGAACAACGCCGACAGCGTCAGCGGCGCTGTCTACGTATTTGTTCGAACTACCGCCGGCTGGACGCAGCAGGCCTACCTCAAGGCGTCGAACTCGAGCGGCGGCTTCGGCGCCTGCTTGGCGCTCGACGCGGACACGCTCGCGGTGGGCGCGCCAATGGAGCACAGCGCGGCCCAGGGTGTAAACGGCGACCAAGAGAACCGCGCCGCCCTCCTGAGCGGGGCCGTCTACGTGTTTGTTCGAACATCTGCCGGCTGGACCCAGCAGGCCTACCTCAAGGCATCGAACACCGGCGCGGATGACGCCTTCGGCTCTTCGGTGGCGCTCGAAGGGGACACGCTGGCGGTGGGAGCCCCCGACGAAGGCAGCACCGCCCAAGGCGTGAACGGCGACCAAGGGAACAATGCCGCGAACGAGAGCGGGGCCGTCTACCTGTTTGTTCGAGGCCCCGCCGGGTGGACGCAACGGGCGTACCTGAAGGCCACGAACACCAACGAGGGCGACAAATTCGGCTACACCCTGGCGCTCGACAAGACCACGCTTGCCGTCGGGGCGGTGCGCGAAGCCAGCAACGCCCGGGGCGTCAACGGCGACCAGTCGAACAACGGAGAGAGAGACAGCGGCGCCGTCTACCTGCGGCAGATTGCGCCCTGAAAAGCCACTAGCTCCTTTCCAGACTCGCTATCCGAGGTCGGACTCCGACTTCGTCGCTTCCGGAGTTCGAACCTCCACGAGATCTCCCTGGAGCGCCTCAAGCTTCTTCACCTCGGCCTCGAGCTTCGTCCCCTTGTGCTGCAGATACAGCCACACCGCGGGGAATGCGACGGCTGCGAACACGAGCCGCGCAACGAGCCACGGCAGGTTCGCCACTTGAGCTTCACGCGTCGTCATCAAGAAGTACGGCAGCCACAGTCCGAATGCGACAGTGAACAGGCCCTGAAACAGCACGCCGACCTTGTGGATCTTCAGCTCGAGCCGCTTGCGCTCGAGCTCGAGCGCTACGTAGCCGGCGACGGTCGGCGACTGCGCTGCGCTGCGGCCTTGCACGTGCGTCGCGTAGAGCAGCATGGCGAAGAACCCTGCCATGCACAGCGACGCAAACGGCCAAAGTGCGGGCGTACGCGTCACGAGCACCCCGAACGCCACCAGTCCGAAGATCGGGCTGCCGAACTGAGCGACGCGCGCGAGCATCGTCTTGCGGCGGCTCTTCTTGATCAGACCGTCGAGCACCGCCGCGTCAATCGTGCGGCGCGGTGGCGACCGAAAGTCACTCTCCCACTGGGCCCACTCATCCTCGATCTTCATCGCGTACCTCCTTGCATCCACTCTCGCAACTGCGCCCGCGCGCGACTGAGCCGCACCGCAACGCTCCCTGCCGAAACCCCGAGTACCTCGCCGATCTCCTCGTGACTGAGCCCCTCGAGCGCCAAGGTGAGCACCATGCGCGCCGGCGGTGCCAGCGCACGGATACCGTCCCAAAGCGCGTCACGCCGCCGGGCCTCGGCGAGGGACGTTTCCGGATCGCCCGGGCCCGCGATGGTCTCGTCGAGCTCGTGCGTTGGCCGTGCGCGCCGTCGCTCGGAGAAGGTCCAGGCACGGTTGTGGGCGACACGAAAAACGAACGTCCGCTCCGAACAAGCCTGGCGAAACCCCGGCAGCGCCTGCCAGATCGCCAGGGTGATCTCCTGAAGTAGGTCGTCCGCCTCGGTGCGCGAATACGCCCGCGCTACCCGCGCCAGACCAGGGCCGTGGCGGGCCATCAACTCGGCGAACGCTGCCTCCGAGGGCGCCTCCGATAAGTCTGCTCTCGCTCTCGGCTCCAAGGGCACTCCATCAACCATGCCCCCGTTAGTCTCGGGCGCGGGCGAAACCTTACGTCCATCGTGGCGATTGTGCCGGGCGCGCGGACCCATTCCACAATCGAGACCGCGGCACGGTTATCCGGCGCTCCGCCCTACACAAGCCGTGAGCGCGCCAAGAGGTACGCCTGATCGAGGAGCTTAAAGCCGGGCACATCGAACATGGTCGCCATGTGCTCGAGCTCGGCGAGCACCGTTGCGGACACGGCTAAGTGGTGTGGGATCGCATCGACCTGGTAGCGCGTGAGATCGATCGCGGGTAGCTCGGCCGGCTCATGAATGAAGTTGGGGAGATGCTCGCAGGGCGGTGGCGGCGAGGTGTCTTCGACGAGCTTCGTTAGGTCGAGCCCGAGCTTGTTCGCGCGTGCCATGAAGCGATCGTAAAGAGCGAGCTTGCTCAGCTGCCAACTCGCCTCGAGCACCGTTGAGATGGGGACCAGAGCGCGATCGGCGATCGCTCGGAGCTCGCCTGCGTGAACCGGCGCAAACGTGGTCCGGAGCGTCGCTTCGGGCTCCACCACTGGCTCGGGGGGGCGACGTCCGAGGAACGCCTCAAGCACCTCATAGCCATCCGGGCTCGCGAGCAAACTTCGCTCGCTTCGCCACGGCGCGAGCGCACGAGCGTCCTCGAACGAAAGCGGTTCGCCACGCTCGAACCAGCCGTCGTCCCGCGCGTACCGCAACTCGCGAACGAGCTGCCCTTCGCTGTACGCAAGGATCCAGATTTGATCGACCGCCGTCGAAATCGACCACTCGACGACTGTCGTCCGGTGCGCCCGCGAGAGCGCCTCGGCAGACTCAGCACCATGCGGGTGCTCAACCCAAGCCTCGCCATCACGCACGAAAAGCTTCGCGTCCCCTGCCATGAACCGAGGCTACTCGGCCCGCCACGCCGGCACCACGACGAGGAGGGCCGAGCCCAGGCGCGCTCCGGGCGGCAAGCGCATCCAAGCGCCTCGCTCTCCACGGGCATACACTCCGGCGATGAAGATCCACCTCAAGGTCCTTGGCGGGCTGCTGCTCGTGGCGGGCCTCTCGGGCTGCGCGACGACCAGCACCACGGACCGGCTCGGACTTCCCCCGCTCAAGACGGTTCCCAAGGTCGATCTCAGCCGCTATCTCGGCACCTGGTACGAGATCGCCAAGTTCCCGCAGTGGTTCCAAGCTGGATGTACGGGCACCACGGCCACTTATGAGAAGCGAGAAGACGGCGACATTGATGTGACCAACCGCTGCTATCTCGAGGCGCTCGACGGGGAGGTGGAGCGTGCGGATGGCGTCGCTCGCGTCCTCGACGACGTGACCAACGCGAAGCTCGAGGTGACGTTCTTCAAGCCGTTCTGGGGCGACTACTGGATCATCGATCTCGCGCCTGACTATTCGTATGCGGTCGTTGGTAGCCCTGGGCGTGACTACCTCTGGATCTTGAGTCGGAGCCCGGCCATGCCCCCGGACGTCTACGAGGGGATTTTGGCTCGATTGCGCGCGCAAAAGTACCCGCTCGACCGCCTGGAGTTGACGTTGCAAGGCGCTAGTCGGCGAACAGGCGTCACACCTCCTGCCAGCAACTGAATACGGTCCACTCGGCCTTCCGCGACATTGTGGCAAACAGCCGCCTCCTCGGAATCGGTGCGCGTCGCCTGCGGTTCCACTCGGCAACTGGAGGGACCATCAATGAATCGTTGGCTCGCATTCGTGTGTGTCGGGGGCGTTAGCGTTTGCGCGGAGTTCGAGATCTTCGCGCAGGATCTGGAGACGAAGCAGGAGGACGCACCAGCGTCGAAGGAGCTCGAAGCGCGGGAGGCCGCTGAGCGCGACGCGCAGGTTTTTCGAGTGAACGCCGGCGCCTCGGTGGCGACGTTGAGCGCGGGAGTTGGCAGCGCCGGTACGTTGGGCGGGCTCATTCCGAGCGTGAGCGTCAGCGGGGGCCCGCGCATCGCCGGACCGCTGTGGATCGCGTTTGGGCTCGAGGGCTCGGTCTACCAAACGGCGGCCGAACAAGAAGACGTTCGCACCACCGCATGGAGCGTCGGGGGCTCGGTCGCGCTGCGACTCGACGTACCGATCCTACCGAAGGTAGAGATCGGCGGCTCGATCACGCCGCGCATCAACGCGCAATTTGGCCCTTATTGGGAGCAGCTCAGCGTGAGCGGACACTTCGGCGTTGGCCTCCACCTACGGCCAACGAACTTGTTCGGCATCCGCACCGCAGTCGAGCTGTTCCGCGCTGGTTACTCGCGCTTGGAGCAGTCGGAGGGAGGCGTGTACGAGAACGTCGCCGCAGAGATCTATGCGGGCCCGAGTATGTCGCTCACCTTTTCGTTCTGACGCGGCGTTACGTGGACTGATGGAGCGACGTAGCAGGAGCTCCTTGCAGCTCGCGTAGGCCTGCTGTTGTCAGGCTTTAGCGAAACATCGCTTCGGCCTTCGAGGGAGCGGTGGCGGGCTCTGCCTTCGCACAGCGAAACCCGATGTGGTTACTCGCGTTGGTAGGGCCACTTCGACCGACGAAGGAGACCGCGCCGTACCGATCTGGTTCGCCGCCATTGCCGCCCCGAAGCTCTTTGTCTCCGTAGCTCTCGCTCGAGGTCCACTCCCAAACGCCTCCGGCCAGGAGGAGCAGCACAGGACCGATCCGCATCGAGCGGTTTGTAACACGGCACGCTCGGCCATTGTCCGCGGCCGCGTGGTGAAGGCGGCGCCATCGATTAGAGCAACGGCCAACCCTTCGACGAAAAAAGGGACAAGACGCCAAAGCCCCATTGTAAGTAGGCGTCCCATGTCCACCTGTTGCGGTGCCTTCGTCGAGGTCGGTGAGCGCGATTTTTCCGCTCTCGCCCGGAAGTATCGACTCACCATGCTCGGGCCGCAGGGGGCCTGGGTGTACATCCACGCGGAGGTCAACTTCGCGAGCATCGAGCCCCCACGTTTTGCAGCGGCGCTCTCGGCAGAACTCGAGGGGACAGTCCTTGCGTTCATGCTGCAGACGAACGCGAGCTGCGAGGTGCTCGAACACTGGGAGCGTGGTGAACTCGTGCGGCGCCTCGTGTGCGAGGAAGAGCACTGGAAAAGCGCCGAGGGGACGCCCCAAGCATGGGAGTCGATCTACTTCTTTGACCCGTCCGAAGGGACCAACGACGGTGAGAAGTGGCCGCTAGCGCTGGATCGCGAGACCTCAGATGAAAACAAGCAGCGCTACGAGAAGGCCAAGCGCGCGAATGATCCGAGCGCCGTCTTGGACCTGCTGCGCGGCGGCAACGTCGATTCACTCCTTCGCCTAGCGAAGCATTGGGGCATCGATGTGCGCGCTCCTACCGCGCGCCACGCCATGTGGAAGCTGCGGACGGTCCTCGCGCTCACGCTAGCGCTCGTGTGCGGAGCTACACTGCTCGGAGCACTTTTGGGCCGAGCGTGAGTCGCGCATGATGCACGCGAAAGTAGCCTGGAGAAGGCGATCCCGCCGTCACCGTGAAGGCTCGTGTAGCCTGCGCGCGTGGCACAGACGTCAGACGGCGAAGATGGACAAGACGCAGGAGGCGCTGATCGCGAGGGCAAGTTCGGTGGCCCGCCTCCCCCGCGAACGGAAGCCCAGCGCTGGGTGCTCGCGACGCAGGCCGTGCTCGTGGAGCTCAATCGAACGAGCCACCTGCGCGTCGGCGGAGAGCCGCGTCCGATGTGCTCCTGGTACAGCAGCCTGCGCCTGCGTGACTTCTGGGGCGTCCGCTCTCCTCGAGAGGCGCGAGAACAGATCCGTTGGCTGCTGAAGGAGGGTCACCGCTTCGACTATGCGGCCGGAACAGGCCGGCCCGCCGACGACTACCTTGCTTGGGATCTGGTGCGCGCGTCGTGTGTCGCCGGCTGGTCCTACGTCGCCTACCTGATCGAGCTGGAGGAGGCTTGGAGCCTGCTCGTCGAGTCCGCCCGAGGTCTGCAGGCTGTATTCAATTCATGGCGTGAAGTGGGCCTTTCCTACGCGGCAGGGAAAAACCTTTGGGGCGCGGGCGAGGACGACATCGAGGCGCTGACGGAGTTCTTGATCGCGCCCGGCGGCGCCTGGGATCTCCCCTTCGATATCGATCTGTCGGGAGATATCCCGGCACCAGTGCCCGACGTACTACCCGAGCTCGTCGTAGGACCGGCGAGCGCCGGAGGTACCTACGCCACGATCGGAGAGGCGCTCGACGCGCTCGAGAAACCGAGTCGGATCCGCGTGCTCGCGGGCGTATACGAAGAGAGCGTCAACCTATGCGAGGCTGTCGAGCTGATCGCCGAGGGCGAAGTGATCGTCCGCTGCAATGAAGATGCGCCGCTCGTGATTGAGAGCAACTCGCTGGTAAAAGGCTTCCAATTCGAGGCCGGGCGCGACGAGGACGGCGAGACCAAGCAGGCCGTTTGGCTCGGCTCGGCGTACGCGCGGCTCGTCGATTGTGTGATGAGGACTGGTCGCTGTGGCGCGTACGCCGTTGGACCGAGAGCCGACCTGGTGCTGGTCGGCTGCCTTATCGAACGGGCTGGCGCGCACGGCGTACTCGCGGAGGCCGACTCCAAGATCGTGCTCATCGACTGCCAGGTGGACTCGCCCGGAGGGGCGGGCGTCGTCGCAAAGGACGACGTCGAACTCTTCGTGGAGCGCCTGCAAATCGCGAACGCCGGCGCCTCGGGTCTGAGCTTGGCCAACCGTTCGGTCAGTGAGATCGTCGACGTCTCGATCCGCGCGACCAAAGGCAACGGCGTCGACGTGCTGCAGGGCGCACGGCTCGTCGCACAGGACCTGGTGATCGAAGCGAGCGCCGCCTCCGGAGCGCTGTTCATGACCACGTCCTCGGCGTGCGCGCTCCGTGGTGGCTCGATCACGCGCAGCGCAGGCAACGATCTCGGCATCGTCTCGGGCGCGGTGACGGTCGAGGGCATGGCCTTGGGAGGCGGCACCGGTTGCGCGGTCGTGGTGCAGAACCAAGCACGGCTCGTGGCCTCGAAGCTGACCATCGCTCCAACCACCTACCCTTCGGTCTGGCTGATGGGCGCGTCTTCCACGACGTTGCTCCATTGCCACGTGCAAGCAGACGGCGAGAGCGCGATCTTCGCCGATGACGGGGCACGGCTGAAGCTCGTCGACTGCGACGTCACTGGCGCGGGCAAAGCCGCGGTGGTGCTGCGTGGGGCCGGAGAGTCGAGCATCGAAGGCGGCCGCCTGAGCGGCAGGCCCGGCGTGCTCCACCTCGATCAGGGCCGGCAGCTGCGCTCGCGCGGTACGAGCTTTCGCGCGCACGGCGAGGGCGAGCCCGCGTGCGTGAGCGTCAACGGTGACGCCGTCCTCACCGTCATCGAAGGGCGCGTCGACGCGGAGGCCACGGCGGGCCTGCGAGTGACCGCGGGCGCCGCCGTCAGCCTCACCAGAGTCGACGTCACGGCTGCGCGTTCCACCGCGCTAGAGCTCGAGGACGCGTCGCTGCGCAGCCTTGGCGGCTCGCTCGCTGGGCGTGACGCTGTTTCGCTCGAGGGCGCTGCGGTGCTCGAGACCAAGGGCACGCGTCTCGAGCCAGCGGCGGACGGCGCGCGACAGCTCGATCTCGAGCCCGCCGCTGTCGAGCCTTTCTCCCTGGCCTTGGCAGGTCGCGAGGGCCTTACCTTGCTCATCGAGCGCGACCAGCTGAAGCCGGTCTTATCCGGCGTCGACGAGCCACATGGACACCACGTCCTTTCGGCGGTCCTCGCCGAGCTGCTCAAGGATTGGAATTCCGGCGGTGAGTTTCGCTTCGCGATTGTGGGCTCGCGCATCGAGCTCGATAGCAACAGCGTTGAAACCCTGACTCAACTCGCGAGTCACCTGCGCGCCTTGCTACGCGAGCCCGAGCTATCCAGCGTTCGGTCGCGTATCACCGAACGGCTCAACGGCGACGACGGAGACGAGGATGAAGACGACGGGGATGATGATGATGATGAAGGCGATGACGAAGAGCAAGACAGTGAAGATGACGACGACGCTGAGGACGACGACGGGGACGATGATGACGATGATGACGATGTCCCGAGCACTTCCTAACCTCACGCTCGCCCTCATCCTCAGCGCATGCGCCTCCTCGGCGCCAGAGCCTCTGGCCGTCGCCTCCGTGCCGAGCCGCGGAAGCGAGCCGGCCGCTCGCACCGAGGTTTCGGCGCCTTTCCGCCGCTGGATCGAGGAGTTCGAGCGCGCCTCCGAGTCGCGCGATCCGAGTGGGCTCGCCAAGCTCTATGCGCCGAACGCGCGGGTGCTGAGCTGGGGCAACGAGCCGGTGAGCGCCCAGAGCCACGTAGAGTCGCTGGTGGACGGTCCGGACAAGCGGTTCGTGCTGCGCGCGATCGAATCGGGCAAGCGCGCCGTCGTCGAGTGGGGCGTCCGCGGCGAGCACCCGGTACGACTATGGGGTGTGCTCGGAGCGAGCGTGCTCGAGCTCGGCGACGACGGGCTCATCACGAAGGAGACGCTCTACTTCGACGATGCGACCCGACACGGCCAAGTAGGCGCCGGGTATCGTCATTGCCTGCCCAACCGCAAGCCGCCCGCTGCACCTTCGACACCGCCGCAGCTGCTCGTGGGCGCGACGCCCTCCGCTACCGCGACCACGCTTTCACGTTGGATCGTCGGCCCGGCAGCTCCGGGAGCAAAGCCCGTCCTCGTGTCGAACCAGCTCCTCGCCGAAGACGCTCCGGCGCTGTTCGGCACCGCGCCCGAGCTCGCGCAGGGCCTCGGCACCACGCCCGACAAGACTACCGTCAGTGATTGCTTCGGCGGTGCCACGATCGCCGTCTGCGCTGTCGAGCGGCGCGCGACGTTTGTCGCTCCCCTGCTCGGGATTGCGCCCTCTCGCAAAGCTGGGTCGCTCCACTTCCTCGTGGTCGGCGAGCTCGAGAACGGCGAGCTGCGCCGCGTGGTCGAGTACGGGGGCGCCGAGCTAAGGAGCCTCCTCGACCTCGACGGAGCTGGCTTCCTCAAGCCTGCCGATGCGCCATCTTGCGTAATTCAGTGACTGCAACCGAGGCTGAGTTCGGCTCCACCCGCGCGGCCGTCAGGTTCTTTACGGTCCATCGAACTGTGCGAAGCGATGAGCCGTTTCGCCGCACGATTTGGCTGGCGCGGTTCCTGCTCGAGCGGGCGCCATGCGATCTCACGTTGTCTTGGCCTTTTGGGCCTGTTTCACGGCGCTTGGTGCCGCATGTGATGATGGCCTCGAGTCCGCGGGAGGTGCGCCGCAAGGCGGTAGCGGCGGCGCTGAGTTGGGCGGCGGCGGTAGTGGTGGCGGTTGCCCGGCCGGTAGCCACGAAGAAGGTGGTGCCTGCGTCACGACCCTCGGTGCTTGGCAAGCAGCGCCGAGCCTCGCTCATGCGCGCGACCATCACGCGACCTTCATCGCAGCGTCCGAAGCAGGTCCTCATCTCTACGTCCTGGGTGGCGTCGTGGACATGGAGGCCGTCGTACCGGAGATCGAGCGCGCGCCGATCCTCGAGGACGGCAGCCTCGGCACCTTCGAGACCATCGGCAGCTTGGTCACGCTCGGCCCCGGCGTTGCGCAAGCGGGGTCACGCGTGCTGATCGCCGGTGGTATTCGTTCGAACGGCGGGCCCAGCGCAAAGACGGATCTGGGTGCCGTTCAAGCCGATGGCTCCATCAGCTTCGAAGCGGGTCCCACGTTGAACACCCCGCGCTTCCACGTCGCCCTCGCCACAGCCAACGATCACGTCTACGTCGTCGGCGGTATCCAAGCCGATGGGACCAGTCAGGCGTCGGTCGAGCGCGCGACCTTCTCCGAGAGTGGAGTCGGGAGCTGGGAGCTCGACACGCCGCTCCCCGAACCCCGCAGCCACCACGCGCTCGTCGCCCACGACAACGCGCTCTACGTCATCGCCGGGTTGAACCGCTTCGACGGAGACCCCTTCCCTTACGAGGACGAAAACTTCAGCGACGTGCTGCGGTCGGAGATCGGCTCCGACGGCTCACTCGGTAGCTGGACGGTCGTCGGACAAGTGCCGAGTCCGCTGGCGGTCCACGCTGCCTTCGCGCACGACGGAGCGCTCTACCTGGTGTTCGGTCTCGAGGGCACGAGTGACACCGGCGACTTCATCGGCCGCGTGCAGCGAGCACCGTTCCAAGCAGATGGGACAATCGGTGCGTTCGAGAGCCTGCCAAACGAGCTTCCTCTCACGAGAGCGCACTGCCATCAGGCGCCGCTCTTCGACGGCGTAGTGTACAGCGCCGGGGGCGCCTCGATCTCAGGAGCCCACATGATGTCGCAGCCCGAGACGTTCTTCGCTCGCTTCGAATGAGGGCGCGCAGCGCGGCTAAGGGCCACACGCACCACCACTTCGCTCGATGGTCTTTTGACTACTCGATGCGCGCGTGACACCTTGCGGAGAATGCGTCAGATCGTGCTTGGTGCAGTCGTGGTCGCGTGCTGCGCGGCCATTGGATGTGGTCCCTTCGTCGTCAAGACAGGTCCCGAGTCGTGTGAAGTCGCGGTCGAGGAACTCGACGACTTCGACGGACAGCTGAAACACAACGTCTTCCACTACGACGACAACTTCAGGGCGCTGGGGCTCACCCGCTCCAAGGACAGCACGACGCTGCTCATCATGTGGGCAAGTCCTGGCTCGGTGTCCGGAGACATCCCCGCAGGTGCCGAGATTGAGGTCGCTTTCGAGGACGGCGCCAAGCTCGTTTTCGTCACGGAGAGGTCTGCGCCGAAGATAGAAGGCGTCACGAACGACCCGGTCACCGAGTACGTCTCCGTGTTCAGCCAATGGGTAACACGGGTCAAGGTCGATCAACGGCAGCTCGAGCAGCTCGCCAAGTCCCCCATCAAGGCCATGCGCACCGAGGCTGGTCCCGGCGCGTGGCAAAAGGCGCTGCCAGACGTTGGCGCGCGCCTGCAGACTCTCGCGATTTGCTTGGGGCGCTATTCCGGTTGATGGCCATTGCAGCCGCCAGCTACGCGGTCCGCCGCTATTGGACCTCCGGCTGTTTGGGCTGCAGAACCTGCCAGCGCCCCTTGCTCGCCGCGTCGAGGACGAGCGCCTTACCGTCCCAGACCAGCGTGAGCTTGAGCTTCTGGCGCGGGATCACTTTGCTTAAATCGAAGCCCTTGCTGTCGGGCTTTTCGAGTTCGGCCAGCAGCTTCTTGCAACCCGCTTGGAACGCCCCCTCAGGCTTGGCCGCGCCGAAGGTCACGTCCACCTCCACCTTGTCGGGCGCTCCGGCCTGTGGGACCAGGCGGAACGCGTCGAGGTTGCCAGCGACGACAGAGGCGCCTGGGAGCACGCCATTGATGCAGCTGCTGAAGGTGTCGCTGAAGGTTTCGAACACGCGGGACCAGCCCTTCTCGACATCCTTCTCGTCGCCGACGGTGAAGTCGTAGAGATCGAGCAGGTCGGAACTCGTCTGCTTGCCGGTCGTCCATTGGCAGAGGAGCGCGCTGTGTCCGTCCGGCAGGCGGTACGGCTTGCACGTCTCAGGGTGAAAGCCGCTGCGATACGAGCGCGCGACCCACACCGGGCTCTTGGCCTTGTCGCGCGAGGCGAGCAGCGTCCCGCCATAGTTGCCCGCGTACGGCTCGCAGCCAGCAAACACGGCCGCGACCTCGTCGGCGCCCGCCTTCGTGAAGCTGCCGAAGTAGGCCGCCTCGAGCGGGTAGAAGTCGGCGTTGTCGGGCAGCACCTCGACCGCGCCATTGGGGCCCGTCTCGCGCCGGAACGGCGGGCAACTCTGACACCCCACCCTCAGCTTGCCGTCCCTCGTCCCGACGACCGCACGGCACACGCTGGCTGCGACCTCCAGAGCGCGCACACCCTCGGGGCCCAGCTTCTTCACGATCGCCGGGTCGAAGGTCGGCAGCGCGCTGGGCGGCACCACCGCGTTATCGTCGCTGGGTGGCTCGGCGCTGGCGGAGGCGGACGCACTGGCGGAGGCCTCGACGGACGCGCTCGGCGCCGGGGAGTTCGAGGCTGTCGGGGGCGGCGTCGAGCGCGCGGGTGGAGCTGCGGCCGGGAGAGGCTCCCCGCAGGCGACGAGACCGAAGAGGACGAGAGCGCGCGATTGCACGGGCCAACGCTACCATGGTGCGAAGGTCCGCGAGATCGCTGACGCTGACGCCAATCTTCCTGTTCCCCGACCGACCGCCGTCCAATGATCGCAAACACCCTGCGTGCGATGGCTGAGGCCACAAATCCGGTAGCAGCAATGAACGAGTTGCCGCTCCTCGCGGAGCTGCCGTCCTGGGCGACGACAGACGCGGACGCAGCCATCGCGCGCTGGACGGCGGCGAGCGTGGCCGATGACCGCGGTGCTGCTGCGCGTGCAGCGCGGGGTGCGGTCATCGCAGTGCTGGATCGGTTGCCGCCCGACGCGGAAGACACGGTCGTCGGTCGGGAGTGGGTCGATGCGCAGCTAGCAGCGGTCAGCACCTGGCTCGCTGAACCTAGCCTGGCCCATCAAGAGCTAGCCCGTGCCTCCTTCGATCCCACGCGTCAAATGCGCGCCTGGAGCGACTTCGACCTCGTCGACGGATGGATAGCCGAGGCAGCTGACTTCGCTGTGCACACGGTCTGGTCGGGTGCCCTGGAGGGGTTCATAGCGCCCCCCACACCGCGGGTTTGCGCAGCGCTCGCTGCAGTTTGCGCGGCACGCGCGCTTGTGAGCGATGGGGTCGATCCGAGCACGGCCATCGCCCGCATAGCGAGCGCGATCGTCAAGGCACTCGACGCTCGCGCTTAACCGCCCAGCACGTCCTTACGGATCGAAGTCGCGGGTCTTTTTGAGCGGGTAGCCGTCGAGGCGCAGCGGGACGACGAAGTAGGGCGGGATGCACGCGCCGCGTTCCTCACTTGTGTTCGAGCCGCCGGTCACGCGCGCGCATACGTAGTCCTGGCGACAAGGATGCGTTTTGTCGCACGCCCGATCGCCATGTGCGTACTTGAAGCGACTGCCACAGAACGAGGCACTCTTGCCTTGAATGAGGCAGCCTTGCAGCGCGTCGGTGTCTTGGAAGTCGAGGCAAACGCCGTTCTTCCCCAGCGTGTCGCAGCTGACGCGGCAGGAGCCTTGTGGGAAGGCGTTCATGTTGTTCCAGCAGGCGTTCGCGTCGCAGGTATGCGTCTCGAGACCCTGCATGCGATCGTCCTTGGGCGCGGAGCCAGCAACGTAGCGGCCGCTCGCGCAGGGAGCGCCCACCAGCTCATCATCGACGCAGATGCCCACCTTCGGGTCCTCCAGCGCTTCACAGCGAAGCCCTTCACCACAGGTCCAATCGCGAAAGCCAGGGTCCCCCAAACCGCAGGGAGCGCCGAACGTTCCCTCCTGGCCTTGCCGCTCGCTTTGCGGGCGGAGTTCCTTGGGCTCTTCAGCGCGCGCCACGGCTCTCAAGTACTCTTCCCGTCGTTCGAGATCCGCGAGCAAGTGCGCCGACGAACCAAAGGCGAGCGCATTGAGCGTTTCGCTCGGGCCGTCCTCACCGACATGATGAAAGCCTGCGATCGGTCGGCTCTGGTGACAGCCCGCGCAGCTCTGCCCATCGAGACGGCGCAACAAGGCCGCGGGGCTCGGGATCGTCGCGAAGCGCGAAAGCTCCACGCCCGCAAAGTCGGCCTCGCTAAACAGCCTCGTGAACGGACGGTTCTCGATCCGGAGCAGACCGCGCGGTGACACCGAACGTGCGCGGGTGGCGTTGAACTCATCCGGCAGCTTGAGCCGCCCCTCGTCGGCGGCGACCAACGCAGCTTGCGATCGCAGCCACGAAAGCAGGCGCTGCTTCAGCTCCGGTTCCTTCGCGAGCCGCTCAACATCGGGCGTGTTCTCGAGCGGCGCCGGTGCGAACTCTCCGCTCGCTTCGTCGCGATGAAATACGCGCAGCGAATATTCGATATGACCGCCCATCGAGGGGTGCGCCGTGGACTGAATGCGCACTGTTTGGAGGTTGGTCTCCAGCGCTTTGAGGCGCCACGCCCCACGTGCGCCCTCGGTCAACGCGCCCTCGGAGCGGAGCCACGCGAGCGCGTCCCGCTTGGATTTACCGGCAGGGCTGAACCAGCTTCGCGCAACCTCGCGGCAGTCCGACCCAGGCACGAGGAAAACCACATTCAGCGTGAGCGGTAGCTTGCCCGCCATCGGCTCGCCGCCGTGGACCGTCTCATAAGCAAGCCGGTAGACGAAGCGCACCTCACCGCAGCTCGCCTCGTAAAAAGGACGTCGATCGAGCCGGTTGAAGACGCCGATCAGCTTGAAGCGCATCTCCTTCGATCGGAACCACTCGACGTCGAAAAGGCGCGTGCCGAGCGTCGGGGTGACGCGCGCGACAGGATGCTCCACGCGCGCCTTGCGCACGTCCTCACGCAAGACGCGGAAGACGCCGCCGAGACGCGTTTTTGAAAGCTGCTCAGCGTTCTGCGCGTTGGGTAGTCCGAGCACTGCGCTCAAGCCAAAGCCCTCACCCTCGAGGCTCGCCAAGAGCTCCGGATCGCTGATCGCCAGTTGAGCCTCGCGGCCCTCCGTCGGGTCGCTAGGGCTCGTCACCACAGCAGGGTCAACAGGAGCGACGGAGGTTTCGGCGGTGGGACCAGCATCGGTGGTTGCGACCGCTGCGCACCCCACCGCGAGCATCGCCCAGGAACTCCGAAGCCACGGAACGGTATGGAAATGAGCCACTGTTGCGATCCGAGTCTAGCCGGTGCAGCCGCTTCGCGAACAAGCTGCTTCGGACCACCGGGAGATCGGCCACGTACGCTCGACAGCGGTCGCGGAGCTTGCACCCCACATGGTAGGAATCGGCGATGATCTCGACCACCGTCTCTCGCCTCGAGCTCCGGGTCCAGATGCTGACGCTCCATCTCATCGTGAGCCTGTCCGAGTACTACTCGGCCCTCGCCTTCCCAGACGGAGGTCCCAAACGCGGGGTGCTTTTCGCGAAGCAGGGCCTCTGGCCGTGGCCCAGCGAAGGGGCGCTCGCCTACGCTGACGACTGCGGCATGAGCATGCTGGTCGGGTGGGAACCAGTCGGCGTCGTCGGGCTCGTGTTCGACCACGAGAGTGCGAACAGCGAGGCTGCAGGAGGCGAGATCGACCCGGAGGACTATCGACCGCTGCAGTGGTTCGACACGCTACCCGAAGCTCTGCTCCCGCTCGCGACGCGGCTCGCGCAGCGCCTGCGCAACCTCACGACGGCGGGCTTCTACGCGCTCGAAGGTGGGCCGCTGCTCGTGACCACGCAGGACGCGTCGGACACGCACGACTGGTGCGGGATTCTCGACGGGCAGTTCGACGCAGAGGTTCACTCGCTGCTGCCCGAGCAGGTCGAGGTCTGCGCTCAGGTCGCGCGCGATCTCGTGAACGCGCGGCGCACTCTGACGGCCGAGGAGAAGGCCGTGCTCCTGACCGTGCCCCCCGAGTGGCTCGCCAGCGGGCGGGTGTCCGAGCCCGACCCTGCCCCGCTCGCGCAGACGCTCGAGCGCGTCGGCGTCGATTGGGGCGACTGATCGGGCAAGCGTAACCTGACGTCGTCGACGCTCAGCGCGCTGCGCGCAGCCAGCGCGCTCGGAGGCTCGTGCGGGCCAGCGCTGGGCTTACCTCGGGAAAACTCGCGAGCAACTGCTCGAGCGCTGCGTCGCGCCCCGCATCGGTCTCCGCGGCGACCACCTCTCGCCCTGCGGCGATGCGCGCCGCGCGCCGGGCCGGCGAAAGCACCTCCTCGACGTGCTCACCTGGCGCGCCGCGCGCGGCCTCGACCAACGGCGCGCGGCGCTTGCCCTTGTTACGGACCGCGGCATCCACCATGTCGTCGAGCGACGAGAGTGCCTGCGCGATCCAGACGCAGCGGTCCGCCGTCTCGCAAACGACCGCCGGCGTACGGTTCGGGCTCCGCGCGTCGAGGAGCAGTCCGAGGACGGCACCGCCGCCCTGGCCCAGCGGGAAGATCAGCGGATCTGTGTTCGCCTCGGGCCAACCCAACCAGTCGTCCTCTTCGTGCCAGTCGACCCACGCAAAGTCCGTCAGCGCCACGTCGTGCGGGTGCGTGAGGAGTCGCCCATGCGTGCGGAGATAGCCAACGTTCAAGTCGCCGCTGAGCTCACGGACCTCCGCGCGGAGACCCGGGACGACTGCGTCCAGCGTCGCGAGCGGGGAAGGCAGCGCGGCGAGCTCGCGCCGACGCCTGCGTTCGGCCTCCGCGTGTGCCCAAAGCGCCGCAGGGAGTTCGAAATCGAGCGCCACGCCTTTTCGCCGCGCGCGATCGAGCAGCACGTCACAGCCGCGAAGGTTGCCCGCCGCGCACTCAGCGTCGAAGAACGCGCGCAGCGCATCGACCGCGCGAGCACGCAGACCAGGCGCATCCTCCAGCCGAGCGACCGTCGCCTCCATCCCAAAGATCATGCTGCGGCGCCCATCGAAGAACGCGATTGCCTCGACGAGCTGGTCTTCTGGAGCGGTAACCTTCGGGACGGCGCCCGGCCTGCAACCGTCAAGCATCGTCGCGACCCACCCATCCAGCTTCGAGCTTGCCATCTCGTCTTCCTCGCGACGGGAGCCTAGCGCGGAAACGCACGAACTAGCGCTCGTACTCGAGGACCTTTGAATAGAAGGTTCACCGCGAGCCGTGACATTCCCATGACCTGACGCAGCAGGTCGCGTGACGAAGGAGTCCTAGCCTGGGATGGATGAAGCGAATGCTCGGACTCTTCCTTCTTCCAAGCTGCACCGCCGTCTCGGCTCCCTTCGCGGCCGCGCCCGAGGTCGACCGCGGAACACCGAACGTCGTCGCGCAGGCCGTCGCGCCCGGCGCGGAAGCCGAACTCACGGTCACGATCACCCCGCAGCCGAAGGCCGGCTCGGTCGAGGTTCGCGTCTCATCGCGGAGCGAAGTACCGCGCGAGTGGTTGCTCGAGGATTCGAAGCGCAGCGAGATCAGCGACCTGGTGCTCCGAGGTGCTCGCGGAGCCGTGAAGGTGAAGACGTCGCAGCTGGGCGCGTCGCTCTCGATCAGCGCCGACGGTCCGCTCGAGCCGCCGGTCGAGCTCGCGTACAGCGTGCGACCCAAACAAAGTGATGAGCCGGATCGCACGCCCTGTCGCTTCGCGGTCGACGCGGACTTTGCGCACTTCTGCGGAGAGCAGGTCCTGGCGCTGCCCATACAACCGGAAGCCATCGCGCTGCGTCTCGAGCTCGCGCCCGATGTTTCCTTTCACAAGCAAGCGGCCTCGTCGCTTGGGCTCGACGACGTCATCGTCGCAACGCGGCGAGTGGAGGATCTACGGCACGCGGCCTATGTCTTCGGCAACCTGACCAGCGCGGAGTTTCGTGGCGCCGAAGGCAACGATCACGCTGCGTCGCTCGGCTACGTATCGTTTGATCCGCGCTGGATCGCGGCGGAGTCTGCGTCCTTTCGCTCGAGCCTCGATCGCTTCTTCGATCTGCGGCGTAGCCCCGAGGACGCGAGCGTTGGGCTGATCATGCTCTCGGGCACCCACCCGAGCGAACCGTACGCGATCGTCCGGAGAACGCGCGGCGCCCTGATCTCCGCCGACGTGTCTGCGCCCTGGACGCCTCAGGCGCGGATTCGCGTCGCGCAACTCTGGGCTCAGCGTACGTTGGGCGGCGCCTTGTGGATCGGGAGCCGCGCCCCAGCCGAGGAGCTGCGCGGGCTCTGGTTCAGCGAAGGAATGAGCCGGGCGGCGGCGCTCTTCGTCCTGAACGAGCAGGGCTTCGTCTCAGCGAACGATCTCGCGCACGACGTGAACGGACTGCTCGCGAGCGACGCGCTCTCGCCGCTCCACGGCGCTTCCCACGAGGAACTCGCGATCCAAGCGGCAAGCCCGGACGCCGCGACGCAGGAGGAGGCGCGCCGGCAACTCGCCGTACGCGGGGCGCTGCTGGGGCTTTCCCTCGGCGCCGATGCGTTCAAGAGGACGACGCACAAGCTGCTCGAGGCCGCCAAGAACGAGCAGACGGACACGCTCGCGCTGGACGTTTTCTTTGCCACGCTCGCAGCTACCACGACCGCAAAGACCGCCACCACGTTCGCGGACGGCTTGCGCTCCGGTACGTTCATCCCCGAGAAGACCTTGCTCGCGCCGTGCCATCAACTGACGAAGCGCACGCTCGCCGAGTTCGAGCTCGGGTTCGAACTCAGCAAAGACGCCGCCGGTACCCAGACGGTGCGCACCGTGAAAGCCAACTCCAACGCCGAGCGCGCCGGGCTCAGCATCGGGGATGTCGTCGGCGCGCTCGACTACCGCCCCGGCGTGCCTGACGTCGCCGTGGAAGGCCGTTTCACGCGCGGAGCAGAGATCTTGAAGCGACGCTTTCTTCCACAAGGCCGCAGCGCGCCTGGCTACGTGTTTCAAAAGGCCCCGCGCGCGCCGAAGTCCTGCGAGTGAGCGATGGGGGCCGAGGGCCTGGGCCGCACCCAAGGCACGACGTGCGTCCTCAGCCGCTATGACCCGCTGTGAAGCCCGGCCGCATACACGCTCGTTCGAGATAGGACCTTAGCCTCGGATCTTCGCTGAGGACGTCGGCGAAACGTGCCCAGGCGAGCGAGCTCGCAACGACGACGTCCGCTGCGCTGAACGCGTCCCCCAAGATCCACGGCTTGTCGCCGAGCCCTTCGGCGAGCACCCGCTCGCACACGCGCCACTTCTTCTTCGAGCTCTCGACCAGCGCCGGCAGTCGCTTCTCCTCGGGCAAAAAGCGCGTATGAAACATGATCGCCTCGACCACCGGGTCGCAGGTCGCAGGGACGTAAACCATCCACTGGTAGTACTTTGCTCGCAGCGGGCTGTCGTGCGCGGGCGCGAAGCCCTTGTCGAGGTGACGGTCGGCGAGGAACATACAGATGGCCGAGGACTCGAGGATGACCTGCCCATCGACCTCGAGCGCCGGGACATAGCCATGCGGGTTGAGCTGGCGGTACTCGGGCTTCCTCCCCTCGCCCATGAATATGTCCACGTGCGCGACCTCGTGGGGCACGTCGAGCTCGGCAAGCAGCCAGCGAACGCGCGAGGAACGGGTCATCGGTTGGTGATGTAGCTTCATGGTGAGTCCCTTTCGTGAAGGCTGTGTAGCACGCAAGGGCGCGTGACCACTTCGTGGACCGCACCGAGGGTGGGCCCTCGGTGGCGTGGACCGCGCCGAGGATCCGCCGTCGAACTGGATGGATTGTTGAAAAACACCGCCCATCGCCCACCGATAGGCGACCGAAATCCACAAAACCACCAATTCGAAGGCCGATCGAAAGGATCGTTGCGACACTATGCGTCGCCCAGCGTCCTTGGCTTACACAACCTGCCGGCTGGGCCGGCCATGGGGACGCCGGTAGCCCCGAACGAGGTTCTGCCATGAGCAAGCAAAAAGCCACCGAGTCCGACCAGTCTGCGCCCACGAAGTCAACCCCCGCGAAGCGCGAACGTACGAAGGCGGCTGCCGCACCGAAGGCTGCCGCACCGAAGGCTGCCGCACCGAAGGCTGCCGCACCGAAGGCTGCCGCACCGAAGGCTGCCGCGGCAAGGTCGAGCAAGCGTCCCAAGTGGCTCGTGCCCAACACCCACACCATCGCCGACGTAGCCGCCTACGCCGCGAAGATCCTTCCCGGCTCTGGTACCAGCGCAGCGGAAGCTCTCGCTGAGCTGAGCATTTTCCACATCGCGTTGGGTCAATTCGAGCTGGCCGCTGCAGCGCTCAACAGCATTCAGGCGTCGGACTACGAGGCCGCGAAGAACGTCGCGCACGTGGCCGCGCACCTGGCTCGAGCAGGTCAGACCGCGCTTGCCACGGACGCGCTGGAGAAGGCGAAGCGCTGGCTCAACGACGTGGAGTACGCATCGGTCCGGACGTCCATCGAGCTGTGGGTCATCGCGACCGAGCGACTGCTCGGAGCTTCCGACCGTGCGTTTCCAGCAAACCTCGAACAGCACACCGAAGCCGTCGCAGCACTGACGCTGAGCGGAGAGCTGGCCGCCGCGCTCGAACTGCTCCAGCAAGGGAGGGCCGATACCCGAGAGGCCATACAAGTTCTGCTCGAACGTGGTGACGTCGCTACCTTGGAAGCCTGGGCTCCGGCGCTTGATTCGAGTTCGGTCGTAGTGCTCGCCTGCGTCGAAGCGTGGGCCACGACGCCGGAGCGAGCACGTCGAGGGTGGCAACTGCTCAAGCTCGTGAGTCGCGACAGCGAAAAGCTCTTGGGCATCGTATTCGCTGCAGAGGGCGACGCGGGCGTGAACGCGCTGATGGAGCCGGAGGTCGCTGCCGCGATGAAGGCGGAGCAACACGAATTCGTGGTGCTGGATTTGCTGCCACTCTGGTCGCTCTACAGTCCACGCGCGGCCGGCGAGCTGGCGATCTCGCTCACCTCCGAGCAGCTGCTGAGCCGCCGCGTTTGGACCTCGAGCAGCTTCCGCGAGAAGCACGCGGTCACGCTCGGGCGCGCAATCAATGTGGGTTGCGCAGGCGCCCGAGAGGCCCTGGAGAAGTTCCAGGGTGGCCTGCTTGAGAACGATGTCGCCCGCTCGCTGCTCGAGTCGCTCGAGCCCAGCGACCCGCTCTGGCAGCAGGCGTTTGAGCGTCTCGTCAAACCGGAGAACACCTCGTGCGGCGATTGGGGCAGCCTGTTCGCGGCGTTCCGGCGCAGCGCGCCTCATCTCGAAATTGCCAAGCAAGAGTTTGGCGCGTTCGTCGAGCAGGCACGGGCCACGCGCCACGACGAGTTCCGTCTACTCAAGTTGGAGGACTTTGCGAGCGCGATGGCCTCGATCGGTGAATGGGAGACGGCAGAGTCCTTGCGCCGCAACACGAGCGGTCGCCTCTCCGAGCGCATGACAGCGAAGTTTGCGCGACTTGCGTTCGCGAGCGGCGAGATCTCCGCCGGACTCGCCTTATTGGCCGAGACCAAGGGCGGACACAGCACCGGCGAGCGGCACCACGAGGTGCTTCAGGCGCTGATCAACATCCTGGGCGGACGCGTGAAGTGATCAGCGCCTTCGGTGTAGGGCGAGCGGCAGCTCAATTCGGTAGGCCGATCGAGCACTCCTCGCCTTCCGCCGGAAGCGGCCCGCCGCCGCCATCAGCGAAGCAGCCGAGGCCTTGCGGGCGAGGTTCGCTGCCGTGGTCCGCCTGTTCCTGGCGCATGCGATCGAATCGGTTCCGGCGTCGATCGCGGCTGCGCGGGAGCTTCACGCGATGGCGCTCACGTCGTCTTTCACCGGACCGCAAGCGTTCGCGAGGGCGCTCTCCGATCACGCGTATGCCCTCACATCGACCAATCCACACTGAGCCCCGCCTCACGCGCTTTTGTCATTCGCGCCGGCCGGAAACATCTGCTCGCAGAGCCGACCTAGGCTACGAGGTGCTCGAGGATGTCGTGAGGCCCGATCCACTCGAGTGGAACTTTGATCGAGTAGTTCAGGTTGAGGCGCAGCGCCTTGCCTCGGGCCGAGCGCTGGCGTAAGCGCACGCAAAGCTTGGCTGCGAGCCACTCATGACGAAGTCGCACACCGAGACCTTCCCAAAATGAACACCGCCCGGAAGCTGCTCTTCATGGCGATGGTCTTCATTATGCTTGGGGTGCCGACGTACGCCTACATCTTCCTCGTGTCCAAAGCGCAGGACGCGTTGTACGGTCTGCGAGCGCGAGTGCAAGGCACTTTCTCTACGCCACGAGGAGCTTGCGCGGGGGCGAGGGCCTTCGGTGAAGGGGTGCATATGCACGAACGGCAACCGCACCAACAAGGTCGAGCCTCGGTTCTACGTCGACGTCCCCGTGCTCAACAGCATCCTGGACCTGCTCGTGACCATCATCGTGGTCCTCGGTGGGTTCGCCTTCGTCTATGCGCCTTTGGGTTTATTGGGTTTCATCGCGGAGCGCCGCTCCGCGGGCACAAAGGAGCGAGAATTCGATCCTCCTCCGCCTCCGTGATTCCCATGGCGAAGGAAAACCGCCGGGCATGAGAAGGAACTCGTAGCCGGTGGGGACGTGGTTGACGCAGCCCATCTTGCGCGTGCCAACGAGGCCCGCCGTCTCGTAGTCGACGCAGAGCGCCTGTGCGATCTCCCTTGTCACATCGCGCCGGGTCGCATCGCCGAGCGTGTCCTATCCGGTCCAGGAGGTCAGTGCCTGTATCGGTGGAGCCCAGCGCGAACAGGGCGCGCTCGCAGGCGCAATCGTGCTGCGCGGTGGTGGACGCAATCTCGCTGGCTATCGTGACGCTTCTTTCACGTCGGTCGCGCTTGGCGCGAGCGCCGTTTTACTTAGGAGTGTCATGCGAAAAATCACATGGTTGCTGGTGCTGGGGTTGGCAGGGTGCGGAACGACCATTGAGGTGGACGAGGACGGCGCAAGCTCCACGAGCGATGAAGAATCGCCAAGCTCGCCGGGAGAGAATCCCGGCGATGCGGGCCTCGATGCGTACGGGATCCCGTGCCGCTTCTTGACCGGAGAGGCCACGCTGGAGAGCTGGGATGAGGACCTGACGGAGGACGACTATTGGCGCGTCCTCTACTCGTTCGAGTTTGGCACCAATGATCGCGATATCGTCCGCAACGACGGAGACCTCCTCTATGCCTCCAACATGCTCGTCGTGAACACCGTAACGGACGACGAGTCCTTCATCGTCGATCTAGGAGAATTGCCGCTGGATGCGGTACCAACGGAGGTCGACGCTGCCGATTATCCCACCGGCAATTGGGGAGAACATGACGACCTCCAGGCGGTCGTGAATCACACCTACGTCGTGCGCACCATCGACGGCAACACACGACAATGGGCCGCCTTCAAGCTCACCTCGGTCGCGCCCTCCGACAGGATCACCCTTACCTGGATTCGCTCGCCGAATGCAGAGACACTCGAGGTGCCAATCGCGTGTCTGTGAATCAATAAAGCTGGCGCGCGCTCCGGCCGCTCATGGAGTTCAGCCGCGCCCTGCGTCGCGCTCCTCGGCGTCCGGCCCTGACTCGCGGGGCACGGCCGGCAGCACCCACACGCCCGGCCGCTCGCGCCGCGCCGGCGACGCAATCGCCGAATACCGACGCTCCGCGGCCCATTTCGCCGCTGTCGCGACGTCGAGCCGCTCGCCTGCGAGCTGCGCGAGCCGCCGCCGATACGCGAGGGAGAGCGCGTCGGAGCGCGTGGAGAGCTCGCTGGCGCCCGAGAGCGGTACCGGCGACCCACCTTGGCTCTCGACCGTGCGGAGGTCCTCCCGAAGGATCCGCAGGGAGAGCGCGCGTGCGATCGGGTCAGCGAAAGGGTTGCGGAAGAAGGTCCGCTGTTGGAGCCAGAAGGAGCGGGTCGTGTGCTCGTCGACGGGCAGGCTGGCGAGCAGAAGCACCATCCGCCAGCCGTTGGGGAAAGTCGCGTCCAACCAATTCACCGAGGGCGGCCACACCCCGAGGCGCACGTTGTTCAAGCCGGCCGGCAGCAGTAGACGACTGAGCCGCCCCGGGAGCGTGACGTCGATCGAGATCGTCCATTCGTCCTCGATTACCTTGTGGTCGGGCATCACTGGCGCCTCGGGGTTCCCGAACGAGCGCGCATGCAGGAACGGCGTATGCGCGATGTCCACCGCGTTCTCGACGACGCGCGTGTAGTGCGCGCGCCAGGTGAACTCGCCCCGCACCGCGCGCCAGCTGGGCTCGCCGTAGCCGGGAATCGAGGGGATGGGCGGCCGTGCGGCCTCGTCACGGTCGCCAAGGTACACCCACACCCAGCCGTAGCGCTCCTCGACCGGGTAGCTGTCGACGCGGGCCCGCGGCGGGATGCGCGTACCGGGCGGGTCCGACGGGATGTCGATACACCCGCCGTCTGCTGCGAAGGCCCACCGGTGGTAAGGGCACCGGAGCGCGTCCCGTCGACGCACCCCTCGGAGAGCTTCGCCATTCGGTGGGGGCAGCGATCGGAGAGCGCCACGAGCCGCCCGTCCGAGCTGCGCCGGAACAGCACCACGTCCTGCCCGAGCGCGCGCACGGCGACGGGCGCGGCGCCGAACGAGCGCCCCTCTCCAACGACATACCAAGCGTTCGTGAACAGCATTGACGGCGAGCACGCGGCTACCTGGGCCTTGGCGCGCGCCACCGCGCCGGGAGCGCTCGTCGAACGACTCGAAGCCGCCCTGGCTCGCAAGCGAACAAAATCTGAGGAGCGCCGCATCCTCGCTTTCTGTTTGATGCTCGAGCGCGCCCTCGCCGCGACAACGAACACGCTGCATGCCTGCATCGAAGCGTACGCCGCCGAGCGCGGATGGAAGCGATCGCCGACGTAGGGCTGCGGAGAGCGGTTTGTACCGGCGTGGCTCAACTTCATGCTTGGCTCGCCGCTTGTTACCCGCGCGATAGCCATGCTCTCCTCCGCTCATGTCGATGCAATCCTGGATCGTCGAGCACATCGTCCCGCTGCTTTATGGCCGAATTGGCGTTGCAGAGCTCGACTCGGAGGAACGTCTCGAGGTGGACTTTGCGGCCTTTGCGCCCCCGTTTGCGCAACTCCCTGAGCACCTGGCTTTCACGCCGATGGTGACGTTTCGGCGGACCCGTGCGGGCGAGCTGTTGTGGCAGCGCGAACAGCAGATCTACTTGGGATACCTTCGCGACGACACGACGCGGGAAGACCTCCCGAATGAAGAGCGGCAGAGCGCGGCACGCGAGGTCGTCGGGCGCTGGCGAGAGCGTGCAGCGCAGTGGGTCACGGAGCTCGCCTCCACGGACGTCGAAGGGCTCATGCCTTCGGACGTCTCGTGGCCGACCTCGGTCTTGGATCTCGTGGTCGTCGTCTTGCGCCACGGGCCACCCGGTCCGCGGCCTATGGCGGGGGAAGTTGGATCCCACGGCCTTCAGAGCGCCTCGACCTTGCGTAAGGTGGACCTCGCAAAGCTCGACTGTGAGGACGCCATCGCAGCTTATTCGGTCGCGGGCTACACGCTCGGCCTTCAGCGCCCCGCTGCCGAGGAGGACGAGCCAACCCAGGAGCTCCTCTTGCTTCGCCGGGAGGGTGGGCCATGGCTGCCCATCGTGTGCTCGCTCTCCGACGGTGAGGGGGCGTACTCCTGCGACGCAGACGAGCCTGCCTATCGTCTATTCGCTACGTGGCTGAGGTTGGGGCTCACGCAATGCGGCATCGATCGTGAGCTCCCGGGCGGAGGCTCCGTGTCTAATTGGCTCCTGCTGGACGATCGTCGTGGAGAGCCGCTCGACCACCGCGTCGTGACGGGGATGGTGCGCGCGGAGAGTTGGGCCGAGCTGGACAGTTCGCCCACGCCAGACGATCCGGACGCTTCAACGACGGCGACGCAGCTCTTTCGCGCGTTCCTCCGTGAGGTCGTGGATCCGGAGGTTCGCTTCGGCGTGAAGACCTGCGAACTCGGCTGCCCTTAACGTATTCCCGCGTGAAGCCGCTCAAGCTCGGCTTGGCGAAGTTGGTACGCCACGGGGGCGATCCAGACGATGCCCCTACATCGGGGCCACGCGCCCGGATGATATTATTTCTCCCCAGAAATCAGCACATCAGGGCAACAGTTCTGGGAGCCATTCGACCGCTACTGCGTAGTACCCTCCGAGCGGCGTCAACGGGGTCGGCGCGCCGCAGGGGGCAGAGTGGATTTCGACAAGCGGTTGCAGAACAGAAGCTTCGCCACCGTCCGCACGATGGTGATCACCGACCATGAGGGCTTCGACTGTTGCGTGACCATCGCCAAGATCGCGTGGCACCTGAACGCCGCGGGTAAAGCGCGCCTCGCCTATCGACCGGTGCGTGCATCGCCAGAATGGGACGCTGGCGTGTTGCGACACAGCGATGACTTCCAGCCTGAGAAACCGGGAACGGACATCGGTCTCATCGGTACGGCCTTCCCAGTTCAACCGAAGGGGTCGAAGACCAACGCCGCCTTCGCCTGGCTCCAAGTCGGCACGATCAAGAAGGTGATCCAGATCTTCGGCCCGCGACACTACCGCTCGGACTTTTCGATCTCAGCTCCCGGACCGCTCGTGCCCACTCCGCTCAGCTACGCCCTCGCGTACGGCGGTCGGGCCGACGATGGCTCCTACTGCGAGGAGAACCCAGTGGGTCGTGGGTTCTCAAGACACGCGATCGAAGGCAGCCCCGCTCCCCAGCTCGAACCGGTGCAGGAGATGTTGGGCAACCAGCCGCGAGTCCATGCCGCCCACGCGACCTTCGGACCGATCCCCGAGCAATGGTCACCTCGGCTCGAGCGCCGCGGCACCCGCGACGACGCTTGGCTTCGTGAGCGCCACCCGCTGCTGCCCCTCGACTTCAACACGCGGTACTACAATTGGTCCGCTCCCGGACTTCACAGCGCCGAGCCGCTGCGCGGCGATGAACCGATCGAAGTGGGTGGCGTGCTCCCAGAGGGCGCGTGGCGCTTCAAGCTCCCGCTCTACCCGATGCGCTTCGAAGTCGACATGGATGGGAAGACACTTGTCCCTCCCACGCACCTCGATGGACTGATGATCGATAGCGACGAACGCATCGTCGAAGTCACCTACCGAGCCAAGACTCGCCTGCCCTTGAAATGGGAGAGGCTCAACGGCATTCGCGCCATCGCCGAGGTTGCGATGGACGACGAGTACCTCAACCCCGACCCCTGGCCCCGCGCCTAGCGCGCCAACGTTCTGCTTCCTGATCGCTCTTCATCTCTTCTCTCTGTCTATCGGCCTCGCCGCTAGCACCCAAGGTGGACCATGGATCTTCCGATTGAACTGAAAGAGCTCGACGTCATCCTTGTCGCCGGAGGGCTGCCCCTCCGCGTCGTCGAAGCCGAGATATCGGAGGGGATGAGCCAGCTAACGCGCGCGCGGGTAATCATCTCGAGCCCGGTGGATCTCGATTTGGAACCGGTACTCGATGAAGAGGCCGTGCTCACGATCACGTCGGGAGGGATCCCCGTTCGAGCCTTCAGCTTACGGCTCACCTCCTCTCGCTTTGTCGCGTTCATCGACCAGACCATTCGCTACGAGCTCGAGTTCTACCCGACGTTTCACTTTCTCAACTTCCGTCGCGACACCTGCAAGTTCAGGGATCGAACCACGGAGCAAATCATCGACGAAGTGCTGGATGAGAACGGCGTCGCTCACGAGTGGCAAACCACTCGTGCGTGCGACCTTCGGCCCTACACCGTGCAGTATCGAGAGACCGACAAGAACTTCGTCCAGCGTCTCTTGGAGCACGAAGGGATCTTCTTCACCTTCGACGACTTCGGCACGATGCTCCTGGGGGACGCTTCCGGGAGCCAGCCCGAGCTGCTCGAGACGTTCAGCCTGATTGAGACCTCGGAAGCTGGCGTTCACGAGCGGGCCGGCATTACAGAGTTCGAGCGCGGAGCGGTTTTCTACTCCGGCGCCGCAGCGGTCAACGATCACAACTGGAAAACGCCGTACCAATCGCTGCTTGCCGCCGAGCGAAGCGAGCTCGACGGGGACTTCGAGACCTACGAATACCCGGTTGGCTTCCGCCAAGAAGCGCAAGGCAAGCTGCTCGCCAAGCTGCGACTCGAGGCCCACGTTTGCCAGAAAAAATTCGTCGAAGGCAAGAGCAGCGTCGTCGCGTTTCGCGCGGGGACGATCTTCAACTTCGCGCACTTCGAGGCCTATGATTTCAGCGGGCGCTACTCGCTGGTCGAGGTCAAGCACACCATCGTCACGCGAGACGCCAAGGGCGCACCGCCCAAGTACGCGAACCGCTTTCGAGCCATCCCCGCAGAGGTTCCATTCCGCCCGGCCGTGGTGACACCCAGGCCGGTCATCATCGGCAACCACACCGCGATGGTGCGCGGACCGTACGGAGAGGAGATTCACACCGATACGTTCGGCCGGGCGAAGGTCCAGTTCCACTGGGATCGCGACGCGAACGGCCTCGATGATTCGCGTTGGATCAGAACGTTGCAAGAAGCCTCGACGTCGATCGTCCTCGCGCGTGTCGGCTGGGAGACGTCGGTTGGCTACATCGACGGGGACCCGGATCGACCGATGGGGCTAGGACGCCAAATCAACGGGCAAATGACGCCCGAATATCAGGTACCCAAGTTCATGAACCGCATGTCGATGAAGACCGAATCCTACCCAGGCAAAGCCGGCTTCAACGAGCTGCGCATGGACGACAGCGCAGGCAACCAGTTCATGGACTTCCACGCGCAGCGTGACTTCTCCAACACGGTCGAGAAGGACAAAACAGAGACCATCGGCAACGACTACAAGCAGCTGGTCAAGCTCGGGCAACACCGCTCGGTGGGTGGTAACCAGGACGTTTCGATCGGCGGCAACGAGAAGCGACAGATCGGGCTCGAGTTCGGTGAAAAGGTCGAAATCAATCGCACCGAGAAAGTCGGCGGCAACGAGAAGGTCGATGTGCAGCTCACCTATATGCTGAACATCGGCAAAGACTCCACCGAGGAGGTCACAGGCAACCGCTCCACACACGCGGGAGAGGCCAGCCCGCAACAACCGGACCCTCCGGAACTGATGGAGGACATCATCACTTCCAACGACCAGGCCTTCACCGACGGCGTTGCAGACCAAGCGCCGAACCAGGTCATGCAGCCGCACAGCCCCGCTCCGTTAGCGGAGCCCGCGGCCGCTGAAGCTCCGGCCCAGGAAGACGCTTCCTCCGAAGGCGAGGGCTCAGGTGGCGAGGGCGAAGGGAGTGGCGAAGAACGCGTGGTCATCCAACGCCGCGTGGACCAGAACTTCGAGAAGACCATCAAGGGGTCTTACATGCGGCTCGCGAGCGAGGGGCAGATCAGCTCGTTTTCGGGCGACCTCCTGGAAGAACAGATCACCGGGACGAAACACACCACCTCCGAGAAGGCCAACATCCTTTGTGCGAACGGCGGCGACTTCACGCGCGAGGTGACGGGCAACATCGTCCGCTCCGGCAAGGGCCGCGTCACCACTTCGGCGAAGGACAGCAAGATCACCATCGACGGAGACATGTTGATGGAGTCCTCGGAGCAAGTGGAAGTACGTGGGCAAGACATCGAACTCGTCGCGGAAACCAGCATCAACTTCAAGTCGAGTGAGCTCGAGATCGAGATGACGCAAGAGACGATTTCGATCAAGGGCAACCTCAAGTTCAAGAGCAAGGGCGACATCGTCTACACGTCTTCACGCGACAAGCTCGCAGGGTCCTGAAGGAGAACACCATGAGCGATATCGAGAACCTCCTGAAGAAGATCAGCGATGAGTTGCGTCCCGACTTCCTCGTGGCGGAGCTGGCCGTCGACGGGCTTGACCTCGGACCGGTGCTCAAAGTCAGCGGTGAAGAAGCGCTGTCCAAGCAGTTCCGCTACGAGGTCAGCGTGGAACTCGATGGGCCACCGCCGGACCTATCGAGCATCGTGGGGGCAGCAGCTCGGCTCGTGGTGCGCGACGCCAAAGGCAATGATCGCATCATCGTCGGGATCGTCGCTGACATTCTTGCTCGCTCGTACGACTCGGATACCCACCGCGCGGACATCGTGATCCGGCCAAAGATCTATCGCCAGAACCTCGGACGAGATTGTTACGCCATGCAGGAGGTCTCGAGCATCGACGTGATTCGAGACGTACTCGCCGACTTCCCAGGCAAGATCCGCTACGACCTGGCGCGCCAGTACCCGACCTATCCTTATCGCGCCCAGTACCGGGAGGACGACTGGACGTACGTCAGTCGCCTCTGTGAAGAGGAGGGCATCTACTACTGGTTCGATCACGAGGGAGACGACTCCACCGTGGTGTTTGCCGACACCTCCTCGGCCGCACCCGAGATTGAAGGCATCCCGCTGATCCAGTTCGCCAGTCCTTCGTCGATGAGACCTGGCGATGAAGCGGTGATCGAGATGTCGATGGAAGCGACGATGACGGCGAAACGTTTCGCCGGACGGTCCTTCGACCCCGATCGGCCCCTGCTCAGTATCGAAGCCAAGGACGGCGACGGTGGACGTGAAGACTACGACGCGCCAGGCGCGGGGCCCGTCGAGCCCGCGGTGCTGGAGTTCCGCATCAAGAACGCGCGTGAGGCTGCGATGGCCGCACGTTCCGGAGTTGGGGGTGTGGCCTTGTCCGCCAGGCTCACCCCGGGACGCATCTTCGTGCTCGCTGGGCATCCTTATCTCCCCTTCAATGGCGAGTTCCTGGTCACCAGCATGACCCTGGAAGCAGCTCACAAGGTGCCGGCTGTAGCGCGCTTCAAAGCGATTCCGCGAGATGTGCCGTTTCGCCCGCAGTGCATTACGCCGCTGGCGAAACAGGCTGGCCTGCAAATGGCGCAGGTCGTCGGGCCGCCGGGCCAGGAGGTATTCACCGATCCGCGCGGGCGCGTCCGCGCCCAATTGCATTGGGATCGGCTCGGCGACAGAAGAGACCGCGCCGGCACGTGGATGCGCATCGATCAACGCGGTGCCCCCGGGTCGATGATGTATCCGCGCATGGGTTGGAACGTCGCCACGTTCAACGACGAAGGTGGCGTCGATGCGCCCGCCATCCTGTCCCGCATTCACGATCAGAATCATCCGCCGGAGTACGAGCTGCCGAAGAACATGACGCTCGTCGTGTGGAAGACGGCGACCACGCCGGGAGGAGGCTCACACAATGAGATCCGGTTCGAAGACGCGGCGGGCCGTCAGGAGATGTTCATCAACGCTTCGCGCGACATGAACCAACTCACGCGCGAGAAGCGCACCGAACGGGTCAAAGGCAACCACACGCTGACCGTCAAAAATGACATGCAGCGCAGCATCGACGACAACGGCACGATGAAGGTCTCGAAGGACCAGACCATCAAGGTCGATGGCAACGAGGACCTAGAAGTCGTAAACGACCTTGCAGTCATCGTTGGCGGTGATCACAGCCGCGAGGTCGGGGGAAACGAGGCGCTCACCGTAGGGCAAAGCACGGTCGTACGCGTCGTCGGCAACCGCAAGCTCACCGTCACTGGCTCGATGACCGAAGTCTGCAAAGGCGACATCCAGCTGAACGTGGAGAAGAAGTCGACGGTCACCGTGAACGGATCGCTCGAGCGCATCGCAGGCGAGACGCTCTCAGACACGGTCGCCAAGAAGTACGTTCAGAAGATCGACGCCGACAAGGTGGAGATCTGCAACGAAGGTGAGCGCTCCACCACCGTCGGTAAGAGCTTCACCGAGACGGTCAAGGGGTCCATCAAGATCGACACGCAGGACGAGTTCATCGACAACGCGGACACGACGCAGGAGATCGTGGTCAAGAAAACGATGGCCGGTGAGGCCCCGACGGTGTGGGTGGAGGCCGTGAACTCCGTGCGCATCCGCTGTGGATCAAGCGTCATCACCGTCACCAAGACGGGCATCACCTTCGAGGGTACTGACCTCGATCTCAGCGGCGCGAGCGTGGATGCGGACACCGCGCGCATTCAACACAACTGAACTCGTCGAGGAATCAAGTCATGGCAAGAGAGCCGCTTCGTTACTTCATTCACTTCGGCAGCAGTACCTACGAACTCAAGACGGTCAAAGGGGTCGAGGGGTTGTCACTCACCTCCCGCTACGAGGTGACGTTCCACGTACCCGACACCGATCCACTCGACCCCGACGCACTGATATCGAACCCGGCGGAACTCTCGCTGGAGCGCACCCCGGCGCTCCACCGTCGGCTCGCACTGTACGTAACCGAGGTGCGGCGCTCAGCCACGCGCTCGGTCAAAGGGCGCGCGGGCGGCGCGTTGTTCAAGCTCACGCTGGAGCCCCGGTTGGCGATGCTCCGCAAGCGCAGCGACATCCGCGTATTCCGCAACAAGTCTGCCGAGACGATTGTGTCGGAGGTGCTTACGGGGATGGGCGTCCCCGTCCAGCTTCGGCTGCGGGATGCTTACAAGGTCAGGCCGTACTGTGTGCAGTTCCGTGAGTCGGACTACGACTTCGCCGCGCGACTGCTCGAGGATGAAGGCATCTTCTACGTATGCGCAGACGACGGCTCGGTGATCCTTGGCGATCACACCAGCGCCTACGACGACCGCGTAGCGGTGTTGCCATTCCGAGCCGATAGCGGGCTCGACCAGAACGAAGACAGCGTTTACGCCGTGGGTCAGCGCGGCACGATGACGGCAGGAAAGATAAGCCTGCGGGACTTCAATCACGAGCATCCGAGCATGAATATGGATGTATCGGCGGACGGTCCTACCGAGGGCGGAGCGGAGTGGTACGACTACCCCGGGGAATACGAAGAGCCGGGCGAGGGTCAGATCAAGGCAAAGAAGCGTGCCGATGCCTTGACCTGCATCCATCAGCGGGTCGTTGCCAAATCCTTTTGCGCCGAGCTGCGACCCGTGGCTCGATTCGAGCTTCAGGAAGCACCGATGGGTGTGCGGAATGGCGGGTACGTAGTCACACGCGTCAACCACGAATGGTCCCGCGTCGACGCTGGTTTCAGCGTTGAGATTGAATGCCTGCGGGAACTCACCACCTATCGGCCGCCGGTGATCACACCAGCACCCACCGAGCCAAATCCACTTACCGGCTTCACCACGGGTCCAGCTAACGCAGACATTCATACGGACAAGTGGGGACAAGTGAAGGTTTGGTTCCCGTGGGATCGTCGCCAAGCCAGAAAGGGCGACGCCGACGTATCTCATTGGGTGCCGACCCTGCAGGACAACACCGGGCGCTCCTCGGGCATCATGCGCACCGACTGGGAGGTCGTTTGCCAGTTCATGGAAGGCGACCCGGATCGACCGGTGGTGGTCGGTCGGGTGTTCAACGGCTTCGAGCAGCACTTCGCCACGCTGCCGGAGAACAAGATGCGCACGGCGCTCCGGTCGCAGACCTCGCCGCGCACCGAATCCGGCTCGAACTACATCCAATTCGACGACAAGGCTGGCTACGAGTTCGTCGCAATCGGAGCCTGCCGCGACCAGAACATTGTGGTCGCCACGGACAAGCACGAACAAACGAACGAAGTGGATGGAGGCATCATCGATGGCAACGAGACCATCAAGATCTCCAACAACATGACCCTCGCCGTGAAGTCCAACTATTCGCCGACGTGTCAGGGCAGCCAGCAAGTCCAGATCGGTGGCAATTGCACCATTGAGGTGGGTAAAGCCATGGCGGACAACACCACCGGAAATCACAAGCTCAAGATCGGTGGCAACCACGAGCGCAAGGTCAAGCTGAGCGAGAACACCCAGGTCTCCAAAGATCACACCGAAGAGATCACCGGCGACGTCACCGAGCAGTCCAAGGGCAGCAACATGACGGGGGTCGGCACCGAATCCAAGCTGATCGTAAAGGGCTCGCATACGGAGCGCAGCAAGAACACCAAGAGCGAATCGAGCGGGACCGAGCGCATCGAGACGATCGGCGGCAACGTGCTCGAGACGGCAGGCAAAGAGATTGCCACCCGCGTCGAGGACAAGCGACGCCTCAACGTGACGAAGAATGTGGAGGTCAAAGCGCAAGGCAACCTCCTCCTCGCCGGAGCCGAAAACATGAAGGGTAGCGCCGACAAGATTGGCATGAACGGCGGTTGCTCGCTGACCATCAAGGTTGGCGACACCCAGATCAAAATGGAGTCCGGTGTGATCGAGTTGATCGCCGAGGACAACATCGAGTTCACCATGTGCGGAGGCAATCAACTCCGCGTTGGCCAGGCACGCCAAGATCCGCCGAGGTCCGAATGAGCGAGCTATGCGCGCCCTACATGGCAATGCTTCGGCAGTGCCCCGGCGTCCACGTGCGCGTCTTTGTCAACGACGTGCCCATGTACGACCGCGCCGTCATGGGCTACTCCACCCCGACCTTTCCGGCGACGCCCTGGCTTCAAGCGGGTGAAAACGAGATTGTCATCGAGTGTCGAGAGTCCCCGAAGAACCCCGAGATGGTTCTCGTTCCCGCCCACTTTCAATGCAAGATCATTGGGCAGGGCGCGGTCGAGGCTGACGACAAGCTTGTGTACTTCGAGGAGTACCCGACGTTCCTGCCGAAGTTGCCCGAGGAGGAGCGCAAGCTCCCCTGTTCGATTCGCGGCACGTTCACAGCAGAGGGCGTGATCCCCAAGCCGATCTGGGCGGATTCGAGCCCAGGCCCGGTACCCGAGCGAGGTTCGCCGGAGCTGTTGAAGACCGTGTTCGGTCTCCATCAAGCGTTCGCCAAGCGAGACGGCGATGCCTTGCTCGAGCTTGGTAGCCTCAAGATCGAGGATCTGCAGCGCTACTTCGGCAAGCTCCCAAGCACCGACGTCGCGAGCTTGCGCAAAGAGAACGAAGAGATGTTCAAGGAGCCTTGGGACGTGATGCCCTTCCGCCCCGAGGACCTCCGCTTTCGGTCCTGCGCGATGGGCCGGGTGGCGTACGCGACGTCTGTGGATGGGGGACCTGCGCTGCTCGCCCGTCACAAGACCGATCCCGGTCAGGTGTGGGCGGTACGGCCGCTGCTCCTGCGCCAGGGCGCCGACTGGCGCATCTTTCGCTGACTGTAACTTCGTCCGTTCATTGCACCCTGTCGGAGGAACCCCATGGCTGTCGTAACGCATAGCAAAGACGATCGCGTGATCGCCACCACCAGCTCCGGACTGTCCGAGACGACGAAGGGCGAGGACGACGAATGTATGGTGGCGCCCGTTGGGCCGCCGAAGCCGTTCAAGAACTATGCGTTGCTCAAGGAGGCGGGCGACCACTCCAGCGAAAGAACCAAGTTCGCGGATGGCTTCGTCATCTCCATCGACGACGCGGTTGGACCACCCAAGGGTCCACCGACGCATGACGAGCATCCCCCGTACGTCATTCGCAAGAAGGGTGGACCGTACCAGCAGGAGGCTCGAGCCACCGAAGGCGCAGACAATATGTGCGTCGAGGAGAAGACCCCGACGCGCGACAAAGACCCGACCACACAGGATGGAGCCAACTGTGAAGGCATCGTCTACGATCTTGGCAAGGCCGAAGAGCTGGCCAAGATGGCAGCCGATGCGCTCAAGAGGTGCTCACTCACCGAGGACAAAGTCGAGTGCTCCCACGGCCGCGAGCTGGGCAAGGTCGGAGAAAACCGGGTGCTCGAGATCGTCTCGGACCCACAAGATCCGTGCATGGTCTTGTTCGAGGCCAAGCGCCACAACGCTGTGGAACCCGGCCCGCCCAAATGCAAGTTGGGGGAAGGCAACCACACGGCGTGGGTGATTCATCGAGTCGCGGGTGGCTTTCTCGGGGAGCGCCGCGAGGAACGAACCGGAGATGTGCTCCTGCTTGATCAGTCGTGGACCAGTACCGCACCGATTCCGGTGTTTCAGGCCAAAGTCGAGGCCAAGGACAAGAAGGCAACGCCTGAGACGGAAGAAACCGACAAGTTTGCATCGAAGAAAGACCGCGATGCCGAAGCGATGCGGAGAGCCAAAGAGGCGTCTCCCGAGCGACCCAAGGGTGGCTACGGCCCGATGGTCGGCGCCAATCGCGATGCGATCCGCCAAGAGTCGGCGGATATGGCGAAGCGAAACGAGGCCCTCCGCGAGAGGAATGAGGCTCAGAAGAAGGAGTTTGAAGCGCACAAGAAGGCCAACGCCGACCACCAGAAACGGGTGCAACGCGCGGCACAGCTCCTGAACCTCGCGCAGTTTCTTCGCGTCTACTTCTGGGACCGCTGGCCGGTGCGCATCGACGTGACCTCCCAGGCCTGCACCGGCGGTTTGCAGTCACAAATCGTGGTCTATCCGTGCGAGGAGGTGGACTTCAAGCTGAGCGACAAGGACATCGCTGCGCTCAAGATCGCATGCAAAGCCGTCACGACCTTCGCCGAGTGGCTTTCGGCGATCTGTCAGCGCTTCATGCGCGGGTTCAAGGTCGAGATCGTTCTGCTCAAGGACCCTGAGATCGAAATCAAATGCCGGTGGCTGGAGCTCGACAAGGATGCGCCAGACGCGGGGCGCAAGAAGTATCAGGTCGGCCGCAAACAGTCGCTGATGCTCAAGCTGAAGAAGATCGTTGGCATCAAGGTGGAGCTCCCGGTGCCCTGGGCGCGCATCGTGGACGCTGCCTTTCCGGGGGCGATGGCAGGCACCGCGATGGAGTACATCCTCTCGTGGATCGGCGCAGAAGCAGCGGCCGGCCTGGGCGTTACCCTTGACATTGGCGTCGAAGGTGGATGCTCGCAGGATCAATACGGCGTGTTCGAAGCGGGCAACGTCAACATTGTCTTCGACTTCAAGTTCTACGTGTACGTGCGCATCGTTTTCCGGAGCAACCTCAACATCGAAGTGCAGGCTGTTGCTCGTTGGAACCCCAAGTTCAAGGGCTTCTACAGAGATCCGGACGCCGTCGCCTTCTTCAAGCTCGACAAGGGAGACGCGCGCATCGGCTTTACCGGCTACGTCGTGATCAGCACCTTCTGGTGGGAGCGAAAGTATGGCGGCGAAGTGTGGCCCGAGTTCATGCGCTACAAGTACGAAGAGACGGACCTCCACCCGATCAAGTATCTGATGGCACTCAGCGGAAAATGAAATGAGCCCGTCGAGAATCGTGGTGGGCCTCTCCCCAGCCAATCTAGTTTCGCACCGCCCTCAGGCCGGCGCGGAGGAAGTCCCAAAGGCCGGCCGAATCAAAGCAGCACCCACGTTGGGGCTCCTGTTTTGGTCGGAAGGCTGGGACGACTGGTGCACCGTGATCATCAAGGCGGTGCTCAAGCACGGAGAGTCCGACTTGCGAACGGCGGAGATGGTCTTCGCGACGCCGGCCCAGGCGGATCCGTTCGAGCGCCCGGTGGACTTCGTTCCTTGGAAAGGAGGCGTGGACGTCCTGGTCGTAGGAGCCGTCGAGCTTGCTGGGCCTGTCGAGAAGGGTCGCGGACTAGCGGGCGAGGTTGTCGTGGGCGGCGTATCGACCGCCTTCGACATACCGGCGGACGAACCGATCGTAAGTCCCCTACCGCTGGCGCGCGCTCAGCTACGAGGCGCCGAGGGGCTCGACGCCATGCTTGGTCCGAGCAACTTCTTCGACATCTCGCAGACCAAGTTTCACCATGAGGAAAAGGTCTCCCTTCGCTGTTATCTGTCGGCTAGCCAAGGCTTGTTACGCAAAGCGGTGCAGCCGGGCTCCACGGTCTCAATCAAGCTTTCACAGCCGGACAGTTCGGGCTCGAAGCAACTGTTCTCGGGCGACTACGAGCTGCCGAAGCTCACCCCGCGCATCCTGGTGTCCCCCGCAAAACCAGGCGGCGCCGAGGTACGAGTGGCGGCAGAGCTCGACACGATCCTTGTCGATTGTACGAAGCAACAAATGGAACTCACGTGGCGCGCCCGTTTCCCTGCTGGCGGTCCGAAGGTGGTCGATCGCGTGTTGCTTGGATTCGCCGCCGACACGAACGTCGATGACCCAGCTACGTGGAAGGACATCCTGCGTGAGCTGCCTCGTGGCAGCTTCCAGTTTGCGTGGACCTGGGAGGACGCAGCTCGCGGTGTGCCCCCTCCCCGTCTCACCAAAGAAGAAGAGACGATCGCGCGCTATCAGAGCTGGCGTTACCCGCTAGCACCAGAGCCGCTGCTCTCCGAAGATGAATACGCCGAGATCGGCTTGGAGCTGGCCGAGCGTGCCGAACCCAGGTGCGACGTGCTCGCGCGGCATCAGCTCGATGAGCATGCCTATGCGCTCGAGGAGCGTGGCTACCTCGAACGGATCACAGCCGAAACGCGGTTCGGTAGCTCACCAACCTCGCAACGCTTGATCACCGCGAGAAAGGAAGCAGCCACACGGCTACGCGAGCGCCGATTGGCGAAGACGGGAGCGCAGTCTTGAGTCAGCTCTCGATCGTTTCTGTGGGCGCCTTCACGCCGCTCGGGATAGACGCCCGCCAGACCGCACTGATGCTGCGCGCGTCAAAGTGCTTTCCGCGCCCCACTCCGTTCGTGGATGAGGAAGGGATCGCCATCGGGTCGGTGCGCTCTTGGCGTTTCCCCGACACCCTCACTGGGGCCGCACGAATGATCGCGCTCGGACAGCCTGCGCTCATTGAACTCTTGGAGAACCTCCCGCATGCGGCCCAGCTCGAGCCGCACAAGCCGGTGGTACTCCTGCTCACGCTGCCCGAACCCTGGGATGGCGAGCCCGAAGAGATGACCAAGCTTGGAGACGTCCTAGGTGCGCTGGCCAAGGCCGCGGGGATCTCGTTGGATGACCGCTCGACCGCGATTCGGCTTGGCAGCGCTGGCTTCGCTGCCCTGCTCGCGCGTGCGGCAACATTCTCGCGAGATGTGCCTGTGATCGTTGGGGCGATCGATTCCTTTCACGACCGATCGCGTCTCGAGACCCTCGACAAGAACTTTCGCGTCTTGAGCTCGCGAGGCGGGAACGGCTTCATTCCTTCCGAGGGTGCAGCCTTCATCATGGTCACGCCGCCGGCGAAGAACCGCAGCGCAGGGGTTCCGCCCCTCGCTACGATCCGCTTCGTCAGCACGGCCGAGGAGGAGACGCTGTATCCGGTGCTTGCAAAGGCCCTGACCAAGATCACGAGTGATCCCCGCTTGCCAAGGCCGGTCCCGTGGGTCCTTTCCGATGCAACGGGAGAGCATCATCGGACGCGCGAGTGGACCTACGTGCGGATGCGCAACTTCGATGTATTTCACCACAGGCCAGAGCGCACGTGGCGCGAACATCTGCACCGACAGATGGGTGATGCAGGCGCAGCGAATGCCGCGCTGGCCACGGTGTACGCGACGATGGGCTTCACCATGGGCTTTGCCCGAGCGAAGTCCGCGCTCGTCGTGGCAGCGTCGGAGGGTGCAGCGCGCAGCATTGTTTTCTTGGAGAGCGCAGAATGACGCAGTCTCTGGAAGAGTTGCAGGACGGCTGTGAGTTGCTCACACAGGAGCTGCTCAGTCTGATGCTCCGCCTCGCCGAGTCTCAACGGGACTTCGAGGGTTCGGCGCTCGAGAGCGCGCTGCGCGAAACACTTTCGCAAGTCGGGGCCTTCGCCGAATCGCTAGTGCATGACCGCAGGGCGACGGATGATGGCATTCGGCATTTGGGCCAGGCCGCCTCCACGATGAGCGAGTCAAGACTCGCCGTCCAAAACGACCCGGATCCCCAAAAGAGGTCGGTCGTGAGCGCCGCGCTGGCAGACTCGCTGCAGTTCCTCGAACAGTTCCGCGCCGACGCAATCGAGTCGATGGTCGAGTTCGATCGTGCAACGGGGTCCCGACCACGCGGAGACGAGCCTACCGCTGCGCCCTTTACGGTAGCGCCTGGCGTGCCGACGATGGTGCGCGGCGTCGCGACCACGATTCTGCGACTGATTGGCCGACAGGATGACGATCGCAAGCTTCGCGGCCGCGAAGGCGCGGAGAACGAGAAGGCAGGCGATCAAGGCGAACTCGACCAGGTCGAACGCCTCGCTCGCGAAGCGATGGAAGACCTCGCAGGGCTCTCGACGCTGCGTCGTGTTTCAGACCGCGAAGCGTGGTCGGAGGGGCGCCCTTTCGATGAGCGGCTGCTCGCGAACTATCACGCCCTGGTCTCGCTTGCGATGCCTCGCCGCGCGTCGGCCGCTCGCCTCGAACTCACCGAAGCCCTCTACAAGTACGCAACCGAATGGGTGGTACCCGATCTCGGCCGCACCTTCGCCTTTGCCTTCGTGCTTGCATGCAATGAATCGCCGTCAGCGGCGGTAGGTCTCGCCATGGCCTTACCGCGCGCGGACCCGCGGGCGCTGCCGGCGTATGTGGACGCCCTTGCGTTGGGAGCAAACCCTGCGTGCGTTGGCAAACTCCTCACGCTGTTGCCTGAAGACGCGGCGCCGGAGCTGCTCGTCGTCGTGCTCGAGGCAGCGCTGCGACGCAGCTACTTCCACCGCAAGATGTTGGCCTTGTCGACCCACCCTCACTACGCGGTGGCGAGCACGGCGACCCGCCTTTTGCCGCTCGCGCCGCCAACGCTCGCGACCGGCGCTCTCACGGCAGCTGCAGCCTCGGGTCATTCGTCTGTGCGTATCGCTGCGGGCACCGGCATGAGTGAGCTCGGGATGCCGCAGGCCCGCGAGGTGCTCGGCGCCGAACTCGACGCGTTCATCGCGGGCGCAAACCAAACGCAGGCGCGTCTCGCGTTGAGGGCCCTCTCAGTGATCGGCGACAAGCGCGACGCAGCACGCGTATGGAACGCCGCACATCGACTGCGGGCCTACCGTGATGTCGGGTTCTTCGGCCACGCAGAACATGGGCCGGCGCTGATTGCGGCCATCGAGGAGCTCGCCGAGGTTGGCGGCCAAGAGGGCGATGACCAGCGCTGGTGCGCGGCGGGAGCGGTCAAGCGAATCTCCGGCGTCAACGTCCCGAACTACGGCATTGGGTATCCGGATGTTGCCGCCTTGCGGCGCGATTTCGGTGAGTGGCTCGCGAGCGGCCCCGCTACGAACCAACGCTTACGCTGGGGGCGGGAGTGGAGCGCTAGCACGATCGCGCCGGAGCTAGCCGATCCGAACACGCATCACGGGGATCGGCGGCTACTTGCGCGCGAACTGTTGCGCGAGAGTTCGGGCAAGCTGCGGTTCGACGTCGATGGGTGGAACGCCGACCAACGCACCTTTCTTGCGCTGGTCACGGAAGCTTGAAGGCGGCGGGCCCTCCGCTGTGGCGGTAGAGCATCTCCCCGCTACAGCGGGCGGTGAGCTTGTGTCGCGGCGGTGCCAAGCGAACAAGGGCGCAAACAAAGACCGACGATGGGCGGTCGAAGTGGACGGATTGTTGAGAAACACCTCCCATCGCCCACCGATGGGCGACCGAACTCCACAAAATGCCCAATTCGATGGCCGATCCTCGCTACCCCGGCCCAGCTTCGAGCACGCGTTTACCTCGCGACCGCGTACTCCCTGTGAAGGCCTTCCGGGCGCAGGTTCGCTGCCGTGACGCGCGCGACGTGACGAGCAGCCAAGTTGAGCACCCGAGCGAACAGCGACATTGGGCCGCGCGATACTTCATCCGGCTCCCCAACGTCGTACCGACGGTGAGCGGCGCAGCGACCTCGCGTTGCAAAAAGCCAGATCTCAGCGAATTTCCCGCGCGCCCGTTCTCAATGGCGCAGTACCGCCTCGAGGCCGTTGACGAGGGTGCGACATTCGGCCGGGCGATGAACCATCGGAAGCCTGAATGTCGCATTCGTGCCGTCGAGCAACGTCATTGCGCCAGCGTGATGCTTACGTCCGTGCCCTATCTATTGTAGCGAGCTGCGCGAGGGCTCCAATCACGTGAAGGAGATCGCAGCGCGCCGTCCCGTGCCGCACGCGTTGCTTCGAGCTCCGGCGAAGAACGCCCAGACGCCAGCCACCTCCGAGGCCCATCCGTTCGTGGGCCCACCCCGGGCGATCCAATCAAGTTCACCGCCCTCCGGCGTGAACGGCCCCGCGACGCTCGGCGCGCCTTGATAACCCCCGCGGCCAGCCCAGCCGTCCTCCGGGAAGCCTTCCCCGGCCCACGACACCAAATCAAAAAAACCTAGCGGGCTCTCCTGGGTGAGCGCGCGGCCGGGACCGTTCTCATTGCCCCACGTGAGCGGCGGATGGAGCAGCCAGCCATCCAGGTAGCTCGCGCGGGCAACATATTCCCACTCCGCTTCGCAGAGGGCGCGCCACGCAGGGGCGAGGCTCGTTTCGCCGAGGTGGCGGCGACCACAAAGGAACGGAGCGACCGACACGTCATGCACGGGGCGGGCGGCCGTGGCGATGCTGCGAACCTCTCTCTTGAGCCTCTTCTCCCACGCGCCTCGTTCGTCTTTGGGCGCATCGGGAAAGCCCCCGAGCGTGCGCAGCACGTCGAGAATGCGCTCTTCCTCCGCCTCCGTGATCCCCATGGAGAAGGAGCCGCCAGGCATGAGAAGGAACTCGTAGCCGGTGGGGACGTGTTTGACGCAGCCCATCTTGCGCTCTCCGACGAGCTTCGTCGGTTTGTAGCCGGGGCCGAGCGCCTTTGCGGTCTCGCTCACCACCTTACGCCGGCTCGCGTCGTCGAGCGTGTCCCACGCGCTCCAGGAGCTCAGAGCCTGCGGTGTCGGCATCGGTCGCGAGCCAACCATCTGCCGTTGAAGACGGCTGGATGAAGGGCTGCTTCGTGGACGCCGCTTGCGCTGGCGCGGCTGGAGCCGGCGGCGCTACAGCCTGGGTCGGCTCAATCGGCTGCGAATCGACGGGCTGTGCTTGCGCCGGCGCGGCCGCAGCGAGCACGAAAACAGCGAGCAAGGATCGGGTGTACATGGCGCCGGGCCTTCGCAAGTTTGGAGCCCCCGCCGTGACGAGAACCTGACACCGCGAGCAAACCGGCGAACGACGAGCTCGCTTGTGAAAGCGCCCTCACGCTTCGCACTTAGAAGCCAGCCCTCCGAAGACCTCAGCTCCCACCGTTCCTGCCGAAGCCATGCCTCAGGCCGCCGAGGGACCCGTTCGATGATTGACCGAAAGGCGCGATGGGGCCTCGTCGCCGCCCGGTGCGACAGATCGGCGAGTCTCACCGTGACAGCGGGCGATGTGTCGCAGGAAGACGGAAGTCGAGCCGCTGGGCGTTGGCCTCGTCGCCGCCCGGTGCGACAGATCGGCGAGTCTCACCGTGACAGCGGGCGATGTGTCGCAGGAAGACGGAAGTCGAGCCGCTGGGCGTTGGCCTCCTCGCCGCCCGGTGCGACAGATCGGCGAGTCTTACCGTGACAGCGGGCGATGTGTCGCAAGGCGGTACCCGCCGCGCCTGCGACCCTTCGCCGCGGGAGCGGATCACCTCGCGCAGCGAAAGCCGACGAGGCCGACGTATTTGTCCGGGTCGTTCCAGCGTTGCGCGCCAACCATGAAGGCGCTTGGCTCGCGATCACCCCAGCTGCCTCCGCGGATCATGCGGCTGCCGTCGTCCGGGTCGAGGGTGGCCGTCCACTCCCATACGTTCCCAGCCATGTCGTCGACGCCCTGCGTGGTGCGGCCCTTTTGAAAGCTGCCCACGGGCGCCGTCGTCGGCCAACCGTCCGTGCCATCAAGGTGCTCCCAGTCGCGATCATAACGCGCACCGAAGGCGGCCGAGGTCGAGTCGGATGCGTTGAGCAGCTCGACCGTGGGCGGCGCGCCGCCCCTCAGGGGACGACCTCGCCTCCGCAAATCCGAGGCAGGTCTGAACACAAAGGCGTCCATCCGCGCTTCGATGGGACAAGCCGGCGCCGAGCGATCGCTTGTAGAAGGCTCTGACGCCGGTAGGATGAAAGCATGCTCACGGGACAGTGCACCAAGCAAGGTTGACGCTCGACGGCCCGCCGATCCCGCTCGGGCAGATGGTGAGGCTCGCGGCGGTCGTGTTCGTGCTGACGCTCGCGCTGGTGGCATTGCCGCTCCTCGTGCGAGCGTATTTTGACGTCTACTCGATGCAGCTCGTCTTGGCGGCGCTGCTCTGGCTCGGGCTCACCGTGGCCGGCGCGCTGGTCACGCTGGTGCTGTCTTTCCACGCACTGCTCCGCAGACGTGTGGCGCTGCGTACGGCCATCGGCGTGTCGATCGGGCTCACGCTCTTGGCCTCGATCGCGGTCTACTTCGTCACGGTGATGATCCAGCTGAGGGTTCCCTCGTGGAGCGCGCTCGACAGCAGCGAGCCCCAAACGCTGCTCTACGGGATCTCCTCGTCGCTCGCCGACGCGATCCCGCTGACCGCCGCCTGGACCGGGCTCTTCTTCTTTCCGGCGGTCTTGCGCGCCCATGCCGAGCGCACCGCGGCGCTGCGGCAGGCCCTCTCCGAGGCGGAGCTCCTGCGCCTCCGCAGCCACCTCGAGCCGCACTTCATGCTGAATACGATGAACGCGATCTCCGGGATGCTCGTCGACGAGCCGGCCCAAGCGCGGGAGCTGCTCGGTCACCTTGGAGATCTCTTCCGCGACGCGAACCGCACCGAGGAGTGGCGCCCGCTCGACGACGAGATCGCCTGGCTTCGTCGCTACGCCTCAATCTACGAGCTGCGTTTCCCGGATCAGCTCGCTATCAGTTGGGAGGTCGACCCGGCACTCGCAGCGCGCGAAGTACCGGCGCTCTTGATCCAACCGCTGATCGAAAACGCGCTGCAACATGGCGCGCTGCGAGTGAAGCGTGGCAAGGTCCACGTGAAGGTCGAGTCGATGGGGAGCGCGGTCCGCGTCAGCGTCGAGAACGACGGTCCGGCGTTGGGGGAACGACGACCTGGGGGGCAGGGCATCGAGCTCGTCGAGCGCCGCCTCACGCTGCACTTTCCAGCAGGAGGCGCGACGCTCTCGTTCGAGCGCGAAGAGTCGGGGACGTCCGGCGCCGGCCGCACGCGCGCACAGGTGACGCTCCCGGAGCGGCCTCGAACATGACCCCGCTCCGCGCCCTCATCCTCGAGGACGAGCGGGCCGCTCGCAGCTACCTCGTGGAGCTCGTCGAGTCCGTCGGCATCGCGCGCGTCGAGGCGGCGGTCTCGGATCCAGATGAGGCGCAGTTCGTACTGACCTCGGGCGTGGAGCTCGACGTCGCCTTCGTGGACGTCCACCTCGTCGGCGCCGAGCGTGCCGAGACCGCCGGGCTCGACTTCGTGCGCAGCGCGCGCGCAAGGCCGAGGTGCCCGCACTTCGTGCTGACGACGGCGTCTCGCGAGCACGCGCTGGCGGCCTTCGAGCTTGGCATCGTCGACTACCTGCTCAAGCCGTTCACGAAGGAGCGCGTAAGAGAGGCGCTCTTGCGCGTGCGCGCGGCGCGGCCGCAGGCTCCCGCGACAGCAGTCGCAGAGGAGCGGCGCGTCGTCGCGCGTCGTCAGCGCTCGCTGCGGTTCCTGCGGGAGTCGGAGGTCTGGGCCTTCGAAGCCGAGGGTCGGCTCTCCTTCGTTCACACCGCGGAAGGCAGGCTGGATCTCGATCTCTCGCTGACGGCGCTCGAGGCGGCCTTCGGGGCCTCGTTCGTTCGGGCGCATCGCAGCTGGCTCGTCGCGATGAAGCACGTGCGGGAGCTGACCCGGGATGGCGGCGAGGTGACCCTCGCGCTCGGGGAGGCCGGGAAGCTCCGCGTCCCGGTAGCCCGAGATCGCCTGGCCTTCGTGAAGGAGCGTCTGCTCGAGGTGTCGATCGGAGTCGGACGGGAGGACTGAGGGAGGCTGCGGTTCGTCCCGCCGCAGGCACGACTCGTCGGGGCGGATGGACCAGTCGTCGGGAACGACGGGCCCTGCAGAGACGCAGTGACCACCGTGTTCCCATGACCGTCGCCGGCCGTGTCGGAGTTTGCCTCTCGCTCTTCCTGTCCCTTCACTGTGCGGACCCTCCTCCCACGCCGATGGCTCCGGCGGCCCCGGTGGCCGTCGAGGTCGACGTCGTGTTGCAACGGACGGTCGCCATGGGACCGACCTACGTCGCGACCCTCGAGCCCTCCGTTGGTGCGACGCTCTCTTCCCCGACGGGCGGGCGCGTCGAGCGGGTGCTCGTGACCCTCGGGCAAAAGGTGCGCTCTGGAGACGCGCTCCTCACCCTCCGGGCGGAGGACGCAGAGCTCGCTCGCGACAGCGCGAGCCTCGCGCTGCGTCAGGCGGAGGCGGCGCTCGCGGGTGCGGGCAACGAGGGGGAGACGCCCGAGGTCACGTCAGCGCGGTCGACGCTGGAAACGGCCCAGGATGCGCTGACGCGCGCTGAGTCGGTCGCCGCGCGAGGGGCCGTCCCCGAGCTGGAGCTCTCGCGCCTGCGCCACGAAGCGACCTCCGCGCGCGCCGCCTGGATAGGGGCCCGAGCTGGAGCGAGCGTCGCGCGAGCGCGGGCCGAGCAAGCTCGGGTGGAGCTGCGCCAGACCGGCGTCGCCGTCGAGGCGAGCGTGCTTCGCGCGCCGTTCGATGGCGTCGTCGCGGCGGTGATCGTGCAGCGCGGCGACGTGCTGGGCCCCGGCACCCCGGCGCTGCGGGTGCTCGACACGAGCGGACTCCGCCTGTCCTTCGACGTGCCGCCCGAAGAGCTGAGTTCGGTCGCCGAGGGCGCGGTCGTATCGTCAGAGCGTGGGCTCGAAGCGAGGGTCTCGCGCATCGCTCCCGAGGTGGATCCGCTGACCCGTGCGGTGCGAGTCGAGGCCGAAATCAAACAGACGTCGGGACTGCCTCTCGGCGCGCGCGTTGGGGTGCGCGTCCACACCGACTCGAAGAGCCTGGTGGTCCTACCGCTGGACACTGTGAGGACCTTCGCTGGCGTGAGCCGTGGCTTCTTCGTGGTCGACGACCGCATCGAGGAGCGACTTCTGGAGGTCGAGCGCGAACTCCCCGATGGTCTCGCCGTGAGGAACGCCTTGCCAGGCGAGCGGGTGGTCCGCTCGCCCAGCTCCGACGTCGCTGACGGCCGGGCGGTGATGCCGTGAACAAGACGCAGCTCTTCATTGCAGCGAGTCTCTTCATCCACACCGCGCACGCCCCCGTCGCGCGCGCCGACGAAGCCGCCCTTCTCGAGCTGTCGGAGCAGGCTTACGTCGAGGCGGTCCTCGCGGCTCACCCGGCGCTCCGCGAGACCCGCGCCGCATGCTCCATCGCAGAAAGCGAGCGGGACGCCGTGCTCTGGAGCACCGTACCCGAGGTCGCCCTGCAAGCTCGCTACACCCGCCTCTCGAGCCTCCCCGAGCGCTTCCGCACGTTGACGTTCCCCGGCGCACCACCGGAGTCGGCCGTGACGCTGCCGCAGGTGCTCGACAACTTCGCGTTGCGCGCGACCGTCGTCGTTCCTCTTACCGACTCGATCGTGAGGTGGTCGCTCAGCGCGCCCGCGGCGAGCCTTAGCGTAGAAGCTTGCGAAGAGAGCGAGCAGGCGACTCGCGATCGCGTCGCATTCGAAGCGCGGGTCACCTTCCTCTCCTACCGACGCGCATGGCTCGCGCTCGAGATCGCAGGGCGCGCGCGGGACGTCGCAGATCTGCAGGTTCGCGTCGCAGAGCTCGACCTCGAGGCCGGCCGCAGCTCACCCGCCGACGTCCTGCTCCTGCGCGGGAGCGCGCTCGATCGCAAAGAGTCGGTCGCTCGCGCAGCGGTCGAGGTCGAGAGCGGGCTCACCGCGCTCTCGGTCTTCGTCCCCGGCCTGGCGCAAGCGCCGCACCCCGTCGTTGTTCCGCTCCCGGAGGACGCGCTCGCACCCCGCCACAGCGCGCGCGAGGACGCGTCGATCCGGGCGGCGAATGCCCATGTGGAGGCGGCCCTGTTGCGAGAAACCGAGGCCTCGCTCGCGCTCGTACCGCGCGTGTCGCTCATCGCGGCGGGCGACGTCAGCGCTCCGAGCGCGCGGGCCTTTGGTGCAACGGACCTCACCGCGGTACCCACGTGGGAGCTGACCGCACAGCTCGAATGGTCGCTCTCGAGCCTCACCGTGGGCAGCACCGCCCGACGACGCGCACAAGCGGAGACCGCTGCAGCGCGCGCCCGGCTCGAGCAGGCGACCTCCGAGTCGAGCCGGGCGAAGCGCGAGACGGAGCTTCGCGTCGGGTCCAGCGACGAACTCCGGCGCCTGGCGAAGGCGCGGTCCGAGCTGGCGCGCGGGCTCGCAGAGCAGCGGAGAGCCGAGCTCGAGCGCGGCGTCACGACGATCACCGACGTGATCGCCGCGGAGTCGGCTCACCTTGCGGCAGAGCTTGGCGAGCTCGACGCCGAGACCGAGCTCCGTCTCGCCCTGGCGCGGCGCGAGCTCGAAGGAGGTGCGCGATGAGCAGCGCCCTCCGCGTCTTCGTAGCGCGACCGGTCTTCACGTGGGTGCTCATGCTGGCGATGGTTGTCGCGGGCCTCGCGACCTTGCGCGGACTGCCCGTCGAGCGCTACCCATCGGTGGACGTCCCGATCGTGACGGTGACCACCATCGCCGACGGGCTCTCATCCGGTCAGGTCGAGACCGACGTAACGAGCCCGATCGAAGAGGCGCTCGGAACGATCGGCGGGCTCACCCGCGTCGACTCCACCAGCCAGGAAGGCGTCAGTGTCGTCATGGCGCAGTTCGCGCTGGAGAAGCCGGGCGCCGAGGCGGCCCAGGAGGCTCGCGACAAGCTCGCCCGGGTCTCGCTCCCGCGCTCGGTTGGGACCCCGCGCGCCGAGCTCTTCGACGCTAACGCGGCACCGATCCTGGTGATCGCCCTCACCTCCTCACGCTCGCACACCCCGGTCGAGCTCAGCCAGCTCGCCGAGCGGCGCCTGAAGCGCGACCTCGCCTCGGTGGACGGCGTCGGCAGCGTCCGCATCAGCGGCGGCTCCGAGCGCGCGCTGCGCGTCGAGCTCTCCCTCGAGCGCCTGGAGTCCGCGGGGCTCACCCCCACCGACGTCACGCGAGCGCTCCAGCTCGAGAACCTCGACGCGCCGGGAGGTGCCGTCGCCATCGGCGAGCGAGAGCAGCAGCTGCGCCTCGACGCGAAGGCCCGATCGCCTGAGCAGCTGGGGCAGGTCGTGCTCGGCTCGCGTGGCGCCGAACCCGTGAAGCTCGCGGACGTGGCGGAGCTGCGAGACGCGAGCGCGACGCCGACCTCGCTCGCGGCCCTCTCGGGGCAGTCGACCGTGCTCGTCTCGGTCAGCAAGCGGTCGGGCGCGAACACCCTCGAGGTGCTCGCAGAGGTACGCGCACGGCTCGCGTCGGTCTCCGAAGCAGGCCTCCCCGAGGGCGTCGAGCTCACCGTCGTACGCGACGAAGGAGTCTTCGTCGAGGCCTCCCTCCGCGCCGTCGAAGAGCACCTCGTGCTCGGATCGATCTTCGCGGCGCTCGTGATCCTGCTCTTTCTGCGCAGTGGTCGCGCCACCGTCATCGCCGCTCTCGCGATCCCCACGTCGGTGATCGGGACCTTCGCGGTACTGGGATGGCTGGGCATCTCGCTCAACATGCTGTCGTTGCTTGGCCTCACCCTCGCGGTCGGCATCGTCATCGACGACGCGGTCGTCGTGATCGAGAACGTCTATCGAATCCTTGAGGAGAAGCAGCTCGATCCAGTCGCCGCTACGCTCGAAGCGACGCGCGAGATCTCGCTAGCCGTGCTTGCAACGACGCTCTCGCTGGTCGCGGTGTTCCTCCCGATCGGCTTCATGAGCGGCATCGTCGGGCGCTTCCTCTCGTCTTTCGGGCTTACGATGTCGGTCTCGATCTTGCTCTCGCTGGTCGTGGCCTTCACGCTGACGCCGATGTTGTGTGCGCGCTGGCTGAAGGCGCCCAAGGTCTCGCAGGCACCGGCAACAGCGCACGGCGGCGGCGCGCTCGAAAGGGGCTACGAGGTCTTGCTGCGCGCCGCGCTCCGTCGACCGAAGATCGTCGCGCTTGCTTGCCTCGCCTCGCTCGTCGCGATCCTGCCGATCGGCGCCGCGCTGCCCAAGACCTTCCTCCCGTATGAGGACGAGGCCCGCTTCGAGATCTACCTGCGGATGCCGCCCGGCACCGTCGTCGAGCAGACCGCGCTGGTGGCTGAGCGCGCCGCGGCGCTGACGCGGACGAACCCGGAGGTGGCGCGCACCGTGACTGCGGCAGGCGCCCCCGAAGACGACCCGGTTCGCGGCTCGCACGAGGCGACCATCTACGTCGCGCTCGACCGACGCGGCGTGCAGCGCGAGGCGGTCGAGGAAATCCGCGCACGGCTCGCTGAAGCGCTCCCGCCGGAGGTGCTCGTGATGGTGAGCCCGGTCAGCGACTTCGGATCTGCGGGGCCCGACGGCGCAGCCGTCCAGTTCGTGCTCCGCGGGGACGATCTCGGCACCCTCGATGTCGCCGCCTCGGCGCTACTCGACGACGCCCGAAAGCTGCAGGGCACCACCGACCACGGGGTGACCTCGGCACCGCCTGCTCGCGACCTCGCGTTCGTCGGGACCCGGGAGCGGATGAAGGAGCACCGTGTCTCTCACGCCGAGCTCGCCGAGACCCTCGGCCTCGTTGGTCGCAAAGGTGTAGTCGTCGGCGCCGTACGTGCGCCGCGCGAGGCCGAAGACGCCACCTTCCCCGCCGTCCTCTCGGTCCGAACCCCGCTCGGTCCGCCAAGCGAGACGAGCCGACCGATCGCGGCGCGCTCCGAGGACGGCAGCAGGGTGTACCTCCCCCAGCTGGGGTCGATTCAAGACGCCGCCGCGCCCCCGATCATTCGAAGGACCAACCGACAGCGGCAGGTGACGCTGTTCATGAACACGGTGCCGGGCACCTCCGACGACGCGGTCGTCGGAGCGCTCGAGCAGTCCTTTCGCGAGCTGAAGCTCCCTGCCGGGTATCGAGCCGAGGTCATTGGTAACGCCAGCGAGATGGAGAAGGCCGGGGACGCCTTCCTCACAGCGATCCTGCTCTCGTTCGTGTTCATGTACCTCGTGATCGCGGCGCAGTTCGAGAGCTGGCTGCACCCGATTACCATCCTCGCCTCACTCCCCCTCACGCTTCCGTTCGCCCTCGGATCGCTGCTCGTCGGCGGACAAAGCCTGAACCTGTTCTCTGCGCTGGGCTTCCTCGTGCTCTTCGGCATCGTGAAGAAGACCAGCATCCTTCAGGTCGACCACGTGATCGCGCTGCGCGCCCGCGGCATGGAGCGGACAGAGGCTGTGATCCTCGGCAACGTCCAGCGGCTCAGGCCAATCCTGATGACGACGGTCGCCTTCGTCGCTGGGCTGCTGCCCCTCGTCGTCTCGAACGGTCCAGGCTCCGGCACAAGCCGGGCGATCGCCGTCGGGCTGGTGGGCGGTCAGACGCTCGCACTGCTGCTCACGCTCCTCGCGACGCCGGTGATGTACGTGTGGCTCGACGATCTACGCGAGGCGTGGATGAAGTGGCGCCGTCGTAGATCCGCTGAGCTCTCAGCGTCTGATCGATCGCAAGCAAGTCGGCCGGGTCAGGCGTGACGAGCACGCTCGGAGCCTGCATCTTGAAGAGCGGCAGAGCAAGCCTAGGACGGACGCATCGACTCGGCGGCATCGACCTGGCGTCGGAGGTCCTCGATCCCGGGTCCAAAGAAGCCGGCAACCACGCGGTGTGCTAACCGCGCCCGAAGCGCTGCCACGATCCTTGGGGACGGCGCCAGGTGCACGGCCGCGACAGCTTCCTTCGTTCCCGCAACTTCCCTCTCACCGCGGGAAGAGAGCTCTCTCCAGAGAATTGGTTCGCGACGCGAGAGCTCGAGCGACGAGAACACCTCCGTCGCGAGCGGATCGAGCGATGGCGCGATGATGACATCCCACTGCGGAGAGAGAGAGACTCCCGCGCGGACGAGCGGAAGCAACGCGACGACGGTGAGCGCGCTGCTCCGCCGGGGCGCGAAGCCCTCCCGCTCGCTGTGAGTGAACCGCAGCGCGATGTCGTCGAGGACGGGGGTCATCCTCGTCGGATCGACGACCGCCGAAACCGCGAGAGCAAGCTCCGTTGCCTCCAGAGGGAGGCAAGGTGCAGGGGCCATTCCCCCGTAGGCACCCGAGAAGGTCTGCACCGCTGACTCCCATCGGTCAAGAAGGTCCGGAGTCGATGGCGAAGAGGGATCCATCTCCGCCCAGCGGCGTCGAGGAAGGCCTGCGGCAGGCATCTGGCGCGTGGCGTTGGGCAGCAGAGGGGTCGCAGCAAGTTCGCGAATCGTCGCTTGCTCTTCGGCGGTGAACGCCACGAAAGGCTCCACCTCGGGCGTATCGGAGTGAACCCAGCGGGCCATGAGGCCGCCGAGGTCAGCGATGAGCGCCCCGGCTCGACGCGTAAACGGGCCAGCTTCGGTCGCGGCCGCACGAGCAAGGAGCAGCGCCGAGAGTTCGCGCGTGGCGTTGCGATGTCGCGCGAGCTCGGCGACCACGCGAGATTGTCCGTCATGTGGGCGGGCCAGGGCGTACGTCGACGCCCAGGCGCATTCGAACCATGGGAATTCGGTCCGCTCGGGCGACCAGCGTGGCGCATCCCACGAAAGCCACGCCTCGAGCCCGCCGACCTCTTGCTCGAAGCTGCGCGACGGGTCCACGCGAAGGGCGGCCAGCGCGACCGCGCCGATCAGCACTGGCTCGCCCGAGACGCGGGCGCGCTCCCATGCCTCTAGGGAATCGGGGCTCTCGAAGGGAGCAAGCGCGAGGATGGCCGACGCGCGCACGATCGGGTCGGGGTCCAGCGTCGCCATCGCAGAGAGGGCTGCCACAGCACCCGACGCCCGGACGGTCGATGCAAGAACGGTCGCGCAAGCCCGAACAGAGCCGACGTCGCTCTCGAGAAGCGGCAACCAAGCTGTGTGCCTCGCGATGGCGATCGCCGCTCCTTCACTGGACAGGAGCTCTTGACTGACCCATTGACGCAGGTGGTCTCCACCCAGGATCTCGGCGATCAGCAGGAGCACCGGGCCAGGATGCGCGACCTCGGCCAGGAGATCCAGAAGGGCGGTGACCATGTCCGTGGCGGCGCTCGTCGACGTGCCGTCCCGAGCAACGAATCGCTCGAAGATCCCGTCGAACGCTTCCTCGACAGCACCCTCGTCGTCAGAGGGCAAAAGCTCCAGCAGCTCGGGTACATCGTCCGCAAGATGCTCCTTTGAAGACCAGTCGATCTCACTCATCGCGGATTGGGACGACGAGCGGTCGGGGTACTTGGGTCATATGGGCGGTTCTCCATCGCGCATGTCCTGGGATTCGGCCTCGCAGCTCGAACTGTCTCTACGCGCGGGCCCTCGCCGATCGTACAGAGGAGTCAGCACTCTGCGCGGCATCCCCTTCATCAGCGGACCAGAGAGCGGCTTACCGACGCGTGAGCGCCCGCCCTTAGACTTCGTTCCCCCAGTAGCCCGGGTGCTTTTTGACTTTGAGGTCGCCGCACGGCTTCACCTGGCAGGCGAGGCGCAGCCCGCTCTCGCGCTTGTGCGGCGGGAAGCCGAGACGCCAAGCTTCAATGGCGCCAGGCGACTTCGGCTCGACCTCGCCTTCAATCTGGACTGCGCAGGTCCCACAGGTGCCGAAGCCTTGGCAGCTCGCGAACCGGGTCGCGTTGTGTGGCGGGCGCCCTGCTTTGATCAGCGCGTCGCGCAACGACTGATCGGGCGAGAGCTCGAGCGTGAACACCTCACCGTCTGAATGTTGGTACTCGGCCTTCATCCCCGACGTTTTGTCGCAGGCATGCGGTCGCGTCCAGGTGCGTGTTAACAGGCCAAGGTGGTGCGCAAAAAACCATCGACTGGGGCGAGCAGCGACGTGGCCACGTTTCTCGCCAGCAAGGCCCACCCGCTCGAGGCGGAGATCAACGCCTTGCGCGAGGTGATGCTCGGCATGAGCCCGTCGATTCGCGAGGAGATCAAGTGGAACTCGGTGAGCTTTTGCAACGCGAACGACTTCTTCGCCACGGTGCATCTGCGCTCACAAACTTCGCTTCAGCTGATCCTGTTCACCGGCATCAAGAAGAAGGCGACCGCTGACACAGGCGTCCCAGTCGAGGATCCCGCCGGCCTGATCGAGAAGTGGATGGCGAAGGACCGTTGCCTCGTCTCGCTCGGCGCCGGGAGCGATTTCAAGGCGAAGCAAACCGCATTTCGAGCCCTCGCGCAGGCTTGGGTTCGTTTCGTCTAAGCCGACAGCGCTCTTCTCGTTGGGGGGACGAAGCCGAAAATTCTGTGCGACACTCGGCGCCTCTCCGCGTCCTTGCTCTGAGCGAGCAGGATCCGCTCAAACGAGGCCAGCGACCATGAACATCCGACTCGAGTTCAAAGACGGTTCGTCCAACAAGTTCTGGGAGGGCGAGGTCGATGGCAACTCGCTCGTCACCCGTTGGGGCAAAGTGGGCACCGACGGGCAGACCAAGAGCTTTGCCTTCAGCAGTGCAGCCGAAGCGAAAGCAGAACTCGACGACAAGGCCCGCGAGAAGACGAAGAAAGGCTACGCGCCCGTCAGCCCGGCCAAAGGGAAGAGCGCAGCCGCTGGCTCAGCAACCAAGCCCGCCACCAGCAAGCCCGCAAGCGCCACTAGCAAGCCCGCAAGCGCCGCAACCAAGTCCGCCGCCACCAAGCCCGCGAGCGCCGCAACGGAGCCTGCCACGAGCCCCGCAGGCGGCGTGGTCCCGCCCCCTTATCCTGTGCTCGAACCGGCAAAGCTCACCGGCGAGCTGATCCGATTGTCCGATTACCCGAGGGTCTTCGCGTTCAGCGCCGATGGCAGCATCCTCGCTGCGCACGGGATCAGCAGCGTGCACGTCGTCGATGTGCGCAGTCGCAAGTGGTCCACGACCCACAAGTCGAATGAGGCGCAGGTCGTGCTGATTCACAACGACAGCCTCGTCATCGGCAACAAGACCATTGCGCTCGTGAGTCGCGAGAGTGGCAAGAAGGTCCGCTCATTCAAAGGGCACAACGCGACCCCAAACGCGCTCGCCTTGTCCGCCGATGGCAAAACCCTGTGGTCGGGTGGAGGCGGCTTCACCAGCACCCATGATCGTTTTCTGTTTGCCTTCGACGCGAGCAGCGGTGAGCAGCTTTACAAGGTGAAGCCGGGCAAGAGCGCTGGCGCCATCGGCATCGCCGTACTCGAGGACGTGGTTGCCGTCGCCGCTGAAGACGGCCACGTGCGCTCCTTCTCGGCCGCTGACGGAAAGGCGCTCGCCGATGTCGCGCTCGCCCCAGCCGAGGAGTACGGAACTCCCTTCGGGGGCGTGGCACCGAGCAGAGGGAGCTTTGTCGCCGCCGCCGTAGTCGACGGCGCCTGCGTCGTCACGTGGCTCAGCCGCGACCTCGGTATCGAGGCCAGCGCGCGAGTTGTCGTAAAGGGTGCTGAGGACGTCTCCGTGGGGCGCCCCGTCGTGGCCGCTGGCTACATCGTCATCCCGATCCGCGCCGTTTGGGTTTCAGACGAAGCGGCTGTGCTGGTTGCCGTGATCGATGAAACCACCCGCGCCCTGGTTTCCCTTCGTGAACTCGCCGAGCTGGACGAGCCGCAGGCTTGCGCTGTTTCTATTGGCGGATTGATCGCCTGGAGGAACCACGAGGGCGTCGTCATCGCTCCGCTCGTCGCCACCGAGTCGGTCAGCCGCGTCGAGCCGCCCGTGAAGGCCCCTCCCCCACCCAAGAAAGCCGAGCCACGAGCGAGCGCTGCCTCCTCCATCGCCATCGCCGGCTCGATGAGCGGCGGCGGTCCCACACGACAAGCCGTCTTCGAGGCTGATCTCAGCAAGGCGCCGTCGGTGCTCTGGGCTCGCGCTGACTACCACTCGGGCGCCGATGAGTTTGGTGGAAGTGTCGTCGTCGGCGAGGGCATCGCGGTGGGATCGAACGCAGGCTGGCTGTGCGCGCACGAAGCCGGTACCGGCAAGACGCGCTGGTCGGTGCAGACCTCCACCGCGCGATCCTGGGCAACCGGCGGCATCGCCATCGCCCACGGCACGGTGTTCCTCGCCACCAACCAGGGACTCCATGCGCACGACGCACGCACTGGCGAAAGCCAGTGGACCGCCCGGATCGCAGGTGCCGCCGGAACACCGCTGGTAACCGACGATCTGTGTCTGGTCGCCGGCGCAAAAGGCCTGCACGCGCGCGCGCTCGACAAGAAGGGACGCAAAGTGTGGACGTTCGAAGTGAAGGATCGCATCCGAACCGCGCCCGCCTATGCAGATGGCCTCGCCTTCGTCTACGCCGACGCCCAGCTGCTCGCGATCGACCTCGCCGCGCAAGAGCTCGCGTGGAGCGCAGCAGCCAGCGAACCGCTGCGGGCCAGTCCGGTGATCGCGGGGGACTTCGTCGTCTACCTTGCGGACACCGGCTTGTTGGCTGCCGCCGACAGGCGCAGCGGCAAACAGGTTTGGACCACCAAGATCGACTGGCAAGCGGGCGGTAGTTCGTGGGCGTGCACCTCGGACACGTTGCTCCTTCGCGACGATGGCTTCCTTCAAGCCTACGAGCTTCAGACCGGCAAACCGACCTGGAGGTCCAAAGCCAAGCGCCGTAAGCCGTACGGAATTGGCAGCGCTGGTCCGATCGTCGTGGGCCAAACCGTCGTCTCTGTCACCGTGGAAGATACGAGCTCGTCCAGCACCTTCCTCTCCGGCCTCGATCTCGCGACAGGCAAGGTCCGCTGGGACCTCGACCTATCCGTCGCCCATCAGGCGATTGCCAAGGAACAAGCAAAGTCCGGGTCAACCTACGACGGCGCTTGGAGTTGGCATTGCACACCCTTCGTCGACGCCGGCATCCTCTACGCGCAGGTCGACGCCGGCATCATCGCCTTGCACTCCGGCAAGTGACGGCACCGCGAGCGACCTCAGCCGAACTGGCCGGTGTAAAGCAGGTGATACGCGAAGAACGCGCCGATCACGACGTAGGCCCCTCCGACGTAGACGCTCCATTGCGGGCGCCGAACGCCCACGAGCTGGTCTTGCGTCGTCGAGTGCCGCGTCTCCAGGAGCCGCACCGGCAGCGCGACATGCAACACGCCGGGCCACAGCAGTAGCGCATATAGCGTCGCCAGCTCGCGCCGTGAGCTCATCGACACGTCCTGAACGACGTTGGTCCCCATGACGAGCAGCGTTGCGTGGGCGATCGCAGCGAAGACTCCGACGACGAAGGCAATGGCGCGCCAGGTGTCGCGGATACTCACCCGAAAAACTGCGGGACCTGTCGCGACGGCCTGCAGACCGAAGACGCTCAACGCGCAGACAAGCAGTATCGAGAGTTCGAAGCGCGCGGCCGCAACCTCGGTGCAGCCGGTGAGAAAGAACGAAGCGAAAAGGAACGCGATGACGCGCGGCGCCGTAGCCGCGAAAGAAGGCAAGGCGCGCAACGTTCGATCGAGGGAAGTGCGAAGGAAGTAAGTCATAAACAACGGCTGAGCAACCGCTGTGCCTCCACACTTCGTCAGCCCTCACCGCTCGGAAGTAGGCGAGCGCAGCCCGCCGCGTGGCGCGAATCCTACGCAGGCACGCGAAACAGCGTGCGCTGCGGCAGGACCGCTTACTACGGTTCATCCAGTTCGTCGCTTGAGAACGCTGGGATACGAGACTTGAGTCGAGCCAATCGAGGCTGCGCGCGCTCGCAATTGCACAGCCCAGGAAAACCAGCGTGTTCACTGATTGCCCATTGTAGGTAGCTGGTGAGCGTCGTCGGTTGCGTAGCGGGCCAAGTACCTGCCTCCTTGAAGAGCGTCCCTTCGACTCCGGAGCATGGTAACTCAACACAGGTTTCTGGATCTCCCGAGTAGCCAGCTTTATGCAGCGCATCAGGCCAGAGCGGAAGCCCCGGGAGCTCCGGGTCGTCCTCCAGTCGCGCGAGGACCTCACGAGGAGGCATGATCACCAGGGCATCGCTTAGCCAAACCCCGGAGCCCTCTTTACCTCCGCTGGTGCGAAGCGAGGTTGTCGGCCAATCTGCACATCCACCCGTGAGATCGACAGAGCCGATGATGCTCCACATTAGGCCGACCGCCAACGGGAGCGGCCCCACGCGCTGCTCTATCAAATAGATAAGCTCTGGCAATTCTAGACTCGGGCGCACCAGCGCCCGTGCAGGCCGCGCGAATTGATAGCCTTCCTCGGTAAGCTGTGTGGTCAGACCCTCGAGGGCGGCTCGGGCCCACTTCATGATTTGCGCAACTCGCCGTGGGGATAGTTCGGCGCTCAACTCGAAGCGAGACCCTGGAGCACGAACTCCGCGTTGCCCATATTCTTCTTGTCGCCAAGCCAGTGGCGCGCCAGCTGCTCGAAGCGAGGGTCGTTTCGGGCCCAACCGTGGCGTGTGACGCCGCCGGTCCCCGCGAGGTCTCGGCCGAGCTCGTTCAAGACCTCCGATGCGAACGCAGCATACTCGGTGGTGAGCAGCTTGTCTCCGCCCAGCGAGTCCCAGGCTGAAGGGCCATCGAGCGAAAGCACAGCACGAATGGCGGTGGAGCGCACCAGCGCGTCTTTGTCTTGAAGATGAGTTGAGAGCCGTCGCACGTTCTGCTCGAGACCGCTGGTATAAAGCGCGACACACGCACGGCGCCGAAGATCTGGTGCTGCACGCCCATCAACGATCGAACAGGCCAGTTCCTGACCTTCCGTGTCGTTCCGCTCAACCAACAACGAAAGCAGCTCTTCTCCCCAAACACGAGCGCGTGGTTCCATGGGCCCGCCAACCGCGATCAGCGCTCGCAGTCGCGCCAGCGCGAGCCGGGCGGCGTTTGGCGCTGCGCCCCGTCGCACCACGCTGCTTCCACGCGGCTGCTCGAGCAGGAGCGCAAATGTCGCGTCGCTTGCACACTCCGCGAGGGTCAGCAGCAGTCGATCCTCGAGTCTGCGCCAGGGACGCGTCGAGAGCAGCTCGGCTACAAACGGCACTAGCTCTTCTGAAGGCAGGCGGGACAGGCGCACCACGTCTACGGCCACCTCAAAGGCACCGGCGTTGCACTCCAGCTCACGGGCGAGATGTTCGGCGACGAATTGCTCGCTGGCTGGTTGTACGCGAGGCGCCGGTTCGATGCCCTTCGGATAGAGCGGTGCATCGATAACCGAGAGCGCGCGCGCGACCGCTTCGAGAGGCAGCGACGCCAGGCGGCTGAGGAGTATCCGCGAGGCCGCGGCGAGGTCGAAGTCTTTGGGAGGAGCTGTCATGGGTCTGGTGCGGGGTTGCCGTTTGCGTCGGTAATGATGATATCGGGGTTGTGCCGCCTCAGCGCCTGGCGGCAGGTCGGACAGCAGTTGTTCGTGGCGCTGATACTCTGAATCTTGGTTCCACGCCGCTCGGCCTCCTCGATTGCGCGCCGCTCGGCGTGATGCGGGTTAGGAATGTCAGGGTTGTGAGAGTCCTCCGCAGCACGTGGAACCCATTCGCCGCTGTCGACTCCGCCGTTGGCCGCACCTCCCGGAGTTCCGCGGGAGTTGTTCATGCTTGGATCGCGAATACGAGTTGACGGGTTGAGGGAGCCTCGCGAGTCGGTCACGATCGTGTCGCCGTTCTCAAGCCTCGCGACAGAGGTTGTGGTGCTAAAGCCGCTGCCATCTTGGTTGTCCCGAACCTGGGCTGCGCGGTCGGATTCGACCGACAATCCGAAGGGGTCCATGAAGCACACACTGTTAGGCCCAGCGACATAGGGGTTCATACCGCCCTTGAGCCCAATCGGGTCAGGGCTGAGGAAACGCCCGTTCTCGAGCTCGATGTGTCGGTATCGGTTGTAGACAGAGGCGCTCTCGGTATCGACGTACTCCCCCTGCCGTTGGAGCGGCGTCGTTTGGCTGCCACTTACTTGGACTCGGCCCCAGGGGGTTGCCTGGAACGCAGCTACGGAGCGACCCATAATGTCAAGCAGTTCCTCAGGCGCGCCTCCGTGGTCGTTGAGGTAAAAGCACCACGTTCGCGAACCATCTGCGGAGATATCGGCCTGCGCGATCGGCGCAAATGACTCCAGGTCGAGGACAAAGTCACGACCTGTCTGCTGGGCGCCATTTAACGTGCGCTCCTGGAGTAAGCGGTCCTGGTCCCAAACAAAGCGAGTCGTGTGACGCGTTCGGGAGGGAGATCTTGGGGAGGACCTGACGACCTTATGCAGGCGACGCCCAAACGGGTCATACCGGTGGCGAACGATCATCCCATCTGGGGTCGTAGTCGAGCGCAACGTGCCGTCCGCTGCCCACTCGAACTCGAACCTGGCTCCGTCTGCATCGCGTGTTTTTCGGATGATTCGACCCTCTGCGTCGCGCTGATACCTCCAGGCCCCCCACTGCTCGAGCGCCCCGCCCTTCCCGTAGCGCGCCCCTTCAGGCGGGAACGCGTTGGTAGAACCGTCATACCGAAGTGAGGTTGTGGTCGAAGGTGTCTGCAACTCGGTCAACCGGTCGCTCACATCATAGCGATAGCTGCGAGAACTGAGCGGCGTTGGGCTAACGACGCTCAGGAGACTTGAGGTTGGCGAATAGCTAAAGAGCCTTTCGATCGAACGTGCGCTGCCACCGAGCCATACTGGCTCGAGGTCTCCTACTGACATGCGGTGCTGAGTAACTTTAACGCCTCGCTCAATGAGGCGATTGAGCGCGTCGAAACGACTCTCGATCTGAGCTCCGCTGGGTAACGTTGTAACCGCGACCTGCCCGAGTTGATCACGCGTCAGATTGAGCTCGGACGAGCCAAGTCCGATAACCTGGACCTGGCCCATTGAGTCGTGGGTAAACGTTATCGCGTGGCCCAAGGAGGTGGTGAGCACGCTGGGTGCACCACAAGGAGCGAAGCGAGTGAAGACCTCCACAGCTTCGCCGTCGACGGTTTGTGTTTCCTTGACCACTCCGCCCAGGCGGTTCCTCTCAAAGCTGACAGCGCATCCAGGCGAGGTGGCGCGCTCGATTCGGCCCATCGAATCGTAGTGAAAGCGGTGTTCGCTACCGTCTCTGAAGCGCTTGCACACGAGTTGCCCAGCTGGGTCGTACTCCAGCTCTAGCAAATCTCCACCCGAGGTTCGAATCTGAGTCGGCTGACCGAGTTCATCGTACTTGTACCGGGTCTCGTGACCGTCCCATCGCGTTTCGGTAGAAACAAACCCACGAGAGTTCCAGGAGAATTGGTGGGTTTCGTTGTTTGAATCGTGAACAACAAGCGGTCGCTCGTCGATATCAAACTCGATGCGAGTCGTCCTCCCGTCAGGCTTCCTGACCTCGCAGAGCGAACGGAGGCCGCCGTACACGTACTCCCAAACCGTGTTGTCTGGACGGGTCTCCCGGATCAGGCGTGATTGACCATCCCAAGTGAAACTTGTCACTCCACCGAGCGGGTCGACCTTTCGCAGTACGTCCCCGCGTAGGTTCCAAAGCGTCTCGAACCGGTCCCCACGTGGATTCACGGTAGCGGTGCGTCGCCCAAGGTCATCAAACTCGTATCGATAGCATGCGCCGTTGGGAAACCGAGCCTCCACCAAGTTACCCAGGGCGTCCCAGCGGTAGCACCGTCGTTGACTATCGGCGCTCACGTGCTCAAGCAGTAAGCCACGCTCGTCGTACTTGAACGACTCGATGCCCCCCTCAGCGTCGGTACGGCGCTCCACGTTCCCGCGGCTGTCCCTATCGAAACGCGTCTGCCCACCGTTAGGCGCCTTGATTAGCACGGGGCGACCAGCGTCATCACGGACGATGTCGGTCGTGCGTCCGAGGGGATCGACCGTCCTCAACACGCGGCCGCGGGCGTCACGGTGGTAACGCCAAACCGCGCCAGTCGCGTCCTGGGTAGTTGTCTCGTGGCCATGCTCGTCGAACTGGCGACTTGTTACCGAACTTCCGACAACGGCTTTGTCGATCGTGCCGTGCCGATTCGCAAAGTATCGACTGACCGTTCGGACATCGATCACTTCGCGATAGCCATCGGCATGGAAGGCCAACTTAACGTGGTGGACTCCGCGCGCAGGACTCCCGTCCGCAAGAGTCTTACTGGTGGCTGGACCGAAGGCTGGCTCCACTCCGTTACGTCGATCACCCCAAGTTTCAACGCATCGATTTTGGGCGTCGTAGACGTAGTGGAACACCAGACCGGAAGGTCGCTCATGTTCTGTAAGGCGATGCGCTTCGTCATAGACGAAACGCGAACGCGAGCCCTCCGAGTCTTCGGCGAGCACGAGATCGCCTCGGACATCGACCGTGTAGCGTGCGAAGCACGCCCACCGCTGCTCAGTTGGAAGAAACATCTCGAGACGCTGGATCGCGCCATCGGACCAGCAAAACCTCGCCTGGCGACCAACAGAGTCACTAACTGTTGTAAGATTCCCTGTTGAATCGTAGCCGAGGGTCAACGCGTTGTTGTTCGCGTCATGAATGCGGGTGAGCCGGTAGCTACCACTTTCATCGCCAGGTAGCTGCTGGAGCAGGCGATGGACGCCGTCGTCGGCGTCAAGGTAAAAGCCGTCTGGCGTCCTTCGAATCAGCAGCCCTTTTGGCCCAAGAACCTGCTGCCCCACCTCAAGCTTGGCGACGACAATCCGAGTTCCGTTGGCATGATGGACGACCAGCGCGGTTCTACGTTCCTCTATCTCCCAGGCCAGGGAGTGTGACCACCCGAAACCCATTCCGACGTTCCGCCTTCTGCATGCGGACGAGTAAAGCCGAGCGATGCGAAGGGGAAGCGGCCCTGCGACATGCAGGTCAACGATCGGCGTCGTAAAGACACGTCCTGACGCAACGTCGACAGGGTCCCCGGCTACGGCGCCCGGTTGGTGGGAGGTGCAAGAGGTGCTGCCACCCTGACCGCATTGCGCAGCGGATGTTGAGTCACCAGTCGCTTCGTCACCGGAGCCCGAGCCATCACCAGGCCCATTGCCGTCCCCAGCTCCGGCTCCCTTGCCCGAACCTCCGCCACCGTTACCGCCGCCTCCAAGCACCGCGACGCTGGGACACATGCCCGGGAGCGGAGGAATGTTCGGTACGGGAGCGGTACGAGCCATTCCGCGAAGATAGAGTGTCAGTCGTACCGCGGGCAACAGCAAGCCCGGCCCAGCACTCCCACCCGCCTACGGCTTCGGATGGGCCTCGAGGAAGTCGAACACCGCCGGGCCAAAGCCGAACGAGAAGGCCGGGATGTGACCGCCGCCCTCGATTGTCCAAAGCTCTACGTCGGTACCGGCTGTGCAGCCCTCATACCTGAGCACGTTGGTGGTTTCCGTGCTGACGTCCTTGGCTCCCGCCTCCACAGGCTCGCCCACACAACCGTCAACGGCGGCCCACGCAGCCACGCTGTCAGCGGCCGACGGATACGTCGTCGCTTGGCTTCCCAACGTGCTGCCGCCCTCGTAGGCGATGGTGTCGTCGGCGGTGCCGTGGATCTGCACCACGCTGACCGGCTCGGAGGCCGTGCAATCGGCTGGGTCATTGAAGTTCGAACCAGCCAGGCTGACGATCGCCGCGACCTTGTCGGCGTGGTCGCAGGCCATTCGGTGCGACATGAAGCCGCCGTTCGAGTGACCAACGAGGTAAACACGCTTCGGATCGACGTTCCACTTGCTGGAGATCTCGTCGACAAGGCCGATCAAGTAGGCCGAGTCGTCCACGGGCTCATCGAAAAAGTTGCAGCAAGCCGGGGTGGCGTTCCAAAAATTCTCCCCCGTCTGATCCACCGTGCCGTTCGGGTAGGCGTAAAGAAAGCCGCGTTCTTCGGCCATCTCGGTGAAGCCAAAGTAGAGGTCCTGCACCGGCCCATCGGCCGAATAGCCGTGCAGCAAAATCACCAGCGGCGTCGCCACCGCTTCGTCGTAGCTCGAGGGGACGATCACCTCCACCGGGCGGTCTCCACCAACCGTGGTTCCCGTCGCGCCGCCGCCGCTGCCACCGCTCGCCACTTCACCGCCGGTGCCGCCTTGCCCACCGCTCGTCTCTCCACCGTTACCACCGGTCGCCCCGCTTCCTCCTCCGCCGCTCGAGCTGTCGTCACCACACGCAGCAAGGAGAAACACCGCCGAAACCAAGGAGGCCGAGGAAAAGCGCATGGCCCGAACGATAGCGGCAGGCGGGCCGCAGCGCCAGCCCGTGAGCACTACTCCGGCACCACCACCGCCAGCACCTCCGCGCGCAGAAGCCAGCGGTCGCGCACAGCCGGGCTCAGCTCGACCGAGCCTTGCAACACATACCGCCTGCCCGGCTCGAGCTCGGCCTGCTGATCGAGCAACGCGGCGAACGGCTTGCCACCTTCACGCTCACCAAACATCGCCACGCACTTGCCCGGGGTCGAGCTGGGAGCACAGTCGCTCAAACATTGGCCGTGCACCGTGACGGACTCGGTGACCACCCCCAACTCACGACCCAACCGGCCAACACGCGTCCGCAGATCCTCGGCCGTCAACACCCTCGAGGGTACGCGGCTGATTCGCTCCGGCTCGAAGCTCGAACTCGCGCAGGCCGCAGCGAGCCAAGCAAGCCCAACCCAACCAAGACTGCGAGTCACTCTTGCTGTGATCGGCTTCATGAAGCGAAACGAGGTACTCTCGACGACCGTGACCAGCCACCGTTTGATGCCCGGCAGCGTCTTCAACGGAAGGTACACGATCCATCGTGTGCTCGGCCAAGGGGCAATGGGCATCGTCTACGAGGCGACCGATCAACGCTCCGGCCAGGCTTGCGCGCTCAAGCTGATGAACCGCGACCTCGCCGCCGACGCGAGCTTCGTAGCGCGCTTTCAATCGGAGGCGCTCGTAGGTGAACGCATCCAAAGCCCGCACATCGCTCGCGTCTTCGACTCCGGTTGGTCGCAAGCCCCGAAGAGCCAACCGTATTTCGCGATGGAGCTACTCACCGGCATCAACCTCGAGCAGCGCCTCGCGCAACAGCCCGTCTTGCCCACGGCAGAAGCGGTGCACCTGGTGAAAGAGCTGTTCCGAGCGCTCGCCAAAGCGCATGAAGCGGCCGTCGTCCACCGCGACTTGAAGCCGGAGAATCTCTTTCTCTGCCAAGCCACGAGTCCCGGCCAGCGTACCGAGCTGAAGGTTTTGGATTTTGGGGTCGCAAAGGTCGTTCGAGAGACGACTCACGGCGGTACTGCACCGGGCTTGGGAACCCCGCTCTGGACAGCGCCGGAACAAGGCAAAGAGGGCCAGATCATCAAACCGGCGGCCGACGTGTGGGCGCTCGGATTGCTCACCTTCCGCCTGTTGTGCGGCAAGGTCTACTGGCGCGGCGCGAGCGCCAAAGGCGCAACCGCCTTCGATTTGGCGGTCGAGATGCTGCGTGAGCCGCTCGCCCCGGCCTCGGTGCGCTCACGTGAGCTGGGCGCAAAGCAACTTGGGCCGGCCTTCGACAGCTGGTTCGCGCAGGCCGTCAATCGCGAGGCCAGCCAGCGTTTCGCCGATGCGGGCCAAGCCGAAGCCGCGCTTTTGCCGATCCTGGCGTCGCTGCCTACCTCCGCGCAAGAGGCAAGCCCGATCGCCTCCCCCTGGCGCCGCCGCTGGCTACCGCTGCTGCTTTTGGCTGGGTTGTTGCTGATTCTGGGCCTGTTCGGGCTAAGTCGGTTGATTGACTGAAGGTTCCTCTTCCGCGCAAAAGCTCCAGTAAGTACCATCCGCGCCCCGAGCGCCCGTGGCGCCGACGAGGAGGACCATGTCGACTGAGATCGTTCGCGGCGAGCTAGAGAGGCTTTTCTCGCTCGAAGAGCTTCTGCTTCTCTCCGATGAGCTGCTGGGTTTCCCGCCCGACGACGTAGGCGGAACGGCGTCAAAAGCCTCCTTCGCAAAGGCGTTGGTGGAGCGTTGTCAGGAGACGAGCTCCACGCTGGCTTTGGTGGACGCCATGGTCGGCTCGCGGCCGGATCTGGACGCGAAGGTGCGTGACCTGTTGAAGAACGGCCTGCCCGCCGATCCGGAGCTCAAGCCCGGGGCGAGCTTCGGCCGCTTCACCATCGTGCGCAAAATCGCCGAAGGCGTTCGGGCGACCACCTACCTCGCCAAGCGCGATGGTGAAGATCGCGTGCTCAGGCTGATCCGCCGCGATCTAACGGCTCACCCCGGAGTCGCCCGCCGCTTCATCGCCTACACGCGCCTGCTCGCCAAGGTCGAGAGCCCCAATCTAGCCGCTGGGCTGGACACGGGCAGCTTGGACGGCACGGTGTTCGTCAGCTACCGCCTGGCCGAGGCGCAACCGCTCTCGGCGCGCATCAGCCGCTCCGGCGCCTTGCATTTGAACGAGGCCAAGCCCTTCCTCAAGGGCGTATTGCAAGGCTTGGTCGCCCTGCATCAAGCTCGGCTATCGCACGGCAATCTGAAGCTCGAGAACGTGCTCGTCACGCGCACGGCTGCGGGTACACAAGAGGCCATCCTGGCCGACGCCGGCGCGGATCGGCTCGGTGGAGCCCTTTCGGCCGCGGGCTGGGCCAAGAGCGCCAGCCCCGAATCGCTGCGCGGCAAGCCCGCAGACGTGGCGAGCGACCTTTATGCCTTCGGCGTGGTTTTGTACGAGGTGCTGACGGGCAAGCCGCCCTTCACCGGCACCTCCAGCGCTGATTTCGTCGCGGCGCATCTGGCTTCACCGCCGGCTGCACCGTCGAGCGTCGCGCCCAAAGGCTGGATCCACAAAGAGGTGGATGAGCTTTGTTTGAAGCTGCTCGAGAAGACGGCGGACAAGCGCCCCAAGTCAGCTGCGGCGGTGCTCGAGCTGTTGAGCAGCATCGGCAAGCCGGCTGTCGCCAAGACGCTCGCGGCCTCCGACTTCGAGGCGCGCGTGGACGCGCTCGTGGCAGACCCGAACGATCACGACGCGGCGCTCGCGCTGGAGTCCTCGATCGAAGAGGGCGCCGAGCCGACCAAGGTCGCCGAGGCCTTCGCCATGGCTGCCGAGGGCGTGGAAGTGCCCGAGGAAGAGGGCAAAGACAAGGCGATCGAGGCGAAGAAGTCGCTGCTGTTCCGAGCCGCGCGCATCCTCGAGAGCGCCAAGCAACACGAGGCCGCCGAGGAGACGCTCAAGCAGCTTTGTGAGCTCGACCCGAATGATCCGATCGCTCAAACGGCGCTCGAGGATCTACGCCGCAACCTCGGCAAACACGAAGAGCTGATCGAGATGCTGGTCGAACGCAGCGAAAAGAGCGAGAGCCACAGCGAGCGCGCGCGCTGCTTCAACCAGATCGCGCATTTGTACGTGCGTGAGCTCGACGATCACGAGCAGGGCGTTTTCGCTTACGCGCAGGCGCTCGCCCAGGACGTCCAGAACGACGAATACGCGGCCGATCTCGAGCGAGCGGCTGGCACCGACATGAAGCTCTGGGGCGAGGCGCTGCAGATCCTCAGCGAGGCGACCAACCATCCCCGCATGCCCACTGAGACGAAGGTCACGCTCTTCACCCGCTTGGGCCTTTGGTACTCGGAGAAGATCGCCCGCCCCGACTTGGGTCTGCCCTGCTTCCAGGCCGTGCTCCAACTGGACGCAGCCAACGAGGGCGCGCTCAGCGGTATGACGCAGGTTTATCGCCGAGCGCAGCAATGGAACGAGCTCGGTCAGGTGCTCCTCCGTCGCGCCGATCGTGCAGCCACCCCGGAGAAGGCACGACGCATCCGCGCCGAGGCCGCCGACCTGCTCGAGACCAAGCTCTCGGATCCCGGTCGCGCACGTGATTTGTACGAGCAGATCATCGCCGAAGATCCTGGTCATGACGCCGCTTGCGACGCGCTCACCCGCATCTACCAAGCGCTCAACGACACCGAAGGTCTGGCCAAGATCCTCGAGAAGCGCAGCGAGGCTTTGCGCGGTGAAGCGCGCGTCGAGGCGATCTGTCGCGTGGCCGAGCTGTACGAAGATCAGCTCAACAACCTGCCCGAGGCGCAACGTCGTTACGAGTCTGCGCTCGACGTGGACCCCGGCAGCCTGACCGCACTGCGCGGTGTGGATCGCATCCTCAACCGACAAGGGCGCTACGGCGAGCTGCTCGAGATCCTCGAGCGCCAGCTGGCCATCGCAGCCACACCCCGCCAGAAGATCAACCTGCTCGAGCGCATGGCCGGTATCCAGGACGAGGAGTTCCTCGACCACACCAAGTCGGCAGAGACGCTCGAGCGCATCTTGGCGATCGATCCGACCCACCTCGCCTCGCTGGTGTCGTTGATGCGCCACTACCGCGCGCTCGATCGCTGGGAGGACGTCGTCGCCGGCTACGAGAAGCAACTCAAGCTGATCACCGAAGACAAGGCTCGCGTCGACGCGCTGCTCGCGCTCGGCCGCGTGCTCGTGGAGCAGGTCGGCTCGCCGCTGCGCGCCAAGACAGCCTACGAGCGCGTACTCGAAATCGACCCCAACCACGCAGGGGCACTCGAGTCCTTGGCTAACGTACGCATCGCCACCGGCGACGCCGAAGAGGCCATCTCGGCGGTCGAATCCCTCGCCAGCAAAGCCGAAAAGCCCGAACAAAAGAGCGATCTTTGGGTTCGCGCGGCCAAGATGCTCGAGGAGAAGGGCGACAAAGACGGCGCGATCGAGCGCTACAAGGCCGCCCTCGATGCCTCCTCCAAAAACACCATCGCGGCGCTCGCGTTGCGCCAGGCGTATTTGGCCCGCGGCGACGCAGCCAGCGCCGTGGAGCTGATTGCCCGCGAGATCGAAGTCACCGACGGCAAGATCACCAAGGCCCGCCTTTACGGTGAAATGGCCGTGCTGCTGCGGGATCGGCTGAAGGAGAACACCCGCGCGCTCGAGGCCGCCACCAAAGCGGTCGATCTCGATCCGACCTCGCTCTTGGGTCACACCGTCACCGCCGACACCGCCTTCGAGGCTGGCCGCTTCATCGAGGCTGCCAAGTCCTACGACGTGGTGGTTGGTCGCGCCGACGCGCTACCTCCCGCCGACGCGCAACGCGTGGTGATGCGCTACATCGAGTCGCTGGCGAAGACCGGCTCCACCGAGAAGGCCAAGTCGCACGTCGAGACGCTGCTCAAGTTCGCCCCCGATTCGCCCGAGGCGCTGATGGCTTCGGCCCGCGTCACCGACGGCTCCGGGGATCACAAGCGCGCAGTGGTGCTGTTCCAAGACGTGCTCACGCGCTTCGACGACAAGCTCACCATGCGCATGCGCTCCGACGCCTTGCTCGGCCTCGGTAACGCTCGCATCGCCCTCGGTGAACTCAAGGAGGCCGTGGCTCCCCTCGCCGAGGCCCACGACATCGATCCCGAGTCGAACGCGCCGCTCGACGCGCTCTCACGTGTGTACGAGCAGACCGGTGACTGGGAGGAGCTGATCCGCATGAAGATGCGTCGGCTCGACTCGCTCACTGGCGAGGCGCGCACCAACCTGCTGCTCGAGGTTGGCGACATCTACTCGCAGAAGCTCAACGACCGCACGCGCGCCAGCAAGAGCTACGTGGCCGCCTTGGACGAGCGTCCGGAAGATCGCCGCGTGCTCACCAAGCTGATGCAGCTCTACAGCGAGGAGAAGGACTGGTCCCGCCTGGTGGACGTGGTGCTCAAGCTCGCGTCGATGGTCGGTGACACCAAGCAGAAGGCCAAATACCTCCACACCGCGGCGATCGTCGCCGGCCGGCAGATGGGGGACCTCGAGCGCGCCGCCAAGTTCTACGACGAGGTGCTCGAGCTCGACCCGTCGCTGGACAAGGCGCTGCTGGAGGCGATCGACATTCGCGGCCAGATGCGGGACTTCGAGTCAGTGGATCGGCTGCTCAAGATCCAACTCGACCGCGCCACCGAGGCCAACGACCGCGACAAGATCCTCGCGACCTTCGAGCAGCTCGGCAAGCTCTACCACGACAAGCTGGGCTGGACCTCCGAGGCGATCGACGCCTTCGAGGCGGCCCAAACGCTCGAGCCCGACAACGTCGCCCGCAATGAGCTCTTGGCCACCTTGTACGCCAGCGACCCGGCCCAGTACCTCGACAAGGCTGTCGCGGCTCAAAAGCCGATCATCCGCAAGAACCCGCTCAAGCCGGAGCCGTACCGTTTGCTTCGCAAGCTGTACACCGAGTCGAAGCGCGCCGACGCAGCCTGGTGCTTGTGCCAAGCGCTGGTGAACATGAACCTGGCCGAGCCCGACGAAGAGCGCTTCTTCCGGCGCATGCGTCCGGAAGGCCCGGCGGCCGCGCAATCCCGACTCAGCAACGAAGATTGGCAGCTGCTGATGCACTCGGACGCCGATCCGTTGCTGACGCACATCTTCCAGCTGATTGAGCCGGCGGTGCTCAAGCGCAACGGTCAGCCGCTCGAGGCCCTGGGCTTCCAGGCTGCCTACGCGCTCGATTTGCTGCGTCACCCCTACCCGATGTCCCAGACGCTCTATTACGCCGCTGGCGTGCTCGGGATGGAGCCGCCGCTCACCTTCCAGAACCCGGAGGACGGCGGCGGTCTTGCCTTCCTTCACGCGCACACGCCGGCGGTGGTGTTGGGCCAGGCAGCACTGGCGCTGGAGCTGCCGCAGCAGCCCGCGGCGTTCATCGCAGCCAAGCACCTCACCTACTACCGCCCGGGTCTGTACATCCGGCACCTCGTGCCCACCGGCACCGGGCTACGCGCTTGGCTGTTCGCAGCCATCCGGCTCGTGGTTTCGGCCTTCCCTGTGGCGCCTGAGCTCGAAGGGCCGGTCGGGGACAACCTCGCTCTGCTCGAGAAGTCGATTCACGGGCCGCAACGGGATCAGCTCACCAGCTCGGTCACCAAGCTGCTGCAGTCGGGTGCGATCGACCTCAAACGCTGGGTGGTTGGCGTGGATCACTCCTCGGATCGCGCGGGCCTGATCCTGGCCAACGACCTCGAAATCGCCCTCGAGATGGTGAAGTCGCAAGATGAAAACCGCGAGCGTCAGAAGGAACTGCTGCTGTTTACGGCCACAGAAGAGTTCTTCACTCTGCGTACACGCTTGGGAATCGCCATCGATTCTTGATGGGTCTGCATTGACGAAACACTGGGCGCCCTACTAGTCTCGCGCGACTGTGGGCGCCCTCCAAATGGGCGGGATGGCTTACCTGCGCCTTTTCACAAGGGTCGGGGGCCAATCTGTTTGCATTTTCATCGCATCATCCCTGAGACCAAAACATGGCGGCGAAACGCACCTCTAAAAGCGGCTCGAGCAAATCGAAATCAGGCGCCAACGCGAAGGCGCCGGCCAAGAAGGTTGCCGGGGCAAAAAAGCCGGCTGCTCCCAAGGCCGCCGAAAGAGGCGCAAAATCGGCTGAAAAGCCGGCCAAGGGTGGAGCCAAGGACGCAAAGGCGGCCAAGGTCGTCGCCCCCAAGCCGCTGACCAAGCCCGCCAAGGGGGCGCCTCCCAAGCCCCCGCCGAAGAGCGAGGCCACCGTCGTTCGCACCAAGTCGGGAGAGAGCCTGACGCTCCTCCCCGCGCGTTCGTCGGGTTTGGGCGCCGCCCGACCTTCCTCCGCCGGTGCACCGGCCGCTGCTAAGTCGGTTCCCGGCAAAGGTCCTGCGGGGAAGGCTGGTCAAAAAGGCCCGCTGACGCTCACCCGCACCGCCAGTGACCGGCCGCCGGCCGGCTTCATTCAGGCCTCGATGCCCATCCCGGTGCGCAAGCTCGAGCCATCTCTTTCAATCGAAGAGCGGTTCCAACGGCTGGACGCGAAGATCGAGGGGAAGGACGAGGAGTTCAAGGCGCAGTTCTACCGGCTCTATGACCAGGCCTGGGTCAGCCACGACAGCGCGCTCGAAGGCACCGTCTACACCCGTGAAGAGATTGAAGCGGGCTTCGCCAAAGAGCCCAACCTCGCGGATTCGAGCCTGCAACCGGCCGCCGATGAGATCCGGCGCCACCGCGAGGCGATCGAGTACGTGCGTGACTTCGGCCTGCGTAAGCGGCTCCCGGTGACCGTGGACGCCATCCGCAAGCTCTACCTCATCCTCCACCCCAGCGAGGGTGACCTCAAGACGGTCAAGTACCGCAAAGATATCCCGCAGCACCGGCTGTACTTCCACGAGTACGCCGCCCCCGACAAGATCGCCTACAAGGTTCGCTTGGTGGTGGATTGGCTCAATGAGCCGGAGACGCGCAAGACCCGCAACGCTGTGCGCATCGCAGCCCGCGCCCACTATGATTTATTGCGCGTCTTCCCCTTCCCGATCGACAGCGGCAAGGTCGCGCGGCTGTTCATGAACCTGCTGCTCTACCGGGCCGGCTACCCCCCGGCGATCATCCACGCCAAGGAGCGTCAGGCCTACTACGAGGCCCTCAAAGGCGAGCCCAACAAGATCCTTCGGATCGTCGCAGACTCGGTGGAAGATGGCCTCTCAAGCATCGAAAAGTTCTTCGAAGAGCAAGACACGAAAAAGCGCCCCAGCAACCTCATCTGAGGCCAAGGCCGCGCCTTCCAAAGCCAAAACGGCAGCCAAAGCCGCGGGCGAGACCAAGACCCCGGCGGCCAAAGCCAAGGGCGAGAGCAACGCGGGCGCTCCCCCGCGTCGCCCGCCCACGCTCGCGGAGCGTTCGGCGAAGGCGCGCAACACCTTCGCCGAGCTCAGGAAGCTCCACCCCGACGCCCACTGCGAGCTCGATCACGACGGGCCGTTCCAGCTGCTCGTGGCCACGGTGCTCTCGGCGCAGACCACCGATAAGGCGGTCAACAAGGTCACGCCGCGTCTTTTCGAGACCTACCCAACGGCGGCGGCGCTCGGCGGCGCCAACCCCGAGCAGGTCGGCGAGCTGCTGAAGGCGGGCGGGCTTGGCATGTACAACGTCAAGTCCAAGAACATCGTCAAGCTGGCTGCGGCCTTGGTGCAAAACCACGGTGGCGAAGTGCCGCGCTCAATCGACGCGTTGGTTGCACTACCTGGCGTCGGGCGGAAGACAGCCAACGTGGTGCTCGGCGTGATTTGGGGCACGCCAGACGGCGTAGTGGTGGACACGCACGTGCTCCGGCTCGCGCAACGCCTCGGCTTCACGCGCAAGAACACCCCGGAAGAAATCGAGCAGGCGCTGTGCTCACTGTTCCCGCGGGAAGATTGGGATCCGCTTTCACACACGCTGATCTTCCACGGCCGCCGCGTATGTGGCGCCGAGCGGCCCGCCTGTGCAGCTTGCGGCGTGCAAACGCTCTGCCCGAACGCCTTCAACGCCGAGCAGGTCGGGCGCAAGGCGCACTAGCTCAAACTGCGCCGTAGTCGGGGCCGGGCGTCGCCACCGCCAACTCGGTGCGCACGACCGACACCTCGCGCATCGGCTGGAAGGCCGCAATTTCGGGGCTGGCGCGGTAGGCCGCGTAGGCGTCCTCGGACGGGAACGACAAGATGTGGACCTCCTTGTGAGGCTCGTCTTCCCGCGTCTTGAGCACGAGCACCCGCTCGATCGAACCGCCGTGCTTGGACATCACCCGAGCAGCGTGATGCTCGAAGGTGCGAAAGGCTTCGAGCTCGGAACGACGCACCGACAAGGTGATGTGGAGCAGCATCGGCGCAGCCTAGGGGTCCGAGGCCCATTCGCGCAAGGCCTGCGCCCTGGTGCAGCGCCTTCACTAGGCTGCGAAGCTTCAAACGCGAGCGAGGTGATAGGCCGAGACCAAGTGGTCGAAGTAAGCGTTGGAGACCTTCTCCTGCGTGCTCGACTGCTTGAGCCGGGCCCGCAGGTTCTCGAAGTCCACCGCGTCCAGATCCTGATCTTGGTTGTAGCAAGTGAAGACGAAGCTCTCCTTGCCGGTCTTTGGGTCGACGTGACGTTGGAGGCACTGCGCACAGACCTCCTTCATCATGCATTGCATCGGCGAGTTGATGCTGGCGACGGCCACGTGGCGGGGATCCAAAAACGGCGCTAGCACCCCGTGCCGAGCATCTCGCACGGCGTTCATCATGCGATCGCTACCGATGGCGATGATGCGGTGCACCTCCTTCAGCTTGACGATCGGCTTGCCGAGCTCGCCCTTGGCGTAGGCCAGCATCGCCTGCACGATGTTGCCTCGGTAGTGGACGTCACTCTCGCGGCGCGGCGCGATCTCAACGCCAGAATCGGTGCACCAGATCACCTGGTCGGTCGCCACTTCAATATCCTCTTGCTTAAAGAGGTCCTCGCCCTTCTTGTAGCCGGCGAAGTAGATGACCTTGGCTTTGCGCGCACGCAGGGCCTTGGCGATCGAGAACAGCACCGCGTTGCCCAAGCCACCGCCTGCGAGTAGCACCGTCTCGTTCTCGGGGATTTCGGTCGGAGTGCCCGTCGGCCCCATGACCACGACCGGCTCTCCCGGCTTGAGGCTCGCGAGCAGCTTGGAGCTGGTGCCCATCTCCAACGCGATCAGCGAGAGCAGGCCCTTCTCCTTGTCCACCCAGGCGCCAGTAAGCGCGATGCCCTCCATCGTCAGACGCGTGCCGAGCCCGCCCTCCTCTTCACCGACGATCGGTGCCAAACATTCGAAGTTCTGCAACCGATAGAACTGCCCCGGCTCGAACTTGGCGGCGGCTGCGGTGGCTTTCACGATCACCTCGACGATGGTCGGGGTCAGCCGGTTGACCTCGTAGACCACCGCGCCGAACTCCTCCTCGAGCGTGCGCACGAAGCGAGCGCGCCGTGCATTGCGAGCGGCCTGCGGCTCTTGATCGAGCGTGGCGAGGTGCAGGCGGAAGAGCTCAGCGACCTTGGGGTAAGCGTCCTTCGCGCTGGCCATCGCCTTCACCACCGAGCCCGCGTAGTGCGGGTGGTTGTCTCCGTAGAAGCTCACGGCGTGTTTGCCGTCGTTGTAGCTGGTGAAGAAGCCGTCGCGAGCGCGCTCGGCCTTCTCCACCACCAGCTCGCCCTGGTCGTTGGTGCGCGCCGTGTGCGGCTGGAAGAACTGCCCGCGCGAATCGAACATGAAGGTGCCCGGGTATTCACGCTCGTAGGTGACGTTCGGCTGGGTGCCCGCGGCTACGCACACCGTGCGCGCCGGGAGCTCCAGCGTCTCTTTGGCGTCCACCCACTTGCCCTCCTCGTTGCGCTTGAGCCGGCCGAACTTCATCGCCTTCACCGCGCCGAAGCGGTCGAGCACGGCCTCCTCGGGCGAGAGGTTCTCGAAGTAGCGCACGCCTTCCTCGAGACTCTTGGCGACCTCTTCGTGGTTGAGCCTGTAGGCCGGCGAGTCCACCACCCGCTTGCGGTAAACCAAGGAAACACCGCCCCACGAGGCGATCAGCTCCTGGAAGTTGGGCGTACGGCCCTCGGCTGCGGCCTTGGCGCGCTCCTCTCGAATCAGCGCCGCATGACCGAGCTGCTCGGCGATGAACGCCCGCTCCTCGTCATCGAACAATTCGACCAGCGCCTTGTCGCCCTTCTCGGTGATCAGGACGGCGATGCGTTCGGCGGTCTTTTCAACCTGGATCGGGTAGTACGCGATCAGCTCGGTCGCCGTATCGATCGCCGTGAGCCCACCGCCGATCACGATCGCCGGTAGGCGCACCTCGAGGTTGGACAAGCTGCTGCGTTTAGCGGCGCCGGAGAGCTGCAACGCCATCAGGAAGTCGGAGGCCTTGCGGATGCCGCGCGCGAGGTTGTTCTTGATGTCGATGATGGTCGGACGGCCGGCGCCCGCCGCGATCGCCACGTGGTCGAAGCCGAGCCGCCAAGCGTCCTCGAGCGTGATCGCACCGCCGAAGCGAACCCCGCCGAACACCTTGAAGTTACGGCTTCGTGCGAGCGTGATGTAGAGCACCGAGAGGAAGTTTTTGTCCCAGCGCACGGTGATGCCGTACTCGCTGACGCCGCCGAACCCGAGCAAGATGCGCTCGTCCAACTCCTCGTACAGACCCTGGAAGTCGAAGATCGGCCGGGGCGAATGTTGTTCGTCCCCGGTCAGCTCGACCGGCAGCGGCTCGATCTTCAAGCCGTCCATCGCGGTGACGAAGAAGCCTTCTTGCGAAAGGTGGTGCGAGAGCGTGTAGCCCGCCGGGCCCAAGCCCACGACCAATACGTTCTTGCCGTTGTACGCGCGCATCGTCGGCCGCGCGATGTTGAGCGGGTTCCAGCGCGTGAGAAAGCCGTAGATCTCGAAGCCCCAGGGCAGACTCAGGATGTCGGTGAGGACGCTGGTCTCCACCTCGGGGATGTTCACCGGCTCCTGCTTCTGAAACACGCAGCCCTTCATGCAATCGTTGCAGATGCGATGCCCGGTCCCGGGCAACATCGGGTTGTCCACGCAGATCAGCGCGAGCGCCGCGAGCGAATCCCCTGCCCCGCGCATGGTGTGCATCTCGGAGATTTTCTCCTCGAGCGGACAACCATCGAGCGATACGCCAAGCGCGTTCTTCTTGATCGCCTGCGTCTTCGGCTCACGCAGGCCCTTGGAGCACGAGTCCTTGTCGCGGTCGTGACAAAGCAGGCAGTAGTCCACCTCTTGCTCGACTGCGCGGCCGTCGCGGCGACGATCGGTCAGCGCAAAGCCGTCACGCGCACGCACCTCATCTTCCGGCCCGACGAAGAGCTCGGGCAACGCCTCATCCGGCCGGCGCAACTTCACGAGCTGCGTCGGCTCGACCGTGTGAGCAGCGCGCAATGACGGCCACTTCGACACAGGGTCATGGTGATCACGCGAACGCCAAGCCAAAGCGGCCTCCGCAGCCTCGAGCACGAACGCCGTGACCGCAAGATCCTCAGCGTCGGTGGGCACGCTCGCAGCCAGCTGCAGCACGTCGCTGGGCACGCCAGCGAGCGACGCGAGCTTCTCGCGCAGCCGCGCAACGCGCGCGTGAAGCTCCTCCGTCCAGACCGCACCGCCGGCCTTGGCAGCCTTGCGGCCCGTCTCGTCGATCTCGAGCACGAACAGCACGGCGCGCGCGACGAGATCCTCCTCATCCGAGCTCCCCGGCACCGGCGTTGCCTTGCCCGGCGCCGCGACCGTAACGGCGGCAGCGAGCACCGCATTGGCCAAGCTCGCTTGCTCGGCGGGCGACAACGCTGCGACCCGCTGGCTGAAGCTCTGCGCAGCGTTCGCCTTGTGAACGCGCTTCTTGACGAAGTCACGCTTGAAGTCCCACAGCGGCTTGCGCTCGTTCACGGCGCTGAGCTTGGCCGCCAACTCGTCTTGCACGTTGAACAGGCGCCCGATGAAACGCGATACGTGCGGCGCAACCGCGAGCAACGCACGGCTCACCTCGAGCGGACCGAGCTCTGCGCCTTTGGCGCGGTAGGACTCGAGCAGCTGCCAGGCCGTCGGGTCGGACTCGGCCAGCCCAACCTCGAACAGCTTCATCAACTCGCTGAGCTTGGCCGCGTCGAAAAGGTCCGGGTAAGCAAAGCCTTCAACTCCGAGCTTCAGCTCCGAGGGGTCTTTGGTGGCTTGCTTCCAACGCTCGAAATCTCGCTGCAGCGGCCCCGCAGCTTGGCTGCCAAGCGGCGTAGAAGAGTGCGAGATTCCGTGGGACTTTCCGTTGATTTCTGCTTGAGCGGACATCTGACCGCCCTCGCTCTAGCACAGTCGAACGAGCGGTAAACAGAATGACTCGGCCGCCTTCAACAAAGACGGCCGAGCGGTCGATCAGAAACCGCGCGCCACCACTCGTTCAATGGTTCGGGTGCTCATGTCCCCGGCGATCACGGCTGGCTCATTGAGCAAAGCGATGTGAAGCGGGATGTTGGTGCGAATGCCGTCGATGATGAACTCGTCGAGCGCGACCCGCATTTTCTGCATGGCCTCCTCGCGGGTGGGCGCATGGACGATCACCTTCGCAAGCAGCGCATCGTAATTGGGCGGGACGCGGAAGCCACCGTAAATGCCCGAGTCCACCCGGACGCCACCACCACCCGGCGGGTGATAGCTGGTGATTTTCCCCGGCCAAGGAGCGAACGTCTTGGGGTCCTCGGCGTTGATGCGACACTCGATGGCGTGGCCGCGGAAGCTCCACGGCCGCGTGTCTGCGAGCTGCAACTTCTCGCCCGCAGCAGCGCGGATCTGCATCTCCACCAGGTCCACGCCAGTGGTCATCTCGGTGACCGGATGCTCGACTTGGACGCGCGTGTTCATCTCCATGAAATAGAGGTTCTTGCGCTCATCCATCAGGAACTCGAGCGTGCCGAGCGAGGTGTAGCCGGTTGACCCGATGGCGTTGCGGATCTTCTCGCCGAGGGACGCCCGCAGCTCATTCGTCATCGCCGGGCTGGGAGCCTCTTCAACGACCTTCTGGTGGCGGCGCTGCAACGAGCACTCGCGTTCACCGAGCGTCCAAATACCGCCGTGTTGATCGGCCAGCACCTGGAACTCGATATGCCGCGGCTCTTCGACATAGCGCTCGAGGTAGACATCGGGATTCTTGAAACCGACCTGGGCCTCGTGCCGGCAGGTCTCGAAGCCACGGTGGATCTCGTCGGCGTTGCGAACGATGCGCATGCCGCGGCCACCGCCGCCGCCAGACGCCTTCAGGATCACCGGAAAGCCGATCTCCGCGGCTCGAGTAGCGGCTTCATCCGCGTCGGCGAGGACGCCGGTTCCCGGCAAGAGCGGCAGGCCGTATTTGGCCGCGTTGGTACGCGAAGTGACCTTGTCACCCCATTGCCGCATGGCCTCGGGCGTCGGCCCGATCCACGTCAACCGACACTTGCGACACAGCTCAGCGAAGGCCGCGTTCTCGCTCAAAAAGCCGTAGCCCGGATGGATGGCGTCGGCGTTGGTAACCTCGGCGGCCGCGATGATCGCCGGCACATTGAGGTAACTCTTGGCAGCATCCGGCGGACCTACGCACACCGCTTCGTCCGCGAAACGAACGTGCAGAGCCTCGTCATCCGCAGTCGAATGAATCGCGACTGTTCGAATACCGAGCATGCGGCAAGCGCGCAGGATACGCATCGCGATCTCGCCGCGATTCGCAATCAGGACCTTTTTGAACATGGTGGCGTTCGACCCTAGGCGGTGCGAATTTTGTAGAGCTTCTGCCCGAACTCAACGGGCTTTCCGTTCTCACAGAGGATGTCGACGATGGTTCCGGCGACGTCCGCCTCGATCTCGTTCATCAACTTCATCGCCTCGACGATGCACAGGGCTTGGCCCTCACGCACCTTCGACCCGACCTCGACGAAAGGCGGGGCATCGGGCGACGGTTGGCGATAGAACGTGCCGACGAACGGCGAGGTGATGTAGGCCGTCTTGCTGTCGTCTTCGACGGCCTCCGGCGGAACCGAGGGTGGCGGCCGCACCGACGCCGGTGGCTCCGACGGCATGAGCGACGCGATGTAGGGAGCCTGAGCAAAGCTCGGCTGCGCGAGCTGTGGAGTTCCACGGCCAATCTTCAGACGAACGTGCTCGTCCTCGAACTCGAACTCGTTGACGCCCCCCTCTGCGAGGGCAGTGATCAGCGCCTTGAGCTGCTGAATATCGATGTTCACGCTGCGGAATCCTCCAGGAGTTTTCGTGTGACCCGACCTCACGGTAGAGAACACCCGTTCCCACCCTGCTAGCAAATCGGAACGCCAGGCTCAATTGCCGAAGCGCTGCAACCACGAATGCGAGACGCACTGTGCCACGCTTTGACGCACTGACGCTATGCGTGAAGAGCTTTCCTTGCGGCCGCGCGCTCCAGATGGGCCACGAGGCCCCGAACCGCGAGCAGGTACGAGTCTTTTCCGAAACCAGCGACTTTTGCTAGACAAGCGCGCCCAACGTACGAACGGCGACGAAACGCCTCACGGGCCTCCGGGTTCGACAGGTGCACCTCGATGCAAGGCAGCCCGCAACCACGCACAGCGTCAAGCAGGGCGATCGAGGTGTGGGTCAGCGCGCCCGGGTTGAACACGATGCCGGCGAACCCGTCTTCGGCGGCGCTCGCGATCCAATCAATCAACTGGCCCTCGTGGTTGCTTTGCCGAGCGACGCAGTCGACCGCGCTCGTCTCCCGCGTCACCGCCACGAGTTCTTCCATGATCGTCCGATAGCTCTCGGTTCCGTAGATCTCAGGTTCTCGCCTACCGATCTCCGCCAAGTTTGGACCCGAGAGCACGAGCACGCGTATGCGCTCGGCGCGGCTCACGACCTGCTCACGATAGTTCTTTGAGCAGTGCCGGCACGCGCGTGCGCAACATGTAGCGGGCCTTCCCGAGGTTGCCGCCCGGGGTCATGGTGATGGCGACGAAGTAGATATCCGAGACGACGCGGATCAACGTCGTGACCTTCTCCGCCTGGATCGTCACCTCTGCCGGCTCTCCGGACTCGAGCATTTGCGAAGCGCGTTGAATCGCCTTGAGCACCACGCTGAACTCTGCGCCGATGGTGTTGATGTCGAAGTCGACAGGCGCGTTCGGCTTGGCGTAGGTGTCCACCGCGATGCCTTCAAAGTCCATGACGGTCGTTGCGAGACCACCATCAACGTTGTCGACGACTTCCTTCAGCAGGGTTTGGAACATGGCTTCAAACTCTATCGGCGAAAGGGTGCGCAGGTAAAGAACAGGGTTAATCGCGCGTAAATCCTCGCAGGTTTACGTCTTGCGTCCCGGCGGAATTCGGTGGATACGGCACGTGCGCCCGGCCTCTAGTTGCGCCTTGACCCTTTCCGTTTCGAGCGGGTAACGTGCACTCGCTCAGTTGACCGAGGGACTGATCGCCCGAGCCTCCAAGGATTCCCGAGGAGCCACTCTGGCGCGGCTGAGCCTCTCGCACCACCGCTTCGGGAGGGCGTCGAGGGAATCTCGGGTCAAAGCACCTCGCTTCTGACCATCGGAACAAAGGAAAACGACGCCCATGCGTGCACGAGCTGGGGACCCTCCCCGCACGATGCCTCAGAAGATCCTCGCCGGCCGGGCTGCAGATCCGCAGCTGCGAGGGGATTTGGTGCAAGTGAAAGTGGACCAGGTGGTGCTCTCGCGTTCCGCGGGACGCGCGCTTGGAGAGGCGCTGGCCCTGGGCATGAAGAAGACCTCGATCGAGGTCGCCATCGCCTATGACGGGACGTGCGTGACCGACGCTGCTTCGTTGCAAGACGCAGAGGACCGCGGGCCGCGCAGCACACCGGCGGAGCTACCGGGCTTCAACATCCAAATCGCTCGGCCTGGCATCGGCTTTCCTGGTCCGGTGCACCTCGAGCGCTTCGCAGCGCCTGCCCGGCTGTGTTTGACGGATGACCCGCGGCTCGCAACGGTCGGTGGCGTCGGTATGTTGGCGCTGGTTGTATCGCCCGCCATGCTCGGGCAAGCGCTCGCAACGGGCAGCGTTTGGCTGAGGCCGCCACGCAGCGTGCAGATCCACCTCGGCGGCCGAGCTCGGCCGTTCATCTGTGCCCGCGACGTCGCGCTCGAGCTGCTGCGCCGCGGTCTCGATGAAGTGGTAAGACGGATTGAAGCGGAGCATCAAGCGCCCGTGGTGCTTGAGTTCGCTGGGCCGAGCGCGCGGCTATTGTCGGTGCCGGAACGCGCGGTGCTCGCAGGCATTGCGCCGCAAGTTGGCGCCGCTGCGGCCATATTCGTCAGCGATGAAAAGACCGAGGTCTTCCTCCGAGACCAGCGTCGAAGCAAAGCGCATCGTGCGATCGTTCCGGATCCCGGCGCCCCTTGCGAAGAGGTCATCAGCCTGGATCTCGGCACGGTGGATCCGCTGATCATGGATGAGGACGGCGTGGTTCGTCCGGTGCGTGATCTGCAAGGCAAACCGGTTGGGCAAGTGGTGCTCGGCGGGGACAGCGGCGCAACCCTGCGGGACATGCTCGCGGCAGCCATGCTGCTCAAGTCGAAGCGGGTTCCTTCGCGGCTCGACCTTTTGGTTTCACCACCATCCCGCCAAGTGCTGGAGGTTCTCGCTCAATCGGGCGCGCTGGTGGATCTCGTCGCAACCGGCGCACGCATCGTGGAGCCGGATCTGCGGGTGATTTCGTCTGAGGTGTACCCACCGCCGAAAGGCACGGTGTCCCTGCGCACCGCGGATCCGGAGCCCGGACGGCCGCGCTTCGTGGTTGGCTCGGCGGAAACGCTCGCCTACGCCGTGGCAACGGGAACCGTCGGGGACCCGCGCAGCTTCAAGCGGCCGGTCCGCGTCACCGTGCCCCGAGCCCTTCCGACCGATGACGTGCTCGTCTTGCGTGACAAGAAAGGCACCGAGTCGCAGGGAACCAAGAAGCCTTCGGGCGCTTCCCCGGCCGACGGTTACAAGGAGGCGCTCAACCTTGAGGTGCTCGAGTCCGCCGCCATCCCGGCCGCCCGCGCCGAAAAGACGGAGGGCTTCATCTGGGTGCTCGACAGCCTGGACGCCGTTCGCCGCGCTGGAGATACGCATTTGGTGCGTGAGCATGTGCGCGGCCTCGTCGCCGTGACGCTGCCGCGCCAAGTGGTAACCACGCTCGCTTCGGAAGGCATCGCCTGCTTCTTGGTGGACGACGCTGGAATGAAGGCGATCAAAGGCCAAAAGACGCTCAGCCTGCCGCCGCTCACCAAATGGGGCGATGGCATCGCGCTCACGTTGGCAAAGGGCAAAGCGACGCTCAAGCCCGCAACGCGTGGGGTCGAGGCGCAGTGGCTCGTCGCTGGGACTTCACGCCCCGCGAGCACCAAGAAGTCGACGTAAGCACCCGCTCGCAGCGCTCAGCTGCGTTTGTGCGGAACTCTGACTGGGCGCTGCGAAGGTTCGCAGCGCTCAGTTGCGTTTGTGCCGAGCGTCGCGCGCGTCGGCCGCGACTTTGGCGAACAGAGCCCGCAGCTCCGGCGGGAGATCCCCGCCTTGCGCGGGCGCATTCACGTTGGGCGCGTTCACCTTGGGAGCGCCAACCGGCCCCTTGACCTCAATCACCGGGCGCCGCGGTGCGCTGCGCTTGGCAGCGTTCCAGCGTGCTCGCAGCAGCGGAAACAGCTTCCACGCCTCTGCCCCGTCAAGAGGCCGCACCGGAATCAGGTTGATCCCAGCGAGGAAGAGGTTGTTGACGGTGAGGGCCCGCAAAAGATCGTCAAGGTGAGAGCTGCCGCCGCCCGAAAACATCACCGCGAGCGGCAGCGCCAACACGAACAGCCCCATTTGCGCCCACACGCCACCCCAAGCGATGGAGGCGCGGCCGAGCGGCGTTGGGTTACCCGACCACTCACAGTGACCGCCGTAGCCGTGGACCTCAACCCCGAGCACGCGCTGTTTGGTGGCCTTCACCACCAGGGCGTGACCCAGTTCATGCACCAGAATCACGATCAGGAAGCCCAGCCACGCTCCCGGCGCGATGCGAAAGCCGCTGAAAAACAGCGCTCCAACGATCGCCGTCCAGTGCATGCGAATAGGCACACCGAACAGCGAACCGAGTTTCCAAGAAGAACCCACAAGCGAATCCTGGGTTGCCGATCGCGATCGGTCAACCGCCAACGTCGAGCGGGCGCCAACGCACGATGCGTTTCGGCGGCGGCTCACCGCTCTCGAGCTCACGCTTGGTTGCAGCTCTAACCAACGTCGTCGCCAGGCGAACGATCGCCGCTTGAACCACTTCGCTCACGTCGGCGCTGTCGCTGAAGCTGGCCGTTGCACCTTTCAGGTTGGACACGACCGACAGCCCGAGCGAGCTCGTCGGCAGGTGCGCATGGCCCTGGTAAACGGCCTCATCTGCGCGCTGCTCGATGAGCACGAGCTCGAGGCGAACACCGGCGGAAGGCTGCCCTTCGAGCACGCTAGAGCCCAGTCGGCGTTGCAGGCGCTTTGGGGTCGGCAGCCTTGGGATCCGCTGGGGCCTTGGGATCCGTGGTGGGTGCCGGCTTCGGGCCAGGATCCGCAGGCCGCCGAATCTGCGGGGCGGGCTGGCTAGGAGCGCCCAGCTCCTGCAAAAAAGCCTTGGCGTCGTTCGCAAAGGGACCGCCCCAATCAGCGACCACCGCGTCGAACACGATGCGCGCCTCCTTCTTGCGGTTCATCATCATCAGCGTCTCGCCTTTGAGCACCATCGCCTCGGGATCGAGCCCGGAGTTGGGGTAGCTCTTGAGCGCGTAGTCGATGCGAGCGAGCGTGGCGTCGTAGTTCTCACGCTTGCGGTAGTAACGCGCGAGGTAGAGCTCATGACGCACCAAGCGGCCAGTCACGACCTCCAACATGTAGTCGACGTCCTTGCGATAACGGCTCTTTGGAAAGGCCTTCAAAAAGGCTTTCAGCTCGCGATGTGCGTCGGCGGTGGTGGCCTGGTCGCGCTCCTCCGCAGGCGGTTGCAAGAAGGTGTCGCTGATGTCGAAGTAAAGCGCCTTCGCTAGCTTGTAGCGGGCGTACTCGACATCACGGTCCGTGCGGTAGGTGGTGACGAAGGTACGGTAGGCGCTGATCGCGTCGGTGTAACGCTCGGTGGCGAAGTCGATATCGGCGAGACGCAGCTCGGCCATGCGCGCTTCTCGCGTCTGCGGAAAGCGCTTCTTCACGTCGGCGAACAGCGGCTTGGCCGACTCCCAGTCCTTCGCTTGGAAGGACAGCATCGCCTCGGCGTACGCTTTGCGGGCGTCTTCGGTGTAGGTCAGTTGCTTGGGCGGACCACCGGAGGTCGTGATGTCGCAGCCTACGGCTTGCACGGTCAGTGCGAGGAGCAACACGGCGCTGCGACGATCAACCATCGGAGCGACGGCTTAGTCTCTTGCTCCTGCCGCGTCAAAGCGACCTTGTCGCCTTCCCCCTACTTTGGCGCGAGCGGAGCGATCAGCTCGCCGACCTTGCGCGCCGTGGTCCCCTGCTTTTCGGTCGAACGCAACATCGGCTCGGCGATGAACACGGCGAACGACGCATAGTCGTAAAGCCATTGCGAGAGCATTTGTGCGCCGGCCTCGCCTGGCCCAGCCAACATTGCGATGTTGTCGACGATCTTGTCGCCGATCAGCGTGCCGTCTTTGGCGGGGCCTGCGCCGCCCATGAACAGCGCATCGTAGATGCCGGCCCCGGTAGCAAAACTCGAGAGTTGGTCGCGCAGCTCAGTGCCTTTGCCCAGCTGATCCACCGACTGCAGGAGGTGTTGCATGGCCTCGTTGAAGCGAGCCACGATCGCCAGCGGCCCGGTGAGCCGTGGCGGATGCACGGTCACCACGCCGGCTTGCAGCAGCTGGAACAAGGCGTGGGTCACCTCGAACTCGCCCTTGCCGACTACCCGGCAAATCTCGGCGACGCTGCGCTGCCCGTCGATCGCGCCGAAGACTGGCGCCAACGCCTCAGAGCTCTCCTCGGGCGGCGTGGACCGTCCAGGTACCCGCGCCGGGACGTGCAATTCGCTCGGGATTCGCTCGCGAAAGTAGCGCGTCTCGTCCATCCGACGCACGCCCTCCATCAGCAGTGAATTCACGCTCAGGTTGAGATGCGCGGCTAGCCGGTGTTCGTCGAAGTTGTCGAGGAAGTAGAACATGCCGTCGGACACCAGCAGCACGGCGTACACGACCTCTTCGGTTTGGCTGCCGATCAGCTGAAAGAGCCGCTCACGCGAGACAAACCCCAGCTTGACCGCTGCTTCACCGAAGCGGACCTCGGCGTTGACCGACTTCGCCGCGACCTCCACTTGCTCACGGGTGAGCGCGCCGTAGCGGTACAGCACCTCTCCCAGCCGCTCCCCCTCCACGTTCGAAAAGGCCGAAATGACCTGACCGTTGTCGAAGAAGACCGACCGCTGTGAGCCGCCGCTCATCACGATCAGCTCGCCGCGCCAGGCGGCCTGCCCGATCAACGAGACGACGTCACAAATTGCGCCCGGCGAGGTTACCTCACCGGCCAAGCGACAGACCGCGCCATCAAGGTCGTCACGCTTACCGTCCTCGCCCACGTGCCGCATAAACAGCAAATGGGTGGGCCCAGGCATCACGCGAAACGTGCCCTGACGGAGCCGCATCATCTGACTCGCGACGCGGCCGACGGGATGTGCAGTTCCCGTGGGGTCTACCCGCACCAGGTCCGTTCGCTCTTCAGACATCCAAACCTTTCATAGTTTCTAACGGGCCGTCTGGTGAAGTCCATCGCGAAGTTCGTCTCGAATGGGTCGCCGGATCAATAACTTCCCTAACTTTCCACGCTTCGCGTGGGCTACCTTCAGCCGCCAGTGACTGAGCTTTTTGCCTCCGGACCAGCATCCGCCGCGGTTTTGGCCCAGACTTTGGCGGACTACGGCTACATCATCGACACCGAGACCGCTATGGCGGTTTGGCTCGGGCTGCGCCTCGAGCGGCCGTTGCTCGTGGAAGGTCCGGCCGGTGTTGGCAAGACCGAGCTGGCTCGCGCGGTCGCCCGAGCGACGGGGCGCAGCTTTATTCGGCTCTCTTGTTACGAGGGGCTGGACGAGAGCAAGGCCCTTTACGACTGGGACTACGCTAAGCAGATGCTCACCACCCAGCTCGTGCGCGAGCGAATCTCGGTCGAGACAGCGGGTGCGACCTCACTTTCGGACGCGATCGATCGGGTTAGCGGCGCTGGAGCGAGCTTCTTTGACCGCCGATTTTTGGTGGCCAGACCGCTGCTCCAAGCGCTGGAGTCGGAGACCCCCTGCGTCCTCTTGATCGACGAGGTGGACCGCGCTGATCCCGAGTTCGAGGCGTTTCTCCTCGAGTTGCTCGCGGATTTCACCATCACCATCCCCGAACTGGGCCCCGTCACCCCCAAACAACGGCCGTTCGTTTTGCTCACCACGAACGGCACGCGGGATATGACCGAGGCGCTGCGCAGACGCTGCCTCTTCGCCTACGTCGACTACCCGAGCCCCGAACGTGAGCTCGCGATCCTGCGGAGCCGCCTGCCCGATATCGATCAGCAACTGGCGACGTCGATCGTCGAGTTTACCCGCCGTTTGCGCGCGCTGGCGCTGCGCAAGGCCCCCAGCGTGGGGGAGACCATCGATTGGGCGCGCGCGCTGCTCGTACTCGGCCGGAGCCGTCTCGACGAGACCACCGTGCTCGAAACGCTGGGAGTCTTGGTGAAGTTCCAGGAGGATCAAGAGCAAGCACGCAGCGCCGCCGCGAGCTTTGGAGAGGTGGGCGGTGCTTCCTGATCTCGAGAGTTTGCGCTGTTTTGTCGCTTGCGCCCATCACAAGAACTTCCGCCGAGCGGCCGCGGAGGTAGGGCTCTCCCCTGCAGCGTTCTCGGATCGCATCCGCAAACTCGAGGACGACGTCGGGGAGCGTTTGTTCGTGCGAACGACGCGCTCGTCGCGTTTGAGCCTGGCCGGTGAGCGGGTGCTGCCTCACGCCAAGGAGACGCTTGCCGCCGCCTTGCGCTGCAAAGGGGCGTACACAACCTCGCCGCAGCCGTTCGATCTGGTGCTCGGTACGCGCTACGAGCTCGGCTTGTCGTGGCTCGTGCCGCAGCTCGGCGCGCTCGAGAAGGCTCGGCCCGATCGCCGCTTGCATCTTTATTTCGGCGATACCGAGGCGCTCTTGGCGGCCCTCGACCGCGGCGAGATCGACGCCCTGATCAGCAGCGCCAGGTTCTCGCGACAAGGCGTTGAGTTCGCCGTATTGCACGAGGAGAAGTACGCGCTCGTCGCAGCGCCGGCGCTGCTGGCGAAGCAGAGCCTCCGTTCGGCGAGTGAGGCCGGCGGCTTTCGGCTTTTGGATTTGCATCCGGACAGGCCGCTCTTTCGCTACTTCCTCGATGGCCGAGCACCCGGAGAACAGTGGACGTTTGCTGAGGTCGTACGGCTGGGAACGATCGCCGCGGTCGCGCGCGAAGTCGTTCGCGGTCGCGGCGTCGCGGTGCTGCCGCGCTACTTCATCGCGCGGGACCTCAAGCGCGGCGCCCTCGTGGAGCCGCTACCCAAAGCTCGGCTCTCGTCAGACTTTTTCCGCTTGGTGTATCGCAGCGACCACGTGCGAGGGAGCGAGCTTTCGGCGCTGGCCGAGGTGCTGCGTGAGGCCCCGCTGCGCTAACGCAGCTCGAGCACGCGCGAGCCCAAGAGCTTCTCGACGCCGGAGAATAGCCCTTCGCCTGGTTCGACCTTGAGGCCGGGAACGCTCAAACTCACCTCGGAGCCGCCCTCGAGTTCGACCGTGATCTGCACCGGGCATGCCCCCGGGCTAGCGTCCAACACGCTGCGCAACTTGCGCGTGGCTTCGACGCTGTGTCGCGACTCTTGCAGCCGCAGGTGAACCCAGCGCGCTTGGTCTCGCAACACGGTGGCGAGCAGCACCACCTCGTCCAGTAGCAGCGTCGGCTCGCGTGGACCGCTCGACTCCCCTTCCCCATCCTCGGTCATCGGAAAGCTCAACTTCCCGCTGACCAACACCGCCTCCTTCGACTGCAGAATGCCTTCATAGAGGTTGATTTGCTTCTCGCGCACCTTGACCTCGACGCGCCCGGTTGGGTCCTCGAGCACGAAGAAGGCGAGCTTGCCGCCTCCTCCTTTGAAGATGCGACAGCGGTACTCCTCGACCATGCCGCAAACGCGCACGCGAGCCCAATTCTCCATCGTCGCGAGCGCCGAGGTCTTGGTCACCTCGAAGCGCGAGAGCTCGACGCCGTAACGATCGAGCGGGTGGCCCGAGACGTAGAAGCCCAACGCTTCTTTTTCGCGGACCAACGTCTCTTTGAGGTCCCACGGCTCGACCATCGGGTAGTCCTCGGAGGCCGCTTTGTTTGAGACCTCGGTCTTGGCGAATAGGCCAAAGAGCGAGGTCTGACCGCGCTCTCGATCCCGGCTCGCGTTTCGCGATCGCTCGAGCACGCGCTCCACCGAAGCGAACGCCCGGGCGCGCGATACGCCTTTGCTCGCGAGCGTGGCATCGAAAGCCCCGCCTGCGATCAGCGCCTCGAGTACGCCTCGATTGACGCGCCGGGCATCGACCCGTTCGGCGAAGTCGAACAAGTCGAGGAACGGCCCGCCCTCTTTGCGCGCCTCCAGCACAGCCTCGAGCGCGCTCTCGCCGACGCCGCGAATGGCGCCCAACCCGAAGCGGATCTTCGGCTCGAACGGATCACTGAGGCGACGCGCCCGGCCTTTGCCCCGCGGCTTCGTCTTTTCGCCGCCAGTCGAGTACACCACCGTGAAGTCGACCTTGCTTTCGTTGATTTCGGGCGGAAGCGTCTCCACGCCCCAGGCGCGACCTTCGGCGATGATGCGCACGACCTTCTCGGTCTTGTCGCGGTCTGCGGTCATCAGCGCGCACAGGAACTCCACCGGGTAGTGCGCTTTGAGATAGGCGGTGTGATACGTCAGCAGCGCGTACGCAGCCGAGTGGCTCTTGTTGAAGCCGTACCCAGCGAAGTACTCGAGCAGCCCGAAGATGCGGTCTGCGTCGTCTTCTGCGACGCCGTTCTTGATCGAGCCTTCGACGAAGGTGGCCTTTTGCTTGGCCATCTCCTCGGCTTTCTTCTTACCCATCGCTCGGCGAAGCAGATCTGCGCCGCCCAACGAGTAGCCAGCAAGCTTTTGCGCAACTTGCATGACCTGCTCTTGGTAAACGATGACGCCGTAGGTCGGCACGAGGATCTCGTCGACCAGCGGGTGCATCTTGGCGATCGGCTTTTTACCGTGCTTGCACTCGACGAAGTCCTTCACCATGCCGGTGCCGAGCGGGCCCGGGCGGTAGAGGGCCACCGCAGCAACGATGTCTTCGAACGCGTCGGGTTTGAGGTCTTTGAACAGCTGTTGCATGCCGCTCGACTCGAGCTGGAACACGCCGGTCGTTTCACCCGACTGCAACAGCGCGTAGGTCCCGAGGTCATCCAAGCGGAGCGTGCTGACGCTGAACGGCTCCTTGCCCTGGCGGTCCGGACGCTGATTCACGAGCTTCTCCGCGATGTCGATCACGGTCAGCGTCTTGAGGCCGAGGAAGTCGAATTTGACGAGCCCCGCCTTCTCAACGTCGTCCTTGTGGTACTGCGTGACGATCTGTTCGCCGTTCTTGAAGCACGGCACGTGGTCGTCGAGCGGCCCTTCGCTGATCACGACGCCCGCGGCGTGCATACCGGCGTGCCGCGTCAGGCCCTCGAGCTTCATCGCCTGCCGAATCAGCTCCGCTACGGCAGCGTCGGTCTCGACCAGCGCCTTGAGCTTTGGCTCGATCGTGAGCGCCTCCGGGATCGTGTACATCACGCCCGGCCCCTTTTGCGGCACCAGCGAGGCGATCCGTTGCGCGTCCATCGGCGGCAGGCCCATCGTCCGAGCGACGTCCTTGATTACGCTGCGCGACTTGAGTTCGTGAAAGGTCGCGATCTGACCGACGCTGCGTTTGCCGTATCGCTCCGAGACGTACTGAATGACCTGATCGCGGCGGTCCATGCAGAAGTCGACATCGAAGTCGGGCATCGACACGCGCTCCGGGTTGAGGAACCGCTCGAACAGCAAGTTGTATGGGATGGGATCGAGATCGGTGATGCGCATCGCCCACGCGACGATCGACCCGGCGCCGGAGCCGCGGCCCGGACCGACGGGGATACCGTTCTCCTTGGCGTAGCGGATGAAGTCCCAAACGATCAGGAAGTAACCCGGGAACTTCATCTTGCAGATGACGTCCAGCTCGGTCTCCAGCCTGGCCTTGTAGAAGGCGTGGTCGACTTGGCGGCCGATCTTCTCGGCCTCGACGAAGCGCCGTTGCAACCCTTCCGCCGCGACATGCCGGAAGTACGAGAACTCGTCGAAGCCCTCGGGCACCTTGAAGTTCGGCAACATCGGCTCGCCGAGCTTCAACTTGAAGGAGGTGCAACGCTCGGCTACCGCCAGCGTCTCACGCACGGCCTCGGGGTAGTCGGAGAAGGTGTTGGCCATCTCGAGCGGTGATTTGAGGAACATCTCGTAGCTCGAGTGATGCGACGCCTGCGCATCGGCGAGCGCGCGGTTCTGCGCAATGCAGCTGAGAACGAGCTGGCCCTCACCGTCCTCACGGTTGGTGAAATGGGCGTCGTTGGTCGCCACCGTGGGCAAATTGAGCTGCTTGGCGGCTTGAGCGAGAAGGCCGTTGACCACAGCTTGTTCGGGCAGGCCGTGGTCCTGCAGCTCCACGTAGAGGCTCCCGGGCTCGAATACGTTGCGCAGCAGATCGAGTTCGCTGAGGGCGTGCGACTCCCCTTCCTCCATGATGCGCTGCGCGACCACGCCACCGAGACAGCCGGTGAGCCCGATGATGCCGCGCGCATTCGCCGCCACCGTTTCGATCGCGACGCTAGGCGCTCGCATGCTGACGGGCTCCAGGTGACCGCGCGAAACGATTCGAACGAGGTTCTTGTAGCCTTCGGCCGAGGCGGCGAGGAGCACCAAATGGTCGACGGGGAGGTCTTCACCCAGATCCGCCGAAGCCGATGCGGCGGGGGCACGACTCGGCCGTGCACCGCGGCGAACCACATTGATCTCACACCCCAGAATCGGCGCGATCCCCTGCTCTTTGCAGGCCAAGTAATGCTGGATCGTGCCGAACATGTTGCCGTGGTCGGTCAGAGCCACCGACTTCATGCCCAGCGCTTTGGCCCGCGCGGCAAGCTCTTTCACACGAATGGCACCGTCCAAGAGCGAGTACTGGCTGTGGACGTGAAGGTGGGCGAACTCGGCAGACACGGGTCCACTGGCCTACGCCGCCTGCGGGAAGCTGTCGAGCCTCCTTTAAGAGCAACTTTTCGCGTGGCCGATCGATCGTGATCGAACTAGGATTCTGGGGCTTGGACCTATCCATCGCTTGGAGTAAGGGTCTACGCACTACTTAGGCAGTTTGGGCCTCGCGGGCGGCACGGGGGGAAGCTCCGGTCGCTATGTGCGGCGGGTGTGTGGTCGGCGCGGCCTGACGCGCCAGGGTGAAACCGGTTGTTCGTCGCGAGGCACGATTCGCGAACGTTGGAGGTCTGACATGCTTCGATCAAAACTTCTCTTGGCACTTGGCTCGGCTAGTCTCGTTGCTTCCCTGCTCGCCTGTGGCGACGACGCCGGCTCCGGCGGCTCCGGCGGCTCCGGTGGCTCGGGTGGCGGCACCGACGGCGCACAGCCCCCGCCCCGTCCCACTGGCGCAACGCCCGGCGACGGCAGCGGCACGATTTTCGGCACCACCAAGCTCTACGTCGGCACGAAGACGCGCGAGGGCGTTGAGAGCAGCGACGCTTGGAAGTCGTTCGGTTACAACCTCGACGGCCAGATCACCTCGGATGATTTCGCCAACCACTGCACCCCGGCGGGTCAGGGCATCCCGACCAACGTCTTCCCCGACGGCGACGACGGCATCGACAACTCGTTCGGTCGCACGCTCATCCCGATCATCAAGCTCGTGTCGATGGGCACCGATCTCGAGTCGCAGATCAACGAGGCCATCACCAGCGGCTCGTTCAACGTGATGATCAACATGCGCAACCTCGGTGATGGGGCCAACTACGACCCGATCGACGCGATCCTCGTCGCCGGCAAAGAGGGCAACGGCAACACCTGGAAGGCCGTCCCCGAGTTCCTCGACGACCCGACCGATCCGGACACCTCCAAGGTCAAGTTCGCTGACTCGTACCTCACGGACAACACCTGGGTTTCGGGCAACAAGGGCACCGTCGACCTGACCTTGGCGATCGCGGGCTTCGAGCTCTCGCTGCAAATCCGCAGCGCCTTCATCACGATGAAGCTCGACGCTGCACACGGCGGCGCCACCGAGGGCGTCATCGCCGGCGTTCTCGACACCGAGGCGCTCGTCGGCCAGATCGAGTCGCTCGCTGGAACGCTGTCCCCCGAGTTCTGCAACGGCGGTCCGACGGTCGAGTCGATCCTCAACCAGATCCGCCAGGCCTCCGACATCATGTCGGACGGCTCGCAGCAGGCGGGAACGCCCTGCACCGGCATCTCGATCGGTCTCGGCTTCGACGCGACCGTGGTCACGGTTGACGGCGTTGGCGCAGCTGCCGAGGAGCAGCCCGATCCGTGCGAAGCTGCGGGCGGTATGGGCGCCGGCGGCGCTGGCATGTAGTAACGAGGTCGTGCGGGGTTACCCCGTGTGACACGCAACAGCGTCGGCAAATTGTGCCGGCGCTGTTTCTTTTTTGTAGCGCTCTCGAACAGAGACGGGATTTCGATTTCTGCGCAGCTTACTGAGCCGTTTTTTGTAGGTTCGGAGTCTTGGTTGGGAGCCAAACCCAGGAGTAAGCGTACCAAGCCAACAGGTGGCTTGCGTTCGTGAACTCCTCACTTGCCCTCAGAGGGTGGAGTTCTGTAGATAACGCTGCGAATTCGAGTGTTCGGACTTTTTCTGACATTCGTTGAAGCAACGCCTATCAGGCGCGTCTAAGGCCACGTTGAGGGGAACTGTTTTCTGCGAGGCGGGGTGACATCCCCGTAGTCCCAGCTGCTATCCCTTCGTCCCCAGAATGGGACCTTCCCTTTCGGCGAGCTTTTTGGAGGAAATCTTTATGCGCAAATTCGTCACTCCGGTGGTCACCTCGGCAGTCATCTCGTTGAGCTTTCTTCTAACGGGCTGCTCCGTGAAGGTTCAAGCAGGCCCGGCCGATGAGCCCAAGCCCAAGCCCGCCAAGACGGCCGAGAAGCCCAAGCCCGCCAAGAAGCGGATGTCCTTCAAGGGCTTCAAGAAGAAGAAGAACGAGATCGAGCTGCCCGCCCCCGTTCCGTTCAAGAGCGGCAGCGCCGAGCTCGACTCAGAGGCTGGTGCAGACGAGATCCTCACCATCGTCAAAGAGTACATGGAGCAGAACCCCGACGTGACGCTGCTCCGCATCGAGGGCCACACGGACTCGGACGGCGATGACAACCTGAACATGGCGCTCTCCAAGGCCCGTTCAGCCTCGGTCGCCAAGTGGCTCGTTGACAACGGCGTGAAGTGCAACCGCCTCTACCCCGTCGGCTTCGGTGAGACGCGTCCGCTGGCTGCCAACGACACGCCGGAAAACAAGGCGCTCAACCGCCGCGTTTCCTTCTTCGACGCCACCGTCAAGAGCAAGCCGGTCAACGGTGATGACGGCAAGCCGATCCCGCTCGCCAACGGCGGCGAGATCGCTGTTGATCCCTGCAACCCCGCGGTTGCTCGCTAGGGTTGATGAGGAGCCAGCGAACGCTGGCTCCAACCTTCGGTTGAACGAGAACGGCCACCGCGAGGTGGCCGTTTTTCGTTTGTCAGTGGTGGGACGGTCGACTGCTGATCGGTCAGTCGCACGAGTGTGATTTGGTCAACGAACGAAAGCTAGCGCTGCGCGCCTGCTCGAATTCGCTTCACCAACGCGTCCAACACGGAATCCGGAATGTCCGGGTTGGCAGGCATCGCGTTGCGACCTTCACGAATGACCTTCTTCAGGTCGTCATCGGAGAGCTTCGCCAGGTCGGGCCGCGTTAGGTCGGGCATTCCGGAGCTGGGCGCGAACGGCCCGTCTCCTCGCCCCGTGGGGCCGTGGCACGTTGAACACGTTTTGGTCCAAAGCGTGTTGGCCAAGCCGGGCGCGGCGTCCTTATTGCCGGTGGTCTGCGGGGTTTGGCCCCGAGCCCGCGCGCCGTCGTGATCCTCTTTCGTCCACTCGCGAACCTCTCCCCGCGCTGGCTCACAGCCGCCCTGCACCAAGACAGAAACCAACAGGGCTGTCCGAAGCCAGGATGCGCGGGGCACAGAAACCTCAGCCGTCTTGCCGCGTCTGAATGGGAGGCGCTTTCCCTAGGGACAACGTCCCAAGGAAGATTCCGACCGTCAGCACCACCACCACGGCGTGCCCGAGGTACCCGCTGTACGCAATCGCCCCGAAAGGGGCCAGGCCGGCGACGAACCAGGGAGCAAACTTCATCAGGCAATCTCCGAGCTTGAGGTCCCGACAGACGTCGAGAACTTGTGAGCACACAGTGTAGGATAAGAAACCACAGCTCGATCTAGCGGGCCAAGAGTTAAGGGATGCGGAGACAACGAGCAACGGAAAACGTCCTCCACGAACCGGGCCAACCTGAACAGAGGGACACAGATTCGGCGATAGTCTTGGCATTTCAGTTACATAAGTGCCGATCTCTCGAAATAACATAAGTGGGATATTGGGTCAGGCTGGACACGAGGGGTGTCGATGAAGCCACGAATTTCGTTGTCCATTCCGCGGCAGCCAAGGCAGCCGTCGAGCGTGACCACCAGAACCCGCACAAGACATCGGGTGGCTTGACGAAACGGCGACATCGGAATCCCATGGGAGCCGATGACCGACGAACACGGGCGCCTCAAGCGCCTTGAAGACTTCGCGCTCCACGAGTTGGAGTCGGTTCGTTTGATCCTGCGAGGCGAGTCGGTGATCGACTGGCACCGGCTCAACCTGCAAACCGAGGCCGATGCGTCGGCGCTGTTGGCCTCCCACGAGTTCCAGCCCAACAAGCCGCGAGACCGCGCAAGGCTCGACTCCCTGCGCAACGAGGCCGTTAGCTTTCTGCGGCGTCAGTTCGACTTTCCGATCCCCAAGCCGGTAGCGAACGCGAGCTGCGAGGAGCTCCTGTTGATGGCGTCGGCCAAGGGCCATCGCCAGACGTGCGCCTGCGCCATCCTCAAGGCGATGCACATCATCCATCACCTGGACGGACGTGAGCTGCTCTTCTGTTTACCGATGTCCGACCAGGACGTGTTCCACCTCGTTGAGGAGAAGGTCTACCGCGTGGTCGGCGAGATGCTCTCGGCCGGGATGCCGATCGTTGAGTTCGTCGGTGGGCGCAAGAACAAGGACTCGCTCTACACCAAGCTGATGTCGAAGTCGGACGCTTCAGCGTCGCAGATCTACGACAAGGTCCGCTTCCGCATCGTCACGCGCAAGAAGGACGACATTCTGCCGGTGCTGTTCCATCTCACGCAGCACCTCTTCCCGTTTTCATTGGTGCTCGCCGGAGAGAGCATCAACACGCTCTTTCACTTCAAGAGCTACTGCCAAGACCACCCTCACCTGCGCTCGATGATCAAAGACTTCCAAACCGGAGTCGATGACGCGTTCACCCCGAGCGACAACCAATTCAGCGACCAGAGCTACAAGGTCATCCACTTCGTCGTGGACCTTCCCATTCGACTGCCCGAAGCGACGATGGAGCTCGCCCCTCCGTCAGCTTGGGCGCTCGGCCCGGTGGTGTTCGTGTTGTGTGAGTTCCAAATCGTCGACCAAGCGACGGAACAGAACAACGAGACCGGCAACGCGAGTCACGAGAAGTACAAGGAGCGTCAGAAGCAAGCTGTCAAACGGCGTCTCAAGATTGGCGTGAGGCCGCTCAAGAGCCCGGGTGGCAGCGGACTTGACTTCGCGAACTCGGTCGTCGACTCGACACCCGCACCCCCTCCCGCAGTGAGCCCAGCTCCACGATTGAGTGACCCACCGCGGACCAAGAGTGTGGCGCCCAAACGTCGAGGGCCTTGACCACATAGGCCCCGCACAGCCGACGAAAGCCGGTCTTTTCCTTCGACGTCGGCGGAGCTTCGTGCGAAGGGAATCCGGCTCATGCGACTATATAGCGGCAAGGTAAAGAGTCTCTCGGAAGAGTTGGTGACTTCGCTCGTCAGCTCGAAGCTCGTGGAAGTCCTCAGCAAGGCCGAGGTCATTCGCGACCTGGAGAGCGTCTTCAACGCCTACCTCGAGGCCGAGCGCGAAGTGAATGACCGCGCCAAGCACCTGATGGAGGTGCGCAACACACCGTCCTCAGAGCTCGGCCGGCTGCGCCGACTCGCTGCCGACCAAAAGGGCATCAAGATCGGCGATGAGATGTTCGACTACTTGCTCGACCAGTGCATCGAGATGCTGATGCACTCGGGCAGCGTCGATGAAGTGTTCGGTGAAGACCACGAGCTTCGTCGCGCGATGCGCCCGACGCTGCGCAAGTACCTGGATCTCGACGAGGCGCTCGAGACCGAGGTACGCGGCAAGCTCAAGCACGTGAAGGAAGGCTCACAGACCTGGGAGATCGAGTACCAGCGCGTGATGTCCGAGATTCAGCGAAGAAAAGGTCTCTAGTCCGCGAGCGGTCCGATGAACGCGAAGGCTAAGTTCCTCGTTACTGGGGCGGCGGGCTTCATTGGCTCGAACCTCGTCGCAGCGCTCGTCTCTCGAGGCGAGCGCGTGCGAGCGTTGGACAACCTCGCGACTGGCTTCTGGGAGAACCTGGACGGGATCCCCGACCAATCGAAGATCGAGAGGATCACCGCGGACATCCGCGACGCCAACGCGCTCGCTGAGGCGATGCAGGGCGTGGAGGTTTGCTTTCATCAAGGCGCTCTCGGCAGCGTGCCCAAGTCGGTGGCCCTCCCCGTCGAGAGCACCTCGGTCAATGTCGTCGGCACCACCACGGTGCTCGACGTCGCACGCCACCAAGGCGTTCGCCGCGTGATCTTCGCGGCTTCGAGCTCGGCCTACGGCGAGACGGAAGAGCTACCGAAGCGCGAGACGATGCCGACGATGCCGCTGTCTCCCTACGCGATCACCAAAGTCACGGGGGAGCTTTCACTCAAGGTGTTCGCTTCGATCTACGGCCTCGAGACGCTCAGCCTGCGCTACTTCAACGTGTTCGGGCCGAACCAATCGCCCGACGGCGCCTACGCCGCAGCGATTCCGAAGTTCGTCAATCAAGCGCTCGACGGGCAGGCCATCCATCTGTTCGGGGATGGCAAGCAAACCCGTGATTTCTCCTTCGTGAAGAACACGGTGACGGCCAATCTGCTCGCGGCAGACTGCAGCAAGAAGCTAAGCGGCGAGATCGTCAACATCGCTGGAGAGCGCCGAGTGGAACTCTTGGGTCTGGTCGAGGAGCTGGGACGTCAGCTCGCTCAGTCCACCCAAGGAGGGACACCGGTCGAGGTGATCCACGATCCTCCACGAGCCGGGGACATTCGACACTCGCTCGGCGACATCACGCGCGCTCGCGAACTGCTCGGCTTCGCGCCGCTCGTCCGTTGGGAAGACGGCCTGCCTTCAACGATCGAATATCTGCGCACCTTGCGTAAAGACGGGCGCTCGGCGGCCTCCGCCGTGATGTCCAAGCTCTGGGCCTGAACCTACTTTCGATGGAAGCTTCGGTTGTTCTTTTCAGTATGACGGGGTTTGGCGTGGGTCACGCCGAGTCGTCCTCATCGCGAATCACCGCGGAGATTCGCTCGGTCAACTCACGCTCGCTCGACGTGCGCGTACGCACGCCGGACCAGCTCGCGGTCCACGCGCTGCTTTGCGAGCAGCTCGTTCGGAAGGCCATCGGGCGAGGTCGCGTCGAGGTCTTGTTGCGCGCATCGGCGGCGATCGAGCCAGCCGACTTGATCGACAAGGCGCGCGCCCGGCAGGTGAAGGCGGAGCTCGACGCACTGGCGGTGGAGCTTGGGCTTACAGACCGTTGCACGCTCGAGCAGATCGTCGCAGCGCCCGGCGTATTGATCGATCGCGGCGAACGAGCCGATCTGCTCCCGCTGGTCGAACGGGCGGTGGCTTTAGCGCTCGAGAATTTGAAGGCGGATCGGCGGCGCGAAGGTGAAGCCATGCGCCAAGAGCTTTTGGACCGAGGAGCGGCTGCGCTTCGACTGATCGAGGCGGTCGAGAGCGCCGTCAAAGATGCGCCCGCGCGATTGCGTGCACGCTTCCTCGAGCGGCTTGCGACGATCGCGCCCGAGCTCGACCGAGCGCGCGCCGAACTCGAGGTGGCACTGCTCGTCGATCGCACGGACGTAAGTGAGGAGCTCGCGCGAGGGCGCACGCACCTATCGGCCTTCATCGAGATCTGCAGCAGCGGGCCGGGGCCTGTGTCCGGTCGCAGGCTGGACTTTCTGTTGCAAGAGATCCTGAGAGAAGCCACAACGCTCTCGGCCAAGGCGCAGGACGCCTCCGTCTCACAGAAAACCGTTGAGATCCGCGTAGAACTCGAAAGATTGCGGGAGCAGGTGCAAAATGTTGAGTGAGCGAGTGGACGACTTTCTTCTGCTCATCCTTTCCTCTCCCTCCGGCGCTGGCAAAACTACGCTGTCGAATCGGCTGCGCGGAGAGTTTCCCAACCTCCGCTTCAGCGTTTCGCACACCACCCGCCGCCCGCGGCCGACCGAGGTGGATGGGCGCGAGTATCACTTCGTGGACCGGCCGAGCTTCGAGAAGATGATCCGCGCGGGCGCCTTCGCCGAGCACGCGGAGGTGCACGGCAACCTGTACGGCACCACCGTGCGGGAGATCGATCTGGCCCGAGAGAGCGCCGGCGGCGTGCTGTTCGACATCGACTACCAGGGCGCGCGTCAAATCAAGGCGCACTTCCCCGAGGCGGTCGGCGTGTTCGTGCTTCCGCCGTCACTCGCTGAGCTCGAACGGCGGCTGCGCGGGCGCGGCACCGAAGATGAAGCCACCACCAACCGCCGGCTCGCTGCCGCCAAAGGCGAGATCGCTCACTACGGATTTTTCGACTATGTGATCGTGAACGACGACGTCGATCAGGCCTATGGCCGTCTGCGGGGAATCGTGTTGGCCGAGCGCTGCAAACGTGAGCGTTGGGCCCGCCGATGTGAGAGCTTGCTCTCCGAAGCAAAACGAGAAGCGTCCAGCTGACTTTCGTAACTCTGCAAAAGGAACGACCGTGAAATCTCGCGCCCCTGTTCTCATCGTCGGCTCGATGGCGTTTGACGACCTCGAGCTCCCCTCCGGTAACTTCAAAGACACGCTCGGAGGGTCTGCAACCTACGCCGCCTTCGCCGCATCCACCTTCACCGAGGTGCGCGTCGTGGCGATCGTCGGTGACGATTTCCCGGAGGCGACGATCAAGTCGCTTGCAGCGCGCGGCGTTCGCACCGAGGGCATCGAGCGCGCCAAAGGCAAGACCTTCCGCTGGGCCGGGCGTTACGACGCGGATCTCGCCTCGCGCACCACGCTGGATACGCAGCTCAACGTGTTCGCCGATTTCGCGCCGAAGATCCCGGCCGAGTCTGCTTCTTCGCCGATCGTGCTGCTCGGTAATATCCACCCGGCGCTGCAGGCAGACGTGCTCAACCAGGTTGGCCGCCCGCAAATCATCATCGCCGACACGATGAACTTCTGGATCAAAGGCGAGCGCGAGAAGCTCGTCTCGCTGCTCAACCGAGTCGACGTGCTGATCATCAACGACGAAGAGGCGCGCGATCTGTCGGGCATCCACAACATCCGCAAGGCCGCGCTCGAGATCCGCAAGATGGGTCCGCACTCGCTGATCATCAAGCGCGGTGAGCACGGCGCGATGTTGTTCGACGACACCGGCATCTTCGCGGTTCCCGGCTTCCCGCTGGAGGACGTCGTGGATCCGACCGGCGCCGGAGACAGCTTCGCAGGCGGCTTCGTTGGGGCGCTGGCGCAGCACGTCACTGGCGAGGGCGGCACCGCCGCTGGCCGTGAGGCGCTGTCAAAACACGCACGAACGGCGATGATTTACGGCAGTGCCACAGCATCCCGCTGCGTCGAGGGCGTGGGCACTGCTAAGGTGGAGCTCTTGGACACCGCCAGTGTCGAGGCGCGCGTGCTTCAGATTCGCGCCCTGTTCGAGCTCTCACCGGCCTGATCCGCCAACGTCGCTTTCACCATCACCACTAACTTCGCGAGGGAACCATGCTGCGAATTTCTGCGTCCGTACTTTCGGTGCTCGTTGTTGCTCCTTTCCTAGCCGTCGGCTGCGGAGATTCGGGTTCCTCGTCAACGGGAGACACCGGTGGTGCTCCCGCCGGTGGTGCTTGTGCCCCTGCTGAAGGTTGCCCGTCGGTGGTGAGTGACTGCGTTGCCTTCGAGGACAACGCCGGCAAAGACGTGTTCTCGCTGCGCATCGTGGACCTGCAGCTGAGCGCTCCCGCGGCTCTCGCCTCCCCCGTCGTCGCGGGCTTGCTCTCCACCGGCATCACGCCCGACTACGAGCAATGCGTCACCAAAGACAGCCTGGCGCTGTTCACCGGAGACGGCAGCTTCAACTGGATCCTGACCTTCGACAAGACGGCCGGCATCCTCCGCACCGGCGGCGCCGTGCTCGAGACCAACCCAGACAACGGCTACTGCTTCATCAACGAGACGATCGACGGCTTCGATGTGGCGCCGCTCGAATTGCCGCTGACCATCGATGGCTCGGGCGCCTTCACGCTCGAGGGCACCGAGGACGTCGTGGTGCCGATTTACACGAGCCCGACCGACACCGCGAGCGTGATCCTGCTGCCGCTTCGCGGCGTCTCGATCAAGGATGGCGTGATCTCGGCGGACAACAACTGCATGGGTTCCTTCAACGCCGACGGTCTCGACCCGAACAACCTATGCAAGGCCTCCACCTCCACGCCGGCCTTCAATGCCGGCGCCAAACTCGAAGGCTTCGTTACCCTGGAAGACGGAGACGCCGTCAAGGTGCCGCAGCTCGGCGACGCTTCGCTTTGTTCGCTGCTCGCCCCGGAGGACTCGACCGACGGCAAGTGCAACCGCGACGCCGGTGGCGTCATCACCTACAAGGGCGATTGGTGTGCTGCCACTGACTCGGCTGCTACGGCTGACTGCGCTGACGCCGTTCGCCTGCTAGCCGACTTCGCCGCAGCCGGCGTGAAGCTGCGCGACGACTGCCCTTGACGCAAGCCGCACCGGTTTGAAGCGAACGCCCGTGGCCAACCGCGGGCGTTCTGTTTTTGTTGGTCCAAAGCAGCATCACCTGCCGCTCGGAGCCCCGACTCGGTCGAAGTCACAATCGACGAGGCCCGCGACGAGGATGCGTTCACCTGTGGGCTGGACGAGTTCGCTGATCTGGACAGTCCCTGTTGCGATGATGGAGCCGCTGGTGGCAGAAGGATCTGGCTCACGGACCCCTTTCGCGAGCGTGCAATAGAGGCCTCCTGCGTTGGTGTCGTCGCCAGTCAGTAGGACCTTTGCGCTGTAGAGCTCGGGGTTGGCGGGCGTGCTCCTCGTCAAACTGCCCATGCCCTTGCCCACCAACGTCACCTTCTGCTTGTCCCATTTCGAGCGACCGATGATGACGTTGGCCATGAAGGTCGAGACGGGCACGGGACTCCCGTCGACTGGAGGCGCCAAAGCGTTCGGATCCTCGGGAGGACCGGGTGGAACGCCAGCGACGGTCGTGCACTCGGCGTACTGATAGCCGCTCCCCTTTTCGGCCCTGGTGGGGTAGACAAAATGAGAGACGTACTCCCCCAAGGGATCCTTGCCCTTGAAGAGGCGGGTGTAGCCGCAGCTCGTGCCATCCATCGCGCCCCAGCCGTATTTGCCGTCCTCCAGGTGGGTGGGCTTACCGAGCAGCCGCTCGAGTTGGTCATACGCACGCGCCCACGGACCGGGGTTGGGTGGGGGAATCTTGACCGCCATGATCTGCGCGAGCGTGAGCTTGGGCGCGCCCGTAGCGGACGAGGCCGCGGGGGGCGCTAGCGACGCCGAGGCCGACGCAGAGTCAGCGGCGAAAGCGGACGGCGCGGACGAGGCCGCGGAGGCGGACGCGAGAGTCGCTGGCCCGGAGTCCCTCGCGCACGCCACCGCGCCGAGCGAGACCAGCGCGAGAATCGTGGAGGTTCGGAGCATGGGTCGCGCAGGATAACAGCCGATTCCACAGGCGCGCACCTCCGGCCAAGTGACCGCGGACGTACCCTGTCACGGCGGCGCCCCCGCGGGTGCGTCGGGGCTTCCGCTCCGGCGCCGCTCGAACTAGAGACCTGCCATGGTTCAGGCTTTGGATCGCGGCGCGTTGGGGGTCATCAAAGAGATGGACGCCCACGCCATCCGTGAGCCGCTCAGCAAGCTCGTGGTCACGCTCATGCTTACCGCTTTTGATGAGCGCAGACCAACGCTGGACCAAGGTATTTCGGAGGCTGCGGCGCGGCTTGGGGTCGAAGAGGCCGCGGCGGAGACTTCCTTCGGCAACGTGCTGCGCGCGCTGAAAAAAGGCACCTCCGCTGCAGGCGCCGAGCGCACGCTGGTTGGGACCTTGGGCGCGCTCGGGGCTGCGGCCTCCACGGAAGCTTCAACCGATGCACGGCTTGCGCACGCCCTCTTGTGGGTCTCGGCTCACAGCCCGTTTGATCCGGTGTTGCCGCTGCTCGCGCTCGGCGGTGAGCGGGCCAACCGCTTCTCCGAGGCCTTCCTCGATGTGGCGCGCCGCTACGACGACGGCGATGTGACGGTGGACCGTCCAACGGCGATGGTTGCTGCGCTCGCCCTTGGGCGCAGTGCCCGCGCGGAGCTGCTCGAGCGAGCCCGTGTCACCGTTCGCGATCCGCTGCTGCTCACGCTGCTGCGCGGCTCGGAGGGCGCCACCGCGCCGAGTGGACCGGCCGTCGGCTTCGACGCCGAGCGCACGTCGGCCCCGCGCCATCCCGTGTGGACGGTGCTCATGTTGATGACCTTCGTGTTGCCGGTGTGGGCGCTCGCAGCGGGCTTCGCACGTGTGGCGCTGCGCCTCAAACGGCCTGCCAGCATCTCGGTCAACAAGGCTGGCGTCACGGTGAAGTCGCGCGTCGAGCTGCTCGGGAAGACGCTGCGTGAGCAGGAGACTTTTCTCCCGGCCACCGGTCTCCAGATCGCTGCGCGCGAGGTGCGCTACCCCGGTCTGCCGACGTACGTGGGCATCGGCTCACTGCTGCTCGGTAGCTTCATCGGGCTTCGGCTGGTGATGGACGGCGCTCGCGCTGGTTCGCCCGAGTTCTTGTCGCTCGGCGTCGCCGTGCTGCTGGTTGGCCTGGCCATCGACTACGCGCTCACTCGTTTGCCGGCGCGCACGCCGGATCACTGTCGCATGCTGTTCGTGCCGAAGTCGGGGGCGATGGTCGCTATCGCCAACGCCCCGCGGGCGTCGGCCGACAGGGCGCTCGAGCAGCTCAAGTGAGCTGAGCTGCTCGACCTTGCATCAACTCAGGCGAGGGCGCGGCTGAAGCCGTAGTCGTCGCCAGCGCTCTCTCGCGTCGACGGGCCGCGCGCACGGGCGCGCTCCTCAGCGACGAGCTTGAGCATCTCTTCTTGCGTCATCATGCGTGAATCCAGCATGGCTCGCATGTAGCCATCGACAAAGCCTTGGGCCTTGGACAGCTTGGGGTGCAAACCACCCTGGGCCTGGAGAGCGAGCATCTCGCCGAGTGCGCGGCGCAGTTCCGTGGCGAGGGCGACCTTCGTGGACATGCACCTGCCGTACGCCTCGGCGCCGTTCTGGGCCAAATTTTTGCGTCGGCTTGCGAGCGAGTTTGCGTCGGTCTGCGGCCCGGTTCGTGTTGGCGTGCGAGCGGTCTGCGCGGGCGTTCGAAAACGATTCGCCCGCCGCAGGTTCGAGGACCTGGGCGGGCGAAGCGCGCTGCGTGGCAAGCTTGCGCGTTGCGTCGCGAGCTAGCTCAGGGCGATCAGGGCGATACGACGGTCACGTTGCCAACGCTGATCGGGTTGCCATCGGCGCCCGGCTCGATGCGCCGACCCCAGGAAACGACGCGACCGTCCGGCAGCTGCTTCGAGAAGAAGCCACCGAAGTACTCGGTCTCGAGCACGCGCTGGTTCCAGCCGTCTCCCCCGGGGTTGCGCTCAGCGATGCGCAGATCACCGCTCGAAGCGTCCTGGTAGGTGACGGTGATCACGCCCTGAATCACGCTCACATTGGCGTCATCCCCGATCACGTGTTGGCCGTCCGGGAAGGCGACGTTGTTGACCGCGAGGCCGTCATCCACCGTTTCGCGGTCGAGCGTACCGTTGGTGAAGGAGGCGTACTTGAGCGCCTCGGCGTAGCCGTCGACATAGGCGAGGTGCCACGTGCCGTCGGCGTCGATGAAGAGCGAGGTGCCAACGCCGGTATCGGAGAAGGTGCCGTCGGCTTGCGGACCGCCGTCGACGACGGTGACCGTCCAGCCATCAGCGCCCTTGTTGACCACGTTCACGGTGCCGTCGACGCGGTCGTAGTAGGCGATGCCAACGCCGCCGTTGCCGTCGGGGGCGAGCGCCACGTAGAGCCCTGTCGCGACCGGGAAGGGCTCGATCTTTTGCGACGTGAGGGCGACCTTGCATTGCGCCGACCCACCGATGTCCACGCAGGTCTCGTCGGCTGCGCAGGCGTTGCAGCCGCTGCCGGGCGAGGCGCATACGCCGTCGTCGGCGACGCACACCGAGCCGCCGGTGCAGAAGCCGTTGCGACAAGGCGTGTTGGCGTTGACCACCACGTCCTCGAGCGTGAAGCCGTTGCTGGCGCCGGTGGCGAGCTTCACCTTGGAGGTGATCTTGCCGGAGGCCGCCGACTCGATCGCTTGGTAGGCGATCACCGGCTTGCCGTTGATGAAGGCGAGCTTGGCGTAGCGGCCGGTGTCGGTGTCGGGGGCGCTGTCCACCACCGAGATCTCCCACGCGGTACCGTTGAACTCAGCGTACTTGAGCGCAGTGTTGGTGCGATCGAAGTAGGCCACCGCCGGCCGATCCGTCGCCGGATCGATCGCGATGCTGGACCAAATTCCGACGTCTTCACCGGGCTCTGTCTGCCCGCCGCGGAAGCCCTTCACGTTGAACTTCTTCGGATCGGGGGTGGGCGTTTGCGGAACGCCGTCGATCACCGTCCAGTTGACCGCTGCGCCCTCGAGCGGGCCCACCGCGAGATCACCGTACTTGGGGAAGGCCGATTCGTAGAAGGCCTCGTTGTAACCGGAGACCCAGAGCGTGCCCTTCGAGTCGAGCGCGGCGCTGGTGTACGAGCCGATCAGGCCCGCTTCCAGCGTCTTGCAATCGGGGGCCTCACACTTGGCGGTCGGGTCCGGGTCGGTCTCGGTCGACTCGTCGCAGGAGCAACCACCGAAGGTGCTCATCACGCCGAACAAGCCGATCGAAGCCAGCAGGGTGCGGCTGCTGAGCTTGCGAGCGGCCTTTGCAGCAACAGGTTTGGCAGCCGCGGGCTTGGCGGCCACCGGAGCGGCCGCTTTGCGGTTGCGCCTGCGCGCCATCGCCAGGATGGCAGCCAGCGCACCGAGCGCGAGTGAAGCACCGAAGCGCGGGTTCGACTCGCCAGGTACAGCGCAGCCACAACCACCGCCGTCGCCGCGCGGTAGGCCGCGGATCAGGCCCTGTTGCGCGGTCCCGAGGTTGCCCGACTCATCCTTGCTCTCGACCTCGATCTGCTCGGCAAACTCGGGCGTCTCGATCTCGGAGAGCGCGCTCTGCTTGATCCACTTGCTCCACTCCCCATCGTCGAAGCGGTAACGAACGAGGACCTCTTCATCCGAAACGAGGTCTGCTGCGGCGAGCTTGATGCGGCCGTTCTCGTCCTCGGTCACCTTCACTTCGGGAGCCACGGTGTCGATCAAGACCTCCAAGAAAGCGGGCTCTTCATCCACGGTGTACGGCTGCCCAACGTTGCGGCTGCGCACCTCGACCAAGTGGCGCCCCTCGATACGGAGCTCATCGCCAGTGAGGTGCAAGTACCGATCGCGCGTCCACGGCTTCCACATCCCGCCGTCCACGCGCACTTGGTGCTCGACCGGTTGACCGTAGTCATCGAGCACGTCGGCCAAGACCGTGATCTTCGGCGCGTTGGACGGCGTCATGCTGACGCCGCGCAGACCCGCCTGATCGATCTCGGTGTCCACCAGCTCGACGCTGGTGATCATCGAGTTCTGCATCGCCGGTGCAACTTCGAGCGCGCCGAAGATGCCGAGGTAACGTTCCCCAGCCTTCTCCAGCTTGCGCAGACCAGGCGAGCCCTGCCCTTCAACCGTCTCCGGAATGACCAGCCGCAGACCCAAGCTCGAGAGCGAGCCGTTGAGGTCCAGCGCCGGTAGCCCGCTGCCGAGCAGACCGCCGATTTGGCTGGAGAGCAGGCCCTGCAGCGAGGCTGCGAGCGTGGCCGGATCTTCCTTCAGGAGCTCGTTGTTCTCGATCACGCCGTTCTCGATAACGAGCTCGTCCAACACCGGCACGAGGCCCTCGGGCGTGACCGTAAGGTTGACCGGCGCCCCGATGTCGAAGGTGGCGGTCATGAAGCGGACGTAGCGGTCGGAGGAGAAGACGTAGAAGTCGAAGCCCGCGTCTTTCAGCTCGAGGTTGATCAGCGGATCGGTCGTGAGGTTGGTGCCGTTGCCGAAGGTCACACGCGGCGGCGACTTGGGCTTGAGCACGATGGCGATCGGCTGGGTCTCCTGCTGAATCCCGAGGTCTCGCAGCGATTGGGCCAAGAGGCCGAGGGTGCCGCTGTTGAGCAGATCCACGGTCTCGGTCGACAGGCCGATGCAAAGCAGACCGGAGTTGTACATGCCGGAGAGCGCGTAGTTGAAGAAGCTCTCCGAAACGCCGAGCCCGAGGTGCGGGCCAGGCACGTTGCCGGGCCAGTTGTTGATCAGGTTGTCGTCGATCAGCTCGTTGGGGATTTGTAGGCCGCTCGGGCGGGGCAGCTCCGAGATCGGTACGCAGCCGGAGATCGGGTTGGGCTCCACGCCGCCCATCATGCCGAGGGTGGCGCCGTTGTTGGTCGGGTTGAGATCGCCCCAGGTGTAGCCGCTGCCGTCGTCGCGCTGGGAGGGACCGCCAGCGGCGAGCAAGAAGTCCATCCCGCCCTTGGTGCCGGGGGAGATGCCGGAGAGCAGGCCGGAGAGGTTGGCGCGACCATCGGTGCCGAGCACGATCGACACGCAGTCGGCGTCAGCGGTGGTGCCATAACGACAGATGCCCTCCACGTTGTTGGTGCCGGTTGGGCAAGCCGGATCAACGGCGGGGTTCGCCGCTTGGCAGAGCTGCTCCTCGATCGAAGAGACCAGCGTGTCTTGCAGACCACCGAACAGCTGCCCAACGATCAGGCCCTTGAGCAGGTCGGCGATGCTACCGAGGAAGCCATCGCAGTTGAGCTTGATCGCGTTCTCAATGTCGGATTCGCTAATCGCCACCTCGTTGATGCGCACCCGCGAGTAACCCTGGCGGGCGTGAGCCGGATCGGTGTCGGTCTCGATCGAGATATCGATGGTGACGTTGACCGGCGCATACGTCTGGTTTTCGCCCGGGCAGGAGTCGTTGCCGTTGAGCGTGATGACCATGTCGCCGATGCCCGATTCAAACGGCAGATTCTGCAGACGGAACGGGATCACGCCGCTCACCTCGAGGTTGTGCGGCGCTTTGGGCTGAATCGCCAGATCGGCGTTGCCCAGATCAATCTCCGCAATGCACTTGGGCGGGTTGGCGTTGGCGTCGGCACCACCGGGGCAAACGGTGTAGTTAACGTCGGTGAAGATTACGTTGAAGGAGCCCTGTGACTCCGGCACCGGGAACTCGACAATCCCGCCGTCTACCCCGCCGCCCAGCAGCGTGCCGGCCAGCGTCCCGATGTTGGCCTCAAGAAAATCGAAGCCGGACTCGGTGATGCGTACAGCCGCCGCGTTTTCGATCCGCTCCTCATTGACGAAGCCGCCGGGTAGCGGCGTAACGCCAGCGCAGCCGCAACCCCCCCCACCGCTACCGCAGGCGGGCGCAGCGGTGATGCCAGCGAGAAGCAGCAAGGGCAGCCGGCTCGCGCGACCAGAATTTCGACGACGCTGAGGCTTATTCGAGGGGGTCATAATGCGGGACCTCCGATCGCCAAGGACTTCAAAAAGCAAGCGGTGATGCGCGAGCCCACCTCGCGCTTCCGTCGTTGCCCCGGCGAAAAGAATTCACCCAGAGCGTAGCTGCATACCCGCACCCCAAGCAACCGTGGGCTTGCTGCTTTCTTCGCGCGAGGGCGAGGGTCACGGCTCGGAGCCCCGGAAGCCCGCGAACTGGGAACTCTCGGCCTCGTCGTCGACGACCATCGCCATCGACTCCAGGGAAGAGCAGATGACGCAGGGCACGGTGCAGCCAGGTGCACTTCGCCCATCCGTGCGACACATCGCCCAGTGTCACGGCGAGACTCGACGCAATGTCGCACCGGGCGGCTCGATGCGGCCCGAGGGCCTTGCAAGATGCGACACATCGCCTGCTGTCAGCGCGAGACTCGGCGCAATGTCGCGCCCGTGGCTGGACGCCCACCGACCGTAGGCTCGACGCCCAGCAGGATGCGACGCATCGCCTAGTGTCACGGCGAGACTCGACGCAGTGTCGCACCGGGCGTCTCGATGCGGGCCGGGGGCCTTGCAAGGCTAGCAGGCCGCTCCACGCTGGGCGGGGCCGGCCGAGGTAAAGACCGTGACCGTCGCCGGCTGGTTGAGCTTGGAGCCGAGCAGTTCGACTTCTTCGACTTACTCCTGCTTCCCCTCGCTCAGGGCCACCTCGCACCGAAGGCGTTCAAGCACCCGAGCGAAAGTTGCTAGGGCTTCAGATCCTGTTTGGCGCGCACTCTCATACCAAACCTCCAAACCCGGGAACCCACGCGGTTGCAGTCAGGAATACCTCGAGGATCGTGAACGCAGGCTTCGGCGCGCACTCTTTGTCAAACGGGCTCACTGCCTTGATACACCGACACTTCAAGCCGAACGCCGGCCAAAGCGATGGTTGAAAGCACGGTCGGAGGCCAATCGAGAACCAGGACGTGGCCCTGCTCCCTGTCCTCGGGTTCGACTGCAACATCCACGGTTACCGAAGCATCGGCCCCAAGCGCTTGCGCAATCACCTCCGCGAACTCACGAATGAACCGCTGGATTTCTGAGAGGTGAGTCGCCCAGTCATCGTCACTCGAGACCTCGCATGAGAAGCCGTCTCCACGCTTCCTGAGGCCTGTGAATACAGCCGGCCGCAGCAGGTTCATTGAGAGGCCCAGACGGATGAGCTCGGATAGGGGGGCGGTTTGCGCGCTAAAGCGAACGATCACTTCACCCCGGCTCGAGGATCGGGTGCATCAGCCCATCCTAGTGCGGGAATTCGTGAGTTGCGCAGGGCCCCCGAAGTCGCAACTGGCGCGGACAAGGGAGCTACTCCGCGCGCGCGACAGCGACGAACGCATCTACTCCTCCAAGCTGACGTAACTCAACTCGAACGATCGATCCGGGTTTGAACTCCCAATCCTCATCTTCTGGATCGTAGCCAGGCGGCGCCATCAGCCTGGCCTTGTCGGGCTCCAGGAACTCGGCTGGGGCTGGCCTAAACACGAAAGTGCCCTCGCCGAGCAGCCGCACGTAGACGCTTTTCACAAGATTCTCGGCCCCGAAGCTGTCCTCTCCGCGGTCGGTACTGCCGGCAACGCAACCGCGCCGCCGTTCTGTATGCGAAGCAGCTCGATGTAGCTCCGAGGCAACGGATACCCGAGGAGCTGCTGCGCGCGGTGCACCAACGGATCCGTGAGCGGGGGACCGAGTGACCCCGAATCCGAACGAAAAACGCCCGATAAGAACGAGATCTCCAATCTCCGCAAGCCCCGCTCTGGCGTTCCCACGCGCTGCATCCGTCGCCCTATTGCCGGACAGCGTGATCCTAACGTCTTGCACCGTCGGATGTCGTCACTTCTTGCACCGACCGACCTCGCGTGGCCACGGCGCAGCGCCCAACAATCGTCACGTTGCTCGTGCCGGTGCCAGCGCTCGTGCGCGCACGGTCACGCGGGTGTGCTGAGACAAAAGCCTTGTAAACAAGAGAGCAAAAGCATTCCGAATGCTCGCGAAGATTGCTGGCAATAGGTTTGAGCATTCCGAATGCTCACGGAGGATTGCTGGCAATAGGTTTGAGCATTCCGAATGCTCACGGAGATTGCTGGCAATAGGTTTGAGCATTCCGAATGCTCGCGGGAGATTGTTGAGCATGGGTTTGAGCATTCCGAATGCTCAGAGGCACCCTCGACCATGGGTTTGAGCATTCCGAATGCTCGAAGGCACCCTCGACCATGGGTTTGAGCATTCCGAATGCTCGAAGGCACCCTCGACCATGGGTTTGAGCATTCCGAATGCTCAGAGTCTCTTGTTTTGTAGGCTTTCCTGAAATCGACCGCCGCGGCGATGTTCCGCAGATGGCGTTCAATTCGCGCGCCCATCCCCAGGCGTTGAATTCCGCCGAAGGCGGATGGCGTTGAAGTGACGGAGCTCTCGACGCGCGAAGTAAGTCGGGGAGGCTGCGCTAACCCCCTCGGGTAAGTTCGCTGATCATCCTGCGTGCCCGCCGCCAACGCGTGTACGAGAGCCCGCGAACTCCCGTAAACCAGCCGTTATGCGGGATAACCGAAGCCGACCTGGCCCACGGCCCGCTCCGAATGCGAAGTAAACCCAAGGAGCTAGCGCAGCTCCCCAGGGTTCGTTCGCGCCTAAAGGACCGCCGGCGCCGGTTCGGCGGGCGCGGGCGGAAGGCGGCCGGCGGAAGGCGGCCGGCGGAAGGCGGAAGGCGGGCGCACTTGAAGATGTGCATTCTTGGCTCCGGGGTGCCGCTCCCTTCGCGGTCTTCGACAATGCTCCAGCGCCAGCTCCTGTGCACGTTCACGGGCAACGATGTTCTGTCTCTCGCGCCGCGCGTTGCCTGCGGCTATGCGGTCGCTCTATCGTCGACGGATGCGAACTCTCTCACTCGTCCTCATCGGGTTGCTTTTCGGTTGTGAGGACGAGGCGTCGAGCGCGGGCGGAGGGCCCGACGGAGGCTCGAGCTCGGAGGGTGCGGGCTCGACGACGGGTGGTAGCCCCGCGGCCGGCGGTGGCTCCTCGGGTGGTGCGCCTGGGGTCGGCGGCGGGAGCACAGGAGGCGCGCCGCCGTGCACCGCAACGTCGCTCGAGGAGGCGACGCGCGTCACGAGCGTCACGATCAGCGGAGCGAGCACGTCGCGAGCGCTCACGGCGCAGGCCGGGGCCGCTTCGGTCGTGGCGTGGGCCGGCAGCGATGGCAACGTGCACGTGACGAAGCTCGACGCGGTCGACCAGCGCGTCGGCGAGGATCTGATCGTTCCGGGCACGCAGGTCTTCGGTGTCGCCGCGACCTCCGACGACGTGGCGCTGCTCGTCGCGCGTGCACCCGACTTCATGACCTTCGTGAGGCTCGACGCGAACGGCGCCGTGCTCGCCGAGACCAACCTCGTCGGCGGCGGTGACCATCAGGTCGAAGGGACCGAGTGGTTCGGCGAGTTCGCTCAGACGGGGAGGCTCGCTCGCTTGGCCGACGGAAGCTACGCGGCGTACCACGCGCTGCACCGGCGCTGGCCAGACGGGATTGGTCACCAGGGCGACACGCTGCGCCTCTTCGATGCGAACGGCGCGCCGACGGGCGCTGCCTGGGGCTGGGGGTGCAGCCACAGCATGGACCAGCGCCTCGCCGCCGGACCATCCGGCCTCGTCCCCATCTGCATCTCCGACTGCTACCCGGGGAAGGGCGTCTACTTCAATCACAGCGCCGCGCTGATCACCGATGATCCCGCGGCGAACTGTGCGGGCGGCTACACGACGACGCTCGGCGGGCTCGTCGCGACCGCTGCGGGCTTCTTCCTCGTGTACGCAGACGACTCCCAGGTCGCGCACCTCGGCGCGTTCGACTCGAACGGCGCACCCGTCTCCGACCGCACTCTCTCGGTGGCCGGCTCGAGCCGGCTCGCGGCCTTCGACGACGGGCTCTTGTTGGGCGCGTCCTCCGGCGCGACGACCCTGCAGCGCCTCGACGCGACCGGCGCAGACGTCGGCGCCCCAGCGTCAATCGGCGCGCCGCTGCCGGACGGCGACTTCGAGGGCCGGACGGACGGTGAGGTCGCGTGGGCGTCCGCCGGGGGAACCTCGCTGAGCGTGGTCAGGGTTCGCGTCTGCGAGTGACATGGTCTGTGTGAGTTCAGGCGGGACTCGTGGTCCGAGAGCTGCGTTGCCGCCTCAAAGACGGACTGCGAGAAGTCGAACAACTGCTTGGCCAAGAGTCGCTGTCGACTCGAAGGGAACGCCTGCGTCCAATAGCGTGCGGGGAAAGGGCTCCGTTACGCCCCAAAGAAGTTCATCGACTTCACGAGAGACGATGGCCGGTTCGCTTGACCGGGAGCAGGTTCGGCAGTACCGAGCCATGGATGAGCGCGAAGGAGTTGAACACGCTCTACGTGGGAGGCGATCACTGCGTCGCCGTGTTGGGCAACTTGCTCCTGATGGTAGTCCGTAACGACCCGGAGCCCAGTTTCGCACGCCTACTGCCGCTCTTCGTGAAGCGCCTCAAGGCCCAAGCGACCGGTCCCATCGGCTTCTTCGTGGTGGTGAGGGCCGACACCCCGCCGCCTGGCGAAAAGGCGCGCGCGACGCTGAGGTCGGCCTTTCAGACCTTTAACGCTTCGATGGCGTTCGGCGCCTTGACGCTCGAGACGACCGGCTTCGTGGGGGCGAGCATGCGCAGTGTCGTCAACCTCCTGCTTCTCGCGACGCGGCCGACCTTCCCCCTGAAGGTGTTCGGATCAGTCGACGAAGCTGCTCGTTGGCTGCTCCAGACCCAACCACAAGCGGAGGAGATGTCGCAGTCCGCTCTCGTGCAGATCGTCGAGTCGCTCAGGGCGGACTACGCCGCCGGGACCTTGCGCGAGACGCGCTCCGGCGCTTAGCGATTCCCCGGCGCGGGCATCGGGCACCCGCTGCGCCGCTCGACCTCTCGGGCGGCGCACCCGCTCATCTCTTCGCAACAACCCTGGCGGTTCGCGTATCCTCGTCAGATGACTCGAATTGCGCTCGCGCTCCTGCTCGTTGCCTGCGGTGCCCGCGATTCGCTCGTGGAGCAAAGGACCGATGGTGGAGCGAGTGGAAGCACCGACTCGACCACGGGCGGTTCAGCGCCTGGTCCTGGTCCCGGGCCTGGTCCCGGCGGAGCTGGTCCTGGTCCCGGTGGCTCGGGTTCGGGGTCTGGCGGCTTCGGCGGCTCGGGTCCTGGTTCCGGGGGCTTCGGCGGTTCTGGTCCGGGGTCGGGCGGCTTCGGCGGCGCTGGTCCTGGTTCCGGGGGCTTCGGCGGCTCCGGTCCGGGGTCGGGCGGCTTCGGCGGCTCCGGTCCGGGGTCGGGCGGCTTCGGCGGCTCCGGTGGGCCTGAGCCCACCTCCGTGGTGCAGCTCTGCGCGGGCCTGCACACCTGCGCGAGGCTCGACACTGGGGATGTTCGATGCTGGGGAGCTACAGCCGCGCTGGGCTACGGAAACTTGGACACCGTTGGAGACGACGAAACGCCCGCATCGGCTGGAAACGTCGACGTTGGCGGCCCTGTAGAGCAGATCGAGTGCGGAACCGCCGATACGACCTGCGCGCTGCTCACCACCGGGGCTTTGCGCTGCTGGGGCAAGAGCGTTGGCGCGGAATTGGGCTACGGGAATAGGCAAGACATAGGTGACGATGAAACGCCTGCCTCGGCTGGAGACATCGAGCTTGGCGGGGTGGCCACGCACGTGGCCGCAGGCGTTTTCCAGACGTGCGCAGTGCTCAGCGGGGGGGGCGTGAGGTGCTGGGGCGCAGCCGTCGTCAACGGGCATCCCACTGCGATCGGGGACGACGAAACACCCGCGTCAGCTGGGGATGTCGACGTGGGCGGCGCAGTGACCCAACTGGCCGCCGGTTTTTATCATACGTGCGCACTCTTGACGACGGGCAGCGTTCGGTGCTGGGGCTTCGGGGGGTACGGTGTGCTTGGGTATGGCAACACCCTCGACATCGGAGACGACGAGACGCCGGCCTCCGCGGGCGACGTCGACGTCGGCGGGGTCGTCACCCAGATTGTTGCGGGGACCTATCACACGTGTGCCCTCTTGACCTCAGGCGACGTTCGCTGCTGGGGTACGGGGCTGGACAACAAGCTCGGCTACGGCAACACCCAGCCGATCGGAGATAACGAGACGCCCGCATCCGCGGGAAGCGTTAATGTCGGTGGCGCCGTCGCACAGATTGCGGCAGGTTCAGAGCACACGTGCGCGCTGCTTACCACGGGCGCCGTGCGATGCTGGGGTAGCGGCTCGTATGGCCAGCTCGGATACGCAAACACCCTCTCGGTCTTGGGCGCTCCAGCATCCGCTGGTGTGGTCGACCTCGGCGGCCCCGTGGTTCAACTTACGGCGGGCCTCAGTCACACGTGCGCCCTCCTCGAATCCGGTGACGTGCGCTGTTGGGGCGTAGGCTCGAATGGCCGGCTCGGCTACGGAAACACCGAGTGGATCGGAGACGACGAAACGCCGGCCTCCGCCGGAAGTGTACAGGTCCTCTAGCCGCGCGAAGCTCGCGCGAACCGCGCGCGTCCATCGAGCGATACACCTATGATGCAGCTGGTCGACTCACCAGCGCCGAAACGATCGTGAATGGCTCGCGGACGGTGCTCGACAAGATCCAGCGCTTCTGTCCCTGTGCGCCTAGTTCGAGAGGCCGATCGTTCTCGCGGAGGTGGGCGCGTAGCAGATGAGTCGCGCCGTCTTGCTCGACGTGAGGTGCTTCACGAGAGCCTCACCTACCCGCGCGTTCGGAACTTTGACGCCGAGCTGCCGCGTCGAGCCGACCTCGAACGCCACGAGCTCAAGCGACTTCAAGTCGGCGAAGGCGCAAGACTTTGCGAACCTGAGGATAGGCGAAGCTAGCCTCACCGGCTCTCCCCGGTAGGGGCCTCCACAACCGATGGACCGCTCTCCCCGGGAGCGGAGGCGCAGGCGACGAAAGCGGCTGCAATCCCGGCGAAGCTGGGTATAAGTGAGGCGATGAGTGGTCGCTGGTTCATCGCAATGACGTGTGCCTTCGGTTTGTCACTGCTGGTCGGCTGTGATGAGACGACCGACCCCAGCGGTGGGGCTGGCGGTAGCGGAGGCTCCGGCCAAGGCGCTGGTTCGCAGGGCGGCAATGGCGGGGCGGGAGGGAGTGGCGGCGCAGCGCCGGTGTTCCCGCCGGCTTGCGTCGGTACGACCCCTGTCGCCGGTGGCGAATGTGTCACCGAAGACGAGGCCTGCGACGCGCCCTCAACCATGGCCGAGTGCGAGTTGGTTCGGTTTCGATGCTGCGGCGGTCGCTGGCGCCAGAAGGAGGCCTGCGACGGTGCCGAGACCGCGCCGAACCAAGAAAGCTGCGACAGCCTTTGAAGGCTCGGCGAAAGGCTTAGCGGGCCACTCACCTTCCACCGGCTGCTCGGCCGCCTTACCCCGAGATGATCTGCGCCATGCACTCGGCCAGCTTCTCGGGCGTGCAGGCTAGGATATCCATACCGACCTTGCGCAGCTTGCCGGCGGTGGAGCGGTTGTATTCGGGGCGCGCGTCATAGCCGAGCGCACCCAGGCCGATCATGCGGATGTGCGCGTCGGACATGAGGCGCACCTGGCGCACCAGATCGCTCTCGGGGCGGCCTTCGTAGAAGTCGGTGATCAAGACGACGATGGTGCGCGCCGGCTCACGTACGAGCTGCGCGCAATAGCTGAGCGCCTTGGTGATGTCGGTACCGCCGCCGAGCTGCACGCTGAGCAGCACGTCGACCGGCTCGCCGACCTTGTCGCTCAGGTCGACCACGTTGGTGTCGAACAAGACGAGCGAGGTGCGCACGCTGGGGAGCTCGGCGAAGATCGAGGCCATCACGGCCGAGAACACGGCGCTCTCCAGCATCGAGCCGGATTGGTCGACGCACACGATGATGTGCCAGGGGCGCTTGCGCCGCTCGGCCGCGAAGTACCACAGCCGCTCGACGAGCAGCCGCTGCCTCGCCTCGTCCCAATTCTTCAGGTTGCGACGCAGCGTGGTCTTGAGGTCCAGGTTGCGCATCACCTTGCGCGGCGAATGGCGATCGCGCCGCAGCGCGCCAGTGATGGCCTGTTCGATGCGGACCTCCAGCCGCTCTTTGAGCTCGCGCACCACCTTATCGATCACCTTCCGTGCGAGGCCGCGCGTCTTTTCGTTGAGCAGGCCCTTGTGCGTGATCAGCACCTTGACCAGCTCGACGCTCGGCTCGATGCGGTCGAGCACGTCGGGGCTCTCGAGCAGCGCAGCGAGCCCGCGGCGCTTGATCACCTCGCGCTCCAAGAGCTCTTTTGCCTGCCGCGGAAAGAGCTCCGACACGGCCTCGACCCAGCTCGGCACCGTCAGCTGCGAGGCGCCGCTGCCCGCGCCTCGACCGCGCTGGGCGCCGCCGTCGCACTGGCCTTCACCGCCATAGACGAAGTCGAGCGCCTCCTCCATGCGCCGGGCCTCCTCGCTCGCGTCACCGTCCAGCCCGACGCCGTGCGCCTCTGCGGCCCTGCCCAACGCCAAACGCCAACGCGTCGTGAGTTCACTCATAGCGTCCAAGCCTCCATGATGCGCGCCGTCTCAGCGTCGATCTCGGCCAAGGCCACGGCGCCCTCCACGCTGGTGGTGCCCAGCTTGGCGATCGCCGCGCCGTCCTTCAAGCCGTGACGCTCGGCGACGCGCGCCGCCACCGTGTCCTTGTGGCGGTCGTGCAGGCGCTCGAAGGCGGAGCGCAGTTGCGGCAGCATCAGGACGAACGCGTCCCATTGTGCCACGCGGAACAGCTCGTCGAGCGCTCCGACCAAGGCCTCGGCCCCGAGCAGCACGCTGGTGTGCGAGACCGAGAGCACCCCGTCGAGGTAGGCCCCAGCGGTGATCAGGATCTCGGGTCGCTCGAGCGCAAAGGCGCGCAGCCGCTCGCCCAAGAACTCCGGCCCCTCGGCCCGGGTCTCGGCCAGCAGCCCGTCGAAAACGCCGCGCAGGTACGGGCTCTGCGACTCGAGCGCAGCGCTGCGTAGGCCGGCGATCAATACGTCGCGATCGAAGAGACCTGCATCGTCGGCCAAGAGCGCCTCCGCCAACACCTTCAGGCCGTGCACCACAGCAGGGACCTCCTCCTCGGGCACCGACGCAATGGTCGGGACGGCGAACGCTGCTCGATCGAACGCGCGGGCCAGCAGCCGCTGCACGAGCTCGCGGGACAGCTCGCGGTGGGCCGCCATGCGGTCCAGGATGCCCAGCTGAGCGACGGCGTGGGCCAGTGAAGCGAAGGAGCCGTCGCTCTCGATCGCTTGTGAGCAGGCGTCGAACAGCGTGACGATCAGCGCGGGAAACTCCATCGCCACGCTGCCGAGCAACTTCGCGCAGGTCGCGCCAGCGTGGCCGACGTCGCTCGCGAGCCGCTCCTCGAGCAGCGCGAGCGCCGCCTTCTCCACCGAGTCGCCGTACAGGTTCTTCTCGATCAGCTCCGGCTCGACCTTGGGCGACCAAAGGAGCCGCCAGCGCTCACGGAACAGCATCGCGCCCTTGGCGCCGCGATCGGTGAGCTCGGCGAAGGGCACCTCGAGGTAGCTCACGCGATGCAAGAAGGCGCTCTTGCGCGCGGCGCCGGGCTCCCGAAGATCCAGGACCACATCGAGCCGCTTCTCGCGCCCCATCACCTCGGCGAAGCCGAGCTCGTCCACCTGGGCATGGAAGTCGTGCAGCAGCGGCAGCTGGCCGAGTGCGGGCGTGACCCGGCCGATCGCTACACCGACCTCGACGTCGCGCATCGCCCGGGCGAGGTGCAGGCCCTCCTCGTCGGGGCGGCCTTTCACACAGCAGGTGACGATGGCGTCGCGGATGTCGTCGAGCAAGGGCGCGCCGTGGCCGCGCAGCTTGGCCAGCATGCGCGCGTGATCGGCGATGGCGATGGCGTCGGCGCTCGACACGGGTTCACCCGACGTGCGGCTTCGGCGCAGCGTGTCGACCACGTGCTCGACCATGGCGCGCCCGCCCGGCCCCCAGCTCTGCGAAGGCTGCGACGGGCCCCCCTGTTCGCGCATCGCCGTGAACAGCCGCTCGTAATAGGCCGGCGCGCGGTTGCCGGCGCCATAACCGGAGAGATCGCTCACGCGGAAGAAGGAGAACGGAGTGACGGTGCTGTACACGGTGCCGCGCGGCGCCTCCGGCGGCGGGATCGGGTCGTCACGGTCCAAGAACAGGTGGAAGCCGCCGCACACGACCATAGCGTCCTCCGGCCTCACGCCGCGGCTCGCCAGCGTCGTGGTAATGGTGCGCCACATGAAGCGCTCGCGCGCGAGCGTCCCGTCGCGACCCATCGTCGCACTCGCCGTCGTGGCGCGCACCGCCGCGCAGAACAGCGCCAACTCGGCGCGGAAGGCGTCGTGATCGGCGAAGCGGTCGGTCGCCTCGAACATCGCGTCCCAGGCCTCCTCCCAGCCCTTGTAGCCGCCGGCCTCGGCGAGCTTTTGATAGAAGGTGCTGGTCACGGCCAGGCCCTCCCAACTCGGCGCCAGGTCCTTGGCGGGGGCCGCCGTCGAGCTCACGTCGCCGGGCGCGCCCTCACCCTCCCCCTCCTCTTCGCTCACGTGCGGCTCGATCAGCGCGTGGCGCGGCAGATCCATGAACACGACCTCGGCGCCGAGCGCCGTGGCCTCCTGCATCACCACGTACTCGGGCGAGTACGAGACAAGCGGGTAGAACGTGGCGAAGCGCGCCGGGATGTCTGGCGCCGGGCTGGCGATCCCGGCCAGGCCGAGCACGTTGTCGTCGTCGCGATAGCTCGAGTAGATCGCGATCGGCGGCTTGGTCTTCTTGTCGACGATGAAGCGGACGAGATCGTTCGCCTCGGCGGGTGCCTCCAAGAAAATCAGCTTGGGCCTCCGCGCCCGGATCGCGCGCGCGACGTGGTGCGCCACGGCCGGCGAGTGGTGGCGCACAGGGAACCAATACAGCGGCTCGTCCAGCACGGCGCGCGCCCGCGCGGCGACGTGCTCCGGGTCGAGGGCCGCGGCCAGGGCGGCGTGGATCGGGTCAGCCGCGCTCACGATTAGAGGGCCTTGGTGGCCGCTTCGTAGAACGCCTTCCACTCCGGATCACTGGCAGCGCGCTTCTTCGCCACCAGGTTCACGTACTCCTTGAGCACCGCTAAGTCAGCGCGGTCCTCCTTGACGATCGAGCCCACCATGTTGCGCGCGATGTCGCCGGCGCCGACGCTACCGGAGCCGAAGTAGCGCGCGTGGATCGCCGAGTCGAGCGCGACGCCGATGGCCTCCGCTGTCGAGAGCGTCGTCGTCGGCTTCTGCACGCTCTGCCCATCGGCGGTCACGCCCTGACGGATCTCGCGGAACACCGTGGCCAGCAGCGCGAGCACCGGCTCCTCCATGCGCGTGGGGATGTCGTAGCGGGCAAGCAGCTCGTTCGACCGTTGGCGCACGATCTCGACCTCGGTCTTTTGATCGGCGACGACCGGGATGTACACGTAGTTGAAGCGTCGCTTCAGCGCGGCGGACAGCTCGTTCACGCCCTGGTCGCGCGTGTTGGCCGTGGCGATCACGTTGAAGCCAGGCTTGGCCCAAATCATGTTGGCGTCGGGCAGCTCGGGTACGGCGATGGCCTTATCCGACAGGATCGACACCAGCGAGTCCTGCACGTCGGTCACGCAGCGCGTGATCTCCTCGAAGCGCAACAGGCCGCCGCTGCGCATCGCCACCATCGTCGGCGACGGGATCAGATTCTCGCTGCGCGGGCCCTCGGCGATCACCCGCGCGACGTTCCACGAGTATTTGACGTGCTCCTCGGTGGTGCCGGCGGTGCCTTGCACCGTCAGCGTCGAACAGCCGCTGATCGCCGCCGCCAGGTGCTCGGAGAGCCAGCTCTTGCCGGTGCCGGGCTCGCCCACGAGCAAGAGCGCGCGTTCGGAGGCCAAGGTGACGATCGAGCGCTCGACGATGCTGTCGTCACCGAAGAACTTGCGCGTGATGGCGATTTCGCGCGGCTGGCCGTCGATCGTCGCCTTGATCGGCTTCTTGCTGCCGGTGACGTAGGCCAGCACTTGCCGTGGCGAGAGCTTCCACGACGAGGGAGGCGTGTCGGGATCGCTCTGACGCAGCGCCTCGAGCTGGTCCCTGTAGCGGATCTCGGCCGGCGCACGCAGCACGCTGGCGTCAGTGTCGGCGCTGCCCTCGCTGCTCTGGCCGTCGGGGCCGCCTTTGTCCGTCACGTCTTTCGAGGTCTTCGCTTTGGCCATGTTGGGTCTCTCAGAACTTGATGGACTTGAGCAGCGTCGCGGGATCGATCCGCTCGTTGGAGATGGGTAGATAATTGGGGCCGTCGGGACCCAGCGTCGCAAGCGGCTGCACCACCAGGGCGCCGAGCTCATAGTGCATCACGCCGAACAGCGGCGGCGGGCTCGACGTCGCAGAGGCGTCGCGCAGCGCGTCCATCGCCGCGCGCAGCTCCTTGCCGTCCGGCCCGGAGGAGACGATCAGATCCAGCGTCGTCCGTCCGTGCTGCGTCGGGTACACGTATTGGCCGCGGTCCTCGCGCAGCGTGGGCGCGCCGATGGCATAGCCCTCGAGCAGCACCTCCTCGTGCAGCTCCACCTCGAGATCGAGGGGCGACACGCCGTGCGCGCGCACACGTGCGATCGCGCGCTCGACGTCCCAGTCGTAGTGACCGTCCCAGGCCTTGAACGCGTCGCCCGCCACGGTCAGCGTCGTCTTGGGCCCCAGGATCAGCCGCGCGCCGCCGCTATCGTCGGGCGCCAAGGCCACGTTCTCGAGCACGACGGCCCTCTTCTCCAAGAAGGAGCGCGCCTGGAACTTCTGCGGCTGTGGCAGGTGCAGGAAGGCCTCGGCCGGGATGCCCTCGCGGTAGGCGAACACCACCGACCAGACAAGGCGTGGCGGCGTGACAAAACCGGGCACCGGGTGCGTCGGGCGCAGGCGCAGCTCGAAGGCCACCTGCGTACCGATGGCGACGCGTTTGCCGATTCCCAGCGTGACCAGCTCGATCCGCGGCACCATCACCGGCGCTGGGGAAAGCAAGAGGCGCGCGATCATCGCGTCGTCGCCCGCTCGGAGGGCCGTCGCCAGCGAGCGGCCGAGCAGCCAGGCGCGCCCGGTGAAGAAGGCATAGCGGCGCTTGGAGAACGAGTCGCTCTTGGCCAGGTAGCGCCCGAGCTCGTCGCTCCCGTACTTCAGCGCGGCCGCGATCCGGGCGAGCTTCAGGCGTGAGGCCTCCTTGGTCACGAAATCGAGCTTGCTGCGCGTCGCCTCCGAGACCGCCGTGAGCCCCGCAGCGAGCAGCTCCTCGGTCGCCGCGACGATGCCCTCGGCCACCGGCAGCGCGCCCTTTCGGTCGAGATCGAGCGGCGGCAGCTGGGTTTGGACCGCCACTCGGTCGGGCGCGCTGACGGCGGGGCCCTCGTCCTCATCGCCCTCCTCGTCGCCGTCCTCATCGCCCTCCTCGTCGTCCTCGTCCTCGTCGGCGGCGGCGAAAGCCAGCTCGATCTCGGTCGCGGCCACGCGTAGCGAAAGCACGCGCTCGTACACGCGCAGGCTGGCCATGGCGCGCATCAACAGCTGAGCGGCGTCGCTTCGCGAGGCCTTCACGGCGAGGAGCGTCCCCTCCACCCGCTCGGCCAAATGCGTCGCGCCTGCGCCGCGCAGATCCTCCGCCAGCGAAGCGAGCGCACGCACGTCGTCGGCCGAGGCCACGCGCACGCCGCGCACCATCAAATCCTCCAGCGCGCCGCGCAGCACCTCGATCGACGTGGTGATCTCCTGCGCTACGGCTCGGCTGAGGTCCGCCACGGGTGCGAGCCTAGAGGGCGTAATAGTCCTCGGGGATCGTCTCGGTCGGGCGCCAGTCAATCTCGCCGGCCTGGGCGCCCTTGTAGCGGATGAAGATCTCGCTCATCACGTCCTTGTCGAGCACCGGCTTCTTCTTCTGCGCCGAGACGACCCAACGCTCGGCCGTCTGCGCATCGAGGTCGCCGCCTTGCACCAGCCCGACGAGGAGCACGAGCAGGTGCTTGCACAAGCTGCCGCGCAGGCCGCCGCACACGTTGAGGTTCTGCGTGCAGCAGGCGTACGAGCCGCCCGAGGCCAAGCGGCAGGAGTAAACGAGGTCGGCGTCGGTCTGGCTCTTGACTACGCCGACCACGTGCTCGGGTGTGATCTCCGAGAACAGCTGAAAGCGGTCGGCCTTCAGCATCGTGGACGCCTTCTGCATCTTTGATGGATCGGCGGCTTTGTTCAGCTTCGCGACGAAGGACTTTAGGTCGGCCACGGCCGGCATGATAGCGAGGTTTCGCCGCTTGTCAGTGCGCAACGCCTGGTACATTGACCGCGTGAATCCGCTCCTCGGAAAGCGCTGCTGCTTCGTCGGCAAATTCCAACGCTGGGCCGGCTACGGCGGCGCGCCGCTCGAGCTCGTCAAGCAGCTCGGCGCGCTCGTGGTCCACGACATCGGCGACGACGCCGACTACGTCATCGTCGGTGAGGGCCGCGCGGCGGGGCGCGCCGAGGCCAAGACCAGGGCCGATCGGCTTGCCAAGCAGGGCAAGCTCGCCGTGCTCGACGAGGTCGCCTTGCGCGAGCTCGTGCGCGCGGCGCTCGCTGGCAAGAGCTTCCACTTCGCCGGCGGCTTCGCCTGCTGCACCCCGAACGAGAGCGACCACGCGCTGCTCCACAAGATGGTCGAGGCCGCGGGTTGCGTCACGCGGCCCACGCTCGACGCCGAGCTTGACTACGCGGTCTTCGGCGGCAAGCGCGCCAAGGGCAAGACCGAGGCGGAGCGCACCGTGAAGGAGCTCAGCGCCGCGGGCGCCAAGCTCCGCGTGCTCGACGAGGCGCAATTTCTCGACGTGATGCGCGCCGAGCGCTCGCAGGGCGGCTCGCTCGACTTCGCGACCTTCCTCAGCAACCTTTACGGCGCGCTCGACCACGCCAAGCTCAAGCGCGCGCTCAAGATGCTCCAGGGCGAGCGCTTCCGTCTTTACGCCAAGCTTGATGACGATGTGCTCTGCGGCGTCGTGCGCAGCCAGACCGGCGTCGGTACCGTGTATGCACCGTGGCTGCGCGCCGACGGCCGCTATGGCTGCTCCCAGCCCGATCTCGAGAGCTGCCTGGGGTTGAACGGAAGCCCTTGCAAACACCTGCTGGTGCTCTTGCTCGGGCTCACCCGCGCCGCCGAATTCGAACCCGCCCGTGCCAACCAATGGATTGGCGCCGCCGCGCGCAAGCGGCCCAGCCTCGACAAGGAGCTCGCCGCCAACGCCTTCCTCCAATACAAAGGTGCGGAAGCTGGCGAGATCGACTGGCGCCCCACCGAGACGATCCCCGAAGACTTTTACGCCTTCTGACGGCCGTTCTGTGACGCCGCTCAGGCTCTTGCTGGCGAACTTCCGGTGGCCCTCGGCCGACAAGGTGCCGCGCCTGCGCGCTCGAGCTCGCGTCGGAGCTCGGTTCTCGCTCGGTGCAGCCGCGTCTTCATCGTCGCCTCCGTCAGCCCGAGGGAGACGCAGGTCTCGGGGCCGCTGAGCCCCTCGAGGTCGCGCATCACGAGCACTTCGCGGGAGGGCCGCGACAGCGTCGCGATCGCGTCGTGTACCGCGTGAACGATTCGTTGACGCTCGAGCGCCCTCTCCGGATCCAGCGCTTCGGACGCGATTTCCTGCGTCTCCTCGACGCGTTCACCTAGCGTCCGCCGCTCACGCACGAACGGCCGCAACATTCGCATGCACGCGTTGCGAACGACGGTGAACAGCCACGACAGGGCGCTCGGATCCTTGACGACGTCGGGCCGCGTCGCGAGCTTGGTGAAGGCCTCTTGCAAGGCGTCGTCCGCGTCGAACCCGTCGCGACAAACACGGACGCCGTAGCGATACACGCGGTCGTGGTAGCTCCGAACGAGCGCGGCCAACGCTGCGTCGTCCCCTCGCGCTGCCGCCTCGAGTTGGTCGCCGTGGTTCACGTGAGCTTTTCCTTCTGCTCGATCGGACAAGTCGAAAATCCCATCAACTTGTAGCCCAGACAGCTCCCCGCGAGCGCCGTCCCCAGCATGTAGCTGCCCCCGATACCGAGGGCGAGCACGCGGACAGCGAGTGGCAGGGGCGCAAAGACGCTACAAACGAGCATGGCGACCCCGCTCAGGGCGCGCACGATTCGATCCCAGTTGGCTGTGTTCCGTTTCATGAGCGGAGAAGCCCGGTCCCCGTCCAAAGGATTCGAACAATCGACGCCGAGGCCCGACGCTCGTCGCCTTGAGGCGTCCGCTTACGCAGAGCGGCCAGACATCCGTCCAAACGTCGGTCGCGTTACTTACCGACACGACCGCATGCGGCGGCGTTGCCGAGCTTGCAGCCTTTGGCGAAGAGCTGCGCAGCTTTCGCCGGATCGGCCTTGGTTCCCACGCCTTCGTCGTAGCAGCCTGCGAGCAGTGAGCAGGAGCCCGCGTCTGAGAGCTCGCAACCCTTTGTCAGCGCCTGCACAGCCTCCGCGTCGCGCTTTGCATCGACGAGGCTGCCTCCGAACATGAAGCAGCCCGCTCCATCGCCCCGGTCGCAGGCCTTGCCGTAGAGGACGGTCGCGCGAGCCCGAAGCGACTCCTCTTTGGCTGGGTCCTTCGGCACGCCTTCGCCGGCGACGTGAAGGTCCGCGTAAATCGAGCAGCTCTCGGCGTCGTCGGCCTCACAGGCGGCCTTCATCCCCGCGACGCCCTTGGCTCGCAGCTCCTTGCCGCGGGCGACCTCCTTGGAGCGCAGCTCGAAGCTCACGCCCGCGTAGTAGCAAGCCTTGGCCACGCCGCCTGCGCACGCCTTCTCCTGGACCTCACGCGCCTTCGACAGATCGGCCTTTACGTTCGCGTTACCGAAGCTCCAAATGCTTCCGAGCCGCACACAGCTCTCGAGATCGTTTGCGTCGCAGGCGGCCTTGCACGCCGCTTCGTCATCGCTCGGGCACGCCACCGCCTTCTTCTCTGCGATCGGGCTCACGGTCGCTGATGCGCTGGTCGTCGGATTGGTCGTCGAGCTGCTCGTCGCCGTGCCCGTCGGGTCGGGAGTGTTTCCGGTCGATCCGGGATTGGAGGCGCAGGCGACGGAGAGGAGGGTCAGCAGGAGTCGACGCATGGTGCGCACGATAGCGCGAGCCCTATTCCATCGCGGAGCATTCCGTAGCGAAGCGGATGCCCGGCCCCGAAGGACCGCTTCTGGCGTGCGCCGCGGCAGCGTTCACTTGCCCGGCGGGCTGGGCGGCTTGGCCGCCCGCTCGGCGGCGATGGCTCGGTCTTTCTCGACGGCGGCCTGGCCAAGCTCGAGGGCGCGTTGCAAGAAGGCGTCGGAGACCGCAACTTCGGCGAGGATCGAACGGTCTTTCACGATGAAGCTGAACTCGGGTAGATCGATTTTGAACTCGAGCGCGGCCGCGGTGCGAGCCATCGGCAGGAGGGAGTTGAGCAAGGCCGCGTCCTTCGCCGCTTGTTCGCTGCTCTCCGAGAGCGCGTCGATCGAGAGCTTCACGCCGCCGCTGGGCTCGATCTTGAGCCGCAGACGGGCTCGCTTCAGCGTTCGCGGAATCAGCTCGATTTCGCCGAGCGGAAAGCCCAAATCGATGCGGCCCTCGCTGCCTTTGTGGCCGACCAACTTGAACGGCTCGACCATGTACGCGTCGATCGCGTAGGTGGAGGCGTCCAGCTTCTTAAAGTCACCGCTGGCTACGTTTTTCAGGTGCGCGTCGAGCTTCTCCTGGCCTTGCTTCTCGAGCTTTTCCAGCTGTTTCGGCTTCTTTTCGAGGCTCTTGCGCTGGCGGTCGCTCGGGAAGGGCGACGGGATCATGTAAAGCAGCTTCTTCTCCGGAACGATGGCGAACACCCGCTCGTAGCCCTCGGCTTTGGTGATGGCGGCCTTGACCGGCGCCTTCTCGAGCCAATGCCCGTTCCCCTTCTTCACCAGCGTCTCCACCGTCTTGGTGATTTTGGCCGGGTCTTGCAGCTTGAGGACGGCCAGCACTTTGTTGGAGACGCGAAACTGCGGGCCGGTCAGCACCACCGCGTCGATGTCGCGCACTGGATCGATGTCGTTCTTGAGGAAGAAGTCCTCCCATTGCCAGTGCCCACCGAGCAGCGCACCGAGCTTCAGCCCGATCGGGTGCTTACGCAGCTCGGTGCTGGCGAAGATCACCTGCACGTTGTTGGACTGCGACCCCGAGAGCTTACGAATGATCGCCTCATCGCCGAGCGGCGTCCCCTCGCCCGGAGCGGGTTCCGGCGGAGCGACGGGAACGACCGGCGCCGGCGGTTCCACCAGCTCGGCCTTGGGCTCCGGCTTCACTTCGGGCTTCGGCTCCGGCTTCGGCTCGGCTTTGGGCTCCGGCTTGGCTTCGGGCTTCGGCTCGGGGGGCGGCACCTTGGCCGTCTCCTGCGGCTTCGGCTTTTCGACGTCGATCTCCTGGAAATCGAGGTCCACCGGCACCACCAGCTCGGAGTCGTCGTCCGACTCGTCGTCGCTGCTCCAGCGAAACAGGCTGGTGAAGGACATCGCCGGGGCGTGCAGTAACAGCGCGACCACCAGCGTCACCAGCAGAGGACGGCTCAAGCCGCCGCTGACAAAGACTGGGAAGGCCCCGTGCGTAGCCGAAGCACCATTCGGGCCTCCGGCCGCTGCTTTTGAGGAGGGCACGGGTCCTTCTGTTCGCTGCATCCACCTTCGGTGGAATGGCGTTGCGCTGGCTGGCGTTTTTGTCACTTGGCGATCGGCTTGCAGAGGAACGGCATCGTAACCGACGAAGGCGGTGGGAGTAGCAGAATGACTTGTGGATTGGACGGAGCGAGGACCACAAACATGCTCGTTACCGTTGGCGGTGCCACGAATCAGTGGTTCGAGGTGCTGGCGCCTCATGCCGTGAAAGTGGTTCGCGCGGAGCGAGGTCGAGTAGTAGAACGCTCGGACCGCCCATGTTGCCCCCTCGAGGCCCCGTGACAAGCAGCTTTCTGTCGCCGTCGAGCGTTCGTCCGCGAGCGCTTTTGTTAGGCTTTCTCGGGCTTTTTGTTGGCGCCTGCGGCGGGAGCTCGGAGACCGAAGAGAGCGGCCCTTCACGAGCGAGTCAGGTCGTGGTTTCGGGCTCGGCCGTGGCAGCGAGCGGCCCTAGCACCAGCGGAGCCAACAACGGGCCGATGGTTTCCCCCGCTGTAGCCGCGGAACCCGCTGGAGATAACTCCGCCAAGGCGCCGCCCTCGCCAGCTGAGTTGCCACCGCCCAACCTCGGGGCGCTGGCCTTCCAAACGCCGGTTTATCCGGAAATGCGCTTCTCTGACGAACGGCTCGGCTACCTGCGGCAAGGGGCGAAGGTGCCCGCCGATACGACGCCGGAGAAGCGCGCGAACTGCAAAGACGGTTGGTACAAGCTGGCGCAGGGCGGCTACGTGTGCGGCAAATACGCGACGCTCAACCTCGAGAACCCTCGGGTGAAATTGGGCGTTCGTCAGCCGGACCTGAAGACCACGGTGCCGTACCAGTACGCCTACAACCGTTTCCACGGCACGCCGCTGTACAAGTCGCTGCCCACGCGGGAGGAGATGTACCGGATCGAGCCGCACCTCGAGGAGAAGGAGAAAGAGCGGCGCGAGGCGAAGGCCAAAAAGGAAGCGGCCGCGGCCGGTTCGGCTTCCGCAGAGCCGGCTCGCGAGGGCGGCAAACACAAGCCGGAAGACGGTGCCAAAGCTCCCACCGAGGGCGAGGATGGCAACGTCCCGACCAGCGACGTGAGCGACGCGACGCAAGCGGTAGCGGCTGTTTCGGCCATCGCGCCCTCCCCTCCCGCCGAGGGGGAAGCTGCGCCCGATGCCAACGCCAACAAAGAGTGGTGGCAAACCGACGAGAAGAACCCCAACGTCTCTTTGGCCGATCTCGAAAAGGGCCGCGGCGGAAGTCTCGACAAGCGCATGGTGAAGGGCTTCTTCATCGCCGTCGACAAGACGCTGGCGTGGAGCGGAAGGACCTTTTACCGCACCACCAGCGGGCTGCTCGCTCCGTCGGATCGGATGTGGATCAACAAGCCGCCGGAGTCGAAGGGCGCCACCTGGCCCGACGAGGCGAAGGGCATCTTCTTCGTGCTCTCGGACAAAGCGTCCAAGTTCGAGCTGAACAAAGCCGGCGACAAAATGGCGGACAAGGGCAAGCTGCCGAAGCAGACGCCGGTCGCGCTCACCGGCAAGACGCTCGAGCTCGCAGGCACCAACTACCTCGAGTCGGTGGACGGCTTCTGGGTGAAGGCGGCCGCTGGTACCACCACCGAGCCCGGCAAGCGCCCCGATGAGGTCGGCGCTGACGAACGCTGGGTCGACGTGAACCTTTCGAAGAAGACGTTGGTGCTCTTTCAGGGCGACAAGCCGATCTACGCGGCGTTGATTTCGCCCGGCAAACGCTCGCGCAACAAGAAGAAGGACCACGCCACGCCGACCGGCTCCTTCCGCGTACGCGAGAAGCACCTCTCCACGACGATGGATGGTGACGGCGCCTCCGGGGACCTGCCCTACTCGATCGAAGACGTGCCGTACGTGGCGTATTTCAAAGGCTCCTACGCGCTGCACGCTGCCTTCTGGCATTCGAACTTCGGGCGCGAGATGAGTCACGGCTGCGTGAACCTCTCGCCCAAAGACGCGAAGTTCGTTTTTGACTTCATCGATCCGCAGCTGCCAGCGGGTTGGCACGGCGTGTACGCGACCAAAGATCGCAAAGGCAGTCTCGTCGTTCTTCACGAGTAGTCGTCGCGTGCGGGCCGGGAGTTGACCTGGTTGCGTCAAGCCTTGACGCGTACCCGCTAGTCGACTTGGTTAGCGCCATGGATCAGTTCTCAGCTCACCTCGATCGCGGGTGGGAGCTCGTCCAAAAGGGCGACACACGAGGCGCAGCTGCGTCAGCTCGTCGAGCTCTCGAGGTCGACCCCAACTCTCCGGAGGCGCACAACCTGCTCGGCTTCGTCGCCGCGCTCGAAGGTGAAGGCTCCGAGGCGATCGAAGCCTACCAACAGGCGATCGCCCTCGATGAAACGTACCTCGAGGCCATGCTCAACGCCGCCGAGGTGTTCATCTCGCCGCTGGGCGACTTTGATCAAGCGATCAAGATGTGCGACCAAGCGCTCGAGTTCGCCGAGGTAGATGAAGAGGTGATCGACGCCTTGTTGCTCAAGTTCGATGCCTTGCTCGGCAAGGGTGAGAAGGAGGAAGCGCGGGCGATCCTCGCGCGCGTCCCCGACGGTCCGTACGAGAACCCTGCGCACCTCTTTCTGGTTGGCCGCGCGTTCTATGAGATGGGCCAGGTCGAGAAGGCCAAGCCGCTGGTGGAGGACGCCGCGGACAAAGACCCGCGTCACCCGGAGGCGCACTACTACGCTGGGCTCGTTCGCGATGAGCTCGGTGATGAGAAAGGGGCAACCGTGGCCTTCCTCAAGGCGCGTGAGCTGGATCTCGCGCACGGCGTTCCGCCGTGGTCCCCCTCGCGCGAACAATGGGAAAAGGCTGCCGCAGAGGCCTTCTCGCAGTTGAACCCGCTGCTCCACAAGTGCGTCGCCGGCGCCGACGTATTCATCTCCGACGTGCCCGGCGTCGAGCTCGTCGCCGAGGGCGTGGACCCGCGAGCGCTCGTGGTGCTCGACGGTCTGGATCTCGACAGCCCGATGGATCTCGGCGGTTCACGCAGGCCGGTACGCGCCAGCCGCGTGTTTCTATACGCGCTCAACATTGCCCGGCAGGCCGGTCAGCTCGCGACCATCGAGTCGGAGATCCTCGAGGCGCTCGAACGCGAGATCTCGGGCGTGTTCCTCGGCATCGAGCCCAGCGACAAAGCCTCCAAAGAGCTGAACTAGTGCAGCGCCACTACTAACGAAAGAGCGCCACTGAGGCGCTGATGCTCTCGTAGCGAGGCGCGAGGTCCATGGCGACCTCGACGCCGTACGGCCACTCTGGGAAGAAGCCCCAAAAGTCGCTGGAGAAGACGCGCAATTGCGCGCCGAAGGTAAAGTGCTGACGACCGACGCCGCCAAAACGGTTGGGCTCGTAGTAGCTGCCGCCTCGCACCACCAACCAATTTTCGATCGGTTCGGCCTCGATGCCGAAGCGCGGTGAAAAATTGACCGCGCCGCCGGAGGAGCCGATCTTCGGCGGGTCGTTCGTGGTCGTCTGCGAAAGGAAGCGTTCGACCGAGATGCCGTTCTCGACCGGCCCGGTTGCGAGCAGGCTGAGCAGCACGAGCACGTGCTCGCGCGGCATCGCCGCGACGGCGTTGTCGCGTTGGTCGTGGAGTTCTTGTTCGGTGGCCTCGAGCCAGCGCTGTTCGAGCTGTTCGAGGTCGGCCTCGCGGGCCTCGCTAAGTTCGGGATCACCGGCCGAGTCGCCGCGTGCGAGCTCTCGTTCGAGCTGGCGCTTGCGCAGTTCGCGCGCCCCACGCACCCGCGCTTCAGCCTCATCATCGGCGTCCTCCGGATCGACGAAGTAGACGTTGAACGGGCGTGGTCCCAGCTGAAAGGCGAGCCCGGTTTCGAGCTCCCACGGCTGACGCACGGCGCGGGGAAGCGTGAGCAGCGCCGGGGATTCTCCGCCGGTTACCTCGAGCGCTTTGGCCGCAAAACGGTACGTGACGCCAAACCGCAGCGGCAGCGCCACAGGTTTGACCAGCAGGCCGAACTCCGGCGCTGCCCCGACGAAGATGAATTGCGAGCTACCCGAAGCTTGGTTGCCGGCGCGATAGTCGAGGCCCATCGTGATCACCCGCACCCCACCCCCCGCGTGAATCTGCCCGCCGAGACCGCCCCACGCCGCTTGCACCCGGGTCTTGGAGAAGGTGACCGGGGAGGTGGTGGTGCCGCTCGGGCCGTCGATATCGATGTCGTAGCGTTGGACCTCGGAGGTCGCTCCGACGCCGAAAGCGCCGATCTTCAACACCGCACCGCCCGTCACGTAGATGAAGTCGGAGGTATCGGTGTCGAGATCGCCGCTGTTGTCGAAGTCGTTGTTCTCGAAGATATCGATCGGGATCGAGATCGAGGCCGAGGCCCCCAGCTCGACGTGGCGGCTCTCGCGGATCGGTCGCACCGCGGTGGAGGCAGCGTTGGCGACCATTCCGGCCAAGTCCTCACCGTAGCCGGCGTAGGCGCCTCCGAGCGCGGTGACGCGCAGCGGCGCGAGCAGTGGGCCTTGAAAAAGGTCCACCTGGAACTCATCGGTGGGGATCGGATCGGCGCGGACGCTCGCGGGTGCAGACCAGCACGCCGCCACGAGCAGCAAGCTTCTGCAGTTCCGCCGAAAGCGGACACTCCGATTGAGACCTGCGATCACCCTGAGCACCGTCGTGCCGGCAGGATACAGCCACCCGTCCTGATCAGCGGCCTTTCAGCCGAACGCTGGTTGAGGCATGGTCTCCCGGTTGGTCGCTTCACCGCCTCCCCGCTCCGCTCGAAGCCGCCCCAGCGCTTCGACTCCCCCGGCCGATCCGGCCCGTCGAGCCCGGAAGTGGGGGGCGATCTTGTTCTTGAGCTTCGTTTCCAGCTGGGTGCTTTACGCCAGCGGCCAGATCACCAAGCAGATCTTCTGGCCGGCGCCTGTGCCCGCGACCGTCAAAACCTGCGAGGAAGGCCTGGCCTCACTTCACAACGCGATAGAAAAAGGCCGAGCCTCCGCCGAGCTGGAAAACGACCCAGCCAAGGGCCTCTTGCGCTTCCGGGCCGAAGTTGACCCGGTTTGGGTGGAACTTCCGCCGATTCAAGGGCTCTGCCAGGCAGCGGCCGATCGACGCAGTCTCGACGCCTTGGAGCGGCTCCGCTATGCGGAGGAACATGCGGTCCGTCGAGAAGCCTCAAGCCTCGCTGCTTTGCGCAAGCAGGTTGCCTCCGACGTCGCCGCGCGAACAACCCAAGGCTCCACCGCTGCCAATCAGGTCGGCGGTCACTAGTCGGCACCCTGCCCCGACCCTCGCGATTCGGCCTTCGAGTCGCCAGGCGAGTCTCTCCCCTTAAAACTCAGTCTTCTCAAGAAACCGGAAAAAGCCACGTGACACAAGCAGACGTTGCGGTCGACGCATCCACGCCGAACGAAGAAACAGCGCCAGTCGCGCGCCCCACCTTCGACGCCCTCCCCCTCTCCGACGAAGTTCGACGCGCCCTCGCAGACGTCGGCTACGACAACCCGACGCCGGTGCAACTCGCGGTGTGGGACCCGGCGACGCGCGGCAAAGACGCCGTGGTCCAAGCGCGAACCGGCACCGGCAAAACAGCGAGCTTCGGCCTGCCCATCATTGATCACGTGGTCAAGCGGTCGAACCCGAAGGTGCAGGCGTTAGCGCTTTGCCCGACCCGTGAACTCGCGGTGCAGGTCTCGCAGGAGCTCGAGCGTCTGGCGAAGTACCGTGAGACCAAGATCACCGCCATTTACGGTGGTGCTTCGTTCGAGAAGCAGGTGGCAGCCATCGCTGACGGCGCACAGGTCGTGGTCGGAACGCCCGGGCGCGTGCTCGACCATCTCCGCCGCGGCACGATTTCGCCGGATTCGGTGCGCCTGTTGGTGCTCGACGAAGCGGACGAGATGTTGTCGATGGGCTTCGAGAAGGAGCTCACGGCGATCCTCGACTTCTTGCCCAAATCGCGGCAGACGCTGCTGTTCTCGGCGACGGTTCCGCCGGATATCGAGCGCATCTCCCGCTCGCGATTGAAGGACCCCGAGTTCATCACGCTGTCCGGCGACCACGTGGGCGCGCTGTCGATCGCGCACTACGTGTACATGATTCGCTCGGAGAAGATCGCCTCGCTGGCGCGCATCCTCGAGACCGAAAATCCCGAGAGCGCTGTGGTCTTCTGCAACACCAAAGACGCAACGCAGGCCGTCGCCGAGGCGCTCACCGCGCGCGGCTTCGACGCCGATTGGCTGAACGGCGATCTGGCGCAGAACGAGCGCGAAGAGGTGATGCGGCGCACCAAGGAAGGCCGGCTGCGCTTCTTGGTCGCCACCGACGTCGCCGCGCGCGGTATCGACATCTCGCATCTGACGCACGTCATCAACTACGACTTCCCGCAAGACGCCGAGACCTACGTTCATCGCACCGGCCGAACCGGCCGCGCCGGCCGCACCGGCACCGCGATCGCGCTGGTTACGCCGCAAGACATCGGCGGGCTGTACCTGCTGCGTCTGACCTACAAGATCCGCCCGATCGAGCGCGTGCTGCCCTCCGCCGGCGAGCTGAAGACGCGCGCTGAGGCAGACCTCGTCGCGATGCTCGCCGACGCCATGCTGCCGAAGGGCACGCACGAAGATGACCGAGCGCTCGCTCGTCGTCTGCTTACGCACGACCAAGCCGAAGGCATCCTGGCCGGCCTGCTGCGTGAGTTCTTGGGCGCCCGACCGGCCGCGCAAGAAGACGCATCGCAAGCTCGTCGTGGCCTGCGTCGTGCGACGCTCAAGCGACGTGCCGCCGACGAGCCGCGCAGCAACGGCGCCCCGGTGAGCAACGTCGCTCCAGTAAGCAACGGCGCTCCGGTGAGCAGCGAGGCCAGCGTTGTAGCGCCGGCCGCCCCTGCTCCGGTAGCTGAGCGAGGCGAGCGCGGTGACCGTGGTGACCGCGGCGATCGTGGTGACCGTGGTGACCGTGGTGATCGCGGTGATCGTGGCGGTGATCGTGGAGACCGTGGTGACCGCGGCGACCGCGGACCGCGACGTGACCGTCGACCGGAGCGTTCGGCCAGCGAGCCGCGCGCTGAAGGACGCCCGCAAGCCGAGAGCCCCCGCATCGAAGGCCCCCGCGCTGAAGGGCGCCCGCAAGCCGAGGGCCCGCGCGTCGAGAGCCCCCGCGTCGAGAGCCCGGTTTCCACGTCCGGCGTCGAGACGCCCCGGATCGAGCCGGTACGCGCCGAGCCAGTTCGCGAGAACCGCTTCGAGCCGCGCGGTGAACGACCCGAGCGCACGATCCGTGGGGATCGCGAGCGCAATGACCGCGCTGAGCGCAGCGATCGTGGGGAGCGCGGCTCGGACGCTCGCCTCGGGCCGACCCGGCCGCGGGACTTCGCCTCTTGGTCGCCGCCGGCCGAGGCCGGTGACGACGAGCCGATCATCCCGAACCGCAAGCCCGGCACCCCCGACGAGCCGACCACGCTCGTCTTCATCCCCGACGCGGCCTTGGTGGAGCTCTTCGTCGGCGTCGGCCGTCGCGACGGCGCTCGCGCCCAAGACCTGCTGCGCGCCTTGGTCGAACAGGCCGGCATCGACAAAGACAACGTCAAGCGCATTCGCGTTCGCGATCGCCACACCTTCGTCGCGGTTCGCAAAGAGGACGCGCAAGGCGCGATCAGCAAGCTCAGCGGCCAGCCGCTGTGCGGCAAAGCCTCGGTCCTGGTCGAGATCGCCCGGGATCAACGCGTAGACGAGCCGGCGAACTGAGCCTCCACTCGACAAGCCAAGGGATCTCGGTGGAAATCCCTTGGCTTGGTCGCTGTTGGACCGTTATCAAGAAGAGATGCCGCGCGATTCCTTCCCGAGGGTGACCCTGCATCCAGGGGCCGAGCGGCGGGAACGCTTGCGGCGGGTGCAAGAGCGGGTGCGTTCGGTCGAGCGCGCCATTTGGGCCGGCGAGTCGAACCCGTACTTGTTGCCAGCGCTGCAAGGCATCGCGGAAGAGGCCGAGTGGGGCTCGGAGGCTTGGCGCTTCGCGCTGCGCGAGCTGGCCCTGCGCAGCGCCGAGAGTGACCCTTGGGGAGCCTCCTTACGGGCGCGACAACTGCTCTCGGATTCGCCCAAAGAGCATGCGGCCTGGGCCGCCCTCGGGCTTGCGCAATCGTTGCTCGGCAATTGTGGCTTCGCGATCACGTGTTACGGCAAAGCGCTCGCGCTTTCGCCGAGCCAACCTCGCTACGCGCATAACCTTGGCCACCTGCTCGACGTCTACGAACGTGCGCCGGCACGCGCCTTGCCGTTGCTCAAACAAGCGTACGAGGCCGACCGTGGCTGCCCCGATACGGCGATGAGCTACGCAAACACGTTGGCGCAACTCGGCCGAGCCTGCGAGGGGTTGGAGCTGGTCGAGGCGGCGCTCGCCGGGGCGCGCGGCTTGCGGCCCGACCAACGCGAGTTCTTGAGTTGGCTCACCCGCGAAGCCCGTCGCGAGCGCAACGCGTCCACGCCGGATTGAGCGTTCAAACGGGTTGCGTTCGCTGCAAGCCCGTTTCAAACCGGCAGCATGATGAAAAGCAGCACCGCTCGGAGCGCTCGCAGGGCTCTGGCACTTTCGGCCGTCATGCTCAGCGCAGCCAGCGCGCAGGTGGCCGCTGCTCAAACCAAACCAGCCGCTCCCGCAGCGGCTTCAGCTCCAGCCGCAACTCCGACGCCAGCCGCAACTGCAGTGACGCCTGCGGACGAGGCGCCGCTCGATCCGTCGCTGGCGCCGCCCCCGCCGCCCGCCGAGATCCTCAGCAACTGGCAACAAGCGTTGCAGCTCGCCTCGGCCGAGGACCCTGACTACTCGGTGGCGCTGCTCGAGGTCACACGTTTGCGCGGGGCGCGACGACAGACGTTGGCTGGAACGCTGCCCATCGTCTCCGCGTCTGGAGTCGTCACGTTCGCGTTGATCCGCGCCGACCTACCCAACATCAACCCGGACACCGGCGAGCTCGAGACCATCACCCTCCCCCTCTCGCCCGTAGCCAACTTTTCGGTCAGCTTGCGCCAACCGCTGCTTGCGCCGCGCGTTTGGTGGGCCATCGGCACCGCGGATGCGCAGGTTGAAGCGGCCGAGCTGAGCATCGAGGCGCGCAAGCGCGTGCTTGTGGCGGCTGTCGCCGATGCCATCGTCAGTGCGGTCACCGCCGAGCGCATCGCCGAGGTCAATCGCATCGGGCTGACGGCGGCCATCGAGCGGCTGCGCTTGCAAAACCGGCGCAAAGAGCTCGGCGCCGGGACCGATCTCGATCTGTTGCGCTTCGAGCAGGACGTCGTTTCGGCGCGCTCGACCATCATCACCGGGGACGAGACGCTCAAACGCGCCCGCGAACGGCTGGGGCTCGCGCTCGGCACCACCAAGAGCTACGGCGTTTCGCCTGATATTTCGATCGACGAGATCCAAGAAACGCTCGGACGTATTTGTGAAAAGGGCGACCTCGTCGACCGCGCCGATCTCAAGCTGCTAGCCAAGCAGAAGGCGATCGCCGAGCGCGCGCTGACCGACGCGGACCTGCTCTATTCGCCGACGGCGGAGCTCTCATCGACCTTCAACTACTCGAGCGAACGCATCCTTGGCTCAGGTCACGCCAGCTGGAGCGTCCAGGGCTTACTTTCGATTCCGATCTGGGACGGCGGGGCACGTTACGGCGCCAAAGCGGTCGCGGAGGCCGCGGTCCAGCAAGCCTCCGAGCGCATCGACGGAACCACGCGCTCGGCGACGATCGAGGTCGTCCAGGCCGAACGCGGCGTCACGGTCGCGCAAGAGTCGATGGACATCGCCCAAGCCACGCGCGACCTGGCCAAGCGCACCGAGGAGCTAACGCAGCGCGCCTTTGACGAAGGGGCGCCCGGGATCACCAGCTTCGAACTGGTGGAGGCCTCGCGGCGACTGCGCGAAACCGAGCTGACCTTGACGGTGCGAGAGCTGGAGCTGGTGCGCGCCAAGATCACCGCGCTGATCGCGGCGCGCAATTGCACTACGTAGCCCCTCTACCTCGGGCCCGAGATCGATTAAGACGGCGCCATGCAGGTTCTCGGAAGCTATGCGTCGGGCTCGTGGTTCGTCGGACAAGGCAAGAAGCAAACGCTGCTCAATCCGGCGACGGAAGAGTCCGTGGCCGAGATCTCCTCGGAGGGGCTCGATCTCGGGCGCGCCTTCCACTTTGCCCGCGAGACCGGCGGCAATGAGCTGCGAGCGCTGACCTTCGCCGAGCGCGCCGAGGTGCTGCTCGCCATCAGTCGTGCGCTACACAAAGAGCGCGAGGCGCTGATCGAGTTGGCGATGAAGAACGGGGGGAACACCCGCGGCGACGCCAAGTTCGACATCGACGGAGCCAGCGGAACGCTCGCTTACTACGCAGGGCTGGGCAAAGAGCTCGGCGCCAAGCGGGTGCTGGTCGAGGGTGACAGCGCACAGCTTTCGCGCGGGCCGCGTTTCGTCGGGCAACACGCGCTGGTGCCGCGGCGCGGGGTCGCGCTGCTAATCAACGCCTTCAACTTCCCAGCCTGGGGCATCGGCGAAAAGGCCGCTTGTGCGTTGCTCGCCGGCATGCCGATCTTGATCAAGCCGGCCACCAGCACCGCGCTGGTCGCGACCCGCATCGTCGAGCTGATCGCCGAGCAGAACCTCGCGCCGAAGGGCGCCATCAGCCTGCTCAACGGCCCGGCCGGTAACCTCACCGACTTCGTCTCGGGGGAGGACGTGATCTCCTTCACCGGCGGCAGCAAGACAGCGGCGATGTTGCGCGCGCTGCCCTCGGTGGTCTCCGGCTCGTTGCGGCTCAACATCGAGGCCGACAGCCTGAACGCCGCAGTGCTCGGCGCCGACGTGGAGCTCGGCAGCGATACGTGGAACGCTTTCATTCGCGACGTCTCGCGCGATATCACGCAGAAGGCCGGGCAGAAGTGCACGGCCATTCGGCGCATCTTCGTACCCAAGGATCGCCTGAGCGACGCGACCGAGGCGCTGGTCGAGCGGCTGCGCGAGATCGTCGTCGGCAACCCCACCGAAGATTCGGTCACCATGGGCCCGGTCGCGACCTCCACCCAGCTCGCCGACGTGCGCGCGGGCATCGAGCGGCTGGCCGCTGAGTCGAGCTATGCGATCGGCGCAGACCCGTTTCAACCGCTGGGTGCACCTGCCGGTAAAGGCTTCTTCGTGCAGCCCACGTTGTTCTTCTCGAACGACGCTGCGCGAGAGAACGCGGTTCACGCGCATGAGGTGTTTGGGCCGTGCGCTTCGGTGCTCGGTTACGAGGGCAACGAGGCTGCCGTGGAGGGCGTACGCAAAGGCGGCGGCGCGCTGGTCTCGTCGATCTACACCGATGACCGTCGCACGGCCGGCGAGCTCGCACTGGGCATGGCCTCTGCGCACGGGCGCTTGGTGATCACCAACGCAAAAATCGCCGAACAGACGGTGGGCCCGGGCACGGTCCTGCCGCACTCGATTCACGGTGGACCGGGCCGCGCAGGCGGCGGTGAAGAGCTAGGCGGTCTGCGCGGGCTCTCCTTCTATTCGCATCGCGTCGCCCTGCAGGGCGACCGTCCGCTGCTCGAGGCGTTGCTCGGCTGAGCGCGCACTCGCGCGCCCTCCCGTGCGGCCTACCGCACCGACATCGTGACCTTACTGAAGCCGGCGGCTTTGGCGGCGTCCATAAACTTCACCACGATCGGCATCGGCGTGGCCTTCTCGACCGTCACGACGAGTTCGGCGTTGCGGGCCGGGCCGAGCAGCTGGCTCAACTCGGCGAGCGGGCGCTTCTGGCCCGCGGCCGAGACCATACCGGCCGCGTCGAGCTCGACCGAGACCGAAGGTGCAGCCGGCGGCGGCTGCAGGTCGACTTCAACGGCCTCCACGCGCCGCAGACGCACCTTCGCCTCGGCGCTCTTCACGCGCTGCAACTGCTCCGGCGATAGCTCGCGGAGCCGGATGGCCTCGTTCAACTCGAACCACGCCTGCGCGCGCTCCTCGGTCGAAGCGGCGCTCCAGCGCGCCTCGGAGCAGGCCGCGAGCCCAACGCCGACGCTGGGACAGTAGGCCGCGCGGCAGCCCTCGGTGAGGATACGCAGACGGTCGGCCGGCCCGGTTTCATCCTCCGCGGCCAGCGTCCAAGCGCGACTGCAGCCGGCCTCCGAATAGAGGCCGTGGCAAGCTCGGGCCAGCCGTTTGAAGCTGTCACCGGGCGTGGGGTCGAAGGCCCCGACGCTATCGATCGCCGCGACACACGCCTCCACCGCGGCGGGCGAGGCAGCCGGCTTGCGATCGTTCGCGGCGGAGGCGTTGGGCGTGCTTGCGAGCGAACTCGGGAGCGAAACCTCGACCGTATCGCTCGGCGGAGCCCCCGCGGGAGAGCAGCCCCACAGAGCAAAGCAGACGACTACGAACGACGGCTTGTTCATGGTCCGGGGAAGGTCAGGATCAGCTTGTCCGGGAGGACCGAAACGTTATCCACCCAGAACGCCGGGACAGCGTCATAGCGGACGAGGTGAAGCTTGGTTTCACCCTCTGCAAGCGAGTACGGCAGCTCGAGGCTGGTTACGAATAACCTATCCGCGCCAAGTACGGCGGTGCCGTTGACGAAGTTGACGTTGGAAGCAATCCACGTGGCCGCGGAAGCCGAAGCATCGGAGAAGTCGTCCACGACCGCAGGGAAACAGGGCGGGATCGGTGGGACCAAAGGCTCGGGCATGCCGCCGGCACCCGCTGTACCGCCGGCGCCGTTCAACTCTCCGCCACTGCCGCCAACAGCCGAGGCCGCTCCCGTTGCAGCGCCCGCAGCGCCGCCTCCGCCGTCAACGGCAGCTGCGCCCTGTCGTTCGCCTCCAGACCCGTCCTCAACGCGCACCGAGCTGCAGCGCAGCTGCGTGAGCAGCAGCACACCCGTGAGCGCCCGCCCCAAGCTCGCGCGCCACCCCCAGCTCATTCGCTCTTCCAACGACTCATGCCGCCAAGGTCCACCACAGCGGTGAAGCCGCGTGAGCGCAACAGCCGCGCAGCCCCCGCCGAGCGCATGCCGCTGGCGCAATAGACGACGATGGGCTGGTCTTTCGGCTCGAGCTCCTCGAGGCGCGCACCCAGTTGATCCACCGGGATGTTGAGCGAGCCCGCAATATGGCCCCCAGCGTGCTCGCCCTTCGAGCGCACATCGACGAGCTTGGCCCCCGCCTTCACCATTTCCCGCGCGCGCTCCGGCGCGACCTTGCCGAGCAGCGAGCGCGCCAAGGTCCACGCGAGCAGCAGACCGACGACCAGCAGCAGAATGTTTTGGACGGTCATCGTGAGCTCAGGGTGCGCAGTTCATCGGCGTCGGCGGGAGCGCTGTGCTGTAGTGGGCCGCGCTGATACCGGCGCTGTTGGGGTTGCGCTGGATCACGCCGTTGCTCAGCGCCGAGTCGCACGGGCCTTGCCACTTTCCGACCGCCTCAGCTTGGAACTTGCGCGTATTCACGTACGTGCCCCAACAGATGAAGTCGAGGATGTCGGTGTTCGTCCCGAAGGAAGCGCTGCTGTAGAGCATCATTTCGCCGCCCGCGTTGCTTGGGTCGGTGAAGGCGGCGGGCCACGGAATGATGGCGTAGCCGCGCGCCGGTACCGTCACGTTGGGCGCCAAGGTGGAGAGCTTGTCGTAGACGAAGGGCGAGCACAGCCACTCGTTGGTGTTCGCGAGCGCGATCGGGCTGTTTGTTGTGTTGAAGAGCTCGATGTAAGCGCCCGGATCGATCTCGCTCATCACCAAGCTCGGGAGCCCGACGGCGCCATTGACGCCGCTGCCGTCGTTGCTCGGTTGCAGGTCGGGAGAACAGGCGCAAACACTGTTGATGCAGCTCGAGCTGATGCAGTCCTGGTTCAGCGTGCAGCCCTGACCAACGGCGCAATCCGGGCAGCTCGGGCCGCCGCAATCGGTGCCGGTTTCGCTGCCGTTTAGTTGGCTATCGACGCAGCTCGGCGGCTGACAGGCGTTGAGCGTACAGACCTGGCTTTCACAGTCCGCATCGACCCCGCAGGCCTCGTTGTCTGCGCAGCCAAGCGGGCAACTCTGACCACAATCCACCGCCGGCTCCGCGCCGTTCTGCACGTTGTCCATGCAGCTCGGCACGCTGCAGGTACCGTTGCAAACGCCGCTCTGACAATCCGATGCGAGCAAGCAAGCGGCGCCATCCACGCAGGGCTGACAGGTTGGACCGCCGCAGTCGACGGCCGTCTCGCCAAGATCGAGTAGGCCGTTGCTGCAGGCGCCAAAACACGAGCCGTTGACGCACAGGTTTTCGCAGTCGTCGTCGACCGTGCAGCCTGCGCCGTCTGGGCACGGGCTGCAGGTCCCGCCACCACAATCGACGTCGGTCTCGTCGCCGTTCTCAACGCCGTCCGTGCAGGCGCACAAGCCGTTGCCGTTGCAGCTATCCGCGCCGGAGCATTCGTCCTGCGGATCGCTGCCCGCGGCGATCGCCGTGCACGAGCCGAGCACGATGTCGCAAGCCGCGCAGCTCCCAGCGCAGGCCGTGTCGCAACAGACGGCATCGGCGCAGAAGCCGCTCGCACACTCAGCGACGCCGCTGCAGGCCTCACCGCCGAGCTTCTGCGGCACGCATACGCCGGCCTCACAATAATCGCCCGGGGTGCAGTCGAACTCGGGGCAAGCACTGCACTGCCCAACCACACAGAGGTTGGTCACGCAGTCGCTGGGCACCGAGCAATCCGCGCCGGTCTCACAAGCCGGACAGCTGCCGCCACCACAATCGACGTCGGCTTCGCCCGGATCCTGCTGGCCGTTCTCACACAACATCGGCTTGCATTGATTGCCTTCACACAGCTGGTTGGCCTCGCAATCCGACGGCCCGACGCACTCCACGCACATGCCCACGGCGTTGCAGACGCCCAGGCTGCAAGTCGCTCCCTCGGCGCGGTCCATGAAGCCGCAAACGTCGCCTAAACAGGCTGGAACCCGGCATTCCCCTTGATCGTCGGGGCAGTCCGTAGGGATGCACGCCGGAGCACCGCCCGAGCCAGCCGTACCGCCGGAGCCCCCGGCCCCACCGCTGCCGCCGTTCGCTCCGCTGCCCGCGTCATCTCCGCACGCCGCGAGCCCAAGACTCAGCCACGCTCCCCAAACGACCCAGCGCTTCATGGCGCCGACTGTAGCAGGCCGAGCGCGCGGCCGGGCTCGCTACGAGCTGCGCAGCGGCTCACATTGATAGAGCGCGTTGACCAGCGCCATCGCGCGCGGCGAGCGCACCCGCCAATCCAGCTTGTTCATCACGTAGCCCAGCGAAAGCTGCGCCACCGGGTCACACCAACCGAGCGCTCCACCGAGCCCGGAGTGACCAAAGGCCTCCGGTGCAGGACCAAACACGCCCTGCTCCTCTTTGAGAAAGCCCTGCGACCAACCGAGCGCCTTGTGCAGCACACCATCGCGCTCGGACCAGCCTTGGCGCGCGTGCACCGGCGCGATGATGCGCTCCTTGAGCAAGCGCCGATCTTGGTGCAGCCCGCCGTTCGCAAACACGCTGTAAGCCCGGGCTACGCCGCGCGCGCTGGCCGTCGCCGAGGCCCACGGCAGCTCGCCGCGGCGCACCGGAACGTCGTTGTAGGCGAGCAGGCCGCTCGGCCCGAGCGCCGGATTGCCGAAGGCTGCACGCACCAGCGACTTGCGTCCGAGGAACGCTCGCCCAACGCGCGCTTCATTCGAATTGGGAGCCAGAATCAGCGTCTTGACCAGCTGCTTGAGGCGCGTCGAATTCTCCGGCGGATAAAGCGTTGCCACGCGCTCGTCCTCGCTCGCCGGGGTACCGAGAAACACGTCCGACCCCACCGGCTCGAACAGCTCGCGGCGCAGGAACTCACCGATCGAGACGCCGCTAAGCCGGTGGAACAGCTCCTTCACGTAAAGGCCGAAGGTCACCGCGTGGTAGGCCTGGCCCTCGCCCGGCTGCCACAGCGGCTTTTGTGCCTCGAGCGCGTCGACCACCGACGGCCAGCGCGCGTCGTCCAAGCAATCCTCGAGCTGCAGCTTGTGATCGAGCGCCGCCAGCCCTGCGCGGTGGTTGACGAGACAACGCACCGTGACGCGGCTCTTGCCACCTCGGGCGAAGCCCGGCCAATAACTCGCGACCGGCTCATCCCACGAAAAGGCGCCGCGATCGGCGAGCAGATGCAGCGCCATCGCCGCGAAGCCTTTGGTGACGCTGAACACCACCAGCCGCGTATCGGCCTGCCAAGGCTGGTTGCGCTCGACGTCGGCCAGGCCGCCGTAAAGGTCCACCACGCGTTCGCCGGCCTTCTCCACCGCAAAGGCCGCCCCAACCTCTTCACCGCGCGCAAGCTGCTCGGCGAAGACCTTGGCCACCGGAAGATAGCCCTCGGCGACGTGACCGCGAGCGGGATGAGGAGCAGCGAGGAGCGCCATCGCGAGAGCCTCACCCGTCAGCGGCGGCCAGGCAAGCCCAGGCTGCTCAGGCCGTTGGTTCGAGCCGCGGCCCGCCCAGCGACCCCTCCGGCACCAGGCCCTGGTGGATGACGCGCGTTTGTTCGGCGCTGAAGGGCGCGCGGAACAGCGTCGGTTGTTGCTGACGCGAGCGGAACAAGTTGCAGATGGTGTTCATCCGCTCGGGCAGGCTGGTCCAATCGCGCGCCCCAGTGCCGGTCAGCCGGTTGGGCGCAGCAAAGCTGAGCCACGCGAAGAGGTCGGCGTCGATCGGCCGGAGCTCCTCGGCTCGCAGGGGAACCGGGAAGGCACCGGTTGGGAGCGGCGGAAGATTGCGACCGAGCGTGAACGTCTCTCCCGGCACCGAGAGCTCCATCACCCAACCCGTCGCGATCGCCTGCCATACGCGCTGAGCCACGAACTCGACAGTGGGGATCAGCGCTCGGCGAATGGCGCTGTGCAGCGGCCACCCGACCAGCGAGCGCATCAGCATGTTGGAGCCGAGGCCGTAGGTGTACCACATCACCAAATCGTCCCGCAGGTAGTCGATCGGCGTGTCGACGGCGCGGCTGATCGCGTCGTCCAAGCGCGTCTGCTCGTGGTAACCAACGCAGCAATTGGCGTACAGCATCAGCCGCGCGCGTTCGCCCGGATCGGTCGTGTGCTTGGCCTTCCAATATTGCTCGAGGCCGACCTTGAGCTCCTGCTGACCACCGTCGCGCGCCGGCAGCGGGTTGAGCTTGGAGAGGAACTCCTTCATCTTCGGATCCTCGAGCGAAGTGGAGTGACGCAGCCGCTTGATGAAGGGCAAAAACTGCCGACCGATGTCCTCGAAGACGTCGGTATTGCCTTGGCTCGTGGCGCGGCTGAAGCTCGCGAACACGAGCAGAATCAGCGTCAGCGGTCCGACCCGACCGTTGTTCCAATGATTCGTATGCGCGCGCCGCAGCCAACGCGTCCACGCGCCCCAATCCTTGGGATCGCGCGGAGCAGCGCCCGGCGGCGCGGCTTCTTCGGCGAACGGGGAGACCTTGGGCGCCTTGTGATGCTTGTGCGGCTTGTGGGCGTTCGCGCGATCGCGTCGCACCACGAAATCACGCACCGCGGCCATGCCTGCGACTTCACCGCGAATGATGATCCCGGCCTGCCGCGAAGCCCACACGGCGAAGGTGCACCAATTGGCGTTGTCGCAACCGAGCACCTCGCCGAGCTGCTGCGAGAGCGAGTGATAGCCGAGCGTCACCCGCAGGTTGCGCAGCTGGTCGTCTTCGATCACGAGGATCTTTTCGAGCTCCTCCAAGGTCAACGGGGGCCACTCGCTGGTCTCGAGGGTGGTGGCGTTCGCGGTCTGCATGGTCATCCTCTTGGGCGCGCGCTCGCGCTGCAGTGTCGGTCGCTGCGACGGCGGTCGAGCGAAGCCGCCAGGATGCCCCAAAGTTGCGCCGCCGTCACACCCCTCGCGTAGCATGCGCGCCATGGAGCTTCCCCGAACCCAAGCGTTCGAGTTCAACGACGCTGAGTGGACCCCGCCGTTCATTCGCGAAATGGTGGTGGAAACGCTGAGTCGCACGCTGCGCTGGGGTCGGGTCTTGTCCGAGCTGGTTGCGCCTTTCAGCCGCTTTCTCGAGCAGTCCGGCGCGAGCGAGGTGCTCGATCTGTGCGCAGGCGCGGCCGGCCCCGCAAGCATCCTCGCGGCCGAGTTGGCGCGCGCGGGCAAGCAGCCGCCGCGCTTTCTGCTGAGCGATCTGTACCCGCGGCTCGAGGCTTGGCAAAAGGCTCGTCATGAGCTCCCGGAGTGCATCGACTTCGTGAGCGAGTCGGTCGACGCGACGCGCATCCCCGAGGCGCTCGGCAAAGGCCGCGCACGAACGATCATTAACGCCCTGCACCACTTCCCCCCGGCCGCGGCCAAAGCCATGTTCGCCGACGCGGTCGCGGGCTCGAAGGGCATCTTCGTAGCGGAGGCCTTCGAGCGTAATCCGCTGCGTTTCGTCGTACCGATGGCGCCCGCGGGGCTGGCCGCGCTGCTCGCCAATCCGCTGCTCGCCAAGCAGGATCGTTTGGCCAAGGCCGCCCTCACCTGGTTCTCGCCCGTCGCCCTCGGGATCGGCGCCTGGGACGGGCTCGTCAGCACGCTGCGCGTCTACACCAAGGACGAGCTGATGAGCATGGTTGCGCCGCTCGGAAACAGCTTCCGCTGGGAGTACGGCACCTACCGCTTTGCGCCCTTCGGCCGGGGCACCTACTTCTTCGGCGTTCCACGCTGAAGACTCCGCTGGTAGCGTGCCCGATTGACCTCATGACAGGTCCCTCAGCGCGAGGTTCAACGGATGCCGACGTTTGAGTTTCCCCTTCGCTTGCCGCGCAAGCTCGCCCCCTCCTTCGAGTTCGTAACCGATTTCAGTAACGCCCCGCTGTGGGATCCACGCTCGCTGCGCTCGGAGAAGCTGACGCCCGGGCCGGTGCGCCTCGGCACCAAGTTCGTGATGGAGGGCGGGCCGTTTACGCGTTCGATCGCCGAGCGGCTGCCACCGTTGTTGCGCCTCAGCTCGAGCCTTCCCTACGAGGTGACCAAGTTCGAACCGCAACGCGAGGTGGTGATCGAGGGAGAAACGCCGCTCGTCCGCTACCACGATCGGCTGCTGTTCAGCGCCGACGGGGATGCCACGCAGCTGCGTTGGATCGGGACGATCAGCCTGAAATGGCCGTTCGGTTGGCTCAACAATCTGATCGCGCCGCTGGTGCGAATCATCGGCGAGCAGGCCACTGCGGGCCTGCCCAACGCAGTCGACGCCAACGTGCCGGAGAACGATGGACGCCCGGCTCCGCTGCAACAACGGATCATCTCGATCGAGAACGTGGGGCGGGTAGTGCAAGGGCGCGAGCTCTCCTTTGCGCCGGGTGGAGCACGCAAGACGCCGGCGCCCGAGGACGTGATGAAGATCGTGCTCAGCCCCGAGCAGCGCACGCTGCGCAACTTGCGCATCACCCAGGGCTATCACGACATCTCGGAGGAGCTGCGCGCACGCACCAGCTCCAAAGACATGAACTGGTGCACGCTCGGAACCTGGGCCTCGAAGACGGCTGGGCAATTCATCCGCGGGGATGAGGTTCCGAGCCTGTTTCGCAAACTGCTCGACTCGTGGGAGCTCAAGCTGGCGGTGGAGGCGCTGGACGAGGCGCTGGACCTCGAGGGCTTCGCCGAAGGCTTGCTGGCCGAGATCGACCAAATCATCAAGGACTCCTCAGAGGCCGTCATGGTCGGTAATACCTTGGTGTTTCTCGAGCTGGCCGGAGTTTGCGCAGACTTCGTGGAGACCTTCCCGGTGGGTAGTCCGCGCGACCCTGAAAAGCTCGCGCAGCTCCTCGGCCGCTACAACGACGGGGACGTCGCACCGGATGTGGTCGAATGGAAGGACCACACCCTCAGCTTCAAGCTCGAGGGTGGACAAGCCTTGTTGCGCTCGATGATCGAACATTTGTACGAGGCGATGTTCGAGACCGACGAACAGAAGCGGGCGGAGTTGTTGCTGTTCGCCAACGGCGCCGGCGGGCTGCACGAGCAGACGCGGCTGCAGAACTACATCGGCCTCGGCATCGACGCGCCCTTCGATGACCTGGTGCTCGAGTGGGCTCACGGCCTGGCTACGAAAGTCGGCGCAGAGGTATCGAAACACGAGAACATCGACCGGCTGTTCCTACCGCTCGCGCGCAAGCTCCGTGGGGCCTGGCAGATTTTTGCCACCAACGCGCTGATGACGATGCCGCTGCCGTGCGGCGACTTGCACCTGGGAGACCCGATCCCACAGGACCCGGGAGTCCCAGCCATTCCGCCAGATCTGCAAACCATCCGGTACGAGAAACTCAGCAGCCTGCTCGAGCAGTTCAACGCTCTTCACCCGAAGACCGAGCGAACCGCGCTCAGTGGCATCGAGTTCAGGGTCGCGCGGGCCTCGGGGATTCCGCCGCGACCACCCGTAGAGCAGGTCGAGGTAGGAGCCAACGACTGGGCCTCGCTGGAGCAGCGTATGCGCTTCATCCTTACCTTGTTCCGCATGCGTCAACAGGACCCCGACTTGTTTGGACAACCCTTCGACGCCGACCAACGAGCCGCAATCTTCGAGGGCACGATTCCGCGCGGCCCGCTGTAGCTGCATTTGCGCTCTTCGGCATGAACCGGTATTGCTGGCTCCGTGCGTCGCTTTAGCCGTTTGCGTGCTGTGGTTCGGAGGCTCTGATGCAGTGTCCCGCCTGTAATGCTGAGACCCCGGAGCGGAGTCGGTTCTGCAATGAGTGCGGCGCTCCGATGCCGAAGCCCTGTGGCAGCTGCGGTGTGCTCAACAGCCGCACGGCCAAGTTTTGCAGCGAGTGCGCGACGCCGTTTGCGCCGGCTGCAGCGGCCTCGGCGGCGAGCGCGCCCGCAGCGGCGAGCGTTGCCGCGCCGCTGGTGCTGCCCACCGCCCCACCCCCGAGCATCACGCGCTCGGAGCGCAGGCAACTCACGGTGATGTTCGCCGATCTGGTGGGTTCGTCGGAGATGTCCGGCCGGCTCGATCCGGAGGATCTGCGGCACCTGTTGCTCTCCTTCCAGACCGAGTCCGAAGCGGTGATTCGCAAGTACGAAGGCCACGTCGCCCAGCTCTTGGGCGACGGCATCTTGGTCTACTTCGGCTTCCCGAAGGCGCATGAGGACAACGCCCGTCGCGCCGTGCTCGCCGGGCTCGAGATCGTCGAGGCGGTGCAAAAGCTCGGCGCCAGCTTGGGGCAGAAGCTGGGCACGACGATCGCCGTGCGTATCGGCATTCACACGGGACCCACCGTGGTCGGTGCGATGGGCGGCGGGCAGTCGAGCGAGCAACTCGCGATCGGCCCGACGCCCAACATTGCCGCGCGTCTGCAAGCCTTCGCCGAACCGAACAGCGTGGTGATCAGCGATGAGACGCTGCGCCTGACGCGTGGCGCCTTCCTGTATGAAGATCTCGGCCAGCACGAGCTCAAAGGCATCGCCTACGTCCGGCGCATCTGGCGGGTCTTGCGCGAGGCGCGAGTCACCTTGTTCGTCGAGCAGATCCGAAGCTTGGTCGGCACGCCGATCGTCGGTCGCGATCCGGAGCTGGCCTCGCTCACTCAATGTTGGGCCAACGCCAAGGAAGGGCTCGGCCGCGTGGTGGTCATCTCCGGTGAGGCCGGGCTTGGCAAATCACGCTTGGCCGCCGCTCTCGTCGCCAAGCTCGCCAGCGATTCGCGGGTGTACTTGGCCTGTCGTTGTTCACCGTTTCACACCAGCAGCCCGCTGCACCCGCTGCGCGACATGTTGGCCGATCACTGGAGCATCGACGCCGCCTCCGAACCGGCACAGCAGCTGGCGCAGCTGGAGTCGGGCTTGGGCGCATTGGGCTTGTGCACACCCGACGCGGTCGAACTGCTTGGAGCCTTCCTCAAGATCCCGATCCCGGCCGACCGTTATCCAGCGCTCGCGCTTTCACCGCAGGTTCGCCGTGCCCGCACGCTTGGGCTGCTCTCGAGTGTGCTCCTCGAGCTCGCGCGCTACCAGCCGATTTTGGTGCTCGCTGAGGACCTGCATTGGGTGGATCAGTCGACGCTTGAGTTCTTGCGCGACTTCAGCTCGGCCATCGGCTCGGAGGCCGTACTGCTCGTGCTCACCACGCGCAGCCCACTCGAGTTCCGAGCCCCCGGCCGAGTCGACCTGTCGCTCGGTCCGCTGCCGCGCGCCTCGATCATGGGCATCATCGACAACCTACGCGGAGAACGTGCGATCGCGAGCGATCTGGTCGACAAGATCTTGGCCCGCGCGGACGGCAACCCGCTGTTCACCGAGGAGCTGACGCACAACGTGCTGGAGGCCTCCGGCACCATCCCGAGCACACTGCAAGACTCGCTGATGTCGCGTCTCGACCGCGTATCTTCGCAGCGGAAAGCGTTGATTCAGCTTTGCTCGGTGCTCGGACGCGCCTTCAGCAATCAGCTGCTGAAGAAGGTCGTTGCCAGCGTCGAACCAACGCTCACCAGCGAGATCAGCAACCTGACCGAGGGCGATCTGATCTACGCCCAAGGCGAGCCGCCGATGGGCGGCTACCTGTTCAAACACGCCCTGCTGCAGGAGGCCGCGTATGAGTCGCTGCCACGCAGCGTCAAGACGAGCTACCACGCGGCGATCGCCAAGACCTTGAAGGCAGACTTCAGCGAGGTCGCGCCCGAAGTCGTGGCCCATCATTTCACCGCCGCCGGCATGGCCGCCGAGGCCGTCGCAGAGTGGCATCTCGCAGGGCAAGTAGCGCTAGGCGCCTTTGCGTTGGTGGACTCGGCCAGCCACTTGCGACGCGGCCTCACCGTCTTGGAACAACTGCCGAACACGCCCGAGCGGTTGCGCAATGAGCTCAGTTTGCGGGTCACCCTGGGCGCGCCGATCATGCTGATGACCGGCTTCGCCTCCAGCGAGGTGAAGGCGCACACCGAGGACCTCTGGCGGCTGTGCACCGAGGCCGGCGCGGACGCCGCTGACCTTCAATTCGCCGCGCTCTGGTTCCTATGGACGGTGGCCGAAGTGAGCGGCAACTTCCCGCGCGCCCAGGAAATGGGGGATTGCCTGCTCGAGCTGGCGGAGCTGACCAAGCTCTCGATCATCATGCTGGTAGCCCGCACCGGCCTCGGCGGCGCGCACCTCATGCGCGGAAACCTCGAGCAAGCGCGCATTCACTTCGAGGAGGGCCTGCGCGTCTACGATCCGAAGGAGCATTCGCAGCTGGCCTTTTTGTTCGGACAAGACTGCGCCGGTATGTGCGCCGCCTTCCTCACCTGGGTGCACGCCTTCGACGGCAACGAGGCCGCAGCCAACGCCGCGGTACAGCGCTCGCTCGAGATCTGCGCTGGCCTAAACCAACATCCAGGCACGCGCGGTTTCGTCGAGTGCGTACTGGCGAGTTACTACAACTTGATCGGCGACTACACGACCGCAGCGGCCTACTCGCAGAGCGTCAGTAAGCTCGGCCAAGAGCAAGGGATGCCGCATTGGGCCGCGCAAGGCGAGATCAACCTTGGCTGGGCGATGCAAGCGCAAGGTCAACCGGATGGCGGTATCCCCAAGCTCGCCGGCGGTATCGCTGGGCTCTTGGGCATCGGCACCGGCGCTTCGATGAGCCTCTTCTACAGCGCGCAGGCGGAGGCCGAGCTGCGACGAGGGGCCGTCGATGAGGCGCTCGCGATCCTGGAGACGGCGACGAACCATGTCGTTCGCGCCGATGAGCGCTGCTTCGAGTCCGAGGTTCGCCGTCTCAAGGCGAAGGCCCTGCTAAAGCGCGGTGGTCCGAGCAGCAAGAGCGAGGCCGAGGCGGAGCTGCGTGAGGCCGTGGCGATCGCAACGCGCCAAGGCGCGACTCGTCTCGTACAACGCGCCCAGGCGGAGCTAGCGACGCTCGAGGCAGCTGCCGTGGGGCCTTCCTGACATGGCGGTGGTCGGCAGCGAGGTATGAGCGGTCTTTCGCAGCAGGCGAGTGAGGTAGTGGTGGTGGGCGCGGGGCCCACCGGGCTGGTGCTCGCCATCGAGCTCTTGCGCCGCGGCACGAGCGTGCGCATCGTCGAACGGTCGGTTGAACGCTCGCCAAACTCACGCGCCACCGACATTCACGCCCGCTCGCTCGAGATCCTCGACGCGATGGGAGTGACCGAGCAGATCCTCGCGCGCGGCAAGCAGGTGCGCACCTTCAACGCCTTCAGCGGCGGACGGCGCGTTTGTCGCCTCAACCTCGGTTGCATCAACTCGCGTTTTCCGTTCACGATCGCGCTGCCGCAAGGCGAGCTCGAGCAAATGTTGGAGGACCGGGTTGAGCAGCTCGGAGGGCGCGTCGAGCGCGGGGTGGAGCTGGCTGAGCTAACCCAGCGGGATTCCGGCGTAGACCTACTGCTGCGCGATTGCGCCGACCCAACGCGAACAGCACGGACCAGCGCTCGCTTCGTCGTCGGCTGTGACGGCGTGGGCAGCACGGTGCGTTCGCTCAGCGGTTCGCCCTTCGAGGGACACACCTACGCGAGCCGCTATCTGGTTGCCGACGTCGGCCTCGATTGGCAATTGCCGCACGATGAAGTGCACCTGTTCATGACGCAGGGAGGCTTCTTCAACGTCGTTGCGCTACCGGGCAAGACGCAACGCTGCCGCATCCTTTTCGATATGGACGAGGGCGACGCTCAAGCGCCGTCGCTCGAGCTGATCGCTTCGGTGCTTGAACGCCGAGCGCAGCTGCCAGCCCGCTTGTACGAGCCAACCATGCTCACCACGTTTCGCATCCAAAGGCGGCTCGTGCCGAACTATCGGTGCGGTCGCGTTTTCTACGCAGGAGACGCAGCCCACACCTGCAGCCCGCTGCTTGGTCAGGGCATGAACCTCGGCATTCACGACGCCTGGAACCTTGGCTGGAAGCTCGATCTAGTTTGCCGCGGCACCGCCGGAGCAGCCCTGCTCGATAGCTACGCAGCGGAGCGCCGGAGAGTGGCGCGTGCAGTGCTCTTCCACACCGACATGATCCACCGCACGTCGCGTGTACAAAACCCTTGGGTCGCCGGGGCGAGAGACCGCGCAGCCACGCTCGTTTCTCGAATCGAGGCCTTGGGCGCGGTCGCGGCGAACTTGTGCAGCGGGCTCGGAGTTTCCTACCCGCGCAGCGCGCTGGTGGTGGAAGCGAATAGCTCGGCCGCCAGCAAGGCCCAAGCTGAGCTGCGCAGCGCGATGAGCTTGTTTGCGCCTTGGCCGCGCTCAGGCGCGCCGCAACCTGGTGAGCGCGCACCCGAGGGAGATGCCACGCCGAGCGGCCTGCGGTTCACCAAGGCCCTCGGCAGGCCGCTACATTCGTTGCTGGTCTTCCTTGGTGCAAACCCGACCCCCGAGGCCGAAGCCGCGCTGGTGCGGCTCAACGCGCAGCTGCGCCGGGCCTTCGGCGAGTTGATTGAGACGCTGCTGATTGCCCCCGATAGCGCCAAGGTCGACGTGCACTGCGAGCGGCTCGCCGATCCAACGCTCAGCTTGCATGACCGCTACGGCGCGCGCGCAGGCGCGCTCTACCTCGTTCGACCGGATGGGTACGTCGGCTACCGCGGAGGCCTAACCAGCGAGCCGTTGCTCGCGCATCTGGACGGGCTGTTCGCCTCGCGGCCGCTCGCAGCTGCCGTTAGCGCCTGGGCCGATCAAAGCCTCAGCAGAGCGACATAGGGGTTCTTCGACGAGGCTCGCGCAGAGTCGTTGCGGCACGTTCACTCATCGCTCAGCCGCCGCGGCACAATTGCCAACCGACTCGACTCCCCGCATCATGCCTCGGTGCAAAGATCGATCGATGCGGGGGTTGGACTGGCGTTGTCACTGCTGATGGCCAGCGCCTGTGGGGACAGTAGCGGAAGCGGGGCGGCAGGCTCGGGCGCTTCAGGGCCTAGCGGTGGTGGAGGCGCAAACTCGCAATGTGAAGCGGAGAATCTCAACGCTTGCGACTACCCCTCCCCTGGGCTCACGGCGACCAAGCAAGAAGGCATCGCGATCACCGACAACAAGACCGGCCGCGAGCTACCGCTGCTGGTGCGGATCCCGGAGGGCGAAGGGCCATTCCCTTTGGTGGTGTGGTCGCACGGTGGCGGCTTCAGTCAGGCCGGGCACAAGCAGGCCGTTGAATGGGGCACGACGCTCGCGGAGCACGGCTACGCAGTGCTCCATATCGCCCATGTCCCGCCCACCCTCGACTCGGCGGCGGCGCTGTGCGAGCTCGGCAGTGTTCCGGCCGCCGACTGCACCGTTGATGCGGCCAGTGACGAGGACGACAACGGGCTAATCGCCCTGGTCAAGACGCTCGATGTGATCGCCGTGCTCGACCGATTGCCGCAGCTTTCCGAGGCCAGCGTCGAGGCAGGCGGACCTGCCATCGATCTCGACAAGGTCGCCGTCGCCGGTTGGTCGGCTGGAGCACGCGCCCCCATCGTCACGCACGGAGCTCGCTTTCAAGCGCTGCCCAACCTCGAGCCCATCACGCTGACGCATGACCTACCGCGCGCCGCCGTCGCTTTGAGCCCGATGGGTCCAGGCTACGCAGGCTTCTTCGATGAAGCGGACGGCAACACTTGGGAGGACATGCGTGCGCCGGTCTTCATGGCCACCGGCGACAACGACCTCAAGGCCAGCAAGCCCGACGTCAGCGGCGCCGATCGTCGCATCGCCTTCGAGCGGCAACCTGCCGATGGGCAACGTTGGCTGCTTTACTCCACCCTCACCGATGTCGGCGGGCACCCGTCGTTCAACTTGGAGGACCAGGACTCGAGTGACGAGCGACTCGTTCGGCTCTCTCGCGCGCTCTCGTCGGGCGTGCGCGCCTTCCTCGACGCCAAGCTCTTGAACAGCGCAGCGGGAGAGGCCTGGCTCGCCTCAAACAACGCTCAAACGCTGGCGGGCGAGGCTGAGTGGATCAACAAGTAGAACTAGTTCCAACCACCGTCCTTTCAACGACCTTCTGCGTTGGCTGCCTGCTCGCCGCGCTCGCGTTGAGCATCCTCTGCGCCTTGCTTTGGCGTGATGCGCTATCTGCCGATGAGTCCGTCGGTTTGCACGGCCAAGGGGCCCTTCACCTTTGGACCGATCGAGTTACTGGCGCTGCTATTTGCTGGAGTCGGTTTGGTCATCGGCCTGCTCGAGCTGCGGTCCGGCCGCGCGAAGCCGAGCGACCGCGGGGTCCTCGATGCGCCCAGGTCCAAGGCGGAGCAACGCAGGATCAAAGCCGCCCTCGCGGCGCTGCGTGGGGATGACTGAAGCCCCGCTCGCCGCACGTCATCTCGCGCGGGGCTTCTTCACGGCTGGCTTCTTCACGGCTGGCTTCTTCGCGACGGGCTTCGTGGGCCGCGCGAGCGCTTGCTCAGCATCGAGTTCGAGTTCGCGGACCTTCGCGAACCGCGCGACGAGGTGCACAGGCAGCGGCGCATCGTTCCGGAAGCGCACGGTGTCCTTGGCCTGCTTGAAGGCCGAGAGCTCGGGGATCTCTTCGAACACGCGCGACGACGCCGGGTAGAGCGAGAGGTGCTCCTTCCATGCCGCGAAGAAAACGAGCGCCCTTCCGTGCAATTTATAGGTCGGGATCTTGTAGGAGATGCTCTCGACCGCACGCGGTACGGTCTTCCGAATCACGTTCCGCATGCGGGTGAGCCGTGGGCGCGCGGCGTCGGTTTGGGCTGCGATGTAGGCTGCGACGGTCGCGTAGTCGGGCATGGCCATGGCCCCGCCAACGTACCTCAAGCGACGAAGTTCGGTCCGACCTGCGCGGCCGAGGCTCCACCGGTGAGCGTCTGTTACCGAATTGACGGTGAGCAGCGCTAGCGCGCGACTGGCTTGATATTGCTGGTCTGATCGCTCGGCATGCTGCTTGCCTTTTTGCCCGTCCCATGGGCCTTCGCCTCATCTCCCTCGGGCTTTCGCTAACCTTGTGCAGCGCCATCGCGCTCGGTTGCGACGTCTCGGTCGAACCCGAGCCCGAGCCGATGGGAGGCGCTGGCGGCGCGCCAGAGCCCGGTGGCGGCGGTAACGGCGGCGACGCTGGCGCACCTCCGACGAGCGGCATCGAATGGGATGAGTGCCCGCTCTACGTCGACCAACCCGACGGTCCCAAGGCCGAGTGCGCATGGATCGACGTGCCGCTGCGCTGGGAGGAAGCAACCGGCCCAACGATCGGCATCTTCGTACAGCGCCTGCGCGGCACAGCGGACAACGTGCGCGGCCAGCTCTGGCTTCTCGAGGGCGGGCCGGGCGGCTCCGGCGCCGACTTCGACTCGTTCATGGAGGCAATGCAGGACCTCGATCCGACGCTCGATCTGTACGCCGTCGATCATCGCGGCGTGGGTCGCTCGGCGCGGCTCAGCTGTCCTCAGCAAGAGTCGCCCGCAAGTGAATGGGGCACCAGCGTCGCCCCTGAAGAGGCGGCGGCTTGCCGGGATGCGCTGATCGAGACGTGGGGCGAAGACCTCGCGGAGTTCACCAGCACGGCGGCGGCACGCGATCTCGCGCGACTGATCGAGGTCACGGCGGAGCCTTCCAAAGACGTCTTCGTGTATGGCGTCTCGTACGGCACCTATTGGGCGCACCGCTATTTGCAAATCGCGCCGGATCAGGCAACGGCCGTCATTCTCGACTCGATTGCGCCGCCGGGTGAATCGTTCGTGGCCTACGACGCAGACTTCGATCAAGTGGCGCAAGACTTCATGGCGCTCTGTGGTGCAGACGCACTGTGCTCCGAGAAGATCGGCAGCGATCCGTGGGCTGCGCTCGTCGATCTGTCCACCGCCCTCCAGGGCGGCCATTGCCCCGAGCTCACCGCGAACTGGGGCCTCGACGCATCGACCTTGCCGGTCGTGCTCGCGAGCCTGCTCATGAGCTCGGTTGCGCGCACCTACATGCCCGCGGTGGTTTATCGCTACGCGCGCTGCGAGCCAGGGGACGTCGCGGCAATCGACAAGCTGCTGACCGTCTTCTTCGGCGGACCGCAGGAGACCAGCTACTACGACGAGCTTTCGTCCGATGCGCTGTTCTACAACGTGGCCCTGTCGGAGCTCTGGCCCAACGCGCCCGAGCATCCGTCGCCAGAAGATATCGACCTGATCGAGGCTGGCTTGCAGGTCACTACGGGCCTCAGCCCGCGTGTCACGGCGGTGCAAGACCTTTGGCCAGCCTACCCCGATGACGTCTTTGTCGACCAATGGGCCGAGACAAGTATCCCCATCCTGATGATGAACGGCGATCTCGATCCACAGACGCCGATCTGGGTGGCTGCTCCAGCGGGCGAGCAATTGAACGCAGCCAATCAGCAGTTCGTGCTCGTGCCGCGTTCGGCTCATTGCGTCGCTGTCTCCACGCCGGTCGCGCAACCCGGAGATCAGCCGTGTGGCCTCTCGCTCATGCTGAGCTTCCTCGGCGATCCCAACGCGACGGTCGATCAGAGCTGCATCGCGACCATTCCGGTCGAGTCGTTCACTGGGGTCGCAGAGAACAACCTTTACGTATTCGGCACGACGGACTTGTGGGAGAACGACGCCGCGCAAAACGCCCTGCCCTCTCCCCCTCCATCCGAGTTACAGCGCGAGATCACGCGCGCCCGACGCTGGCTGCGAACGCGCGGCCTCGACGTTACCCGCAAAGCGATGCAGTGACAGGGCGAGCGCACAAAGTGGCAGGACCGCGCCAGGCGCGAGCGAGCTTGACCGAACGCCGCGAGCCAGCTCCTCTCAGACTCATGAACTATTCCCTCGGCGTGGTGCTGCTGTTGGTAGTTACGAGCGCATGTGGCGATGACGGCGCCTCCAGCACAGACGGTCCGGGCGGCGGCGGAAACGGCGGGAATGGCAACGGCGCGGGCAGCTCGAGCAGTGACGGCGGCAGTACCAACAGCGCCGGTGGCACGCTGGAAGCTGGCGGCAACCCCAGCGGCGGCGCGCCCACCACCGGCAACTCGATGGCCGATCCCTACGCCGCCGAGCGACAAATCTGCATCGACAAGATCAACGAACTGCGTGCCACCAAGAGCTTGCCGCCCCTCGCCGCCTGGGTAGACGGACAAACCTGCGCGGATGGGCAAGCGACCTCGGACGAGTCTTCTGGCTCGCCTCACGGCGCCTTCGGGACCTGCAGGGAGTCCGGCCAAAACGAGTGCCTCGGCGCTGGCGCTCAATTGGGCGCCGAAGGGCCCTTTCGATAGAGCGAGATCGTGTACGGAGCGAAGCGCTCAGTCCTTTATCACCTCGATCGCACCGAGCGCCTCTCTGGGGATCCAGAGCCGATTGTCTCCAACCATACGCAACCGTGCGGTGTAGAGGCACTCGACGAATCCACCGCGCACTTCACCGACGCTCATCTTCGCCCCGACGCCAATCCGCACGGCTGGAGCCCCACGTTCGGGACTGACCCCGACGCGCGACCAAACGGACTCGAGGACGGTGGCAACTCTCACCTGCCCACCGCCCGACACCTTCCCTCCCGAGTCGCGGCAGGAACGCCCGATATGGTGCTCGCGGCGCGGCCACGGCGAGAGATCGGTCTCTTTCACCCAGGCGTCGATCTGCGTCGCCCGCGTCTCGAACGTGATCCTGGTCGCGCCGTCTCTTCTTTCGCGAACCTCTAGATCGACCCCGAGCCGCGCGAGCTTGGAGACCTCGAGTATGGAAGGGCCCCCCGGCGAACCTCGCAGCGTGAGCGCGTCACCCCTCGGCCAGACGCGCTCTTCCTGCGAGAGGGGCGGAGGTACGAGAGGAGTGGGGTCGGCGGGGTCGAATGAGACCCCGTCACAGGGGACGTCGACTCGGAGCTTGTCGATCCCCGGGAGGTCGACGACGCTCACGGTGAGCGCGCCCGAGGCTGTTGCACCCTGGATCTGGACCGGGGCGTCGGCGCGCGCCCACACGTGGTCTGCGAGCAGCGGAGTCTTCTCGAGGAGGTGGAGCTTCACGTCGTCGAGACTCGCGAAGCCGGTGACAGCGAACTCTTCCTCTCGGGCGTGGATCCAGGCGCGTTCCCCGCGACCTCGGATGCCCCACACGACCGGGAGCTGGAACATGGCGAGTCGCATCAGCGGCGCCCCGCTCGCTGACAAGACCGTGATCCATGGCGACTCACACGAGTCGCTCGGGAAGGGCAAGGAGGAGCCTCGGAGAACGCACTTCACGTCGCTCGGGGGAGTGTCAAACGGTGGGTCTTCCCACTCCTGCTTGTTCGGACCAGCGGGGAGCGGCACGACCGCTCCAGGCGTCGCATTGGACGGGACGAATGGGCCTACCTTTTCCCTCGCTGGCGCCTCGATGCGAGCGCCCAGCGCGGGCCGCTCCTCCGCCTGGACCAAGACAGGTGCGCGTGCGCAACCCAGCCACGCGCAGGCCAGGACGAAGCTAGCAAGGGAACGGAAAGAACGCATGGCGCGACACCGACACCCCGGTCGGGCGAGAGTTCCCGAACGGGACTGCCTAGCGCATGAGAAACCCAACCCACGCTCGCCTAGCCCGCTCGTCGCCGATTGGTGAACCGTCCAACGAGTGCGCTAGCATGCCACGCCATGAGCAAAGAAACGGTCGCGGGCAAACAGGTCACCCTCCACTTCGACGGCGCCAAGTGCATCCACTCGCGCCAGTGCGTGCTCGGTCGGCCGGACGTGTTCGTGCCCAACGTCCAAGGCGAATGGATCCACCCCGACAACGCCACGCCCGAAGAGATCGCCGCGCTCGCCCTCGCCTGCCCTTCGGGTGCCATCGCCTACGAGCGAACCGACGGCGGCGCCAATGAGGCCGCGCCGCACGTCAACGTCGCGCGGTTGCGTGAAAACGGCCCGATTGCAATCCACGCCGATCTCAACCTCCCCGGCCAACCCAAGAGCTTCCGCGCCACCCTCTGCCGCTGCGGTGCCTCGAAGAACAAGCCCTACTGCGACGCGAGCCACACCGCAGCTGGCTTCAAGGCCAGCGGCGAGCCCGACACCCAAGACTCCACACCGCTCGCCAGCCGCAACGGCGAACTCACCATCAGCTGCGCCAAGAACGGCCCCCTGCTCGTCAACGGCCCGCTCGAAATCTGCACCGGCACCGGTCGCACCATCAACCGCGTAACAAAAACCGCCCTCTGCCGGTGCGGCCAATCCGCCAACAAACCCTACTGCGACGGAACCCACAGCAAAGTCGGCTTCGTCGCTGATTGAAGCATCGATGCGTGGGGGCGGCCCGAGGGGGTCGCTCCGGGGCGTGGCCGCTTCGAACGCGGTGGGGCGGCCCGAGGGGTCGCTCCGGGGCGTGGCCGCTTCGAAACAGGTCGCTCAGCGCGAGTGGGCCTCTCGTGCTTGCCCCGCGCTGGCGCGGGGCCCCGCGCACTCGAGG
>JBILLK010000064.1:0-9071 GCA_044376115.1 Polyangiaceae bacterium | reverse complement strand
GACTCGCGCTCCCCAAGTGGTGAGCACGGCCTGCTGCACTCGATGGCGCGGTCAGGGCGAAGCTCCATCCGCACGCTCCGGCTGCGGGTGCTTCGGCGGTCCCGAACCCGCAACCGCGCCCCTGACCGCCCCCGTAGGCAGCCCCGGGTGGCCACAACGGCCGGCCGAAGAGGACCGCTGGCGCTCGGACCTACATCGTCTCACGTTGAGCTCGGGCTCGACCCCCGGTTCAAATTCCCTATCCGCTCGATTTCGGATGCTGATGGCGATGTAGGCGGCGGGGTTGTCCGCGGCGAGGAACAGCTCCGGCCGCTCGAGCAGCTTGAGCTCGATGTCGCTCGCGATGTTCTCCGCTTCGGAGCTGGGGATGCGGCGTCCCCGGACGCGCGCATCGATGAACGCGCGGGTAGCCTTCGCGGCGAGCCCGCGATCGGCGCGGCCGCCGCCCACGATGGTCTCGAGGACGAGGCGCATGGCCTGCCCGAGCGATGGGTTCGGCTCGGCGGACGCCATGATGCGGCATGCCTCGGACAGCGGAAGCTCTCTGGCAAGCACCTGCGAACCCTTCCGCACGCTACCGCCCGACAGGAGCGGCTCGCAAGTGTAGCCTGCGGTGTCGTGCGGGCGCTGTCGATCCTCGTCGTCGTGTTGTTTGGGCTCTCGTGTCGTGAACCGAGCGCGCGTGCGCCGGAAGGGACGTGCACGACCGCTCCTTCGCCGATCGCTGCAGCTCACGCGCCGGAGCTCGTCGTGATGACCCGCGCATCGGGAGCCGCGGATGCCGTCGCGGTCGACGACGACGTCGTCGCCGTAAAATGGGGGTCGGACGTCCTTCTATGGTCGATCGAGACCGGCACCCTTCTCGGCGTCGTGCGCGACGTATGGCAGCTTCACGGCCCGAGCTCGGAGCGCTCCAGCGGGGGCCGATTCGTCGTCCAACGTGGCGAGCGTCACGTGCACATCGACGAGACCGGCGAGGAGGTGAAGGTCGCGTCCACGAAGCCATTGGCCGCGCTCCAGCCTGTGGCCGGCGCTCGACCGGCTCGCTTCATCGGCTTGTTTCAAGAGACCGCCGCGGTTGCGTACCGCCTTTGGGTCGACGCAGGCGGTCGGACCAGCGTTCTCCGGTTCGATGTTCAATGCGATCAGGCGCCGGGCGCGACGGGGGCGGCACAACGAGCCGTCCTCTCACCGAACGGCGCGTGGGCCATCGAGCCCGCAGCCGTCACGCACGTCCGCTGCCTGAGCATGCTGGACTCGCGGCGACTCGTGCGATGGTCGCTTGACCAACCGGAGGCCGCCGGAGAGGTCTTTCAGGCGAAGGACCTCGACGGCGATCTGCTCGCCGTCGACCACACGGGCACCCGCATCGTCATCCAGGATCGAGACGGAAAGCTTCGTCGCGCGCGTCTCGTAGGCCAAGAGGTCGCCTTCTTCGGCGATGCCATCGCAGGGTTCGAGGGATCCCCCGCGCAAGCCCGTTTCCTCGACGATGGGTCGCTGTTCGTCTGGGATTCGACGCGTGCCGCTCGCTTCTCGGAAGCGTCGAGCAAAGCCGAGTGGCAACGGAAGGCATCCTTCCGTTGGCCGCACTCCGAAGCTGCACCGTTCGTCGAACGACGCGGCGAGCTGCGGGTCATCGACGCCGTGGACGGGACGCCCCGCACGAGGTTCGCTTGGTTTCCGGCCGTGGACCCTGGAGTTGCCCCGATTTGGTAGACAGATTTGACTGCTTGATTCAGGCGGGTGCGTTGGTCTCGAACTCGATGGGTGCGACGTAGTTGAGGTGCGAGTGGAGCCTGACGAGGTTGTAGTAGTTGTCGATGTAGTCGGCCACTATCCCGCGCATGGCGCTGCGGGGTCGGAGTGGTTCGACCGCGAGGAGCTCCTTCTCCAGTGTGGCGAAGAAGGACTCGGAGACGGCGTTGTCCCAGCAGTCCCCCTTGCGGCTCATGCTGGGGCGCGCGTTTAGTCGCTTGAGTGCTGCCAGGTAGTCGTCGCTACCGTAGCGGCAGTCTCGGTCCGTATGGTGGATCCAGCGGCGCTTCAGCGGGCGCGTGGAGGCCGCCATGTTGAGCGCAGCCAAGGCCAGCTCGGTGTCGATGCGGTCCGACATCGCAAAGCCCACCACGCGGCGCGAGTAGAGGTCCAGGAGTACCGCGAGATACAGCCAACCGTCCGTGGTTTCGATGTACGTAATGTCGCCGGCCAGCACGCTGTTGGGCGCGGCAGCGACGAAATCGCGCTCGAGTAAGTTGGGCGCGATGCGCTTGGTGTGCCGCAAGTCGGTGGTCGTGCGGAAACGCCGAGGCGTGCGTGCCTGGAGCCCCATCGACCGCATGACTCGCGCAACACGCTTTCTGCTGGGCCGTACGCCACTACGACGCCTGCGCAGCGCATGCCGTACTCGCGGAGCGCCGTACCGACCGCGGTGCGCGAGGAAGACTTCCTTGATCTCCGACGCGAGCTCAGCGTCCTTGACTGAGCGCTTGCACGGCGGGCGGTCCAGCCACTTGTAGTAGCCGCTGCGCGAGACGCCGAGAACTCGGCACGCACGAGCAACGGCAATGCGCTCCCTCTCCGCGTGAATCAGCCGGAACACGGCTACTTCACGTCCTTGGCGAAGAGGGCAGCCGCTTTTTTTAAGAGCGAGTTCTCCGCCTCGAGGTCGCGCAGCCGGCGCCGAAGCTGCTCGACTTCCTCGCGCTCACCTTGGCTGCGTTCTGGTGCGCTGCTGCTGACCTCGGACTCGAACTGCACGCGCCAGCGATGGAGCATGCTGCGGCTGACGCCGAGCTCCTCAGCCAGCTGATCAACAGTCTAGGAGCCGCGTGCCATCAGGCGACGTACGGCGTCCTTCTTGAATGAATCGGGGCGTAAATTGCGTTGTTGCATCGATGGTACTCACGGGGAGCGTATCCCTTGCTGGGTGTCCACCAAACCGGGGCAGGCTCAGCGCGCCGCTCCTGCTCGAGCGCGAACTCCCGAGCGTACCTCTCCTTGTCGAGCTCGAACTGGGCCTCGCGTTGACGTTGCTTGAGCTTCTCTTGCACCAGCGGGTAGCCGACGATCGAGAGCACGCCCAGGCCGAACACCGCCGCGACGATGATCACGATCATGCGGCGGCTCTTCTGCCGCAGCGCGAGGCCGCTCTCGGAGAGCGCCGCTGCGCCGGTGTCCAAGCCGATCTGCGCGCCGCCGCCGAGTAGGGCCGCGAGCGCGTCGATCTCGAGGCCCTCGGCGCCGATACGCGCATCGTTGTAGGCGATGGCGAACAGCGCCGCCTGCCACACGCAGGCGAAGCTCGCGACCAGCGCTGTGGCCGCGGCGTAAAGCGCGAGCTGGCCGGTGCCTGAGCCTTGCCACGCGGCCGGGGAGAGCATGTCGGCGAAGCGCGCGAGGATGCCGATAAAGGTCCAAAGTAGAAACAGCGCACCGGCGCGACGAACCACGCTGCCTTTCGCGAGCGACGCCGAGCGACTGAGGCTTTCGAGCGGGCCGAGCCGTTCGACCGTCGCCGCCGCGGGCGCCGCCATCAAGTACGCCAGGACGAACAGGCCGGGGAACCAACAGAGGCCGTAGCCGACCGACGCGAGCGTCGCGACCATCACGCCCGACACCACCGCGCTGGCGAACGCCCGCGAGGCGCCGGCCGCGATCATCGAGAAGGTCATGCGCTCGGCCAGGGCGCCGCGGATCGTCGCGACAGCAACAAGCCCGGAGACGATGGGCGCAAAGAACGACGCGGAGCCGAGCAGCACGGCATAAACGAGGGTGGCCGAAAGCTCACGACCCGACTGTGACAGCTGCCCAGCGCGGTTCGTATCCAGCGGGAGGAGGCCGAGCTTCGCGATCGCGGCGAGCAAGCCGAGAAACGCCAGGAACAACGGAAACAGCAGCAGCCAAAGACGGGGCGCGAGCGTGAGGCTCCGCCGCAAGAGGTCCGCGATCGAGGTATTGCGCAGCAAGTGCCGCGTGACGAGGCCCGACATGGGCCTCCCTACGCCAAGCGCTACGCGGGTACAATCAAGGCATCGCCGGCTCGATGCAGGCCACCTTGCCGGGCGTCGCCGTGTTCACACAGCCGAGCGGCTCGGGGCAGATGTTCTCGAGGCATTCGCAGGAGACCGTCCCGCCGCAAGCGGCTGCGTCGATGCAGGAGTAATCGGCCGGAGGCGGTGGCTCGCAACAGCAAGCAATGCCGGCCCCGCCGCAGAAGGTGTCGGCCTGACCCTCCGGACACGGATCGGCCTTGTTCTCCTTGTTGGTGCAAGCCGGCGGGAACTGCTGCTCCACGCAGGCGGTCCCCGGATCGCAAATGAGGGCGTCTCCACAGGCCGTGGGCACGCCACCACCGACCTCGCCGCCAGCCGTTCCGCCGCCCGCTCCACCGCTTGCACCACCGCCACCACTCGCGCCTGCACCGCCACCGCCGGTCGCGCCTGTTCCGGCACCGCCGGTTGCGCCGTCATCCCCACAAGCCGCGAGCGCCGCAAACGCCAAGACCGAGACCAAGCTGAAGTTCTTCATGCGGTGATCAGAGCTGCTTCGGGGGAGGATGCCAAGGGGGGGAGACGTAACTGTCGCTTAGAAGCCGTGAGACCTCGGGCGATTGGAGCCTCCGCGAGAGGCAGGAATCAATGCAGCAGTCGTTGAAGGTCAGGCCCGGAGCCGCGAACAGAACTCCAAACAGCGAGGACCACGACGGTGCTCGGGTCAGCGACGTAATAGAGGTGATAGCGGGTGGCTCTCAAAAGGATTCGCCTGAGGCCTTTGACCTCGGGATGGTCGACACGGATGCCCGCGAACGGCATAGCTTCCAGGGTGGCGGTGGCTTGAGCCAGCTCCTGCACGAATAGGTCCGGGGCCTTGGTTCGGTTCTCGCGCCACCAAGCGTCGATCAGTCTGATCTGTCCCTCGGCCTCAGCCGAGACGATCAAGGTGGCGGTCACCGTCGCTGCAGGTCTGCGAGAAGGTCACGCATGGGACGAGTGCGACCCGCTTCCATGGACGCGCGGGCTCGAGAAATGGACTCGTTGAGTGCCGCGCGGTCCAAATCGTCGAGGTCGTCGCCCTCGTCGTCTACCACCAGATCTAGGACGGTGCCTTCCGGCAGCTCAGTCGGCTGATCAAGCTGGAGGCGGCCGTTATGGACTCGTGCGCGAATCGCGGACATGGACAGAAGGGTACCACGCGGCAACAGCCGCGTCGCGGCCGGCTCCAACGTGGGGCCGGAGGCGAGGGCGCGGTGTGCAGCCCATTCGTAAATGGTGCAGATGTCGGTGGCCCGCCGTCCGGCTGACCATCGATGCTTCTCACTCGCTTGTGAATCGTAGGCGCCAGGCATCGAGAACTGACTTCGCTTCTGGTTTCAGGTCGTAGAGCAGGCTTCGCATCTCCGCGGATACAGGGAGCACGTCCAGCAGACGTTCCGCCGTTGCTTGGTCGCGCGGAGCGATCCACCAATCGCACTGGTCGTCAGCATTCCACAGCAACAGGTCGCCGAGGTCGCCGTGGAGCCGGAGGACCTCACGCGCTGGCCAAGCCGAGGTTGGCTGCCCTAGCGCGAAGCGCTCGGAGAGCGCGGCGCGACTGCTCTCGCTTAGCGGTTCGGCTTGCGCCGCGAACATCGCGCGCTTGAGCAACAGGCGATCCTCTACTTGGCAGCGAACCCACATCGAGAAGGTCGCTGCCGCCGTCTGCCAGTTCGGTGGGTCGCCTGAGTCGACTTCGACCAAGACTGGCGGATCATCGCCAAGGTTCAGCGGCAGGGCCCAGGTGCATACGTGCTGGTTCTCGCGCATGAACGGCAGGATTCCTGCGGCCCGCACGTCATAGTTCCGCCACTGGACCTTCGCGGTACCCATCTCAGCCACGGTCAGGGGTTCGCCGCAGTTGCTGAACTCGTGCAGGAACTCAGGCCAGATGTCCGTAACGAGCAACTCACGCAGCGCGGCCGGCAAAGTGAATCCCAAGCGTGCCTCGAGTGCCTGAACCCCCGCTTCAGCGGTGGCCAGAGGGCTCGGGCTGCGCCCCGCGATCCTGAGAGCGTCGTTGTGCCACCGCATCGCGCGCAACGTATTGGCGTTCAGCGGCAAGCGCCAGACCGAGCGAAGAGAGGGAGTCGGAGGCGACCGCAGCAACGCCTTGTTAGGCAGGTCTTCGAAGGGTTCGCTACGCGCTCGCAGAATCCAGGAGCAGCCTAGACCGAAGAGGCAGAGAGCAACACTTCGGTACATGTGCGCGGCGGCGGCTCATTCTGCGGGGCATCGAGCCGTCGAGCCGCTGGGCGCGACATTGCGCCGAGTCTCGCCGTGACAGCGCGCGATGCGTCGCATCCTGCAGGGCATCGAGCCCGCGTCCAGCCGCTGGGCGCGACAATGCGCCGATTCTCAGGGTGACTCGCCGCGTGTGGGGATGACGGCGCCGCAAACGCCGAGACCGAGAGCAAGCTGAAGACCTTCATAGTAGGATCAGAGCTGCTTCGGGGGAGGATGCCAAGGGGCGGTGAGTGCCTAGCAGCGCGTAATGCCGTAGACCACGCCGAGCAGCAGGGGCAGAAGGACGAGCAGCACGGTCATGCATCCGGACCCGGCTACAGGAGGCTCCGGCAGCGCCTGCGCTGCGGGTGGAGACAATGGCTGCGGCACTTCGGTTGGGGCCGGAGTGTTGACTTCTTGCGGACTCAGCGAGGCCCCACACTCGAGGCAGGTCATTCCGGCGGAGGTCCGCCCGCAGAAATGACACTGAGACGACGCCTCGGCCGGCAACACCGTTTCGCTTTGTTCTTCGCCCGGCCCTGCGCCTGCATATTCGCGTTCAGCGAGTTCGAGCGTCTTCTCAAAAGCGGAGAGAGCGATACTCAAGACTTGAGGATCTGCGAATCGTCCCGCTATGGCGCGTGCCCGCTCTGTCGCGCGACGCGCGAGTTCAAGCCGGCGTCGCGGCGTGAGCGCCGCTGCAAGCGCGATGGTCAGCTCCCTGTAGTTGTCGGCGAGTGCCGAGCGAGCGGCACCATCGCGGAGCTTCATCAGGGCGCTCATCGCGTCTGTGACGTTCCTGGAAACGAACCCTTCTTCCAGCTCGACACGGAAAATTACACCGAACCGCTCGTAGGCAACAAACTCCTGCGCCACGGCGAGCAGCTTCTCGTACGAGTCAAGTTTGGTCTCGATAAGGCGAACGCTCCGAAGTCGCCGTACCTCCTTCCCTAACTGGCGAGTGGCCTCCTCGATACGATTGGTAATGGTGGCCAGGCAGGACGGGCACAGCCCTCGCTGAAGCTTGAGGAAGAACTCAGCCCGAGCGCAGTTGCCGCAAGTTGCCATGCCCGGTCATCCTCGCACACCAGGCTTCTAGGTGTCGGTTTAACAAGGCGTTGCAGCTACTACTGCCCAAACCGGATATAACAGTTAAGGCTTTGGGTAACTGAGCAAGGGCGAGGTCACGGCTTCGGTCTCCTTCCGAGCTTGCCCTTAGGAGTAGCTTTTATGAGGGTCCTGGCGGCTGACTTCAGCATGCGTGTGCCATCGCTCAGAATTACTCGCTGTGTCCGAATGAAGCAGAAACGATCGAGGATGGGGGGTTGTCCACCCACTATCACGTGAAAGTAGAAGCCGAAGTGTCCGAACTGATGCGTATGGAAGCCGTTGACGCGCAGCGTGTCGGGCGGGATCACGACTCGATCAATCCGCGGTGTGGCGTTCACGTTGACGATACTGACGAACAGGCGCACGTTCGACGGTACGGCAGTATCGCCAACGAGGAAGCGTCGAAACTCCTCGTTGTAACGGTTGCCAAGCGAGACCTTCGGAAACAGGGTGGACACGCTTGCGCGCCAAATGACGCTGAGTGCGAAGGGGATAATGTCCAGTGGGAGCGCGGAACCGTCTGCGACGCTCTCGCCCTCAGCTTCTGTATCAGGGAGCTGGACTACGGCGTCCTTGGCCGGAAAAGTCTCGTCGCTCTGCAGGGCAATCCGAGCGACCGTCTTCTCCCACGTGCTGAAGCGCCCCTCCGCGTTCTGGCAAAGCAGATATTCAGAGAGCTGTTCGCCAGTGATGAGCGCGGTGTCGTCGTGCACTTGCACGGGCATTGGGTCGGTGCCCGGCGGTGCGATTTGGTAGAGGCGTCTGTAGGTCCAGCGAGGGACAATGTGGCTGTCCCGCAGGTCGGCCTAAAGCTGGTGCAGTCTGCAAAGTCCACGCATGTCCGACCAACGTAGTGGCGTTCACCTGCGAGCGCCAGAGCGAGCCTGAAGGGCGACCGCCGTCGCTCGGCAGGTACAACGCCTTGCTAGCCAGCGGAGTTTCTACGTAACGCCGCACGTGGCTTGTCTGTGAATCTTGGCAATCAAAAACGGTAGCTGCAGGTGGTCGCGGTTCGCCTCGATCCACGTTCGCTGTTCGTCGGACAACTTGTCCGAGCCGAGCTTCACTTCAATGAAGAGGTATTCGTCGCCACGAGAAAGAAAGAGGTCGGGCCATCCGATGAAGCGCCGCCAGTAATCCTCGAGCAGGTATCGAAGAACCAGGCAGACCTTCTCGGGCGGTAGGGCGACCAGGAGTGCTCGCGCCCGCTCAATGTCCTCGGGCCGGTGCGCCCAAAGATATTGACGCAGCGGCTCGCTTCCATCGATTCCGAGGTCAAAAGCAAATAGCAGGAGATCGCGGTCTGTACAGATGCTGGCCAAATGCTTTGCGATGGCGCGTTGGCGTCGGCGTGCGTAACCGGCTGTCCCGAAGTCCTCAGGCAGCGTCGACCAAACCTGGTCGGACGCTGTCTTATCGACCAGGCGGTTCGCGAAAGTAACTACCTGAAGCTTTCGGTCGGCTGGGTCTTGAACCAGCGTCCATAGGAGAGCACCAAATAGGGCATGAAGCGGCGTGCTCTCGCACCTCGTGACAGTAAAGCCGAGTGTTTGGTAGTGCTCGGCAACGTACTCTGGACTTGATCCGATTTTCGGTGCCACCAGAAACCGGATAGATCGGAGAGACTGTGAACAAGGCAGAGAAAAAGGCGCCGCGTCAGCACGCGGAATCGTTCAAGCGTGACGCGGTAAGACTGATGTC
>JBILLK010000039.1:0-88079 GCA_044376115.1 Polyangiaceae bacterium | reverse complement strand
ACGGGGCACGCTAGGCACTCCTCGGGAATTCGCCACGACACACTGAGAGCAGGTGTAACCCGTCCTCAGCTAAAAGAAACGGTACAGGGCACGGGCACGTTTACGGGCAGAAGGAGAGCAGAGGGAGAGGGAGAGAGAGCGGGGGCGGCGGCGGCCGGGGGGTGGACGGGGGGATCGGGCTTCGATTTGGACGTTTTGTTGAGTTCGGCCGCACATCCCAGGGCGATCGGCGGTATTTTTCAACAAAACGTCCAGTTCGACCGCCCATCCTCGGGCGTGCCCGCAGCGTGAGCGCGATGCCTGGCCCGCGCGTGGCCGCGATGCTGGCCGCCGGGCACGTTTACGGGGCGGATGGAGAGGCGGAGAATGGAGATCGGAGATCGGCGAATGTTGGTGACGGAGGGATGATGGGGACGACGCGAGGCGCTCCGGGGGAGACGCCGCACTGCAAGAGCACAACCATCTCGGCGTATCGTGACGCTGTGCTGCAGTTAGGCGGGGATGCTGCGCTCAGCAGCGTGCTCGGGCTGTTGCCGGAACCGACACGAAGGGTCACGGCGCCCGGACAGGCGTTGCCGGCGCGCATTCCGGTGAGCTTCGTGGTGGATTGGTGCACCGCCATCTGGGAGGGGCCGGCGAGGCGGGACCGCGAGCGCTACAACGAGCACTTGCACGCGCAGGTGCGCCTCGGCTTTGGGCGCATCCAATCGGTGCTCCTGCGCATGGTCAACGCCCGCCGTTTGATCGAACGGTCGCCATCGCTCTGGGAGGTGCAACACAGCCACGGCACGCTGGAGATCGTGCACCTCGAGGAGACCGCGGCTGTGCTCAGCCTCGCGAATCACCTCTACGTCGAGACGCCGCAGGCTCGAGCCACGGTGGCGGAGATTTTTCGCTACCTCATCTCAATGACGGGGGAACGCAATGTGCGCGCGAGCCACGCGCGCGAAAGTGAAGCGCTCGTGGTTCGGCTGAATTGGTGAGCTGCGCGCGTCACCGTGCGCCACGCAGGCCCGGGCGGCGCGCGGGCTCAGCCGGTCGCGCGGGTCACGCGTTCGAACGCTCGGGTGAGCGCACGCGGGGGCAGCAGGCGTGAGAGCGCGTAGTGGGCGCGGTTGAGGCGGCCCGCAACGACGAAGCCGCGCGGTCCGTCCAGCGCGGTCATCGCTGCTTGGGCGACGTCTTCGGGCGTCATAGAAAGGCGCTGCGCGAGCCGGTTGGTGCGGGTGCCCTTCGCGATGCCGGCGCTCTGGATGAAGGGCGTGTTGGTGGTGCCAGGACAAAGCAGCGAGACGCTCACGCCGGTGCCGCGTAGCTCCTCGGCCAGACCGAGCGTGAAGGCTGCGACGTAATGTTTGGTCGCGGAGTACGCGCACAATCTGGGCAGCGGCTGGAAGGCAGCCGTGGAGGCCACATTCAGGATCTGGCCCTGACCGCGTGCGACCATGGAGCGCGCGAGCTTGGTGGAGAGCTCGGTCAACGCGCCGATGTTGAGCGCGACCATGCGCGCAACCGCGGCGTCATCGAGCGACAGGTGCTCGCCGTAGAGGCCGATGCCGGCGCAGTTGACGAGCGTTCTGACCTGCAGGCCGCGCGCCGCTGCGTGCGATAACACCTGCTCCACAGCGCCGTCCTGCGTTAGGTCGATAGCCAGCGTGTCCAGCTGAGCGCCGCTTTCGCGAGCCTCACGCGCTAGGTCGTCGAGTTCACGTTGTCCGAGCGCGACGCCGAACACGTGCACGCCGCGTCGAAACAGGGCGCGTACGATCTCCAGCCCGATGCCGCTGCCGGCGCCGGTCACGAGCGCTACGTCGCGCATCAGCTCGGCTCCGGGTCGCGAAAATCGAGCGCGAACCAAAGCACGTGCGCCGCGCCTCCGCGGTCGTCCTTCCACATCGCCGGACCCAAGAACAGCCCAGGCTCGAGCTCGCGGATCTCGTCGCGGATACGGCGGATGAAGAACGGGTTCTCGGGTTTGTCGTAGTCGAGCAGTACCGTGGGTCGCCCATCCACCAAGCTCGTTTCCACGCGCGTATCGAACGGATACCACTCGAAGCGCGCAGGACCGAGCCGCACGCGGTTGATACCTCGGCCTTGGTCGTGCGCGACGCGGAAGAAGCTCTTGCCGCCCCACGGGAAGCGCAGGCTCCCGGCGAAGCTGCGCAACAGGTCGAACGGCGCGCCGCGATCCAAACGCCGCACCGCCAACATCCGCCCTTTGGGACGGCCCTGCCGCTCGAAGAAATCCGCCGGGACCGAACCGGCGCGATACAGCGACTCCAGTTCGTCCTCGGAGCGCCGAGCCAGATCGTCGAGCCCCAACTTGTGCGGCGCAACCTCTTCACGAGCCCCCAACCCACCCACAAACACCTGCGCAACCATCGTCTCCTCCTTCATGAATGACATGTCATTCCGTTTTTTAGTACACGCAATTGGACCCCTCGCAGAGGCGGCCCTGACTACTTCTTCTTCGGCAGCGAACTCTCGCTGCGGATGCCATCGAGCATCAGGCGGATCACCGCCTTGCGCCATCGCTCGCCGACCACGGCTGGGCTCTTGCTGCTCGAGACCTGCTCGATGCTCTCGAAAATGATCGCGTTGATCGCCCGGGCTGTGATCTCGGTGTCGAGATCGTCGCGCAAAAAGCCTTTGCGCTTGCCGTTCTCGAGGTAGGCGCGGGTCAGCTCCGCGAACAGCTCCATCGCGTCGCGGACCTTGCGCGTGAGCGCTGGGTCCACCGTCAATCCCTCGTGAAAAACCAGACGCGCCAGCGCCTCGTGCTCCTCGAAGATGCTCAAGAACTTGCGCCCGATGCGATCCAGCTGGGCCCTGTATTCGTCGAGCGTGTTCGACTCGTTCGCCCCCTCCTCCACGACCATCGCCGCGATGGCGCTGGTGATGGTCACAATCACGGCGTCGAAGATGTCGAGCTTGTTCTTGAAGTAGCGGTAAAACGTACCGTGCCCCAGGCCGGTGCGCTTCGCGATGTCTGCGATGTTGGCTCCGTGGAACCCCTTCTCGCCGAACACCTTGACCGCCTCGCTCAAAATCTGAGCGCGCCGCTCCACAGCACGGGCTTCGGGATCGCGTAAGCGGGGCACAAACGGAATATGACGTCAGTTATTGTTTGGGTCAAGCGCGTTGTGCGGCGGCGCGCAGGACGAGGGGCGGGCGCGCAAGTCGTTGAGCGACGCAAACCGCCGGGGCTGCGTTAGCTCCCCATCGTTACTTCGCTGGGACCGACGCAAACCGCAGGGGCTGCGCTAGCTCCCCATCGTTACTTCGCTGGGACCGACGCAAACCGCAGGGGCTGCGCTAGCTCCCCATCGTTACTTCGCTGGGAGCGACGCAAGCCGCAGGGGCTGCGTTAGCTCCCCATCGTTACTTCGCTGGGAGCGACGCAAGCCGCAGGGGCTGCGTTAGCTCCCCATCGTTACTTCGCTGGGACCGACGCAAACCGCCGGGGCTGCGTTAGCTCCCCATCGCTACTTCGCAGTGAGCGACGCAAACCGCCGGGGCTGCGTTAGCTCCCCATCGCTACTTCGCAGGGAGCGACGCAAACCGCCGGGGCTGCGTTAGCTCCCCATCGTTACTTCGCTGGGACCGACGCAAACCGCCGGGGCTGCGCTAGCTCCCCATCGTTACTTCGCAGTGAGCGACGCAAACCGCCGGGGCTGCGTTAGCTCCCCATCGTTACTTCGCCGTTGGAAGGCGCTTTGTGCGAAACGGAAGGGCGGGCTACGCGGTGGGTCATCGAATTCAGCGGGATTTCGGGTGCAGCCGGGATGCAACGAGCCGAGCAGCAGTCCGGCTGCGGCCGAGTGCGGTCGGTGTAGCGAAGTAACCAGGGCGGGCTGACGCAGCTACCCCAGCTTACGCCGCAACGAAGGTGACACCGACTTGGTGGACAGGCTGGGCTGCGGTCGCTCGACGGCGGTGGGCTCGCCGGGGGATCGCTTGGCGGCGCTCGGGTCGCTAGGCGCTCGAGTCCCTCGACGGTGAGGTCGCTCGGGCCGCTCGAGCTCGGGTCGCAGGGGATCGCCCTTCGATTTGGACGTTTTGTTGAGTTCGGGCGCCCATCCCCAGACGATCGATGGCGTTTTTCAACAAGACGTCCACTTCGACCGCCCATCCCCGCGCAACGCCGCGACCTCCCGCGCCGTCCCTCGCCTACTGCAGCTCGACCGAGAGGAAGTTGCGGTCTTGCGTGAGGACGACGAAGCCTCCGTCGCCGGCTTGGATGGCGCGCGGGATGAGGGACGTGAACTCGGGCGCTGTTGCGGCGTCGTCGGAGAGGCGGATGCCAGTGGGTAGGCCGGACTGTTCGTGGAGGACGAGCTCGGGCGACTTCGCGGCGCCGACGAGTACGCGGCCCTGATCGTCCACCGCGACCGATGAGGCGGAGAAGCCGAGGGTGAGTAGCTCGAAGGGGCCGGCGTCGACGCTGACCGCGACCTTGCCACCCACGAGCACGGCGATGACCATGATCTTGTCGGAGGCCTTGAGAAACTTGGAGCCGGCGACCTGCATCGAAGCGGGGAGTTCGATGCGGGCCGTCTCGGTCAGCTCATCGCCGCTGGCGGAGAGCTTGAGTTCAATCACGTGATTGACGGCGATCACCATGATCGAGTTGGCGTCGCGCGGAGACACGACCTGGGTGACGCTGCCCTTGATACCGGGGATGGGCAAGGCTGGGAGGTTGATCGACTTGCCGGTCTGGTGATTCACCGCCGCGAGGTTGCCGGTCGCTGCATCGCGCGAGAGACGCAGGGTCTTGCCGCTCTTGGTGGTGATCACGCCGAGGCCGGCTCCGACGTCGAAGGCCTTCGGTTTGGCGCTCCCGTTGAAGGCGACGTTGCCGGCGCTGCCCAGCCCGGCAAAGAAGGTATCGCCGACGAAGTGCGTGCCGTTTCGAAGCGAGGTGCCGGGCGGGAGCAGCGGACTGGTCGTAGTAAGGGCGCTCGCAATTTCGTGGACCACCGCAATCACCCCGATCCCATCGGGCGAAAGGAAGCCGAGTTCGCCTGCGGGCGAGAGCGCGAAGTCGAAGGTCTCGACCAAGCGGGGCGAAACGACCTCGGTCACACAAGCGCTGGTTGCGCCGCAGTTGGCCACGTCGAAGTGCGCTTGGGCGAGCGCGTCGCAAGCTGCTCCGCAGAACGGTGCAGAGCCGAGGATCTTCACGCCGGCGGCGGCTGTGGTGAAGCTCTCGAGCGAGATCGTCACGTCCCCGTCCGAGGTGCCGTCGGCTTCGACCAACGACCACGTAGCGCCCTCCCCTTTGATCCAAACCTTCACGTCCTCGCCGGCCTCACCGAAGCGCGCGACCTCGCCCGCGTCGAACGGCAACGTGAGCGTCGCCGCCTGCGCGAGCTCGCCGTCACTGCCGACCTCGACCTGCAGCCCTACCCGCTCCGAAAGCTCCGGCAACGAATCGCCGTCAAAGGTGGGCCGCAGCCAAACCTCCATCTCCGACTCGAGCGCTTCCGGCGGAATCACGAGCTTCACCCCCTCGAGCTCACTGCCCGCCTTGCCCACGAGCTCCCCGCCGTCCGGGCCAACCTTCGCCCGCACCTCGCCAGCTACCTCGACCGGAGGGTCCTCCTCGATCGGCGGATCGCTCTCCGACGAACAGGCCACCAAAAGAACCGCACTAAGTAAAAGACCGCTGCTTCGCATGCAGCCGATGATGCGGACCCGAAGCCACGCGAGGAACATCGCGCAGCCGAATGACGGTCATATGAGGAACTGATGGGTGGAGCCGCTGCGCGCTTGTTCGTAATCAGGTCGGGCAGGCTGAGCACTCAACCTTTGAGCGAGCGAACTCCACCAATCGATCTCTGAAGTCCGACGGTAGCTCCTTCATCGTCACCCCACATCTCCAGGACGAGCGCGGTCACTCCTTGGAGGCGTTCCACAGGGGTGGCTTTGCGCCAAAACTCGATGTCTGCGAGCTCGGCGTCGTGGTGACTCGGCGCCACGCCTCCTGTCCACGTTCGGCGTCAAACGTCTCATTGCACAACGACTGGCTGACGTGGAGAGCTTGTTGGCCGATGTTCGGGCCCCGCCGCTCGAGACGCTGGGCGCCATGCCCATGGCCGAGTTCCTCCCCAAGCGAGAACGTACGGCGCTGGCCACCGCGCTCAACACGCTGCTGGCCTCCCCAACGTTTGAGGCCAGGCGCAAAGGCGCGCTGCTCGATGTCGACGGCTGGCTCGCACCCGTGCAGACGGCCGCACGCCGGCGACGATCGTGAGCGTGGCCCACCTCGATGAGGATGAACGTGCGCTGGTGCTGGGCGTGGAGTTCAACTCCGCCGGCGTGGTCGTCCTCGACTGACCGATGCTCTCACGAGCAGCGACGTCGAGCAGAACGCAAAGCGAGTTCGTGTGGGGCTCCACCACCGAGATCGGCCTAACGGGAGACGTTCTCTCGGCCCTCCGAGATTGACCTCCATAGGCGAGCGGTCTGCAAAAGGGCTCGGGTGGTTCGCGTCGTTCGCGGCGTGCGACATATCGCCCCGTCTCACGGTGACAAGCGCCCCAGTGTCGCACTCCACGCTGGGAGAGCCAGCCAGCGCGAGCCGCGCGCAACGGTCTTGCAGCAATGCCGCGCAAAAAAAGCGAGGTTCGGTCGAGCTCGCAGTATCGGTGGCAGCGTCGCTGCACCTCGCATGCGACAGATCGCCCCGTCTCACGGTGACAAGCGCCGCAATGTCGCACTCCACGCTGGGTCGGGCTGGGTCCGTTGGCGGCGGCCTGGCCGCGCGCGTCTCGGCGCGCCCAACGGGCTTTTGTACGCAACGCTGCGAGCCGCTACGCTGGCGAGCCTGTGCTGAATCGGCAAGGCCGTGTACCCCGATGTTCACCAGCGGTGGGCGGTGAACGTCGGCGCGCGGTCGGGCGTGGGGGGCTCGGGCTGATGCTCGCCTCGCTGACGCTGGCCTCGTGTGGAGCGTCGAAAGAGCCGCTGACCGTCGAGGTCGAGGCAGGCCTGGCTGGCCATCGCGATGCTGCAGCTCGGCCGTCGGTTTCGGCGCCGCCGCGCTGCCCTCACAAGGCCGCCTTGGAGCCCAGCCGAGCTGGGATTGGGCGGCAACGTTGGAGCTGTGCGGCTCGTGCACGATCGCGTGGTTACGCATCGCCGGCTCGCCGCTGCGGACGCTACCCGATTCAGTGCGGAGCTTGCATTTCGTGCGGCGGCTGGCCATTCAGAGTGCCGAGCTCGAGACCCTGCCTGATTTCGTCGCCTTGCTCGAGGGGCTCGAGGAGCTCTGGCTGGACAACAACCGCTTGACGTCATTGCCACTCGCGCTCGCGGCTCACCCTCGCTTGCGCAACATCGTCCTGTTCTCGAACCCCATCGAGCCCGCCGAGCTGAAGCGGCTGCGCGCCGCGATGCCGCTGATCATCATCGACGCGTGAGGGCGCGCGGGCTCAGGTTGCACGCGAGGCACCGCACTGGACATCGCTTACGGCAAGCCGAGGACCTCGCGTCCGTCTGTGCCGTCGTCGTTCCAGCAGCGGACAGCGCCGCTCTGGCGTCGAACGCAAAGGAGCTTGTCCGACGAATCGAGGGTGGCCTCGACGGCCTCGCTGACGGGCATGAGACAAGGAGGCTCTCGCTGCGACGGCTCGGGCAGCAGGTGGAAGCAAGCGACGCGACCTCCTTCGAGCACGGCGCAGCCCTTGGCATGGCCCAACGTCAATTGACGCACACCGTTTAGGCCTGGGATCTCGAAGCCGGCTTTCGCGCCTTTGGTGCCGCGGTCACCGCTGCTGGAGACCGCAGAACACACGACCCCGCGGCGCTCGCTGAGCCCACAGGCGACCGCCGCTGACAGCTCGAGCTTGCTGGTTCCGGCGAGGCCAGGCAGCTCGAACGGAGGCTCGTAGCCCCATGGGTCTCGGCAAAAGACGCGCTTATCCGCCGAGCGTGCACAGAAGAACCCATGGCCGCTTCCCATCTCAATGGCGTTCTCCAAGTGCGCAACCTTGCCCTGCGCTCCGCTGTTTGCGCACACGGCCTTGGTCCCAACCAGACCACAGCCTCCCTCCAAAAAGGGGTGGAGTTCCGAGGCGCCAGTCAACGGCGTCACGCGCACCAGCTCATCGCCGTTCAGACACTCGACCTCACCGCTCGCGCGTCGCACACAACGGCCCTCGAGTTCGACGATGCCACGGAGGCCGTCAAAGGCGACCCGGCTCGCAGGGTGGTTGGGGCCCATTCGCAGTTGCGCGCAGTTCACAGCGCCCGCGCCGTTCAACGCGCATAGGTGATTCCCGACACCTTGGAGATCGACCACGTCGGAGAGGTTCGGCATGATCGCCGCGTTCGGCCATTCGGGCTTCACCCAACCATCGATCCCCCAGCAAGCCACGCGACCGCTAGCCAGGAGCAAACACGGTACGCCAGCCTCGGTGAAGAGTTGCCGCCCGCGCGGGGATTGCTCCGTACGCGCATCGAGCTCGGCCGGCCCGGCGAGCCGCTCGTCCAACCCGCAGGCAGGGAGCGTTTGCGGACCAGCAGCAGAGGTCGCTAGCGGCGTGGCTGTTGGCGTCGAACGCGAGGGCTCGCGCAGCTCGCTCGGGCTCAACGGTGTGCTCCCGCACGCGCTGGCGAGCAGCCCGATGAGCAGCGGGTCGTGGCAGCGTAACGAGTTTAGCCACCTCGTTACGCGCCCCAGCATTTCACGCACTTTCATGAAGCCGCCTACCAGCAACCGCTAGTTGTTGCAGGCGCAGTTCACGAAGCAGGCCGGGTGCGAGAAGTTCGCGTCGGGCGTAGCGCCGTTGGCGCCCCCTGAACGAAGCCGTCCACGCAGCTCGCGATCAAGCAATTCTGCGGGAACGCATCGCTGTTGTCGGCGTTGCCATCATCGCAGCTCTCGCCCTCCTGCATGAAAGATCTGCTCGTGGTGCCACGGCTATCACGCTCCGGGCTGAATACCTAACGGATGGCTGAGTTGGTGGGCGGCGCGCTACAGACACGGGCCCACTCTCGTGACGCAACGTCACAACTAGATCGGCTTCTTCGCAACGATGAACGCCACGTTCGAATCGGCGCCGACGTCTTGCTCTTCGACGCCTATAAAGCCGGTCTGCTGCAGCTCGCGGACGATCGTTACGCGGTCGTAGATGTTCACGGTGGGGGCTTTGCCAAGCCAGCGCATCACCGCGAGCAGCGGGCGGTAGGGAACCCAGGAGTCGCCCAAAACGATGTTGGACGAGATCAGCGAACCGCCGGGGGCGATGCATTCGTACAACGCTTTCAGGGCGTGCGCGCGGTCGGGGACGAGGTGCAAGAGGGAGAAGGCCCAGGCGCTGTCGACGCTTCCGGGGCCGACTGGTAGCTCATCGATCGTGCCGGCATGAAAGCTGACGTTGTTCACCCCGGCGGCGGCCTTCTTCGTGTTTGCGATGCGGACCATCTCGCGCGACACGTCCACGGCGTGAATGTGCCCGGCGAACGGGGCCATGGCGAGCGCGAGCGATCCGGTGCCGCAACCGATCTCGAGCACCGTCGCACCGGGCCGGAGGAGGTCGCGCGTGATGGCCTGCTTGCGCTCGAAGGCGCACGGGTTCTCGACGGGGCGAGCAGCGTACTTCTCGGCGATGCCGTCCCAAAACTCAGCGTCGGTGCTCATGGCTCTGCAATCTAGACGCAAGGCCACTGAGTGCTTGTTGCAAGTTCAGGACGCACCGACGCGTTCTTGCACCACGGTCGGAAACAGCTCGGCTCGTTCGCTCAACGCCGCGCTGATCCGTTCGCGCGCTGCGCGGAGCCGGGCGTTGTCTCGCAAGTCGCTGTGACCGAGCAGCCAGAAGTCGGCGACATGGCGGAGGTCGGGCTGCTGCAGACGCACCAAGCTGGGCACTTGGTCGCCCACGTAGGTCGGCAACATCACCAAGCCGAGGCCCGCGTGCGCGGCCTGGATCATGACCTCGAGCGAGTCGAACGACCCCCACACCGGGAGCTCCGGATAGCTCGAGCTGGCGACCAGCGATTCGGTTACGCGGACCGGATCCGAGCCGAGCCAGCGGGCCCGCGTTCCCGCGCGCTCGGGGTCGAGCCGCTCGGTGTGTGCGACTGAGACGTAGCTCGCGACCACGATCGGCACGAGCCGGCGTCCCATCAGATGTTCGGGCGGAGTTGCGCGGGTCAGCAGGGCGCGCAACGCGATGTCGGCCTCGCGCTTGGAGAGATCGACGTTCCTCGCGTCGGCGTCCAACTGCAGCTCGATCCCAGGGTGCAGCTCGCACAGCTCGGCGAGCGCCCGCAACAGGATCTTGGCGATGTACGGATCGGTGCAGGTCACACGTACGGCGCCTTCGAGCCGCGCGTCCTGCCCGACCAGACCCCGCTCGAGGGCGCCCACTTCGCGCTCCACTCGCTCGGCGCCGGTGACCATCTCACGACCTGCGTCTGTGAGCAGATAGCCGTCGCGGTTGCGATCGAAGAGCTTCACGCCGAGCGAACTCTCGAGCGTCTCCACTCGGCGTGCGATCGTGGAGTGGCTCACGCCGAGCGACGCGCCCGCGGCGCGCACCGAGCGCGTGCGAGCCAGGGCCAGAAAGTAGCGGACGTCGTCCCAGTTCACGGCGCCGCAATCTAACGCGGAACGCGGGAAACCGCAGCGTGAGCTGAAGTATAGCGTTTGCGCAGCCTCGTTAGTTGCTGCCCCGCCGAGCGCAGGGTGCTGGTAGGCTTTGCGCGTGCAGACGGGCGCACAGCTCACTCCGACGCTCGAGCTCGTACGCGAGATCGGGCGGGGCGCGATGGGCTCGGTGTGGGAGGCGCGCAATACCGCGCTCGGAACCTTGCTCGCGGTCAAGCTGTTGCGCGCGGATTCGGCCTTCTCGCAAGACGGTGAGGCGCGCTTCGAGCGCGAGATCGAGGTGCTCGCGTCGCTCGATCATCCGCATCTCGTGCGCATCATCGATCGCGGCAAGACCGAAGGCGGCGGGCCGTTCTTCGTGATGGAGTATCTGCGCGGGGAGGACCTCGGGGCGCGCCTCGCACGCGAGGGAACGCTGAGCATCGACGACACGGTGACGATCGTCTCGCAGGCATGCAGGGCGCTCGCGGTCGCGCACGAGCGCGGCATCGTGCACCGCGACATCAAGCCGGCGAACCTCTTCCTGCTCGACGACGGCGGTCGACCGTTCGTGAAGGTGCTGGATTTCGGCATCGCCAAACGCACCGCGGGCGAGCTCGGCATGACCTCGACCGGGATCTCGGTCGGGACGCCGTACTTCATGAGTCCGGAGCAATTCTTTACGCCGAGCACTGCGGACCAACGGGTGGATTTGTGGGCGCTCGGCGTGGTGGCGTACGTCTGCCTCACCGGCGCGATGCCGTTCGTCGGTGAGACGCCGAGCGCGATCGGTCTGGCGGCGATGCAACGCAGCTTCACCAAACCCTCGCAATTGCGCGGGGAGCTCGGGCCGGGCTGGGACAACTTCTTCGCGAAGGCGCTCGACGCAGAGCCCGCCCAACGTTTCCAATCGGCGAACGAGCTCGCGGAGGCCCTGCGTCAGACGCAGACGAACGGCAGCTTCACGGCTGCGAGCAGCGGCGCGTTCGCCGTCGCGACCACCGGGCCAACGCCGGTGAGCGCGCACGACGCGCTCGCGTTCGCGCCCACGGCGGGCGTGGCGATCGGCGAGGTAGACAGCCGCTCGCTCGCGCTCGACGAGACGCTGGCGGTTGGCGGCACAGCTCCGTCTGCGGCGGCCTCGGCGAACGAGACGCAACGTTCGGCCGAGACGCAGATCGTGCAGCGGCGCTGGCAGACGCTGTGGATCGCCGTCGCCGGCCTGCTCGCGGTCGGCGTGCTCCTCGCGCTGCGCTCTCTGCGGTCGAGCGACAAGTCGCTTCCACCTCCCAATGCGGCCCCGTCCGCCGATGCACAAACGGAGAACGTCAACACGCAGGCGCCGATGGCCACGAACGAGGTTCCTTCGGCAGCCCCTTCGGCGCCGCCTCTCGAGAGCGCTGCACCGATCGTGACGCCCAGCGCCGAACCGAGCGCCCTCGCGCCCACGCCCAGCGGCGCAGCGCCGTTCGCACAACGCCCGGCGCGCACGAGCAATCGCGTCGTCCCCAGCACGCCGCTGCGAGCATGCTGGCTCAACACCGACGGCGCGGTCCCCGGGAACCCCGGCGTCGCGTTGAGCATCTCGCTCGACGTCTCGCCCACCGGCAGAGTCGACCGGGTCCAGCTCAACATGCTCGCCCATAAGTATCCCGCGTTTCGTGCTTGCGCGACCCAGAGGCTGAGCGAGCTGAACCTGGGCCCAGGGAAGAAGGAGACGCTCTCGTTGTCACTGGCCTTGCCACCGTCCCCGAATCCGCAACACAAGCCGTGAGCCTCTGCAGCCTCGGGATGTTTCCAAGGGCGCCTGGTTGTGGAACACTGCGCCGATGTCGCAAACTCCGGATGAAGAACCCCCCGCCGATCTCTTGAAGGAGGTCGAGGGCAGAAAGCTTCACCTAGGCGGAGTGGAGGTGCGCGCCGGTTGGGAGATCTTCAACGCGCAAAAGTTTGAGGGCGTCGATCACATCGGCGACATCAAGGATCTATCTCGCTTTGAGACGGGGTCGTTTTCGATGGTGTACGCCTCTCACGTGTTTGAGCACTTGAGCTATCAGGGCGCTCTCCACGTTGCGCTTGCGGAAGTTTCCAGGGTTCTCGCGCCGGGCGGGCGCTTTCTCGTCAGCGTCCCGGATCTGATGACGTTGTGTCGGATCTTCGCCAGTCCCAAAGCGGATGAGCAGCTTCGATACGCTGTGATGCGTATGATGTTTGGCGGCCAGATCGACCCGTACGACTTTCACTATGTGGGCCTGTGGGACGACTTCCTAGCCTCGGCGCTTGGACAGGCCGGCTTTTCGGAGGTCCATCGCGTACCTCGCTTCGATATCTTCAAAGACGCAAGCTCCGTGGCGGTCGGAAGCGTCTTGATCAGTCTCAACCTCGTTGCCATCAAGTGATGACGCGAGTGAGCATGATCGACCCCCAACTTCGAATCGAACGGATGACGATTGGGTTTGGTGCGATCGAGCACGCCGAAGACGTCGAACTACTGGAGCACTACCGCGAGGCGCTCGTTGGAAATGTGGGGGCGCGAGCCGCCCTCGATCCGTTGTTCTCTTTCCTGGCTACCTCGGTGCCCAGCGCCAACATACGCGTCGAGCTTACGCAAGACGGCAGCCCGCCGTTACGGCTCGAGCTGCGGCCAGGTGAAGCCGTGGAGGTTGCGGACCTCTTGGTACCGGAGCCTAGGTCCGCCCCTACGGATTTGGAGGTCTCCGAGTCGACGCGGCTCTATCGCGAGGCCCGCGCCGAGTTCATCGCGACGCCGAATGAGGGCATCGCAAGCCTGCTCGCGTTGCTCGACGCGGAGGGCCTTTCGCATCGTCGCGCGTTGGGCGGCAAACATCCGGCCTTTCGTCTTGAACGTGTCGAGGAGGTACGCCAGGCGATCTGGGCCCATGTGCTCAAGACGGGCGAGCAGGTGACGCCGGAACGCGTGGCGCGCGGCTTCGCGGAGGAGAGCGGAGGGACGGCCTCGCTGCTTCATGACTGGCTGCAAGCAGCGCCCGTCGCGCAGTTGGCCCAGGCCAGCTACCGCTTCGTTCGCGAGCAGGCCTTCGAACGTGACGATTTTGGCGTCGCCTACCAACGCTGCTTCAAAGAATGCAAATACCCCATCGTCCACACCTGGGCCTCGACCGCAGAGGTAAGCGGCGTGCGTTGCTCGAGCGAAGGCCTCTCCCCAGCCCAGGCCGCAACGTTCGAGGCCGAGTGTCGCGCCCTACCGCGAGCGATTCACGTCTTCTCGTGGCTGAGCGAGCTGCCGAAGAAGTACCGCCATGGTCGCGTGGAGCTTGCTTATGTTGGTGCAGGCCAACGACGTGTGGCTTGCTTCGTTGGCAGCGGCGTGCCCCGAGAGGAGGCAATGGCCTCCTCGGAGATCTTTACCTTGGTCGAGCGCAAAGCGGGCGCTCCCGGTGAGCGCCTCGGCGGTGAGGACTTCCCTGCCCTTTACGACGCGATCGTCGCGAGCGACGTGCGCGCACACTAGCCCGCCCAGCTCAGTGCAGACCGAGCGCGGCGCGTAAGCGCATCAACGGCGCGGGTGCCCACCAGTTCCATTTGCCGAACAGCCGCATGGTGGCGGGCACGAGCAGCAGGCGGACGAGCGTCGCGTCGATGAGCACGGCGAGCGCCATGCCCAGACCGACGGCTTTGATCAGCACGATGGTGGCGAGTCCGAAGGCCGAGAACACGACGATCATGATCGCTGCGGCGCTGGTGATCAGGCCCGCCGTTTTCTCCAAGCCCTCCCCCACCGAGTGCGTGTTGTCCTGCGTCTTTTCCCAGCTCTCTTTGATGCGCGAGAGCATCAGCACTTCGTAGTCCATCGACAAGCCGAACAGCACGCAGAACAAAAGTACCGGCAGCGCGTGTTCCACCGGCCGCGGCTCGGAGATGCCGAGGTTGCCCTCTTGGAAGATCCACACCAGCGCGCCAAACGAGCCAGCCACTGACAACAGATTCATCAAGATTGCTTTGAGCGGCAGTACCAGCGAACCGAGCAGCAAAAATAGGATGATGAAGGTCATGCCCATCACGAAGCCGATCGCCCGCGGCGTTTTGTCCCGGACGAACTCGGTGGCGTCCATGCCGGAGGCGGTCTGCCCGCCCACCGAGAGCGTGCCATCGAGCACCGCCGGCTCGCGACGCAGTTGGCGAACGACCTCTTGCGATGCGTGCGTCTCCGGCGCGCTGTCGAGCAGGGCGTACATAATCACGACGCGCTCGCCGACGCTCGCTTGCATCGCCGACTCGAGCTGCTCCTTGATCATCTTGGGCGGCGAAAGGAGGATGCTCTGGTAGACCTCCTTCGTGAAGCTGTCGTCGCTGACGATACTCTCCACCTTGGTCACGTGCGGGATCGCCTTGATGCGCTCGGACAAGTCGTGAAGCGCACCGATGCGCTCGCTGTTGAGCGCTGGCGCGTTAGGGAAGCTCACCGCCATCACCACGCGGTTGGCACCGAACTCCGGAAACTCACGCTTCAGCAGCTCGTAGCCTTTGCGCGCCTCCACCTCTTCACGCAGCACGCGCACGTCCGCCTCGGTCATCTCCAGGCGCTGGAACGGCGAGGCCATCAGCCCGAGCAGCGCCAGCGTGGGGATCAGCACGGCGATCGGCCGGCGCATCACCCACAAAGCCGCCCCACGCCAGAAGCCCTCGCGCGGGCCCAAGCTCGCGATGCGCAGCGGCCAGGCGTGAATCTTCGGTCCGAGTACGGCGAGCAAAGCCGGGAGAAAGGTCAACGCGAACACGATCGAAAGCAGCACCACCACGGTACCGCCGACGCCCATCGCAAACAGGAAGGAGCCTTTGAAGAAGAGCAGCCCGGAGACGCCGATCATCAGCACGAAGCCGGAGAAGCACACCACGCGCCCGGCCTTCTCGACCGCGTGCAGCAGCGCCTCGCGATAGTCGTGGCCTGCCTCGAGCTCCTCGCGATAGCGGGTGACGATGAACAGCGAATAGTCTATGGCGACGCCGAGCCCGATCAGCGAGCAGACGTTGACGGTGTATTCGGCGATGTCCATCACATGGGACAGAGCCATCACCACAGCGATGCCGCCGAGCACCGCCAGCGCGCCCACCGCGACCGGTAACACCGCTGCCATGCCGGTGCGAAACACCAGCAGAAGCACCAGCAGCGCGAGCGGCAGCGAGATCAGCTCGGCGCGGATCATGTCGTGCTGCAACACCCGATCGAAGTTGTCGAGGAAGGGCACTTTGCCGGTGCAGGTGATGGTGAATTCCTTCGAGCGCAGCTGCTCACGGATGGCCGGGTAGCGAGAGATCGCCTGTTTGAAGGTGCCCTTCAGGCTGACCAGCGCGACCGCGCTCTTCTTCTCGGTGTTGATCATCTCGCGCGCCACAGGGCGCGGCGCGTTCTCCGGCGTGAGCACCGATAGAACGTTGGGGTCTTTGCGCACAGGCTCGAGCGCGGCGTCCATCGCCTCACGAAAGGCCTTCGAATCGGCCTCGAGGCCGTCACTCTGAAACAGGATCACGAAGGTCGTGTCGGTGGAGTGCCCGAGCACCTGCTCGACGAGCCGCTGCGTCTGTTCGGCCTCGCGATCACCGAAACTGCCGCCGGTGAGATTGCCGCCGTGAACGACGGTGGCCACTGACGCGGCGAGGAAGGCGAGCGAGGCGAACAGCGTGCCCCAACGATGCTTGTAGATGAAGGTCGCGAGCCAAGTAAAAAGCATCAGGGTCTCAGCTTCTCGTCACGCGTTTGCCGATTGGTTCGGACTAGCGGCGGGTTCGGGCGCAGGCTGCCGCTTGGGCAGGATGTCGAGGCTGTGCACGGCATCGGCCGCGACGCCCTTCAACAAGCGGCGAAGGTTGGGCGACTCCGGCGCCAGCGCTCGCGCCGGCACCAACGCCGAGAGCAGCGCGCTCTCGTGGTTATCGACGTCCACGCAGTACATGCCGGTCAGCCATACGCCAAGCGCGCCCTGCTGCGCCACGAGCTCGCTTTGCAGCCGCGTGGTCGCCGAGCTCATCAGCACGTGGTGGTAACTTCGGCGCCCGTAGAGCGGAGACGGTAGGGGGCGTCCTTTGGGTAGCCACGTGCGGAACACCGGCAGGCCTGCGCGCAGCCCTTGCCAGTCGGTCATCCAGGCTTGGTCGCCCTCGAAGAACAGGTTGTTGTGCGCCCAATCCCGCCGGTCCGGCGGCATGAAGGCGGGGTCGCCGTGCACCACCGTCTCGGTCTCCCAATGTTGAAAAGCGCCCACCGCGGCCTGGAGGGGCGCGAGCTCGGGTGCGCCGCGCAGGAGCTCGGCCGCTTCGCGCGAGGTGGTCGCGAGGATCAGCTGATCGAAGCTGTGTCGCGCGCCGCTCGCGTCCTCCACGGTGAAGCCGTCTTGGCGCTGTAGCGAGCGCACCTCCACGCCGAGCCGCAGGTCTACCCGAGGCAGGTCCTTACGCAAGGCCTCGAGATAGCGCGACATACCGCCTTCAATTTCGTGCGTCCCCGGCCGGCGCCCCGGCGGCATGCCTTTGAGCAGCGAATAGAGCGGGAAGTCAGGGATCATCTTGAGCGGCGCTCCCCAACAAGCCGACAAGAACGGATAGGCGAACTCCGGACCGAAGGCCGCCGGGTAACCGCCTTGCGCAAGGTGCTCGCGCAGCGTGAGCCGTGAGTTGCGCTCGAGCGACCCGCCGCGTTGCTGCTCGATCATGCGCCGCAGCGAGAGCAGGTGGCGCACGAAGCGCGGGGAGCGCATCAGCCCGAGGACGTGACGCGGCGAGCGCGGCGGCAAGGCGAAGCTCGCCGCACGAGCGACCTCGGTCACGCACACGGTCAGGTTGGTCCAGCGCGTCGGCACCTCGAGCAGGCGCAACAAGCTCAGGAAGTACGGGTACGCCGAATCGAAGAAGAAGCGCGTCCCGAGTTCGCCATGGACCGTCGCACCGCCGAGCGTCACCGGGACGCTCTCCACGTGCCCACCGATGCGCGACGCCTTTTCGAACAGCGTGACCTGATGGTCATGCTGCAGGAGCCATGCGGCGGTCATGCCGGATACCCCGGCGCCAAGGATGCCAATTCGCATTTAAACCGCCGGGGGCTTATCGGTGAGGACGCGACGCGTAAGCCCATTGAAGAAGCGACGCTCCGGGTCAATGCCGGTCTGTTCAAGAGAGCTGAGGTACTGCTCGAGCCGATCCCCGAGGGCCGAACGCACGAGCGCAACCACATCCTCCACGTGCTCGAACTCCTTCGACCAGTGGGGTAGCGCGCCGGGCACCTTGAGCCACTCGCGACAGAGTTCGGAGCTGAACTCCTTCCAGCCCTCGGGCCGGCTCATCCACATGATCTCGACGTAGCAGGTGAGGCCTTCACCGTAGGCGGGCGTCAGCAAGGCGCCGCTTTGACCGATGAAGCGCACATTGAGCGTGAGGTTCAACGGGTACAAGCCTCGGCTGGCGTACGTCTCCACCAGCCGTTCGGTTGCAGCCCAAGCCGCACGTACGTTGGCGAAGTCCTCATCGACCTTGAAGCCGACTTCCATACAGCCGGCCGGCATCATCTCGATCCAATGGTGGTAGTGATGCGACTCCGGCAGATCGAGCACGCGAGTGCGGAACGGCAACATGCGCATGCCGAGCTTGAGCAGGAGCGGCGTGAGCGACGGCGCAAAACGCATCACCAGCTTGGAGAACAGCACCAGCCATGCGTTCTGCATCAGGTTCTGCGCCTTGAACCAGAAGCCGTGACCGTGCCACGTGCGCGCGTCCTCAGTGCGATCGATCGTGCGCATCCACATGTCGCGGTTGAACGGGAACCAATAAAGCTCCACCGAGTCATGCGAGCCCACGAGCTGCGGCAGCCGCGCCAGCACGTCGCTCACCGAGAGCCGCAGATCCGTCTGGCGCACGCGATAGCTCGGGATCACCCGCAGCTTGACCCGCGCGATCACGCCGAACAGCCCCAAGCCGAGCCGCGCTGCGCTCATCACCTCGGGCCCCACCGTCTCTTCCGAGAGCACGCGCATTTGGCCTTGCGCATCGATGATCTCGAAGGCCTCGACGAGGTCGCCGACGGTGGAGGTTTTGCGGCCGGTCCCGTGCGTGCCGGTGGCGGCGATGCCGGCCACGCGCACGTTCTCGAGCACGACGTTCCACGGCATGCACAGCCCGTGACGCGCGAGCTCGTGGTTGAGCTGGCGGTTCGTGGCGCCGGCCTCGGCCCAAACGGTGGGGGCCTCCGGGTTGGAGACGTCCACCGCGATGCGACACAAGCGTTCACAAAAGATCAGCGAATCCCCAGTCGGAACCAGCGCCGACCAGGAGAACCCGGAGCCCACGACGCGCACGCCTTTGCCCCGCGCGATCGCCACGCGCACCGCCTCCACCAGCTCTTCCACCGTCTGCGGCATGCACACGAACTGCACGTCACAGCCCTCGATCTTGGCCCAATTGCGCCAGGGCACCTGCTCGCGGCCGCGCAAGAGCTCGCGCTCGCCCTCGACGAGCTGAGCCTTGAGCCGCGGCCGAAAGCCGGACGCGAGCAGCGTCTGCAGCACGAAGTGAAACGGCCCGAACACCAGCCCGTGCAGCGTGTGCAGCAGCGCCTGCGGCTCGCCCTTGAGATACGCGCCGTGCTCGTGATGGTAGATGTGACCGAGCCGCGTCAGCCCGTGCATCCCGGCGAACACGGCCAGCGCGATCACTGGAACCACCCAGCCATGACCAGGCCCCCAGCCCGGCAGTTGCGCCAAAAGCAGCCCCAACGCGACCACGCACAAAGCTGAAATCACGTCGGCGAGCAGCCAATACGCGCCACAAGCGACGACGAACACGGCCCCAACGTTCGCGCCAAGCAGCGGGATGTGGATCGGCAGCGGGAGCTGCGAAAGAGCGGTGCTGAGCGCGAGCGAGCCGACCACGCTGCACCCGAGATGCAAGCGCACGTTCTCCGGGTTCTTGTGCTCGACGAACTGGCGCAGCAGATAGCGAAAGTGGTGCGCGTTCATTGACTTCAGACCCGACGCAGGCGTTGCATCATCAATGTTTTGCGGCGAGGACGTAGTGCAGAACGTCTTTGGTCTTGGCCGCATCGAGATCACTCTTGCCGCCCATGCGCTCGACGATCGACGGCCACTCGTCATCCGAGATCGCCGCTAGATCCGGGTAGCCGTGGCAGCCGTTGCACTTCGCCAAGAAGGCCTCACGACCGGAGACGAGCGAGGCCTCGGTAACGCCCGGCCACTTCTCGGAGGCCCAGCTCACGCTGGTTGGCGAGATCGCCCCGGGTGCGTCCGCCGACTTCGGGTAACAGGCGGTGAAGAGCGAAGCACAAGCGAGCAACGCGCTGGCAACGGTGAGTCGAGGGAAGAGGCCTTGCATGGCGCACCCTAACGCAACCGCTCGGGAACGTCACCCCATCGCAGCGCCGGCGCTTGGTCCAGTTGGGTCTGTGCGCTACCGTGCCCGACCAAGATGGGGCTCACATCGGTCTGGAAGTATTTGCCGTTCGCTCGTTGGTCGGTGCTGCGCATGGGCTTGGGCGCGCGCAAGCTGTTCAGCGATTGGCAGGTCGGGGACGGCCGCGAGGCCGCGTTGGAACGCTATGTTGTCGCGAACGCCAAGCACTCGGACCTCGATGACGTGATCAACACCGTCGACCGCTTCGCTTACGAGAAGAGCTTCCTCATCAACGTAGGCGACGAGAAGGGCGCGCTCTTGGATGCGGCGATCGCCCGCGCCAAGCCCAAGCTCCTGCTCGAGCTCGGGACCTATTGCGGCTATTCGGCGCTGCGCACCGTACGCGCGGCGCCCAAGGACGCGCATCTCGTTTCGATCGAGTTCAGCGCCGCCAACGCGGCGATCGCGCAGCGCATCCTCGAGCACGCTGGCGTGGCCGATCGGGTGACGATCGTGAACGGCACGCTCGGTGACGGAGGCAAGACCGCCGAGACGCTGAACCGCGAACACGGCTTCGGTCCGGGCAAGCTCGACTTTGCGTTCATCGATCACGCCAAAGAAGCGTACCTGCCCGACCTCGAGCTGATCTTGCGAGAGCGTTGGCTGCGCCAAGGCGCAGTGGTGGTCGCCGACAACGTCAAGCTCCCCGGCGCGCCCGAATACCATGCCTTTATGAAGGCCAACGAGGGCACGCTCTTCCGCACCCGTGAACATTCGACGCACGTGGAGTACCAGAGCCTGCTGCGCGATATCGTGCTCGAGTCCGACTACTTGGGCGCGTAAGGTAGGGTCCGCGCGATGTGGGTCGATAAACGGCGCTCCTGGATCGAACTCGTCATCCTCGGTGGCTTTGCGCTTCCCCACATTTGGACGCGGACGCTCACCGTCACCGCGATCGCCACAGTGGTCACGGTGCTGTACGAGGAGGTTCCGGCGCTCCACTACTCGCTCACGGCCGCGCCCTTCACCCTCGTCGGCTTGCCGCTCGGAATCTTCCTCGGCTTTCGAAACAACACCGCTTACGACCGCTTCTGGGAGGCTCGCAAGCTCTGGGGCGCCCTCGTCAACACGTCGCGCAGCATCACTCGCCAAGCTCTCACGCTCATCCAACCTCAGCTCGAGCCGGGCCTCGAGAGGCCTGCTCAAGTGCGTGAGCTGCAGCATCGCTTCGTCCACCTAACGATCGGCTACGTCCACGCGCTTCGCCACCACCTGCGCGACACTCCGCCGAGCGAAACGCTGGAACAAGTGCTGCCGAAGGAGTCGCTCGAGTCACTGCGCGGCGAGAGCAACGTACCCCTGGCCATCCTGCAACGCTTGGGCGAAACGGTGCGCCAGGCCTACGATCTGAACTGGGTCCACCCCGTCCACGTCAACGCCCTCGACGCATCGCTCACGACGCTCACCGACATCCAAGGCGCTTGCGAGCGCATCAAGTCGACCCCAATCCCCTTCTCCTACACGGTGCTCATGCATCGCATCGTGGCCTTCTACTGCGTGCTATTGCCCTTCGGCCTGATGGACACCGTCCGCTGGGCCACGCCGGTGGTGGTGCTCGCGATCTCGTACTGCTTCTTTGGTCTCGACGCGATCGGCGACGAGATCGAGGACCCTTTCGGCGTCGACGTCAACGACCTGCCCCTCGACTCAATCTCGCGCAACATCGAGCGCAACCTGCGAGCGCGCATCGGCGAGGACATGCCCGATCCTGTGACCCCGCAGAAGGGCATCCTCACCTAACGGACTCGTTCAATGTAGTACGCGTCGCTTCCGAGCAGCGAGAGTTGCTTCGGATCGGGGGCGCCAACCACGAGCTCCCCACGCTCATTGAAGCTGGGCTGACTCAGCGCGACCGCGAACACCTTGACGCTCACGCCGAGGTTCTGATCGCTGAGCAGCTCGTTCGGAAGGCCGCCGGGCCCAAAGCCGACGATGCGTCCTCGCGGCACGGCCGGGTCTCGCCCGGTGATCGTTAACCAGCGGTCATCGACGCGCACCCGACATGCGGAGGCGTCCCTCCAGCAACCGCGGTCGAGTTCACGGACGACGCCGACGAACTGGACCTCGGGCACCGCTGAGGCCAGCGACGAGCTCGAGCTAAACGGGCGCGGTGCGCACGCGGAGACGCAAGCGAACATCGCCAGGAAGAGAAGGAGCTTCATTCGACGGAGTGTACGGCGGACCGACGAACCTCCGCAGCGGTCTTCAGTTCGAGCGCGACGATCGTCCCGACAATTAGGCTCTCCCCGATGAAGTACGCGACGCCGAGCGCGGTGATGTGCGCTCGGTGCGCGACGAGCATGACCAACGTAGCAACGCAGTAGAGGCTGTTGGCGAGCGCGATCACGGTCAACAGGGCGGAGGCGCGAGCCGCGAGCGTGGGAAAGAGCGAAAAGCAACCGAGCGAATAGAGCGCAAACGCACCCGCGATATAGGCCAGCGGACGGAGCACGAAGACGGGCATTCCGAAGTGGCGTTCGAGCGGAGCAAGCAGGAACACGAGCAGCGCCGCGGTGACGACGGCTCCGCAGCCGTCGAGCAGGAAGACCGAGCGAGGGTTGGAGGTGAGCGAGCGCACGAGTTGCATTACGGGACCCCTACCTAGGGTCATGTGCGCTCGCGTCAACCCGCGCATGCACGGGTTGCATCAGCCGAGCACGCGCGCCAAGGCGACCACCCGCAGCGCAACCGGCTGGCTCTCGGCTTGGTCCACGGCAGCGTAGACCTGCATGAGCGCCCGCACCACGAAGCTCGAGAAGAGCGGCAAGCGCGCGCGATGACGCGCCGGCAAATAACAAGGGATCGCCTTGCGCCAGGGGCCGTCGGCGCCGATGAAGCGCGCTACGAGCTGCGCTTCGCCCAGCGCTTGCACCTCGCGCAAGCGACTCTGCTCGAGGCAGAAACGCCGCACGAGCTCCGGCCCGGGGTTACGCTGCTCAACCAGCGCTGCCGCGAGCCGGTCGACCTGGACGGTGAGCGCCGAATCGGGTTGCCACGGGTTGTCGAGAGCGCCTTTGGCCTCTGCGACGGCGCGCTCAAGTAGGGCGTCTTTACGCGCCGCTTGCGCGTGATGAAGCAGACCGGCGAGCTCCTCGCGCGGGGTCAATTCGACCCGCAGCTCCCCGCGCAGCACCACCACACGACCGCGAGCGCCGGCTTCACTCAGCGTGTCGAGCTCGGTCAGGCTGGCCTTTGCGAGCTGCGCCATCACGCCGAGCGGGCTCGTGGTGCCCTCCCCTTCGGCCGCTCGCTCGGTCTCGCTTTTGCGCACGTAGCCTCGCCGAGGCTCAGCGATCGTGAGGCGGGCCGCCAAGCTTGCTGCGTCGGGCTCGGCGAAGAGCTCCTCGAGCTGTTCGCCTACAGCCGGTGGCGCCGCGCGCCGCCGGTGGCCGCGCAGCTCCGCGCGCAGCGGCTGCGGATCGGCGGCCTCGTTGGAGGCCGCGACGGCGCTCGCAGGCCGCACGCCCAAGCCCGCCGAGCTGCCGGCGACCACCGCAGCCGGACGCTCGATCGGGCGCGATTGGAAGCTCGTTCCGGACCGAGCTCCACCTCGGCATCGAGCTGCTCGTCGACTGGGTACCAATTTTCGGCAAAGGGGTTGAAGAGGTAATACGCGTCGGCTCGCAGCGCCGATAGGTCGCCCGGGGTCCCGTGCACGAACTCAACCTTGTCCTCGACGGCGACGGCCTTCGCCAGCGCCCTGGCCGCGACCACCAGCGCCAGCCGATGTTCGAGCCCCACGTAGCTTGCCGTGCCCGCGAGCGCCGCAGCGACGCAGAACTTCCCTGCACCGGACCCGATGTCGACCACGCGTTGAACGCCCAGCTCCTCGAACCATTGGGCCGCGCGAGCCGCCACCGCGAGGGGCGTCCAATACTGACTGGAGACGGTGCGCAGCTCCGCCGGCAGTAGCTGGTCGAAGTCGCGATCATCTACTGGCTCGCCCCTGCGCAAGGCTGCGGCGATCAACCGTGGGATGGGAGCGGGCCTCGGACTTTCCGTTCGTTCGCTGCGGGGCAGCAGATTGAGCGTGCGCCGCGTCACGTCACTCCACGCTGAAGCTGACGGCTGGCGCTGGGGGCTTCAAACGGTTCCGACATGGGCGGAGCCTACCTTCGAACAGAGCGTTCCGGGGCTTGCGCATCACGGAAGCAAATCTAGGTTGGGCCCACGAGCGCCGCTTCCAACAACGTCATGGCGCTCGCGGTGCTGCCATGAAGAACCAACTGAAGACTCTGCTGCTGCTCGGTGTGCTCACGTCGATCTTGGTCGGCGCCGGCTCCTTGGTGGGGCCAGGCTGGGCCTATCTCGCGTTGGGCGTTTCATTGCTGTTGAACGTCGGTGCGTACTTCTTCTCCGACCGCATCGTTTTGTCGATGAACCGCGCCCAGCCGGTGGATCCGCGGCAGGCGCCGGAGCTCTACGGCATGGTGGCTGAGCTCGCGCAGCGCGCCGAGTTGCCGATGCCGCGCGTCTACTTGATCGAGGACCCCCAGCCGAACGCGTTTGCTACCGGGCGCAACCCCGAGCACGGCGTGGTAGCCGTCACCACCGGGATCTTGCGCGTGCTCACGCCGCGCGAGCTACGCGGCGTTTTGGCGCACGAACTGGCGCACATCAAGAACCGTGACATCCTGCTTTCGAGCATCGCCGCCGTGGTTGCCAGCGCCATTTCTTGGGTTGGCCAGGCCCTCACCTTCAGCGCCTTCACCAGCGACGAAGAGGAAGGCCCAGGCGCAGGCGGGCTGCTCTTCGCCTTCGTCGCCCCCATCGCAGCCACCTTGGTGCAGCTCGGCATCAGCCGCTCGCGCGAGTACCTCGCCGATGAAACGGGCGCCCGCATCGCAGGCGATCCAGAGGCGCTGGCCAGCGCGTTGACCAAGCTCGAGCGCGGTGCACATCAGATTCCGTCCTACGCTCCAGCCGCCACCGCGAGCCTCTATATCGTCAATCCCTTCGCCGGGGTCGAGAGCGCGGCCCAGCTCTTCTCCACCCACCCGCTTACGAAAGAACGTGTCCGCCGCCTGCTTGCGCTGCGCGGCGTGGAAGCGCACGATACGCGCCGTTTGGTTTGGGGCTAAGAATGACCGTTGGGATCGTCGCAACCGCAGGCGCGGTACTGATACTGCTCGCGTCCAATGCGTGTAACGATGACGGCGCTAGCGCAGTGCTGTCGCTGCCCGCCAGCACCGTCGTCGACGCCAATACCGTGCCGCGGCCCTCGGCGACATCAAAAGCCTCTACGTTGGACCCACCCGCGTCGACAACCGATACGGCCTTGGAGTCGTCAGCTCTCTCGTCACAGCCGCCTCCTCGTTTGGGCCCAGGCCCGATCGAGCAGATGAAGCTGCGAGCCAGGACCTCGGTCACGGATTACCTCGGCAAGAGCATCACGATCGAAGGCCTGTATCGACGAACCACCGTACGGATGCACGGCGGCGGCGAGCACCTCCTGTACCGTTTCACTCAGGTCCTGATCGCGGACTCGAAGCAGACCGACGTGGTGTTGGCTTGTGAGAGCGAGACGCTCAACCCGCCGAACGACCTTCGCGAGCACGACCCGGTCATCGTCGAGGGTACCGGGATGGCGCTGGCCGGAAGAGCAGAGGGATACGACCTTTACCTCGCGGGTTGCTCCGTCAAGAAAAGGTGAGCGAATCGGGCCCCGAGGCCGAGCGAGGTCTCGTCTCGAGGCGTCGTCCCAGTTCAACTCGATGGAGCGTTCACGTAATCTGCAGCGCATGAAACGGACGTGGTTCAAAGCGTTGCTCGGCTCTTTCGTGGCGCTCTCCGGCTGCGGGGACAGCGGCGCTGCTGGGGGCGCACCCACCGGCGGCGCAGGCGGGAGCGGCGGTACTGAAGAGCAAGGTGGCGCAGGCGGAAGCGGCGGAGCAGGCGCAACGGGCGGAAACAGCGCAACGGGCGGAAGCGGTGGAGCCGGAGCCGCCGGCGGCGAAGGCGGGAGCGGCGGCAGCGAGACGTGCATCTCGCTCTCCACCGGCGATGTGCACTTCCTCTTTCCGGCGGTCTATGAGCTCGACCCCGAGGACTTTGGCGGCGCCAACCCCGACACCATCCGGCTCGAGCTTTTCCCGGCCGCCGGTCAACCGCTGAGCGGCGTGCAAGATCTCGCGGCCAACGGCAACGACAACTACGGCACCTGTACCAGCTGCCTGGTCGCTGGGGAGGACCTGGTCGGAACGGCGCCTGCGCGCTACTACTTCGCTGAGTCCGGGACGATCGATCTCGGCCCGATCGCCGCCGACGGCATCGTGGGTGCGCCGATCACCAGCGGCTTCGTCGACAACGCGAAGTTGGTCGAAGTGACCGTCAACCTCGACACCTTCGTCAGCACCAAAGTGGAGGGGGGTGCCTGCCTCGTAGTTTCGGGCCCGATCACCATGCTACCGACGCCCAAAGGGTGGACCTGCGATCCTTCCACCTACGCCGACAAACAGATTTGTCACTGCGACTGCGGAGTCGAAGATCTCGATTGTTTGGATCCCGAGCTCCCGCCGCTCAACTGCTGAGCCAACGCTCGTTACGGAGGCGTGAGCGTCACGTTCTCCCAGTCCGCGTCGTTCTCGAGGTCGGTCAAGGCGGTGAGCCAGTTGAGGTAGGCCGTTCGCAGCGCGGGCGGGTTGTTCTTGGTGGTGATGACGTGCAGCGTGGTGTCGAAGCCCGTTGCGCTGTTGTCGATGACGAACGTCCTTCCGTTCGCATCGGCTTGGATATTCGCGAGCAAGGCCGTCATCAACGGCTCGTACTCTGCTTCGGTTTTGCCGTTGGAGGTCGTCTTGTCGAAGCGGAAGGTCAGGAAGCCAAAGCGCGAGCTGGGCGCGAGTGAGCGATTGTATTGCCGCAGTGACTCGCCCGAGGTGCAGCCATCGCAATCAGGTTCCACCCCCCAGATCGCCCACTTTTCCTGGTCACCTTCATCAAGGAAACCGGGCGCTGAATCGATGATGCTGTGCACCTCGACGCCGAGCGCGTCGCGGATGCGGCCGTAGTTGAAGGTGGCCCCACCACCGCCAGCGCTCGTGCCGACAAGGTAGACGCGCTCGAGGTCGGGGAAGGTCGCGGCCAAGCGCTCGAGGTAGAGCTGCATCTTGGCCGCTCCTTTGAAGTACGTCGTGCGCGGAGTGCCCTCGACATCAAGCTCGCGAACGGCGTTGCCGGCGTGACCGTCGCCCGTGCAATACGGCACCATCACCATGTTCATCTCGGCGAACGGGTTCGCGGGTTGGTCGGCGAACAACGCGTAGCTATTGATCAGGGACTCCTCAGCGAATTCAGCCGCGGCGTAGCCGTTCACGTTCGCCGCGTTCGTCGTGCTCACCCAACAAGTCTGGCCGTCGGTGCAGGCGCCACCCCCTTGCATGTAGATCAGCAATTCACGGCTATCCGCCCGCAGCCGAACACCGATCCCCGTCGGCGTTCCACTCGCACAGACGGCGCCCTCCACAGGAATGAAGGTCCACTCGTTCTCTGGGGCCTCAATCGGAAGGACGCTGCTGCCACCTTCGCCGGCGCCGCCGCTCGAGGAGCCACCGCTCGACGACGACCCCCCGGTCGAGGAACCACCGCTCGAAGCTCCTCCCGTCGAGGCTCCGCCGGCTTGGGCGTCGCCTCCTCCACCGTCAGCGCCATCGCTCGCGCCGTCTTTGCACGCAAGGAGAAACAAGGACCCAACCAAGAAGCTACGCGCCATCAACGTCATGCCGACGCCAAAGCAACGCGCGTACCGCGAGCAAGTCGGCAGGGATGCCGGAATCTGTGGCGGCGGCGAACTTCGATCGTGGCGCAGGCGCCGCGCCGTGGCGCTCGCGCCACGCTTTGCGTATGATGGCCCATGCTTATCGCTCGCGGCCGCTCGCTGTTACTTGGTTCAATCCTCCCCCTGGCGCTCGCCTGCTCGGCCGGCGCAGAGCCGACTTCGGGCGCCGGCGCCAACTCGCAAGGCGGCGGGGACCAAGGCGCGAGCGGTCAAGGCGCCAACCAGTTCAGCGGCGGCTCCGGCGGTGGTGTGGTCATCCCAGCCATCGGCACGCTGAGCGGCAAAGTGGTTGCGCCGGAGGGCACCATCCCGATCAGCGGCGCGCTCGTCTACCTGACCCCAACGCCCCCACCGGCGATCCCGGATGGCGTCTTCTGCGATGCCTGCGTCGAGCTCGACAACAGCGTGCCCAACACCTTCACCAACCCCGACGGCACCTTCGAGCTACAGACCTATCTCGGAGGGCCGCAATACCTCGTCGTGCAGAAGGGCCAGTTCCGACGCGTACGTTCAATCGACGTGGTCGAGGGCCCGATGACCGCAGACGCGACCGCTACTCGGCTGCCCTCGAGGATGGACAAAGCCAACGGCGACGACATCCCGAAGATGGCCATCCAAGCCGGCGCTTACGACGATATCCTCGCGACCTTGACCGGGCTCGGCGTCGATGAGGACCAGATCACCGTCTTCGAGTGCTCCGGCTTCAACTGCGACAGCGCCTTCGAGGACTACGCCACGCTCTCGCAGTTCCACATCGCCTTCGTCCCGTGCTCATCGTGCAACGGCGGCACCGGCGGTGAAGACGCCAACATCCGCCAGTTCGTCGCCGAGGGCGGCAAATACTACGTAACCGATTGGTCCTATCAGTGGATGCAGCAGCCCTTCCCTGGCTACGTGACCTTCGATGAGAGCAGCGGGGATGCTTGCACGCTCGATAACTACACAGCCCAGGCCTCCGACATGGACGCCGATCTGCAGGCCTGGCTCGCAGCCCAAGGCATCAACAACCCGTCGTTCGAGGCGGCCTACACGTACATCAACCAGCTCAACACCGTCGCCTCCACCGACACGCAAGGCCAGCCCGTAAACGTCACGCCCAAGACGTGGATCACCGGCTCAACACCGCAAGGCAACAAGCCGCTCACCGTCAGCTTCGAGGACAAATGTGGTCGCGTCCTCTTCAGCACCTACCACTCTGAATCCTCCGACGGCCTGCTACCGCAAGAGCTCGCCCTCTTGTACGTGATCCTCGAGGTCGGCGTGTGCTTGAACGTGCCTGTTCCGCAGTGAGTGGCTTGGCGCCCGCGCGCGGACTTCGCGTTACTGCGGTGCTCGGCGCCTTTTCTCTCACGAGCAACCTCGGCTGCGTCGCAGTAGAAGCGCCAAGACCGCCCGCTACGTCGACGACGCCAACGAACTCCTGCGCCGATGCGTGGCGAACCCGCGAGGCGGCCTTCGACGACGCCCTCGCGCAGGAGGCGTTGGACGTCGCGCTCAGCAAGCTTTCGTCTGAGGACGCTCGCTGCCCGATTCCCGCGCCGCTCGCCACGCGGCGCGATGCCGTTGCTCGAGAGCTCGAGGAGGACGTGGCGCGTGCGCCCGCAGAACTCCTCGCCTTGGCGATGAAGCAGCTGCCCAACGTTACCCAGCTCTCCGAGCGGGAGAGGGCGCGCGTGCGCCGCTTCCTCGAACGGGCCTGGGACGCGCAAGCTGGCTTCGATGCGCTCCACAGCCTGCGTCCTTCGAAGGTTGGTGCTCATGCGCTCTTCTCCGCGAATACGGCGAGCGGAGAAGCGCTGCTCTCGGTGGAGAAGGCGACATTCACGCTGACGCACGTCATCACCGGGCAGGCCGAGCGTGTCACTCTTGCGCCGGATGGCCAGGCCTTCATCGCACGAATGGTCGAAGGTTCTGAACACCGTAACCTCTACTTCGCCGACCCGAACGCAGCGCCGTTCGAGCTCGAGTCGTGGGGTTCTGTCACCTTCTCCACGGAGCGTCCGCTGGTGGCGACGCAGACTGCGTCGGAGGTGGTCATCTTCGACCTGAACGCACGCAAACCCTTCGCAAGCTTCCCCTGCACGGTGCGCCGCACGCCACGCTTCACGAAGCTGGGCGACCTCGTGCTCGTCGACGCCGGTCGTCCACACAGCAATGGGCCGGACACTGGGCTCGCCATCTTCGATCTCGAGGCGCGTGAGGTCGTAGCCTGCGACACCAAGCCCGCCGGAGCGATGTCGTCGGACGGTCGCTTCATCGCGTCCGTCATCCCTGGCCCCAAGGGAGGCCGGACGTTCGAGTACGAACTCACCATCCACGACCGCCAACTCAACCGCGTGGAGACGAACCGTGTGCCCGGGGCCGAGAACGAAACGCCGGACGTGTTCTTCCAAGCCGACGGAACGCTGATCGTTAGTTCGAAGAAGCCGAACATCATGACGCAGCAGTTCCCGCCGACGGTACGCGCTCGCTTTGCGCCGGCGCCCGGCACTCCCGGAGGTCTCCGTGAGTCACCGGCCAAGACCCCGGTCCTGTTCGATCCCGGCGAGGTTTGGGCGGCCCTTTCAGCTCCCCATCAAGGTCTAGTCAAGCCCCCGCTCGAGCTCATCCCAACCGGCGTCTCCCTCTACTTCACGATCATTTCGTACGCGATGAGCGCTGACCAAAGGACCCTCGCGCTGTTCGCCGGCGAGACGCCCGTTTCCCCGCGAGGCGTAGAGCTGCTCCTGATCGACCAGCGGACGCAGAAGCTACTGCACCGCGTCCCGTTACCCAAGCTTGATGGCGAGCAGCTCCGTCTCGCCTTCGGGCCGAGCGACCAGGTGATCGCTAGCAACCATAACGGCCGGCTCGCCTTCTCGGTGTCTCGCCTGGACGGCTCAGTCGTAGCGCTCCCTGCAGTCGACGCTGATTCCCTCGTTTTCGACCCCGACGGCACGTGGGTAACGGACGAGCGTGGCTCGCCCTGGGTCGAGCTTGCGACCGGCAAGCAGCTCACGCTCCCGACGATCGAAAAGGACCGCTTCGAGGCCTTCCTCGCGGCAGGCCGACCCAACGATGCGCCTGCCGGCGTGATCTGCAGAATCGGCCGAACCGTGGTTCCGCTCGCCCTGTGCACACCCCGCTACCCTGCGCGCGCGCAAGACGAACGGCGCGCCAACCTCGGGCCGTGAGCGCGCGAACGGATCGCCGCTCAACGCCGGATATGCGGATTGCAGCTCTCCTCCTCGTTGGAAGCGACGCAGCGACCGAACACTCCGCCCTTGATTTCGCAGTCGTGCTTCGGCTTGCAATCGAGCAGCGACATACACTCGCCGCCCGCACTGGCGAGTGCGCGGCAACGGCCCTGGTAACAAGAGGCCTCTGCGCCGCATAGCTCCTGCCCGAGCTTGCAACGGTCGCCCGGCGCGAGCGGGGGCAAGCAATGGTAGACAGAGGGGTTTCCGTCTGAGCTACCCACCGTCAAAAGGCACGCAAGCCCCGCCTCACACGGAAGATGGTCGGCCGCTTTGCTAAGCAGCCCACCCCAATACGCCTCGCATTCTCCATGTTTGGCGATCGGCTTGACGCAGCGATTCTTCAGCATCGAAAGCCCGCTGGCACACTCCTCGGCGTAGAGCGCTGGCTCGCCTGCCCCGGCTTTGCCCGTCAGCACCCCTTGGCACGCCGGTAGGATATCGAACACGTAGAAGGTGGTCTTCAATCCACGTGCTTCTGCGGCTGCAATGCAAGCAGCCGCAACCTCACCGTGAAATTCGACCTTGGCAGAGTTCACACGGGCTCGGCACTCTGAGAAGGCCTTGAACAAGCTCATCGCACGGCCAAGACCTGGAGAGTTGTCGCTTTGAGCATAGGTACACGACTCGTAGTTGCGTTCACCAAGCGCTATCGCTCGTTCACAGAACGCCTCCTTACCGAGCGGCGCAATCGCAGCGGCTGAGCCAGCAGCGCTGCCACTCGGCGAGGCGCTGGGAGTCGCGCTCGGCGAGCCGCTCGCACTGGAAGCCGCAGGCGCGCTTGGAGCGCTGCTCGCAGCTGAGCCTTTGCTCGAAGCCCCAGGATCACTGCAGCCGGTAGCCCACACAGCGAGCAAGAGCGTAGCGTTTGCGAGGCCGCAACCAACCTTCCAAGCCTTCATCGGACGATGAGCCTTTAGCGTCCGCCCGCGAATATCAAGATCCTTTGGTCACAGGCTGCGTCCAAGGGCGCATGTATCTCACGCAGGTTCACTCCTCGGCTCGCCCGATCGTCGCCATCACGTTGGGCTTGGCCTCACTCTTCGCGCTCGGCTGCTCCGCAGCCGACGCCAACTCGCCGGCCGATCCAGCGACGGTCCAGCTCCCAACCGACGCTGAGTCAGCCGTTGCCGATGCGGAATCTCCGTCAAACGAGCCCGCTGCGCTCCTCAGCGGTGATTGCTCCAAGCTGACCCGCACCGCCTGCATGGACTCCAAGGAGTGCACGCTCGTCCTCGATCCCAACGCAGAAAAGCCGCGCAGTGGGAAGTATTTGTGCAGACCAGCGCTGGGGAGCTGTGAGCAGAACTTGAGCCAAGCGGAGCTCACGCGCGGTTCTACGCCGGCAGAGGCGGAGCACTCGAAGCAGCTGTGCAGCGATCGACCCGGCTGTTCGTTCAAGCGGGCCGAATGCTACTGCGCCTGCAACGGCTACGGCGCTACGGCGGTCAACGACGGTGCCGAGGCGCCGCCTTGCCTTTGCGTTTGCGGCGGCGGAACCCCGAGCGCGTGCGAACCCACCAGCTGAACGCTGGGCGCTGACTTCGGCCGCAAGCTGCAGCGGCCTGCAGTATAGTCCTCGGCGTGCGCCCCTCGTCCGACCTCGATGCACCGCTGTTAGCGGCGGAACCCTTGGCGAGGCGGGTCGCGGCTGGAGACGCAGCGGCCTTTCGCGCTTTGTTCGAGGCGCTGTGGGAGCCTTGCTTGCGCTTCGCACGGGGGCAAAGCGCGCTACGCGGCGCCAGCGAAGACGACGTGCGTGAGGTGGTCACGCGCTTCATCGCCAAGCTCGAACAAGAGGAGCATCGCGCGCTGCAGCTGTATCTGGATTGGGCCACTCGCCACCCGGAGAAGAGCTTCGCCGATTGGCTGAAGATCGCCCTCAGCAACGCCGCCCGTGACTACGGCCGGGAGCTGCGCGGTGGTGAGGCGCGCGCGGTGCCCGGCGAGCCCTCGGCCAAGCGCCTGCTCAACGAGCTGGCCAAACAGCTCCCGCTCGACGACGTCGGCGTGCGCCCCCCGGTCACCGACGCACAAACCGCACGTCAGCTGCTCGAGTTCGCCCAGCGCGAGTTACCGCCAGATCAGCGCACGGCCTTGCTCGAATGGTTGCAAGGCGCGAGTTTCGAGATGATCGCCGAGACCAGCGCCCTCCCCGGCCCGGAGGACGCCAAGCGCTTGGTGCGCGCAGCGGTCGCGGTGTTGCGACGTCAGTTTGGTTGAGTGCGGCCAGCCATGCAGCGCAACGCTCTATTCAGCACAACCGCCTTCGCACTCGCGCCACTGCTCGCTCAGCTGAGCTTCGCCACCTCAGGCTGTAGCGGACCGCTCGAAGAGACGAAAGCCGCACGGCTGACGGCGGCCGCCGAGTCCGAACGAGCTGCGCCAGAGATCGCGCCCACCCTCAATTCAACGCAGCTGGCTTCGATCCAGGAACAGCTCACCCGCGGAGTTTGGACCACGCAAAACTGCGGCGATGCGTGCAACCTTACGGAGCTACGGTTTGCGTCGGCGGGAAAGCTGGAGGAGCGCTCCGGTCACAGCTATCCCGGTGGCAGCGAGGTCATGTGGTCTGAGATCGTTCAGCGCAGGTACTCGATCAGCGCTTCGGGCGTGGTGGCGATCGAAGAAGCAGGCCAAGTCGCGACCCGAGCGACGTTCGTCGCCGACGAACAGGGCTGGGCAGCGCTCGGCTTTCGCGCGAGCGCCGAATCACCGCAGCGCTACCGGCACGAATCGTTTGCATCGTATGGCGCCGAGTACCCAACGCGCGGCGTGCGCACCGAGCTCATCTTCGACGCGGATCTTGGCGATCGCTCCAAACCTTGTGCGGCGAGCCTGCGCGTCCAAGCGCAGGTGACGATTCCTCGCGAAGAGCCCGAAACGTTGACCCTCGAAGGGCGGCTACGGTGCCGAGTCGAACACGCTGCAGCGCGGACCCACGTGGTGTTCGAGGATTCGGAGCTGGGCGGGACCGAGGCCAGCGCGGCGTGGTCGGCGTGGTGGGAACGTCGAATGACCCCGCGCACGATGGCGATGCGCGACGCGCTCAACAGCGCGATGACGATGGTGCTGGTGGTCGATTCGGTAGAGCTATCCTTACGCGGTGAGCAAGGAAGCCGATGGAGTCGAGCGCGCTGACCTGCTCCTACACGGTGCAGTCTCAGTCCACGGCGAAAAGGCCCCGGCAGCAGGATTCTTCGACGAGGCAGGCGCTCTGACCATGGATGCTGCACTCTCCGACGAGTTGACCATCGAAGAAGCAACGGCAGTCGAAGAGGGGGCCGCTTATGTCGGACTTCTCACGGTCGATGTCACAGGTGACGCTGGCGCTGTGGCCGTCGGAGCAACCAGCGGTGCAGCCGCAGAAGTCGACCTCGTCGCATCCATCCTCTCCACAAACCGAGCCGGACGAGTTCTCACACAACGGCTGGAGCGACTCGTCCTCAGGGTCTTCGCACCCCCCTCGCTCCAGGCAGCTGAAGATATCAGCCTCCAGATCATCGCAACCTTGGGCCCCGCAAGAATCCACAATGCAGGCGTACGATTCCAGCGCTGACTGCTCACAGCCGAGAAAGAAAGCTCCAGCCGCTACGCAGTCCTCATTGCAGCTCGCCGACGAGCCGATACACGGCTGCTCGCAGATCACAGCGCACTCGCCTTGCACGTCGTAGGCCGCGTTACCCCCGGAGCCTGCTCCGGCCGAGCCCGCGCCACCGTCCTCCGAGACCTTCAGATCGGCACCGCAACCCGCTGCCGCAACGAGCACGGCCAAGTTCAACCACGCGAAACTACGAGCTTTGTACACGATCGATTGATCTCCCAAGGAAGCTGACACGGTAGCCATTGAAGGTGAGGCTTGGGCCAGTAACCAAGGACGCGCAGGGCCGCCTACCGTCGCATCGAATTGCCGTTTGCGACCCTGGCCGTCGTCGACGCCAACAACGCGACCGTGTGCATGCACCAGAAGGCCGCTGGCTCGAAGCCGTCGCTCGCAGGTGAAGACGCGCGTCGCTCCCTCGACGGCGGGATGAGCACGCTCAGTCTGCGGCGAACCAACCCGAACAGCAGGAGTACTCGACGAGGCACGCGTTTATGCTGTAGGTGGAGCACTCTCCGACGAATTCACCGTCGAAGAAGCAGCGGCAATCATGGCGTGGTGTGGACGTTTCGGAAAAGTCCTCCCAGTCGATGTCACAGCTGACGCTCGCCGAGTGGCCGTCGTAGCAAGGAGCGGAGCAGCCGCAGCTGTTCAACTCTTCGCATCCATTATCGTCACAAGCGTAGCTGGATGGTGCCTCGCATAGCAGCTGGAAGCTACCGTCCACCGGGTCTTCGCAGCCACCTCGATTCAGGCACCCAACGATGTTTGACTCGAGCTCCGTGCAGTCTTGTGCTCCGACGCAGTAGTCCATGGTGCAGCCGTACCACTCGACCGCATCGCGCTCGCAGCCCAGAGCCCACCCTGCAGCCTCGACGCAGTCTTCGGTGCAAAGCGTCTTGGAGCCCACACACGGCTGGTCACACATCGCGGAGCACCCAGCCTGCAGGTCGTAGGCGGTCTGGCCGCCCTCACCGCTTCCGCCGCCGGCTCCGCCCACGGCCCAGCCTGCGCCCTCCGAAGAAGCCCCTGCGCCGTCATCGTCCGCGACCCTCACGTCAACCCCGCAGCCCACGATCGAAACCCACAGCAGCGCGACCCGCGCGTGTGCGCCAAAGCCCGTCGTAACCATCCCAGGATCTAGCCCCAGCCGCGCAAACCCGAAAAGACCGCGGGAGCGTCCGGACCAAGAGACGTCCGGGAGATCGGCCCAACCCAGCTTCGCGTTGGGAGCGCGGACCACCAGCGGGTCGGGTGAATGGATCATTGTTTGCCCACTTGGATCTCCTTCTCATGACGACATGGTGACTGATGTGCGACTCGTGAGGTTGGCGCCACAAATTCCGGCCCAATCGAGGGGAGTGTTGGGCTCTGAAGTTGGCCCACAACCTGCTTAAGGCCGGCCATCATGAAGAACCTCCTCCGATCCATTGCAGCAACCTTGGTCCTCGCCCTGTGTGTTCCGGCTTGTGATGACTCGGTGGAGACGGGGGATGAACAGAACGTCACGGCCAGCACCGGCAGCTTCGAGACCTTCACCGGCGAAGACGGTCAGACCTACTTCCAGCTGCTCGCCAAGAACGGCGAGCGCATCCTTCGCTCCGAGGGCTACACCTCGCTCTCGAGCGCCAAGAAGGGCATCACGTCGGTCAAGAAGAACGGCAAGGTGCTAGCGAACTTCAAGGTACTCGGCGCCGACAACGGCGAGTTCTACTTCAACCTGGTTGCGACGAACGGCGAGATCATCGGCACGAGCGAGCTCTACACCACCGAGTCGAGCGCCAAGAAGGCCGTCGACGCCGTGATCGCCGCGCTGCAGAGCCCGACGAGCGCACCGGCTGAAGCAGGCGGCCCGCGCTTCGAGACCTTCAAAGGCAAGGACGGCAAGACCTACTTCCGCCTCCGCGCCGGCAACGGGCAGATCGTGCTGCAGTCGCAGGGCTACAGCTCGAAGAGCAAGGCCGAGAGCGGAGTGAAAGCGGTCAAGGCCAACGCCGTCGACTCGACCAACTTCCAGGTGGTCGAAGGCGCCAGCGGTCAGCACACCTTCCGCCTCGTCGCCTCCAACGGCGAGGTCATCGGGCGCGGCGAGATGTATGCGTCGAAGTCGGGTGCCTTCACCGGCGCCAGCACCGTTCACCGCATCGTGCGCGAGCTCACCTCCGCAGGCGAAACGACCGACGCGGAGATCAAGACGCAGATCGAGAAGGCCGCCGACGGCCTCACCTACATCAGCGAGTCGGACTTCCCGTTCACCTTCGTGTCGGCTCCGCTGAGCGGCGACATCTCCGAAGAAGCCGTGCGCGCAGCCTTCGCGGACCTGGTCGACAACGACGCTGACGCGGACAAGCCGCTCGCCGATCTCGCCGCCATGACCGAGACCTGGGACGACTGGAAGAAGGCCGAACACAGCTGCCAAGACAAGGGTGATCCCGAGTCGATGGTGATCTGCACCAAGATGCGCAACTTCGAGGCCGTGCTCGAGGCGAACCTCAGCGACCTGCAGGTCTTCTACTTCGGCGCGAACGGTGAGCCCGGTCACATCGACGGCACCGCGGTCTCGGTCTTCATCGTCGGCCGCTCCCCCGAGGGCAACATGGTCGGCGTGTGGACCATCGCCATCTGGACCTGAACCCGCCCCCCTCCAACTCCGAAGGCACCACCATGATCAACGCACGCAGCCTCCTTGCTTTCACCCTCGTTACCTCGCTCAGCGCCTGTGAGGGCGAGAACGAACAGACGGGCGACGAATCCTTCGCCACCGCGGTCACCTTTGCAGAGGGCACCAAAGAGGCGCGTGCAATCGTCGCGTTCGTCGACGACCCGGCCACCGACGCTGCGGCGCTGAAGGCCGCGGGCATCACGTCGAAGTCGACGGTGGCGGCGGTCCTGGCCAAGCGCAACGGCGCCGACGGCGTAGCGGGCACCGCGGATGACGTGCCGTTTCGCTCCCTCGGCGTACTCGATGCGGTCAAAGGCATTGGCCCGGCCACGCTCAAGCAGCTCGCGACCTCCGCCTTGGCTCGCGGCTACGGGATCGAGCGAGGGTTCTACTACGATGTCTACTTCACCGAGAACCAAGCCGATCGCACGCTCGAGCTCGTGAACAACGCGAGCATCGCGACGCTCGATGCGGAGACCTCGATCGATTCGCGCGCGCTCAAGAATATCGCCGCCGCTCGTCCCATCCTTTCGATGGCGCACCTCGGCTCGATCTCGCGCGTGAAGGAGACGGCGTTCCGATTGTTGCGGGAGCGCGCAGACCGCGATCTCAGCGCGCCCAGCTGCGATGCCGAGACCCCGTGCGAGTCCGGCGTGATGTGCCTCGGTGCCACCGAGTCGAGCGCGGGCCGTTGCGTGGACAACGTCGAGATCGCAGGCGCCGGCGATTCCTGTTCGGCCGAGGGTTTCTGCGGGGCAGGCCTGATCTGCGCGGGCCGTAGCAGCGACTTCGAAGGCATCTGCAGTCCGCGGTGGATGCGCGATGAGTTCATTGAGGAGAGTTCCGGAACGCTGGTCGATGTTCCGGATTCCAGCACCGGAGTGAGCGTGCAAGTCACCGGTCTGGCCACCGTGCCGACCGACGCCATCGTGCGGGTCGTAATCGACCATCCGCGCCCGGATGATTTGGAGCTAACGCTGACCAACCCATCCGAAGCCGGAACGACCGTGATGGTGTGGCCACGCGGCTCGGGCCCTCTTCCGACGGCACCCGAGGGGATCGTCGTGTCCGTTCCGGGGGACGAGGTCGCGAACGGGCTGTGGACGTTGAATATCTTGGACACGGTGGAAGGCGAGCAAGGCACCTTCTCGCTCTTCTCGCTCGAGCTGACGACGCGCTTCGACTGATCGGTGGCTTGACGGTCGTCTTCGAGAGCTGGGCTACGGCGCGCGAGTCCGGGCCTGGTTCAGGTCGACCGGCGGACTACTTTGGGCTTCGCGGAACCCTTGGCTTTGGTCTTCGTGACGGGAAGCGCGTCACGCCACGCGTCGGTCACGAGCTCACGGAGCAGCGCTTCATCGACAGTATCGAGATCGACAGCGACGAACCCGAGCCGGGTCCAGCCGCCGAGTGAGAAGATGGCGTCGGGAAAAGATTCGAGCAGCGAATCACGCTTATCTTCCGGCTGAACCAACAGGTTGACGCGTGCATCGGCGCCGATCGTAAGGAAGGTCTTGCGCTTGGTGCGAAAGGCCATTCGCTCCATGTGAGGGCGTTCTTCCACCCCGTCGAGCGCAAGGACGAACGTTCGTAACTGCGCTCGCGTCACGGGCATTCGCAGACGATGTTGGTGATGCCACCCATGGCTCCATAGGTCGCGCCGAAGTTCCCGATCTTGCACGGTCCGCCGATGCATTGCGTGCCGGGCACGTCCACACCAACGGGCTCCGGGCTGTAGCAGTTGGTCCCTGAATGCATCATCGCGTCAGCTGAGGTCGTCAGGGTCTGGACGCCCGGCATCGCGGTGCACGTTGGGCCGTAGAAATGCTCACAGAACCAGATCGCGTCACCTACCGGATCTCCCGCTGCGTTGGAGCAAGAAAACTGCGTGATCAGGAACGAGCTCGAGTATCCGGCAAAGGTATGGACTGGCCCGTAGGTGGAGCCACAATCGCTATCGTTCAGCGACGAACAGCCGGCTGGGCAACAGCCATCGGCGACGCAGGCAGTTACCGCAGTGTGGCTGCAGGCGACGTTGCATTGCCCGCTGCTGCCCGTCAGCACATCGGTCGTACAAGCGTCTGCGTCGTCACACGTCGTGAGGCAGCTCGACGGCGGATCACAAGTCTCTCCCGGATCGAGTTGACCGTTACCGCACGTGGTAGCCGCCCCACCAACGCCGCCTGTGCCACCGACGTTGCCGCCGCCCGTCGGCTCTCCACCGCTACCCTCGCCCCCCTGGCTCGTGCCGCCCGCTACGCCGGCGCTCGCGCCAACGCCGCTATCGCTGCTGCTCGAGTTCCCGCCAAAACCTTCAATCTCCACGCCGGTCGCGCAGCTGAGCAGCAGGCCGGAACTCAAAACCGTAAACCATTGGTGGCGCATCGTTTGATCGACGATAGCGGAGCTCGAGGCTTTCGAGTGAACCGTTGAGTCAATCGAAGCGGCTCGTGACGGTAAGGTGCCAATCGCTAACCTCGCCTCCCGGATCATTGCCAGGAAGGCTCTCGACCACGAGCGTGTAGGTCCCATTGGCCGACTCATCGCCTGGGAAGGAGTCGGCTGTGGCAGCGATTTCGATGAAGTTGTCACCGTCAATCTGCGGCTCTGCCAATCCGATTGCAGGACCATCCCACAACGTCGACTCTGTCCCTGCGGGGTTGCGGAGTTTGACGACGATCTTACTCGGAACGATGTTGACCACCTCGACATAGACGCCAGCGTCCATCGCGACGGTCGCGAGCCCATAGGCCTCGATGCCGCGTTCGAGCGTGCCAGTTGGAGGGAGCGGGGTCACATCCCAATCATCGAACTGACCTCGGAGCCACGTGGGCACGCAGATGCCTTCTTCGATCGTGCCGGTAAGGCCGCCGCAAACCAGCGCTTGGCTCGCGCAGTCGGTCGGTTGTCCGCCGACCACTCCGCACGCCTCGCCCGTTCCCGCAGGCGCTTCGTTCGGAACGCACTTGCCGAAGCCCACCGCGGGGTTCTGCCCCAGGCAAGTCAGGTCAGCGCCGCAGACCAACCCATCATTGCAATCCTCGCCGGCCTGGGCACCACCAGTTGCCCCGACGAGTGTACAGGCCCCAAGGAACGAGTTCTGAACCGAGGCAACCCGTGCTGAGCCATCAGCCTCGAAGATCGCGCCGTACTTCATTCCGCCGACCGTCACGGTCAACGCGTCGAACGGTTCTCCCGTCGCGACGCGCTGGAACTCGGTGTGCTCGAAAGCGCCCAGCGCCAGTGCCTCAGCCAGCGTGGAGATCGTTGCGTCGCGCTCCTTCGCGGCGGCGATGACCTTCGCCGACAGCTCGGGCGAAAGCACAGCCGCGTCTTCGATCAGTCCGAAGCCGGTGTTTCCGAAGCCACTGCCGCTCAGCGCCTGCTCCAGCGTCCAGCCAAACAAACAGGAACGCGGCGACGCCAGGCAGGTGGTTACCTCGAGGTAGTCGCCGCACGCCGACACATCGCCCGAGGTGAGCGAGGCCTCGACGCACGCGGAGACGTTGGCGTCGCACGCGGGAGCTGGGAAGGCTTCCGCAGGATCATCCGAGGTCACTGCGAGCTCGACGACCTTGGCAACCGCAGCCGCCTTCTTCGTCGAGAGTTGCTGCGACACGCTGGCTTTGAACGTGGTTCGGTCGGTCTTCTTATCGAGCTCGGCGAGCAGGCTCGAGGTCGTGCGGTCGAAGGTCCAATCATTGGGCGCCTGCGCGAAGGGAACGACGACACCATTCGACTGGCTCGACACCGACACATTGGTTGCGCCCGCTGGGGTGGAGAAGGTGCTGCGGAAGCGCGTCCGGTCTGCGAACCCACCGGCGTACACAGGCTCGATCTCCGCTCGAACGAAGATGCCGGTTGCGCCCGTGAATTTCTCGTAACTCGGCGCGACGCGGAGCTCAGCGGTGAAGTCGCGCACCGCCCCGGTCTTGGTGCGGACCGCAAGCTGCACCGGTGTCCCGCGCAGGACCTCATCGACCTCGGCCTGCGCCGTAAACACGATCTCGAACGACTTCGGCCCGACCTTGCTGGCCTGACCGAACGCACCTCCGAACGCTCGGGCGCTCGACACCGCGTCCAGATTCCTGCTGGTCGACCCTGTAACCACCAGCACCTGCGCGCCGTCGCGCAGCTCGATCTTGGCGTCTTCGTGGACGACGATCTTCAGCCCATCGGTGGTACCCGACAGCGCGCCGTCGTCGCGCTCGCCCACGTCCTCGGTTTCAGGAGTCGGGCGCCCGGGCGCGCATGCGATCAAGAGGGCCAGGCCGAGCAGGGAGGGCAACAGGCTGCGCATAACACCCACATGTAGGATCTCCAGGCACCGCGCAAGAGGTGTTTTCGGGAGGCGCCAAGCTCCGGACTCCTTTGCCTTTTCGCGCGATCGGGAGGCGCGCGTCGACCCGTGTGTGAGAGTCGGGGCGCAACGCCCTCGCATTCACGGCGTTCCCATTGGAGGGCCTGTTCGGCTGCGCTCATCTCACGGTCGCGCAAGCGGCATGCCCGACGACAGCGAAGTACACGGATGCCCGTATTGCTACGCTCGGCTCGTGAGCCAACCTCGACTCGTGCTTTGGTGTGCGGCGCTCTGCATGGCGAGCTGCGGTGACGATGGTGCGACCAGCGCGAGCACGGGCGGCGGGAACGGAGCTTCAGGCGGCGGCGTAATGGTGGCTGGTGGCAGCGGCGGTGCTGGCGGAACCGGCGCGGCAGCAGGCGATGGAGGCGGCGGCGCGGAGGGCGGCGCAGGCGGAAGCAGCGGCGGCGCAGGGGGCACAGGCGGCGGCCCGCAGGGATGCGCGCCCGTGAGGAAGTACGTCTATCCGCTCGCACGTTCGGTAAGCCTCAATTGCGTTCCGGGCAACGCGCCTGTGCTCGTCTTCGATCAACCGGTGCCCGATCAAGGTCTGACGCTGGTTCGGCTCAATTTGAACCTGTTTGGCGTTGGCGCTCTGAGCCTCGGCGTCCACGGCTGGTCCAGCACAGTGCAGGTCGGAGACCCAGCCTTTCCCAAGATCATCAACTTCGGAGCGGGCGAAGACCTGTGCCCGGAGGAGCAACTCACGCGTCGAATGTTGGCCTATGGCGACCTCACACCGGAGCACGACCGCATCACGGTGACGATGTCTCAATATCGCAGTAGCGACTGTCAGAACGGCGTCGTCAACCTCGCTGCGGACTCCTCGCTCGAGGTCTGGGTGGAGGACCCAAGCCCCGAGTGCCGCGAGCGAAGCATCGCAGCGGCCAGCTACTTCCGCACCATATGGGACCAATTCGGCGCTGGGACCGATATGCCGGTAGGCATGACGACGTCCTTCACCGACGTTCTCTCGACCACGCTGGAAACCGAAGGCCCCGCGCAGCTGCACGTGCTCTCGCAGCTCGAAATGTCGCCCGCGCAGACGTCCAATCAATGTGGCAATCGCTTCGAAACTGGCGTCGCGGCCATCACGCAATCCGGGGCGTACTTGGCGAGCGAAACCGGCGGCTATCCGACCTCCGGTGGTCAGACCCACTTGCTGCTCGCTCCCGAGCTCACGATGCAGCCCACGCTCGGTGGACCGGTGGTGTTCGAAATCGCGGCGGCGGTCAATCAGACCGCACAGAGCGGCGCCCTCGTTGGAGCCACGTTTTCGGGGGATACAGTGTTAGCGATCGTCGCGTCGCCGCCGTAGAAGGCTTCAAGATCGTCCGCCGCGCCCCGAACCCTGCTGCGCTTCCTCCGGGACTGGTATCTTCGCCAGCATGTCCCTTGGCCTCGTGCTCGGAATCGTCGGCTTCGCGGTCTTGCTCCCCGTCCTGATCGTCGTGTTCGTAGTTGGGCTCGTGCGTTGGATTCGCAACCGCATCATCGCGAAGCTCGCCGCCGACGGGATCAAGAAGCGCTCGGGCAGTCGGCGACTCCACATCAAGCTGCACGACTTCGTTGGTCAAGGCATGCGTTCGGGCATGCGCTCGATCAAGCCGGGCGAGCTCGTATTGACCGGCAAGGGCCTGTACATCCTGTGCCCCTTCCCCATCCAGGTATCCGGCAGCGACCTTTCGAACCTTCGCGTCGCGCACAAGGACGGAGAGCTCAAGCTCGAAACCGACCGCCCCTTCGAGGCGACCGGCCGCGTCGAGTTGTCGTTCGAATGCGAAGACGCCGCCGAGTGGACCAGCGTGCTCGCGTTGGGCGGCGCGCAGGCGAAAGAGGGCTGATAGCGGTGTGCCGCGGCCGGAGCGCCGCAAGCGCCCGAACCCGCGCTCGATGTGCGCTCACGGCCCGCGGTCGAAGGCGTCCATGGACGGCGTTCCGCGCGAATCCAGCGCGCCTGATTTTTTGCACCGACGGGCATTAATTGAACACGGGTCAACAGCCGAAAGCTACCCAAGCTGAAACGGCTCAGGCACGGTTACGAGCATGAGCTCATCGGCATCGTTGGTCGCTTCGCTCGTTGGTCTCTTGCTGCTTAGCGGTGCGGCTTGCGCGCCCGGGCAGACCTCGCTGGAAGGTGATTCGGCGGAAGAGGATAGCGCTGCGAGTTCGGCGCCACGCCGCTTGCTGCTGTGTCAGCAGGGTCTCTCCGACCGCACCACCGGCTGGGACAAAGGCTTGTTCGCCGTGTGCCTGGCAGCGGAGGACGCGGGCATCGAGGTGATCTGGGACGGCGAATACCCGGCCTTTGGGGCGCTCAACGAGAAGGGCGCCTACCGCGCCCTGTTTGAAACGTTGGACGAGAACGGCGATGGCGAGGTGGACGGCGATGACTCGCCCGCGGACATTCACTTGGTCGGCTTCTCCTGGGGAGGCAAAAACATCAGCGACATCGCCGAACGCTTGCGCAAGGATCTGCGCGTCTCCGCGTCGCACTCGATCGTCAAGGCGATGGTCTTGTTCGACCCGTACCAACCGCAGGCCTGGCAGGTGAACGTCCCGAACAACGTGCGCAACGCCTGGGTGTACCGCCAGTCGGAGACCACTGACGGCGATTGCTCGATGACCGTCTCGCTCGGCTTCGGCTTCAACGGCCTCGAGCCGCACGTCAAAAGCCCCGCTTCAACGCACTGCGCCCAATACGACCTCGACCGCTTCCTCGGTGAAGTAGGTCACTGCGACACGCCCTCGGTGGCCCGCAGCGCAGCGCTCCACAACCTGACCACCCTCAGCGACTACCCCGAGTGGGCACAGAACGCAGAGGGCTGCTCGAACTGAAAGCAGGCGGCTATCGGCTCGGACGTCCGCGCCCAAGGGTGATGAGCGGCGCGGAGGGCGCGAGGCTGAACCGCTTGTCGCGGTCGCGATAAAGCACGTTGTAGGCGCACGATGGAATGTTTGCGCCACTCGGCTCGCGGATCCCGACGCAGCACTGACGAATGCGATCGGTGTCGAAGGTCTCCTCGTCCATGTGCGCATGAACATAGATCGCCTTGGAGTAGGTCTCGGAGATGCGCAGGCGCTCCGCATGAGGCACGCTGGGCGTGAATACGCGCGCCATCAACTCCTTCAACGTTCCAAGGACTTCATCGACGTCGTCGCACGGGATCTCGCCTGCCCATAGGCGCGTCAGGATGTCCTCCAGGGCGCGCTCCATTTCGGGTCCCGGTTCGAGGTAGAGTCCGCCTGCCAACATCGCGCGAAACTCCGCCTTGGGCATGAAGCGCGTGAAGGGCAGCCAACGCCCCGTGCGGAGTCTCAAGAGATAAGCGACCGAGTAGCAAAGAGGGTGCGCCGCCGGCGATGGAACGAAGTCTGCCACGCGCAAGGTGCCGGAGGTTTGCACCTCCAGGTCCCAAAGCACGTCGTAGGTCGTGTAGCGACCGCTGCGGGAGAAGCCAGAACCACCCTGTCCAGTGAAGGTCATCGTGTGGAACTCGACGCTACGGATGAAGGGCTTCGCGAGCGCGAGCTCAACGAAGCGACCTATCTCGTGATCGTTCGAGCCCTTGGCGATCACTGGTAAGAGCGAGGTCTGCACGCCGTGCTTCTCGAGGAGCGACAGCACCTTCAGCTTTCCTTCGAGGAAGTTCCCCCCAAGCATCTCCTTGTTCGTCGCAGCGTCGAACGAGTCGAAGGAGAGGACGATCCGCGCGTCCAAGCGCGCGAGTCGCTCGAGCAGCGCTTCCTCCTTCAGGAACCGGAGCCCATGGGTGGAGACGGTGATGCGATGGATTCCCTCTTCGTGACAGAGCTCGACGAGCCGCTCGAATGCAGGGTGTTGCGTGGGCTCTCCGCCGGTGAGGTTGATGATCCGCTTGTCGGGATCGGCGCGCCGCAGATGACCGAGAATGGCTTGGAGCTCAGCCTCCGTCATGTGGAAGGCCCCATCGTTACGGTTGTGCGTGTAACAAATGGGGCAATCGAGGTTGCATGCGGAGGTGATGGGCACGATCGGGAGCAGCACCCGCTGCTCGTGGCTCGTGCACGGACCGCAGTCGAACGGGCAGCCTTGAGACACCGCATGGGCCTGCTCGGGGGGCGTGAGGGCGGGCGCACAAGCGAGCGTTTCCAGGTACCAATCGGCGTTCGAGGACACGACCACCGTTGACTCGCCATGCTCCGAACAGCGCTTTCGAAGCTCGATCACGTCCCCGCGTCGCCACACTTCGGCCACGACGCTGCGCTTGCACTCTGAGCACAAGCTCGTCGTTTGATTGAGGCGCTGCTCGCTCACGCGGTGGCTCCCGCCCGAGCGGACGACGCCCGCGTGAACGCGCGCAAGGCCCGGTCGATCAACGGTAGAAGCGCCGCCATCATCACCAGGTTGAGCGCGCGTAGGCTCCAGGTCGGGCCGAGGGCAGCCGACGGCGCCCACGGCTCGAAGGCTAGGTTCACATTGAGCGACGGCCGCGTGATCCAGCGGCAGAGGATCAGCAGCGCAACGTAGAGCAAGCCCGACGCAACAGGCACCCATCGAGGCCACGCACCGAGCCGACGCAGCGCGAGCACCGCCACGACGGGAGGCACGGTGTGCACCAACACAGATGACGCTGTCGTCTCACCCGTCGCAACCCAATCGACGACGTAGGAAGGCAGACCCATCGCGAACTGAAAGACCGCACCCACAGCGACCAAGGAGACCGCGCGAACAAGGATCCCGAGCGCGATCAGCGCGGAGGCGACGTGACAGGACCAGAGCATCTCTTGGAGCGCGTCGTGCTCGAGCTTGTACACCGCGTGAACGACGAGCGCGGCGATCACGGGGGCCGCCAGCCAACGCCCCGGCGCTGGACGAGCTGCGGGTAGCAGGGCCGCGGGCCTTTGACGGGGACCCACGATCAGCGCCGCCTGAACGGCGAGAGGGTTTGCGCCCAAAAGCCGGAAGGCGTCGGGTCCTCCTGCACGCCGACCGCTGCGGGGCCGTCGGCCCGTGGCGTCGCGTACGAGCCAAACAGTACATCCCAGAACGTCACGAGCGTCCCATAGTTGGTGGCGCCCTCACCTGCGTCCAGCGAATGGTGATGCCGATGCATGGCGGGCGTACAAATGATCCGACTCAAGAGCACGGGGGCCCGCATCCGAATGTTGGCGTGCGACAGCACGCCCAACGTCCCTGTGAGGCTACCGACCCAGGCGACGACCGATGGCGGCGCCCCCAAGACGACGAGAGGCAAGAACGTCAGAAAGGCGCCAACGCCGAGGTCGACGAAGTGGAACCTCCCTGTCCGCACGAGGTTCAAGCGCCCGCCGCTGTGGTGAAGCCGGTGGAACCGCCAGAGCCACGGTACGGTGTGGAACAGTCGATGTTGCCAATACGAGAGCGCCTCGCCCAGCATCCCCGCGAGCAAGACCTGCCCTACGAGCGGCCAGGTGTGCGGCCAGAGCGCGAGCGCCGAAACCGTTGGCAGAGCCAGACATGCGCCAAAGCCCAGCGCGTAACCGAGCTGATAGTTGAAAAGGAAGTGCAAGACCTCGACATAGAGCGGCTGGTCAAGCGCGACGTAGTCAGCGCGTTCGGGCCGTATGCGCTCGAGGATTCCGGCACCGACGGCCACGCCACCGATGACCACCCCAATGGCGAGCTGGTCAGGTACGCCAGCCGCGAGGACGCTCCAGGTTGCGAGCAGCGCCGCCCCAACAAAGAGAGGGAGAATCGCGTAGTCCAGCGCCAGAGAGGCGGAGGTCCGCTTCACACACCACCGTTGACGGTTACGACTTCCCCATTGATGTAGCTATTTTCCAGCGCCAGCCACGCGATCACGCGGGCCGCCTCCTGTGCGTTACCCAGCCTGCGGAGGGCGCTGAAGGTCTTGTAGTCGGCGACGAGCTGCGGCGAGATTTCACGCGAGAGCCCGCTCTCGAGAAGCCCCAAGGCGAGCATGTTGACGAGCACGTTCTTGCCCCCGAGCTCTTTCGCCAGGGCCATCGTCATCGAGCTGAGCATGCCTTGCGTCGCCGCGAAGTGAACGGGCACGGCGGCCGCTTGATTCGGCGCCAGCGCTCCCACGAAGACGATCCTCCCGCCTCCGCGCGCAACCATCCTGGGCGCGAGACCCCGCGTGGCCACGAACGCCGACGTCGCGTTGACCGTTTGCACCGCTTGCCATTCGTCGTTGCTGATGTCCTCCAGCGTCGCGGCTCGACTCGTCGCCGCACAGTGGATGAAGATCCCGATGTCCTCGGTAAGGTCGCGAAGGAACGGCTCGATCGCGTCGGGGTTGCGCAGGTCGAGATGGAGGGCCCGCTGCAAGGTCTCCGCCTCGAGCGCGCGCGCCTTCTCCTCGGAAGCGCAATACGTGAACACCACCGGTATGCCGCGAGAGCTGAGGTTCCGAACCACGGCGCTGCCCACCGTCCCCGTCCCCCCGAACACGAGCGCAGTGCCGAGCTTCAGCTGAGGTTGCATAGGAACTCCAGCTCTTCGCGGACGATGCGTGTGAAATCCTCGAGCGTCTCTTCTTCGATCGTGAAGCGCGGTTGGAGCCGCAGCACGCTCCAGTCGTTGCCGCACACGAAGCAGAAAAAACCGCGCTTGTAGAGACGGTGACAGAGCAGTAGCCCCGTCGTCGGGTGACCCGAGAGGTCCCCCATGCCGAAGTGCTCGAAGGAGAGCCACGGGTGATCCGACTCCGCAAGCACGATGCCGGCCACGAGCCCCTCGCCTCGCACCTCTTTGAACAGAGGGAGCCCGCTGAGCGCCTCGTCGAGACCGCGGCGAAACCGCGCTCCGACCGCCGCGATCCGCTCGACCAGCGCGTCGGTCAGGAGATCGAGCGCGGCGAGCGCAGCCACGCAGCCGGCGCCGTTCCCGCTGAAGGTGCAGTTGTGAGCCTCGGAGGTCTCGAAGTTCTTCCCGTAAGCACGCTCGAACAGCGCTTGCGTCGTCAACATCGCTGAGACGGGGAGCAAGCCTCCTCCCAGGTGCTTTCCGAGGAGCACGACGTCAGGGCGGCGAGGCCAACCCTCGCTCGCGAGGAAACGCCCTGTCCGACCGAGCCCTGTTTGCACCTCGTCGGCGATGAGCAGCGTGCCGTGCTGCTGCGTGAGCGCCGAAAGCGCAGCCACGTACTCGGTGGAGAGGACATGAACGCCGCCCTCCAACTGGATCGGCTCGACGACCACCGCGGCGACGTCCTCACGTGCGAGCGCCTGCGCTAGCGCCCCGACCTCTCCGAAGGGCAACGCCTCGAAGCCTGGGAGGTGAGGACCGAACGGATCGCGGAACACCCCTTTCGCCATCAAGCCGCAGCTGCCCATCGTGCAGCCGTGATAGGCGCGCTCCATCGACAGCACGCGGGGACGGCCCGTGACTGCCCGCGCGAGCTTGATGCCGGCCTCGACCGCCTCACTCCCGGAGCTCGCGAAGTAAGCGTTGGAATAGACCGCCGTCCCGCCGACATTGGCGCGCTCACAGAGCCGGCGCGCGAGGGTCCCAGCGAACGGGTTGACCCGCGAGGGAAACCACGAGGGCGAATCGGACTGCAGGAAGTCGATCACTGCGCGGCTGATCGACTCGTTGCGATGACCGAAGGCTTGCGTACCGTGGAAGTCCTCAACGCGTTGGCCATCGGCCGTGACGAGCCGACCTTCGGCGGTGCCGAGTACGCGAACAGGCTCACCGGAGAGCTCGGTGCGCAGAGCGATGAGCGGGTTTACGAACTGGCGAAAATCGTCGAACCCATGGCGCAGCGTATGTTTGAGCGACTCTGTGCTCATCACACCCCTCCGTCGAAGCCGAGCTTGGCCCCGGTCATGAAGGTGTTCTCGTCAGAGACCAAGAAGGTCACGGCGTCCGCTAGCTCGGTCACGGACCCGAGCCGCCCGATTGGACACTGCGAGACGTACTCGTCGAGGCGATGGCGAGGCAACGTTCGCGACAAGCCCGCGTCGAGGAGCCCCGGCGCCACCAGGTTCACCTTGATGTTGTAGCGCCCAACCTCCTTCGCCAGCGCCTCCGTCATTCCGCGCAGCGCCGCCTTCGCCGCGGCATAGTGCACGGGCGCTTCGACGACGCGCTCCGAGGCGAAGGTGCCGATGTTGAGGATGTGCCCAGCGCGTGCCCGGATCATCGACTTGAGGACGGCCCGGGAGAAGAGATACGCGCCTTTGACGTTGCCGTTCATCACCGAATCCCAATCGGCCTCTTCCAAGAGCGCGATCGGAAGGATCTGCGTCGGGCCTGCGCAGTTGACGAGCACGTCGACGCCACCCCAAGCCTTGGTGAGCGCGCCGACGGTCTCGCTTACGTGAGCGGCATCCGAGACGGCCCCTCGAAAGTCCAGCGGCTCCCCCAGCGCTTCCGGCGTCCCGGCGCTCGCGGCAGCCGCACGGAGTTGGGCTCGAGCATCCGCCGCGTCCTCCGTGTTGCGCGAATAGGTAAAGGCGACCCTTCCCCCGGCGCGCGCGAAGGCCAACCCGATCGCGAGGCCGAGGCCTCGTGAACCGCCGGTAACGAGGCAACGCTTACCCTCCAGTCTGCGAGCAGCCATATCAGTCCTTGAAAAGTGGAAGCGAACGAGCGGCCTTGTTGCCTCCAGCCCGCGTATCCCAGCGGCGGGGCGTAACGTTGAACTGCGGCTCCTTGTCGCGGTAGAGCACGTTGTAGTTGCACACCGGGATCGAACGCCCGTCCGCGTAGCAGTTGCTGTCACAACAATCTGCGGCTCGCTCGGTATCGAACGTCTCCTCATCCATGTGCGAGTGGACGTAGACGGCCTTGATCGCTCGCTCCCCAGCGCGCAGCGCCTCATCACGAGTGAGCGCGCGATCATGGGGGAACATCGTCAGCAGCAGCGACTTGAGCAGGCCGAGGGTCCGCTCGTCCCCGTCGTCCCCAAAAGCCCACAACCGATCGATCGCCTCGCGCAGGATGTTCTCGAGCTTGGCCGTGGGCTCGAGGTAAAGCCGATCCGAGAGAGCCGCGCGCAGGTCTTCACGGCTCATGAAGCGAGTGAACGGAACCGGTGGCCCCCCCGCTGGATCCATCAGCAAATAAGCGATCTGGTAGCAGAGAGGATGGGCGCACGGCGAGGACACGAAGTCACTCGTCCGAAGCACCCCCGCGGTCGTCTCTTCGATCGCGGTCAACACCTCGAACATCGAGATCCTCCCGGTCCGTGGGAAGGCAACGCCGCTCTGACCGGTGAACGTCATCGTATGAACTTCGATGTGACGGATGTTTGGCCGACGGAACGCGAGCTCCAAGATCGCACCGATCTCGTGGTCGTTCACTCCCTTCGTCATCACTGGGATCAGCGTGGTATCGACGTCGTACTTCTCCAGCAGATCGAGGCAGCGCAGCTTGAGGTCGAGCAGGCGAGCACCCTGCATGAGCTCGTCGGCCTCCTTCTCGAAGGTGTCGAACGAAAGCGCGACGCGGCCGCCGAGCTCGGCGAGGCGCTGCACCAGAGCCTCGTCTTTGGCGAGCCGCAGGCCGTTCGTGCAGACGGTGACGCGGTGGGCGCCCGACTGCCGCGCGAGCCCGATAAACTCCAAGAACTCGGGGTGGAGCGTGGGTTCACCGCCGGTGAGGTTCACGATGTCGAGTTCTGCCCCGTGGTCAGACTGAAGGCGAGCGAGCACGGCCTCGAACTCGGGGCGAGCCATGTGATACGCGTCGTCGTTCTTGTTGTGGACGTAGCAAATCGGGCAATCGAGGTTGCAGGCGCTGGTGATGGTGACGACCGGAAGGCGGATCTTCTGGGTGTGCGTGGTGCATGGCCCGCAGTCGAACGGGCACCCCAACTCGACCGGCTTGACGGCCACCTTCGGCGGCACGGCCGACTGCGCGGTAGCGCGAGTGCTCTCGTACCAAGCGGCGCTATTCGAGAGCTGGACCGTCTGCTCGCCGTGAAGGCTGCAAGACTTTCGCATCCAGACCTCGCCCGCCGGCGTCGCCACCACCGAAGCAGGCACACCGTCTTTGCACACCTTGCACAGGCTGGTGGTGTGGTGAAGCAGGCGCTCCCCAGAGCTCAGCGCTGCGCTCGTCGACATCGTTCTCCGGTATCCCATCGCCCGCGCGACAACAACCACGCCCTGACGGCCCGGTTCGAGTTGCGTAGGATGCCTCGACGATGGAACCCGGACTTTCAGGGAAGCGCGCGTTCGTAACGGGTGGCAGCGGGGACATTGGGCGCGCCGTGGTTCGAGAACTCGCGGCCGCGGGCGCGATCGTCGACTTTGCGTACTTCTCCGACCACGAGGGAGCAAAGGAGACGGCGGAGCTCGTCCGTAGCCTCCAGGCTCGAGCGCCGGCGGTGTTTCGGGTGAATTTCGGGGACGGTCCGAGCACGCAGGCGTTCCTCGCGGAGGTCCAAGAGAAGCTCGGGCAGGTCGACCTCCTGGTGCATTGCGCCGCATCGGGTGTCTTTCGCGACGCGCTGAGCCTGACGCCTCGCCATACGAAGTGGACGATGGACGTCAATGCGTACTCCTTCTTCGACCTCATGCAGACACTCGCAGTTCCGCGAGGAGAGCGCGGCTCGCTGCTGAGCTCGGGCGGGGCCGTCGTCGCGCTCAGCTCGCTCGGTGCAGTTCGCGCGATACCGCAATACACGGCGGCCGCGGCGAGCAAGGCGGCGCTCGAGGCGATGGTTCGGCAGCTCGCGCTCGAGCTTGGCCCCCGAGGGATCCGCCTGAACGTGGTGAGCCCCGGCCTGGTGATGACGCGCGCACTCGCGCATTTTCCGAACAAAGCGGAGCTCGTCTCTGCAGCGGAAGGGCGGACGCCGCTAGCGCGGCTGACCACTCCGGAGGATGTCGCCAGCGTGGTGGCGTTCTTGTTGTCGAGCCGTGCAGCGATGATTCACGGGCAGACCATCAACGTCGACGGTGGCTACTCGATCGTTGGGTGAGGCCACCCTTCGTTCGACGGTCAGCCCATCTTGAAGCCGCCATCGACCGGGATCACGGCGCCCGTGACGTAGGATGCGTCCTCACTCGCCAAGAAGGTGATGACGCGGGCAACCTCGCGGGCCTCCCCGCAACGCCTGAGGAGGATCTTCGACAGCACCTCCTCGGGGGCCGCTTCACGGACGCGCCGGCTCATCTCTGTAAGGATCACGCCCGGAGCCACCGCGTTCACGAGCACGCCCTTGGGTGCGAGCTCCACCGCGAGCGCTCGCGTGAAGCCCTCGAGCGCGGCCTTGCTTGCCGCGTAGTTGGCTTGGCCGCGACCACCCTTCGCCCCGGCGACCGACGATACGTTGATGATGCGACCACGCTTGGCCAGCATCATCGGCTTGGCGACCGCACGGGCGACCCGAAACGCGCCCCCCAGGTTGACGCTCAAGACCGAGTCCCACTCGTCGTCGGTCATCATCGGAGTGAGCGCATCCGCCGTGATACCGGCGTTGTTGACGAGCACATCGATTCGGCCGTGGGAGCTCACGATGGCTTGGATCATCGCGTTGACGGCCGAAGAGTCGCGGATGTCGGCGGTGTGGCCCTCCGCCGTTCCTCCCGCTGCGCGGATCTCCTCGACGACAGCCTGTGCGCCCGAGTCAGTCTTTCGCTCGTTCACCATAACGGTGGCGCCCTCCGCCGCGAACGCCAGCGCCGTGGCTCGGCCGATGCCTCGCGTCGCCCCCGTCACGAGCACGACCTTACCTTCGAAGCGAGCCCCCGCGGCTGCCGCGGTCATACGCCGCCGTCCAGCACGACCGTCGCACCGTTCATGAAGCTGTTCCGGTCGGAGACCAAAAAGGCAACGACCTCCGCGCACTCGGCGAAGGTGCCCTTGCGGCCGAGCGCGCAGTGCTTGAGGAACTCGGTCATTCGCGCCTCGGGTAGATTCTGGGAGAGCCCGTCTTCGAGTACGCCGGGCGCGATGCAATTCACGGTGATGCCGTAGCGACCGATCTCCTTCGCGAGGGCCTCGGTGAACCCTTTGAGCGCGGCCTTCGCTGCGCTGTAGTGCACAGGCGCCTCCATCATCTTGACCCCCGCGAGCGAGCTCACGTTCAAGATCCGCCCCTGGCGCCTGCGGATCATCCCGCGCATCACTGCTTGGGTGGTGAGGAACGCGCCCTTTACATTGATATCCATCACCCGGTCCCAGTCATCTTCCTCCATCAACGCGAGCGGCACGACCTGGCCGACCCCAGCGTTGTTGACCAGGATGTCGAGGTGCCCGGCCTCGGCCTCGAGGGTGCGGGCGAGCTTCTGCATGCCGACGCGATCGAGCACCGAGGTCTTGAAGGCCCAGCTGCGTACACCCTGGCTCTCGATCGCAGCTTTGACCGCCTGAGCGTCGCTCTCGCTCTTTGCGTAGTTGAAGGCGACCGCGGCGCCTTCACGTGCGAGCGTTAAGCAGATCGCCCGCCCGAGCCCACGCGAGCCACCGGTGACGAGAGCGACCTTGCCCTCGAGCATGCCCATCAGCGAAGGACCTTCAGCCGCGAGCCGGCCGTTCCCGAGCCGCGGGGCGCGTTGTGAGCCCAGCTCGGCACGGGCGTCTCGGAGCCCTTGGCGGCACCGCGGTGGAAGAGGTTGAAGCCACACGCCGGCATGATCCGGCCGTCCGGCTGGGCGTAGTGGTGACAACACTTGCGCAGCCGCTCGAGATCGAAGTCGTGCGGATCCATGTAGTGATGAAGGAAGATCGACTTGGCTTGTGACTCGCCGATCCTAAACTCTTCTCTCGCTTCGACTGGGCGGTCGGGGAACATCGTGTCCAGCGACCGCCGCAGCGCCGCGAGCACGTCTGCGCCCCGCTCCACCTCGTCCTCGCGCGCGTAGACGTCGTGGATGATCTCGTGGAGCGTGTCATGCATCTCGGCTGTCGCGGGGAGCGTGGCCGACGAGCGGAGCAGCCCTCCGTGCTTTGCGAAGTCCACGAAGCGACCGAACGGCATGAAGCTCCCGTCGTTCAAGCGAAGCAGATAGGTGAGCGACACACACTGCGGGTGGGAGCAAGGCAACGGCGAGAAGTCGCTCTTGCGCACGCGGCCCTTCGTCTGTTGTTCCACGGCTTCGATCACGCCAGGGATCGTCAAGCGATCCATCGGGTCGTGAGCGAACCGCCCCCCACCTTGGCCGGTGAACGCCACGGGTTGGAAGTTGAGCGACAGGATGTGCTCCTCCTCCATGAGCAGATCGACGGCGCGGCCGATCTGATGATCATTGACCCCGCGGGCCGCGACGAAGATCAGCTGGGTCGGGATCTTCAGGCGGCGCAACGTGGCGAGCGCGGCTTCCTTCTCCGCCGTGAGATCGCGCCCGCGCAACACCTGGTGAGTCTCGGCGTCGAAGCCGTCCAGTTGCAGCGCAACGTAAGCGCCCGACGCCTTCAGCTCCTGTGCAAACGCCTCGTCTCGCCCGAGTCGCAGGCCGTTCGTGATCAGCACGACGCGCCCGATCTCCGGCCGGTCTGCCGCACGGAGGAGGTCGAGGATGCGCGGGTGGCTGGTCGGTTCCCCGCCGCTGATCGCGACGGATTCACATCGGCCCTCGGCTGCGATGAGGGTATCGACCACCTTCGTGAACGTCTCCAGCGGCATGTGCGTCGAGTACTGGTTGTCGACGATGCAGATGGGGCACTCGAGGTTGCAGTGGTCCGTGATCTCAACGATGGGCAAGCAGGTGTGCTGCTCGTGGTCACTGCAGGTCCCGCAATCGGTCGGGCAGCCCTTCTTGGCTTCTCCGGTGAACTGGAGCGGCTCGGTGCCGGCCCGCGCAAACGAGTAGGCTCGCGCGTAGTAGGCAGCGTCCTCGGACACGAGCGCCTCTGAAGGCCCGCATTGGTTGCAGCTCTTCCGAAAGTAGACCTTCCCCGCGCGCACGATCACGTCGGCCGGCAGCAGCGCGAGGCAGGTCGGGCAGGTCGAGGTCGTTCGCTTGAAGAGCCAATCTCCTTCGTGGTCGATCGGCGGGGTGCCCTTCGCGACGAACGCTGCGAGGTAGCGCTCGGCGTCCGCATCGACGAGCTGCTCTGTGGGCCCGCAGGCCTCGCAGAGCAGGAGGTTGACGATCGTTCCGTCACGCACGACCACCCTCCCCTCGCCTCGTTTTCCGCACGCGACGCAGTCCACGAACTCGTGCGCGATGAAGGTATGCGGACGGTCCTTGCGCGCGGGGGTAGGCCCACAGGTGGTGCAATCCATAAAGGCGTCGGAGGGTACCAGCTTCCGCTGGCAGAGGCGATGCGGTAGTCCCTCTCTATGCGGTATGTCCTGCTCGATCGGATCACCTCGCTCGAACCGCCGACTCGTGCGGTCGGGGTCAAGTGCGTATCGCTCTCGGATGATGTCTTCGTCGACCATTTCCCGGGCCATCCGATCATGCCCGGCGCGCTCATCCTCGAGGCGCTCGCGCAGCTCGGGGGCGTGCTGCTGGAGGCGACGATGCGAATGAAGGGCCGCGAGGATCTCCATGCCCTGCTGGTGATGGCCGACAAGGCCAAGTTCAAGAAAATGGTTCGTCCGGGCGACAGGCTGATTCTCGAGACCTTGGGGATGATGGCGAGTGAGGACGGCGGTCGCGTTCGCGCGAGAGCGCACCTCGAGGAGGAGTTGGCCGCGGAGGCGGAGCTCACCTTCGCGTTCGCGCAGGTCACGCACCCGAAGCTCTTGGAGAAGCGGCGCGAGGTGCTGAATGTTTGGCTGAGCGGCTCGGCGGAGGGCCCGACTGGCCAGGGCCCGTGAGTCGGGTTTACCTCGCCGGGGTTGGAGCCATCACGCCGCTCGGAGATACGTGGGCAGCAAGCTGCTCACTGCTGGCGGACGGAAGAGACGCGATCAAGCGCGTCACCACCTTCGACGTGACGGGCTTTCCGTGCACCGTCGCGGCCAGCATCGAGCGCTCGTTCACGCACACGCAGGATCGAAGGCTCGCGCTGATGGAGGTAGCCGCGGAACAAGCGTGGGCCGACTCCGGCCTCGCCCCAGCAGCGATCGACCCCGCACGCCTCGGCGTCTTCGTCGGAGCCGAATCCGGCCGCGCGACGATAGCCACCGTCTTGGGGCTCGCGCGCGCGGGCGGTCCCGGGCCGGGCTTCGATCACGTTCCGTTCGGCCTCGAGGCGCGCAAACTCGCCCAATCGATCGATGCCTCGAGTGTGTCGCCGGCTGCCATCGCGTCCAAGCTCGCCGGCCGCTACCGCGCAGAGGGACCCGTAATGACGATCTCGCTCGCGTGCGCGTCGGGGCTCGCGGCGATCGTCGAAGCCGCGCGCGCGATTCGCCTCGGCTTGTGCGATATAGCGCTGGCTGGAGGCGTGGGGGCCGACGTCGATCCCTTGATGCTGGTGGGGTTCGGCCGTCTCTCCGCGCTCTCTGCGCGCGGGATCTCCTGTCCTTTCGATTTGCGGCGCGACGGCTTCGTGGTCGGGGAAGGCGCCGCGATGACCGTGCTGACGCGCGAGCCGATGGCTGCCACCGTCGCGATCGCCGGTTGCGCCCGAACGCTCGACGCTTACCACCTGACCAAGCCGGAGCCTTCCGGAGATGGGGCACGGCGAGCCATGGCGAACGCGCTTGCGGACGCGGGGCGGCAGGTCGTCGACGTCATCCAAGCGCACGGGACCTCGACCGCGCTCAACGACGAGGTCGAGGCGATGGCGATTCGCTCGGTCTTCGGCTCCGCCACCGATCGCATCTTCGTCAGCTCGGTCAAAGGTGCGCTCGGCCATTGGATCGCCGGCGCGGGCGCGCTCGGCTTTCTGTGCGCGGCAGAGGCGATTCGCAGCGGGATCGTGCTACCCACGGCAGGGCTCAAGGAACGAGATCCGCGTTGCGACCTGCGGCATGTGCTCGGCACCGCGATACGCGCCCCTGTCACGGCTGCGCTGGTCAACGCGTTTGCGTTCGGCGGGGCCAATGCCTCCGTCGTCTTGGAGGCGGCCTGATGCTCGAGCGCTTTGACTTGCCGGTCATCGCCGTTGGTGTTGCTTGCTACCTCGGAGACGCGTGGCGAGCTCAGGTTAGGCGAGCGCCTCCGCCGGCGAGCCCATCGCGAGAGCTCGCGAGGTGGGAGCTGGGAGTGGCGTCACGTGAGCTCGGGACCCTGCCCGAGCCCGCCTCTCTTGCGGAGCGTCGCGCGCGGCTCCTCATGTCACGCAGCGCCATCCTCGCGCAGGAGGCCGTATCGAAGGTCCTCGGCGAAGCAGGGCTGGGTGAGCAGCTCAGCGAGCTCGGCTGCTTCATGGGGGTCGGCGCTTCAGGCGGCGCGCCGGAGCAGTTGTCGCAACTCTTGATCGCAAGCGACGAAGGCGGGGCCTTCTCGCATGCACGCTTCGGCGACGCCGGGCTGCGCGCCTGCAATCCGCTGTTCGCCTTCCAGCTAATGAACAATTTCACGCTGTGTCATACGGCGATCTTGCATGGCATCGGCGGGCCGAACGCGGCGTACTTCTCGCGCGGTGGCGGGACGGTCAGCGCACTTCTCGAGGCTGCGTGGGCGTTGCGAAACAGCGAGTGTGAGGCCGCGCTCGCAGGCGCAGCAGACTCTGCGGTGCATCCAGTGACTTGGGCGGAGCTCGTTCGTGAGGGCGCGCCATCCGACCTCGTCCTTGGCGAGGGCGCCGCTATGCTGGCGCTCGCACGGAGCTCGGAGCAGCGCGCCCCGCTCGCTTTCCTCGAGGTCTGCACGCTGCTTTCGACGCGCGCGACGTCGCTCGGCGATGCACTCGAGCTCGCGCGGCCCGAACTCGAGCGGCTGGCGCCTGACCTCGTCGTGGTCGCGGCCTCGGGCGGTTCGGCCTCCGCACTCGATGCCTTCATCGCGGCGGCGCTGCCTGCTCGTCGCACGGTCGACTCCACGAGCATGTTCGGAGAGGCGCTGGCCGCGTCGCCCGCGTTGGCGTGGGCTCAGGCGCTGGCGCTGCTGGAAGCAGGCGGGCACACGCGCGCGCTCGTCCTTAGCGTCGGGCTCGATGGTGAGCTCGGTATTGTCTCCTTCAGGCGCGGGGCGCTGCGATGAGGCGCGCTGTCGTCACGGGCTTGGGCGTCGTTTCACCTTTCGGTGTTGGCGTGAAACCATTTTGGGCCGGGCTCTCGACTGGGCAGAGCGCCATCGGTCCGATTCGCTCCTTCGATGCATCGAGCTTTCCGCAGCAGTTTGCGGGCGAGGTCCCCGGCGTACGCGCGACCGCAGAGTGGCTGATCGGGGCAGCTCACTCCCTTGGCATCACCGGCGGTCAGCTCTCCGATCGCGACGGATCGATCGCCGACGCGTGCGAGCGGAGCGGCGCACTGCAAGACCGCAAGGTGGCGTTTGGTGTGCTTGCGGCCCTCGAGGCTTGGCGGCAAGCGGGTGCCGACGCTCTCGCAGGCGAAACCGCGCTCGTGATGGCGCTCGGTTTGGAGCAGGCGCTGCTACAGGACTTTGGCCCGTTCGTATCCACTCGTGCGAGCGAGCAGCTCGACTGGGAGGGCGTGGTCGCAGCCCGCTCGCCCTTCGTCCGCTACCGCTCGCGCGTCGACCTTGGCCTCGAGTGGATTCGATCGTTCTTGCGACTCGGAGGCTCGGCCGTCGCCCACACTTCCGCGTGCGCGGCAGGAGCTCTCTCGGTTGCCCACGCGGCCTCCTTGGTAGAGCGGGGTAGCGCCGCGATCGTCCTTTGTGGTGGGGCCGACTCGATGGTCAATCCGCTGGGGCTCGGCGGTATGTCCCGGCTCGGGGCTCCTTCCCCGCGCAGCGCCGCCGACGCCTGCCGCCCCTTCGATCGGCGACGGGATGGCCTCGTGATCGGAGAGGGCGCCGCGATGTTCGTGATCGAAGAAGAGGGGCACGCGCGGGCGCGAGGAGCTACTCCGCTCGCATACGTGAGCGGCTGGGGCAGCTCCGCCGACGCGTTCAAGGTCACGGCGCCGCGTCCCGATGGGTCGTCTGCCAGCCGCGCGATGGTGAAGGCGCTCGCTCGCGCCAAGCTGCCGCCCGAAGCCATCGGGTACATCAACGCGCACGGCACCGGGACGCCGCTCAACGACCCTGCAGAGGTGCTCGCGATTCGTGCTGCGCTGGGCGCTCACGCCGAGCGCGTACCCGTGAGTTCGATCAAGGGCGCGATTGGACATTGCATGGCCGCCTCCGGCTCGATTGAGCTGGCGGCATGCGTCCTCGCGCTGCAAACGCGCATTCTCCCGGGGACCGCCCATTTGCAGGAGATCGCCAAAGACTGCGATCTCGACATCATCGGCCAGCTACCACGCGCTGCGAGCGTGGACGCGCTGCTCTCGAATTCGTTCGGGTTCGGAGGCCAGAACGCGACGGTGCTGCTCACGAGGGCTCACAGATGAGCGTGCAAGTCACCGGGTGGGCACTCCGCACTCCCATCGGTCATTCTACCGATGAGGTGGTGCAGCGCTGGGCTGCTGGTGAACGTGCCTTCGAGGTCAACCAGCGGTTCCCGAGCGCCTCCTACGCGTGCTCGCTCGCTGCCATGATTCGGACCGAGCCAGCGGCCTCACCGCATCAGCGGATCCTCCGTCGAATGGGCCTCTTTGCGGTAGAGGCAGCCCACGAAGCGTTTGCCATGGCTGGCTGCGCGTCGGGCGATCGTCTGGGCGTATTCGCCGCGATGGGCGGCCTCAGGGTTCACTGGGCCGATCTGATGCCGGCCCTCGCGTCGCAAGCGGAGGACTTCAGCGACTCTTGGCAACGAGGCCTCAAGCGGTTGCACCCGTTCTGGATGTTGTCTCACCTTTCGAACAACGCCCACGCGCTGCTCGCGCAGGACCTCGGCGCGCGCGGGGATGGCGCGACCTTCGCCGGCGGCAACGCTGGTGCGCAGGCGCTCGTCGCGGCACAAAACGCTCTAGCGGCGGGCGTGATCGAGGCGGCCTTGGTCGTCGGCTACGACTCGCTGATCGAGCCAGAAGCGCTGGTCGAAATGGCGGAGCGAGGCGTCCTGACGACGAGCAGTCTTCACGAAACGCAGGCTGCCTATGGCCCGCTCGCGAACGGGATGGTGCCCGGGGAAGCAGCCGCGGCGGTGGTCCTCGAGGCGCCCGAGCGGGCAGCAAAGCGGGCACTCGCGAACGTGTACGCCGCTACCGGCGCGGATGGCAGCACCGGCGAGGCGAGCGTCGAGACGATCGCTCGCGTTGCCGCCAAGGTGCCACGCTCGCAGCTGCTCGATGGCTGCGGCGCGGCCCACCTGGAGAGAGACCGTCGCGAGCGGGAGCTGCTCTCGAAGCTACTGCCAGACGGCGCGCGCCTGACCTCGCTGCAGGCTTCGATGGGATGTCTCGGAGCCGCCACCAGCGTCGTGCAGGCGATTGCGCTCGCGGCGTGCCTCCGCGCGGGGATACTGCCGCCGGTGGCCGGACTTCGGCGGCCCTGCGACGGGCCGCTCGTGCCGCTCACTGCTTGCGAGAAGACGTCGGCGACATCGTGCTTGGCCGTCAGCTGCAGTGCCCCGGGGCTCGTTGGCGCGATCGCTGTTTCGATCGACGACCTGGGGTGATTGCGGTACCTAGAGACCATGACCGCGGTCGATGATGAGCAAGTTCGTGTGACGCTCGTGCGCAAGTGCATCGCGGAATCCCTCTCGCTCGAGCTGGAGCGAGTCGAGCTCGACTCGAACCTGATGGAGGAGCTCGGCGCTGATTCGCTGGCATTCCTGGACATCGTGTTTCGGCTCGAGCAAGAGTTCGACATCCAGATCACGCGAGGTGAGATGGAACGCGCGGCGAAGGGCGACATGAGCGACGACGAGTTCGCGCCGAACGGGGAAATCTCCGAGGCAGGGCTGGCTCGCTTGCGCACGCTCATGCCCGAAGCCGCCGAGCGGATCCAGCCAGGGCTCCGGCCGATGCAGATCCTGACGCTGTTCAGCGTTCGTACGTTCAAGAACCTGGTGGACGGCAAGCTCCGCGGCGAGTCGGTCTGACGCGTTCAACCGCTCGCACCTGCGGGCGGCGGTACTACCGATGCCAGCGAAAGAGCTTCAAGCCAACGGCGAATGAAGCCACGGTCCACACAGCGAGCACGGCCAAGTCCCTCGCATACGCGGCGAACGACACCTCCTGATACAGCAGGGCTGCGCGCACGGCGCGCACCATCGCCGTGCTCGGCAATAGCGAGCCGATGGCTGACAGCGGTCTTGGCAGAGCGTCCAGTGTGAAGAAGATCTCCGAGAGGAACACCATCGGGATGTTGACCGCGCTCACGATGTCCACCACGAGATCGTCCGTTTTGATCACGCACGCGAGACAGAAGCCAATGCCCATGAAGGCGAGCACACCGAGGAGGGTGACCGCAGCCACCCAACCTGCGCCGGCAAGCGTGAAGGGCACCTCAAAGACGACCGCGCCGACGGCGCTGAGCAAGGCGACCTGCGACAGCACGAGCACAGAGCGCGCCGTGACCAACGAAAACGCGAAGGTCGACTTGCGGAGCGGCGTCGTCGCGAGCTTCTTCAGGAACTGGTTTTGGCGATAAAGAACCAGCGTATATCCCGTTGCGAAGAGCCCTGAGACCATGACCGAGAACGCAAGGATGCCCGGGAAGAGGTAGTGGACGTAGCCGAAGCGTGGGCCGGCAATCACCTCCAGGCTCGGCTCGCCACCAAGTTCACTCGCCAATCCTTTGCCGAAGAGCCGCTCGCGTGGGCCGGTCATGATGATCGGTCGCGCGCTGCCCCGCGAGAGATCCACGATCGCGCTCGCCTCCCTCGCTCGAAGTTTGCCCTCGGCCGCGGCTCGGTTGTCGCTCTCCTGGAGCCGGACCTCTTCGAAGGAAGCGACGGTCTCGGTCAGCCAGCGGCGGTCTTCTTCTGGACAGGAGAGGAGGATCACCGTCCGCCGCTCGAAGGGATGTCCGTCGGCGAACACGAAGCCGACGACCAACAGCAGCAGGACCGGAAACGCCATCACGAAGCCGAGCGAACTCGGACTGCGCAGTACGTCCAGCAGTCGCAGCCGCGTGAGGAGCCAGAAGGCCCGCATCAGACCGGCTCTTCGCGGGCGAGACCAAGCTTGTTCGGCTGCCCGCCGCAGAAATGGAAAAACGCAGCTTCCACTCCGAGGTTCGTACGTGACGCTTCGGGTACCGCGGCGATGAGTTCGTCACGCGTGCCGGACGCCCGAACGCGACCCCCCACCAGGAAAACCAGCTCGTCGAAGAGACCGTCAGCCTCTCGCAGATCGTGGGTCGTCATCACCACGCAGCGCGAGGTCGCCACCTTGCGTAGCATCGCCCCAACGTCGCGTTTGGTCTCAGGATCGAGCGCCGCCGTAGGCTCGTCCAAGAACAGCAAATCAGGCTCGTTGACGAGCGCCGTCCAAATGAACAGGCGCGCTGCCTCACCGCCGGATAGCTGGGCGAGTGGGACCGCAGCTCGGTGCTCGAGCGCAGCCGATGCGAGGATCTTGTCTCCTCCCTGCGCGACGCCGTGAATCGCTGCGAACAAATCTGCGTACTCGCGTGCCGAGCATCGCTCGAGCTGAACCTCCTTCTGCAGCACGACGCCGACGCGCGAACGAGGATACGGCTCGGCCGCCTTGCCGAACAGGCGCACGCTGCCCGAGGACGGTGCCGCGAGGCCCTGCAGGATGTCGAGCAGCGTGGACTTGCCAGCGCCGTTCGGTCCGAGGATGCCGACGAAACCAGGGCCAGCGATCGAGAAGGAGACCTCCGAAAGCGCGGTCACGTCGCCGAAGCGCTTCGATAGCTGTTGAACCTGGAGGAGCATCGGAAGGACCTGGGAACTCCGACCGTTTTGGACCCCCATCAGGTTGGAGGCGGAGGCTGCCGCTTGCCCTCGACCACCTCGAACTTGGCGTCGTCGCTGGTGAACTTCACGACGAGTTCTTCGCCGCCCGCTTTGCACTTCACCTTCGTGCCCTTGACCGCGACGAACTTCCCCTTCCCTTTGCCGCACTTGATGTCGGCCGGCGCGCCGAGCTCTTTGAAGTGATCCTCGATCACCGAGAACTTGACGATCTTTCCGACCAACTCCCATTTGAACGAGCCCTGGTTGTCGGTCAGCTTGACCTCCACCGTGAAGTCGTCCCCGAGATCACTCGTCCCGGTGCACTCAAAGGTGACGCCATCCTTCCGCTTGATATCGGCCGGGCACTTGACGCTCTCCAGCTCAATGTCGTCCTTCGAGAATTCATCTTTGATGTTCTTCTCGATCTCGGCAGGAGGCACGGTGCATCCCCCAAGCGCGAAGAGTAGCCCGACCTGCGCGATAGAACGTGAGTAGCTCATCCCATCGTTAGAGCGCAGCTTCGGTCGTTTGGGCAAGCGTTGCGTTTAGCGGCATGCGCCCGCGCCGCCTCACGAAGACCAACGGAGCACGCGGAGGTCGGAGCTGGTCTTGGAGGCCAGCGCGAAAAGCCCCGGATCGTGGGGAGAGAACGCCACGGCACCGACCTCATGGTCTTCCGAGACACGTTCCTCGAACACAACCTCCTTCGATTCGATCGCGGTGACGCGCAACCAGCCGCGGTGCTCGGGCTTCATGAAGGAATAACTCTCGGTGCCGGGCTTGCGGATCCCTTCGGCGAGGTAGCGACCGTCAGCGGAGATCGCACTGGCAGCCCCATGCTGACTCCGCAAGCTGCCATCGGCTTCCAAGAGAACGCTGCACAGCTGGGACGCCGCGTCGACGAACTGCACGAGCACGCGGCCACCGCCCAAGGCCATGTGCAGGGGCCGCCCGATCGCGACGTCGCTCCACAGTCGCGCCGACGCCTCGGTGAAGTTCGCCACCATGATCCGCTGGGCGCCCGGCGAATGCACGAGCACCTCGTCGACCGAGATCGGAAGCACGCGGGTTTCGGTCTCCGGGCTCTCGTTGCTCCCCACGCGGACTTGGTCGCGCTCGCCCTCACGCTGACGCAAGGCGAAGAACTCACCGTCGTGGCACTGCTTCGCCCAGAAGAACGCGCCGTCGAACGCGGCCAACGCGCCGTGCAAATCGTAGAACTCGGTGTACGACGCCTTCGGGCCCACCGGCAGCACCTTGTGTCCCTCGAGCGAGACGGTCCGCGCGTCCCCATCGAAGCAAGCGAGCAGCAGCGTGTCGTTCACAAACTCCAGGTGCCGAACCATTCCTATCCAGCTGCCCGGCGTCACGAGCTCCGCATCGACCGTGGTCACCAAACACGAAGGCTTGGGCTTCGGCTTCGACTTGGCTAGGTCCACGAGCGAAAGCGCCGGCGCCGCCTTCTTCCCGCCGCCGCCGCGACAATGGCCAAGCGCGAGAAAGCGCCCCGAAGGCGAGAACGCCAACGATTCGATGCGACCACCACCGAGCTTCAAATCACCTTCGAACATGTCGGTCACCTTACAACGGCCTCGTGCGCAAGCTCACCGCCGTACCTCGTGCCAATACCCAGTCCCGAGCTGTCGCTCACCACGCTTACCCCAACAAAGCACGGCGGGCTCGCGTCGCTCACGATGCTTGGGCCTTCTTGAACTGCGCTTCCCAACGCTTGACCAGCTGGTCTCGCCGGCCTGGGTAGCGCTCAGCTAGCGTCTTGGCCTCGCGGATGCGGTCGGTTCGAAAGTGCCGAAAGGCTTCCCGCAGCTCGCACCATGCGGCGACCACGCGCACGTCTTCCAGGTACGCGATCATGAACGGCCAAACCACGCGCTCGGTTGCGCGTCCTTCACCGTCTGCGTAGGCGATCTTCATCTTTGTTCGATCGCGGATGGCCGAGCGCATCTGCCCGACGTCGAAGCCGTCCGGCGTGCGCTGGCGAAAGGAAACTGGCTGCAGCGCCGCATCGAGCAGCACCGGGCGCAGCTCCTTCGGCACGGCGTGCGTGAGCTTTGCGATCAGATCCTGTGCGCCCCGCGCGAGCGCCGCGTCGCCGCGCTGCGCGACCCAGCCTGCGCCCAGGACAGCGGCCTCGAGTTCATCCGGCGTCAGCATCAGCGGCGGCATATCGTACGCGCTGTCGAGCACGTAGCCGGTACCGGCCTCACCGCGAATCGGGACGCGCTGCGCGAGCAGCTCTGCCATGTCGCGGTAGAGCGTGCGCAACGAGACCTCCAGCTCGCTCGCGAGCTCGACACCGGTGACGGCCCGACGTTTGCGGCGAAGGACCTGGATGATCTTGAAGAGTCGTTCGGTCCGCCTCATGCCACGCAAGCCAGCCTACTGCCACGCTACTGCCACAATGGTGTCAGCAGCAACGCCGTAGGGTGCAGGCCATGAAAGAAAACGACGTCACGCTCTACGGTTGGGGTCCCCTCTTTGGCATTCGCGGGCCGAGCCCCTGCGTCCTCAAAGCGGAGATCCAACTCAAGATGTTCGGGCTCACGTTCAAACGAGCCGTCGCCGATCTCGACAGCGTATCCAAACGCAAGGCGCCCTACGTAAGGCTCGTCGACGGCACCGTGATCGAGGACTCAACCTTCATCCGCTGGCACTTCGAGAAGGCGCTGGGCAAAGACCTCGATCAAGGCCTCAGCCCCGAGCAGCGCGCAGCGGCCTGGGGGCTCGAGCGCATGCTGGAAGACCGGCTTGTGTTCATCATGGCGCACGATCGCTGGCTCGAACCGGAGAACTTCAAGCAAGGCCCGGCGCTCTTCTTTCAGCGCGTACCCGAGCAAGCGCGCAACAGCGTGATCGAGGGCGTGCTCGCCGATCTGAGGAAGGGCATGCACCATCACGGCGTCGGGCGGCACACGCGCGACGAGCGCATGCAGCTCGCTGCACGCGACATCGGTGCCATCGCGACCAAGCTCGCCGATAAGCCCTACCTCTTCGGCGCAGCTCCAACCGCGCTCGACGCAACGGCATTCGGTGTACTCACCTCCTGCAACGCGCCCATCTTCGACTCGCCCTTGCGGGCGATCATCGCTTCCCACGACAACCTGAAGCCGTACCTCGAGCGCATCGACGCGCGCTACTTCGTGGACGGGAGCTGGCCGAGTATGGGGTCGACCTAGTCCACCCAAACCAAGCGCAGGACCCCGCCCTCGTTGGCGAGCTGAAGCTTGTGCGTTTCGGTTGCGCTCGCGAAGGTCAGCTCGAAGGAACCCTTGTCTGCGCGCTTGGTCGGCTCGCTGCACACGGAGAGTTTGGGGACGCCACCTTCCGCATCGATGCGCGCACGGAGTCGGGCAAAGGCGGTAAGTCGGGCCTGCCAATCCGGGCCTGCGCCCTCGGTGCGCACTGCCGCGCGAACGGCCGTCACAGAGCGATCCACCATCTGGCTGCCCGGAGCCGTGAGGGAGAGCGACATGTGGTCGACAATGGCGCCAGTCGGGGCGTCCGACGCGAGCTCGCCCAGCAACGATTGGCACAGCGCAGCCGCGTGTTCCGGTAGGAACGTGCGTGCGTCGTCGGCGCGCTCTAACGCGAGCAGGACGCGCGCCGTTGGGATAGCGAGACCCACGTTGTCACGGCCGCGGATCTTGATGGTGTTGAGGCCGAGCAAGCGCCCGTCGGAGTCGAGCAGCGGCCCACCGCTATTGCCCGGATCGATTGGGGAGGTGTGCTGGAGGTAGACGCCAAACGCGCCTTCGTTGATGGCGAACTTGCGATTCGAGATCGTCCCTTGGCTGATCTGGAAGGAAGGCCGCGAGCCAACCCCGGGAAACCCGGCGGCCACCACGGTCTCTTGTTCATCGGGCGGCGAGAAGCGCAAGGTGACACCCGATTCCGGCGCTGATGCGTCGTCATCCAAGCGCAACACGGCCAGATCGTCGTCCTCGCTAATGCGGAGTACGTGGGCCCGCCAGGTCTTGTCGACTTTGCCGTTCTTGGGTTTGTTGTCGAGTTCGTCGGCGGCGATGATGTCCGCATTCTGCGCGCCGCCGAGGACGTGAGCGTTGGATACGACGCGCACCTCGGTCTCCCCCGAGGGCAAGCGCCAGCGAACCAGTACGCCGCTCCCGAAAGAGCCGGTGTCCTGACTCTTGCCTTCTTGGTCCTCCCACGTCGGGCGAACCAACACCGTGATGCGACGCGGCGGCTCGGTCCCAGCAACGACACTCGAACCCTCGTCGGCGCCGCGAAGGCAGCGAGCGCCAACGCGGTCGAGCTCCTCGGCAAGCTCTGCAATTTGGGTCTGCATCCGGCTGGCTCGCGTCCCCGAGTTGGTGTGTTCGTCGAACGCAGCGAGGTGCTTCGCATGGGCGATCAACGCGCTCGAGAGCTCATCCCGAGCGGCCGCGACGGGCCCCTTCATCGAAAGCTCGGCCAGGTGCCTTCCCATGTTGGCGCTTTCGAGCCTCGAGTCGACATCGAGGCCGCGCACGGCGTCGACGATGCGCCTCGTATCGGCGCACTTTCGTGACTCTGCGACGGACTTGGCCTTGCCCGTCGCTTGAAGACGAAGGTCGAAGCCTTGGCAGGTGGATGCCTTGGCGAGCTCGGCATTGACCCTGAGGTGGCTATCAGAGATGGCCTGAGCCAGGCTTCGAGCACCGTCCTGATCCTGTGCAAGCTCGTTCGCCAGTGCGCGGGCTCGCTTGCGCAACGTGACCAGCTCGGAGCTATCGGCGTTATCGCCGAGCCGCTGCTCCGCGGTCCGCAAGGCCGCGAGCCGAGCGTCGTAGAGCGCGAGCCGCGCGGCGTTGCCGCTGGCCGGCACCGGCGTCAGCAGCTCACTCCGGAGGTCCAGCATGGGCCCCACGTTGCTGCACAGTTCCGGCGTTGCTTCTTCATCTGGAGACTGGCTACCGGGCCCACTCGACGCGCCGCACGCGAGCGCGAAAGACGCTGGGATGAGCAACAGCGAAAGGCGCTTGGCGCGCGCACTCATAGCCGCTTCCCCTTGCCGGTGTTCGAGACAGCGCGGCCGCCGGGGAGTCTTCCGGAGTGATGCAGTCGCTCCGTGATGGTTCCGCTCCGGTGGCAGCGGCACCGTGCGGGACGCGAGCGTCGCAGGGTCAATGATCAGCAGCGCCGTTCCCGCGTGAACCACGCGACCTTCGTCCGCCGAAGCGCACAGCGCTCCGTTCGCGTCGGACGTCGGCACGACACCCACGCTCTCCATCGTCGTCAGATCGAACACCTCGAGCCACTGGCTAAAGATCCCATCGACGAACAGCCGACCCTGCGCGATGACCAGCGCCCCACCATACGGCTCATCCTTGCCATTCCCGCGCAGGGGGATCGTCGAGACCCTGCGGTGCGACGCCCGATCGAAAAGCTCGAGCCGGCCCAACGAGAAGGACGAACGGATCAGCTGATCGCGGTGAATGACGAGATGGCCCGCGGGCCCCGGCGTAAGGCCCGCATTCGGCGCCAGCAGCGGGCGGCTCGAACCGCTCGAACCCAGCGCTGCATCGGGCGCCTTTCGTAGAAAGACGACCAGCTGCCAACCGCCCAACGCCAGCAGCACGAGCGCCCCCGCCCCGAGGACAGCCTTCCACAGTCGTGACATCGGGCAGCAGGCTACTGCACTCCGACATCAAGACCGCACTCGGCCCGGACGACGTCGGCTCGATCTAGCTCCCAATCAGCGCTGTAAGAAGGTCACCCAGAGGCTTGTCCCGCCGCGCGGGAGCGACCGCAGGCGGCTCGTAGCGCCGCAGCGAATCGCAAACATCCTCAGCCTCGCGCACGCTGCTTTCATCGCCCGCGTGCGTGCAAACGATCTTGTGTTGGGCAACCGTGCGCAGGCTGTAGTAGCCGGAGCGTTGCTCGAATTTGTGATCGCGGAAGGTGTAGGTCATGGCGAAGCCACCGCCGACCTCCTTGCTTTCGACATCGCGCAGGGACGACCCACGAAGCGCCATTTCGTTGGTCCAATCCTCGGGCGTCATCGCCGTCCGCTCGTCTGGAGCCTTGACCGTGAGCTGCCGAACCCCGCGCCCTCCCTCGCCACCCCAGCGCAACTGCAGCTCGGCGTCCGTCGGCGTACCGACAAGCTCCGTACGTTCTGGCGCCTTCAAAGCGACCTTCAGCTGGCGGTGACTAACCGTTACCGAACCATCGGAGTTCTTCGCGGTGATGGCCTCCGGCACCGTACGCACACGGGGCTTACAGCCCGTCCCCAAGGTCGAGGCCAGCAGCAGCCCACAAACAAGCCCAACCATCTTCATCCGCACACCCTCCGGCCCAACTCGCGACTGGGCGCTCCACCCAAGGACGCAGAGGGTCGCAGACCGTCGCACCGATTTATTGCGTTGGGCGAATGCGCGATGCCCGCCGGCCCGTCCCATATCGCGCGCTCGCCCCGAACGACCAGTCGTTATGGGACGCGTACAACCTTCTGGGCCGCCGGCCCGTCCCATATCGCGCGCTCGCCCCGAACGACCAGTCGTTATGGGACGCGTACAACCTTCTGGGCCGCCGGCCCGTCCCATATCGCGCGCTCGCCCCGAACGACCAGTCGTTATGGGACGCGTACTCAGCGGCCCTCGAACAGTGCGGCCACGTGAGCCGGCCGCGCCGCCACAGCGACCCCGCCGAGTGACATTGGGACGCGCGATAAACCATCCGACGCCCGAATGTCGCTCGGCTGGGAGCGGCTCCGCGACCTCGCGTTGATTGCAGCCCGATCGCCGCGGATTGTGGTGCGCCCGTTGTGGTGCGCCTTTGTTGATTGCTCGGCGGCACTCGAGGATTCCGGCGCACGAGCGACATTGGGCCGCGCGATAAACCATCCGACGCCCGAATGTCGCATGCCAGCGTGCCTCTCTTCGGCGGCCGCGAGCCGTCGCCGCGAACGTGCCCACATCACCGAGGTCATGGTCGATGGCGCCGGTTGCAGTGATAGAACGCGGCATGGCCGAAGCTCATCAAGGCAAAGCGATCGCCGGTTTGCGGGAGCAGGTCGATGAATTGGACGGCATCCCAGCGCACGCCTAGGTGCAACTAGCGTTCGAAGGAAACAAGCTTAGCGCCGGTGCTGCTTCGAAACTCGAGTACGCCGCTCGTGATCGTAAAGCTGCGAGTCTCCTTGAGTGCCTTCAAGTAGGCGGATTCTTGCGCGAACAGATCACAACCCTTTTCGGTGGCGGCCAGAGATTCGAGAACGAGCTCGCCTCCGGTCTGTTTTGCCGTAGCCCAGAAGCTGTTGCAGCCTCCATGGCCGCGCACCTCGTCGCCCTTGAACGTAATGTTGAAGCGCTTCTTGTCTGCGATTGGGGTGCCTTCGAGCGCGACAAGTTGCCAAGTCCCCTCCAAACTACCCGCGCTAGAAGGCGTGGTAGCGCTGGCGGTAGCGCCGGGACTGGAAGCGCTCGGAACTGTGGTAGCGCTGGCGGCAGCGCCCGGACTGGAAGCGCTCGAAGCAGTGGTAGCGCTGGGACCGGAAGGCGAAGACGTGACACAGGCAAACGCGAAGAGCACGACCAGCAGAATGTACGGCTTGTTCACGGGACTCCAAGATGGGGTGAGCTGAAGACCGCCGCGGCTGTGTGCGGCGTCTCTAACAGAGGCCTTGGACGTGCTTCTTCGTAGTTCGATCTTGAGCGCCAAGGAATTCGACCACGAGGCAATCTGCGCGATGACGCTGCTAGCGCACCCAACCGCCGAGCGACATTGGGCCGCGCGATAAGCCATCCGGCGCCCGAATGTCGCTCGGCTGGGAGCGGCACCGCGACCTCGCGTTGTTTGTAGCCTGATTTGCCACGGATTTTCCTGCGCCCGTTCTGGTGCCCGTTCTTAATTGCTCGGCGCCCACGCGAGTCGGCCAGCGCACGAGCGACATTGGGCCGCGCGATAAATCATCCGGCGCCCGAATGTCGCTCCAGCGTGGCTCTCGTCGGCGGCCGCCCTCGCCCACCGAAGCTTGACGGTCGCGAGGTTGCTGCGTACGCCAGCTGCATGGGGATCCGGATTGAGCGAGCGCAGCTGTTGAGCGCATAGTGCACGGCACGCAACGACGTTGAATCCCTCATCGAGGAGGTCCGGGAAGGGCGCCGCTCGGCCTCTTGCTCTGAGAAGCGACGCGCGATCCAAACGCGCAGCGAGCAGGCGCGACGAAAGCTCGGCGTGGCCGATGGCCTGTACGAAGAGCTGCGCGCGAGCCAGGAGCGCCGAAGTTTAGCTCTTGCGGGCAACGACTCGTTCGTGTTGGCGAGCCTCGCCGGGCGCGCGCTATTGTGCAGCGATGGCGAAGGCGAAGCGCGATCCAGCAAAGGGGAAGACCGTGGCGAAGGCGAAGGCGAAGGCGAAGGCGAAGGCCAACCCCAACCCCAACGTTCCGGCGCAGCCATTGCCATTGCGCGAGCCACCGAAGGGACCGGGCACCGACGCGTTCTGGGCGATGATCGCGCGCATCGAGCGCGCCAGCGGTGGTGAGTTGGCAGCCGCCTGCACAGCCTTTCGCGCCGAGCTCGAAGCGCTCGACGATGTGTCGCTGCGCCAGATGACGAATCAGTTTCGCGACGCCATGGTGCGCGCGATGGACTACGAGCTCTGGAGCGGGGCATACGTGCTCCATGGCGGCTGCTCCGACGACAGCTTCTGGGACTTCCGCGCAGGGTTGGTGGCGCTGGGGCGCGACCACTACGAGGCCGCGCTCGCCGACCCTGACACACTGGCCGCGATCCCGGACGTCGTCGAGCGCACGATCTACGAAGGCTTCCAGTATGTCCCGGGGGACGTGCTCGAGGCGCGCGGGCTCGAGCAAGAGCCTCCCGCGCACGGCCCCGGAGGCGCGCGGCCGACCCGGGCGCGCATCCCCGACGCCGAGTTCGAAGAGCGGTTCCCACTTCTGAGCAAGCTCTAGGGGGCGCTACGACGGCTGGTCATCGCCATGTACTTGGCCGTGAGCACCGAATCGCCCGCCATCTACATGCCCCATTGGGCCGCTGCGGTACCAAGAGACGCCATATCGAGGAGCACCAGCATGCCGGTCGAGCAGGGGCAGATCGAATGGCTCGGTGTCCTGATCCGACGGGACAGCTCGCAGCTCGCTTCATTCAGCGCGGCCAGGCCGCCAACATGGTGCGCATCTGGCCGGCGAGCTTTTTGTTCTTTTCGGCGCGGGCCATCTTCTCGGCGAGCTTCCGCAGCTTCGGCGTGGCCTGCACGGCCGTGGCCTTGACGACGGCTTTGCGCACCTCCGGATCGGAGTGGGTGCTCGCGCTCTGCAGAAGCTCGACCAACGCGGGGGCGTCTTCCGCCGACACCCACGCGGCCATCAAGAGCATGTTGGGGGTTGCCTCGTGTTCGGCCTTTGCGGCCGCCACGACCTCGTCGCTGCCGGCTAGCTCGAAGCAGGCGTGGACGTGAGGCCCGACGAGCTTCATCACCGCCTCCGGCCCCGCCAGCTCGAGCACCATGCCCGGCATCGTTCGGTCGTCGTGAATGGCCACCGCGAGCTCGCCCTCTCGGTGCTTCAGCACCCAGCGAAGAACCTCGCCGTAGGAGGTCTCTCGACCCTCGACCGGCTTCAGTTCGCCGATCTGCGCCTCCTCCAAAGCGACGCTGAAACGACCTCTTCAGCGCCGGTGAACTGTTGGCGCGCTCGAAGCGCGTGGTACTGCGGGCTCTTCTCCGGATCGAACGGTGCTGGCGCAGGCCGCTCCGGCTTCTGCACGCGCAAAGGCTTTGCAGCGTCGGCTGGGGGTTCCTTCGGCCAGCCGTCCAACACCGTGCGCATGTAGACCGCGAGCTTCTTGTCCTTTTCTGCGCTGGTCATCTTCTCCGCCAGCGTTCGCAGCGTGGGCGTGGCCCAGATGCTGGCCGCTCTCACAACGGCCCCTCGCACCTCGGGCTTGCGGTGACGGCTGGCGCTCTCCAGTAGCTCGCTCAGGGCCGGCATGCCCGCTGGCGTGACCCAAGCCGCCAGAACGAGCAGGCTCGGGTCTGACTCGAACGCGGACTTTGCGTTCGCAACGACCTCTTCGGTCGGAGCGATGGCGAACGAAGCGGCCAGCTGGGGCTCAATCGAAGCCAGCACGGAAGCTGGCCCCACGAGCTCGAGCACCAACGCCGGCACAGTGTCATCCTCGAACAGCATCGCTTGTAGCTCGCCCGCGGAGCTCGTCAGCAACCAGAGGAAGTAAACGCCACTCGGGGTCTCGTGGGCCTCGGCATGGTGGACCTGGCCAAGCTTTGCGGCTCGCAACGCGCGATGGAATCTGTGCATCTCATCGATGGCCAGGTCCAGGTCGTCCGCCCGCAGCGCATACGATCGGGACGCCACGGTGGGTTGCGTTGCTTCCTGAGGAACCAGAGGGAGGCGCGCCATCCACGCCTGCTACTGCCCACCGAGCCTCTATCTTCCCTGCACGTTTGAGGCGCGACACTCTCCACTCATAGGAGCGCCAAGAGGCGCCTTCGCGAGCAATCGCACGCGAGCCTGGCCCTCAGCCTACGCGGACAAGTGAGTGGCCGTAGCGGACGAGCGGAGGCTGCACCGAGCGCCTCACCACCCCCCGGCACGTCACCACCCGAGGTCGTTGCCCGTGCGTCGCCGTCGGGGATCTAGCCGCATCACCTCGACGAGTCCTCGCTCGGCGAACCCAACGCCGAGCGGAACGATGGTCACGCGGGCGGGGTCGACGCCTCGCGCAGTCAACGCAGTAAGCACGGCCTCGGCTCGAAGCCTCGCCAGCGTTGTCGGGTCCTGCTCTGACGTCAGCGCGTGCCCCCACAGCTCGAGGCGCATCGAAGGATCCTTCAGCGCCTCGAGGACCTCGTTGATGCCGAGCTCCGCGTCTCGATCGAGCGCTGCCGAGCCCTCGGCGAACGTGAACCTTGCACGGAGCGAAACGCGTTCGGGAGGCAGGCAGCTTAGGCAGGGTTGAAACGGGTTTGGCGCTGCCGGCGCGTGCGAACGCCACGCCTCCAAAGCCGCAGGCCCGATCGAATGGGCGAGCTCGGTCCAGTATGTCGTCGCGAGCTTGAGCGACGCCTCGAAGGCGAGCGCAGCGGTAAGCGGCCAGCGGTTCAGCATGAAGGCTCGCCCTGCTCTAAGGACGCAGACACTTTGGGCACTCAGGGTCGCGCCGCTGACTCGAGTAGCGAAGGTCAGTCCATGCGCCAAGTGGACATCCACGATGCGACGTCGCTCAGCGTCCAACAAGAGAACCTCGGCCGTCACCCGAAAGAAGCCGTCCGCGCGGCGATCAGGGCGCTAGAGTTGCAAGTGGAGATGGATGGTGAGTGAAGGGGGATGCGGAGGGCGTGAGCCTGCGCTAAGTGCGCCAGTGTTTCGTACCGCCCCATGCACACTTTCAATCTGAGCATGCGACCAAGCCGAGCGGACAGATCCCTTGTGCCCTTAGCGTGGCCTTCGCCGATCCGCCGTTGGGTGGCCTCGCCGACAACAGCGGCTCCACCTAGACCGTCGGCAGTCGCGAGGTCGACGGTGGTGGCCGGCCATGGCCTATGACGCGCTTGTGCTCGGTGCTGGGCCCGCCGGTGCGGCGGCGAGCATCGCCTTGCGCCGCCTGGGGGTCAGCGTCGTACTCGCGGACCCGCACCTGCGAACGCCGCGGCGTCCACGGCACACGGAGAGCGTGCACCCTGGTCTCGAGCCGCTATTGGCGCACCTCGGCGTGGGCGATTGCCTACTAACGGCCACACGCGGGCGTTATCGTGGGGTTTGGGTGGAGTGGGGCTCCGACCGCCGCTTTCAGCCGATGGGTGGCGACGACTGGCGAGGCTTCCACATCTCCCGGACAGAGCTCGATGCGGGCTTGGCCGGGGTGGCAGAGGCGCTCGGCGCGCAACTGCTCCTGGAGGCCCCGCGCAACGTGCTCGGCGATGGGAATTGTGTCGAGGCGGTCGACTTTGCTTCGTGTCGACTTCGGCCACGCGTGGTGATCGATTGCACTGGGGCGAATCGCTGGCTTGGACGCAGGGTTCGCGCCGGCTACCAGACCCAATCACGCAGACTTTTCGCCGACTACGGCTTCGCGGTAGGTGTAGCGTCCAACGAGCTGCCGTTGATCCGCGCTAGTGGCGAAGAGTGGTATTGGCTTGCCGAAGTCGGCGATGACCGCCTTCACTGGACTCGCGTACGCACCCGTCACCAGAAGCGAGCCCAGCTTCCGGCCGAGTTGGACGGTTGCGAGGTGGAGTCCCGCGGGGCGACCGAGGTCACGTGGTACACGGCCGCGCGAGTTGCTGGCCCTGGCTGGATGCTTTGCGGCGACGCGGCCGCGCGTATCGACCCAGTGATCGGCGGCGGCGTCCTCCGCGGCATCGCAGGGGCGATGCAGGCGGTGCACGCGTGGGTCACAGGAGACCCCGACGCCTACCAACAATGGCACGACGCTCGCGTCCAATCCGACATGAGGGCCGTCACGGAGCTGTATGGCGCCGTGGGCTTGTCGGACTGGACGCGGCCTCCGGAAAGCGTCAGCGGGGGCGAGGCGTGACGTTGCCAGCGCCTTCTCGGAAGTAGCCGTTCGCAGTGTCTACATGCACGTGGATGCGGCGCAAGACGGGGAACGCCAGTCTGAGCGCAGGATCTCCGACGGGCGTCGGGCTCGGGGTGACCCTGGCGAACTCGAACAGCCATCCGCGTCCCGTCGGCGCACCGATCCTGGGCGAGACGGCGCTGGCCCACGTCGCCCAGTCCGTGATCTCTTCGAACGCCACCAGCCAGGCGCTCCCGTTGATGTGCTTCCTCGCGAACAGCAGCGCCTCGATCCGCGCCAAGAAAGCTGGGGTGTCAATTTGGTCCAAGCCGCTGAAGCCGCCCTTGCCACGCAGTGCTTGAAGCGTCTGATCGGTACGGGAAGGGTTCGCGGCGTTCACGTTCCCTTGCTGGAAGAAAGGGCCCGTCTCTCCGTCCCAACCCAGGGACGCACTGACTTCACCGGCAGCAACGCGAGGATGAGCCGCGTTGTACCCAAGCTCGCCGTCGGTCAGCGGAATGGATGTTGGGAGACCATTCAGCGCGCCCGGGTCGAACCCGAACGTGCGTGACGAATCAGGTGCGACGGCGGGCCAGAATGAGTTAAGCGCCGCACACAGCTTGGCGTCCTCCGGGAACGGGCTGCCCAGGCCGTAGCTCGTATAGGTTGCTACGGTGCCGCCGCCGAACCTGGAGGCGACGAAGTGCTCAGACACGTCCCATCCGGGTGCGAAGAAATCGGACGCCGCGTCCGGAAGCCACGTCACGCACAGGGGTGACGGCGCTTGCCTGGTGCTCGAACCAGCAGACGCCTTGCGACCGACGATGGCCGTCACGGTTTTGCTCGCGGCCTCGTCTTCCGGGAAGGCGGGCCCGGCCGGGACCACGAGCCCTTGATTGGGCACCCGGTTCGACCGTGGGCGCGGCGAATTCAGGCCTGAACGAAAGCGACCGTCGCTCAACGGCTTCGGGCCTCCTTTCGGGAAGACCAGCTTCGGATTGCTCAGACCAACAGGAACCCCCTCGCGCTTCTCGAGCCACTCAGTGACCTCGACCTGCTCGACCCGCGGGAAATAGTCGATAGCTGCCACTAGCGAGAACGCGGGGAAAACCGTGAGAGACGAGAGCGGAGCGGGAAGGTCGACCCGAATCAACCCGTCCGCGGTGTGGTCGACAAAGTGCGCCGCTTCGTAGCCTCCGTTCGCGATCTTGGCATCGAAGCGCGAAGCGGCTGGGGTGCCGCCGTCCGGTACCGCGTTCAAATCGCGTAGATTGCCACCGGCAACCACTTCTTGACGGATGTTGGCATATTCAGGCGCGGCCCGGCCTTGCGGAGCCGGCAGACTAAGCGAGGTCCAGAAGCGATTGTCGTTGGTTGGGGGAACCACGAAGCGCGCAAGCTCCTGCTTCCCATTAACGTCCTGCGTGGCAGTCGCAACGATCGGCGCTGCAGGCGGCTCCGCGATGACGGAAGCGCCGACCTGGCGAAGTTTGACGAACGTCGTGTTCGTGCTGTCACGAACGAAGGGGGCCGCGTTGATGTTGAAGATGCCCATCGGCGGGATGTGGCCGGGGTTGTCGGGTGTGTCGAGGTGGAGGCGGCGGAGCTTCTCGTTGATGTGGAACTCATGGAAGGAAACGGCCGGCAGGTTGATGCCGGCGCCGTTCGCGCCGAGCAGGCACTCGCTGCCTGCGAACAGTTTGTGCACGGGAAACAGAAACAGTTGCTGCGTGTCGCTCGGAACCGCACGCAGGACCTGATCGTCGCCGGAGGGCGCGCGATACTCGGCAATGAATGCTGCGTAGCGCGCGGGCGTCGCGGCGAAGCCACGGTCCCCGCCGGCGGGCCTCGGATCGAACGAGCGCGACGGTGGATCGTAGCGGACGTCTTCGTTCCCTACTCGTGAGAGGCCGCAGCGCGAAAAACAGAGGTCCGCGTGACGCTGGTGAGGTGAAAGGGACTTCTCTCGGTATTGATAGGCGAACACGGCTACGACGGGGTTCTGGAAGTCGCTTAGCGTGCGCTTCGCGGTCGCGTAAACGTAGTTCTCGATGGTGTCCAACTCATCAAGGGTTGGATAGTCGCCGGGAGAGGCGCCCGGCGGATGGACGTCCGCCGACGCGAGCGCATGGTACAGCAGACTGCGCCCCGGGATCCCGGGCTCGATAGCGCGTCGCGCATCGAAGGCGAGCTCCTCGAAGCCGGCCCGCGTACTGTCTACTTGCAAGAGCTTCTGCAGCTCTGCGGCCAACTGCGGCTTCGGCACCGTGATGTCGAGGCCATGCGCTGAGAACACGTTCGCCCAGGTAGGCGCCAGTCGATTCAGAATCGTCTTAACATCATCAAGCAATGCCATTGCAAACCCTTTCGTTGCCGCGTTGGGAAATGAGCCTCGTACCTGAGCGCGTCCGCGCTTAGTCGTCGCCGGGTAGCGCAGCGACGTCTTCGCCCGCGATGGTTGAGCCTTGGGTGAGGTTCACCAGATCCGTCATGGTGAAGTGGGCAGGCTTACTGCTCGGCAGCGTGGGAACCCACGACGGGTCTTTCGCGAGGAAGGACTCGCCGTCCCGTTGCAGGAGCATGCGAAAGACCCTTCCCACTAGCTCAGCTCCAGCTCCCGCGAGTCTATTGCCCGACGCGCGCACCTCGGCTTCGCGTAGAAAGTAATACCAAAGTGGCGCGGGGCCGCTGCCCGTAGTGCCGTCCCAGATCTCGGCGTCGCTGAGCGTTGGTATCTGAAGCGCGCTGGCCAGCGCCTGACCCGAGGGCAGGCCCATCACCAGCCCACGCCGGAGGTTTCGCACCGCGAGGCTGCGGAACGCCGGTGGCGTGCCAGGTGGCACCACGCCGTCGGGCAGATTCAATAGGTCCGTGGAGATGCGCTTGTCGATGAACTTGCTGGCCTGGGCAGTCGGGCCAAAGAAGAGCGACCACTCCAGGATCAAGTTGGCGGGAAAGGGCCGAAAGCCAGCGAGCGAAGGTTGGCCCGCCGGGCCGAACAGGCTCGCGCCCGCGTTGGCCGTCATTCGGTATCCACCGCGAACCTGGGAATGGCCGAAGCGGTACGCAGCGACGCTGAACTCGACCGGCATGAACGGACGGGACGGCGGGCTCGGATCCGGGGTGCTGAAGATGGACTGCGTGCGCTTTGAGCCGATGGTGCGCGGCAAGAACTCATGCACCACGATCCACTGGTAGTGCCACCGGACGAGCCGCTGAGCCTGCTCAAAGCGCTTGGCGTCCGACAGGGTCTTGTCGGTGTGGTCCTCGAACACCTTGTTGTGAAATGAGAGGAACAAGTGATGCAGTTGGGCGACGATCAGGTTTTCGTCGTTACGAGGATCACCGATGAGTGCCCGCCCCTGCGCGTTACGCGGAACGTCCTTGCCGTCGAGCAGGAAGCGAAACGGCTTGGTCTGGTCGTACAGGTAGGGCTGTGCAGCGGGGCCACGCCCATAGATCGAATCCAGCTCCAGCGCCGGCGTTCGAAAGTTCTCTACCGCGTCCGGGTCTGCCTGGGCCTCGAGGCTTGACGTCACATCGAGCGTGAGGTCGTGGTCGATGAACTGCCCCAAGAACGTGTACCCAGCACGGATGCGCGGGTTGTCTTGGCTCGTGTCTGTCGGCGGCGGATCGCCACCGTCCATCGGGCCCCCCACCGCTCCGAGCACCTCCGGCTCCGGCGTAAACGACGCTAGTGGTTGCAGGTTCGGAAACAGACGCCCGAAGCGGCCCGTTTGCCGAAAGCGCCCACGTCCGACGAGATCTTCCCCACGGTTCTCGGTCCCATGCATATCGCTATCTCCCTGGAGCGCGAACACCTGTTAGCAGGTCAATGGTCGCTCCAAGGCGGACGCTACCCAAGAGTCGCCGCCTTAACCAGACCGATCTCGCACCGACGTTTTCGAGAACCTGCGGTGAGATTGCGATCGCATTCCGCGATCCCGATCACTCGCTGCTAGCGACTCTTTTGCGGCGTTGGTGCCGTGTTAGAGGTCAGCCGATCGTGGGCGAGCTACTCGCGTATCGTCTCGCTTTGACGATAGCGACTTGTGCGGGTGTGACTTTGCATTTTGCCGCGTGAGCCCCTCTAGGGTCAGTCCTCCTCGCCAATCGATTGGGACTCGTCGACCGCGTTTCGGATCGAGCTACGTCGACGCGCAATCACGCAGCCACGGAGCGTACCTACTTGCTTCGCGCAAGGGAGACGCAGCGACGAAGCCGCCGTGTCGACTGCGAATTGGTGAATCAGTCCCGGTCTCCTACGGCTACTCGGAGGCCAACCAACTACGGCGCGACCAGGCGCACGAGAGTATCTGCCGAGTAGCCACTGACCGATACATCGAGCGTCCACGTGGCCCCTGGAGAGTTGGTGTTGTGTACGGCCGAAAGAACGTTAGTCCCTGGATAGGGCTGCAACGTGACGGTTTGGTAGGGTTGCACAACACCATTCACTGCTGAAGTGGAGTTCCCCCGGTTGCGTTGACCCGTTATGCAGCCCGGGCGAACTCAGCTTCAACCTGGGCGGGTCTCTTGTAACCTAGCGATGAATGAATGCGCTGACGATTGTAGAAGACTTCGATGAACTCGAACACCGCAGCCTGTAGCTCAATGCGTTGCGACCAGCGCTGGCGGAAGATGAGCTCAGTCTTCAGCGTGGCGAAGAAGCTCTCGGCGTCAGCACTCCAACACTAGAACGTCGCGGCACCGGAAGGAGGCTGTAGGCGCCGCGACAAGGGCGCTTGGAGCTGAATGTGGTGGAGTTGGAGGAAGAGTGAGGAGTCTTGGTGCGTGGCACGCGCGCTCCATTCACGTCTGCTACGCGGACTTTGGTCAGCAAAAACGGCTCCGGCAAGACCTCGGTGCTCCTCGCGGCGCGCACACGCTTGGCGACAACTTGCATTTCGCGTCCTGGAGGTTCGTTGAACCCTCCGTCTGGCGGTGCCAACACTGTGGCGTCTTGACCTATTTGCCCGTCTCTCGATAACGTCGCAGTTTCTGGAGACGTTGGTGGGTTCAAACTCGCCACTCAAGGGAGCGCCAGTAGGCGGACGGTGTGAGCCTCGACGGACTTACTGGAATACGAAGCGTGCCTAGGCTCAAGGCTTGTGTGCACCACCCGTGCTCATGGCAGCTCGACTGGAGTGGGAGCGCGCGCGGTCAGAGGCGGTCGTGTCTGCCAGGGCCGAGCCCAGTCACAGCGTTAAGCTCGGGACTTGAGCTCGGCCTCTCTCTAGCCGACACCCCGTTCAACAATGGGGTTTCAGGCCTGGCCTTAGACAATGGGAGCCCGACAGTTCCGCCGGAGGGCCCAATATGCTCCAGCACGGAATCATCGCGTCGGTGGATGTGAGCTTGTTCTCACTGATGTCGAAAAGGCGAGAGGAGATGCCGAAATGAACTCATGGCGGAAAGCGCAACTGCCGGGGCCGGGACGTGTTGCGAGGTCGTGGATGACCCTCGTGCTGCTGGTGGTCTTCACTGTCTTTGGACAAAGCGCTAGGGCTCAAGACTATGGGTCCGGAGAAGGCTCTGGAGGTTTCCCCAACATATCGCCCCCGCCGCTATCGGAGGCGTCGTCCGATTCGATGGGCGGGTCCATCGCAGACCTGCCGACTACCGCTGAGGAACTTCAGAGCCGGCTTAAGACGTTACGAGCTCAGCGCGAGAGGCTTGGGTTGCAGGTTAGTCAACTCGAGGATCTGAGGGCTCGTTTTACGACGTCGCTTGGTCGCGCGAGTAAGGCGGCTCTTAGCGCCAAGCTGGCGGCCGAAGAAGTCGATAGGGAGATAAAGAAGTACACTGACAGTACCAAGTCTGCATCGAATGGAACCAAGCAGTCGGATGATGCTGCGTTAAAGTCCGAGAAGCCTAAGGGCAACTCCAAGGAGCCAGATACAACGAACGTCGACATCGTCGCGGCCGACCAGTGCACTTCGCTTCTTCAGCAAGTCAACCGATCGGGACGCCAACTCCGGGCTGCGGTGCCCCAGCTTATTTGGTATGATTTATCGCCGGAGATTCAAGGAGTCACACAGCGTCTCCAGGACTCCGTCGAGGACGCAGGAGGAGCCGACCTCATTCGCAGAACGCTCCTGGGGGACTCTGATCCCGCGGCTGAATGCAGGCGCGTGGCGTCAGGCCCTACTTTCGTCACGGTCCTTGATGGTCTTGACCTCGAAACCGTCAAAAAAACTGGCGAAGAGGAGATCAATAAGGCCAAGAAGACCGTCGAACAGCGCCTATCGAGTTTGAAGAAAGAGGAAGCGGCAATCCGCTTCAAATTAGACAAGGTGCAGCGGCAAGCGACAGACGTCATCGTTCCAGTGCTGCTGGCGGTCCCGCTCTTCATGGTACTTCTTTTCGTAACGACCCTGTTATTCAACCGGGAGACGCAGCGGAGAATCCTCGAGCTTAGGACCATTGTTGAGCTCGGTGGCCTTGCTGCGATCCTGATGACAATCATCGTCCTCGGCATCAAGGAGATGATCGAAAAGGCTGCCCTCGCAGCGCTCGTCGGCTCGATCATTGGCTACGTGTTCAACCAACAGGCCCGGCGGTTGAACGAAGCCGTGGAGGACTCAGCGGCGGCGAAGAAGCGCACGGAAGATCCTGCCCTTGCACCGAGTCCGCCTGAGGCAGATCCCAAAGGGGGGGCCCCGCTTGTGGCTTCAGAGATGGCTCCAGCGGGTGCTGTCAAATTAGAACCTAGCTCCGAAGTACCTGCCGAACTCGCGAACGTCCTGCCCTCAGAAGGACCCAACGGCTCTGCTCCGGCCGCCCCTGCAAGTCATCCAGTTTCCTCTGTGCCAACTCCTGCTGCTTGGGCAAGCACGCCTTCGCGCGCGACCTTGCTCGGGCCCCTGGTAGGGATAGCGACTAAGGCCGATTCCGATGATGACGTCGGCCCGCGGTCGCGCGCTTGGTTTATGCTGACCATCGGTATTGCGAGCGCGCTCGCCACGGTGGCGCTGGCCGAAACTAAGGTGAGCCTGTCTTGGCTCATGGTTGGCGCTGCGTCTGTCGTGATCGGCGCGAGCTGGGGACTCCGGGATCGGTGGAAGAGCCCGGGCTACGTCGTGCTCGGGGGAGCGGTGCTGTCCCTCTCCATGCTCCTAGTCGCCTACCACGCGCAACTGCCCGAAGACGGGATCCCTAATCCCTTTCGCCTCTTCCTATTCGACATTCCCCGGGAAGTCCCTTACAATTGGCTGCTACTTCCTATAGCACTGATCCTCGTTGCCAAGTCGCTCACGACTCTGCTCAGCGCGCCACCAAACAGCAAATCCATCGAGGATTCGGGAGCCGACGACAAGGTTGCCCAATCCACCAACCAGCTGGGGGCCAACCCTGCGCATGGGAAGAAACCATGAGGACCTACCTCTCACGACTACAGGTGCGTGCTTGCTTGGCGGTTGGTCCCGCGTGCGGGCCGACACTGGCCGTCGCGACCCGACTGTTGAACCCGGGGGGCCGACGGGCTGTCCGAGGGAGACGCTATCGTGATCGTTCATCGGGCCGCGAAGGGCCTATCGGTCAAGGAGGAGCGTGTGCAGTTCCGCGTCGAGACGCCGTACGCAGTGTTGCGAAACCTTCATCAGGCGCGATCTCACGGTGACGTCCCCGATCGCGACCCCGCTAAGGGGTCCCTGCGAGAACCGGGCAATGTTGACGAACTGCTTGCCTCAGAAATTCGCTTACCTGCCGGCGCCCTGGTCGCCGTCCAGTCGCCCTCTTAGCCGGCGCCATGGCCGCGCGCTCTAGAATCGCTCTTGCCCCTCGCGCGCCCAGCTTAGTGCACCCAGCAGTTCTTTATGAGGTCTGCGAGCCCGTCATAGATGTAACTGTCTGGATTGCCCTTGTCTGAAGTCCGGCGCCACTCTCGGAGCAGTCTTCCGGTGGCTCCGGGTGCAACCAACTGCGTCAGAAGAACGTGGTCGTCCTTCGGACGCCTTTTTGCAACGAGGTAGGTCACGATGAACATCAAGAGCGCGCCAAAGGCGCGCGACGCATTGACTGGGCACGCGTAGATCAGACGCAGGGTCCGAATCGAGGTAACAGACTTTAGCCAGCGTTCGATCGTCCTCCCGTGCAGGCAATCAGGGCTAACCGACGAGGCTTGAGAGGCTCCAAGAACGCGCCGAGCCGGTTCCAAGTTACGGCCAAATTGCTAGCGATGCGGATGACCTCGCGATTGGAGTGAGCTACGACAACCCACCACATCAAAGGTCCGCTTTGTCTGGACGAACTCCGCGATCAGCGCCGTTAACTCCGATACCTGCCTCGCCCCTTGCGACGGAGCTTCTCCTCATCAAGGTGAAGGATGAGTAACGACTGCGGGCTTGCGGGCTTACGCTTCCGGCCGCTACTTCGTGCGGCCGCTTTTTTGGCCGAAGGGCGAGTTTGCCGGCATGAACTCGGTCCGCACCGGTCGAGAGACTTGTGAGAAATAAGAAAGCATCGTGGGCTCCGAAAGGCGGTAAAGACGGTGGAAGGTAGAGCTGCGCTGAACTGTGTCAAGCGCCCCAATCCCCTCACAATCGCCTGGCACTTGTCCGAGTGAACAGCTTTCCCAATGCTTTTCTACGTTCCCCCGATTGCTCGGGAGGACGTCCAACGCAAGCCGCTCACCCTCCCCTCGCCTTCTTGATCTCGGCCCTCGTCATCGGGCCGCGCATGAAGGTCATGGCCCAGCGGGCCTGGAAGAGGACGGTGTCGGGGCTGTGGGCGTTGCGGAGGATGAACCAGCGGGGGCGGAGTCTCTTGAGTAAGTCTTCGAGTTCGGCGGCGCTGGTGCCGACGTGGGCTTCATTGATCAGGCCGTCGAGGACGCGGGCGCGATCGGCGTCGGTTTGCAGGCGGCCGAGGCACCAGACGCCGGCGTTGCTTAGCGATCGATAGTCGAGGTCCATCGGGTTTTGCGTGGCGATCACCACGCCCACACCGAAGGCTCGGGCCTGCTTCATGAGCGCGACGAGCGGCTTTTTGGTTGGTGGGTTGGCGGGATGCGGCGGCAAGAAGCCGTACACTTCGTCGAACACGATCAGCGCACGCAGGCGCTGCGAGCCCGAAAGCCCGCGCACCCACGTGAGCACTTCTTCGAGCACGAGGCCGAGCACCAGCGCTCGTTCGTCGTCGTCGAGGTGAGCGACGCTGACCACCGTGACCGGCGTCTTGCGTCTGCCCTCCTCCTCAACCGGCTTCATCCACGCACCAACGTCGAGCGTCTCCCCTTGTCGCCAACTCTCGAAGCTTGGCGAGGCGAGCAGCGTGTTGAGCGCGGCGGCGAGCTCTTTGCGCGCCTTCTTGGAGAGGAAGGCGTCAGTCTCGAGCGCACCGACACGCTCGAGCGGAGGGTCGAGAACGTCGGCGAGCAGCGAGCCGAGATCGGCCGTCTGGCCCTCGAGCAAGCGACGCTCGGCCAGCAGTGAGAGCAGCACGTGCTCGCGACTCTTGGCCGGATCCGGATCGCGCCCGAGCAGCCGCAACACGAGCGAGATGGCCGCTGAGAGCGCCGCACGCGCGCCGTCTCGATCAGTGTCCCAACGCGGTGAACGACGCTCGAGCGAAGAGAGCACATGCAAGAGCTCGCCGGCGTCAGCGCCGGGCGTGATCACCCGCACATGCACGTCCTCTGTGAACGACGCGAGGTCTTGCTCACCGAGGCCGAAGGCGGTGATCCCTGCCTTGCGATCCTCGGCGAGCTTGTGCGCCACCGGCACCGGATCCTCCTCGAGCGTGGTGCCCTCCACCCACGGGATCAGCGGCGCGGCAGCAAACGTTGGGAAACGCAGCAGCAGGTTCGGCAAGTCCCCTTTGACGTCAATGATCAGCACCGGCACCTTGCTGCGAGTTGCCTCTTCAACCAGCACGGTCACCAATCCGGTCTTGCCGGAGCCAGTCATCCCGACGACGACTCCGTGCGTGACGAGCTGGTGAGCCGGAAGATGCAGCGGCTTGATCTCCGCGCGGCGATCGAGCGGCCTTGTTACGCCCAAGTGGAACGTTGCTGCCATGGCGCTCACCCCAGAGGATCACTGCCGGGCAGACCTTCACCGGGCCCAGGCCGTGCCGGTGCTGGATTGACCGCAAGCGCGATCGGCTCAGCCACCGGCGTCACCGGTCCCACAGGTGCGTTGGGTGCGTTGGGCGCAGCCGGTTGTGAACGATCCGACGAGCTCGCGCGCCTCGGTTGATTGAGAAAGAGCGACGGCATGTACTCCTCCGCATCACGTGCATCCCAGCGCACGAAGGTCACCGCCGAGAGCACGCGGTCATACGTCTTCATCAACAAGGTGAAGGCCTGCTTGCGCGCCAAGGTGGCGGGCACCAGCGCCTCCGGCCCACGCTCGCGCAAGGTCAACGCAGCGTTCATGCGCGCGGCGAGATCTTGTGCGTCGGCGAGCTCGTCCTGCGTGACGCCGGTGCGATTCTGAATGCTGGACCAGTTGGTGCGCAGGAGCGCTGCTAACGCGAGCACGCTGGTCGAGAGGTTCTTGTAGCCGTTCGGGTTCTTCAGCTCGTCGAGCTTGCTGTTGTCGATCAAACCGCGGCTCGCCAGCGCGTTGACGTCCGCGAGGAACTGCGTGCGCCGCACGTTGAGCTTCTCATCTAGCTCGCTGATGGTCTTGTTGATGCTGCTGGTGTCACTCGCGAGCGTGAAGTTTGCGTGCGCTTGCGCAGCTGCTCCGGCCACATGCTCCAAGTCGTCAAACAGGTTGATCGGGAAAAGGGGCAGTTGCTCCACACACGCAGCGCGCAGCGGCTTGATCTTCTTCGCCGCCCACAACGCCGTGTTCGCGGCGAAGGGAATGTCAGTGTTGACCGTCAAGCAGTCCTTGTCCGCAATCAGCGCGAACTGCGGCTGCATCTTCTCGTAGGCGCGCGTGTAATCAACCGGCGTATCCAACCCTGCGGGCACATTGCTGCTCATCTCGATGTCCTCTCTTGCGAGGGCAGCTGACAAAGCTCCGCCCACCGAGCCGCATGCCCGGAGCGCTCCACCTTCGCTGCCCTCAAGGACAAAGCGTTTTGAGAAATCGATTTTTCCGCCCAATCGACCAGCGCCCTGTCGATTTCAGAAAAACGCGCAGAAATGGCCCACCGAGGGCCCAGATCGGACTTCAAATGTCTTTTGGGGGCCCACCGAGGGCCCGGATCAGACTTCAAAAGTCTCTGTGGGGCCCACCGAGGGCCCCCTGGAGACTTTCAAAGTCTTGTCACCTGCCCACCGAGGGCCCTCCGCTGACGCGGCGCGGCGTCAGCAGGGCCCAACTTGGGCCGCTTGGAGAAATCCAAAGTCTTTGGAGGGGGGCTCGGAGGGCCCAGGTCATAACGCACTGCGTTGTCCCAGCAGCCCACCGAGCCCCCCTACCAAGAGATCCAAAGTCTTGACCGAGCCCAACGTGGGCCTCCGCATGACGCATCGCGGTGTCAGCAGGGCCCGCGGTGGGTACTATGAGAGACTTTGGAAGTCTCCGAGGGGCCCTCGGTGGGGGCTACAGAGCGGGCTCATGGGTGACAGTTTAGACCGGGCACGTAGGTGCCACCGCAGACCGGGCTCATGGGTGACACAGACCGGGTGAGCCGGTTACACGATCCGGGAAGGTGGGTGACAGGTAGCCGCGCCTTGCACCCTCCCCGACCGCCTGGTTCAATGACCTTGGTGAGCGGCGAGCCGAGCACAATCGAGGAACTGGCGGAGGAAGAGGCCGAGAGCTGGGATCACCTGCTTGGGCCGAGTACCCGCGATGCGATGAAGCGCCTGTTGGCCGACTTGTACGCGACGCATCCGGTGATGAAGCGGCTCGCGGAAGAGCGCCTGGGCGATCGGGAAGCCGTTAGCACCTCGAACGAACGCAACCTTTACGGCGTCGAACTCGAACGCAAACTGCGCGGTGGCTGAGCCGTTCGGGCCCAGACACCGCATGATCGCCGGAACGCAGCTCGCCGTTAGACAGATGGCGAGGCGTTTCACGACGAACGCTGCGCTCGCGGAGGAGCTGTTTCAGATCGGCATGGAGGTCGTGTGCAAACGCGCGGCCGAACAGCTGCCGCAAAACGCTGACGCGTTCGTCATCGCCCACAACGAACGCATCCGCGGTGCCATGTTGGACGTGCTGCGCGCACAGGGAAAGGCGCGGCGCATCGAACTCGAGATGCACAAGGC
>JBILLK010000006.1:0-433301 GCA_044376115.1 Polyangiaceae bacterium | reverse complement strand
GTGTCGATACAGAACTGCTGCTCGAGCTCGGAGAGGATCGCGTCGAACAGCGCGACGTCGCGCTCTCCGGGGCGCCAGTCCCACCCGGTCCCCATGACTCCTCCCGCTGCCTCGACGGGCAAGTCCGTGACGGTGAGCCCGTTGGCGTACACGAAGAGGGCGGGCTCTCCGAACGCGCTCTCGAGCGGCAGCGTCTCCGCTCGAAGGCTGGTGCCAGTCCAGTTATTGCCGTGCCAGAGAAAGACGACCGGGATCGGTGCGCGGGGCTCATACCCCGTACGTAGCTTCGGTCGAGGCCTGCCGCTTGGATGGATTCCGTCGTGACGCCTCCGCGCTGGGCAACACCGCACCCCGCGCTGCTGCCTGCGCCGCCTCCGCCCGAGGCGCCGCTCGAGGGGTCTGCGCCGCCGCCGGTGGTCGCGCTTGCACCCGCGCCTCCGGAAGCTGGGGATGTGGCTCCGCCGTTTCCAGCCGCTTCGTTCGTCGTTGTGGATTCTCCGCCGCACCCGACCGGCCCGCAGAGGCTGGCGAAGAAGAGCGCGCCAATAGAAGCAAGCGTCATCCTCATGAAGGAAGTCTCCCACGAGTAAACGGACACTGGAAGACGAGCGCCGCCCGAGGCGTTTCGGTGGTACCACGTGATTGGCAGCCCAGCCGGCTGCTCGACAAAAAGGGGAATCGAATGAAAGGATCGAGGTTCGCGGGAGTTCTCGGGCTCACCGCTTTCGTGGTCGTGTCGGCATCGACAGTGTTCGCGGCGAAGGGCGCAGTGCAGGAGACGAGCCCGACCTGCTCGAACGCCTCGGCGGTCTTGCTCACCGGCAACTCGGGAAACGCGGACGAAGCGACGACGCGCATCCGTACCTTCCTGGAGGCCAAACGCGTCTGGACGATCGGCGGGGTACAGCCCGGGGTCTCCGGTACGGTGGACCTCGCGTCCTGGGAGGTCATCAACCCGAAGACCGTTGGCCCGACGAACGCATGGGGTGTCAAATGCGGATCTGGGGGGACCTGCAACGAGGTCGCGAAGGCCTTCGCAGACGCCCACAAGGAGCTCACCCCCGCGCCGTTCGTCCTGTGTGGCGAGGTGAACGGAATCCTCAAGTAGGCACGTTGGGCGAACACGGGAGCGCGCTGGCGCCGGCAGCTTCGAAGTGAGACGTGGATTGGCGGACGCTCGACGCTGACGGCTAGCCAGCCGCTCGAGCACGTTTGGTCGCCTGCCGTGACGTCAGCAGCATCACCCCGATTCCGGCCACGACGGCGATGTCGGCGACGTTGAACACCGGCCAGCGGTGCACGTGGATAAAGTCCACGACGTAGCCTCGAACGGCGCGGTCGATCAGGTTACCCAGCCCGCCAGCGAGCACCATCGGTAAGCCCGCCTGCTCCCATCGCGACGCCACGTTTCTGCGTGCAAACCAGTAGCCGGCGATTCCCAGGACCGTGAGGGAGGCCAGCACCATGAGCGCGGTGGAAGCACCGTGGACACCGAATCGAGACAAGAGCGAGAAGGCGGTGTCGTGATTCTCGGTCAAACGCAGATCAAGCACGCCAGGAACCAGCTCCATGGCTCCGCGCGCCAACGAACTTTGTGCGGCATGTTTGGTGCCGTGGTCGCAACCGACGAGCAGCATAACGAGCGCAAGGAGGGAGAGCCGAAAGGCTTTCGTGTTGGTCATCGCTGAGCCCGAACCAGCAGGGGCCTCGCCTATTCCGCCGAAGGCGGATGCAGTGAACAAGATGACTCGTGCCCTCTTCGAGAACACGGGCCGAAGGCCCGATCAACCTTCGACTTGGCACGAGTCATTCCGCCGAAGGCGGATGCAGTGAACAAGATGACTCGTGCCCTCTTCGAGAACACGGCCGAAGGCCCGATCAACCTTCGACTTGGCACGAGTCATTCCGCCGAAGGCGGATGCAGTGAACAAGAACCGTAGTGGACAGAGTCATTCCGCCGAAAGTGCTAGGGCGCTCCCAAGGTGACCGTCTGCATGACCGAGCTGGGCTGCTCTGCAGAAGCAAACGAAGCCTTCTTCAACCTATCGACGAAGCACTTCGTGAGCGCTGGGTCGTGGGAGGCAAGAGGCGTGACCGATGGCCGCTGCACATCGCCGCTTGTGCTGATGAGAAACGAAAGCTCCAGCGTGCCCGGTTCGGCCTTGGAGTGCGCGTAGCAATCGGCCAAATCGGGGTAGTTGACGCGCCAGATGCGAGCCACCACGGCCAACGGGAGTGCACCTGTCACGCTCAGCGGGCCAAACGCGACCGAACCGGCCCTCGTCTCCACCACCCGTTCACCCGGCAGTGGCGAGGGTGCACGCACCGAGCCCATCGCATCGAGCGGCAAACGTTCCGCAGTTCCCGCCGACAGCAACGCGAGCGCATCGAGCATGCGGACGCCGTTCGGCGCATTGGCACGCGGACCAGCCTGCAAAGGGCCGCTTGCAGCGGCGCTAAGGCTCGCCGCCGGCTCGGCGAACGGGTCCTGCGTAAGCACCGCTGGACCGGAGTCGCGTGCGCTCGCCATGAGGCTTTGATCGGGCTGCTGCGGACCGCAGCCCGATGAAGCCCACAGCGCCAAAGCACCACAGACCCGAGTTCGGACTCGCTTCACGGCAAAAGCTCCGGATCAAGGATGCCCAGAAGCGGCCGCAATAGCTCGAGCTCCTCGCGAGAGAACTCGATGGACTGCGCCGGAGCAAAGAGAATATCCCCGTAGCCATCTCGCAGGTCCTTACTGTCCTGGAACACCTGCACGACAAGCGGGCGCTCCGGCAGCAGGGCGTGCTCCTCCTGGGGCAACGTTTGGCGCACTTTGCCCATGGTATCGGCGTACGTCCGGCCTTCACGCCAGGCGCGAATCCAGGTGAGCTTGCCGCCTGTGCTCGAGCGCAAGCAAACAGGTGTGTAGCGACGAGGGGCTACCAACCAAGTCGTTAGCGAACGCGGCTTGAGCAGCGGGCTCTCTCCCGCGAGCGGCTCTGCGTAGGGATAGTACGGGATTGGGGTTCGAAAGCTCAGGCGGTAGGCTTCTGCGCGGAGAGAGCCGTTGGCGTCCGCCGCCGGGTTATAGCGCATCGCGACGAAGTGAAACTTCAAACGCACATAGCGTTCGAGCCACTGGGTCGCAGCGCTGGAGGTCTCTAGCTTATTCGCACGTAGCCAGTCAGTTAGACCGCTAGCGCTTTCAGCACTCAGCACCGTAGCGCTAAAGCTACCCACCTCCTGCTGGCTCTTGATCGTGACGCCAGGCCCGCCGCCGATGCCCGAGAGCCCGAGCGGTCCCTGCGCCGGCGATTCATAGGGAAAGGCCTTCTCGAGCGCGTCAAACGGGTTCTTCGCCGCGTGAATGCTGGGCTCGCTGGGCGTGGGGATGACGAAGCCGAACGGCTGCTTGGCCTCACGAAAAACCAACTCGCGATAAAAATGCTGCAGGTGCTGATCCGGGTCGAAGACGATCAGCGCCAACTCGCGACTCAGCGACGGTAGCCGCGGCCCCTTGCTGAAGACGCCGCAGGCTCGGGCGGCCCGCGGGCCGAACGGGCTTGCGAGCGCGAGCGCGCCGACCCCGAGCCCAACCACGCCGCCGAGCAGCGCACGCCGCTTCGGATTAGGCATGAACGCAGGCGGAACCGCGGTCCGAAGCTGTCCGCCGGCACGCTCCACCCAATCTCGATGCCTCATGTTGGCGCCCTCCTTCGTCGCTTATAGAGTGTTTCCCTCAAACATGGATGACCTAGCCAACCGATTCGAAGCCGCGCAGAAACGAGTCAAGGCGCTGAGCAAGGCCCCTGGGAACGACGATCTGCTCGAGCTGTACGCGCTCTTCAAGCAGGCCACGGTGGGCGACGTATCGGGTTCGCGCCCCGGCATGATGGACTTCAAAGGGCGCGCCAAGTTCGACGCATGGGCGACGAAGAAGGGCACGGCGAAGGACCAAGCGATGACCAAGTACATTGCGCTCGTGGACCGTCTCGCGACCTGAGCGTGCGCAAGGCGGACCCACCGCGGGCTGAGAGACCACCGCATGTCGATTCCCGACCTCACGCCTACTCAACGTGAAGAGCTTCGCATCGCCTTCGAGGCGATGCGGCTCGAGTTCGCGCCGCAACATCGAGCGACCGGCAAGGCGCTGCTGAGCGACGTCGCTCCGGACGATCAGCAGGCGCTCGGCGCGTGGTTGGAAGCGCTATTCGAGCTCGCCGATGAGGTCGCTGCGTGGTCGCTCGCAGCGCAACAGACCGACGTTCCGGAGCTCGGCCATCCAACCTCGCTACCGCGGCTCCAAACGCTTGCTGCGCTCCCGTTGGCGGCCCGAGTGCAGCACACGGTACTCAATTCGAGTGAACGTCTGGGCGACGCACGGGTGCTCGCGCTCGCCGTGTTCATCGCCAAACAGCAAAGTGAAGGGCTCGAAACAGCCTCCGAGTTGGCCCGCGAGCTGACGCGCACTCAGGAGGTTGAAGCAACCTGGGCGCTGCTCGATTGGTTCACGGGCGCACACGAAGGCGTCCTCCAAGCCTTGGCCGAGCGACGCAACAGCGCGCAGCACGCGCGCCTCGAGGCCCAACGCACGCAGGATGACGACGCAACGCGCTGGCTCGCGCAGCGCGGATTCACGCTCAACGAGCCCTTTGCCGTAAGCATCCGCATGCAAGACCTTCCGGCGAGCCATCCGAAGCAGCGCCATCTTCGCGAGCAGGTCTCTTCGCTCGACCTCAGGATCACGACCATGCGCGTCCGCGGCCCGGAGCTCGATGAGAGCTGGGCGCTCGTCCTTCGCGCGGGCAGCGGCGAGCCGAAGTTCAACTTCACGCCCTGCCTGTGGAGCGGGGAGCTTCGGCAGCCTGCTTCGCTGCGCGGCGAGGTCCGCGGGGTCTTCACCGAGGCGGCGGCGACGCGCGTTCACCCCGGCCGAAGGCACGACCTCAGCGCAACCCTGGAAACGCTCCCGCAGGCGATCGACGCAATCGAGGCGCTGACCGCGCGCAGCTTTCACTGCGAGACCGCGGTCATCACCGCGCACAGCGGAGCCCGCCGCATGGCCAAACTCGAAGAAGCCACACGCAGCTGGCTGCTCGGGCGCTGAGCAGGGGCGGGCGCGGGCGCGGGCGTGACGCGCGGGCGCGGGCGTGACGCGCGGGCGTGAGGGCGGGCGCGGGGGCGGGGGCGGGGGCGGGCCCGCGCGTGACGCGCGGGCGTGAGGCGCGAGGCGGCGCCGTCTCGTATCGTCGGTTCGCCCCGAACGACCGGCCGTCATGGCACACGCACGTCTGCTCCCGCGCCCGCCGTCGTCCCATATCGTCGGTTCGCCCCGAACGACCAGCCGTTATGGCACGCCCTGGCGCCCGCACCCGCCCCTGCGCCCGCGCCCGCACCCGCACTTGCCCCTGCGCCCTTCACGCCTGCGCCCACGCCTGCGCCCGCCCCTCACGCCTGCGCCTGCGCCTGCGCCTGCGCCTGCGCCCGCACCCGCCCCTGCTCCGCCTCCTCCTTTCGGCCGATCTCCTCCGCGTCGACCTTCACTAGGCTGCTCTCGATGCCGCCGTTTGCAGCCCTCTTCGATGAGCCGGATCCCGCTCAATCCGCCGGGCCTTCGTGGTTCGATCGGGCGTTGCTCGTGCTGCTCGTACCCACCGCGATCGCCGAGGGTCTGTTGCGTGATCCGCTGCCGCTGCGAGCGCTGCAAATCGGGCTGGCGCTGCTCACCGTCGGCACGTTGTGGTTCCGTCGCAAACGACCGTTTCAGGCGCTGCTTTTTGGCTTTGGGATTGGCGTCGCGTGCACGCTGCTCGCGCTGGCGTTGGGCCTTGCTGAGTTCGGGCTCCACACGAGCGCGGTGGTCCTGCTGCTGCCGTATTCGCTCATGCGTTGGGCCCGCGCCCGCGAGGTCGTGCTCGGTCTTTTCGCGCTCGCGCTGGCCTACCTCGCGTCCTTCGCCCAAGGCAGCCTTCGCGACGGCGTTGAGGCCATCAGCGCAGCGGTCGTCTTGCTTTTTCCGGCGGCCATCGGCACCGCGGTGCGCTTTCGCGCGCAAGCCGAACGGCGCGATCGCGAGCACGTAAAAATGCGCGAACGGGAGCTGCTCGCGCGCGAACTTCACGACACCGTGGCGCATCACGCCTCGGCCATCGTGATCCAGGCGCGCGCCGCACGAACCGTGCTCGAGCGGCGCCCCGAAGCGGCGCTGACCGCCCTTCACGCGATCGAAGGTGAGGCCAGCAAAGCCCTGGCCGAGCTGCGCAGCTTGGTGGGCACCTTGCGCGATAACCCAGCAGCGGACTTCGCACCGCAGGCGGGCCTGCGCGATCTCGAGCAGCTCGTCGAGCGCGCCGGCCCGCACGTACAGCTCGAACAGAGCGGCGAGATCGAGGAGCTTCCGGTCGCGCTGCAAGCCGGCCTTTATCGCATCGCGCAGGAGTCGCTGACCAACGCGCTTCGGCACGCCAGCGACGCAACCCGAATTCAGCTGCGCGTGAACGCCAGCGCGAGCGAGGTCACGCTCAGCGTCGAAGACGACGGCAAGCCGCTTGCCTCGACGCACACGCCGGGGTTCGGCCTGCTCGGTATGCGTGAGCGCGCCACGCTGCTCGGAGGTACGCTGCACGCCGGCCGCAAAAGCGAAGGCGGCTTCAAGGTGGAGGCGGTGCTGCCTCGGAAAGCAGAAGCGCGATGAGCCTGCGGGTGCTGCTTGCTGATGACCAAACGCTTGTGCGCGCTGGTCTGCGCATGATCTTAGAGGCCGAAGCTGAACTCACGGTGGTTGGCGAAGCCGAAAATGGTCGGGAGGCGGTGCGGCTCGCGCAGGAGCTTCGGCCCGATGTCTGCCTCTTCGATCTGCGTATGCCGGTGATGGACGGTCTCGAGGCCACACGCAAGCTCGCGGGGCCCGAGGTCGCGCAGCCGATGGCGGTGGTGGTGATCACCACCTTCGATCTCGACGAGTACGTGTATGGCGCGTTGAAAGCCGGTGCGCGCGGCTTCTTGTTGAAGGACGCCGAGCCGGAGCTTTTGCTGCAGGCGCTGCGAGCCGCGGCGCAAGGCGATGCGCTGATCGCGCCTTCGGTCACGGCGCGGCTGATCGCTCGCTTCGCGCAACTCGCGCCTGGCCCAGCCAAGCAGCCGCTCGAGCCGCTCACCGAGCGCGAAGAGGAGGTCTTGCTCACTGTCGCCCGCGGACGCACCAACCAAGAAATCGCCCGCGAGCTGCACATCAGCCTGAGCACGGTGAAGACCCACCTCGCCGCGTTGATGGGCAAGCTCGCCGTGCGCAATCGCGTGGAGCTCGCGATCTGGGCCTACGAGAGCCACCGCATTCGAGCGAGCTAAGGCAACGCGCGCCAAACCAAAGCTCCTAGCTCTCGCGAGCCAGCGCCTCGAGCGCCTCAAGCTCGGGGTCCGCTTGCCACACCAGCTGCTGCGGACCGGAGATCCCAAGGTCACGCGCGATCGCGGCACGAAGGATCGGGCTCTGCCAGGTGGGGTGGCGCATGACGGCCTCCTCTGATTCGGCCTCGCGGCGCAAGAGACCAATGCCGACGGCATCGACTGCGATCACATCCGCTCCGGCGATCACGATACCGGTGCGCGCGATCTTGGGAGTCCGCCCGCTTTGCGGCGTCGGGCCGCCGGCGACGAGCGCGTCGAAGGCGTCGATGATGGTGAACATCGGGCGCAGCGCGCTGTGGATCTCAGCGACCTGGTGGTGGAGCTTGTCGGCGTCGTGCGAGCGCAGATTGCCGGGCCGTGCGCGATCTTCTGCGTGGATTACGCCGAGTACGTTCTTCAGCCCGAGCGTGGCTCCGGAGATAAAATGCGTCTTCGCGCAGGCGAGGTTGATCACGACGTCCGCTTCCATCAAAAGACGCGGCACGCGCACCGGGCCGACCCATTGCGTTAGCGCTGGGAGTTCGTGCCAGGGCTCCTTTTCGTCGAAGACGCGCAGCTCGGCGCCGGCGCTCTCGCAAGCTGCAGCGAGGCCGTTCGATTCGAAGTTGCCGCGCGTATTGCGGTCGCCCCAGAAAGAGCGATCGCCGACGATGACGTGCGCGCCCAACTCGAGGTAGTGCCGCGCGAGCTGCGCGACGGTGCGAGGGCTCGACGAGTACGGGTAGGGATCGCCGGAGTTGGTGTTGACCTTGATCAGCACCGTGCCCCCGCGTGCAACGGACGGGAGCCCTCCAGCGTGCGCGGTTGCGCGCAGCAGCGTCGGGCCGGGCTCGAGGCCGTGGGCAACGCCGACGAGGCCGAGAGCGCTCGCTAACGACGAACGAGTTCGGGCTGTCGCGACCGGCGCCGGAAGCTCGCTCGATCGGGGCTCGCTCGATCGCGGCTCGCCCGGCTGCGGCTCGGTCGTGTCGACCTCCGGTTGGGCGGCGGAACAACCGAGCCCGAGGCTGCCGAGCGTCGCGTTGAGCAGATCACGACGGTTGAGTTTCATCGTCCTTCAAGAGCGCCGAAAGACGCTCCCCGCGCAGATCGATACCACGGCGCAGCAGCGGCTGTACCACTCGGCGCACGACGCTCGCGCGCAACAGCTCGCGGTACTCCTGCTGCGCGAAGCCACCGTAGGTCGGCGCGAGTTGGCAGGCGCCGCACGGCGTGCGCTGCCACAGCGGGGCATAGGCTTGGAGCGTTTCGAGCGCGAGATCGCGAAGATGCGCATGGTGCCTCTTTACGACCGGCTCGGCCCATTCGAGCACGAGACCACCGAGCTTCGGGTGATGCGCTTCATCGCGTGAGATGCGGCCAAGCACGGCTTTGACCAGCGGGTGATCGGCCGCGGCCATCGAGCGCGACAGCACAGGCACGCTGAGCGCTTCTCCGATCGCGGACGTCTTGAGCGCGATCTCGACGGCACGCAACGCACGCTCTGCACCGTCGGTCGCCAGCGGCGTTACCTTGGCGAAGTCCACCTCGTAGGGCGTGGAACCACCGAGCTCAGCGAGCAATCGCCCCGCGAGCTCGGCGTGGTCCATCTCATCGACCGCGAAGTCGGCGGCCATCGCCACGAGATCGATCGGCGCGCCGGCCTCACACAAGAGCGACGCCAAGGTCGCGAAGGCGGCACCGCTAGCGAACTCGGTGAAGGCGCCGTTCGTCCACACCTGGCGAGCTTCCGCGAGCGCCGCAGGGTTCGCGTCGCGAAGGCTCAGCGTCCCCCACGGCAAACGATCGAAGCCGCTTCGACGACGCCTTAATCGACGTCCCGACGCGCCGCCCCAGACTGCGAGTTCGAATTGCATCTCAGTCTTGCCTCGAGGCCCGACCGACGACGTTGCCCGCTGCGGGCCTGCCGTCGGGCGTCATGCGCGGGCGCGCAGGCGTTGTGGCGTTGGCCGGGGTTTGCGCGAGCGCGGGTGGATTGGACGAGGTAACGATCTCGGCCGACGCGGGGGCCGCGAGCACGTGGGAAGTCGGCGGCTGCAGCGGGATCGCGGGCTCGGCCGTGCGAGCCTGCGGCGTCGGCACAGTCACGACCTCTGCCGTGATCGCCGTCGCGCTCGCATCACGCGCCACGCTCTGTGGAGCTTGGCAGGCGACGAGAGCAACCTGGGACAACGCGAGCGAAAACAGAGAACCTCTCTTCATACGAACCTCCTTGGTTATTGAGAGGTCGCGCGAGTCGAGAGAGCGTTAACGGGGAACGCGATTGGCAGGCTTCGGAAACCAACGCGGTTCGAACTGTGCGCGCACGCGGCCCAACGCGTCGGCATCGCCATCGACCGCGCGTGCACGCAACTCGGCGGGCAGAGACTCGATCGCCGTGAGCCGCGCCATCACCTTCTCCCGCCCATCCCGCGTGACCCGCGGCAGCAGATGAACCAGCGTCAAGGTATCGCGCGAGCCCAAGCCTTCGAGCAGCACGTCGAGCGCTTGCGCATCGGCCGGATTCGCATTCACGCGGCCCGCCGCGGACTTCACCGACTCGGGCTCGCGATCCCAGACCGGCAGGCCCGGCCCGCGACCGTCGAGCAACGCGGCGGACGCGCCTTTGGGTACGAGCGATGACAACGATGGCTGGCCCGATGGCGATGGTACGGCCAGCTCGACGAAGCCAGTCTTCACCGAGAGCAGCCCGTTCCCGAGATCGTCCACGGCGAGCGTGTATTCACAGCCGAGATCGATCGCGATCGCCGAGCGGGTCTGCACGAAGAAGAGCCGCGGCGGTGCGTCGATCACAGCGTGGATCGCGCCGCGCGCAAGCTCGAGGCGGTGCTCCTTGTCCGACGTCGCCAGCACGCGAACGCGAGACTCCGGCTCGATGTCGACCTGACCGAGCGTCGCAACGACCATGCGCACCCGCGTGCCTTTCGGCGTCGTCAGCCACACGCCGGTGGGCAGCTTTCCAAGCTTGGGCGCAGCGCCTTCACCGCAGCGCGCCGGCTCGCCCGCGATCAGCTCGAAGGCGAGCCCCGGCCCATCGCTGTCTTTGTTGCAGCTCGGCGCAGGCAGCGTGGAAGACGCGACAGAGCCCGCTGCCGTGCTCGTCGTGCGCGGTGAAGGCTCGCTGCTGGGCGCGCCAGAGGCCGAACCGTCGAGGCTCACGACCTCTTGGGGCGGCGTCCGCGCGAGCAACCACACTGCGGCCGCAGCGGCTGCCGCGACCGGGAGCAACCAGGCCGCGCGACGAAAGCGCGCAGGGCGAACGACGTTGTCAGGCGCAACCACGTGCAGCTCCGGCAGCGCCCCCGGATCGAACGAGCGCTTCGACTTCAGCGAACCGAGCGCGCCCTCGAGCTTGGCGATCTCGGGATCCGCAGGACCTTGGCCGCTCCAAAGGTATTCGTCGTCTTCTTGTTGGTCGTCGGGCCGAGTTGTCATGACTCACCTCCGAGGCGCTCTTTGAGGAGCTTCATGCCTCGACATAAATTCACCCGTACCGACTCGGGCGTAAGGCCGGTGGCCTCGGCGATCTCCGGGCCGGTCATGCCCTCGACCAGCCGCATCAGCAACGTCTCGCGATAGGCCATGGGCAGCGCTTCGATCGCCTCGAGCGCGCGTTTGGCCTCGAGCGTCGGCGCGTCCTCGGTCGCAGCCCCCTCGGCAGACAACGGCTCATGCGCGCGAACGCGCCCCCGGCGACCATGATCGACCGACCGCCTGCGCGCGATCTCGAGCACCCAGCCTGGAAAGGCCGCATCCTCGCGCAGTTCGCCCAACTGGACCCACGCGGCCACGAAGGTGTCCTGCATCACGTCGCCAACATCCGAGCGTGGAACCCGCGCCAAGATCACCGCATGCACGGCGCCCTGCATACGCCCGTAAAGCTCCGCATAAGCCGCGCGATCCCCCGTTCGCGCCTGCGCGACGAGGCGACCAACTTCTGCACGGGTGGGGTTCACAACGGGCGCGGCCAAGACGAGGGATTGCACGGTCGAGCGGAGGTCGCACGAGCCGCCAAGACCGTTAACACGGGGGCGGACGAAGGGGGCGGGCGGGCGTGAGCGCGGGGGCGGGCGCGGGGGCGGGCGCGGGGGCGGGCGCGGGCGCGGGCGTGGGGGCGGGCGCGGGGGCGGGCGTGAGGGCGGGCGTGAGAGCGGGCGTGGGGGCGATTACGCGCGGCGGGCCAAACGTACCAGTTGGACGGCCAGCCAGCCGAGGCCGAGGGTGAGCCAGCCGAGGCTGAGCAGGATGGCATTGACGATCGCCACGCCGAGCGGCGTCAACGGATCGGTGGCTTTGGGCATGCCGTCGGTGATCACCAGATAGGGCCGGAGGGCCGTCCAGGTGAGCGCCGTGATGACGACCGACATCACGAGGCCTGCGATCAACCAGACGTTGCTGCGCGCTTGGCCCTCGCTTGGCTTCGCGGACTCCTCTCGAGCGTGCATCGTGATGACGAGCCTCCGCGAATCGGGCGGCTCGCGCAACCTTGAATCGGGCCGAGCCGTCCTGTCCACGGGCGCGCCCAGCCGGTGGCGCTCGACAACGCTCGAAGCGACATTTCGCCCGGCGATGGTTTATCGCACGCCCCAATGTCGCAGCCTCCGTTCGGTGTGGAGGGCGGGGCTACGAAGTTGCCTCGATTCTTCGAGGGAATCGCATAGGAGCCGCAGCCCTCGTCGACGCGCACCCATCGCTGCCCGGCGCTCGACGACGTTCGAAGCGACATTTCGACCGGCGATGGTTTATCGCCCGCCCCAATGTCGCAGCCGCGCCCGCTCCCGCTCCCGCTCCCGCTCCCGCTCCCGCTCCCACGCCTGCGCCCGCTCCCACGCCTGCGCCCGCCCTTACGCCTGCGCCCGCTCCCACGCCTGCGCCCGCCCCCACGCCTGCGCCCGCCCTCACGCCTGCGCCCGCTCCCACGCCTGCGCCTGCTCCCGCGCCTGCGCCTGCTCCCGCGCCTGCGCCTGCTCCCGCGCCCGCGCCTGCGCCCGCTCCCACGTGCTACCGTCCGCTGCCCATGCGCAGCGGCCTGCGTAGCACCCTGTTTACCGCTCTCCTCGCGTGCTCTCGCGACGCGCGCGTCGAGCCCAACCTCGCACGGCCGCCTGCGACCCCGAGCAGCGCGACGACGGCGAGCGCCGCAGCTGCAGTGGTGACGGCCGCTCCGAGCGCGCCTGTCGCGCTGGAAGGGCCTTCGGGACTAGCGGCCACCGCGCGCGCGCTAGAAGGCGGCAGCTGGCAGCGAATGCTCACGGTTTCCCAGCAGAAGGTGGCGCATACGGTGTTTGCCAGCGACGGCCTCCTCTGGGTGTGCCGCGTCGCGATTTGCAGCGCGTGGCCTTGGCCCACGCGGATGCCGCTCCAGATTGATCCGGCGCCCACTGTCAGCGTCACGCTACCCTGCGACCAGCGCTCGCTCACGTACTCGGCCGACGGGGCGTACCTGGGAGTGAGCTGCAACGATCAGGAAGGGGAAGCCTTTTTGTGGCTGTTGCGAACGCATGATCAAGCCAATCGGCGCTATCCGTTGTCGCTCCGTCGGGAAGCGGGGCGTTACGACAACGAGGAGGTCGTCGACCTGGCCGTCGACGGTCGCGGAGAGCTGACCGCCGTAACGTCGGACCACCGCATCATCCGTCTCGCGGGCAGCGGAGGGATGCGAGCTTGGAAGGTCGACCCGCCCAAACGCCTCGTCAACGCGCAAGAGACGGCAGACTTACGCGCGGCGGTGGGCCCCTGGCTAGCCACCTCGGACGGGGCCTACACCCACGAGGTCGCCTGGACCGAAGAGACACCCGATCAGCCGCTCCCACTTGGCGGTGGAGCGTTCTTCAACGGCACCCGAATGTGGGTGAGCCAGATGAGCAAGGGCTACCATCGATGGGAGGGCCGTGCGCTCGTGAAGACGGCGAGTCGGTTCGGTGGAGGGTTGCCCGGCTTTGGCCTTCTCCAAGAGATCGGACCGTGGCAGACAGACAAGTTGTGGGTCAGCTACGAGCGTGCGGTGCTGTTCCTCGATGAGGAGCTGCGCGAAGTCCATCGCGTCGACCTGCCGGCATCCACCAACCCTGATGTCGCGCCGACCTTCAGGATGAACGCCTCGGGAACGCGTTGGTTCGCACACCACCTGACAGGCGAGCTCGACGTCTGGATGCCGCGTTGAGCGAGTCAGCCAGCCGTCGTGGTCGGCAACAGCCGCTGGCTTCGCCCGCCGTGTTCCACCAGCCAGGAGAGTCACCTCGTCGGGAGGCGAAAGAATGGGCCTGCGCCGTTGCTGGACGAAGGCTTGCTGGGCTCGGCATCGCGCTGGCCGCGTGCAGTGACGAGGCTCCCCGCGCCGCCGCATCCGGCGCCGCGAGCGCAACCAGCGCCGCCGTTTCCGCGCGAGCTACTGAGCCGACGGGCTTCGTCATGTCTGCCTCGGCTGCATCCGTTGCCGAGCCGTCGGAGCGCCGCATGGTATTCGTCCCGAGCGGGCGCTACTGGCTCGGTCTCATCAGCCCGGAGAGTCAGCTCCAGGGCCTGCAATATAGACAGCATGCGCTCGCAGGCTTCGAGCTCGACGCCGCCGAGGTTACCGTCGACGCTTTCCGGCGTTGCGTGGCCCAAGGAGCTTGTGACGAAGCGGCGCTTGGGAACGGCCCGGATTGCAATGGCACGCGAGACGATCGCGCGGACCACCCTGCGAACTGCGTCCCCTTCGCGCAAGCCGAGGCTTTCTGTCGCTGGGAGGGCAAGCGGCTGCCGTCAGAGCTTGAATGGGAAGCCGCAGCAATGCTCGACGGGGCGTCCACTCCGCTCCATCTCCGCAGCGAGAGCGGCGTTTGCTTGACGGCCGAGTACAGCGACAGAACCACAGTGCAACGTGGCGCGCGCGGGACGTGCAGCGCCGGTTCGCGATCAAACCGCGAGAGCAAGCTGGGGCTTGCCGACATCATGGGCAACGTGAGCGAGTGGACCACCAGCGTCTTCTGCGATGGCGAGAGTCCGCTCTGCCGCTCGCGCGTGCTGCGAGGAACGGCCTGGTTGGGCGACTTCCATGAGACCTATCGCGCCCGTTTCCGCGAGCCCGGAGGCAGGCTCACCGAAGGCAGCCGCGAGCCGGCGCAGGTTGGGTTCCGATGCGCTCGGTGACGCGGAGAGCCGCGCCTTCCTTCAACACGCTCGCAGCAATCGGCCGTAGCGGTACCCTTCACGCTAGGCGTGCTCCCTGCGCCTGCGCCCGCGCCCGCGCCCGCGCCCGCGCCCGCGCCCACGCCTGCTCCCGCGCCCGCGCCCGCGCCCACGCCTGCTCCCGCGCCCGCGCCTGCTCCCGCGCCCGCGCCCGCAGCCGGCCCGCCGGCCTCAACCGACGAGCCGGCCTCTCTCTCTCACCGCCGCCGCTGCCCCTTCCCTACCGCGAGCACCACCAGCGTGCCCACCACGCCACCGAGTTCCCGCAACAGCGCCGCTGGCTCTTCCAAGTACCCCAGCGCCACCGCGACCTCCACGCACGCCACCGTCTCCCGCGCTGACCCCAGCGCCGTCAGATAACGCTGCCTGCGCGTACCGCCCTCCGAGCCGCTGCCCTCACTAAGATTCAGCGCCACACTGCAAGCCGCCCGCCGGAATTGACGCCCCAAATCCGCATCTCGCCGCTCCACCGCCGCCAGCACAGGCCGCAGCCGCGTCAGCACCCCGAGATACCGCCGATAAACCTCCAACATGATGACCTCCCGCCCCGTGCCTGCGCCCAATGCGCTGCGAGGGCCCCACCCCGCCACCGGCGCGCGCAGCTGGTCTCAAGGCTGCCGCGAAGCGGCACGGCGCGCAGCGCCGCTCGGCCTTGACCCAGCGAGCACGCCGGTACGATCAAACGCCCGAGCAGAGCCCTCACCCTTTCACGCCTGCCCTTTCACGCGGCGCCGACGTGCTACCGTCCGCTGCCGTGCGGAGCGGCATGCACAGCACCCTGTTTACCGCTCTGCTCGGTGCTCGAACTAGGTAAGAGTCTCGAGGAACGATCGGCCAAGGAGGCGGGTCGTGCCGTCGTCGAACTCCACCCGGACCGACGTGCCTCGATCCTCGGCGACCGAGCCCGCCCCGAACTTCGCGTGGCGCACACGTTCGCGTGGCGCGGGCGGGGGCGTGCGAGCCGCGTTGGCTTGTTCGATCGCGGTGTGTGTGCGTTCGAACCAGCGCATCATCTCGTCAACGACCTCTGGCACGTCACGGTTCTTGTGCTCGACTCGCTCGCGGCCGAGGCAGTCCGTGATCTTGGGCGCGGCGACGCTTCCACGGTGGATACCGATCTCGAGGTAGAAGTCCGGGCCGTAGCGCGAGTCCTGGAGGTCCACGACCGTGATGCCGCGCTCGTCTTCGCGGCGCCACGTGTTCCGCTTCTTGGTGAACCCCAGCTTTCGGAGAGCGCGGCCACCTTCTTCGAGCCAACGATCGCGATGCACGGGTATCGGGCCTACCAGAGAGAGGCAACCTTGACAACCGCTCAAGCCTTCCCTACCGCCCCGGTATGGCTCGCGTCCTCATCGCCGTCGCCGCAGCCTTCCTCGGAGGGCTCGCGGCCCACCCGGCGAGCATTGTCGTGTCCCAGGTCCTACTTCTCCCGCTCCGCGCCCTGCTGAGGTCCGAGGGCGTTCCCTTCGATTCGTCCGACGATGATGTTCTTCATCCGAACGAGGTGAGTATGCAGGCCGTCGCGACGGGCCTCGCCGTTGCCCTAGGGATCTTCGGGGTCGTCGCGTTCGCCGGAGTGTCCCTCCCCGAAGCGGGCGGTCCAATGTGGGGCGTCGCGCTGTCCGGCGCGCTGGCGGGAGGTTGTCTCACGGTCGGATTGACCTGGACCGTTTACCCCTTCAGCACCTACCCGGTGGCGCTACTCGGGACAGTGCTCGGCGCCCTCGTCGCGGGCACCGTCGCTACAATGACCTGACCCCAGGGACTCGCCGAGAACGATGACTTGACCGAGCAGGTTTACTGAATCGCCAACCACGTTGGGACGCTCGACCGAGGCAAGGCCCGAAGATTTGGAACTAGCAGCGGCCCCACCTTGGGTTGTGGGCACCAGCGGCTTGCGAAATGAAACGACAGGCTGCCCGCGGGCGAAGGGCACACCCTCAGGGAATCGGGCCGCTACCTCGCGTTTGTCGTGCGCGAGCACTTGTTCTCGTGAGCGTGGACGAACCACCTTCGCTCGAAACCGCGCCTTCCCGCCCTTTCGCGCCCGCTCCCGCCCCCTCACAAATCTCCGTCTTGTCACACATCTGCCACATCGCTTCGACTAAACAGAGCCTCCGTGAAAGCGTCCTACGCCGAGGGTTCGATCCAGCTCTGGAACGAAACGGCCGTGGAGCTTTTGGTCGCGCGGCTCGAGCGCTGCGGAGCCGCCATCTCCGAGCTCGGCCAACGCGGCGCCACCTCCAGCGCGCGCGCGAAGCAGCTCGCCGCCTCACTACGCTCCGCCAGCAACGCCCTCTCCTTTGTCGACGCCGAAGACCTGGACGCGCTGGTCACCGTGACCGAACGGCTAGACAGCCTCGAACGCGAGAGTGAAGGCCTGATGGCGCTCTGGCAGGACGACGACTCCACGCACCTCTACGACGAAGGCATGCGGATCCTGGCGCGGCAGTTCCAAGATGACGAGCGTACGCGGGTGCGCCCGCGTATCGTCCCGCCCACGCGCGCCCTGCTCCGCCGCGCCTAGCCGCTAAATCAAAGCGCGTTGAGTGCCTCGGCGATGGCGGCGCTCTCGTTGACCACGCGGTGATTGAAAACCGGACGGCGATCGAGCCAACCGAAGGCGCGCTGGCTGGTCGGGCTCTCGCGATCAATCGGCTCGATGGCGAGCTCCAGGTTGAACGCCTCGTTCTCGTAGCGCGCCATTCCGTCGCTTGGATGACCGAGCGTTGCGGCTCGTTCGCGAGCGCGACCGGCAAAGTGGCAAGTCGCACAATCAAGCGTATCGGGGTTGAACTTGGCCGGGTGCTCGACGTCGAGCGAAAGCTGCAACGCCTGGTCGATCTCGGCGTCGCTCGCGGTCAGCACCAGCGGGCCGAATTTCCCGTCGATCTCGCCGGAGAGCGCCATCAGCCCATCGCTCTCGAGCGACGGCGGCGTCACGTTGAACGGCGCTGAACTCGAGAGCGTGCCGAAGGTCTGTGCCAGCCCCTCGCCTTCTGCGTTCGGGTCGATCCCGTGGATCTGAATCGGCGTAAAGGCGCCGCCCTCGACCATGAAGCCGCCGAACTCCCACGCCACGCCGCGGCCTTGCATGAAGGTCAGCTGCGATAGCCGATCCGGGCCAACGTGTTCGACCAGAAGCGCGCGGAAGGCCGTGGCGAACTCGCCCTCGAGCCCTTGCTCGACCATGGTTGGGTTCACGCCCAGCGGCGCATCCGAAGCTGCCGCGTTGGCCGCGCCGAGCGCACGCCAATCGGCGAGCGCCGCAGCGAACTCAGCTTCCGAAAGGTCGAACAAGAGGTGGATGCCGTGGTCCCGCGCGCGGGTCTCATTGACCACCGTCTCGACCGTGATCGGCTGGGCGATCAGACGGATCTGCCGCCGGCACTTGGCCGGATCGGTGCTCATCAACTCGAGCGCCGGGAAGCATGGGTCGATTCGTGCCGCGACGATGATCCAATTGTCGTAGCCGGTCTGATCGCTGGGGTCGGCGAAGACCGGGATGTTCGCAAACCGCTCTTCCGAAAGCAGCGGGCCACCGAGCGCCTCGCTCGAAAGCCGAAGCACCGCCGTTGAATCCGGCTGCTCGGGCAGCGGAAACAGCACCGAAACCTCGTTGATCCCCAGCGACTGCGCTTGCCCACCGCCGGAGCCGCCCTCCCCGCCCGAGCCTCCGTCGCCACCCGAACCGCCCGAACCCGCGGAATCTCCGCAGGCCGCGTTAAGGCCGAACGTAGCGAGCGAAGCGACGAACCAAAGCGGACGAACGAGGCTGGACATGGGAAGGACTCCTTGAGGGGACAAGCAGCGGTCTGCAGGAGCCGCGCCAACTACGGCTTACTCACAAAGCACCGCTTCCACTTTACCCTTCGCCTTCACGTTGAACTTGACCACCTCTTCGTCGATCGCGAGCTCATAGCTACCAGCGCCGGCAAGCTTCGGCGTCACCACCACCTTCTTCGCGTCCACCGTTTGGTCGAGCGCTTGTGGCGCGATCTCGCCCCAGATGCGTAGCTCCCGGAGCTTCGCCTCCTCGTTGGCCTCGAAGATGACCGTGCTGGTCAGCTCGCCGCGCACCACGTTGCTGGCCTTCGGGCAGGCATCCCCACCGGTCGAGAGGATGAGCTTGATACGGTCCCCGTCCTTCTCGATTCCGGCCGAGCGAATCGGCAGACTCTTACCGCCGATCTCGAGCGTCGCAGGCATCGCCGCGGGCAACTTCGGCGGCTCGCCCGTTACCTTCTTTGCCGGACAAGCCTTGGCCTCGACCGTGCCCTTGACCGCCAGCGTCTGCTTGTTATCGCCCACCGATTGCGTACTGAAGTCCAGCTCGACCGAGAAGGTCCCGCCCTCCGCCGTAGAGCCTGAGCTCTTCACCGGGGTCGTCAACATTTGGTTCATCCCGCTGAAGTAGGAAGAGCGCAGCGCTGGACCAAACTTGCCGTCGTCGTGAAGGAACTCGCCAACGCTGAAACTGAAGTTGACCTCGTCCTTGGCCAACATGCGGCCATTCCCGGAATAGTCAGCGCATGAAAGCGGAACCGACGAGACCTCGATCGTCGTGCGCCCCCCCGACTCCGGAAAGGCGAGCGCGGTCACCATCGAGACCGGCTTGCCATCCAACGTCGCCACCAGCTTGCTTTGCGGATTAGGAGCGGCTTGCGGCTTGGCCGCAGCGCTCGAGGCGGCGGGCGCCGCGGACGACTTCGCTGACGACGAGGACGAACTCGAATTTTCACCGCCGCAAGCGAGCAAGATCACGGTCGGCAAGGCGAGAGCACCAACGCTGAACTTCATGCGCCGACGATACGTCGGCGTCGCAGCCCGTTGTTGCTAAAGATCGCCGAAAGCGCGCTTGATCTCAGCCTCGGACAGCGGCTGACAAGGCTGGTCTTTGGGGTGGTTATGCACCAGCGCGAGCTCGGTTACCGCGGCGGGCGCGGCGGGCGCGGGCGCAGCTGCGGCCCCGGGTGCAGCCGCCTCAGCGGCAGCGGCGCCGTTCGCACGAGCAGGAGCAGGAGCCGGCGGCGCCACCGAGAGCGAGGGCTGCGGTCGCGGTACCGGCATCGCCGCTCCACCGAGCCGTTCCGGGATTGGGTCGGTGCGCTTGAGCACGCTGGGTTGCGTATTCGGCGAGGTCACCGAAGAGCTGGCCTTCGCCGAGCCGCCCGACTTCGCGCTCGAGCTGGCCACGTCGTCGGTCTTTTTCGCCGAATCGGAGCAGCCGGCGAGGCTGGAAACACCGAGCACGACGGGGAGAAAACGCTTGCTCATGCTCATGCGGACGACCTGCTCGCTTTCGGAAGGAAGGTAGCACCGTAGAAGGCTTCACCCTCCGCGTCGAGCCTGAGCGCTCGCACGATGCGCGCCGCGAGGCCCGCTACCAGCGCCGAATGCCACGCTTGCACCGGCCCTACCAACTCGGCATCGCCGGTCTCTTCGGCGCAGGCGCAGGCGCACGCGGAAGTACGTTGCGAGCAGCCGCGCACCCCTCGTTCGAGATCGCCAATCGCCCGTGCGCCTGTGTCCTCGCCCACCGAACGAGCACAGCCGTAGATGCGCCCCGAGGGTGCCACCGCGAAGCTTCGTTCTCCGGCTGCGCAGCTCGCTACAGCGCCGCTCGCGAGCGTGAGGATCGCCGAGTCGAACGGCTGCACCACGACAGCGCGCCCCCTGCGAAACCAGGCCAGGACCAGCGCCGCAACGGCTTCATACTGCTGCTCCGCCAGCAAGCGCTTCTCCGCCGTCCAATCCCCGCCGAAATGCGGATTGAGCGTCAGCCGCGACACCCCGCGATCGAGCAAGTCACGCACACCCAGGCTGAGCTCCGAAACGTTCTCCGGCGTCACCACGCTGATCACGTCGAACGGTTGCTCCGCTTCGAGCAGCAGCGAAAGTGCGCGAAAGACCGCCGGCGACGAGGAGCCACCGCCAGCGAGCGGCCGTCCTCGATCATGCGCGGCGGCGCTGCCGTCGAGGCTGAGCGCGAGCTGCACGCGTAGCTCTTGCAACACCGCGAGCCGCTCGGCGTCGAGCAGCGTGCCGTTGGTGGTGAGCTGCAACGCGAGCGGCCGATGCTCGGCCTCAGCGCGCGCCCGTGCCTGCGCGGCCAGGTTGCGCACGAGCTCCCATTCGAGCAGCGGCTCGCCTCCGAAAAACTCGATGGTGAGAGCCGGGGACGCCTGTGTGCTGGCCTGCACAAAAGCAAAATCGAGAGCACGTTCAGCCAGCTCGAGCGGCATCCGCACGCGCTTCTTCTCTCCCGCGAAGCAGTAGCTGCACGCAAGATTGCAGGCGTGGGTAAGCACCAGCGCGACGTCCATGGGCAAAGTAGTGTACTGCAATCATGAGCGCCGTTTGGCTTTCCCAGCCCTGACGCCGTCCTTGCAGCGGAGAGAGCATGACCATTCACGAACTAACGATGAATCGCTTGAACGGCACGCCGGAGTCGCTCAGCGTCTACGCGGGCAAAGTCGTTCTGATCGTCAACACGGCGAGCGCCTGCGGTTACACGCCGCAATACCAAGGGCTCGAGGAGCTGTGGCAACAGAACCGCGAGCGCGACGTGGTGGTATTGGGCTTTCCGAGCAATGACTTTGGCGAACAAGAGCCGGGCAGCTCCGAGCAGATCGCGACCTTCTGTGAGACGAAATACAACGTCTCGTTCCCGCTGTTCGAGAAGGTCGTGACCAAGGGCCAACACGCTTCACCGCTGTACAAGTTCCTATCGGCTTGGGCCGGCGAGCCGCAGTGGAACTTCCACAAGTACCTCGTCGATCGCCAAGGCAAAGTGGTGAAGGCCTTCCCCAGCTCGACCAAGCCCACCAACACCGAGTTGCTCCGCTCGATCGAAGAGGCGCTCGCGCAGTAAGCGTTTGTCGCGATGACCGAGGCCTTGCTCGCCCAGATCGAAACGCTGCTGCGCGCGGGAGACGCAAGCGAGGCGCTGGCCCAATGCAACGCGGCCCTCGCCCGCGGCCCTGCGAGCGACCTCTTCCGGCTGCGCGGCCGGGCGCACCTTTTGAACGGCGATTCAGCCTCGGCGCGGGCCGACTTCGAGGCCGGCCTCGCGCTCAGCCCCGAGGACACGCGGCTGATCGCGAACCTCGGTCAGCTGGCCTTCAACGCTGGAGATTTTGTTGGCGCAGCCCAACGCTATCGTGAGGTGCTCGCGCTCGACCGGCACAACCTGCGCGCCACTCGCGGGCTCGCCCTCACGCTAGCGAAGTTGGACCAGGGCGAAGAGGCGTTGCAGCTCTTGCGCGAGGCGCTCGAACGCGTCCCGGGCGATCTCGAGACCCGGCTCGCGCTCGCCCAGCTCTTGCTCAACCAAAGCCGGCCTCGCGATGTCTTGGCGCTGTTTCCGTCGCTCGAGCCGGAGGGCGCGAACGCAGAGCTACGCAGCTTGCGCGCGCTGGGCGCCGCGCACTTCGATCTGGAGCAGTGGGAGCGTGCGAGCAGGTTTCTCACGCAGGTGGTTGCCCGCGACAGCGGCGCAGATACCAGCCCCGCGCGCGAAGCCCGCGTTCGGCTCGGGATCTGCCACACCGAACGCTATGAGTTGAGCCGCGCGCTCGAGGTCGTCGGTGCGGAGCTTCGCGGAGCCGAGCCTGCGGAACTAGCCGAGGCTCGAGCGCAGACGCACTTTTATGCAGGTGCAGTCGGAGAGGCCGTCGCGATCGGCCGCGGCTTGTTGGCAGCGGGCACCGCAAACCTCCAGCGTGTCCAGCAATCGCTGTTGTTCTACCTTTCGCATCACGATCGAGTCTCCGCAGCCGAGCTGCGAGCCGAGCATGAGGCCTGGGCCAGTACGCTCGGGGGCGTGGCATCGGCTCGGCCGAAGGTAGCGCCGCGCTCCGGTCGGCCGCTCCGAATCGGCTATCTATCGCCTGATTTTCGCGAGCACGTAGTGCTTCGCTTTCTTGGCCCTTTGCTCGAGCTGCACGCGGCGCATGGCATGACGCCGCACCTGCTTTCCACGGCCCATTACGACGACCGGGTGGCTCGTGAGCTGCGCAGCCGCTTCGCGTTCAGCGAACTGACCGGACTCTCGCTCTCGGCTGCGCGGGCTCAGATCCGCGAGCTCGAACTCGACGTGGTGGTCGATCTCGTCGGGCACTCATCGCTCGGCGGCTTGGAGCTCCTCGCCGAGCGCGTGGCACCGCTGACGGCCAGCTACCTCGGCTATCCGAGCACCACCGGCCTCGCGACGATCGACCTGCGCATCAGCGATGAGCAGTGTGATCCACCGGAGACGCAAGCCAACTTCAGCGAACGGCTGAGCTACCTCGGGCGTTGTGCGTGGGTCTATCAACCGCAGGGCCCGTTGCCCGAACTCGCGCGGGTGGACGGGCCACCCACCTTCGGTTGCTTCAATCGCGTATGCAAATGGTCGGATACGCAGCTCGAGCTATTCGCCGCAGTGTTGCAAGCGGTGCCGGACGCAAAGCTCCTGCTCAAAGCGCGAGGTACCCAGGACCCGCTGGTGCGCGAGCGTGTGCTCCGGCGTTTGGCCGAATGCGGCGTTGAACAGCGCGTCGAACTGCGCGATTGGTCGCCCAGCTACCAGCACGCGCTTTCGGACTATCGGCAGGTGGATCTCACGCTGGATACGTTTCCGTACGCCGGTACCACCAGCACCTGCGATTCGCTGCTGATGGGTGTACCGGTGGTTTCGCTCTTCGGCGAACAGCCGGCCTCCAGGGTTGGACGCAGCCTGCTCACGGCTGTGGGCCTCGCCGACTACGCCGTCGCCAGCAAGCAGGCGTACGTAAGCAAGGCCGTTCAAGCCATGAGCCAACGTGAGCAACTCGCCGCCGAGCGCCCAGCCCAACGAGACCGTCTGCTGCAGGGCCCGTTGGGCGATGCTGATGGTTTCGTACGCGCGCTGCGGGCTCTTTTCGATCGCGAGCTCTCAGCGCTGACAGGCTAGCCGCGTGAGGGTCTCAGCCTTTTGGCCGATACAAAACGGCACTTTCGGGCCATAGGCGCAGAGGCCCAAGGTGGCGATGGTGCTCGGCATGCAACGTCCCCCGAACGCAACCTCCCGTCCCCTCCCCCGGCAGCGTGCCTCTTCGTCGAGCGATTGGCTGATCCCGTTGGGCCTGCTCGCATTGGGCGCCATCCCGGTGCTCTCCGGCGTCATGCGCGTGCTCGAGCTGAGCGGCGCGCCCAGCCCGATGCCGCCCGAACAACGCTTTCACGATCAGCCACTACCAATCCTGCTTCACATCGTTGGGGCCACCGGCTTCACGCTAGCGGGCGCGTTGCAGTTCTCCCCTGGGCTACGCCGCCGAGCACCGCAACTTCACCGCGTGAGCGGCTGGAGCAGCGTGCCACTCGGCATCGTCGCGGCGCTGGCCGGGGTCTGGATGGCGTTGTTCTTCCCGCCGGCGCCCGGCGTTGGGACGACCCTCAACGTGATGCGCCTGGTGGTGGGCAGCACGATGGCGGCCTTCCTTGCGGCCGGCGTGGTCGCGCTGCTGCGCCGTGACTTCGTCGGCCACGGCGCCTGGATGAAGCGCGCTTATGCGCTGGGCATCGCCGCTGGAACGCAGGCGCTCGTGTTGATCCCGGTGACCTTCGGCCTCGGCGTGGATACAGAGGCTTCCTACGCCACCGCGATGGGCGCGGGGTGGCTGCTCAACGCTGGCGTCGCCGAATGGCTGATTCGACGCCAGCAGCAGCGCTCAGTTCGAGCCGAGAGCCCCCGGCAACAAGATGTCTTCGCTCTCGATCGTACGTGACGGGGCGATCGGCCCTGCAGCGGTGGGAAGGCCTTCATCGAGCGCAAACACGCGGTTCTGCGAGCGATCACTGAAGAGCAAGGCGCCATTCTCGAGGCCGTGGGCTGCGTTGAGCGCGCTCGCGCCCTCGATCTCGAACACCAGGCTGGGCTCGGCTTCGCCAGCGTTGAAAACGAACACGCTGGCCGCTTCATCCACCACCACGAGCTTGCCCTCCGCCGTCACGTGCACCGCTGCAGCGCTGCCGAAGTCCGGGTGCGTCACGGTGCGGCTCGGCGCAACCAGGCCATCGGCCGAGGCCACGTCCTCGAACACCAGCACGGCCGTCGAGTTGGTGGTCTGCGTCACGGCGTAGAGCGCGCCGCCCGCGAAGGTGAGGCCGATCGGCGCGAAGCCCTCCACCTCCGGTTCGATCGTGCGCGCCGGCGCGACCTCGCCATCCAACGTCGAGCCCTTCGCGAACACGCGGATACGCGTATCCACCGAACCGATCGAGCCGCTGTTCACGACGTAGAGTTCGTCGGAGCTGCGGTCGATCGCGAGGGCGATCGGTGCCACTACGCCGGTCGATGCGCCGGCCAGCCGACGCGACGGCGTGACCATACCGCTGGCCTGTTCGGCCTGCTCGTACATCACCACCGAACCGTCGTTCTCCGAGGCGACGTACAGCGTACCGGCGGCGTCCAGCTCGAGATCGCGCGGACCGTACATGCCGCTGTCCGGGCCTGCGTTGAGCAAGGTCTTGGAAGCGACGGAGCCGTTCGCCTCTTCGGCGTTGCTGAAGCTCGCGACGCCGGAATTCAGACTGAGCACAAACATCCGAGTGCCCTGCTCCGCCTGCGCGCCCCCTTCCCCGCTGCCACCTTCGCCGCCGGAGCCGCCGGCTGCCCCTGCGCCTCCGCCTCCCGTTCCCGTCTCGCTCTCACACCCAGCAGCCAGCGAAATCACCGAGCACAACCAAACAGCGGCCAACGGATTCAGCATCTTGATCATCGACATGACAAGCCCTCAGTGCGAGCGGCAGCCTTTGTCCGCCCGCTTCCCAATGGTTTTCGAGAGCTCGAGCGCAAGGTGGACAGAGAATCGTTCGGCCGCTCACGGCCTAAGTCATTTTGTCTGCGTCAGTCGGCGCGCTCAGGCGACGCGCGCTTGCTGGCTCGGATGGTGTTTGAGCTGGAGGAGCTTGTTTCCAGAGCGTGGCACGCGGAAGCGCGCCACGGTCTCGCGTAGCGCTGCGGCTTGGCCAGAGAGCTCCTCCGCAGCGCTGGCGGACTGCTCCGCCGCGGAGGCCGCGTGCTGGCTGCTACTGGCGATATCGCCCACCGACGTGAGAATGGCCTCGACGCTCCTCGTCTGCGAGGTGGCCGCCTGCGAGATGGCCTCGATCAGCTCGCGAACCGACTGCACGCCCGCGCAGATCGCCGTGAGCTTGGAGGAGACCTCCTTCTCGGCCGAGACGCCTGCGTCGGCGCTCAGCTGCGCGTCGGAGATCATGCGCGAGGTGGTCTTGGCGGCCTCCGCGCTGCGGATGGCCAGGCTGCGGACCTCCTCGGCGACGACGGCAAAGCCTCGTCCTGCGTCGCCCGCCCGGGCAGCCTCGACCGCCGCGTTGAGCGCGAGCAAGTTGGTCTGGAAGGCGATCTCGTCGATCGTCTTCACGATGCGCGCGGTCTGATCGCTCGACTCTTTGATGCGACCGATCGTGTCGGCCAGGCTGGTCATCGCCGAAAGTCCTTCCGTGGCGTCGTCGACGGCGCGTTCGACCCGCTTGCGACCTTCCGAGGCGTTCGATGCGGTGAGCCGACTCGCGCCAGTGATCTCCTCCAGCGAGCCGGAGATCGTAGCGAGCGTCGTCGCTTGCTTGCTGGTGTCCTGCGCACTCGATTGACTTCCCGCCGTGACCTCGTGCGAGGCCTTCGCAATCTGCGCCGCTGCCTCGGTCACCTGCGCCATCGCGCTGCCAATGTCGCGGATCGCCCCGTTGAATAGGCTCGCCACCTGCTCGAAGTTGGCATCGTCCGACGACGCGATCCGCGCCGTTAGATCGCCACCAGCCATCTCTCCTACCGTTTGTTTGACCGCAGCAATGAAGAGCCCGAAGCGCTCGCGTTCCAAGCGCTCGGAGCGCGCCAGCTTGACAGCCCGCGATTCCATCAGGGCGTTGAGCGTTATGGCGGCGTCGGCGAATAGTAGGCGCCCCAAAGCGTCACAAAAGCGAGCCAACTCGTTGGGCGTGGCGCCGCCCTCTTTGACCGCAGCGGCGAAGCCAGCACGCACCCTCTCGTAGCCGCCGAAGTAGAACATGCAGTCGAGATCGATCTGGTCGTGGCGCTTGCCTACGTGCAGCCGGAGCTGGATCCAGGCATCGTCGATGCGACCGTCGAACAGCGTTGCGAGGTAACGCGCCATCACCGGTCTCTGTTTGGCCGCCGTGGTGTGCTTCTCGAGGACTCGACGCGTTGCCGCTGTCCCCGTGACGGCCGCGTAGAACGCCTTCGTCACGGCCGGGAGAGCGTTGCGACAGACTTCTCCCCACGCCTGGACAACGCCCAAGTCGACCTCGTTCAAGCCGATGAAGCCGAGGCGGGCCCGCAGCCCTTCGTCGCTGACTCGAATGGTGCCGTTTGGATAGCTTCGCTCGGCCCGGGTGAAGAGTCCCATGGCTACGGTAACGGTACTTTTACGGATAGCAAAAGGTGGAGCAGCGGGTGCGAGGCGTGCACGCCACGCCGGAGGCTGGCACGCCTCGCTTCGGCCTGAGAGACCCAGCTTTTTTCGCGCAGAAGCGGCCTCACGTAGCGGCACGCGGCTTGCGATGTGTTTCCGCATGAACAAGCGCGGGTGGCTTTTGCTGGTGGGACTTACGGCTGCGGCCTGTGGTGATAGCAGCTCGAGCGGCGACTCGAATGATCCGGCGAAGGCGTTGCCTTGCGACGTGCAAGAGGTGATGGCCAAGTGCACGAGCTGTCACGCTGACCCGCCGATCTACGGCGCACCGATGCCGCTCACTAACGTCGACGACTTCAGCGGCACAGGGAAAGACGGAACGGCGCTCACGGAGCTGGTCCTCGCGCGCGTCCGCGCCACCACCTCGCCGATGCCGCCGGCGCCAGCCGAGGCGCTGACCGACGCGGAGGTCAACGTCCTCTCGGCTTGGTTCGACGCCGGCATGCCAGCACGGGCCGAGGGCGAATCCTGCGAGCCGACCAACGAGGGCGGCGCACCAGCGACGCTCAACTGCACGCCCGACGTCGTGCTCAGCAAGAAGGCGCCCTACACCATGCCCGCCGGTGTCGAGGATGAGACCAAGTGCTTCGGCATGCAGGTCGAGAACAACGGCCCCAAACGTCATATCGTCGGGCTCGGGCCGGCCATCGACAACGCGACCATCGTCCACCACTTCTTGGTCTTCCGTACGCCCAACGCCGAGAGCGAAGAGCCCTTCGACTGCGCGCTGTTCCCGCCCAAGTGGGAGTTGCTCTACGCCTGGGCGCCGGGCGCACCGGCCTACGAGCTGCCCGAACAAGCCGGCTTTCCGCTGGAGAGCGGCGAGACGGCGAACCTCGTGATCCAGATGCACTACAACAACTACGCGGACGCCGAGGACCTGACCGACGACACGCGCGTCGACATGTGCACCACCGACGAGCTGCGCCAATTCGACGCTGGCGTGATGTCCTTCGGCGGGGCGGACTTCGTGTTACCGCCCAACACCAAGAGCGAGCTCACCTGCGACTTCTCGGTCCCAACGCAGGCGGAGCCGGTGATGCCGGTTCACATCTTTCAAAGCTGGCCGCACATGCACAGCCTGGGGCGCGCGATGCAAACCACCGTCACTTCCCCGAGCGGCGACGAGCGAACCATCGTCGACACGAACTTCAGCTTCGAGAGCCAGCTGCTTTACCCGACCGACATCGATATCGACGTAGGAGACCGCGTTCGAACCATCTGCAGCTGGGAAAACTCCACCAATGAAATGGTCCCCTACGGCGAAGAGACCAACCACGAGATGTGCTTCAACATCGTCGGCTATTACCCCGCGATCACCTCTCCGCAGTGGAGCGGCGGTCTGCCGGTTGGCGCAGCGGATTGCACGCTGGAATAGCTGAAGCCGCGCCCATTCACGCACCGGTGACGAAACGAAAAGAGCGTATCATGTGAACCAAAGGGCTCGTTCCTTCACTTGAGGGAGAGGCCGAACCTCGAAAGGGCATTGGGACATGATTCGTAAGACAGCAACTCGTCAGCTCCTCGCCTTGACCGCAATGATCCTGGGAGCCGTCGTTGGACTTGGAGCGTGCAACAACTGCGAGAAACTCTGCGACAAAGTCTGTTCCGAGCTCGGAGAAGACTGCGAGCTTTGGAAAGAGATCGGTGGGCCGGAGCAGATTACACCGCAAGGTCGAAAGGTGAACCGGGCCTGCGGCGACGTCTTAGGCAACGAGCTCGCCTTCGAGGGAACGGTTACCAGCGCCCGCGGAGCCGTGCTCGCAGAGCAACTCAAGCGTGCGATCGCTAAGAAGGATCAAGCCGAGATCGACCGCGTCAAAAAGGAGCTCGAGGAGAACAAGAAGCGCATCGCGGAGGGACTCGAGAAGGTCAAACAGCGGAATGGGCGTTGAAGCCGAGACGCACTCTTGCCGCTAAAAGCCCGCCCGCTCGCCCTTTCGCACCAAGGGCGAACTACCGATCGCCTCGAGCAGATCAAAGATCAACGCTGGGTCGTGCGAGAGCTGCACCGGTGCGTCGCCGAGCCCTGCATCGATCGGGAGCACGGTGGCCTCGAGGCCTGCGGAGCTCGAGCGCACGCTAAGGATCAGGCCGTCGCGTTCGCGGGTGCAGCTGCAGTCGAAGAGAAGGTTGCCGAGGCCCCAGGCGATCACCGCTGGGCCTCGTCGTTCGACCGGCGCGAGCGCGTGGGTGCCGTGTGAAACGACGACATCGGCGCCGAGCTCGATCGCCTCGTCGACAGCGGTGCGCAAGCGAGCGCTGGGTAAATAGGAAGGCGGCCCGGTGTCGTGGAAGGCGACGATCATGAGCCCCGGCTTTCGCCCGAGCGCGGTCAACTCGCGCGAACGTTCGGCGGGCGCGCTGGTCAGCAGATCGTAGGCCGCGAAGTGCAGCGCCTGGCCGTCATGCTCGAGGCTGCTCGTACCGGCGCTGAGCCCCACCGCCTCGAGCCCGCCCTCACGCAGCAGCTGGCGGGTGGTCTCGACGCTACGGGCGCCGAGATCGTCCGCGTGATTGTTGGCGATGCCGATGAAGCGCGCACCGGCGCCCACGAGCGCGGGGAGGAAGGCGGCCTCGTTGGAAAGCATGACCTTGTTGTTCGCGTCGATGCTCGCGCCCGGCCCAGCGCCGGCGGAGAGCGGGCCTTCCAAATTGACGAAGCCGGTCGCGCTGCGCAGTCGCTCGCCGAGCAGGGCCAACCGCGCGGCAACGTCGCGGCCTTTGCCCCAATGCACGTCACCGCCAAACCAAAGCTCGACGGGCGCAGCAGCGGCGCCGCTGGGCGCGGCGGGCGCGACGGTGTCGCTCGGCGTTGGCAAAGCGGCGCTCGGCCGAGCCGAGGTTTCGCTCGCGCGCTCGCACGCTGGCAGGGCGAGCCCCGCGAGCGTCAGCAGAAAGAGCACCCGACCGGGCGCTGGCTGGCTCATCACGCTTGGATGAACCAGCCGTCTTTGCCGTAGTTCGGATTCTCGTGTTCGGGCCCGCCCAGGCTGTCCTCCACACTGCGTACGATCGCGATGTTCTTCGAGTCGATCTCGCTAAGCAGCGCGTCGCTGTAGTCGGCTCGCGGCTTGTACCAACTCGCGGTCTCGAAGTACCCGCGCACCACCTTCGACTCGAAGGAGCGACCGCGGCGCGCGTAGATCGTGTTGCGCAAGATGCGCAGATCCCGCTTCGAGAGCGTGGCTAAGTCGTCCACCGACAAGAGCTTGTCCAGCCGGGCAACCTCCTCGAGCGGAGAGGCCATCGCTGCTTCACCACCGACGAAGCGACCCAGCCGTTGGGACAAGAGCGAGAGTTCGATCTTGTCTTCGGGACGTGGAGCCGAGGCGCGCGCCTCGACCTCGGCGAGCATCTTCTCGAGCTGCTCCTTCGTCAGCTTGGCGTCGTATTCGCCGATCTTCTCGGCGTTCTCTCGGTCGAGCTTGGGCACCTCGACCTGCTCCGGCTTGTTGCCCGGTTTGTACCAAGCCTGGGCTTTGAAGTGCTCGGCCAGCCAGGGCCTGCGGAACACGTTGCCGGTGCGCGCGTAGATGGTGTTGCGCAAGAGCGAGAGCTCGCGTAGCGAACGTCCGCGCAGATCCTCCTCGGTGATCGGGCGGTCGTAGTAGAGCGGGCGCTGCTCCTTCGGCGTTGCGACCACGACCGACGATGCGGCGGCCGAAGCTCGGCTGCTCGCCGTCGCCGCTGCAGAGGCAGAGCCCAGCGCCAAAGGGCGAGCCGAGGCCGTCGCCGAGCCCGAAGTAGTCGTCGCGGGATCCCCGCAGCCGAGTACACACACAAGAGCAAGCAGGGTTCGGCAGCGCATGGCGCACTCTAGTCGCACGGCCGGCGCGAAGGCGAGCAGCGATGCTCAGCGGCCGCCACTCTCTGCGCTCAGCGCTGAAGCAGCGCGCGTTCGATCTCAGCCTCGCTACGGCCCTGGCCGATCTTCCAAAGGACTTTGGCCATCTGGATGACCGGCTCAGCCGGCCGCGGCCCGGCGCAGGGCCAAGCCCAACCAATGCTGCGCGAGCCGCCGAAGCTTAGTCGAGCCGCGTGCATCGGTAGGGCGTCGCAGGGCAGGCCCATCCCTTCCGACGGCTTGGCGCTGCTGACCTCGTTGAGCAAGCCTCGCACCGTTTCGAGTTGCTTTGCGCTGAGCTTACCGGCGCGCTTCTCCGCGCCTTTTGCGAAGCTCCAGTTGCCGTCCTCAGCAACGCGCAGCGTTTGAACGTTGGGCTCGCCGATGAGGCTCATCGACTGCAGCGTAATCAAGCCAGGATCGCTCAGCGCTGGAAACTCGAGCGGCCCCCGGGCGGCGGGATCAGACGAAGGGCTGGGCTCTGCCGGGATGGGCGCGGCGAAAGGCGCCGGCGTTACCAGCTGCCCGCTAGGCGCGGGCTCAATCGGGTTGGGCGCCGGCTCACTCGGGTGGGCTGGGGTTTGGCTTACTCCGCTGGAACAGGCGAGAACGGCGAGACCAAAGAGGGCCGGGAGCAGAGCTTTCATTGTTGGGAGAACGCCCGCACTTGAGTGGCCTTACAGCGCCGAGCAGGATCCCAACACCAGCCCAATCCTAGGGAGCAGGCGCACGTCGCTTGAAGACCAGCGCATGACGAACGGGTCCGCGTGGCGGCCTATCAACCGTCGAACCTGCTCGTCGGTACGACACTCCCGTTGAGGGTCCGCCGTCGAGATTGAGCGCTTGGTCGCAGCCCAGCGCCACGAGGCGCTGGGCGAGCGCGTACAGCGTCGTCTTTTCACTCGGAGAGATCAACCGGCCGCCCGCCAGTCGGCGACCTTGCGAGCGACCACGAGATAACGCCGGGTGCGGGTTGAAGGCCGGGCGTTGGTCGCTTGCATCAAGCCCACGTGCTCGATGCGAAATCCGCAGCGCGCGAGGAGATAGGGCACCGTTGCCATCGTACGGCAGGCCGAAAGCGGCAGCTGATCGATGAGCGCCTCCCACGCTCCGGTCCAGGCGTCGCGATCGTAGAAGCCGTCCACAACGACCACCGTTCCGCCTTCCCCTAGCCACTGGTTCCAATTGCGAAACGCAGCGATCGGATCGAAGAGCCCGTTGGTCAACTGACGCGAGGCGATCACATCGAAGCTGCCATCCGCAAACTGGGCCGCGTCCTCGGGGTGATCGCAGAAGCCTTGCACCCGCTGCACCGAGGCCAACTCAGGCTTGCGCCCGAGTCGGTCGAGCATCGCCGGCGCAGGATCGAGCGCAGTCAGCGATCGATGTGGCCGCCGCACCAAGGTCAAGCACAGCGCTCCTGTCCCCGCCCCAGCGTCCAAGATGGCATCGCTCGAGCGCGGCTCCCAATGAGGCCGCAGGTCTTCCCAGGTGGCCGCATGGTCGTCGTCGTCGAGCGAAAGCGTCCAACCGTCGACTCGCGCAGCTTCCTCTTCGTTGCAAATGGCCAGGACCTGAGAGCGAACCCATCGTGCATCGAACATCATTGGCAACCTTATCAGCAGCCTTCCACCAACGCGGACAAGGGGGCTCAGGGGCGCGACTCCGCCGCCTCCCTTGCTTGCGCCCGCGCCGTCGGCGAGGCGGGTGCTGCCGGCGAGGCGGAGGCACCTGGGCAAGGATTGTCGTGCTTGAAGGGACGTTGGGCGAGGTCCTCCCAAAACGTCTGTCCGTCGCAGCCGCAGCGAGGCGCCGCACCACCGGGCGGCCAGGCTAAACCGGGCGGCCAACACGCCCCGCGCGCTTGGCAACCGGGCTCTCGAAAGACGCATATGCCCGACAGGCACTCCTTTGCCACGTTGCACGGCCCCTGCGCCAAGCCGGCACCAGGAGACGAGGACGAGGAGCTGCTAGCGCTGAGCGTGGCGGAAGCTTCAACCTTCACGGAAGAACCAGAGGCGGAAACCGTGCTGGTGTTCGGCGGGTTCTCCGCATTGCAGCCCAGCATCCAATGGCTCACTAGGAGGAGGGCCCATCCATGCTGTTTAGTCACGTGCCAAGCATGATGGCGGCGCTGCTCGGCTGCAACGCACGCCGATTTCCTTGCTCGAGAGTCGTGGTGTCCTCGCTCATGAAGGTTCGCTACGCCCATGTCGCGAAAGCCCGCCGGCCGCAGGAAATGCTACGAGCGGCGCATGCTCCGACTCGCCGCGCGCCTGCTCAGCCCCCTCGGGCTCCTCACCGCCTGCGGGCCGCAGGACCCGCCGCGTGAGCCAACACCGAGCGCCCTCCCGAGCGCAGCGCTAGGCCGCGCAGTGCCCGAACCGGGAGCTTCGGCTTCGCCCTCGGCTAGCGATGCGAGCTCCACCTCGATCGCATCCACCGTGTCAGCTTCAGCCAGCTCCTTCGCCCCCATCCCCAACGCACGGATCGGCGATACGACCTGCGAGACCGACGCCGATTGCGCGATCACGGCCACTCGCGCGTGCTGCGATTGTTGTCCGAGTGAGCCCTCGGTCACGAGCCGCGCCTGGCTCAGCTGGCGCGACAGCACCGAGTGCAAACAGCTCCGCTGCGAGCCGTGCAGCAACGCCCCTTGCGCCGCCGTCGAGCCGCCGAGCGCCTTTATTGCGGCCTGCGCCAACAAGCGCTGCACGCTGCTTCGAAAGCGCTAGTCGCGCCTTGAGCCCCGTCGTCGCAGCCGCGAACGGTTGCATGTTGCGGGTCTGCTCGCGCTCTTCGCAGCGTTCTGGGCTGTCTACCTTGGCCTGCGACGCTATGAACCGATCGCGCGCAGAGATTGACGCACGAGCGGCGGCGCTTTTGCCGCATTCATACGCGCGAGTCGTTGCTACGCTCGCCCTTGGTGCTGCTCCTCCAGCGAAAGCATGCGCTGCTCGGAACTGGCGCGGTGCGCTCGCTCGCCGCGCTGCATAGCCCCGACCTGCGGGTGTACGTCGCGAGTATGAGCGGCGGTCAGCGGCTGGACACCGGCCTCCTCGACATCTCGCCGCAACAAGCGACCATCGGCAGCAGCGCGGTCTCGATTCAACTGGGAGGCACGCTCGGCATTCGGGCGGAGGGAGGCGAGCATCCCATTGACGAGGGCTCGCTGGCGGTGATGCGCGTGCAGGCCTGGAACGAACGCTGGGAGGGCGAATTTCGCGCGTTGGTGTTCGAGTGGAGTAAGCCGCAGGAGAGGCCGCTTCCACGGCTCGAGACGGGTCGCATGGGCGCCGCCGACCGCGAAGCCTTCAACCTGCTTGCGACGCGCTTGGAGGCCGGCGAGCTATCCGGCGAGCTCGCAGCGCATGCCGTTCATGAGGCGCTCGAGCGGCTGCGTGCGCTCGGCGTCGCCGCTCCGCAGGCGTCGCTGCGCAGCCTGTACGAGGGAACGCCACCTGGGGCGCAACAGCTCGCCAACGCTGTTGGCCAGGCGCTGAGCCAGCTCGAGCGCGGGCCACAAACCGAGGACCTCGCCGCCGTGCTCGGGCTCTCGGTGCGGCAGGTCAATCGGAGACTGGCGGCGCTGGGCAGCTGGATGCCCGCGTATTCGCGGCCGCAGGCCTGGCGACGTCAGCTGCGCATCGTACGTTCGACGTTGGCAGCGAGCTTTCTCACCCGCAAGGACCAGCCGCTCGAACAAGTCGCTCGTTCGCTCGGCTACGGCTCAGCGCGCGCTCTGCTGCTCGCGCTCCAACAAGAAGGCCTGCCGCAACCGAGCGTGTTGCGCTCGGTGTAGCGGCGTCCGCGAAACAAACGTCAGGGCACGTAGAACCAAAGCGGGCCGCGGCAAGCGTCCACCGCGGCATCACACGCCACGACCTTGCCGCTGGCTTCGAAGGAGGAAACGAGCTCGGCCTGCAGCACCGCGTCGTTGTTGCACACGTGGTAGTCCTTGAGCGAGTCCGAGGTAGCAGCGATCACCGCAGCCAGCGCTTCATCGAGACCCTCCTCGAGCGACTTACCGCTGGTCCACGAGCAGTAGCTGAGCTTTCCGATCGCTGGCTCCACCTCGCCGTTCGCCAGGTGATTGACGATCTCCTCCGGCGTCGCGCCTTCGCAAACGAGGTTGTCGGAGAGGTATTGCGAGAGCTCCACCACGATGTCGCTGACCACCGTGTCCGAGAGCGAATCCAAGCTCAGGAAGGTGGTCTCACCATCACAGGAGCAGGCCTCGAACGCGTCGGCCAGGCTCTCGAGCTCCTCTCGCGTGCCGTCCAGGTCGACGGTCTTCATCTGCTGCAGGATCACGTCGCCGTTCACGTCCTGGGCGCCCGGCAAGGTGCCGTGGTTGGCCGCGACAGCCTCGCGCACGACCTCGCCATCGCAGCTGACGGTCAACGTATTGGTCGTGTGCGGCGGCCAGAGATCGCTCGAACGCCCAGCCGTCTCCTTGTACGCGTCCTTCTGCAAGATGGCGAAGGTCGCCTCGCAGGAGGACTCCACCACGTTGTTCGGGTCGGCCGTCTTGGCGTCATCGGCACAAGCGATGGCAAAGGTGGAGAGCAGGCACACGGCGAATAGGCTGGGATGGAGCGAGCGCATCGTGATGCCGACCCTAGCGCAATCCGCCGAAGGCCGATGCAGCAAACCAACGACTTGTGCCTCCTTCAACCAGGACGGTGAATGGCCGTTGGCAGCGCCTCAGGGCACCGGGACGTACTCACCGCCCGAATCCTCACAAAACGTCTTGAGCTCGGCAGGCTCGGCGACGTAGTCCCATACCCGCTGGCATTCGAGCCCTGCGATCGACAGCACACAGGCCCCATTGGCGCCGGTCAAATCACAGGCCGAAGCGCTCACGGTCGACCCTGCTTGCGCGGCACAATCGTCGATAAAGACCTGGCTCTCAGCGGCGAATATCTCGATGCATTGGGTAGCAGCTCCGTCGCTGTCGACCTGGGTACAGGAGGACAAGACCGCTGAGCCGCAGCTGTTACCGCCGGCTTCACCTGCCCCGCCTCCCGCTCCACCAGCGCCTTCACCGCTGCCGCCGGCTCCCGAGCTTGCGTCGTCGCCGCACCCAGGGAGACCCACGCCAAACACGATCACTGCCGCCAATGTCAGGGTTGCAAGAGGACGTTTCATCCATCGCGTACACGGGACCAACGGCAACATTTTCATAGCCGGAGCAAAGCACGTTCTTATGCTGGCCCCCGCGCCTTCCTGGCAGTACGCACGCAATCAGTCGGCGAGCTTCCTCACCCGCAGCACCTTCCCGCGCGACGGTTCGCCCTTCGACTCGATGGTGACGAGGGCGTCAGCGCCCAAGCGACCGAGCCACATGCCGTTCGGCGCCGGGCTGCTGAGCACGCGGCCCACGAGCGCGCTGCGGTCGAACTGCATCACGAGGTCCTCGTCGCCTTCCTCTGCATCGTGACCGTCGAGCAAAATACGATCGCTGAGCACGACGCCGGAGTAGGCCGAGGCGAAGTCGTCGGCCAGCTCGGCGCAGGAGAGTTCGAGCAAGCCGGGCCAGGCGTGGGTTCGCAAGACCGCGTCCTCCACCAAATGCACACGCGCCCCATCCGCCGAAAAACCGACGAAGCCCGCGGGATCACCGGCATCATCGAGCGCGGTCGGGATCGCGGTGAGCGGCTCATCTCCGGCAAAGCCGGCAACCCGAGCGAAGGTCCCGTCTTGGCCGCACGAAGCGAGCAAGAGCACAGCGTCATCTTGCGGATGAACGTGTAGCTCATGCACCGAAGGCGGTGGGAATGGAGCGCTCCGCAGGGCGCCCAGCACCCGATGGCTCTGCGCGTCGAGCAGCAAGAGCGCCGTTTCACTTTTGCTCTCCGCCGAGACCCAGAGCTTTGTCCCGCTACGATCGAAGGCCACCGCATGCAGCAGAAAATCGTTTGGCAGCAGCGTTGAAACGCGCGATCGGACCTCCTCCGCACCCACCCCAAGCGTGACCAGAACGCTACCTTGCTTGGCCATGCCGGTGAGGGCAACGAGTGTGGCGTCGCTGCGAACGGCCAGCGCCCGCAACCCACGCGGCAGCGCGTGGAGCTTGCCCGCCGCGAGGCGGGTCGTTGGCAGATGGAGGTCGTGTGGCAGCGGGAAGCTCGGACCTGCAACAAGCGCCTCGCCCTCCAGAATTCGCGTCTCAATCGCAGCTGAGCCACTCACATACGCAAACGCCCGCCCGTGAATCGCGAGCCAGGGCCAGGGCAGGTGCTTGTGCGCCGCTTCGAAGCTCGCGAGTTCGGTGAAGTCCATCGCGGCAGCCTACGCCGGGAAGCTGCAGGGCGAAGCGCAAACGAGCCAAAAAGCGCAGCCGTTCACGCAAGCGCAGGGTTCGCCTGAAGCAGCGGATCTGATAAGTCTGACCCATGCGCTCCATTCGCAATCTTGGTTCTCTTTTTCTTTGTGTTCTTTGCACCCCGCTCGCGTTGGGTGCGGCGGCTTGCGGTGATGACGCCAGCTCTGGCGGCAGCAATACCGGCGGAAGCAACACCGGCGGCGCTGGCGGTACGGCCGGCGGCGACACCGGCGGCATGCCGCCTGTGGTTGCCCCCGCGAGCAGCGGCACGATGATGACGCCCACGCTGATCGGCAACCCCTGCAGCAGCGACGATGAGTGCGGGGATCTCGTCTGCATCTCCGAGCTGAACTCCGGCTTCCCCGCCGGTATGTGCAGCATCGGTTGCATGGATGACTCCGAATGCGAGGGAGAGGTCTGCAACTTGGTGGGCGGTGGTTTCTGCGTCGATGCTTGTGGCAGTGACACCTGCCGTGACGGCTACAGCTGCGTGGACGTTGGCGGCGTTGAAGGCTGCGTCCCCGCCTGCACCAACTCGGCGCAGTGCACGGTGGAGACGGCCGAGTGCAAGCTGGAGGAAGGCGACCCGCAGCTCGGCCTTTGCATCTCCCCCGAGCTCTGTATGGACGGCGGCGATAATGATCTCGACCAGCTGCCCGATTGCACCGACAGCGACTGTCTGACCGACACGATGTGCGCGGCCGAGATCGCGGAAACCTGCACCATGGCCGCCGTCGCGCTACAGCCGCAGCCCGGGGATACCGGCGATGGATCGAGCTTGTTCGCGGGCAGCTGCCCGTTCGTGACGGGCTTGGGCAGTGAGCAGATCTTCACCTTCACCACGCCTGCTCGCGGCCAGCTCCACCTCGAGGCCGACCCGACCGATGGCGATCTCGCGCTGTACGTCCGGAGCGGCTGCGCCGATCCGACCACGCAGGCCGCTTGCTCGGACAACAACCAGGACGGCGCGGCCACCGAGATCGTCGACATCGGCGCGCAGGGTGGAGAGACGTGGACCATCTTCGTCGACGCGTATCAACCCGGCACCGAAGGGGCGTTCAACTTGACCGCGACCTTCACCCCGGCCGTCTGCGGTGACGGCAACGTCACGCTGCCGGAGACCTGCGACGACACCAACGTCATGGATGACGATGGCTGCAGCGCGCTGTGCGAGGTCGAGCTCGACTTCTTCTGCAACGCCGCCACCGTCATCAATACGGGCACCACGATGGGCAACACCAGCAGCGGGACCACGCTGTTCGAGGCGCCGGTCGACGGGGGGGATTGCTCCTTCGGCGCAGGCACGGCGGGCAATGAGAGCTTGTACGTGTACACGCCGGCGACCACCGGCATGCTCACGATCGAGCTAGCGCCCACGGGAGACGTAGACATGGGGGTCTACGCTCGCACCGACTGCCTCGATGGCGCGACGCAGGTTGGTTGCAGCGACGTGAACTTCCAAGGCAACCAGGATGAATCACTAACCATCCCGGTTACGGCGCAGGTCCCGGTGACCATCTTTGTCGACGCATACCAGAGCGCCGGCGGAGCCTTTGCGCTCACGTTGACGCAGAACTGAGCTGACGCTGCATCGTGCGGTGCTTCGCCTTCGTGGGGAGCACCGCGCCCGTCAGTGCCAATGTTGGTCGAAGGCCCGCTGCACCTTCAGCTGGTCGTCCCCGGGCCGAAGCTGGGTGTAGAGGAAGGTCACCAGCTTGCGGTCGAGCCCACTCAACTGGGTCGCGCTACCACCGTCTGAGCCATCGGCAAAGAAGACGCTGTCGCTATAGAGGTCCGAGTCGCGCGCTGGACCGAACGACTGCGTGAGCTCCTCGAAGGTGAAATGCCGCAGCGAGTCGCCGCTGAGCTTGTCGCTCGCCAGCAGCACGAAGACGCGATCGATCTCGAAGTCGCTGTTCCAGAAGGCGTGGAAGTAGCCTGCGTTGCCTTCGACATAGGTGAAGCCGTTGTCCGTGCCGATGCTCGGGAACTCGGCCTGCGCAGCGTAGAAGACCTTGATTTTCGCCGTGGGGTCGCCGTCCGCGACCAGCTCGACAGGGACGCCGGTTGGTCGCAGTAGGCCGTCGAGCGCTGCCACCGCGGCCTCGAGTTCTTTGCGGCCAGTGTTGCCCCCCTTCATCACGCTCACGCGAACCCCGCTGGTAAAGCGACGAACGACGGTGCTCGCGCCGCCAAACTCGGTGCCCAGCGTGACCTCGGTCAGCCAACGCCGAACCAGCGTGCGATCCTCGCTGGGTGCTGGAGGCGGCGGCACTGGAGCAGGCGTTGGAGGCGGCGGTACCGGAGTCGGCGCTGGCGGCGGCGGAACCGGCGCAAGCGGCGCCGTTGGTTCGAGCTGCGGTGGCCGCACCGTTGGTAGCGGAGCTGGCGAGACGTTGGGCGGCTGGGGCTTCGTCGTCGGCGATGGTGCCGGCTTTGCGCCGCTCGTCGGGCGCGCCGATTGACTCGCACGCCGAGCGGACGTCACCACGCGCACCGGGTTGGAAACACCTTCCTCTTCGCCCTCGAAGGTCCGCCCGCGCGCCGAGAGGTTGCACGCTGCAAGCAGCAGCATCAGGGCACCGCAGCTAAGTTCCCAACGCCCGACGCGAAAGCTCACCCCAACACGATAGCGAGCTTTTTGAGCGGCCTCGCGGCGTTCGTGCGAGCCGCTTGGGCTATTGGCCCTTCACGGTGAGCTGGTACGGCTTGGTCCAGTTGGCCCCGATGCCCACCGATTCGGTGAAGGGCGGCGACACAAACGGCTCAATGCGAATGAAGTAAGTACCTGGCTCAACCTCGAGCACCTCCTCAATCACCGTTTCGAGCACGTAGCTGTCGAGCAGCACCGTCTCATCGGCTGCGAGCACCTGCAGCGCCGTCGCGATGGTGGTCTCCGCCTCGCTGCTCGCGATCGGGGGTACAAGCTCTACCGTTAGTTGCCCGGCCGTCGTGACCTCGACCGAAAAGAAGTCGTGGTGGTCCTCGTAACTTGGCCAGTCGTTGCTGGTGTGGCCGGCAAACAAGAACGGCTCAACGGTCTCACCCAACGCAAGCGGTCGCGCCTGGGCGACGGTGTCGTTCGGCTCGTAGCAGTCCACCACGCTCGCTAGCGACCAAGAAACCGTGACCTCCTGCGACTCGTCCGTCCCCGATACCGAGCCTTCATCGACCTCGATTTCGTACGTTACCGAGGGAGCTGCGACGAACTGCGTGCTGGCAGAAGGGTTGCCGCCGCCGTTAAGGATCTCAAGGTATCCCTCGGTTCCAGCGATGCGAATCTCACTGAAGAATTGGTCCCCGCTGATGGTGACGGTGACGACACCTCCTTCTGCGTCGTCCGGGATGGTGAAGGTGAAAAGCTGGGACGAGGCACCGTCTACCGCGACGAACTCGCCAGCTCCTGCCAAGGGAGTCGGGACGAAGCAGCCTCCACCCTGACCTCCCGCACCGCCCGTTCCACCCAAGCCGTCGCCTCCGCCTCCCGAGCCTCCAACACCGCCCGAACCGCCAGAGCCCTCCGAGACGACGCACGCCACGCCCAACAAGCCCACCACCGCCGAAAACATAAGAGTTCGCATGGCGCAAGCTTGCGCCCTTTCGGCGCCCATCATCACCCCCCCGAGGGGGGGACGATGGCTTGTCGCGGCCGCTGCCGCTCGAGATCGAGACGCGACGTCGAAGCCGCCTGATCGAGGCGCTGACGAAGCCCTTCGACGCTCGAAACCTCGAGCCGCAAGTAGAGCTCCTTGCGGTACGACTTGAACGTCTCCTGGGTCACGCCCAAACGGGCTTTTGCGTCCTCACCTCGATACAGCCACAGGGCGACCTCGCGCAGCCGCGGCGGGACCTGCAAGCAGGCCAGCGCCCGCTCGATGCGGAGCAGTCGCGAGGCCTCGAACGAAAGTTGGATGGCCACCTTGGCCGATTCACCGACGGCGTTGGCCGCTGCCGCGAGCCCGTACGCGCGCAGACGAAGCCGTCCCCCTGCCACGGGCAATAGCAACGTCGGAGTCGCCTCGGCGCTACGTCCAGAGCGCAGCAAACGCGCGAGTTCGGCCGCAGCAGCCGGCAACTGCGCACGATCGGCTACCAGCGTTCGTTCTTCGGCCACCGCTGCCTCCACCAACCACGTTCGCGCGGTCGGCGAGGCCCACTCAATGACGCCGCGCCCATCCACCACCAGCACGGCTGACTCGATCTCGTCGAAAGGGCCAACGAGCTGGCGGGCCTCGAACGCATGTACGATGTCGTCGTAGACCAGCGACATGCGTGCGACGTCTTCCGTAGTGAAGGGCGGCGCCGCCTGCTCGCGAAAGACGCCCAGGATGCCCAGCGGACCATTGGCGCTACGCACAGCGACGTCGAGACAGTGATGAATACCGTTCCGTTGGAACAAGTGTTGGTACGTTCCTCCCGCGAGGTACTCGGGGGACGCGCGCAGGAGCGATCCGACAGGTCGCCGATTGCGCAGCAACCGGCCGAAGGCAGCAGGGTCGTTCCCCGCGGCCGCGAAAAGATGCCCGCTGTCGGCGAAAAGGCGATGACTCCACTCGTCGAAGTGTTCGCTGTAGTGCTCGCGAGGCGCGCAGCCGTCGTCCACCCGGATCATCGACAAGCTGAAGCTGGGGAAGGCCCGATGGATGGCCTCGGAAAGGAGCGGCATCTGGACGATCAGGTCCAGTCCGGAGGCCGTGAGCGATCGAATCTCGGCGAGCCCTGCAGGCAGTCGAGCCATCGCGACGACGTAGAGGATTCATCAGCGTAAGAACAGCCCTGACGTACGATTTTGTCACGCATGGCTCACCTTTTCGTCGAGCTGATACGCTGTGACGAGTGAACCAAGCCTTCGCGCGAACACTGCTTCTGGCTTTGTCGGCCTGCTCGGGCTCCAGCGCTGCGCGCTCCTCGTGGCCCGCCGAGCAGCAAGCTCGACCCTCGCTCCAGGCGAAAGCCGAGGCTGTGCCTAAAGCGCACGTGGCGGCGCCGCCCGCGGCGGCCCTCGCCCCGGTTGCGCCGGTCGCCCCAGCGGTCCCAGCGGTCGCGGCCCCGATCGCGCTACGGCCCTTCACCGACCTCTCGCAGCGAGCTGTCTACGCCTGGGTACGCGACGGAGAGGCGCGCGCTCTTTCGCCCTCGGGAGCGCCGCTCTTGCGCAAGCCGCAGTACGGCAAAGCGCCCGACTTCAACGTCCTCGATGAGCGCGATGATCGCGAGCTGCGCCTCTCCGACGCCTGGACCAAGCTGGTCTTTCGCGCGGGGTTCGCGCAGCAGCGGCTGGTCTGGCCGAGCCTCGCCGGCGCCGTTCTGCAGCGGGATCAGGGCGCCTTCGTACCGGTTCGCATCGAGCTCTTGCCAACCACGGTCATCGTCGATCTCGAGCAGCGGCGCGCGCTCTCCCTCGATGGCGCGCTGGTACCGGAAGAGGAGGTTCGCGCCCATCCCGAGCGCATCGGTCTCATCTTTTTTCGCGTGGGGCATCTGCGCGCCTACTCCCTCGTCAACGAATCCGCGGTCGCTCAGCTCGAGGTCGGCAGCGAGCGCGTCGCAGCGGTGTTCGAGCAGGAGCTCGCTGCGCTCTCGGCTCTCGCGAAGGCCGAAGCCGAAAGTCCCGACGAGGCGCTGGCGCACATCGAGATCACCCGCTTGGCCTTCGCCGAAGCCGCACCAGCCTTGCTCGACGAGCGAATCAAGGCTCTCACCGCGCTCTCGCAACACGAAGCCGAAGCGTGGGAACGAGGTGCGCCAGGACGTCCCTTCGCCTTGGGTCAGGCCGTTCGCCCGCGTCAGACGGCCTGCATCAAGCAGCACTTCCCCGGCCGCAAGCTCGCCCCCGACGAATGGTGCGGCACCGGAGCGATGGCCCACGATTATTGCAGTCCCGGTTGTCAGCTCAGCGACGGGCGTTGTCATCCCTTGGCCAAGAGTTGGTAGGTGCAGACCAACGCCACCTGGGCGCTGAACGAAGATTGCGCGGCCTCGAACAGTCAACGGCTAAGCCTCGCTAGCGCGCTAAACTCGCCCTGGCCGTTGAAGCAGCGATAGGCTTGCGGCCATGAAACGAAGGAACCTTCTGCTTGGTCTGACGGGCGCGGCGCTGGCAACCTCGCTCTTTGGCTGCGAGATGCTCAAGGAGGCCAACGCCATTCGCGACGACATCAAGAACGAGCTCGGGGTGGACTCAAACGTTGGTGTGAACATCAACAACGGGGACAAGACCGTGAACGTCACCCTCTCCTCCACGCCGAAGGGCGAGGCTGCCGAGATCAAGCAGAAGGTCGAAGCCATCGTTAAAAAGCACGCCGGCGAGAAGGCCAAACTGGCCCTCACCATGTAGCGATCTCGACTTCCCCAGCAGCGTCGCTTAGGAATGACCCAATGATGTTGGTCGGGGCAGCGCTGTTCATGGTGGCTGCGGCAACCTTCCTGGGTCTGGTCTTCTCGAGCGGCGGGATCGCCAAGTCCCAGCAGTTCCGCGTGCTCAATGAGCTGGCGCGCGGGCAACATGGACGCGCGAAGAAGTTGGCGCTCGGCGGCGCGGTGGTGCTGGGGTGCTTCGGCGGCTGCACCGCCATGATCGGCGTCAGTCAGCAGGACGTAGCGATCCGCAAAGCCTGCGAGACCAAGTGCAAAGCCGACGGCTTCGAGCAGGGCAAGCTCGGCCCCTCGACCGAACGAGATCCGCAAAAGCCGAACCGCCACAAGTTCGTGGCCTGCATCTGTTCGGGCCGCGGCAAAGACACGCTCGAGTTCGATTCGAGCACGCTCAGGCCGTAACTCGCGACGTCCGCGGCTGCGCTCCAATGTAGGCCCAAGAGCGCTCCGTTTGCTGCGCTGAAGGGCCAAGTTGGACCTGCAGCTCAGCCTGCGCTGGCTGTAAGCTTTGGTGATGCGCAATCGTGTTGCTTCCCTCGGACTTGGGCTCGCGACTCTGGTGCTTGCGTCGCCCGCGTTGGCGCTCAATCAGCCGGACGGTACGCCCATCCCGCAGGGCAACGGGCTGCAAGGCCTGTTCGACTTCCGCGGTGAGAGTATCAACGCGCTCGCTGCGGCGGCGGCGGTGCCGGAGACCTTCCAACCGAGCTGCTCTCTCACCTTCGAGGTGTTGCAACGCAACGCTGGCTATCAGAACGCCTTCGGCTGGTACAACGTCACCGGCTCCCAGCCCTCGCTGGCGGACCTGCACGAGTTCATCAAATGCAGCGACCCGGTCGGCACGGTGGCACCGTTGCCCAACATCCAGAATGACCCGGCCTACCTCGGCGGGGAGATCGGCTTTTACGAGGGCGTGGTCACCGGCGGTTGCAACCCCAACAGCGGGCCGGCCAACTACGCGTACATCTTCTACAGCGAGAAGGCCTACAACCCCGACTCCAACCAGGCCAATCCGTACGTCCACTTGCTGGTCTACAACAGCACCGTCGTGCCCAACGCCTTCTACTTCGGTTGGGAAGATCTGATCTCCGGCGGCGACAATGACTTCGATGATCTGACCACCTTCGTCACCGGCATCACCTGCTCGGGCGGCGGTGGCGAGTGTCAGACCGGCCAGCCCGGCGTATGCGCCGCCGGTACGAATCAGTGCCAAAACGGCGTGCTCGCCTGCGTGCCGTTGATGGACCCCAGCAACGAGATTTGCGACGGCTTCGACAACGACTGCAACGGCTCGGTGGACGACGGGGAGCTGTGCCTCGCCGGCGAGGTCTGCGACAACGGCAACTGCGTGCCGAACTGCGGCGGCGGCGAGTTCCAATGCAGCGCCGATAAGACCTGCGATCGCGCGAAGGGCATCTGCGTAGACCCAGCGTGCGAAGGCGTGGATTGCCCCGACGGCACCAAGTGCGTGGCCGGAGACTGTGTGGATCCCTGCGCGGGTGCGGTGTGCCCCGCCGATCAAATCTGCCTCGCCGGAGCCTGCTTGGATCCGTGCGACGCGATCGTTTGTGACGGCAATCAGGTTTGCGACGGCGGCGCCTGCATCGATAAGTGCCAATGTGCAGGTTGCCCCGGCGGGCAAACCTGCGAGGCCAGCGGGCTCTGCATCTTGGACGCCTGCATCGGGGTGGATTGCCCCAACGGCGGCGTGTGCCAGCCCGACGGCACCTGCAGCGACGGTTGCAGCGGCGTGGTTTGCCCCGCGGGTCAGGTTTGCACGAGCGGTGAATGCGTGGCCGATCCCAACCCGGGCAGCGGCGGTGCCGGCGGCGGCGGTGGCGGGTTGCTCGTCGGCTCGGGCGGTGGCGGAAGTGGAAGCGGCGGCGCTTCGCAAGGTGGCAGCGGCGGTGCCGCTGCGAGCGGTGGAAGCGGCGGCAGCGGTGGAGCCGGCTTGCTCGGTGATTCCAGCGGTTGCGACTGCCAGAGCGCCGCAGGCTCGCAGGCTCGAACGGGCGGGCTCGGCTTCGTCTTCGGCCTCGCAGCGTTGCTCGCCACACGCCTGCGCAGGCGACGAACGGCTCGCTAACTTTTGGGCGCTGTCTGCGCCCATTTGGCGCAAGAACCGGCCGGGCTGATCGGGCCTTTGGCGAGCGTGCAACCGCCGCACTCGTTGGCCGCCGGGGCGCGCACGTAGAGCGCGCAGTTCTCACAGCGCCTGGCTGGATCGGCCGCGACGTTCACGTACACGATGGCATTGCGGGCGGTGATCTCTTCGCCGCTTAGCGCCGAGGTATCGGTGCAGTCGAGGCGCTTGCCGCAACCGGCGAAGACTGCGGCCATCGGCACGACGGTGGCTGCGCCAACGGTTGAAAGCAGAAAGACTCGGCGAGGCACACGCTCGTTGGGCATGCGCGCTCGCATACCCCGTCAATCGTAGGGTGAACAGGAAGCACAACTCTCCCGCCCGCAGGCGGCGCGAAAGCTGGACGACATCGCGCGAGTCATTTAACAACGCGCCCGGTCGGCGCACCGCGCGAGGCGCGCTCCTCGGTTGATAACGATAGTCTTTTTCATTAAGATGAAGCCCATGCCCACCGCTGATGCCGCCATCACGCTTGCCGATCTCAAAGCGGGCCAAAGCGGGACTGTGAAAGGACTCACGGGGGAAGGACCACTGCGGCTCAGACTGCTTGAGATGGGGCTTGTCCCCGGCACCAACGTCAGCGTGCGAAGGCGCGCGCCGCTCGGGGATCCGATGGAACTCGAGGTGCGCGGCTACGCGCTGTCGATCCGCAAGAGCGAGGCCCTCCAGATCCTGCTAGGCAGCCATGGGGACTGAGCCCAGCGCGCGCACGACGGGCGAAGCGCGAGTCCTGTTGGTCGGCAACCCGAACGCCGGCAAATCAACGCTTTTCAACGCGCTCACCGGGGCGCAGGCGCGCGTGGGGAACTTCCCCGGCATCACCGTCCAAGTCGGGAGCGCCGGCTTCAAGCTACCCGGCGGTGAGTCAGCGCGGCTGTTGGACCTGCCCGGGAGCTACAGCCTCGCGGCGCGTTCCACCGAGGAGCGCATCGCGGTGGAGGCCCTGACAGCGCCGTTTGCGGGCGGCTCAGCGACGCCGGCTCGCCAAGCAGCGGTGCTGGTGCTCGATGCGACCTCGTTGCGACGTGGCCTCTACCTCGCCACCCAGGTGCTCGACGGTGACCTACCCTGCGTAATCGCGCTCAGCATGATGGATGAAGCGCGCGCGCTCGGGCTGGGCGTGAAGGTGGAGCAACTCGCGAGCGCGCTGGGCTGCCCAGTGGTGGGCGTGGTGGCGCCCAAGAAGGAAGGGCTCAGCGAGCTGCTGAAGGCCATCGAGCAGCAGCTCGCGACGCCGACCTTGGCGAAGCCAACGCCCTTCTCCGCCGAACTAGAGGCCGAGTTCGCGAGGCTCGCGGAGGCCGCGCCCGGAGCCGCGACGGGCAGCCCGCGCAATGACCGCTTGCTCGCGCAATGGGCGCTGCTCTCGCGCGACAAGAGCGACGACGAGCCGGGCCGCGCCGACTTCGAGCGCTTCGTCGAGCGCGCCGCGAGCGCCTCTTCGGCGCTGGCCGAACAAACGGTGATCGAGCGCTACGCCCACGTGGATCGGCTGCTCGAGGGCGTGCTCGCGGAAGAACCCGCGCGACCCCAAGGCGCGCCGCAGAAGACCCGCACCACGCGTATCGACGACATCCTGGTGCACCCGTTTTGGGGGCTGATCGCCTTTCTGATCACCATGTTCGTGGTGTTCCAGGCGCTGTTTGCCTGGGCCGAGCCGCTCACCGGCTTGATCGAAGATGGCACCAACGCGGTGAAGGACTTCGCCCGTGGCGCCATTCCCCCCGGCCCTTTCAACGAGCTGGTGACCGACGGCGTGATCGCCGGCGTCGGCAATGTGTTGGTCTTCATCCCGCAGATCGCCATCCTGTTCGCCTTCCTCACGCTGCTCGAAGACTCCGGCTATCTGGCGCGCGTCGCCTTCGTGATCGACCGGGTGATGGGCAGAGTGGGCCTCAACGGGCGCGCCTTCGTCCCGCTGCTCAGCGGCTTTGCCTGCGCCATTCCGGCGGTGCTCGCGACTCGCACGTTGGAGCGCAAACGCGACCGACTGCTGGTGATGTTGGTGGTGCCGATCATGTCCTGTTCGGCGCGGCTACCGGTGTACGTCTTGCTTACGAGCGTGGCCTTCGATCGCGAGGCCAAAGTGCTGGGCGTGCTCTCGCAAGGCGCGCTGGTGCTGTTCGCGATGTACCTACTTTCGGCGGTGTTGGCCCTGACTGCGGCCGCCGTGCTGGGCAGGACGGTGCTCAAAGGCAGCGCGCCGACGTTGGTGCTCGAGCTGCCGCGTTATCGCATGCCGCGACTGCGCAACCTCTTCTCGGTGGTGGGGCGCAAAGTTTCGCAGTTCGTCACCGACGCAGGCACCGTGATTTTGGCGCTGACGATCGTGCTGTGGGCGCTGCTCAACTACCCGCGCAGCGAGGGCGTGCACGAGCAGTTCGAGGCGCGCCGCACGGCTGCCGCCGAGATCGCTGACGAGGCCGAACGGCTCGAGCTCACGCAAGCGGTGGACGCAGAAGAGGCGGGCGAACGGCTGCGCAGCTCAGCCGGCGGCCGGCTCGGACGCGCGATCGAGCCGGCCATTCGTCCGCTCGGCTTCGACTGGAAGATCGGCGTCGGCTTGATTGGCTCCTTCGCCGCGCGCGAGGTGTTCGTCTCCACGCTGGCCCTCGTCTACAACCGCACCGACGCCAGCGAAGAGTCCGAGTCGCTGCATCAAACGCTACGCGAGGCGAAGCACGCCGGCGGCAGCGCTGTGTTCACGCCGCTTTCCAGCATCTCGCTGATGGTGTTCTTCGTGTTGGCGGCGCAGTGCATGAGCACCGTGGCCATCGTCAAACGCGAGAGCGGCTCGTGGAAGTGGGCCGTGTTCATGGTCGTGTACATGACGGCCGCCGCGTATCTCGCCTCGCTGCTGGTGTACCAAGGCGGCAAGTTGTTGGGCTTCGCCTAACTCAATTCCCCCGACGAAAGGACCTGCCCGTGCTGCAACAACTTCTGGTTTGGTTCGTCGTCGGAGCGGCCAGCTTCTATCTTGGGCGCAAGCTTTTTGGTCAGCCCAAAGCGAAGCCCTCGAACAAACCCGATGTGCCTGTCGCTGCCCTGACCCGCAAACGACCAGGCCCTGCTGCGGCGCCTGCAAAAGACGCCGAGCAAGGCCCGTCCTGTCACTAGGTCGCTGGCTCAGGCCTTCTTGCCAGCCTCGAGACGCTGCTTGAGCGTGGCGCGCAACTTCGACAGATCGAAGCGGCTCGGACGGTCGCCCTCGGGCAGCTCGGCGATCTCGCGTGCGACGATATCGGCCTGTTCGCGCGGGGACTCCGGGATCGAGAGCGCCGCACCCAGCGCAGCAAGCGCAGCCACCTCGGCCTCGTCACGCTTGCCGTCGAGCCGCGTCATCCAAGCGGCCACCGCATAGACGAACAAGCGGTCCGCCTTGGACATCGCCGAACGGTCGATCGACTCGATCGTCACGGGCGACTTGGTCGCTGCCTCGATCTCGCTGATCTCGTCGAGTTCGAGCCCCTCGTCCACGGCGCAACGCACGATCGCGTCGGCCTCCTCCTCATCGAGTTTGCCGTCGGCCCAACCCACCGCCGCCAAAGCGACGAACACGTCCCGTCCCAGTCGTTCACTCATGGGGCGCATGCTCGGACAGCGCTGCTCGATCGTCAATCCAGCCGATGCACGAGCTCGCCGCGGGCCAAGGTCAAAAGCACCCGGCCTTGCAGGGTTTGCCCTAAGAACGGCGTATTTTCGCTCTTGGATACGAGGTTTCCGACCAAGTACGGCCGCGCCGGATCGAAAAGCACGAGCTCGGCGAGTTTGCCTTCCTTCAACGTGGGCGGATCGATCGCGATGATCTTCGACGGGGAGGTGGAGAGCGCATCTACGAGCCGCGCGAGCGGCAGCTTGCCTTGTGAAACCAGCTGGAACATCAGGCTGATGGCGAACTCGAGCCCGACCATTCCGGGGCGAGCCTCGGAGAACTCGCAGTCCTTCTCCAGCACCGAATGTGGCGCATGATCGGTAGCGATCGCGTCGATCGTTCCGTCGGCGAGCGCGGCTTGCAGCGCCAACACGTCGGCCTCTTCGCGCAGCGGCGGGTTCACTTTGCACGCCGTGCGATAGCCCACCACCGCGTCGTGGGTGAGCAGCAGGTGATGCGGCGTGACCTCGGCGGTGACGCGGATGCCGCGCGCCTTCGCCTCGCGAATGATGCGTACGGCGCCGCGGGTGGAGACGTGCGCGACGTGGTACTTCGCGCGCGTCGACTCGGCCAGCAGCACGTCGCGCGCGACGATGATGTCCTCGGCCACGGCGGGCCAACCGCGCAGCCCAAGCTCGGTCGAGACTCGCCCCTCGTGCATCTCGGCGCCTTCGGTCAGATCGTGATCTTCACAATGTTGGATCACCGGGATGTCGAAGGTCTCGGCGTATTGCAGCGCGCGCCGCATCACTGCAGCGTTCATCACGCAACGCCCGTCATCGCTGATCCCAACCGCACCGGCCTCGCGCAGATCGGCGACCTCGGTCAGCTCTTTGCCCAGCTGCCCCACGGTGATAGCGCCGATCGGATGCAGCGTCGGGCCGCCGACCTCACGCGCGCGCGCGACGATGGCCTCGGTGATCGAGCGCTTGTCGTTCACCGGCTTGGTGTTGGGCATCGCGCAAATGTGCGCGAAGCCACCGTGCGCTGCGGCGCGCAAACCCGAGCGAATGTCCTCCTTGTACTCCTCGCCCGGCTCACGCACGTGCGCGTGAAGATCGACGAAGGCCGGAAGCAGCAGCTTGCCTCGCCCATCGAAGTGAACGGCCCGCTCAGAGGCGCGTAGCTCAGCGCCGATCGCGTCTTTGCCCAGCCGCGTGATCACCCCGCGCTCCACCACGCAGTCCACGTCCCCATCCAGGTTGCGCGCCGGATCCACGGCTCGCACGCCAGAGATCAGCAAGAGGTCGAGCGGCCCAGCGTTTGACATGCCACGCGAGTTAGCATCGGGGCGGGCTTGGATCCATCGGGTCTGGCAGCTGAGCTGGCCGCACGAGTCACTAGCCCGCCTGCCAGCTCCAACTATTGCACGGCGACGAGCCAGAGCTGAGCGCCCTGCGGCGGGGTGGCATCCCAGGTCACGTCATACGTGCCGGCCGCTGCAACATCTTTCGCTGCAACGAAGCACTGCACGACTTCCCCCGGCGTGCCGAGCGAATCCAGCACCACGAAACCGTTGTTGGGCACGGCGATCTTCTCTTCACCGACGCCACCGTCTCCCCACCAAAAGGCGACCAACGTGGCCGGGCCGGTGGTGGTCACCGGCGCGGCCGTCAGCGCTTGGCCGTTGAGCCGCTCGACCCAGGTGAAGTCTTGCACGTTGCTACCGTTTTTGACCTCGACCACGGCCATCGTGATCTCGTCGTAGGGCTGGTTGCTATTGCTGACGACGTGATTCGCCCCGCCGATCGCGCCCTCGAAGCTGTAAACCGCGGTGCCCGATTGGGGGTAGTTGGTGTAGGTGTGCGGCACGCCCAACTGCGCATACGGGCTGTTGCCCTTGTTGTCGGTGGGAGCCGCGAAGGCGTTGAAAACACCGCGCCCGGTGCTGACGATGATGGTGCTGCCTGAGGCCGCGGTTTGCAGCGCCGGGGAGCTGATGACCGGCCGACCGTTTTGACTTTGGGCAAAGTACGAAAGGCTGTGCGCCCCGATGCCGGCCACGCTCGCGCCGCCGCCAGAACCGCCGCCGCCGGCTGAACTACCGCCGCTCGACGAGCCCCCCGCCGAACTACCACCGGCCGAACTGCCGCCGGCTGCCGCACCGCCCGCGGAGTTACCGCCCGCCGCGTTACCGCCTGCGGAGCTACCACCGCTCACGACGCCTGCTCCAGCCGCTCCAGCGCCCCCTGTGGGAGCGTCAGCGCCGCCCGAACCGGAGCTGTCTCCACCACATGAGACCGTCGAAGCAAGCGTCAGTACGAGCGCCAAGCTCCGGTTGAACGAAGCAAACCAGCGAAAGGAAGTGAACGAAGAGCGCATCTCCCGGCAGTTTAGCGCGGACGACTGGCGGCGATCACCTGGACTTGCAGGCCGCTGGAAACAGCGCAACCACCGCCGTCACAGTCGATCGAAACCACTACAGGCTCCACTGGCGTCGCGGCTTCTTGCGGGACGACCGCGTTGCGCTCCCTGGCTGCGACAGGGCTCACAGCAGCAGGGCTGGCTGCCGCAGGGCTGGCTGCGCGAAGCAGTGGCTTGTTCACGAAGATGATCGGCTGAGGTTGGAGCAGCAACGGCAATGAAGGCTCATCCGACGACGCCACCACAGGGGCCATCAGCATCACGAGCAGCGCACCGGCAGCAACTCGAATCTTCACAGCCCCCTATCGTTGCACTGAACCTGTGCGTTGTTCAATGCGCGGGGGAACCAATTGCGAGTTAAAAGACATTGGAACATTCCGCCGAAGGCGGATGAGGGAAGAACCGCCGAAGGCCGGCTTACGGCTGTCGGTCGAGCGAGGCGGACTGCAGCAACGCGGGGCTTTCCGCGCAAACACCGGGCCGCGTGCTGGCCCGACGCTGAAAACCTCGCAGGAAGGCGTCCAGCAAACGGTCCCCGACAAAGGCGCCGCCGAGCTCGGTGTAGTGAATGGCATCACTGAAGGCGAGCTTGGTATCGACGAACTTTCGCATCGATCCTTGCCCGCCCATCGCGCGGAACTGGTCCCAATAGGCGACGTCCAGCTCCTTGGCCAGCGCCTCTCGCTGCACGACCACCCGCAACGTCTCCGGCATCGAACGTCGAAAACCTCGGTCGGGCGGCGCCACCATCAACATCGCCGCGTCGGGCACCGCCTCGCTCATCCACCCTTGGACTTTGCGCATCGTGTCGGGCACGGCGTCCATCGTGAACAGGTCGTTGGCGCCGAGCAGGAAGATCACCAGCTCGTAGTCGCGCAGCTTCAACATCGAGCGAAACAGCGCGCCATCGTGGCGGCCGAGGCTCTTGGTGTTGAGCGACCCGACCCCGAACGAGTCAATGATGATGCCCGGCTTTTCGCGCTCGAGCACTGCGCCGAACACGCGCGTCGGACCGCGATCGGCGATCACGTCGAGGCGGTGCGGACCTTCTTCCGCCTGCAGTTCGAAGACGCCCAAACCCACCGCGTTCGCTTGCGTCTCGATCTCAGCTTTGGGCGTCTTGTCGAGCTCCACCTTGAAGCGGCCGCCCTTGGGCCGTTGCAAATAGAGCACGCTGAAATGACTGGCCGCCTGCCCCACCGGCGCATCGGCTTTGGAGGTTTTGACGAAGGTCTTCCCGCCCGGAAACATCGCCTCGACAGCGATGCCGCCAAGCCCGTAGAGCCCATCACCGGTGGGCGAGGTGGTCATCGCATAGGCCTTCCAGCCCGAGACCACGTCATGCTCGACGTCCATATGCCGGTAGTGACTCCACGGCTTGCCCAGCGCGACGAAGCCGTGGCCCCCTTCACCGAAGATGCGCGACAACTGCCGCCGCATGCGACCAGTCGTGAAGTCCATGGTGAGGTTGGAGTCGCCGAACACCGCCACACGCACGTGACGGTCGCGCTTGCCTTGCGCGAGGTCAGCCAGCGCGTCGTAAAAGCGCGCGAGCTTGTGTTCGCGTTCGATCTCGATCGGTGCTGGGTCGAACGGCACGCTCAGCGGTGCAAGACGACCGGATTGATCCGGCACGGGTACCGGCGGCACGCAGACCGGCCGGCTCGCAGTTTGTGCGGGACTGGCAGCAGGCGCTGAAGCCTCCGGCGCGCGTAGCTCGGGCTGGGGTTCGGCTGCGCAGGCGCAGCCCAGCACCGCCAGCAGTCGGGCCGATTGAGCGGCCTTGAGCCTCGACATGAGCGCACTTTAGATGGCCGCCGCGAGGACGACCAACTATCTGGTCCGCGCGCCCTCAGCCCGCAGGCGTCTTGCGTGGGAACAGCTGCTTGAGCGTCCAAGCCTGCAAAAACTGGCGGTCTTCGGATTGACGCAAGGCGTTCTTCAAGCGGCTCAAGAAGATGGCGGGGAGGATGGCGTAACCCACCGTGGTGTACAAAAGACCGATCGTGGTCGCCGCCATCGGTAACTCCAGCGCTCGTGGGTGCAACACCACCCGACCACCTTCGAACGTAAAGCCGCGCGGCAACCCCGGCACCCACTCGAGCGCGAACGGAATCAGCACCGTCACCGCCCCCGCAACGATCGCCCACGGGCGCTCACGCGGCGTCGCGTAGAGCGCGAAGATCGCCGTCACGATGGTGGCCGCGATCGGCATCAGCACAAACGGCCCGAGCCAGGTGCTTTGAATCAACACGGTGATCAAGCACAGGAGCAGCAGCAGTGCGAACTGCGGAGTGCGCGGGACGCGCGTGTGATGCACCCAACGGAAGATGAACGCGGTGAGCAGCACGATCAGCATACCTCCCGCAACCAGCGGCCAACTTCGAACCCCGGCGATCACCATGATCGGAAAGGAGAGCGCGAACGAAAGAAACGCGCGGTACCCGAGCAGCGCGCCCTGCGTCCGCGCGAGATCGTCGATCTCTTGTCGCTCGGTGTGCGCTTCGTCCGGTATACCCTCCGGTGGCTCGAGCACGAGCTTGGCCAGCGACTCGATCGCCCGCGGCTCTTCGGGTGCCAGCGCCACCGCAGCAAGCACGTCGCGCAGCGCTCCGACCCTGCTGCGATGGGCCTCTGAAGCCGAAGCAAAGGCCGACTGACCACGCTCTTCGGCGGCGTCCAAGTAGCCCTTGGCCAGCTCGCGCCGCCGTTCGAGATCGCGGTCCCCATCGAGGTAACGCTCCACGGCGTCGGAAAGCGCTTTGGCCGACTCGAAGCGATCAGCGGGGAGCTTGGACGTGGCCCGCTCGCAGATGAGGTCAAGCTCGGGCGGGATGTCGGCGTCGGCTCGACGCACCCGGGGTTGTGCGACAACCCCGTCCAACACTTGATCGAGCGCCTTGAGCTGATCAGTCTCCTGCAACAAACTCTCGAGTGTCAGGATCTCGAACAACATCACGCCCAAGGCGTACACGTCGATGCGCGGATCGGGCGTGGCGCCCCTCGCCTGCTCCGGCGACATATAGCCGAGCGTGCCGATCACCCGGCCCGAAGCGGTCGGCTCGTCATCGGGGACGACCGGCTCGGTCACTTCCTCCGAGCCCATCACTTTGGCGATGCCCCAGTCGAGGACGTAGACCTCGCCGAAGTCCCCGAGCATGACGTTGCTTGGCTTGAGGTCGCGATGGATCACGCCGCGCGTATGGGCGTAGTGCACGACGAGCGCGATGCTGGTGAAGGCCGTCAGTAGCTTGCGGCGCGAGAAGCGCGCGAGGAAGCTCGCCTCGCCGCGCGCGAGGCCATCGAGGATCTCCGCGAGCGTCTGCCCGCGAATGCGGCGCATGGTGAACCAAAGTTCGCCACTGGCGCTGGTTCCGACGTCATACACCGGCACGATCGCCGGATGTTCGAGCTGACCCTGCACGCGAATCTCACGCAAGAAGCGCGCGCGGCCGCCGGGGCTCATGCCCACGTCGGGGTGGAGGGTCTTGTGCGCGACGTCACGCCCAATCCACTGATCGCGCGAGAGACGCACTTCACCCATGCCGCCGGCGCCGAGCAGTCCGCGCGACTCATAACGAGCCGTGTTCAGGGTTGGCTCGGGCATCGACTCGGGCGCGACGATCGTGCGCGCCTCGGAGTTCTTGCGCGCATCGAAGGCGCTGAGCAGCGTTTGTTCGGCACCTTCGAGCGGCGTCGTGGGAGCAAAGGCGTTGGCGCGAGATTGGAGCTGCGAGGCGGGTTGATAAAGCGGCGTGGGGTTGGGATCGAACGCTTCTCGGTCGCGCGCACTCATGCGCCGACCATATCACTGGCTCGACTCGCTGCAGCTGAACACCGGCTGCCTGCTCGACCCCAGACCTGAACCGACCACCCCCGGGCGGTGAGTAAAGCTGCTCGCCAGAAGTGCCGCTCTGCAAAAGCGAGCCCGTCGAGTGTTGCCCAGCAACCCGCTTTTTGAACCCGACCTGCCGAGAAAGCGAGCGCATGAAAATCACCTCAGGCACTTCAAAAAGCCTCGACGTTGACGCGGCGGTCGCCGATGCCACTGTGCAAGCGCCTGCGAAGCCTGACGTCGTCTTTTGTTTCGCCTCCTCGGAGCTGGATCCCGATCAGGTTGCAGCAGCAACCGCCTTCCGCTTTCCCGAGAGCTTGGTGGTCGGCTGTACCACTGCGGGCGAAATCGTCGATGGAGAGCGACACACCGGTGGACTGGCCATCACCGCGATCGAGAGCCCCCACACACGCTGGGCCGCCACCTGCGTGTTATTGGCGGGAGCAACCGCCGAGATCACCCAAGCGGCAGTGGACCAGCTGCTAAGCGAGCTCGCGGTCGAGAAGGCCCAGCTCGACCCGACGAAGTACGTTTGCCTGCTCTTCATCGACGGGCTCTCTGCACAGGAGGAGGCGTTCTCGGCCTTCGCGGCCGACGCCCTGCACGGGATCCCGCTCGTCGGTGGCTCGGCGGCGGATGACCTGACCTTCCGCAAGACTTTCGTCTTCTTGCAAGGAGCGGCGCTCGGCGGGCACGCGCTGATGGTGCTGTGCGAACACGAACGAGGCTACGATCTCTTCAAACATCAGCACTTCTTGCGCACCACAACCTCACTCGCCGTCACCGCCGTCGGCAAGGATGGGAGGCGCATCCTCGAGTTCGATGGTCGCCCGGCCGCCGATGCCTACGCCGACGCCTTGGGCATCCCGCGCGCCGAGCTGACGAAAGAGTTCGCCTTTCTGCGTCCGCTCACACTCTCGAGCGACGGCGATCTCTTCGTTCGTTCGGTCCGCGAAATTCTCGAGGATGGTGCGATCTCATTCTTCTGCTCGGTTGAAGAGGGCATGGTGCTCGATGTCGCCCGGCATCAAGACTTCGTTGGCGCGCTCGACCGCGCCGTCGATGAGTTCCTCGTCGATCATCCGCGCCCTCGACTCTTCCTGGGCTTCAATTGCATCCTGCGCGCCCTCGAATCGACGAGTCGAGCGCTCGAGCCACAGGTCGCTGCATCTTGGCAGCGGCTGGCTCAGACGTCAGTCGGCTTCGACACCTACGGCGAACAGTTCGGTGGCCTGCATATCAATCAAACACTCGTTGGAGTCGCCCTTCACTAGGAGAAGCCGATGCCTTCGCTCGAACAGATGACCTGGGAAGAACGCGCCCTCGCGGCAGAGAAAACGGTCACCGTGCTCAAACGTCGGGTGCACGATCTACAAAACGGCAGCCGAAAAACTCGGTTTGACCAGCAGCTCGAGGCCAAGCGCTGGCGCGAAGAGGCGACGAAAAATGCAGCCGAATAGCCCTACCGAGCCACGATGAAGGTCCACTCAAACCGCTCAACCAACTCAGATCTGGACGCCGCCATTGCGGAGGCCACCGCAGGAGCCAATGCAGCTCCGGATGTGGTCTTCTACTTCGCTTCCTCCAGCTTCGAGCCGAAGGCGCTCAGCGCCGCGATGGCGCGACGCTTCGAGCGTAGCTTGGTCGTCGGCTGCTCCACGACAGGGGAAATGCTCAACGGGGTCCGCGCCACCGGGAGCTTGAGCGTTGCAGCCGTCGAGAGCCCGGGGACCTGCTGGGCGGCGCGCGCGGTGCCGCTGCAAGGGGCTACGCCAGCACAACTTCGGAGCACGGTGGACGCGCTTTATGCGGAGCTGGGGATCGACCGCACCACCTTCGACGTGCGCAAGTACTTCTGCTTGTTGTTGATCGACGGGCTCTCGCTGAAGCAGGAGTCCTTCACCGCGATGGCAGCCGCTGCGCTCGATGGCATTGCGCTCGTGGGCGGGTCAGCTGGGGATGACCTCAAGTTTCAAGAGACCTACGTCTTCCTTCAAGGTCAGGCGCTCAAAGACCACGCTGTGCTGATTCTTTGCGATCCCAAAGACGGGTTCACGGTCTTCAAACATCAGCACTTTCTGCGCACGAGCACGTCGGTGGTCATCACCGCCGTCGACGAAACCGGCCGCCGCGTCCTCGAACTCGACGGCATAAACCCGGCAGATGCTTACGCCGACGCGCTGGGAGTCCCGCGCAGCGACCTAACCGAGGAGTTAGTGTTCGTTCACCCGATCATTCTCGCTACCGAAGGCGACCTATTCCTGCGCTCCGTGCAGAAGATCCATCCGGATGGAACCATTTCCTTCTTGAGTGCGCTCGAGGAAGGCATGGTGCTCGACATTGCCGGCCACGAAGACATGGTCTCCGCGCTCTCCAAGAGCGTTGATGAGTTCCTGTCCATCTACGGGAAGCCGAGCTTCTTCGTAGGCTTCAACTGCATACTACGCGCGCTCGAGATGTCAGGCGCCGGCGTCTCGGCGCAAGTGGCGGAGTCGTGGCGGCGTTTGGCCTGCGACTCGATCGGCTTCGATACCTACGGTGAGCAGTGCAACGGCCTCCACATCAACCAGACGCTGGTTGGCGTCGCCCTTCACTAAGGACCCAAACGTGCCCGTCTACGCAGAAATGAGCTGGGAAGAGCGCGCGATCGCAGCGGCGAAGACCGTAACGGTGCTGAAGCGACGCATGCAACAAATGCAGAGCGGTGAAGCACGCTGCCCAATCGAACTTCAGCTCGACGAGGCCCGTCGCCGCGTCGAGGCGAACGAGCGCCGGCGAGAGCTGATGGAGCTACGCGCCACCGAGCTCGAGGCACACAAACTTAGGCTCGAGCTCGAGGTGACCGAGCGGACCCGGGCAACCCGCTCAATCATCGACAACGTGACCTTCGGCATCTTGCTGGTTGGCCGGGAGGGAGTCGTCCTCCCAGGGGCAACCCGGAGCTGCAAGCAGATCTTCGGCTACGACATCGTGAACAAGCCGCTCGCCCTTGTGCTGCAAACCAGCGGCTTGACCGCCGAACGCTTCAAGCACCAACTGCGCTCCGTATTCGAGCACCCAGAGAAAGACGGCGATGCACTCGCTGCCCTGCCATCGCGCTTTCACGTTGGAGACAAGAACCTCCTGGTGGAGGGCCGGGCCGTGCTCAGTGATCTGGGCACGGTGGAGCAAATCCTGTTCTCGATCTCCGACGTGACCGAGAAAACCCGGCTCGAAGAGCGGTTGCAGATCGCGCAAAAGATGGAGGCGGTCGGACAACTAGCCGCTGGCGTTGCACACGAGGTAAACACGCCAATCCAGTTCATCGGCGATGGCGTCGTCTTTCTCAAAGACGCACTGAAGGATCTCGCGCAAGCCTGGTCGATCCACCACGAGCTCTTCGCTGAACTGCGCGCACGCGGTGCGCTCACGCCCGCCGATGAAGAGCTGATCGCGAAGACCGCCGAACGAGCGGATGTGGACTTCTTGTTCTCGGAGGCGCCTCTCGCTGCGCAGCGCACGCTTCGCGGAGTTGGGCGCGTCGCCGAGATCGTCCGCGCGCTGCGAGCCTTCTCTCATCCCGAGTCGCACGTGGTGGAACGAGCAGACGTCAACGGCGCGATCCGCGACGCGGTGATCGTCGCGGGCGGTGAGTACAAACACGTCGCCTGCCTGACCACCGATCTCGGCGAGCTGCCGCTCGTCGAATGCAATCTCGGGGAACTCAACCAAGTGTTCCTAAACCTGATCATCAACGCCACCCATGCTGTGGCAGACCGCAACCTTCAAGGGCTCGGCAGCATCACGATCAGTAGCCGGGGCCATGCAGGCGGAGTGACGGTGCACATCCGAGACAACGGCGCCGGCATCCCTGAAGCGGTGCGCTCGCGGATCTTCGAGCCATTCTTCACCACCAAGCCGCTCGGCAAAGGTACCGGCCAGGGTCTCGCGCTCGCACATACCTTCATCGCAGTACACCACGGGGGCCAGCTGACTTTCGAGACCGAATGCGGCGTTGGAACCACCTTCATCATCGAGCTTCCACTCAAGCGCCCGCGCGCGGTCAGCCAGGATCGCAGCTCGAGTCGACCAGCGGGCGCTTCGAGCGATGCTTGGCTCGCCTTGACGGGAACCTGAGCGCTACTTCGACACGGCAGGGGCCACTCAGCGCTGTTTCAGCACGCCCGGGCCGGTGTAACGTGCGCCATGGTCAAGCTCCCCGCCCCCATCCTGAGCGCGTGGCAAGGTCTCTCTGCCGAAGCCGAGCGGTACGGCAGTGGGCTCATCAACCAGACCTTTCGCGCCGAGCTTACGGGGCGCACCGTGATCGTCCAGCGGCTCCACCCGACCTTCAAAGCCAGCGTACACGTAGATATCGCGGCCGTGACGGAGCACCTCGCCAGCAAAGGCGTGACAACGCTGCGCCTCATCCCGAGCGACGGCGGTGAGCTTTGGCAAACCGACGAAGACGGGCACGTGTGGCGCATGCTCAGCTTCTTGGACGGGGTTTCCTACGAGCGCTTCCCCTCCGCCACGCACGTGCGTGAAGCCGGGCGCATGGTGGGTGCATTTCACGCGGCGCTCAGCGACTTCGAACATGAGTACGTGCACGTGCGAAAGGGCATTCATGATCTGGCCTTTCGCGAGCGCGGTTACCGTGAAGCCGAGGGCACCCACGCTTCGCATCGACTGCTTGCCGAGGTGCGCGCCGTGTTCGCTCGGCTCGAGCCGCTACTGCAACAGACGCTGCAGCTGGGAGCCACGCCTAGCCGTCATGCGCATGGCGACCTGAAGGCCGCCAACCTTCTCTTTGCAGGCGAGCACGGGCTCGCTCTGGTGGATCTCGACACGGTGGCGTCGATGATGTGGGTGTTCGAGCTGGGAGATGCGCTGCGCAGCTGGTGTAACCGAGGCGCCGAAGACTCGAGCGACAGCAGCTTCAACCCGGACACCTTTCGTTTGGCGCTGAGCGGCTACGCCTCCTCAGGTGCCCGCGTGCCCGCCGACGAAGTTGCACTCTTGCCGCGCGGAGTGCTGACCATCTCGGTCGAGCTGGCCCTGCGCTTTTTGACCGACACGCTGGAGGAGCGCTATTTCGGCTTCGACGCTGCCCGCTACGCTACCCGGGGCGACCACAACCTCGCACGCAGCCGGGCGCAAACCGCCCTGGCCCTCGATCTCTCGAGCAAGCTCGCCTCGCTCGAGGTGATCGCCAAAGCGGAGCTTCACCAAGGCTGACCCTGCAGAAGGACTCACGCTGCAAAAGGGCGTCTGCAGGCCAGCCTTCCCTCAGCCGTACGTCATCACCAGGTTCATCCAACACTCCTCGGATGCTGGGTTGCGATAGGAATGAGCGACGTCCGCGGAGAACACGATCGCGTCCCCTTTGCCGAGCTCATATGACTCTTTGCCCACCTCGAGCACCAACTTGCCGGCCGTAACAATCAGGTTCTCCCGGGTTCCCGGCGCGTGCGGCTCCGCGTCCTCGCGGCCGTAGCCGGCCAGCCAAAGCTCGTAGAACTCGACCTTGCCCTTCCCTTCCGAAGGAAACAGCGCGCGCGATGAGAAACGCCCATCCGCGCTCACCAGCCGTTTGGCCTGGGCCTGCCGCAAGACCTTGGTTGCGGTCGTTCCCGGCTGCGCCAACAGGACCGAGAACGGCACCTCGAACGCCGTGGCGATCTTCCACAAGGTGCTCACGCTCGGCACCGTGCGCCCAAGCTCGATCTGGCCCAAGGTCTGCCGCCCCACGCCGCTCATTCCGGCCAGGATGTCGAGCGAGTAGCCGCGCTGGGTGCGCAGCTTGCGTACGTTCTCGCCGACGATCACGTCGAACTCGGCTGGCACTTCCTCGGGGCTCACCGACGGAGCGGCGGGCGCGACCGGCTGGGCCGGCGTCTCGACTCGGTGGCCCTCGGCAATCCATCCGGAGGTACCTCCGGCCAAGCTGTAGACCTCCGATAGGCCGTTGGCCAGCGCGAGCTCAGCGGCGGTGTTGCTGCGACCGCCTTTGGCGCACACGAACAACACCGGCCCCTTGAGACCGGCCGCCGCGAAGTTTTGCTTCAAATCACCGAGCGGAACGAGCCGCGCGCCGGGCAGGTGTCCCGTCGCAAACTCACTCGGCTCGCGCACGTCCACGAGCGCCACCGTGCCAGCGTCCATCAGAGCCTGCGCCTCGCGTGAACCAATCGTTCGGACCATCGCGGGCAAAGTAGCAGAGCCGATCGTTCGAGTGAACGAAGCGCGCGCTCCGGTCACTCTCGAGGCTGCCGCGCCTGGCGGAAGACCCAGGCCATATCCCGACCGATCTGGTTGGCGCGCTCGTCGTAGCGCGCCGCTTCCTCCGGAGTTCCATCGGCGACCTTGGGGTCCTCGTAGGGGATAGCCACGCGTGAAAGCGCTCCAACAACGAATGGGCATGAACCGTCGGCCTGCGAACACGTCATCACCACCACGAAGTCTTTCTCCGGGTTGGGCGGATCGGCGTACTTCTTGGAGAAGGCCTCCACGGGCTCGGCGACTGGGCTGAAGCGCACCTTCACCTTGGGGTTCGTGCTCTCTCCCGAGCTCAGCTCGAAGCCAAGCCGAGACAGAGCCGCGATCGCCCGCGGGTTGAAGGCCGTAGCCTCGGTTCCCCCCGAGAAGGTACGCAACCCAACGACCCCGAGCCGCTGCGCGGCTGCGAGGGCCAAGAGCTGCGTCATGTGGCTCCTGCGCGAATTGTGGGTACACACGAAGACGAGGTCCACCTTGCCTCGCTCACGGAGCTGCTTATCGACAGCGTCCGCGAGCTTCTTCAGCCGCTCGCGGTGAGCCTCATCTCCGGATGGGCCCTCTTGCTCCCAACGAACAAACGCGGCCTCGAGCGCCGGATTCAACGGTGTGTTCACCACCGAACGCGACCTAGTCGCGACCTTGAACGCAGGCAATGCCCTATCCTGCGCCGCATGACGCAAGACAGCGCTGAAGAATGGGTCGACGTCGGGGCAGCGGCAGAGCTTGCCCTGAGCGAGGTTCAGCAAGTAACGGTCGGTAGCACCCGTGTGGCGCTGACCTTCAAGGATGGGCTCTTTGGCGCCATCCACGGGGCCTGCAATCACGCTGGCGGACCGCTCGGGAAAGGCACCCTGGAGGGCGACTTCGTCGTCTGTCCGTGGCATCAGTGGCGCTTTCACCGCGTGGAAGGGCATGGCGAGCGCGGCTTCGAGGAGGACGTGGTCCCCGCCTATCACGTGCGGGTGGTCGAGGGCCGTGTGCAGGTCGGCAGCAAGCCGCATGTAAAGCGCGCCAAGAAGCCGCACGAGCCGCACCCGCTGGCCCGCCCCGTCGAGCGGCTAGCGGGCAAACCGCGGGTGGTTGGCTTCTCCACCACGGTGATGCAAAAGGACTATCCGCGCTTTTCAACCTCCGAGTATCTGCTGGAGGCGGCGCTCAAGCACGCAGAGGCGCAAGGCCACGAGACGCGCATGGTGCGCCTGCGCGACCTCAACTTTCGCGCCTGCGAGGGCTTTTACTCCAAGGGTGCGCGCGCCTGCACCTGGCCCTGCTCGATTACCCAGATGGACCCCAATGACCAATTGGACCAAGTCTACGAAGCGCTCGTGCACTGGGGCGACGTCTTCATGGTGGCCACGCCCATCCGCTGGGGCGCAGCCAGCAGCCTCTACTTTAAAATGGTAGAGCGAATGAACTGTATTCAGAACCAGGTCACCATCTCGGGCAAGGTGCTACTGCAGAATAAAGTCGTCGGCGCCATCATCACCGGTGGGCAAGACAACGTGCAGGCCGTCGCCGGGCAAATGCTCGGCTTCTTCGGTGAGCTCGGCTGTCAGTTCCCGCAGTTTCCGTATATCGCTCATTCGCGCGGCTGGACGGCTGAGGACATGGCCCGCAACGTGGAGAGCGTACAGGCCAATGACGAACTGAAAGCGGCAGCCGAGGAGCTCGTCGATCGTGGGATTGATCTGGCCACGCGATTGATCGCCACCGAGCCGAAAGCACCTCCGCGCGCCGGCCGCAAAGGCCGAGCGTTGCCCACCGTCAGATAGGCAGGCCACGACTACTCGAGCAGGGGCAGGCTCAAACGGCTATTGGCATCGAGCCGGAGCACGAGCTCGCCTGCCACCTGCTCGGTCTGCGCCCAGGCAGGCTCACCGCTCTGCGGGTTCTCGAAGGCGACACAATCCGCCGTACTCAGATAAAGCACCAACTGCGAGCCGACTAGAACCCGATGGGCTACGGGCAGAAGCTCGATCGTGATCGGGACGTCCACCCCTTCGCCAGGCAACGCCGAGGGGGAGGTGCCTTCGCGGTAGGTGGCTCGCTGCGAACCGATCTGGACGAATCGCCCGCCTCCCTCGATCGCCGGATTGAACTCGTAAAGCGAGGCAAACAGGTCGAAGTCGGCCAGGGCGGTATTGACGGTTAGCGTGAGCGTCGGTTCGCCCAACACCAACATCGAATCGCTGAGCGGTTCGCTAGCGAACTCGAGGTATGGGTACGTCCCTCCGCATGGGCTCATCGTCTCCGGATCCGACTCGAGCGACACGGAGCTCGGAGCGGATGCAGTGTCCGCCAGCGTGCCACTTCCAAGAAAGAGCACGCGTTCGCCAGCCGCGGGGTACACCGCGGCATCGAGGTACTCCGACTCCCCCGGAGCATTGAGAATCACCGGGGCGTTCGGCAGCGGAGCCCCGTCGGCCTTTAAATAATTATCCAACGTCGCAAACATCAGCTCGGTCACCGGCGTCTCCTCATAGCCAAGCGACGAGAGATGGTAGACGTGCGGATCGTGCGTCATCACCAGACGCTGCTCGGCTGCACGCTCCGGGCAGCCGAGATCGCGGAACGCGCGATAGGCGGTCAACGGGTCGCGCCAAAGCGTCGTCGACGAATAGACGAAAAGCGTCGGCACGCACACGTCCTCGGCCACCAGGTCCAGGGAACCCGCCGGCCAAGGGCCGATGTCTTCGTGCAGCAGGATCTCGTTCCAATAGGGCAGGTCATGGCCGAGCAAGAAGCTGTCGGCCGACATCAGATCCTGCTCGTCCGGTAGCTCCAGATAGGCCTGTTGCGGTGGAAGGCTAGCGTTCTCCAGGTAGTGCACCCAGCCCAAGGTGTACGTCCACACCGTTCCGCCTGGGCGCGTGGTGCGCTCGTCGTTGGAAGGGTCATCGGCGATCACCACCTGCACCAGCGGGTTATCAACCGCCGCGGCCAACGCCGTATAGCCAAGATACGAACCTCCGATCGTGCCGAGCCGCCCGTTCGACCAGGGCTGGGCGGCCATCCACTCGCTGGTGGTTCGGCCGTCGACGATCTCGTACGTCTCCGGGATGAACTCGCCCTCCGACTTACCGCGCCCACGGACGTCTTGCAGCACATAGGCGTAACCGCGCGCCGTATGCACGCGCCCCATATCCCGATAAAACTCCTCGTTCACCTCGCTGTAGGGCGAACCGTACGGCGTGCGACTCAGGAGCGCCGGCACGCCCTCCGCCGGTACGTCCTGCGGCAACGCCACCCAGGTCGAGAGCTTGGTACCGTCGGCGGCGACCACGACCGTTAGCCCCTCCTTCTTGCACTGGCCCGACTCCAGATCGCATACCAGCTCCTGGCCGCAGCCCAGGTCGCAGCTCAGCACAGGCCCCGTATTGCTCGATCCGCCGCTGGCAGCGCCCGCACCCGAGCCCCCTGCACCGACTACCGCTCCGCTGCCACCAGCGCCGTCATCCGCGCAGCCCAATACGACACCTTGGGCAGCGAGCAGCCAGACCAAACTACGCGGTAGAGGCATAGCTGATCCTTACCACTCAAAGGGCGAAGATGGTCGCTCACGGTGCGCTACCAATGCGACCCTGCCGCCAATGCGCTTCATGACAGCCCCCTTGCGAGAGGCCTTGGCCACCAGCCTGCACCTCAACCATCGGCAACTCCTCGAGGACAAGGAACCAGAGTTCTGGGAGTTCCTCGAGCTCGTAGACTGGCCCAATCCGTTGCCCGAGTGGGACGAGCTCGAGCTCTACGAACACGCGGAAGTGGCCGTCGAGCGTGTTCGCGAGCGCTTTGGCTTCGTTGACTGCTTCGCCATCATGGGCACCTACGCTTCCCTGTCGCAAGCCTTTAGCCTCGCCCTTTATCCTCACCGAGACGCCATGCCGAGCACGCTCAACCCCTACCACCTTGCGAGTTACCTCCCATTGCAGGGTGAAGCCTACTATCGCGCAGCGCTGGCCAATCCCACGCTCGCCCTCGAGCTTCTATCGACGCCTGGCTTCCAGCCGCACGTCGAGACCGGCTTTGCCTTCAATCTGGTGGAGGTGCTGATTCGAGCCGCTACGGACGCGGACCTCGAAGCGTTAGTCGTCGCTGTGGCCCTGCGCAAAGTCGAAAGCGCGCCCGAGTCCCTCACCATCGTTTGCCATCCAAGCTTTGGCTACGGCGTCGTGCGATCCCAACCCGACGATCCGATGCGAATCCTGTTTGCCGACGGCGAGCGCACCTTGGCCTCGCACGAGGCGACCTGGAGCGATCCGAGCGACGCCTTTCGAACGGCGGCGAGCCTTGCACTGCCTAGTCCGACACCGTTATCGGAAGCGCGCTTCTGGCCGATCGTTGACGCCCTTGACTGGCAAGCCGGAGCGTCAGCGTCCGAGCTCGGACCTACCCTCGCTAGACTGTTGAACGCCGAAGAACAGCTTGCCTTCGCGGCCCGTAGATACGAGTTGAAAAGGCAACTCAAGCAGCAGGTGGAGACCTACGAGGAGCGCTCCGGGGAGCAGATTCCAGCCGGGGACGACAGCCTCAACGATCTACTTCATCACATCATCGGCTTGGGCCAACGCGAGTACGAAGCGGCCTTGGCCGACCCGGCCCTCGTCGCCGCTCGCGCAAAGCGGCGCGACTACCGCGAATCCTTCTCCTACATTGAGCAATACGCCTGGGCCGAGGTCCCGCTGAGCACCATTCGCGAGCTACTTCTCAAGCACGCGGTCCCGGACCTCACCCATGATCCCGTGCGTGGCCTCGGCCTGCCGACGCCGGAGGGCGTGGTGTTCGCTTGGGATTGAGCCCTTGCTCCCCTGCCTCACTCACAGTCGCTAAACACCTGCTTGTGAAGCACTTCGCCCACGAGGTTATGCGCCTTGGCGTTCCAGTGAATGGTATCTGCGGCGTACTTCTCGCACAACTCACGCTGACCGCATACGAGCAACGGATACACGTCCACCACCTGCTCTACGTTCTTGGGCTTCGCCAATAACCAGGCGTTCATCGCGAGCATCATGCTGTGTCGCTCATCGTTGTAGGTGTGATAGCTGCCCCACGGCGGGATGGTCAGCGCAACCACCTCGAGCCCAGCCTCCTGGGCAAGCCGGTACATCTCCGAGAGGTCGGCTTGAATCTTCGGCAGGGTGCGATTGGCGGTTTCATTGGAGCCAATATCGGCAATACCGCCAAGCACGATCACGTGCGTGTAACTCCGCGGCTCGCTCTGGCCCTCTCCGAGTACATCCCGCGCAAAGCGCTTGCGCATCTGGCTCACCATGTTACCGCCCTTACCCCAGCTCTCGAAGCGACTGAGCGGGCATTGCTCCGCTAGATAGGTTAGATACTTACCGCCGTGCGCCTTGGGGTCACTGAGTGAATCCCCCATCGCGGCCACGCTGTAGCGGCGCTTGACTGGCGGTGGAGCCCCCGACGCCGACGCGGCCGGAGCGCTGAATGAAGCCGAGGTCGTGGCAATGGGTGTAGGGCTATCGAAAGCGGCCTTATCCGAGGCGGTCGGTATGGGCGCAGATAGAACAGTAGGCTGTGGCGCTTGCCCCGCGCCCTCGGCCCTGCCCGACGAGTCACAGGCGGTCAGCAGCAGCGCCATTCCCGCCCAAGCGCACCAAAGCTTCATCGGCCAAGCGTAGCTCGCTCGCCCGCCTCGCTAACCATAAGAACGGCGGGGCTGCACAACGCAACCCCGCCGACCTCGTTCATGGCTGCGGCACCTTATGCGCCACAACCGCTGGAACCGGCTCGTGGCCCGCTAGCTTCATAGCAAAGCTCGCTCGCCCTTCGCTTTGCGAACGCAGCGCGTTGGCATAGCCCATCAGCTCCGATAGCGGCACCCGCGCCGAGACGGTGTGCATGGTGGCTCTGCGCCCGAGGGCGCTCACCCGGCCGCGACGCCGTCCGAGATCGCCAAGCACCTCGCCCAGACAGCTCTCCGGCGTCACCACCTCCACCAGCATGATCGGCTCGAGGTAGATGGCACCTGCGGCTTTCACTGCCTCGGCAAACGCCAGGCGAGCCGCCGTCGCAAAGGCCAGTTCATTCGAGTCTTGTTCGTGAAATGAGCCGCCAAGCAATGTGACCCGCAGGTCCACCAGCGGATAACCCGCCAGTGCGCCGAGAGCAGCAGCCTCTTTGGCGCCAGCTTCGATCGAAGGCACAAACTCCTTCGGAACGACGCCGCCCACCGAGGCATCCACGAACGTAAAGCCCGACGCGGTCGCGCCCGGTTCGACCAGCAGCTCGACGTGCCCGTATTGACCAGGGCCGCCTTTCTGCCGAACGAACTTGCACTCTCCGCGTGCAGCTTGCGTGATGGTTTCGCGATAAGCCACCTTGGGCGGCGAGACCCGCAGCTTGACGCCACTTTGGTCGGCCAACTTAGCCAAGCTAACCTCGAGATGAAGCTCGCCCAGCCCGCCCAACACGGTCTCGCCTGTCTCGCTATCACCAGAGAGCGAGAGTGATGGGTCGTCCGCAATCAACCGCCCGAGCGCCGGGCCCAAGCGACTGCGCGAGCCGTTGTCCATGGGCATGAGCGCCACACGCACAACAGGTTCAGGAACCAGGAGGCCTTCCAACGCAGGACCTCCGGCCTCACTCAGCAGAGTCTCGCCAGTAGGCAGCGGCGCGCCGAGGATCGCAACGATCTCGCCGGCTACTGCTCTATCAACGTCTTCCACTTGATTACCGAGTAGCCGCACCAGCCGCCCCACACGCGCTGTGCGTTGGGACCGTGCGAGCCGTACCGTCATGCCTTTGGTGAGCACGCCGGAGTAGACCCGGACGAACACGCGTTGCCCGTGATCGTCGTGTAGCCCTTTGAAGGCATAAGCGACCAAAGCCGTGGCTTCGGCGTCGACGCCCTCTGGCGAGGTTGCCTCGAGCGGCGACGGTAGCAGCGCAACCACGGCGTCGAGCAGCGTATCTACGCCCAAGCCCACCTTGGCCGAACCGCAAAGCACCGGCACGATTCGCTGCTCGCGCTTGCGCAAGACTACGCTGCGTAAAGCGCTGAGGAGCGCCGCGGGTTCGATGACCTCATCAGCGAGATAGGCCTCCAGAAGTTCTGGCGCGACCTCGGAGACGAGCTCAAGCAGGCGCTCGCGATAGGGCCTTAAGAGCGCGCCTTCCCCCTGCTCGAGCGGGACGGCGCTATCCTTGGAAGCACTACCGAGAATGATCGCCTGTTCGTGGACGACGTCCAGCAATCGCCCTGCAACTGGTGAAGGGATCACCAGCGGAACCGCCGCGACGTCGAACGCGCGCACGATGCTCGCGAGCGTTTGCTCGAAGTCGGCCCCGGCGCGATCGATCTTGTTGATGAAGGCGATGCGTGGAACGCCGAAGCGGTCGGCTTGCGCCCACACCGACTCGGTCTGCGCCTCGACGCCAGCCACCGCGTCGAGCACCACCACCGCGCCGTCGAGCACGCGCAGGCTGCGTTCGACCTCGATCTGGAAGTCGACGTGCCCAGGCGTATCCACCAGCGTCAATAGGTGGTTACGGTGAACGGCATTGACGGCCGCCGCCCCGATGGTGATTCCGCGATCACGCTCGCGAGGATCATAGTCGGTTACGGTGGTTCCGCCGTCCACCGAGCCGAGCGTATGGATGCGGCCGGTCGCGTGGAGAATGCGTTCGGTTAAGGTGGTTTTGCCGGCGTCGACATGGGCGATGACGCCGAAGTTTCGGATACGTCGTATACGTTCACGTGGGACCATGACCGTCTCATTTCATTCGCTGCTTGTTGCAGCCTTCGGGTAGTTGGATCGCACAAGGCTGAGATCCGCGCCGGCGACTGTCAGTGGGCTGAAAACGGGGACCCGTTCCAATCCAGTCCGCTGCTAGCCCTTCAAGGCCGGAGCGGCTTACAGCGATGCGGCGACGCGCCCGAACTCCGAATGATCGAGACGGCTCCGCACGCACGGCACGGCGCGCAGCGAGCGCCGAGGTGAGCTATGCGAGGGAGGTTTCATAATGACCTGAGGGCCAGCGACGCGGGCGGGCGCAAAAACCTGACCGGCGCGAATTGATTCACTGAGACAGCGAAGAACCGAGCCTGCGCGCGACCAGCGTCAGGTTGCGCGCGCTGAGCTCCTTCGGGAAGGCCGTACCAATCTGGACGGCGAAACCGGCCGTCTCGAGACAAAGCGCCCGGTCTACCAGCACAAACGTCTCGAGCGCACGTCCGAGCGCCAGTCGCGGCAGCGCGCAGCGCCGCATCCGACTGTGCAGCGCCGTCGCAGCCGTCAGCGCCTGCTCCTCGCGCTTCGCCGAGGGCTGCGGCAGCGAGCGCGCGCGGAAGGCGGCCTCGACCATGCGCTGAAAGTCGCCGAGCGGCGCACGCCTTGGAATACCGTCTAATTCGGCGCCGAAGCGCAAAGCGCCGAGTTCCTGGACCAAGAGCGCGTGCAGCGCCAGCCGGTGCTCGCGCGCCCGCACGTTCTCGGCGCGAGAAGCCTCATTACCCTGCTCGCGCGGGCTGAGGTTGCTGAGCGCCAAGAGCGAGCTCGAGAAGGACAATTCGCTCGCGCGCGGGCGCTCTTGATTGAGCGATAACCTCCGTTCGGCTCGCTGCTTCTGTAAACAGCAGCCGACCAAAAGCAGGCTCTTGGCTCGCTCAGCCACCGCCGTTACCACTGTATCTCCGAGCTCCCCGCAGGCATGCAACCCTAATGCACAATCCCCTTCATTGAGCGTTAGGCCCTCTCGAAGTACGTCCACCGCCTGAAAGGAGAGCCTGCCGCGGTTCTCGAGATCGTTGGCGCGGGCCGAGATCGCCCGGTCCAGCTCGAGTCCGAGCACTGGCCCTTCGATCTGCTCGGCGACCTCACGCGCCAAGTGCCCGTGCCCCGAACCGACCTCCACCACCCGCGACGCGCCTTGCAAGAGCGGCGGAGTAAGCTTCGCCAGGGCCTCCACTTGCGCGCGCTTGCGCGGCGTCTCCAGCCGACGCAGCGCTCGAGTTGGCTCGCTAGCCGCTGACAACGCTGGCAGCGCGCACGCCTCGCCGACTGCCGCGTAGAGCTGGTGCAACCCGGCGGGCAAATGCGCTGGCGGATTCGCCTGCGCTCCGCCCAATTCGAGCTCGATCACGGCCTCTTCCGAAAGGGCGAGCAGCGGCTCGGCAAAGCCGCGAGCGACCAACGCCGGAGGCACCGCTTCATCCACCATGCGCTGCTCCAGCACGTCGCGGTACTCCACGAGCACCGCTGCCAGCGCGTCCCAACGCGCAGCCAGAGCAGGTTCGGGAGCGGGCTTCATGGCTGACCACTATCGCAGACGAGGCCGCGAGTCGGCCCGAATCGCCCAGCTTCGCTGGACCGAGTCAGGTTCGGCGCTCGCCGGCGTCAGGTCTCTACTCACCGCGAGAAAGAGGCTCGGGCCACCATGAATAACCAACTATCCGTGGCCACGGCGCTGGCTGCATTATTATTTAGCAGACCAGCACAAGCGCAACAAAGCTCGCCTGAGGCTGCAACCTTGCTGGCCTTTCCTCAGAGTGGCGGCGGCTCGAGCGCGGCGGCTGCGACACAAACGGAGCTGAGCTTGGCCCTGCTGCCCGACGGTTCGCTCGCAGCTTCGCTCGAGCTCGAGCTGCTGCCCGAAGTCGCGGCCTTGGCGCTCCGGCAACAAGCCCTACCGCAGCTTGGGAGCTTCTCCGCCGAGTTGCACCTCTTCCCTGGTGCAGGAGAGTTTGTGCTCGTCCTAACGGGAGGCGCAGAAGACGCCGCGCGGGCAACGCTGACGCTAGAGCTCCCTTAAAGCAACGAGCGGGACGCCGGCCACACGATCGAGCTAGCCTTGCGCGATGCTCAGCTTGCGTAGCCTCGTGCAACTCGGTGCTTTCTCCTTGCTCATTGCTTGCGGCGACAGCAGCTCGGGCGGCGGCGATGCAAGCGGCGGCAGCGCTGCAGGTGCCGCCGAACCAGGAGGAGGAGGCAGCGGCGGCTCGAGCTCCAACGCGCCGGGCGGTATGGGCCAAGGCGCAAGTGGCGGCGGCGGAGCTTCGGCGAGCGGTGGTAGCCCGCCGGCCGGCCCGACCTGCGCGGCCAACCGCTTCGCCATTTGTGAGGACTTCGAGCAGGCGAACGATGGCGCCTTTCCCGACGGCTGGGGTCCACGCGGCGACGAGTGGGGCGAGGGCGTGTTGGGCGTCGCCAGCGATGATGCGCGCTTTGGCAACAAGAGCCTGAAGGCCGATGGCGCCAACAACGGTCAACACTTCATGGACTGGAAGTCGGACCTAGGCGCGCTGGCCTCTCACCATTACGGCCGGGTCTATATGAAGGTAGCGGTACCAGCTCCGTGGCCGGCCAATGGCGTATTGCACGCCGACTTCATTGAAGGGCTCGGCCCCGGGCCGGGCGGTAGCACCCATAACGTGCGTTGGGGCGTGGTCGAGAACACCGAGCAGAAGTACCAATGGATCTACAACGTGCAGCCGTCGAACGGCGCGCCCGAGTTCGCTGAAGGGACCAATTACGACTACGACTGGCCCGGCGAATGGCAGTGCATCGAGTGGTATTACGATGAGCCGACGCAAGACGGTACGCTTTGGATCGACGGCGTGGAGTTGCCGATTCAGCCGGGCGCGAATCACCCAGCCGAGCTGCCGGTTTTTACTAGCTTGGGCGTCGGCTTAGCCAACTACCAGGACGCCGAAGATGGCTTCACCGTCTGGTTCGACGAGCTCGCCTATGATGCAGAGCGCATTGGCTGCGAGTGAAGCGCGCTCGGCCGGCGCGAGCCGCTACTGGCAATAGCGCATGCGAGCGATCTCGAGGCCGTCGGACTCGGGCGGACCTACCGGCATAGCCGGGAGCACTGGCCAGCCGAGGTCGCCGTTCGCGTGGGTGATGAAGTCATCATAGAAGCTCGTCGCGAAATCGACAGTCTCCGGCCCTAATAAGATATTGCCATTGACGTCCACCAGCGCCATTTTCGTCGGCCCGTATTGATTGTAGGGGCTGAAGGTGGTCGCGCCTGCAACGGCCACCCAGGAGAGCAGATAGTTATCGCCATAGCGTGCGAGATGCGGAGTCATCTCGGCCGTATCGCTTGAAGACACCACGACGACCGGTGGGTCGAAGCTTTTGTCGGCATGGACGTGCAGGAGCGCGAGCTGATAACCGCCCGCGTCCGAGAGCGTCAACGCGATCAACGCTCCGTCGGGCGTCTCGGCCATGTCGCCCGGGATTGCGACGCCGGACACCAACGGGATGGTACCGTCAAGGGCAACGCCAGGCGACGGATAGGCATCCGAGTGACACACGGCGAATAGCTGTTTGGACGTGGGATGCAACATTAGCCGAGTGCTCCACGAATGACTGCAGCCCCAGTCCCATCCCCCGGGCTGACGCTCCCCTGCGGCGTTGAAGAGCCAGAGCAGGTCCCCTGATGTTCTCCTTGCCCGCCCCAGTTCTGGGAGTGACCAAAGTAGGCCGCATATTGGCTGCCATCCCAACGTAGCTGGCCAAAGTGCGGGTGGTTTGTAACCACATATTTGTCCCCCTCAGTCCCGTGATCGTTGGCGCCAACGATAGGTATTTCAAACTGCGTCGAGCCATCCTCGGCTAGGCGCACGAGGTCCATCTGATCGGGCAAACGGTGAATCAGCAGCGCAGCGCCATCCTCGTGAGCAACCAACCCGTGGACGGATTTGCCGGGGATCGTCGTTCGCAGGCCGACGAGCTTTTCTTGCGCGTCGAGCCGCGCGACCGTGACGCCTTCCTGCTGCAAGACCGCGAGGCGCGCACCGCCGTCGGCCATGGGTTCACCACAGCCGTTCCTGCGACGACCAGAGCACCAAGCGTCTCCCTACGAAAAATGCAGGTCCTGAACCCAGTTCGGTCCAGGCCCTGCGCGGAACTATCGGCCGGCTTGCAGACGGTGCAAGGCGGCGAGCAGCGTGTCGATATCTTCGTGCGTGTTGTACGGAGCGAGCGAGGCACGCACCGTCGCTTCCACGCCGAAGCGACGCAGGATCGGCTGGGCGCAGTGATGACCGGAGCGCACCGCGATGCCCTCGCGGTCGAGCAGTCCGCCGACCTCTTCGGTCTTTTGACCGGCGAGCACAAAGCTCATCACAGCGGCCTTCTCTTTGGCCGTGCCGATCAGCCTGAGGCCGGGCACCTCGAGCAGTCGCGGGGTCGCGTATTCGAGCAGGGCGTGTTCGTGAGCCGAGACACGCTCGATCCCGAGCTCGGTCAACCAGTCGAGCGCGGCGCCTAGCCCCACCGCGTCTGCGATGTTGCCGGTGCCCGCTTCGAACCGCGCTGGCGGAGCGTGGAACAACGTCCGCTCGAAGGTGACGTCTTGGATCATGTTGCCACCGCCTTGCCAAGGCGGCGTGCTCTCGAGCACCTCCTGCTTGCCGAAGACCGCACCGATGCCGGTGGGTGCAAACACTTTGTGGCCCGAGAAGACGTAGAAATCACAGTCGAGCGCCTGCACGTCCACGCGCATATGGGAGACGCCCTGCGCGCCGTCCAAGAGCACGCGAGCTCCGTGACGATGAGCCATGGCGATCATCTCGCGGGCGGGAGTGATGGTGCCGAGAGCGTTGGAGACCTGGGTAAAGGCGACAAGCTTGGTGCTCGGGTTGAGCAGCTTTTCGTACTCCTCGAGCAGGACCTGGCCGCTGTCATCCACCGGCGCCACTTTGAGTTTGGCGCCGCTCTCACTCGCGAGCATCTGCCAGGGAACGATGTTGGCGTGATGCTCGAGCCAGGTGATCAGGATCTCATCCCCAGGGCCGAGGTTGCGTTTTCCCCAGCTCTTGGCCACCAAGTTGATGCCCTCGGTGGCGCCGCGTACGAAGATGATGTCCTTCGTTGATGGGGCGTTGATGAAGCGGCGCACGCTCTCGCGGGCCTTCTCGTAGGCGTCGGTCGAACGAGCTGCCAGCGTGTGAGCGGCGCGATGAACGTTCGAGTTTTCGTGCTCGTAGAAGTGCGTGATGCGGTCGATCACGCGGCGCGGCTTCTGGGTGGTGGCGCCGTTGTCGAGCCAAACCAGCGGCCGGCCGTTGACCTGTTGCGACAAGATCGGGAACTGCCGCTTGAGCGAATGAGCGTCGATCGGCGTGCTGGGCAGCGAGCGAACCGACGGATCCTCGGTGGGGCGGATCTCGAAGGCGGGCTCCGAAAGAGCCGGCGGTGCAGGCTGATGAGGCGTTGGCGCTGCCGAAGCCGGCGGCTCGAAAAGCGGGAAGCTCAGGCTACCCAGGTCGAAACCAGGCACAACCGAAGCCTGCTCGAACCCGGCGAAATCGAGCGGAGCATCAAAGGGTGAACGGCCTTCCGTTGCAGGTGCAGTAGCGGGCGCAGCAGCCGACGGGGCGGCGGGCGCAGGAGGCGCCGCGGGCGAAGGAGCGGCGGCGGGCGCAGGAGGCGCTACGGGTGCAGGGGGCGCTTCGGGCGCCGCGGGTGCAGGGGCGGCGGCGGGCGCATGAGGCGGCGCGGGAGCTACGGTCGCGGCGGGCGCAAACGAGATTTCCTCGTCGCCGGGAATCGCAGCGGCCGACGGGGCCGGTGGCGCAGCATAGAGTTCATTGGCCAGCTGCCCGATCAGGTTCGACAGCGATACCGGATCAAACTCGGGCAACGTCGGCGCCGTGGGCGAGCGGAGCACAGCGCCCGAAAGCCCCGGCGTGCTTGAAGCAATCGCCGGGGAGCGCGGAACGTCGGAGACGACCGGGGCTTGAGCGGAGGCGAGCCTGAGCTCTCCGGGCGCGGAGAACTCAGACGGCCCGCCCGAGAGCGAATCAGGGGTAGTCATAGTAGTGATCGATCACCACGTCCTCGAGTACCCCGAGAGCGTCATGGGTGAGGATGGCAACAGAGCAATAAAGTGAAAGCAGGTACTGAGCGGCACCGCGCTGATTGATGCCCATCATGCGCACGGTCAAGCTGGGGCTGACTTCCCCAGGCAGACCAGGCTGGAACAAGCCAATCACGCCGCGCTTTCGCTCGCCGGTGCGCAGCAAGAGGATGCTCGACTTGTTGTCCTTCACCGGGACTTTGTCGCTGGGGATCAACGGGAGCCCGCGCCAGGTGAGGAACGGCGAACCGAACAGCGTAGCCGTCGGCGGCGGAACTCCGCGACGGGTGCATTCACGGCCGAACGCTGCGATGGCCTTGGGGTGGGCGAGGAAGAAGGCGGGCTCCTTCCAAACGGTGGCAATGAGCTCATCCATGTCGTCTGGCGTGGGCGGGCCCTTGCGCGTTTTGATGCGCATGTCCGGGTCCACGTTGTTCAAGAGGCCGTAGTTCTTGTTGCGTAGAACCTCGGCCTCTTGGCGCTCCTTGAGCTTGTCCACCGCGACGGTGAGTTGCTCTTTGACCTGATCCATCGGGCTGCGGAACAGGTCCGAGATACGCGTATCCACCTCGATCGTGGTGGTCACCGAAGTGAGCACGTACTCACGCGGGTTGGGCTCGTAGTCGCTGAAGCCGGTGGGCAGCTCTTCGCCCTGCTCCGGGCTGCACTTCAGATCGAACTTGTCGTCGAGCGCTTGGTTGACCCGAAACACACCCGCTTCAACGGGGGTCCACGGGATCATCTGGACGAGCCAGCGAGGCGTTGCCCCACGCCATTGCGGCGGGGTCTTGGTGGTGTTGGAGAGTTGCCTCGCGGCTCTCTCCCCGAGCGTGCGCGCATTGTTGGTCATGGCGCGGGAGAAGCTACCGGCGCTCCTCCCGCAACGCAAGACCGAGCAAGGCGCTCAGCGACGCGCCTGCGCACCACGGCGCTGACGCCGGCGCGCGAACAATCCGACAGCCCCAACGAGAGCCCAGAGACCGGCGCTGTAGTTCGGGGTCGCACCGACTTCACACGTGCAGCCACCACCGCCTGTCGCGAGCCCCCAAACGCCCTTATCCGAGCCGCCGCCGCCGGTGTTACCACCACCGACGCTGCTCGTTCCGCCACCACCGCTCGGGTTACTGCCACCACCAGCGCCGCCGCCGCCACCAGCGCCGCCGGTGCCCATCGTGGTCGCGACGCATTCACCGTCAACGCAGTTCTGACCGTCCGGGCAGAGGACGCCTTCACACGGGCACGCTCCGCAACTGCCGTCCACACCATCGCAACAGCCACCTTGCGGACAGGAGTCCTCGGTACAGAGACTCGGCTGACAAGCCGGCGGATCCACCGTCTCGTTGCAGACCTCGTCGGCTCCGCATTCGGGAACGCAGGTTGCGACGCATTCGCCGTCGTGACACTCGGTCCCGGACGGGCAGTTGACGTCAGCGCAGCTCTCGAAGCACTCGGCAGTCATCCCGTCTTCGCTCGGCTTGCAGACCTGGCCCTCACGACAGCTCGTTTCGGTGCACGGGTTGGCGACGCAGCTTCCGCCGTCCACACAGAACTCGCCGCACCCGCAGCCGAAGTTGAAGCAGTTGTCCACCACGCAGGTACCGGCGTCCGGACCAACGTTGGTGCACACGAGCGGAGCATCACAGGTCACGCCAGTGCAAGGCGCTTGGCAGCCTGATTGTCCTTTGCAGACACACACGGGCAGGTCGAAGCAGTTCTCCCCGACTGTTCCAGCGGGTGCGCAAACAACGTCTCCATCGGCGTTGGTAACCGTCTTGCTTTCGCAGTCACCACAGTTATCAGCGACGCAGTAGGCACCGAGCGCCATGCCAGTGTTGCTTGAGTTCACCTCAACGCAGGCTTGGCCGGTGGGACACGGGAACTCGCCATTGCCGCAAGGTGCGGCGCACTGACAGGAGTCCCCAGAGACGATGCAGTCCTTGCCGCGACCACAAAGCGGAGGGTTGTTGCCCGGGTTCTCGTTATCGACTGAGCCGTCGCAATCGTTGTCGGAGCAGTCGCACTCTTCGGGCGTTGGGCCCTGTGAACCGAGGCACAAGAAGAGCCCGTTGACGCAGCCCCAGTTGCCGTCATCGCAGGCGCCTTCGGTGACGCCGCAGGCGTCTCCGATGTTCGCCACCGGCGGATCCAGCGGGTTCGCCGAACCATCGAGACCATCGGGCGCAGCTCCCGACTCGTCGACCGTTCCGTCGCAGTCGTTGTCGATGCCGTCGCAAACCTCGGGCGTCGGCCCTACACCGCCGACGCAGATCAGTCCGCCCATCGCGTCGCACTGGAAGTTACCGGGTTGGCACGGCGCCGCCGAACGGTCTCCGGGGTAGAGCGCAGTGTCGTACACGGGCGTGCACGTGCCGCCGATCGGGATGCCGTTGTCGATCGAGCCGTCGCAGTTGTTATCGATACCGTCGCAAACCTCGGGCGTCGGCGGGATATCCCCAACGCAGTCGAGCGTGCCTGCGGTGCACTGAATCGTGCCTTGGACGCAGGGCAAAACCGCAAGACCGCAAGCCGCCCCCTCAGTCGGGAAGTTACCGTCGTCGGGAGTGCCGTCGCAGTCGTTGTCTACGCCGTCGCAAACCTCGGTCGCGGGGGCGTTTCCACCTTGGCAAACCCAGCCTTGCGCGCCGGCGCATTGCAAGGTGCCTGAGTTGCAAGGAGCAGTGAGCGTACCGACGTCGGTGCAGCTCGCTCCGGGCGGCGGACACCAGCTCAGGTTGTCGTGGGTGCAACAGTTACCAGCGAGCTGCCAGCAGCCGTTGTTACCGGGTGCCGGGGCATCCGCGAGCGGAGCTTCATCGGCCTGACCGTCGCAGTCATTGTCGATGCCGTCGCACTGCTCGGGCTGGGCACCAACGCCCCCGGAGCAAACCAGCGCGCCGTTGACACAGGCGGTTAGCCCTGGCGTGCAGGGTGCCGAGTTGATGCCGCAGGTCTGACCAACTTGCGGCACCTGCTCATCCACCTGGCCGTCGCAGTCGTTGTCGATACCGTCGCAAATTTCGGCGCTCGGACCGACGAAGCCGGAGCAGCTACCTCCGCAGGGCAGCAAACCTTGTTGGCACTGGCTGGAGCCACCGTATACGAGCCCGCCCGGAGTGCCGGGCGGCACGCACGCCGTCGGAACCACGCCGTCATCGGGAATGCCATCGCAGTCGTTGTCGATGCCGTCGCAGGTTTCCGTTTGGGGCGAGTTGCTGCAGGAACCAAAGCCACCGCCGACACCACATCCACCGATCGGCACAGCCTGTGGAGCGTTGCAGCTGATGGTGCCCGCACAGTTCGGCGGGGAAGAGAGACCGCAGGCAACAGCGCCAATCCCGTCATCCGCAGTGCCATCGCAGTCGTTGTCACAGCCGTCGCAGACCTCGGGCGTCGGCACGCAAGCACCGCACACTCCGCCCTCATCCACGCTGCCATCGCAGTCGTCATCTTGACTGTTGCAGGTCTCAGCCGTGGGGCACTGCAAGGGGCTGCCGCACTTGTTGGCGCCCTCATCCACCCCGGATTGACAGTTGTTGTCGATGTTGTCGCACTGGTCCCCAGGGTTGAAACAAAGCCAGTTGGCCGACTGGGTTTGTTGGGCCACCGTGGTGCACGGCAGTAGAGCCAGGTTCCCGTCGGGATTCGCGTTGGTGATCGAGGCGGTGTAGTTGTTGAGACAGGTGGTCCGCTGAGCTGGGGTCGTCCACGAGCAACAGGTCTGGCTCACGTTGCAATAGTGGACGTAACCCTCATCCACACAGCCGTTGCAGTTGTTGTCGATGTTGTCGCACGTCTCGGGCGAAACGCTGTCCGAGATGATGGTGGAGAGCGCTTGGGAGAGCTGCGTCTCGTTGGTTGCGAAGTACGACGAGGTGGTGCCGCCTGCCGCGGCAATCGCGTCCGTGTTGGCCTGATTACCGCCCGCAAAGTTGATGACATGGACGCGAACCTTGAAGATCTTACCGCCGACGGTGACGCCGTTTTGGTACAGGTCGGTGGCTGCCGCCACTGCGTCAGCCTGGAGATCACAGGTCTCATCCCCGTCGGTGAGCAGAATCACGTTCACCGAACGGCAGCCAGTCGAGCCGTTCACGCCCGTTCCAGCCAAGTCTTGTGAAGCGAGCGGAGTGGAGAAGGTGGAGGAGCCGTCGGGCGCCGTCCAGCTTGCTTGGAAGTAGCGCCTCATGTCGCGCAATGTGCCGTTGAGTGGCGTCGCGCCAACGGCAAAAGCCTCAGAATCGTCGCAGGCGTTGTCAACCCAGCTAAGCAGGCTGTTGGTGTTGTTCGGGTCGGGCGGGTTGCTCCAAAAGTGGTCTTGCAGCATCGGCACGCGGATGAGCGCACCGGCACGGGTCGCAGCGTTCCCCGGGCGCGGTCCACAGCCGTTGCAACCACCGGTGGTATTGATCTCTTGCTGGAAGCAGAAATAGTCGCAGTTGGTGAAGCAGCCGCCAGCATCACAACCGCAGGTGCCACCATCACAATTGTCTTGAACCACGGCGAAGGTGGACAACCCCATGTTGACCTGGCCGCTGTAAGCCAAGACCGTGTTGCGCACGGCGCAACGGGCATGAGCGGCGCGATTGGTTCCGAAGCCGCAGCTGGTTGCAGCCCCCGCAACCTCGGACACCATCGAGCCGGAGGTATCCATCACGAGCATGAAGTACGGCTTAGAGGCAGCCGGCCAGTCAGCAGGGTTTTGACTCAGGCAGTTCTGCGCTTGAGCCTCCACAGCTCCCAACGTTGCACCGGCCAAGGCGACACCGAAGAAGAACGCGCGGATCTTCCCGAACTGGTCAATTCCCTGCTTCGACATCTTCACTCCAAGTGATGAGCCACAACGGCACGTCCACCACCCGAGGAGGGGAAAGCGCGCGCAGCTTTTCCAAGGGGACCACGACTCGTCCGCCGTTGCAATTTGTTCCCGCGCCGCGGAGCTTGTCGCATCCAGGTCAGCGCGAGCCCGACCGTCAGCTTCTTGACTGCGGTGCACAGGTAAGCAGACGCCAAGCACGTTTCCAGGCTACTTTGCGCCCGATGTTTCGGCAGGGCTACCAGATCTACCTCGCGACCCGGAAGAAGAACGATCAGCTCTTCAACCACTACTTCATGCGCGTGCTTGCGGGCTACACCGTCTCGATCCTGGCGAAGACGCCGATCACGCCGAACCAAGTCACGATCATCAACCTGATCTTGTTCGTAATCGCCGCGTTCATGTTCGTGCTGATGCCGGACTGGAAGGGCGGCTTGCTAGCGGTGCTGGTGCTCGAGATCTCCTACCTGCTCGACTGCGCCGACGGCATGCTGGCGCGGCACAAGAAGCTCGCTTCGAAGACGGGCCATCACTTCGACTTCTTCACCGACGAGGTGAAAGCTGCAGCGTTGGTGGTCGGCATCGGGCTTCGGCTCGAGATCACCGGCGGGTTTGGTCCCGTGTTGCGCAACGGCGGCGTGCCTGACTACGCCACCTGGCCGACGCAATGGTTCGTCTACGCCACCATCTTCGCGCTGTTCGTGATCACCGGCGGCATCTCGATGACCAAGCTGCTGCGCCATCCCGACATGAGCGGGAAAGACCAGAGCGTCGAGGCCTACTACGAGACGGTGGATACGAGTAAGCCGCGCTCGCTCATGGCACGCGTCGCCGGGCAGGTTTTCACCTTCCTACGGTTCCTCAACCACTACCCGAGCCACATCTACCTGTTTGCCCTGCTGGACCGCTTCGACCTGTTCTTCTTCGTCTACGTGGGCATCAACTTCTTGTACCTAGCGCAAGGTTGGCTCGGCCTGCTGATCCGGTTCGGGCGCTTTCCGAAGAACGCTTGATCTTAAGGCTGCGCCGAGAACTTGGCCCTTTCGCGGTTGCTGCGTAACTAAGCCCGCCGCCCGCTGCGGCGACGGAACCATGCGCCTCTCCGCGTTGACCTTCACTTGCCTTTCGGCGTTGCTCGGCTGCGGGTCGAAAGACTCCACCGAAAGCGCCGCCGCAGCCTCGGCTGCAGCGAGTTCGACGAGCGGTGTCGAGAGCGCGCCGCTCACCGCCGCCGCAAGCATCGCAGCGGAAGTCCCACCGGCCGCCGCAGGTTCGGCGCCTGTAGCGCTCGACGGTGCGGTGAAGGTGCCCACGGCGCCGGACGCAAGCGAGCCACGCTTGGCCGTCACCGGCATGACCGTTCCGGTCTATTCGCGCCCGGATAGTGGTTCAAAAACGATCGGCTTTCTGCGCGCAGGCGCGGTGATCGTCGCCGACCAAAAGAACGTCAGCGGCGCTGGCTGCAGCGGCGGTTTTCGCGGCATCAAACCCGCGGGCTTTGTCTGCCTCGCCGACGGCCTCAGCGAGGACCTCCAGCACCCCGTCGTCGTTGCCGTCGGCCGCCCACCCGACGTCACGCAAAAGCTCCCGTACATGTACGGAACCGTGACGCGGGGCGGCCCTGTCTACGATCGCATCCCATCGCAAGCCGACCTCGACCGCTTCGAGCCCAACCTCGATAAGCACATGCAGAAGTGGAAGAAGGACGAGGTCAGCGGGGCTGGCTACGGGCATGAGCTTTGGTTCAAGTGGTCAACGCCCCCAAGCTTTGGCGCTTGGGACGCATGGGAGGAGAAACGCTCCGAGCCGCTCCCCGCGTGGCTAGCCGAGCACGCTGAGTTGCCGCGTCCGCTCGGGCTTGGGCCGCATAAGCAGGACATCAAGATCGGCCAGGTCGATCGCAAACAGGGCATGAGCTTCGTCGCGAGCTACCTCGTCGAAGGGCGCCGCTACAACGTCACCCCCGACCTGCGGGTGATGCCGGCCGATCGTTTTCGGCCCATCCGCGGCTCCGATTTTCACGGCGTCCGAATTGGCGTGGACGTCGAGTTTCCGTTCGCTCTGATCCGCAAGAAGGGCGCAAAGAAGTTCACCTGGAGTGCCAGTAAGAACGCCATGGTCGCGGCCGAGGACATTGAATATCGAGCCTTCGTCGGCCTCACCGGCAAACAGAAGTTGGTGAAGAACGTCCTTCACTACGAGACCAAAGACGGGCTCTGGGTGGATGATCGGCACGCCAGCCGACTCGACCCCGCCAAGCGCATGCCGAAGTGGGGCAAGAACGGCGAGAAGTGGCTCGACATCAACATCACCAAGCAAACGCTGGTGGCGTTCGAAGGTGAAACAGCCGTGTTTGCAACGCTGGTGTCCACCGGAGAGGACGGCCTATTCGAGGGCAATCGCGCCACCAAAAAGGGCATCTACCGCATCCACACCAAGCACCTGACCAACACCATGGACTCCGATGCGGTGGGTGAAGAGTTCGAGCTCCGCGATGTGCCGTATGTGCAGTACTTCGAGGAAGGCTACGCGCTCCACGCGGCCTATTGGCACGACTCCTTCGGAACGCCCAAGAGCCACGGCTGCATCAACCTTTCTCCCGAAGACGCACGCCGGATCTTCTTCTGGACCGAGCCGCAGGTTCCAACGGGATGGCACTCGGCGCTTCGGCCACTCACCGGGACAATCCTGTTCATTCACCCGTGAGCGTCGCGTTAGGCGGGCCACAAATTTGTCCACCTTTGCCTACATCTGAGACAAGCCTAGGTGATGCGTAAAGTCGTAGGACTTCTTGCCATAGGACTGACGACGGCCCTAGCCGCTCCGGTTGCACTCGCCAAACGCGAGGGGCGGGAAAAGGACGACATCAAACTTGAGAGCATCAAGGTGCGCGATGGTCGCGCAAAGGCCAGTGGAGAGGGCACGCGCGAAGTCGGCCTGACCGTGGACCCGGCGTTGCAAGCCGAGGTCGATCGCATCCTTGATGCGAGCAAAGCCCCGAGCGGAGCGGTAGTCGTAAGCGACGTGAAGACTGGCCGCATCCTGGCCTGGGCCTCACGCGGCAACGAGGGCGACATGGTCCGCAAGGCCAAGTACCCGGGTGCCAGCCTGTTCAAGATCGTCACCACCACAGCGCTGCTCGAGTCGGGCAAGGTGCGCCTCGGAGACGCGGTTTGCTTCCAGGGCGGAGAAAGCCGTCTCAGCGAGGCCGACATCAAACCTGGCTGTCACAGCGGTGATAACAAAACCGCGTTCGAGTTTGCGTTGGGGCGCAGCATCAACCCGGTGTTCGGTCGCTTGGCGATCAAGCACCTCACCCCCACGAGCTTGGGCGAGACGGCCCGTAGCTTCGGGATTGGCGCCGAACCGCCGCTCGATCTACCCGCCGATAAGACCTCGATCAAGCTCCCCTCCGACGACCTCGGCTTCGCTCGCGCGGCCGCAGGCTTTGGCGACGCCAAGATGTCGCCGCTGCAAGCCCTGTTCATGATGCAGACGATCGCCAACGGCGGCGAGAAGGTGCGACTGCACGTCACCGGCAACGCCGCCGACGTGCCGCGCGTGAGTCTCGGACAGGCCTTCAAGAAGGAGACCGCCGACAAGCTGGTGAAGATGCTCGAAGTAACGACCCGCTCCGGGACCAGCGCCAAAGCGTTTGCGCCCATCGAGGGCAGGCCGCGGCTCAGCGTGGCGGGCAAAACGGGGACGCTGATGTTTGAGAAGCCGAAGCGCTTGGTCTCGTGGTTTGCCGGCTTTGCGCCTTCACGTAAGCCGGAGATCGCCGTGGCGGTAATGTTGGCGAACGACGAGAAGTGGTGGCGCAAAGGCAACGAAGTCGCGCGCGACGTGTTCGACGCCTACTTCGAACTCAAGGCCAATCAGCCCTGACCTGACCCACGGCTGACCGCGCCCTCGGCCCACCGCGGCGAGTGGACCGCGGGTGGCCGTTACTTCCCGCTGTAGCCCGGCCCGATGTACACGCCGGAGGAACCGCTGCCTCCACCGTAGTCGTCGTCGCACGTAGCAACGCTCAGCAGGAACAACACGGCCACGATGATGATCAGCCAGAACACCCAGGAGCTGGTGATCGAAGAGGTCTTGAAGGCCACCGCCGATGGCTCCGGTGGCGGTGCGATGCGGAAGGCCAGGCCGATCTCGCGAGCTGTCAGCGGGTAACAAAACGAGGTGTTCATCTCGTTGTGGTCTTGCTCCACGCTGATGAGTCCCCCTGGCCCCTGGTACTCGGTCGCTTGGGTGGTCTCCCCGACGGCAACCTTCCAATAGAACTCGCCCACCACGTACTCGACTGCCGCCGAAACGCTCTGCTTCAAGCCGTAGGAGTTGCCCTGGTAAAACATGACCCCCGAACCAGCCTGCGCTTCACCGGGAGGGATGGGCACCACCAACTGCCACTTGAGGTCCTCCTCCATCAACCAGATGTAGCCCTTGTTCGGGCCGGCATAGAGCAAGTACTCCCGCCAGCTGTAGTGCTCGCCCTCCACCCAGGTACCGCGAACGACGAAGCCGATCACGATCACGCGATTACCGCGCAACTCACCCTCGGAGCCCAATGGAACGAACGGCTCTTGCGGCGGGCGCGGGGCCTGGCCCACCATCGAAAGCACGCCCGACTTGGCGACGTCACTGACCGAACCGCAGTAACGGCAAACGATACGCTCGGTGGTCCCCGGCGTGACCAAAGGCAGGCTGCCACCGCACGTTGGGCAGGTGCAGGCGGTTACCTGCGCTTGCGGCTTGTCGAGCGGCTGGCCTGAATCAAGCTTGAAGCTCGCCGGGTCAAAGCGTTGGCCAACGAACACGCGCGGGGCGACCGCTTGGCCATCCCCGAAGTCGATGGTTCCGAACACATTGCCCGGCCCACCAAAATCCGCGTAGCGCGTAACCGCGCCTGGAACGGCGACATTCGGCAGCTCCCCTTCCCCGCTCTCGACGCGCTTCTTACCGACCTCGGAGATGACCACCGAGCCGACGCCCGGCGCCTGCCACGGGACACCCGGGCGAAGCTGCCCAACCGCTGGCAACGGTGGCGTGGGGGAGAGCTCGCGAAAGTAGTGCCAAGCACCTTGGGCATAGGCGACCCAATACAACTCGCCGGTGTCCACCAAGGTAACGGCGAACTCTTGCCAGGGCGCAGACGGCGCTGCGACGCGGTCCATCTGCAGACGCCCACCGACCTCGAAACGCTTGCCGTTCCAATAGCCGGTTACGCCCAAAGCCAAGGGCGAAGGGATCTCCGCGAGGTCTGCGACACGACCGACACTGGCAAGTCCGCGATCAGTCCGGGCGACGAGGAACTTGCAGTACCGGCAGACCTGCGCGCGGGCTCCGGCAAACTTGAACGTCATGGGCCCGCCGCAATTCGGGCATGCGGCCTGACGGTCGAAGGGAGTCCCCTGGGTCACGCGGCGGAGTCTAGTACCGAACCCAGCCGAACGCACCGAATTCTCATGGCTGCCCGCCCCGGCTCAGCCACCTGAGAGCTGGCCCTTCGACCCTCAATATCCGAATCACGCGCACCCAACAGCAGCCTTCAGCGAGACCACTCGCCCCACTCGGAGGTGTACAGCGGCACGAGCTTTTGGTCGTTGAGGCGATTGATTTCCCCATCAACGCGCGCTTGGTCCTTGGGGAACTCAAACAGCTGCTTGAGGACGACCTCGTCCAAGAAGCGCAGCTCCGATGCCTCGACCTTCAACTGGCGCGGAGGCGCGAGCGACCCGCCATCGAGGCCTGGCGTACCAATCAAGATGAAGCCCCAATCGCCAAAGCTTGGCACGTACGCGTGATAGGGGTTGGCCGAAAACCCAACGCTCTCGACGGTGGTTACGATCGACCAGAAGGTCTTGCGTGCGAAACCGGGCGAGGTCGCTTGAATCACCGCAACGCCCCGCAAACCGAGCTGCCGCCGCAAGCGCAGATAGAACGCGTCGGTGTACAGCTTGCCGACGCCGTAATTGCTCGGATCCGGGAAGTCGACGATGGCTACGTCGAAGGAAGGCTCACTCGTCTCTTCCAGCCAGCGAAAGGCGTCTTCGTTGTGGACGTGCACACGGGGGTCACCGAGGGAGCCTCCGTTCAGACGCTTGCCCAACGGATGTTCGCCAAAGAACTCGGTCACCGCGGCATCGAGGTCCACCAAATCGATGCGTTCGATCGATGGGTACTTCAAGAGTTCACGCACCGCCAAACCGTCTCCACCACCAAGCACCAGCACGCGACGCGGCGTGCCCGAGAAACGGGCCATCACCGGATGCACCAGGGCTTCGTGGTAGCGGTACTCATCGTCGGAGCTGAACTGGAGGTTGCCATTCAAAAAGAGCTTGGTGCTCTTGACGCTCTCGGTGATCACGACCCGCTGGTAGGGCGACTGATTGACGTAGACGATCGGGGCTCCGAAATAGAGCGATTCAGCCGAGCGGACCAACGTGTTTACGCTCAGCGACACCACCCCGAGCGTCACCAACACAAACACGCCGCTCGCGCGCAGGCGGAAGAGCACGGGTCTCGGCAACGGGAACAAGAAGGTCGCTACCAGCGCCACCACCGCGTTCAGCGCGCCGAAGAAGATGCTGGTTTGATGCACTCCGAGCCGCGGCAGGAGCAAGGTCGGAAACAGGATGCTGGCCAACAGCGCGCCCACGTAGTCGAGCGAGAGCACCCGCGCGACCAAGTCCTTCAAGTCCAAAGAGAACTTCAGCAGCCGCAACAGAAGCGGAATCTCCAGGCCCACCAGCGTGCCGATCAGCAGCACATTCAGATACAGCGCCACGCGAAACGCGCCGTAGGCTGCGTACACGCGAAACAAGAGTGGCCCCGAAAGCCCGCCAACCAGCGCCAGCCCAAGCTCAATCTGCACGAAGCGCGAGAGCAGATCCTCCTCGACGAACTTTGACAGGTAGGAGCCGATTCCCATCGCGAACAAGTACAGCCCGATCACGAGGCTGAACTGAGCGACGCTGTCCCCGAGCACGTAGCTGGCCAAGGTGCCGCACACCAGCTGGTAGATGAGCCCGCTGGTCGAGATCACGAACACCGAGATCAGCAAGGCGGGCGAGGCGAGGTTTTTGCCGCTCCACATCGACTTGGACCTTTAGCAGCTTCACACCCTGGGCGAAGCGTTATCGGGGCTGCGAGACCTTCCTCGCGCCAATGCCTCGTCGCGCACGAGCGAAGCTTGCGCAGACGAGCTTTGTGCCTCGGCACAGAGTAGCGTTTACCGCATGGTCCGAGTCAGCATTGAGTACCAGGGCAATCTTCGAACAACAGTCAGCCACGAGCCCTCCGCAAGCACCCTGTCCACGGATGCTCCACGCGACAACTACGGGCTGGGCGAAGGCTTCTCACCCACCGACCTGCTGGCGACCTCGCTGGGCACCTGCATGATCACCGTGATGGGCATTGCCGCGCGCAATCAGGGGCTGGACGTGGTTGGCATGAAGGGCCTAGTCGAGAAGCACATGACCGCAGCTCCCCCGCGCAAGGTTGCTCGCCTCGTGGTCGATATCTCGTTGCCCAAAGACAAAGGCGAGCACCTTTCGGAGGCCTCGCGGGAGGGACTCCGCCATATCGGAGAGACCTGCCCCGTCCGGCTTTCGCTCTCACCCGAGGTGGAGGTCGTCACCACCTATCGCTGGGAAGTGTAGGGCCGCCCGCTCGAGAGTTGGGCTTTGGTGCGACGCCGGCGAAACAAGGCGAAGAGCACAATCAACGCGGCGCCCATCGACGTGGTGCGCATCGAGTAGCCCGACTGCTCGCAACCTGCGTAGCGCGCCGCTACCTCCTGCCCAGCCTCCGCACGTGGAGGTACAACCGTCAGATCGGCGACGCTCCCGGCAAATTCTTGACTGGCGTAGAGCGTTGCATCACGCGGCCCACTCTGGCTTTCCAGCGGATTGAGCTCGAAAGCAAACGCCGTGGGCGTCCACGCGACCAGCAAAAGGAGGAACAACAGCCAGCGCATGACTCAGCCCTATCAAGGCCCATGCCGCTCACCGACCGAGCCAGGCGCTCGCTGGCATCTGCCCTCAGCGGAAGTTGGGGCGTTTTCTCGCTCCGTTGCTCGTTAGCCCGTAGGATGAAGCACCATGAGCAGCTACAAAGTCGGCGACTCCATCGATGGGCGTTACCGAATCCAAGGTCTCGTCGGCCAAGGAGGGCACGGTGTGGTCTACGCCGCCGTCGACGAGATGCTCGGCTCCAAGGTTGCCATCAAGTGCCTGACCAGCGCGCTCGCCGCCGACATCCAGTTCAAGACCCGGATGCACCGCGAAGCCAAAGCGATGGGCGCCCTCTCCGGCACCAGCGCCACGCAGATCTTCGCCTTCAACAAGGCGCCCAACGGGGACCTCTACATCGTCATGGAGCTGCTCGCCGGCCGGGACCTCGAGCAGTACTTGCTCGAGCTCGAGAAGCACGGCGCCAAGATCGATCTGGTGCGGCTGGTCAATCTGCTCGCTCCGATCGCCGATACGCTCGACGCGGCGCATGAGCTCGGCATCATCCACCGCGACATCAAGCCCGGGAACATCTTCGTTTTGGACTCGAATACGCGCGGTGGCGTGCGCCTGCTCGACTTCGGTCTGGCCAAAGATCTGAACGCCGCAGCGCTCACGCAGGAAGGGATGATCGCGGGCTCGCCCGGCTACATCGCGCCGGAGGTTTGGCGCGGCAAAGCAAAACAAGCCGACCGCCGAATCGACGTCTACTCGCTAGCGGCCGTGATCTTCCGCGCGCTCGCCGGCAAGCCGCCGTTCGACCCAAAGCAGCCGATCGACCGCTTCCTGATCGCCGTCACCCGCGGCGAACGTCCGTCGGTTTGCGCGCTCCGGCCCGGCCTCCCCGCGGCGCTCGACGGCTGGGTCGAGAAGGCGCTCAGCGCTGACCCGGCCGATCGCTTTGCGACCGTTGGGAAGATGTACACCGTGCTGCGGGCGATCGCTGAGCTTCCGGTCAAACGCGACTCGAGCGTCCTTCCGGCTGCAAAACCGTGGGACATCGACATCGACGTCGACATCGAGATCGACATCGACGTGGCCTCGTTGCGCGGCAGCGACATCGGCCGCAAGTGATCCGCCGAGGCATGAGCGGCAGACGCAGCTTCGGCCGCGCTTTGGGTGCGCTCGGCTTGGCGGAGCTCGCTGCCTGCGCCGGGCCTCGCACACTCCCAGGCTCCTTTCGACCACCGCCGCCCGAAGCAATCGAGATCGAGCGGGCCATGTTCGTGCGCATCAACCAGGACCGCGCCGCAAACGGCCTGGGACCGCTGCAATACGACGAGAGCTTGGCGGGCATCGCTCGCGCGCACGCGCTCGACATGCGCAACTTTCGCTTCTTCGACCATCACTCGCCCAACACCGGTTCGCTCGAAGATCGCTTGGCCGCAGCCGACTTTCCGACGGCCTCGGCCCGTGAAAATCTGGCCGAAGCATTCGACGTGAACCTCGCGCAGGCTGGCCTGCTCAAGAGCCCGGGGCACTTCGCGAACCTGATGGCGACCGACATCACGCACGTGGGGGTTGGCGTCGTGCGCGGCGGCGCTGCCGACCCGAGGAACCAGCTGTTCGTCCAGGTGTTTGCGCGGCCCGTCCCGCGCGAGACAGAGGCTGAGGCCAAGCAGCGGGTGCTCGAGCGAATCACGAGCGCTCGACAGCAGCTCGGCCGAGCTGCGCCAGTGCTCGAGCCCACCCTGGAGAGCGCCGCAGCCTCGCTGATCGAAGAGCTCGACGATGATGTGAGCCAGGCGAGCGTCCGCGACGTCTCCGAGTCACTGCTCGAACGCTTGGGCAGCTTTCCTCGGCCGCTGACGGTGATCGGCCGACGCATGGTGGCTTCGAGCGAGTATGAGCCCGAGCGCGTCCTCGTCGACCAACCGAATCTAGCGCTTGGGTTGGCGGCGGAGGTCAAGCGCGATGAGGGTGGCGGTCGTTATCTGAAGCTGCTGCTCTTGGTCGCAAGCTAGCGAACCGCTCGTTACGTCGCGAAACGCAGACCTTTTTTCAGCAGGCAAGACGCCATGCGAAAGGAGCTTGGGGGCTAGCTCCGTCGGCGTATAGTCCGCAGCCTCGAGCCATGTTGCGTTACAGCCCGTCACTTTCGGTCGTCGCGGCCTTCGATCAAGTCGTCGCAAAGTTTGCCAACAAGACCGCGCTGATTCTCCCGGGGAAGGACGGAGAAAACGACACCAGGTTGAGCTACGCCGAGCTCGACAAACGAGCCAACGCGGTGGCCGCTGCGCTGCTTGAGCGCGGGGTCAAACCGGGCACCTTCGTCGCTACGCTGCTCGAGAAGTCGCTCGAGACCATCGTCGGGTTCCTCGGGATCCTGAAGGCCGGCTGCGCTTACGTACCGCTCGATCCGGCGTATCCCCCTGAGCGCTTGGCCTTCATGCTGGCCGAGACCGAGGCCACGGTCATCCTCACCCAACCGAGCACCACCGAGGACGTGCCGGCGAGCCAAGCCGCACCGCTCGTGCTGGCCGAGAACTTCGGTCACGACTTCAGCGGCTCGCTTGCACTGCCAACCCCGAGCGCCGACGACCTCGCGTACGTGATCTTCACTTCGGGCTCGACCGGTAAGCCCAAGGGCGTGATGGTTCCGCATCGCGGGATCGTGCGGCTCGTGCGCGAGAATGACTACACGCCGCTGGACGAGACGCGGGTGCTGCTGCAGTTAGCCCCGGTCTCGTTCGACGCAGCGACCTTGGAGATCTGGGGCGCGCTGCTGCAAGGCGGAAGCTGCGTACTCTACCCCGTGTGCGGCGTACCTGAGGCGGCGCTGCTCAAGACCGTGATCGAACGCAACGGCGTGACCACCCTCTGGCTCACCTCGTCCTTGTTCAACCTAATGATCGATCGCTCGCCGGAGGCCATCGTCTCGGTGCAAGAGGTCTTGGCAGGGGGAGAGGCGCTCTCGGTACCACACATTCGCAAGGCGCTGCGCCTGCTGCCCAACACGCAGCTCGTAAACGGCTACGGCCCCACCGAGAGCACCACCTTCACCTGCTGCTACCGCATCCCGAGACCGCTCGACGAGAGCCTCACGTCGATCCCGATCGGCAAGGCCATCGCGCATACGAGCATCTATATTTTGGGTGCAGACCAGCGCCTGGTCGGCGACGGCGAGGTGGGCGACCTCTTCATTGGCGGTGACGGCTTGGCCCGCGGCTACCTCAAGCGCCCGGAGCTCACGCGCGAGCGCTTCATCGACAGCCCCTTTGCTGCGGGAGAGAAGCTCTACCTGACTGGCGATCGCGTGCGCAAGCTCGCCGACGGCAACCTCGAGTTCTGCGGGCGGCTCGACGACCAAGTAAAAATTAGTGGGCATCGCATCGAACTGGGAGAGATCGAGACCGCGCTCGGCGAGCTCGAAGGCGTCAAGCAAGTGGTGGTGCTCGCGCGCGAGGACAACCCCGGAGACAAGAGGCTCGTCGCGTATCTCGTGGCTGAAGGCCTCACCGCCGGCAAGCTGCGCACGCTGCTCGGCGCTCGCATGCCGAGCTACATGATCCCCGCCGCCTTCGTCTTTCTGAGCGCACTACCGCTCTCTCCGATGGGCAAGGTGGACCGCAAAGCGCTGCCCAAACCCGGCACCGATCGACCTGAGCTCGAGCAGGCGTACGTGGCGCCACGCAACCCGTTGGAGAAGCTGCTCTGCGATCTTTGGTGCGACGCACTCGAGCTTTCGGCGGTCGGCGTGCACGACCGTTTCTTCGAGTTGGGCGGCACCTCGCTGGCAGCCGTCCGCTTCGTTGCGCGCCTGTCCACCGAGCTCGGCGTGGCGGTACCCATCGTCGCTTTCTTCGACGCCCCCACGGTCGCGGCCATCGCCACCGTGCTCATCCGCGATTTCGCTGCGGCCGTGAACAAGCGCTTTGGCGAACTGACGACGGCAGACGCGGCACAACAACGCTCCGCCCAGCCCAAGGCGAAGCCGCGCCGCAACAGCGAGCCGAGCGCCTACGCTATCGTCGGGCTCGCCGGCCGCTTCCCGGGAGCACGCAACAGCCGCGAATTTTGGCGCAACCTGCGCGCCGGAGTGTGCTCATCCCGCGCGCTCACGCGTGAAGAGCTCGAGCTATCCGGCCTCGATCCGAAGTTGCTCGACGACCCTGACTACGTCGCGCGCGCCTTCGTGCTCGAGGAGGCCGACGCCTGGGACGCAGCGTTTTTTGGCTTCTCCCCGCGTGAAGCCGAGCTGATGGATCCGCAACAGCGCATCTTCATCGAGACCGCGTACGCGGCGCTCGAGGACTCTGGCTACGATCCTTCGCGCTTCGAGGGCCGTATCGGGATCTTCGGTGGGGTGGGTCGCAATGCCTACATGCTGGAGAACCTCGCGCACCACCCCGAGCTCGCGGGCCGCCTGATCGAGCACAACAATCAGATCGGCAACGAGCGTGATTTTCCGCCTACCCACGTGGCCTATAAGCTCAATCTACGCGGCCCCGCCGTCAACGTGCAGACGGCCTGCTCGACCTCCGGCGTCGCCCTTCACCTCGCCTGTCAGAGCCTGCGCGACGGCGACTGTGACATGGCGCTCGTGGGCGGCGCCAAAGTGCTCTTTCCCACGCTTGCGGGTTACCCATACGTGGACGGCGGCGCGCTAGCACCCGACGGTGTTGTGCGCGCCTTCGACGCCAAGGCTTCGGGTATGGTCCGCGGCAGTGGTTGCGGGTTCGTGGTCGTAAAGCCACTGGAACAAGCGCTGGCGGACGGTGATCAAATTCGCGCCGTCATCCGTGCCACCGCCATCAACAACGACGGCGGGGCCAAGATCGGGTTTGCCGCACCGAGTGCACAAGGCCAATCGGAGGTGATCGCTCGCGCGCTCGAGAAAGCCGGGCTAACGCCCGAAGACGTCTCCTACGTCGAAACGCACGGCACCGGCACGGTGCTCGGCGATCCGATCGAAGTGCTCGGGCTGACCCGCGCCTTCGGCCGACCTGCTGACGGCGCACCGTTCTGCGGCCTCGGCTCGGTCAAGACCAACATTGGTCACTTGGACGCGGGCGCGCTCGCGGCAGGGCTGATCAAGACCGTGCTTGCGCTCGAAAACGAGGAGCTTCCTCCTAGCCTCAACTTCGACACGCCGAACCCAGCCATCGCTTTTGAAGGCAGCCCGTTCTACGTCAACGCCAAGCTCAAGCCTTGGCCGCGCACAGAGAAGCCTCGCCGCGCTGGCGTTAGTTCCTTCGGCCTAGGCGGCACCAACGCGCACGTGATCGTGGAAGAAGCGCCGCTGCGCGAACCACGCGAGAACAAGCAGGAGCCACAGTTGCTGCTGCTTTCGACAAAGACGGCGACGGCGCTCGCCAAGGGACGGGAGGAATTGGCTACCTTCCTGAGCGATCGGCCCGAGCTGCCGCTCGAAGATGTTGCCTTCACCCTCGGACAAGGTCGCCGACGCTTCGCGGCGCGCGCGGCAGTGGTAGCGCGCACGCCTCAGGAAGCTGCAGAGGCGCTGCGAGCGAGCGATGTCAAACGTTGCGAGGTCATGCTCGAGGGCAAAGACGCCTCGCGCGTCGTGTTCATGTTTCCCGGCGGCGGCGCACAATACGTCGGCATGGCCCGCGGGCTGCGGGGGCAGGCTGTGTTCGATGCCAAGCTCGCCGAATGCGCCGCGCATTTGCAGCCGCTGCTCGGGCTCGACATTCGAGCGCTGATCTACCCGGAATCCGAGAGCAACCGCGAAGCCAGCTTGGAGCGGCCGTTCTTCGCCCTGCCTACCCTGCTGGCGATCGAGCTCTCACTTGCAGCGCTGCTCGAGTCGTACGGCGTAACGCCGGCGGCCATGATCGGCCACAGCATGGGCGAGTACGCCGCCGCACACTTGGCCGGCGTGATGAGCCTGAAAGACGCGCTCGGGATCGTCACCTGTCGCGGTCGTTTGTTCGAGAAGCTCCCGCGCGGTTCGATGTTGGGGGTACCTCTTTCGGCCAAAGACCTGACGGCGCATCTGCAGCCCGGCCTTTCGATCGCGGCCATCAACCGACCGCAGCAGTGCGTCGCATCCGGCCACGTGGAGGCCATCGAGCAACTGGCAACCAAACTCGAGGCGCTCGAGATCGAGGTCACCCGCATTCACATCGACGTGGCCGCGCACTCCGAGTTGGTCGAGCCGATTTTGCCGGAGTTCCTCGAGTACCTTCGAACCCTCGAGTTCGCCGCACCTACGCTGCCCTTCGTATCCAACGTCACCGGCACCTGGATCACCGCTGCGCAAGCGCAGGATCCGAACTACTGGGCCGCGCATCTACGCAGCACCGTGCGCTTTGCGGACGGCATCGACGCGGTGCTCGAGACGCCGGGCACAGCGCTGATCGAGGTGGGGCCAGGCCGCACGCTGTCCACCTTGGCCAAGAGCCACCCGCGTCTCGCGACGCCAGGCGCGCGCCACGTCGTCACGTCGACGGTGCGGCACCCACAAGAGCCGGTCGACGACCTCAGCTTCTTGCTGAAGACGGTGGGCCGCTTGTGGCTCGCCGGTCTCGAGATCGACCATGCGGCTCTTGCGCCCAACGCACGCCGCACCTCGCTGCCGACCTACCCGTTCGAGCGGCGCCGTTACGTGGCTACCGCGGCGAGCGCTGCGAAGGCCCCCGCGATGCTCGCCATCCCACCGCCCTTACCACCGCCGCTCGAGGCGGCCAAAGCCAGCCCCGCCCCTAGCCCTCCCGTTGCCGTTCCTGCTGTTGTCGCGCCCCCACCTCCAGCCCGAGTCATGCCCATGAGTTCACGCAAAGACCGCCTTGCCACCGAGATCGCTCGCATCCTCGCTGACCTCTCCGGAATGGAGGCCGACAAGATCGACCCGCGCGCGACCTTCCTCGAGCTCGGCTTCGACTCGCTGTTTTTGACGCAGGCAAACGGCTCTTTCCGCAAACGCTTTGGCGTAAAGACCACGGTCCGTCAGCTGCTGGAGAAGGCGCCGGGCGTGTTGCCGTTGGCTGAGTTTTTGGACGGCCAGATGCCCGCGGACGCCTTTCCCGCCGAGGCGCAAGCGGAGCCTGTAGCGGCGCCGGCCGCGCCCGCCGCGGCAGCAGCCCCCACGGCACCGAGCGCACCTGTCGAGATCGCTCCGGCGCAGGCAGCTGCGTTCGCCACCGCGCCGGCAGCCTTGCCCTTCGTCGGCGCAGGCCCCGGTGCACCCGCCTCAGCGATCGAGCGGGTGATCGCCAACCAACTAGCGGTGATGCAGGAGCAGCTTGCGGTCCTACGCGGCGCACCGAGCGCGGCTGTTTCGATCGTCGCACAGCCGCCTGCTCCTACCATGGTGGCGACACCGGCCCCCTCAACACCAGTCGCTGCTCCCGTTGCGGCTGCTCCCGCCGCGGCGCCCAAGGCTGCGGCACCGGCCGAGCCCGAAAAGAAGGCCAACAAAGAGTCTCCGTGGGCGCCCGTCGAGAAGAACGCGGACGTCACATCGCTACCACCGGAACAACAAGCTCACCTCGATGAGCTAATTGCGAAGGTCGTCGCGCGGGCTCCCACCTCCAAACAAATGACCCAGGAGCATCGGCGTCACTTCGCTGATCCGCGCACGGTCCAAGGCTTCAAGTTGCAGTGGAAGGACATGGTCTTTCCGATCGTCGCCGCCAAGAGCGAAGGCTCGAAGATGTGGGACGTCGACGGCAACGAGTACATCGATCTCGTCAACGGCTACGGCGCGACCTTCCTCGGCCACAACACGCCCTTCATTCGTGAGGCCGTGAAGGCGCAACTCGAACGGGGCGTCGAGATCGGGCCGCAAAACTACTTGGCCGGCAAGCTGGCGAAACTCTTCTGCGAAATGACCGGCAATGAGCGAGCGGCCTTCTGCAATACCGGCTCGGAGGCCGTACTCGCCGCCCTGCGGCTGGCCCGCACCGTCACCGGCAAAGACGGCATCGCCACCTTCTCCGGCCACTATCACGGCATCTTCGACGAGGTGTTGGTCAAAGGCTCGATGATGGCGGGCAAGCGCCGCACGCTACCGATCGCGCCGGGCATCCCGCAGCGCCACGTCGAAAAGACGCTGGTGCTCAACTACGGGGACATGGCGTCGCTCGACGCAATCCGCAAGCACGCTGACGAGCTGGCGATCGTGCTGGTGGAGCCGATTCGCAGCCGCAATCCGAACTTGCAGCCGGTCGAGTTCGTGCGCGCCCTCCGCGCCCTGACCGAGGAGCTCAACATCATCCTCTTGTTCGATGAAATGGTGACCGGCTTCCGCGCTCACCCGGGCGGCATGCAAGCGCTCTGGGGCATCCGGGCCGATCTCGCGACCTACGGCAAAGTCGTCGGTGGGGAGTTCCCGATCGGCGTGGTCGCGGGCAAAGCCAAGCTGATGGACGCGCTCGACGGTGGGCATTGGCAATACGGAGACAACTCGGTTCCGGAAGCCGACATGACCTGGTTCGCCGGGACCTTCGTACGTCACCCTGTAGCGATGGCCTCAGCCTACGCGACGCTCTCCTACCTCAAGGAGCAAGGGCCTTCACTGCAGGAGGAGCTAGGCAAGCGCACGGCCGCCTTTGGTCAGCGCATGAACGAGTACTTCCAGGAGTGCAGCGCGCCGCTCGTGATGGAGTGGTTCTCGAGCTTCGTCGTGCTCAAGTTCACCTCGTTCCAAGAGTACTCCCAGCTGCTTTTCTACCATCTGCACAACCGCGGCATCTTCACCTACGAGGGGCGCCCGGCCTTCTTCACCACGGCGCACACCGACGAGGACTTCGCCAAGATCGAAGCGGCCATGCGCGAGAGTGTCGAGGTCTTGCAACGCGTCGGGTTCTTGCCTGGCACGCCGGTCCAACGTGAACCGCGAGAGATCGCGATGAGCGAGGGCCAACAGGAGATCTGGCTCGCCACTCGCTTCGGCAGCGACGCTTCTTGCGCCTTCAATCTCGCAAGCACGCTGCAACTCAAGGGGGCGCTGGCGCTCGACAAACTGCAGACCGCCCTCAACCTGCTCAGCAAGCGGCATGAGGCGTTGCGCTGTGTCCCCAACCAGGACGGCCTCACCCAGCGCTTGATGCCACCGGGCGAGGTCAAGCTCCCCTTCACCGACCTCTCTTCGCTCAGCCCAGCGGAGCGCGACGCGCGCCTCGAGGAGATCAAGCAACGCGAAGTGACCGTCGAGTTCGATCTGGAGCAAGGCCCGCTCTTCCGCACCCAGCTCGTCAAGCTCGCGGCGGACGAGCACTTCATCATCCTTACCGCACATCACCTGATCGCCGACGGCTGGTCGTGCGGCGTGATCTGTCGCGAACTCGGCAAGATCTACGCGTCGGTGTGCGAGGGCAAGCCGGCTGAACTAGAGCCAGCGATGCCCTACTCAGAGTGGATCGACCAACAACGGGGCGCAGCCGCAAGCGCAGAGCGCAAGACCTCCGAGGCGTATTGGGTCTCGCAATACGCAGGCCGACCGATCCCGGTGTTGGACCTGCCGTCAGACCGGCCGCGTCCCGCCGTGAAGAGCTTTGCCGCCGACCGCATCAGCCTCAAGTTCGACGAGCCGTTCGTCGCCGAGATAAAGAAGATGGCGGGCAAACAGGGTGCGACCTTGTTTGCGGGGGTGTTGGCTGGCTTTCATGTGTTGCTAGCACGCTTGTCGGGCCAATCCGACGTCGTCGTTGGCTTCTCCCTCGCCGGCCAATCGGACGTGGAGGGGCGCGCGCTGGTTGGCCACTGCGTGCAGTTCCTTCCGCTGCGACTCGAGCTCAACCGCGAGCAGTCCTTCGCCGATCACGTGAAGAACGTGCGCGGCAAAGTGTTCGACGCCTTCGAGTACAAGAACTTCACCTTCGGTACCTTGATCAAGCAGCTGGCCGTCCCGCGCGATCCGAGCCGCGTGCCGTTGATGAGCGTTGCCTTCAACCTCGACCCCAACTCGCTCGGCATCGGCTTCCACGATCTGCAATGCACGGTAGGGTCGGTGCCCCGGCGCTACGAGAACTTCGACATCTTCTTCAACCTGGTGGAGTCGAATACTGGCGTTGAGGTGCAAGCCACCTTCAACCTGGATCTCTTCGATCGCGAGACGGTGCGAAGGCGGCTCGAGCAGTACCGCGTGCTCCTGGAGGCGGCAGTGCGAGATGCCAACCAAAAGAGCGCCGACCTGCCGCTGATGAGCGAATCCGAGCGGCAGCGATTGCTCGTGGATTGGAACCAAACCCAAGCCGTGGCCGCATCAGGGCTGCCCGTGCATGAGCTGTTTCAGACGCATGCCGACAGGTCGCCGCTCAGCATCGCGGTTCGCGGGGACCACAGGACGCTGACCTACGGGGAGCTCGAGCAGCGCGCAAACCAACTCGCGCACCTGCTCGCAGGCCGCGGAGCCAGCGAAGGAAAGCGCATCGGAGTTTCCCTGCCGCGCACGCCAGAGCTCGTGATCTCGCTGCTTGCTGTGCTCAAGACCGGCGCCGCCTACGTCCCCATCGATCCTGCCCTGCCCGAAGACCGCGTGCGCTTCATGCTCGACGACGCAGGCTGCGAACTCCTGCTCTCTCATACCGAAAGCCCCGCGGTGGAGGGGCTAGCGGTGAGCAGGGTGTTCTACGTGGACCAGGCCTCCGAGCTGCTGCAGGCTCAATCGAGTTCACCGCTGGGGCGCAGCTGCACGCCGGAAACGGTTGCCTATGTGGCGTACACCTCGGGCTCCACCGGAAAGCCCAAGGGGGTGATGATCCCGCATCGCGCGCTAACTCACTATCTGAGCTGGGCTATCGCACAATACGAGATGAAGTCCGGGACAGGCTCGCCGGTGCACTCGTCGATCGGCTTTGATCTGACCATCACGTCGCTGTTCGGGCCGCTCGCAGCAGGCAATACCGTTCAGCTGCTCTCTGACACCAAGGACGTGGCAGCGCTGGCCAAGGTGCTGCGAGACCCAGGCGGTTTCAGCGTGGTCAAGCTCACGCCGGCCCACCTCGGCATTCTCGCCGCCGAGCTCCCCAAAGAGGCGCTGGCGACCGGTGCCCATACGCTCGTGGTCGGCGGTGAGCAGCTGGAGGCGGCACACGTAGCGGCCTTCCGCGCCCACGCCCCGAACGTGAAGATCTGGAACGAGTACGGCCCCACCGAGACCACGGTGGGCTGCTGCATTCACCTAGTGAACGCTGATTCACCCCAAAACGGGGCCATCCCGATTGGGCGGCCGGCACCAGGGACCAAGCTGTACGTGCTCGACGACCGGCGGAAGCCCGTTCCGATCGGCGTCAGCGGTGAACTCTACATTGGCGGGCCGCAAGTTGGGCTCGGCTACCTCAATCAGCCCGAACTGACGAGGGAGCGCTTCATCGAAAGCCCGTTCGAGTCGGGGGCAACGCTCTATCGCACTGGGGACTTGGTCAAGTACCGGTCGAGCGGCGAGCTCGAGTTCCTGGGCCGAGTCGATAAGCAGGTAAAGATTCGGGGCTATCGCATCGAACTCGGTGAGATCGAGTCGGTATTGCGAAGCTCCGAATGGGTCGCCGGCGCCGCGGTGATAGCTTCTGGAACCAGCGCAGAGACCCGCACGCTGACCGCGTTCATCGTGCCGAAGAGGCCGCTCATGCTCAAGGCGGGGAGCAGCCTGGTCGACGAGCTTCGGCGACACCTGCACTCCAAGTTGCCCGAGTACATGGTGCCAGGAACCATGGTCGAGCTTGAGTCGCTGCCGCTCACCGACAACGGCAAGGTCGATGAGAAGGCGCTGCAGGGCCAACTGGCGACGGTAGCTGGCACCACCAAGCCCGCCTTCGTGGCACCCTCCAGCGAGACCGGTATCAAGGTCGCTCAGCTCTTCGCCGAAGCCCTCGGGGTGGCGCGCGTTTCGCTGCACGACAGCTTCTTCGAGCTGGGTGGCCACTCGCTGATGGGCATTCAATTGATCGTGCGTTTGCGCGAGTCCCTCGGGGTGCCAGAGCTATCGCTCAGCAGCCTGTTCTCTACGCCGACCGTCGCAGGACTCTCCGAGCGGATTGATGCCCTGGCCTACCAACGGAGCGGCGGGTCCGTCGATAAGAGCGGGGAGCGCGAGGAGGTATCGTTCTGAGAGGCCGCAGGGTCGTTAAGCGCTTGGCTGAGGCCGGAACGTACGCAGCGCTGCTCTCCGATGATGAGAGGGCAGCAGCCCAGAAGTATCGCTTCAGCATCGACCGTGAGCGAACCCTCGCAGCGCGTGCCCTCGCCCGCTTCGTGTTGCAAGAAGAGACCGGCTTGGATGGGAGGAGCTTCAGCTTTCGGCTGGGGCCCTTCGGCAAGCCGCACCTCGTCCATCCGCAAGCCGTCGGCATCAACGTTTCACACTCCGGGGACTACGTGGCCGTAGCTCTCGCGTGGGAGCGCGAGGTTGGCGTCGACATTGAAGAGGACAACCCCCGCGTGAACGTCTTTGAGGTGGCCCCAACCGTCTTTACTCCGCTCGAGCTCGAGTTCGTGCTCGGGGCCGCAAGTCCGCTTGAAGCCAGGAGCAATTTCTACCGTCTTTGGACGCGGAAAGAGGCGGTGCTCAAGGTTTGGGGCACTGGGCTCACGCTCGACGCCCGTGAGGTTTCGGTCGGCTCGCCCCACGGAGCCGTGAAGGTCACTCACCCCAAGCAGTCAGCTTGCTGGGTTGAGGATCTCGAGTTGACTGGCATCAACGCCGGCCACGCTTCACTCGCTGGAGCGGTGGCGTGGAATGAGAATCCAATGGTAGAGGGAAGGTCCCATGGCTGACGTCACTGAACCCACCGCTCTCAATAACCAAGCCCCCGGCTTGCTGAAGCGCATTGCCATCGCTAGCCCCTTCTTCAGCTACCTGATCCCCACGTACATCCTGCAGGTCATCCTTGCAGCAACTCACCATTGGGACATACGCACCTACGGGATTGCGATCCTGCGTCCGTTCATTCCTGCGCTGATGGCGCTCGCGGTGGCTTGGCTTGCGATGGGCAAGGCGCAAGCGATGAAGCTCCTCAAGTCGTTTACCAACTATCGAGTTCACCCTAAGTTCTACGCCTTCGCGCTGCTCTACCCCGGCGTGGTCGGGCTCATCAGTCTGGGGATTCTGCGGGTGATCGGGCTCAACAAGGTGATCGAGATCGACACCGAGTCGGTGGCCGATTTCGAGTTCTTCCGCATCAACGTGGAGGTCTCGGCGTCCGAGGAGCTGGCGTGGGTGAGCTTTCTCACCACGTTCTTCGCCAAGCGCTACAGGCTCTTTCAGAGCTCGATGTTCGTCGGCTTCTTCTGGGGCGTTTGGTACATCCCCATCGTGCTAGCGGAGATCCAGGTCGCGCCCGGCTTTCCGATCATTCCGCTGATCGCTAACTTCATGTTGATCGCCGCCATTTGCGCGTGGCTCTATGACCGCACCAAGAGCGCGCTGCTGGTCTTCATCATGCAATTGACCACCGCCTACACGAGTCAAATCGTGCCGGTGTTGCCCCTCCGCGGGGGCAACGCTCAATACATTGGCTTCGTCGTCTGCAAGTTTGTGCTGGCAATCGCGCTTTACGTCTTCTGGGGCCCCAAACCGATGTTTGGTCGTGCCCCGCGTGAAGCAGCTACGTGATCCACGGAGCAGGGCTTCCTCTGGCAACCTTCGACTGTGAGTGCTTATGACTGTCGCTGATTTACTCTTCCGGCTGCGCGAGCTTGATATCGAGCTTCGGGCGGAAAGCGGCAAGCTCGTCGTCAACGCCCCCAAAGGGGCGCTCAGCCCGGAGCTCGGGGATGAGCTGCGCAGGCGTAAGGCGGAGATCCTCGGCTTTTTGGAGCTGGCTGAAGCGGGCGCGGTGGCACCCACCAACATTCCGCGCGCGGAGCTGCTCGAGGCCGAGGACGGCGCCTTGATTGGACCTGCTTCGTTCGGGCAAGGCCGGCTCTTCTACCTGGACCAGCTCGAGCCAGGGCTCGCGGTCTACAACGTGACCGTTGCCTTCGAGCTGCGCGGCGCTGTCACCGAGCAACAGCTACGCGCTGCGCTCAACAAGCTGACCCAGCGCCACTCGGTGCTGCGCTCCACGCTCGAGCTACGTGATGGGGAGGTGGTTTTGCGCATCCCCGCCGAGTTTGAGCTACCCCTCTTGCACAAGGACCTAACTGCGCTCGAACCGGAACCGCGGGAACGAGAGCTGCGCGCGCTTTTGTCGGAGGAAGCCCGCCGCCCGTTCGATCTCACGCGTGGACCGCTCATCCGCGCGCTCCACGTGCAAACGGACTCAGCAGAGAGCGTCCTCGCACTCGCAGCCCACCACGTCCTCACCGACGGATGGTCGCAGGAGCTGATGGAGGCCGAACTATTGGCTTTGCTCAACGGGGAAGACGCTTCGCTCGAACCGTTGGCGATTCAATATGTCGATTACGCCGCGTGGCAGCGCGCTGCGGAGGAGAGCCCCAGCGCGCTGCAACACTGGACAGCGGCGTTGGCTGCACCAAGGCCCGTGCTCGAGCTTCCCAGCACCCGGGTGCGCCCGGCGATGGCTCCGACCGAGGGCTCGACGAGCAGGCTCCCGCTTCCTGCGGCGCTGATCGAGTCCCTCGCAGCCGTCGGGAAGAAGCACGAGTCCACGCTGTTCATGGTGCTGCTAAGTGCCTATGCGGTATTGCTGCATCGCTTGACCGGCCAGAGCGATTTCATCATCGGTACGCCGGTCGCCAATCGCGAGCACGCGGACACGCTCAAGCTGCAGGGGTTCTTCGCCAACACCGTCGCCATCCGCATCGACACCGCTGGTAACCCTTCGTTCTTGGACGTCTTGCGGCGCACACGTGAGAGCTGCATCAAGGCCTTTGCGCATCAGTCGGTGCCCTTCGAGCGGCTCGTGGAGCTGCTCCAGGTCGAGCGGGATCTGAGCCGGTCGCCGATCTTCCAAACGATCTTCGCCTTTGAGGACGCTGAGTCGGCAAAGCGCGTAGCGACGAGCGGAGCCGTGCGCATCGTCGGTCGCGAGACGATCTCCGCCGAAGTCGCACGGACGGACTTATCGCTCTGGGTGAGCGCCCATCCGGAGGGGCTGCTCGCTACGGCCGAATACCCGACGGCCCTATTCGATTCGCAAGAAATCGGGCGACTGCTGCAGCAGTTTGCGACGCTGCTCCGCGCCATTCCGTCCCGCGCGGACATCCCGATCGCGCGCTTGCCGTTGCTCGAGGCCGAGGAGCAGCAGCGCATCCTACGTGACTTCAACGCGACGGCGCAAACACCACCTCCCTACAACTTCGCCAGTGAGCTCTTCTCGGCACAGGCCGCTCTCACGCCCAATGCAGTAGCAGCTCGACACGGCGCGCGCGCGTGGACCTATGCGGAGCTCGACCAGCGCGCCAATCAATTAGCTCATACGCTCGCAGCCAACGGCGTTGGAGCTTTCGCACTCGTAGGCGTCTTTCTACCGCGCAGCCTGGACATGCTGGCATGTTTGCACGCCATTTGGCGAGTAGGCGCAGCCTACGTTCCGATCGATCCCGAATACCCAGTAGACCGTATTGCTCATATGGTCGAAGACTCGGCGGCGCGCCTGGTCATCTCCAACAACGATCTCCGCACCAGTCTGCCGGAGAGCTGCGCTGTCCTCCTGCTCGATCGTGAAGCGGCAACCATCGACGCCCAGCCCACAGCTCCGCCCACGGCCCCCGCTGGCGACGGGAGCAGCGCCGCCTACGTGATTTACACCTCCGGCTCGACGGGCAAGCCGAAAGGCGTCGCAGTTCCGCATCGAGCCTTCCTCAACTTCATCGCCTCCATGCGGCGCTACCCCGGCATCCAGGCCGAGGACATCCTGGTAGCAGTAACCACCCTATCCTTCGACATTGCAGGGCTCGAGCTGCATCTACCCCTCGCAGTCGGCGCCACCGTCGTGATCGCCAGCGCCGACCAAAGCGCTGACGGCGCCGAGCTATTGCAGCTGCTGAGACAGAGCAACGCGACCTTCATGCAAGCCACGCCCTCCACCTGGCGGCTATTGCTCAACGCCGGCTTTGCGCCTGCGCGCTCCTTCAAGATTCTGTGCGGTGGCGAGGCCTTCCCGGCCGATCTCGCGGCGCAGCTTACTTCGCTATCCGACCAAGTCTTCAATATGTACGGCCCAACCGAAACCACGGTGTGGTCCACCGTCGACAAGCTCGAGCACGGCCAGCCCTTGACCATCGGCAAGCCGATCGACAACACCGAGATCTACATTCTCGACGCGCTCGGAGAGCCGCAGCCGGTCGCCGTCCCGGGAGAGCTCGTGATTGGCGGATTGGGCGTAGCCCTCGGCTATCTCAATCGACCTGAACTTACGCAAGAGCGCTTCATCCCCGACCCGTTCAGCGCGCGGCCCGGCGCGACCATGTACAAGACGGGAGACCTCGCCTCCTTCCGCGATGATGGTCGAATTGTCTATCACCGCCGGCTCGACCATCAGGTCAAGGTCCGTGGTTATCGCATTGAGCTAGGCGAGATCGAGACGGTGCTCGCCGCTTACGAGAGCATCAAGAACTGCGCAGTGATCGTCCGCGAAGACCAACCGGGGGATACCCGGCTTTGCGCCTACTATGCTGTTACCGGCCTATCACCTACCGCGAGCGATCTACGCAAACACCTCCGCCAAAAGCTGCCCGACTACATGCTCCCGCAGCATTTCACCGAGCTGCCAAGCCTGCCGCTGACCCCAGCCGGCAAGATCGACAAGAAGGGTCTGCCGGCGCCACAAGGTGTAGTTCACACGAAGGAGCAGCGCTTGCCCAACACGCCGGCCGAGCGACTGATCGCCTCGGTGTGGAAAGAGGTGCTCAAACTCGAGCAGGTATCGGCTTCGGATAACTTCTTCGAGCTCGGTGGTCATTCGCTGCTCTCGATGGTGGTGATCGGCCAGCTGCAGAAGCAGACGGGGATCCGCATTCCCCCCCGCGAGCTGCTGCTCTCCAGCTTGGAGCAATTGGCGGGGATGATCGCGTCGGCGCCCGGGTTGGAGGCTGACACAACCGGCAAAACAAGCGCCCCCGAACCGGTCCAGCCCAGCCATCCCACGCGCACCCATGCAGAGCCACAGAGCCCCAACAAAGAGAGCCGCGGGCTGCTCTCTCGGCTCAAGGGCAAGCTGTTCGGCGGATGAGCCGTTCCTGAGGCAAAACGTAGCCTCGTCGATCGGGCTAACCAGTTCCCAGCGAGAGGGCTAGTCTTCGGCCGCTCATAAGATTGGCACAACGAAGGAGCCCACCTTGGCTGCACGAAAAACCGTAGCGATCGCAAAGTCGAAGTCCAAGCCCGCTGCAAGCAAGTCCCCCAGCAAAACAAAGCCTGCAGCTGCGAAGAAGGCAGCCAAGGTCGTCGTGCACAAGGTCACGCTGAAGAAGTCAGCAGCAAAGCAGAGCGCGGCCAAGAAGCCCGCGGCGAAGGCTCCCGCGAGCAAGGCTCCGGTGAAGAAGTCAGCGGCCAAAGCTGCGGCCAAAGCGCCCCTCCAAAGTGCGGCCTCACAGCTTGAAGGCGTGTTTGTCGAGACCGGTTGGACCTTCAAGAAGACGGTGCATGAAGACCCCAACGCCGGCGCCAGCGGGGAGGTCATCCAGTGGGATATCGACGTGCCCCCGGAGGAACACTTTGACGTTGGCGTTCAGCTCTTCGGCGGGGAGCAGGTCGTCATCTTCCTCGTTTTCCGCGAGAAGTGGCCGCAAGAGCGTAGCGTGCAGGTGTACGAGGTGCTCGCTCGCGTGAACCAAGGTTTGCTGATGGGCTCGTATGAGACCTCGCTCGGTGGAGCGGTTCGGCTCAAGGCCTCGTTGGACTTCCGTGGCTGCAGCTTGGAGGCTCGGCTGGTGGTCAATCTGATCGTTGGGCTCATGGACGTGAGCGAGATCTACGACGACGCAGTGCTTTCGGTCATGCGTGGCAAGGCCACTGCAGAGGCGGCCGTTGCCGAGGTCGAGTCGGAGCATGACCACGATCACGATCACGACGACGCGGATCACCAGCACTGAGGCCTGGGCGCTGGCACTTCCCCAAGGAGAAGTGCCAGCCCTTCGCTAGCGTGGAAAGGCCTCCACCAAGCCGCCGTCGATCGGCAGCGAAGCGCCGGTGGTTGGGGTCTGATTCGTGGCGAAGAACAGCACGGCGTTGCCCACCTCGCGCGCCGTGACTGCGACCTTGAGCAAATTGCGCTCGCGGTAAAACTCGTACAGCTCGGCGATCTCGAGACCGCGACTCTTCGCTCGTGAGGGCCCGACGAGGGACCAAAGGCCACTCGGCACCTCGCCATGGGAGAACACAGCGTCGGGGTTGAGCATGTTGACCCGTACGCCGAGCGGCGCGAGCTCGATCGCCGCGACCTTCGCCAGTTGGTGGGCAGCGGCCTTGCTGGCGCTGTAAGCGCCGAAGTCCTTCCCCGGCGCGAATACGTTCTTCGACGAATTGAGGATGATGTTGCCGCCCAAGCCTTGCGCGCGGAACACCCTCGCGGCCGCCGCGATCGTCGCGAGCGTGCCCTCGGCGTTCACCGCTAGCAGGCGTGAAAAGTCCGCAGCCTCCAAGCTCTCGAGCGAGGCGACGTGGGCCAGGCCGGCGTTGGCCACTACGACGTCAACGCCCCCGTACGCTGCCAACAACTCGTCAAAGGCGCGCTCAACGGACTCGCCATGGGTCACGTCCATCACACAGCCGCGGACCTGCGCCGCGGCAAAAGCCGACTGCGCCGACGCGAGCCCAGCCTCATCGCGATCGGTCAGGAACAGCTGTGCGCCGGCCTCGGCGCAGACCTCAGCGATACCGCGGCCAATGGCCCCCGCAGCGCCTGTGATCAGCACCACCCTGCCCTCGAGTGGGCGCGGCTTGGTCTTGCCCAACTTGGCCTGCTCCAGCGACCAATACTCCATATCGAATAGATCGCTGTCGGGCAGTGCGCGATAACCGCTGATGGCGTCCGCAGCGACCTTCGCCGTGAGCGTATGCTCCGCGATGTCAGCCGCGATCATCGCCTCCTGCTTGCTCTTACCGAAGGCCCAGATGCCCGTCGCACGGTCGAGCACCACGCGCGGGGCCGCATCCAGGGCGAGCGCCTTCGGGCTGCGCGCTCGGTGAAGCTCGAAGTAGGCTTGATAGCGCGTGACGGCGCGGGCGAGGTCGGCGGCGAGCGCGGTCTCATCCTCCGCCTCGGCTGAGAGGAACAACGGCCAGGGCTTCACCCGCAGCACGTGGTCCGGCGTGAGCGGGCCAGTCTCGAAAAGGGCGGGTGCTTGCGGCAGCGCACACGCCTGCAGCACCTCCGGCCCGAAGCGACGTTCCACCACCAGCGAAACGCCTGCCGCTTTGGTGATCGCACCGCGCAACCGCGGCGCAAGCTGCCGCGCGCGAGCTGCGTCATAAACCACCGTGGGCGCTTGCACGCTCTGGCGGCGCGCAGCGATGGTCTGCTCGCAGCGATCCACAAGCTCGATGTGGCGTTCATAGCTCTCGCGCGCGGTCTCTCCGAAGGTGAAAAGACCGTGCTGCATCAGCAGAATGCCGGCCTTCGGTTGATGAGTTTGGTAGGCCTCGTGCACGGCCTTCGCCAGGGGAAAGCCGGGCATGATGTAGGGCAGGACGATCACCTCGGGGCCGAGCGCCTCGCGGATGAGCGCCTCTCCATCCGGTTGGTTGGTCAGCGTTACCACGGCGTCAGCGTGCGAATGATCGACGAAGCGATGCGGCAGGAAGGCGTGGAGCAATGCCTCCACCGAGGGGTTGGGCGCGCTCGCGTCGAACAGATGCGTGCGCAGTTGGTTGACCATCTCCTCGTCGGTGAGGCTCTCGAGCGCGACCAAGCGCCGCAGATAGCCGAGGTCGAGCGCTGGGAAATCGCGCGCCGTTACCTTGTCCAAACTGGAGCCCGAGCCCTTGACCCAAAGGCATTCGAGCTCATCCCCGAGCAGCGTGCGGATGGTGCCCTTGACGGAGGTATTGCCGCCTCCGTGCAGGACCAACGCCGGGTCACGACCGATCAGTCGCGAGGTGTAGAGGCGCAAGGCCAGCTGCTCTGGGCAGCCTGCTGAGCGGACAAAAGCCTCTGCCTCATCCGCTTGGTACTGGGACTTCACGAGGCGGGCCCCTCGAATAGCACCGCGTGCAGCGCGCCGATCGCCTTGCCAACGTCAGCGTCACTGACCACGAAGGAAAGGTTGATCGAGCCCTTGGCGAAGCTGATCATCTCCACGTTGACCGCGACGCGCGCGAGCGCGCCGAAGATCTCAGCGCCGATGCCGCGACGCGACGCCAGATGCTGGCCCACGACGGCCACGATGCTACGGCCGTCATCGATCGAGACCTCGCCCAACTCAGCCAACTTGGTTGCAGCAGCGCGGATGGGGCCTTCCGCGTTGCCGGTCAACGAGATGCTCACCTCCGACGTGGTCACGAGGTCCACCACCACGCCGCATTGGCGGCAGGTCTCGAACACCCGCTCGAGAAAGCCGGCCTCGCCGAACATCCGGGTCGAGCTGACGGTGAGCACGAACTGCTTCTCTTTGTAGGCGATCGAGGTAACGCGGTTGTCGTTGACCGCTTGTCGCGTGATCACGGTGCCGGGGTGCTCGGCACGGTTGGTGTTGAGCACGCGCACCGGGATGTTGGCGGACATCGCCGGGAGCAGCGTCGCCGGGTGCAACATGCGACTGCCGAAGTACGCGAGCTCGGAGGCCTCATCGAAGCGCATTTCGGGGATGTTGCGAGCTTGGCGAACGATGCGCGGATCGGCCGTCATCACGCCGTCGGTGTCGCTCCAAATCTGGACCTCGCTCACCTCGAGAGCCGCCCCCAAGAGGGTGGCCGTCAGGTCGCTGCCGTTTCTGCCGACGGTGGTGACCTCGCCAGAGGCGGTCTTACCGATGAAGCCGGTAACGATCGGCATCACCGCGGGATCGAGCTTGTTCACGGCCTCACGCACGTTGCCCTCGTAGCCCGCGAGGGGCCGTGCGTTGCCGAAGTTGGCGTCGGTAACGAAGCCGAGATCCCACACGTCGAAGGCCTGGGCTGGCGTCCCCAGCTGCGCAAAGAAAGCGGCGATCACTCGTACGCTGAAGCGCTCGCCGAAGCTCGACACGTAGTCGAGGCTGCGCGGCGATAACTCGCGCACCAGTGACAGGCCGCGCAGCAAGTCCCGCAGCTCTTGATAGAGCGGGGCGAGCACGGCTTCGGCGACGCCGAGCTCTTGCCGAACGCGCTCCTGTTTGGCGATCACGGCCTCGGCGTCGAGCCGCCCTGCAGCGGCCTCCTTGGCGGCGTTCACCAAAGCGTCGGTGATCCCCTTGTGCGCGGAGCAAACCACGAGCGGCCGGCGCCCTTTGGACTGCTCGAGCGCGACGATGCTGCGGACCTTCTCAATTTGCGGGTGGTCTGCGACCGAACTGCCGCCAAACTTCATCACGATCATGGTGCGAGGCGCATAGCACGACTGGCGCGCGATGTAGGATACCCGGGTGGATCCGTGTCGGCGCTGGGAGCGGCTTCGCACGCAGGTTAGCCTTGCTTCGTGATGAAACTCCCCTGCCCCCGACTCGCCGCCCTGTTGACGTTGCTTGCGGCCTGCAGCAAGCAGCCGACCTCATTGCTCGACGGGGACGGAGGCAATACCTCGAGCTCCAGCAGCTCGGGAGCGGACGGTGGCGGCGGGATGATGGGCACCGCCGGCTCCGGCACCGGCAACTCGAACCAAGGAGGCGAAGGCGGTGCGCCCGTGCAACCGGCGAGCTTCGCGATCTCGGTGAGCGCGAGCCAGCTCGAGCTGCGTGATAGCGGTGAAGCAACGGTGACCATCGCTCCCAACGGCTATGTCGGTCCGGTGGTGTTGTCGCTCACGGGCACGCCCTCCGATCTAACCGCTGAGCTTGCCACCACCGGCGTCAACCTCGATGGCACCAGCACGGAGACGGTCACACTGAACCTCAGCTCCAAGTCCGACACGCAAACGGGCGCGTTCGTGATCAGCGTTGTGGGGACCGTCCCTGGCGGTGAGCAGTCCGGAGACGCTGCGGTCACCGTGATTCCAACCATCACCATCACCATCCCAGAGAACCTCGCGAGCTTCTCGTCAAACCCGCCGAGCACCAACGCCTTCGGCGACTTCCCGACGCTGATCAAGGCGCTGCCCAACATGGCCGAAACGCCGATCACGGTGAACTTCTTCAACGCCGATACCGTCCCGCACGAAATCCACGCCGACGATCCCGACGTTGGCTTTGGGCACGGGAATCAGAACATCCCGCCTGGTGCCTTCGACCCGGTGGTGCGGCAGGTCACCGCGCCCGGGGAGTACACGTTTTACCCGCACGACATTGGCAACAGCATCCTCGGCCGCATCACGATCGAGTAGCGGCGGATGAACATCCGGTCCACTGGGCGCATCAACAGACGGCGTGCGAGCGTCGCTTTGGAGAACTCTGCTGCTGCTCGGTGCGTTGTGGCCTGAAGCGGCTTGTGGGCACTTCAGCACCAGTGTGCCCGAGCACGTGCGCCTGACGCAGTTGGAAGACGTCGGGGCCGAGCAACTGGGCCTAACGCCCGGGGCGACCTCGTTGGTTGCAGCCAAGCAGGCGATGCAAACACACCGCCTCACCGGGTTGGCGCAGGACACCGCAGTGCACGGCGGCGTCCAGTTCAGCGTTCTGGGAGCGGACTTTCAAAGGCGGCTGCACTTCTTTAGGGACGATCGCTATTGGACCAGCGTTCGCTTGCCTCAAATTGCTGGGCCCAGCTACGGGCTTGAACTCCGGTTCGCCAACAACGGCGAACAGCTCATGTTGCTCATCGTGCAACAACCGCCAATCGCCTCGGCCGAGTCGGTGGACGTGTTGACCGTATTCGAGGTCACGTCGCAGGACGTGCAGGCCCGCTGGCAGCGTCCCCTGTCCGACCTTGTAGACAAGAACGGTGGCATGAGCCACCCACACATGATCGGCAACAACCTCGTGGATGGCGTGCTGCTCGTCGCTCGAGATGCAGACGGTGCATTGTGGGATGAGAGCTACGTTTTCAAGCAACCGCAGCAGGATGAGTGGACGGTAACCCCGCGCTTGATGAGCGACTCGATGCGTTGCTCGTGTGTCCGAAAATACGCTGTTGGCCGCTGAAATCGCTGGACGAATTATTTTTGACGGTCTGTCCAGCTGACAGTGGATATCGCTAATTCGGGACGCGCCTTGGTACGTATTTCACCCTACGAACCATGAATCACGGCCAAACGATCATCCTTGTCGACCCTGAGGACAAGGGAGCTGGCATCCTCGCCGGGCGGTTGCGGATGCAGGGCTACACGGTGATTGAAGCGACGGATGCGGCCGAGGCGGGCCGCCTCGCGCTGACCGAGCCACCAGCAGCGGTCGTCGCTGACCTATGGATGCCCAAGATTTCGGGCGTGCAGCTTTGCCGTCTCCTTCGATCGGAGGCCAACTCACGCTTCGTACCTGTCATTCTGCGTGGCCCGGATGGCCAGCGAAATCGCTTTTGGGCCGGCCGCGCGGGAGCGGCAGCCTACGTGCTGAAAGGGCGCATGGGAGACCTGGTCCGCGCGCTCTCCAGCGCGATCGGAGCCACCCCTGCTTGCGCCATCCCCAACCCTGAGTTGGTCGTATCAGCCGGTGATCTGCGGGACCGTATCGCCGACCACCTGGATCAGGCACTGTTCGATTCGGTGATCGCTGGAGAGATTCGCGCGCTTGGTTCATGCGCGGACTTCGACCGGCTGTTCGACCTTTTGTCGCAGTTCGTATCGCAGGTCACCAGCTATCGCTGGATGGCAGTCTCTACCGAGGCCCCGAAGCGCTTCGGCTTGCACGTCAACCCGCTGGTGCGCGCAGAGATCGAAGCGGAGGCACGAGCGGCGTTGGGTTACGACGCAGAGGTTCACGTGACGCCGATCGAGGACGATGACGCCTATGCCGATCGCGAAGGTCCGCCGCCGATCGTGCTACCGATCGAGCTCGGTCAGGACGTGATCGGCCACGTTGCGCTTGCCGTAAGGCACCCGGTTCACCCCAACGACGCCGCTTTGGTCGAAGTGATTGCGCGCGAACTCGCAGGTCCGCTTCGAATCGCGATGTTGCTCGAAGAGTCGCGTCAACTGGCGACCACCGATGTGCTGACCGGGCTGATGAATCGCCGGGCATTCATTGCCGGCATCGATGCAGAAATCGCGCGCTGCCACCGCCACAACCGCGCGCTATCGGTGGCCCTGCTCGACGTCGACCACTTCAAGCGCATCAATGATGGACACGGGCATGCCGCGGGCGACGCCGTGCTCGCCGCCGTGGGCGCGCTCCTACTCAAACACGCCCGCAAAGGCAATTTGGTCGGCCGCTGGGGCGGAGAAGAATTTGTGCTCGCCTTCCACTCGACCGGCCTCGCGGGCGCTGAGGTTGCGGCAGAACGCAGGCGCGTCGCCCTTACCGAGCTCGACGTCCGATCGACGGAAGGCGCTGCCATTCCGGTTTCGGCCTCGTTCGGCGTAGTGCGCTTGCTCCCCGATGAGAACGCCCAAGCCTTGATCGACCGAGCCGACCGCATGATGTACCAGGCGAAGGCCGCAGGTCGCAACCGCGTGGTCCTCGACCCGAGCGAGCCCAGCGCAAACTTCAGTGCGCCGCCTTCGGGCGTACGCGCGGCGTAGCGCGAAGCGCTCGCCCACGCACGACTTCGCTTCAGAAGTGACGCTGCGGAACCGCTTACCAAAGCACCAAGTTGGGGGTTTATGCATAACGAAACGAAGTCTGGCTCAAAGGCGAACTGGCATCGCATCTACTACGTGCTCGGGGCGTTCAACGTCCTGTCGGTCCTCGCGAGTGTCTACATCGGGCATTTGCTGATGGGGCACTACCGCGACAGCGTCGCCGAGAATTCTCTTTGGGCCGAACGGGTTGCGGGCTTTCAAGAGCTCGGGCAAACCGCGACGCGAGCGAACGGCCCAGGCAACGACGTCTTTGAGAACAAGGACATCGATGGGGAAGAACGCAAGCTCGACGAGTACGTAGCGCAGTTTGACGCGCAGCTGATCGCCGCGCGTGCAGAGGTCAATGCCGGCCTCCCCGCAGAACAAGCAGCAAGACTCACAGCCGAGCTCGAGTTGGCCAACGTGGCCTTCCACGAGATGGAGCGTGAGGCTCGGACCATCTTTGCCTCGTTCCGCAAGAACGACGTCGAAGAGGCCGGCAAACACATGGCCTCGATGGACCGCGCGCTCGGCGCAACCAGCGAAGCGCTCGGCCGGCTAGCGCATGAGGCTCGCTCGCAACAGGGCAAGAGCCTCGCTGCGCAACTTGGACGAGCCACCTCGATGCAACGCTTCGAGTGGGCGCTGGTCGTGCTCGTGGTCTTCATGGTGGTTGGCGTCGTGCTCTACGGGGCGAAACTCGCCCGAATCTTCCAGGAATCAGCGCGGCAGATCGAGCAGCGCAACCAGGACGTCAAGCGTGTGCTCGACAACGTCGCGCAGGGTCTAGTCCCCGTCGAACTCGATGGTCGCTTGGGCAGTGAACCTTCGGCAGCGGTCTCGCAGTTGCTTGGCCCCATCGGCCCGACCGACACGCTCGTCAGCTGGATTGAGCGAGCCGATGAGCACGCAGGCATGAGCCTGGCGATGGGCTGGCCGGAGCTCGCCGAGCCGTTCTTACCAATCGAGGTCTTGCTCGACCAGCTGCCCAAGCGCGCCACCGTCGATCAACGCACCGTTGCGCTCGAATATCGCCCGATCATGCAGGCGGACAAGCTCGAGCGGGTGCTCTTGGTTGCCACCGACATCACCAGCGAAGTTGCTCGCGAGCGCGCCGAGGTCGAACAACTCGAGCTCCTGTCGCTCTTCCGTTTGGCCACCAATGATCCAAACGGCCTACGCGAGATGGTTGCGGAACTCGGCCGCCAGGTCGAGGACGCGTGCAACTCCGCTGCAGACCTTGCTGCGGTCAAGCGGTCCATTCACACGGTGAAGGGCAACGCAGGGATTCTCGGGGTTCACAGGCTTGCAGAGCTCTGCCACAAGATCGAGGAGGCCATGGCCGAGCGGGGTGACGGGGTCTCGACCGTCGAGGCAGCTGAGCTGCAACAGCTCTTCAGCTCCGTCAGCGCCCGAGTCGATGCGCTCTCCGGGACGCGCTCCGACGATCTCATCACAATCGAAAAGAGTGAACTGGCCACCGTGCTCGAGGCGCTCATGCATGGTGGTGACCGCCGCAAGCTCGCGAGCCAAATGGCTACCTGGCACTTGGAGCCTGCAGACCGCCGACTCGAACGTTTGGCCGAGTTGACCAAGGGTCTCGCAAAACGGCTCGGGAAAGACGTGCAGGTCTTGATCGACCCCAGCGGTTTGCGTCTGCCCGTCGAGTACGCCGAGGTCTGGGCGGCCTTGCCCCACGTCGTACGCAACGCCGTCGATCACGGGGTTGAGTCTGCCGATGAACGCGTCGCCAGCGCTAAAGAGTCGAGCGCGACCGTCCTGCTGCAGGCTCGCAAGGAGCAGAACCGTGTGGTCATTCAAGTATGCGATGACGGACGCGGGATCGATTGGGAGGCCGTCCGCGAGAAGGCAACCCGGCTGGGCATGGCCGCAGAGAACGATCAGCAGCTGACGGATGCGTTGTTCTCCGACGGTTTCTCGACCAAGGAGGTAGCTTCAGACATCTCGGGGCGCGGCGTGGGAATGAGCGCGCTCAAAGCAGCCGTGGACGCGCTTCAGGGCGAGGTGAAGGTCGACACCATGAAAACCCAAGGCACGACCGTGCGCATCAGCCTACCGCTCATCGGTGCGCTCCGCGACTTGCCGCAGAGCCAGCCACCCCGCGCGGCGTAGCCCGCAACGGAAGCGAGCGAGCGAAGAGTGGCTTCGCTCGCTCCCCAGGGACTCGGTCAATGAGTACGCCCCCTAACGACGCTCAGCCCCCGGGCTCGATCAACTTAAAGCTACCTTTGAGCGTAAGCGTGACGGACGGCTTCGCCCCCGAAAAGGACGCAACCGCTGGGCGATGCGTCAGCGTGTAATTGCCAGAGACGGTTAGCTCGCCATTCGGCGCCAAGCTCAGGCCGTCTACGAGTTCACCGACGTGAGGCCCAGCTGTCGGACTGAGCGTATTCGTTCCAATGTGCGGCAAGCGAGCCCTGCCGCTGACGCTTCCACTGGGTTTGACACAGAACTCGAGCAAGAGCCCTTTGTCGTTGTAATCGCGGAGAAATACTTGCCCACCTTCGCACGCGAGCGATGACGTTGTGGCGCGTACGAGCTGCCGCAGAGAGAAGGTTGGGTCGGGCTTTGGAGCGCCAACCTCTTGCAGCGTAACCGAAACACCATCACCCACGCTGCTTGCCAGCTCTTCTTCCAAGAGAGCGTCGAGCGCCGCACTTGGAGCGACCTCTTTAAGACCATAGATTCTGGTCCAGAGGGAAATCGTACTTGAATAAGTCTGGCGGTGAGAATGCCACCTCGGCTCGTCGTTGTGTGGAAAGCCGCCAGGCCCAAAGCGATAGGAGACAAACGAGACGCTATCGCCGCCATCAAACGCGTTACCGAGCGCAGCAACGGCGGAATCACCCCGTATCACCAGGCGGTGCAGCTCGAGGTTTGGTTGCGCCTTCCTCAGTTCCGTGACGATCTCCGCTCGCAACTGGCTCTCCCGGCTGGACACGGCTTGAGCAGGGAGCGCCGCTGAAGCAGGCTGAGCAGGCGCTGCGGAGCGTTCCTCTGTGGGTAAAGCGCTCGGCACCACCACCTCCGAAGGAGCCACCACGGCCTTCCCATCCGAGCGACCACAGCCCAGGACCAACAACGCAACCGCTCCCAATCCATTCACCAAACGCTTCATCGGTCGGGACATCGTGTGCAGGAGCCCAAGTGTGACGTCGCCGTAATTTTATCTTGGCGATTCCCGGACTAGCGTCACCCCACCATGACGTCATTGCCAGCGTGGGTCGTCCTTTCACTGCCAACCGCACTCGATACACAGCAGCTGATCGATCGGGCGAAGGAGCTCGGTGTCCACGTCGAAAGCACGCGCGACGGCCTCCAGTTCCCCGGCGGCTTTCTGGGCCGCATCGACCCTCGCCCCTTCCCGGCTCGACTCTTGGACCGCTCGATCACGCGCGGCGAACTTCAGCTCGGTCCAACCAACCTGGTACTCAGCGGCGGGACCAACGAGCTCGCCCGCAACGAGCACCAACAGCCAGCCGCCCTACGCGAAGCGGTACGACAATCTGCCGCGCAAACCGCTGCCTTGGTTGGCCTTCCGGATCTTGGCGGTCCACTCGAGTCCGCAGCGAGCCGCAAGGTCAGTGCGCTCACCGCGCTGGTGAGAGCGCTTACTCCGCTCGCGAGCGTGGTGATCCTCCCGCGCGCCAACCACCTCGCAACGCCTGCCAAGGAGTTCGCCGAGCGCGCGGACGAGTTCCTGTCCGAAGCGGGCTATCACTTTCCACTATGGGCCTATTTGAAGCTGCGCGACGACGCGGATTGCCCGCTGCTCGAGTCGAACGGCATGTGGGTTTACGGCCTCCCCGACGTGGCGATGCCGCTGCCAGAAGGCGTCGAGCAAGCTGTGGTCGTGCGTGTTTTGGGCGCACTCCAGCGTGAACTCGTCGCGGAAGGCGCGTGGCCCGAATCAGGCACACACCTGCAAACCGAGCTCGGCGAAGTAACGCTCGAGCGCTGCTGGGACGGCCTCTTTGCCTGGCCTGCGGTCTGGCAGAAGACCCCAGCGATCCGGCGAGCCCAAGCGCGTTTTGCGCGTCGACGTGCGTTGAGTCTGCTAATCGGCGAGCACACGCTCCATCATATTGGAGCGGAGCAAGACGGCGTCGCGATTGAACACTTCCTGCGCGCAAACAACGACAGCGGTATCGCCGTAACCAACGGCCTCTCCGACCAGCCACAGCTTGGTTCGCACGAAGGCGACGAGAATGACTTCGTCGAGCTTACCGTGACCTCGTCTCAGCTCGGTCCCTGGGCCAACGGCTGGCTCGAATGGATGCTCAGCTGTTATCGGGGCCATGATGAAACACGCCCGATTCGACCTCGCGACCGGCTGGTGTTGCCCGCCCCGACGCAAGGCATCGCTGGCTGCATCGTGTGGCCGATGGGTCACCTCGCGCCTGAGACGCCCGACGCGCCGACCGTTCGGCTCTGGGACCTCATCCCCTTCACCGAGTCCGAGCTGGCCGACTTTCGCGCGGGGCCCCACGTGCAACGCCTTTGGATGGAAGAGCGCGTCACACGCAGGGACATTCCGTTGATTCAGCGGCGCTTCTTACCGCAACAGACCGCCTGAACCCTTCATCCAGGCGGAGCGCCCGGAGCGCCGGAGCCTCCACCGGGCGGCGGTCCGCCGGAGCCTCCACCGGGCGGCGGTCCGCCTGGGCCGCCACCGGGTGGCGGACCTTTCGGCCGACAGCTCAGCGTGCCCTCTTCAGCCCCGTTGACGCACGTCCCCTCGAGCGGAGGCCGGTCCTCGAGCGCGATTGAACAAGCGTCCCCGTCCGCCTTGTTGGCGCAGGCCTCGGCAGCCTCCTTCGGAGGCGGTGGGGGTGGCGCGTGGGGCGGGCGCTCCGCGGCACAACCTATGACCATTAGCGTAGTGAGCAATAAAAGGCGTTGTCGCATGCCGATAAGCGCTACCAGCGCGGCGTTGCCCAACCGTGAAGCGGTTGTGTCGAAATGTTTGTCGCTATTGTTTCGGAGCGGTCGAAGGGACGCGCAACTCAGCCGACCGCCAGCGTAACCTCCACGTTGCCTCGCGTCGCACGCGAGTACGGGCAGACCTGGTGCGCCGCTTCCATTAGCGCGTGCGCCTTGTCTGCCTCGAGCTCCGGGAAGCTGCCGATCAGCTTGACGGCCAAACCAAACCCACTATCGCCCTTGCCGATCGATACCTCTGCCGTGATCGCCACTGGCCCCGTAGCAACCTTCTGCATGCTGGCCACGAGCTTGAGTGCGCTGCCGAAGCATGCAGCATAGCCAGCGGCGAATAGCTGCTCTGGATTGGTGCCCGCTCCGCCTGGCCCGCCTAGGCCTTTGGGCATGGTCAATCCGAGTTCAAAGCTTCCGTCTGAAGTGGAGACCTTGCCGTCTCGGCCGGAAGTAGCGGTGGCAACAGCTGTGTAGAGGACGTTCATGAGGCTTTCTCCGTTTGACTATCGACTAGGTTCTTCGTCAATTCATGCAGCGTCTTCCGCAGGCGGACCAGCTCGTCCACGGGGAGTGCTGCCTTGCAAACCATGGCGCGAGGCAAGCCTATTGCACGTTTGCGCAATCGCTTACCCGCGGCCGTTAGCTCAATATCCAGCGCTCGCTCATCCGCACGGCTACGCCGGCGGATGACCAAGCCCTGCGTCTCGAGTCGCTTGAGCAGCGGGGTGAGCGTGCCCGAATCGAGCGCGAGCCGCTCGCCCACCCGGGACAGCCGCACCGTGCCCTCCTCCCAAAGAACGAGCAGCACGAGGTACTGCGGGTAGGTCACGCCAAGCTCCGCCAGCAGCGGCTGGTAGGCCCCCACCATCGCCCGCGAGGCGGCGTGGAGCGCGAAGCAGAGCTGCTGATCGAGCTTTTGCGAGTCGGACACGGCACGAACAACATGACCTCATTTGATTGTGCGCAATCTAATTGTACACAATCTTTATGCGACTCTGCTCGAGCTATTCAGTTCGAATCGGCGGCGCGCCTGTTAGAGTGGTCGACCGCATGAGCGAGAGCCCCGAGAGCCTACTGGTTAACGAACTGAGAGCGCTCGCCGGACCTTCAGCGAGCGAGAAGTCCCGCTTTAGCGTGCCTTGTGGCGGCCATGACATCGCGGTCGAGTACAACGGCGGCAGCAGCTCGAGCTTAACGTTGGTTGCAAACTACGATCGCGTCGCTCGGCGAGATCACCCGGCCGTTCACGCGCAAGCAGGCTATCGACGAGGCAAAGGGCCGCTCCGCGCGCACCGCCCAATGAACATTGAACTTCGGCCCGAGAACACGATGGATGTCGGGGCGAAGCGCCGCGGACTGAGCGTGGAATGGCAATCGGGAGACTCCGCCTTCGATCAATCCGTGTACGTGAGCAGCCCGCTGCAAGACGCCGACGTGCTCTCTGCAGTCCTCGGCGAAGAGGTCCGCAGCGGCGTGATTGAACTCTTGGCGCTCGGCTTTCGCAGGGTGCTGATTGATGAGGACGGCCGCATTAGCGCATCGCTCACCGAGTTCGCGGTGCCCGCCGCGGCCGCCAAACAAGGACGTGGACCTGCGGCCGCCTTGGCCTTCTCCAAGGTTCTTTCCAATATCCCAATAGTGGAACACGCGCCCGGCGCACACTTGGCGTTACCGCTTTCGGGTTGGACCCGCACCTTGAAGGTGATTGGTATCCTTGGCTGGGCCACCAACGTCGGATTCGTTGGAGGACTCGTGGTTGGGCTTCGGGCGTTGTTCGGTGCCTCCGAGGAGCTACCAACGACCCTTCAGCTCACGCTCTCGATAGCATTCGCGATCGTGTTTGGTGTGCTCGGGGCGCGAACCTACTGCAGGATCTTGGAGCAACGCCTGCGCGGGCGCTCGGATGCCCATACCCAACTTTTGGGTGCTCAGTTCTCCGCCTTCGGGGGCTTCTCGGTTCTCAGCTTGGTGCTATTGCTCGCGTTCGGTATGGCGTTGGCCAGCCGCTGATCAACCCGGGGCCATGGTCGCGTTCGGTGGAACAGCTCACGCGGCACCTCACCGAGCAATGGTAAAGTCGCTCACCATGAACCGAGCCGCGGTCTGCTTCCTTAGCCTCGTCGCGGTTTCGGCCTGCCAGCAAGAGTCCGCATCCAGCGGCGGCCAAACAGCTACTTCAAGCGACGGAGGCAATGCTAATCGCGGCGGGGAAACAAGCTCCGGAGCAACCAGCCCGAACGGAGGGAACAGCCAAGGCGGTGGAGGCAATCCAACCAACGGAGGCGGGAGCGAAGGTGGAAGCGGCGGAGGCGGTGGGGTCCCCTTGGATGATTGCGTCACAGCCACGCCCAGCTGTGACATCCCACCACCAACCGGCTCGGGACAAGGGCTCGTCAGCTTGGATCGCTGCGCGTTTGCGCTCGACCGTGCGCCCAGCTTTGACGACTACAGCGGCTACATCGACGCGCTCGAGGCCATTGCAGCGCCGGTGAGCCTCGCCGGCGTGCTCGCAGACCTCAATCGTACGCCGGTCGTCGTCAGCTCGGCTCCGGGCAACCCGCCGGGGCTTGAGTACGCGTTTCGTTGGGAGAGCTCCGAGAACGACAAACCCACTTGGGTTCCGCAAGGGATCACTGGCTCGCCCGACGCCGACCCGAGCGGTCTCGTGATCGGCCGCAAGCTTTGGCTGGTCAGCTTTTACTTCGATGAAGACGTTGACCCGGGGCTCGCCCCCAAAGGGGTGCGCTTGGCACTCGTCGACGTGACCGATCCCCAAGCACCTCGCTATCGCTTTCTGCTGCTCGTCGAGCCAGAGCCGGGCTCCAATTTTAAACCGATATCCATTCACGCAGGAGGTATCGCCTGGTTTGGGGACTACCTGTATGTGGCGGACACCTCGGGCGGCCTACGAGTGTTCGACCTCAGGCGCATTCTCCAGGTCAGTACCGCCGAGGACAACGTCGGCTGCAACGGTAACCTATGCCACGCGGGCCTCTACAAATACGTAGTACCGCAGGTTGGCGCCTACGCTCGCTTCAGCGTCTGCGAGCCGCAGCCGCGGTTCTCCTTCGTCGCGCTCGACCGCTCCTCCACCCCACCGCAACTGGTCTCGGGCGAATACTGCTCGAACTCCGCTTGCAGCGGGCCGCTCGCGGGGCGGCTTTTCCAATGGCCGCTAGACTCGGCCTCAGGCCTGCTGGCAGGCGCACCGCGCACCTTCTCGACTGGGGCCTTCTTCGCCGGAGAGCGTCAGATCCAGGGAGCAGTCTCGCGCGAGAGCACCTTCTTCCTTTCGTCCAGCGAGCCCGCGGGCTCAGGCGGGGCCATGTTCCGCGTCGAGGCGGCGAGCAGCAGCGCCTATGGTTGGATCGACGCGCCTGAGGACGTCATGGTCGACGGCTCCGATCCGGTTGCGCCGAAGATCGTCTCGCTCTCCGAGGGGCTCGGCCAGCGCTATGTGTTCCAAGCCGACTTGGGCGCCTATCTGCCTTAATGAGCAATCGGCTTGCACGGTCGCGCGCTGGCCCCTACTGTGTGGGCTGTGCATCCCGTGAGGCGGCGTATTTTTGCAAGGCTGGCCGTTTGGGTCGCCCGCTTCCTCGTCCTCACCATGTTTTGGCAAGGGTTCCTGGTCGAGTTCGTCGATTCGCACGAAGATACCGGTCAGTGTGAAGACGACGACGGCGAAGGCTGCCCGTGCGGACCTGACTGTCATTGTTGCTTAGCGTGTGCCCACGGCACCCCCGCCTTACCCAACCTCGTGCCCGCAGAAGAGCGTCGGCTCGCTGACTTCGCCTTGTTGGAGCCGTTCCTGGGTGGGCGCGTGCTCGCCTCAGCCGAACGTGGACCGCCGCTCAAAGTCCCAAAGCGTCTGGCCTGATTCCTAAGCTGAAGCTCGAGAAATCCGAGCTTTTTGTGGTCGCGCTCGCCCTTCTGATCTTTGGAAGCGCGGAGCGCGTCGCCAAGCGCCGTGATCAGGTTGGTGTTTATGAATCGTTGGTGGTCCTCGGGGGCGCTAAGCGCTCCTATTGTATTGTCTTGCCTTTCTCTATCGGCGCAAGAAGCGCCTTCAAGAGCTGCTGAAGAATCACAGGCAGGTTCATTGTCGCTATCGCTCGAGCAGGCGCTCGAGCGAGCCGCCGGAAGCGCGCCTCGGGTGCTCGCCGCGCGTGCACAGATCGCAGAGGCCGAATCCGCCGGGATCGGAGCGCGGATCTACCCTCGCGCCAACCCGACCTTGGAGGCAGCGGTTGGTCCAAGGGTCATCGGAACAGAGGCAACGCCAGCGGTCGCCCTGCAGTTTATGCAACTATTGCCACTCGGCGGCGGGGTTAGCGCGCGGCTCGCTGCTGTCGATGCCAGCGTCGCTCGCACCGCGGCGAGCACTGACGCCGTTACCCAAGAGCTTCAGAGAGCCGTCGGTTCAGCCTTCATTCACGCTCTCTGGGCCGAAGAACGACTGGCGCTTGCCCAGAGTCAGATCGTACTAGCCCAAGAAACCAAGCTCACGACCGAACAGCGTCTAGCCGCAGGTGATTCAACGCGACTCGAAATCAACGTTGCAAAGCTGGGCGTGAGTCGAGCCGAAGCCGAAGCGAAAGACGTACAAGCGCTGCGCGATGGCACACTCGGGGAGCTGAGACTTTTACTTGGCATACCGCACGACGTCTCGCTGACCCTCAGCGGCAACCTTTCGGAGTTGGGTACACCCGACCTCGCAAGTTTGCTTGCCCGCTCAAAGAGTCGCCCGGACCTGCGGGCATTGTCTGCGCAACTGCGAGAAGCCGAGGCAGACGTCGAGGTCGCAGCGACGAGCGCGTTCCCCGACCTTGGGGTGGGACTTCGCTACGAACATGAAGAGACCAACATCCATACCGTCATGGCGGTGTTCTCTCTAAGCCTCCCCTCCTTCGACTACGGCCGAGGTGATGGCTCAATCGCACAAGCCAAGAGCCAGCGCGTAACAGTAGAGCTTCAGCAAAGGCGCATTGAAGTTCCCATCGAGGTACGCACCGCCTTCGAGGTGTTTAGCCGCCGTCGCGAGGCGGTGCTCGCCTTCGACCCAGAACCCACGTTTGCCGAGAGTCTCGAACTCGCGGCCAAAGCCTATAAGGCCGGGGAGACGAGCCTCAGCGACCTACTGATTTTGCGTGGGGAGATTATCGAAACCAAACGCGCATTCACGGATCGCCTGCTCGCCGCGCGCCTTGCCGAGATTGAGCTCCACAGCGTGGCTGGGGTGTGGCCATGAACACAGCGCAAGCGAGCCGATGGCCGAGCTTCTTCCTGCTCGCAATCACCAGTGCTGGAGCCGCGCTGCTCATCGAACGATTGGCGCTCCACTCCCACGCCAGTAGCGAGCACGACGCTCATGACAAAGGCGGTGAGCACGACGATGCTCGCGGCCACGATGACGAGCATGACGCGCATGAGGCGCACGGGGGCATCGACCGAATCAAACTGACGCCCGAGGGCCGGGTGAACGCTGGCATCGAGGTGAGTCCAGCAGGGCCAGGAAAAGTGAATGTGACGCTCTCTCTGCCTGGCGATGTTCGCGTCAACGCAGAGACCCTGGCCCATGTTTCGCCGCGGGTTGGTGGTATCGCGCGCGAGGTCAAAGCGCGGCTCGGCGAACAGGTCCTGCGTGGCGACGTGCTCGCCTTACTCGATAGTCGAGAACTTACGAGCCTATCGCGGGACGTGCGCGCCGCCGAGGAGCGGGTAAAGCTTGCTGAAGCAAATTTCACGCGGCTTGAAAAGCTATTCAAGGACGGCATCGCCTCGGAGAAGGACTTCCTCGCGGCAAAGGGAGGCCTAGCCGAAGCAAAGATCGAGAAGGAGTCCACCGCGGAGGTTCTCGCCTCCACGGGCACCCGCGGCGGCGGCGTCTACAAGCTGCTTGCACCGCAAGACGGGACCATCATCGAGAAGCACATCGCCATCGGCGAGGTGCTCTCGGACGAGACGCCTGCGTTCGTCATCGCCGACCTTTCGTCGCTGTGGGTCGACCTTACCGTCTATAGCAAAGACCTCGGCTGGATCGCGGTAGGTCAGCCGGTCCGCCTCCGCACCGAAGGCATCAAGGAGCCCGCCGCCGGAACCATCGCGATGCTCAGCGCAACGGCCAGCGGGGAGTCGCGTACCACCAACGCCAGGGTGCTGCTCAAGAGGCCGAGTCCCGCTTGGAAACCCGGCCTGTTTGTCACCGCCGAGGTCGCGATCGAAGAGATCGATGCGGCGGTCGTCGTACCCGAGGAGGCCATTCAAACGGTGGAAGGTCGCACCGTGGTCTTCGTCGAGGAGGAGGACGCCTTCGAGTCACGGCCGGTCAAACTAGGCCACATTGGCCTGCATCCCGACGGCAAAACCAAGTCTGTGGAGATCCTGAGCGGCCTGGCTGCGGGTGTACCCATCGTGGTGCGGGGGGCTTTCACACTCAAAGCAGAGTTCGGCAAGGGCGCTGCTGGGCACGACCACTGAGGACCCCACAATGAACCTCCTAAGCAAAGTGCTGCGCTTCTCGGTGGAGAATCGCTGGCTCGTCCTGATGCTCACGCTGGCTGTCGCCGCGCTCGGCGTATACAACTTTCAGCGGCTTCCGATTGACGCTGTTCCCGACATCACCAACGTCCAGGTTCAGATCAATACCCAAGTATCCGCCCTCGCGCCGATCGAGATCGAGCGACGAATCACCTTTCCGATCGAGAGTGCGATGGGCGGCCTGCCCAAGGTAGAGCAGGTGCGGTCGTTATCTCGCTATGGGCTCTCGCAGGTGACCGTCGTATTCGAAGACGGCACCGACATCTACTTTGCGCGACAACTCGTCGCAGAAAGGCTCGCCGCCGCAAAAGAGGCGCTTCCGCCGGAGGCGGAGCCGCAACTCGGCCCAATCGCCTCCGGGCTCGGGGAAATCTACATGTGGACGCTCGAGGCCGATCCTTCTGCGGTAAAGGAAGACGGCAGCCCCTACGACCTGACCGATCTGCGTACGCTCGAGGACTGGGTCGTCCGCCCACAACTACGCAATGTCAAAGGGGTGACCGAGGTCAATTCGATTGGCGGTTATGAACGGCTCTATCAGGTTGCCCCGGACCCAGCCCGACTGCGCGCCTATGAGCTGAGCTTTCGTGACGTATTCGAAGCACTGCGACGCAACAACTCGACTACGGGCGGCGGCTACATTGAACGCAATGGAGAACAATGGCTCATCCGTTCGACGGGTCAAATCGAGAGCGAGGACGACCTACGTGCCATCGTCATTGCGCACCGCGCAGGGGCGGCGATCCGCCTGCGCGACGTCGCCGAGATAACCATCGGCCGAGACCTCCGCACTGGCGCGGCCACCGCCAACGGACGCGAGGTCGTGATCGGCACCGCCATCATGCTGATGGGCGAGAACAGCCGCGACGTGTCCAAGCGGGTGAACGAGCGCCTGGCTGCCGCGCAGAAGAGCCTACCCGAGGGAGTCGAGCTGAATACGGTCTATGACCGGACCTACTTGGTCGATGCAACGCTCGATACCGTCGTACGCAGTTTGGCGGAGGGCGCCCTGCTGGTCATCGTCGTGCTCTTCATCATGCTGGGCAATCTTCGGGCGGCACTGATCGCGGCGCTCGCCATCCCGTTCTCGATGTTGATAGCGCTGACCGGGATGGTGACGACCGGTACCAGCGGAAACCTAATGAGCCTCGGCGCCATCGACTTCGGCCTGGTCGTCGATGGTTCGGTCATCATCGTCGAGAACTGCATTCGCCGCTTCGGCGCGGAACAGCATCGGCTCGGTCGAACGCTGACGCGCCGCGAGCGTATCGAGCTGGCCTACGAGGCTTCGCAGGAGGTGCGTAAAGCGACGCTCTTCGGGGAGGTCATCATCGCGATTGTTTATCTTCCTATCCTTACGCTAACGGGCATTGAAGGGAAGATGTTCCGCCCGATGGCGATGACTGTCGTGCTGGCGCTGGCTGGCGCGACCGTGCTCTCCATGACGCTGATCCCGGCCCTCGTGGCGATCCTGCTTCGTGGCAAGGTCGAGGAGCGTGAGAACTTCCTGTTTCGCGCAGCTAAACGCGGCTACCAGCGTATCCTCGAGGTTGCGCTGCTGAATCGCTCCTTCGTACTCGCTTGCGCACTGCTGGTCCTGCTCGGCTCTGCGGCATTGGCGTCGACGCTGGGCAGCGAGTTTGCCCCCAAGCTCAGCGAAGGAGCGCTGGCGCTTCAGCCTGCGCGCATTCCGTCAATAAGCATTACCACGAGCGTCGACATGCAAATGGCGGTCGAGAAGATGCTGCTGCAGAAGTTCCCCGACGAAGTTGACGTCGTCTTCGCGCGGACGGGCACGGCGGAGGTTGCCACCGATCCAATGGGGCCGAACGTCTCTGATACCTACATCATGCTAAAGCCGCGCGAGGGCTGGAAGCGGGCCTCGACGCAGGAGCAGCTGGCCGAGGCGATCGAGCAAGAATTGAAGCATCTTCCTGGCCAGGCTTTCGAGTTTAGTCAGCCGATCGAACTGCGCTTCAATGAGCTCATTAGCGGGGTACGCAGCGACGTAGCGGTCAAGATCTTCGGGGATGACCTCGATGCGATGCGCGCAAAGGCCAACGAGGTCGCCGGCGTCCTAGGCGCCGTCGAGGGCGCCGCCGACGTGAAGGTGGAGCAGGTCAGCGGGCTACCGGTGCTAAACATCGCGCTCGACCGCGAAGCCATTGGTCGATACGGCCTCTCGATTGAAGACGTGCAACAGCTCTTGGAGGCCGCAGTTGGCGGGGCCGAGGCAGGCCAGGTGTTCGATGGGGACCGTCGCTTTGACTTGGTTGTTCGACTGCCCGACGCAGTGAGGAAGGACCTCGATGCGCTGGGCGCGCTGCCCATACCACTACCGCCTGAGAGCAACGGTGCGCCAGGGCAGACCGCCTTCGTCCCGTTGAAGGCGCTGGCCACTCTCTCGCTCGAGGAAGGGCCCAATCAAGTAAGCCGAGAGAATGGCAAGCGCAGACTCGTCGTTCAATGCAACGTACGAGGCCGAGACCTTGGTAGCTTCGTGGCAGAGGCGCAGTCAAAGCTCGAGATCGTCAAACCTGGCCCAGGCAATTGGTTTAGCTGGGGTGGTCAATTCGAGAACCTGATCGCAGCCCGGCAACGGCTCGCGATCGTCGTGCCGCTCGCTCTGCTGCTGATCTTTGGGCTCCTGTACCTTAGCTTCAATAGCGTTAAGAACGCGCTGCTCATCTTTAGCGGCATTCCCCTCGCGCTGACGGGCGGGCTCGCTGCCCTCGCCGTTCGCAACTTACCCGTGTCGATCTCAGCGGCGATCGGCTTCATCGCCCTGTCGGGCGTAGCGGTGTTGAACGGGCTAGTGATGGTCTCCTTCATCGAAGACCTCCGTGCCAAGGGATTCGCCAAAGAGGAGGCCGTAAAGTCGGGGAGCCTGTCGCGACTTCGACCCGTGCTGATGACGGCACTCGTTGCTGCGCTCGGCTTCATTCCGATGGCCTTGGCGAGTGGCACCGGCGCTGAGGTCCAGCGCCCCCTCGCCACCGTCGTCATTGGCGGCATCCTCTCGTCCACGCTGCTGACGTTGCTCGTTCTGCCGGTGCTTTACGCGACCTTTGCAGCGAACGAGCGGGAAGCAGCGCCGCCCGAGAGCTAAAGCGAGGAAGTGGGCTGGGTATGCTAGGCCCCACCCCGGATACCTACTTTCCCACGCCTGCGGCCCTTCGCCCAAGCCTAAAGGCTGTAATTTTGCAAGAAACCTACATGTAGGACAATTGGCACCAATCCTGCCTTAGGCGCGCCCATGCGACGCCTTCTCTCAATCTGTGCCGCTTCCATCCTCGGTCTATTGGGTTGTTCCGAAGAGTCGCCCGTGACGGGAGACGAGCAGAACCTTACGGCGAAAGTTGGGTTCTTCGAGCTCGACAACCAGGGCGACGTGTTTCGAGATATCGCGGTCAGTTCGACGCGGGCGTATCTCGCGCAGGGTCCGCGCGGCGTCACGGTGGTTGACCTCGCCACGATGAAGGTCGTCGAACGCTGGGAGGACGACGCCTCCGGCGCCCAGCTCTGGGTCGACGGCGTGCAGTTCCTCGACGGCAGCGTGATTGTGTGGGGCCAACGCGACGACCGTGACATCAGTGACTTCAACGCCGAATGGGAGCAGTCATTCGTGATTCAGGCGCTCGATCCCAAGAGCCGCAAGGTGAAATGGTCAGCGGCGCTTGCGTTGCGAAACGCCGTGGTCGATCCGGAGAGCCCGTTCGTCGATCTGCCCAACATCCACGCTTTCGTTCGCAATGGAGAGATCGCGGTTTCGTTCGGACACATGCACAACCCCGACCGCGTAATCACCTTCCCCGTACCGAAGGGCAACGTCGCCTTCGACCTGCTCGAGATCCCGAAGGCTGAGGTGGTCACTGACATCGAGAATCCCAAGGGCATCGTATCGACCGCAGACGGGCAATATGTAGCTTGCGGGCCTTCTGGTCTCGTCGCCGTAGCGGGGGATAGCTCGGAGGTCGTCAACGCAGACGTCGGCTTCGCCGTTGACGTTCGTGTCGCGGGGGACTTGGCGCTGGTCGCGGATCACGACGGCAATCTTCACGCGGTCGATCTCGAAACGAAGGAGCTCCGAGAGTCGATTGAGGTTCCCGACTGGGTCGAGGGCATCGATGTTCGTGGCGCGCGAACCTTCGTGGGGACCCGCACCGGGATTTTCGTCGTCAAGACGCCGAAGTAAGCACCGCTGCCCCAACGACCTCGCCATTCCACTTGGCGCGCAGTGCAGCGCGCACCTCCGAAAACTCGAAGCTGTGCGAAACGTGGGGCGAGATCGCACCGGTCTCCGCCCAGCGCAACACCGCTTCGAGCCGCGGCGGGCGTGAACTCGGGTCCATCACGGTCGAGATCACGGTTGGGCAACCGAGCACATCGAGCGACTTCATCATGATGAGATTGGTGGGTAGCTGGTTCGCGTTGGGCGCTCCACGGCCACCTTTGCCCTTGGCAACAGCGGGCGTAGCCGCCCAGCCGACGACCAAAAAGCGCCCCCCAAAGCGCATGGCGCGCAAACTCTCCTTGGACACAGGCCCGCCGACCGGGTCGTAGACAACGTCAACGCCAGCGCCCGAGGTCAGCTCTTTCACCTGCTCTTTGAACTCGAGCTCTCCATCGGGGCGAGCCGAATCCAACACCACGACGTGGTCTGCTCCGCTCTCGCGCACGACCTCGAGCTTGGCCTTCGACCGCCCCGTCGCGATGACCTTCGCGCCAACCAACTTGGCGACCTGCACAGCCGCGAGCCCAGTCGAGCCCGAGGCCCCATGAATCAGGACGGTCTCCCCTTCTCGAAGACGTCCGCGCGTAAGCAGACAGTGGTACGCGGTCTCATAGCTAGATAGCAAACCAGCCGCCTGCGCAAAGCTCAGTTTACTGGGTATAATGTGGAGCGCGTTCTCTGGCATGACGACCCAGCTCGCGAACGTCCCCTGACTCTGATAAGGCCCGAGCGAGCGAGGCCCGGCAACAAAGCCGTCTGTCAGTACCCGTGCCCCCACGGCTACACGCTTGACCGCCGAACCAACGGCGAGGACAACACCGGCCCCCTCGAGACCCGGCGTATAAGGCGGCTTCGCCATATGCTGGTATTGCCCACTCATCATGAGCAGGTCCACCCAACCAACCGCGGCGCAAACCACTTTGACTAGTACTTCATTGGCCGCCAGCAGAGACAGCTCAGGGGCGAGCATCGGCTCAATCGACAATACAGTATCAATCGCCTCGCCTGGGGACTCAGCAAACTCCGATACGATGACCCGCTGGCCAGCCGCAGTCGCCCGAGACCCATCCTCCGCCGAACTCATAGCCACGCAGAATAGCCAATCGCTAGAGCTGGACGGAGCCAATCGCTAGACGGTTCGAAGCCGCCTCGCAGCTGCGCCCTTGCTCGTGGGCTTTGCAGGCGACGACGAGGTCGATGAAGTCACGCTCGTGCACGCGGCGAGGCCGACGAGCATCGTGTCGCACATAGCCTCGACGCGTAGTTCAATGGGCTCGAAGGGGATCTGCATCCCCTCGTGGCGACGATTCTCGATCGCGACCACACCGTGCATCGCTGCCCAAAGTAGCTGGGCAACCAGCTGCGGACGGTCGTGAAAGGCCGGGAAATGTCCAGCCGCGAGCGCGTTGGAAACGGCGATCTCGAGAATCGCATAGGCGTCGCTCTCGGGGTTGCCACGCTCCACCAAGTCGTCGTGTGAAAACGGTGGCACCGGGTCGAGCACGAACAGCACCTTGTATTGCTGCGGATGCTCCAGCGCAAAACGGGCGTACAGGCGCGCCAAGGAACGCAGCTGGTCAATCGGCTCCGGGGTCTGCAACGCCACGAGACAACGCTGCGCGAACTCTTGCATATCCGACTGGCAGATGGCCCGAACCAGCGCGTCTTTGTCGGGGAAGTGAATGTAAAGCGCGCCTGGCGTGTACTCGATCTTCTCCGCGAGCTTGCGCATGGTCAGCGCTTGGTAGCCATCAGCGACCAGGATCTCGCGACCGGCATCGAGGATCTTCCGCCGCAGTGCGGCCTTCTCTCGTTCTCGTCGCTCGACTGCACCCATCGTTACTCCTCTACCGCACAGACCCACCGGCGTCAGGGTGAGCACTTGAAAGTTCGTTGACTGAGAACTAAACAGCGTTCATTCTATGCACATGAGTCACTGGCGCAACCTCGTTCTTGCACTCGGCTGCTCCGCGATCGTTGGTTCACAAGCAGGCTGTTCCCCGGAGATTTCGCAGGCGGCGGCGGCTGGAAAAGAGCGCCCGGTGCCGGTCGTGGAGGTGGCGCAGGTGCAACTCGGGCCTCTCAATCGGCCGCTGAAGGTCTCGGGCTTGGTGCGCTCACGACAAGCCCAGTCCTTGGGCTTCAAGGTTGGGGGCGTCCTCGGCAACGTGCTCGTCGAACCCGGTCAGAGGGTAAAGAAGGGCCAGGTTCTGGCCACGATCGATCCGGTCGAGTACTCGGCCTCGGCAGCCCAAGCGCGAGACGGATTGCAGAAGGCAGATCGCGATCTCGCGCGAGCGACAGCGCTCGCGAAAGAGGGCGCGGTGCCCAAGGCGACGCTGGATGACGCGCAAACCGCGGCTCGCATCGCGCGCGCTTCCGCGCAGATGGCTGGCTTCAATGAACGCCACACCGTGCTGCTCGCGCCAACCGCCGGCATCATTGAACAACGCTTGGTCGAGCCCGGGGAGGTCATCGCGCCAGGCAGGCCGGTGGTCGCCTTTCTCGGCCTCGAACGCGGCTGGGCGGTGGATGTCGCCCTCTCGGATCGGGAAGCGGCTGCGCTCCGCTCAGGCCAGAGCGCCCGCGTCGTATTCGACGCTCTACCTGGTCGTTCGGTGGAGGCGCGGCTGGGTGACATCGCCCGCTTGGCGAACCCAGCGACCGGCACCTTCACTGCGGAGGTCCTACTGCCGGAGGATCTTCCGCTCACCGCACGGAGCGGGCTCGTAGCGCGCGTCGAGTTCGACCGTGCGGAGCCTGCGCAGGCGGTGGTCCCGCTCGCGGCGCTCGTCGACGGCGAAGGCAAACACGCCGCCGTATTCACCATTGAGAACGGCTACGCCAAACGGCGAGCCGTGGAAGTGGGGTCGCTCGCCGACGGCGTCGCTGGGCTGTCAACCGAGCTGCCCGCCAATCAACCGGTGGTGATCCGCGGCACCGCCGACCTCGTTGACGGCGTCGAGGTGAAGGTGAACTCCGCAGCCGGAGGTGAATGATGTTTACCTCATTTGCGGTCAAACGCTGGCAGCTGACGATTGTGCTCTTGTTCGGGCTGTTCTGTCTGGGCGTGCAATCCCTAATCGCCATTCCAAAGGCCGAAGACCCGACCTTCCCTGTACCGAACTTCGCCGTCGTCGCGGTGCTTCCAGGCGGCACGCCTGCGGACCTCGAACGGTTGATAGTGGATCCGCTCGAGGCGCGGCTCGACCGGCTCGACGACGTCAAGAACATCAAGACGGAGATCACCGAGAGCTTGGCGGTGATTCAGGTGGAGTTCTACGCCGGGGTCGACGCCGACGCGAAGTATGACGCCGTCCTGCGCGAGACCAGCGCCGCCAAGCCAGAGCTCCCCAAGGAGCTGGCGATGCTCGACATCCGTCGCTTCAACGCAGCCAACGTCGCTATCCTTCAAGTCGCGCTGGTCAGCGAAACAGCCACCTATCGCGAGCTCTCCGAACGCGCGCGAGCGCTTGAACGCCAGCTCGAAGGGACGCCCGGAGTCGGGGACGTCGTTATCCGCGGGCTGCCCGAACAGGAAGTCGCTGTCGCCTTGGACATCCGACGAATGGTCGCGCTCGGCGTCTCCCCACTGGAGGTCGCCAACGCTATCGGCCTCGAGGCCGCCAACATCCCCGCAGGCAGTGTCGACGCCGGAACGCGGCAGCTCTCCGTAAAAACGAGCGGCGACTACACCAGCGTCGAGGAGATCGCGGACACACCATTACGCACGGGGCCTGCAGGTGACGTATTGCGCGTTCGCGACCTAGCCGAGGTGAGCTTGGTCGACGCTGAAGCACGCAGCTTTGCGCGCCAGGACGGTCAACGTGCGGTGCTGCTCGCTGCCCCGCAGAAGGAGGGCCAGAACGTGTTTGCCGTGCGCGAGGCGCTCGGACGCGAGCTCGACAACTTCGAGACGGAGCTCCCGCCGAGCATCCAGCTCGCGAGAGGCTTCGATCAGTCGAAGAACGTCGAACATCGGCTATCAGGCTTCGTACGAGACTTCGGCCTGGCCATCCTGCTCGTGCTGGTCACGCTGTTACCGCTGGGAATGCGCGCCTCGCTGGTGGTGATGATCTCCATTCCGCTCTCGCTCGCGATCGGGCTGACCATGCTCCACGCCTTCGGGTTCAGTATCAACCAGCTGTCGATCGTCGGCTTCGTCATCGCGCTCGGCCTCCTGGTCGATGACTCCGTGGTGGTGGTGGAGAATATCGCCCGCTGGGTCCGTGAAGGCATCGCCCCGGCCGAGGCGGCCATCGGCGCGACGCGGCAGATCACCTTGAGCGTACTCGGCTGCACGGCCACGCTCATCCTTGCGTTCGTACCTCTGCTTTTTCTACCCGGAACCGCCGGCCAGTTCATTCGCAGCATGCCCGTTGCCGTGGTTGTAACGATCGCTGCCTCCCTGCTGGTCTCGCTCACCATCGTGCCGTTCCTCGCCAGCCGCTTGCTCAAGCCAGAGCATGAACATGGCAACGTGGTCTTCCGCGCGATGACTTGGCTCGTCGAAGGCAGCTTTCGTCCGGTGCTCTCGCGCGCCTTGCGCTTCCCCAAGACAGCGATCTTGGTGGGAGTGGCGCTCGTGTTGGGCAGCTTTGCGCTCATCCCCGCCATCGGCTTCAGCCTGTTTCCCAAGGCCAATACGCCACAGTTTTTAATAACGATTGAGACCCCTCAAGGTGCGAGCCTCGAGGAGACCAACCGCGCGGCCCGCCACGTCGAAGCGGTACTTGCCAATCACCCCGAGGTGGAGAACGTCGCGACGAGCATCGGCAGAGGCAATCCACAAATTTATTACAACGTAGCCTCCAAGGATGAACGCGCGAACTACGCGGAGGTCTTCGCCCAACTAAAGGGCCACGGCGGGGAGTCGGTCGCGGCGGTACTCGAGGGCGTGCGAGCCGACCTGAGCGGCTACGCCGGAGCCAAGATCGAGCTGAAAGAGTTCGAGAATGGCCCCCCTGTCGATGCGCCTATTGCGCTGCGGGTCCTCGGCAGCGACCCCACCAAGATTGAGGCTGTGGCCCGCAACCTCGAGAGCATCGTCGCTGAAACGCCGGGCACTCGCGACGTACGCAATCCGTCCAAAGATCGGCAAACCGACTTTCGAGTCAACGTGGAGCGGGAGAAAGCGGCGGCCTTGGGAGTCGCGCAAGCCGACGTGGACCGATCGGTGCGGCTGGCGCTCTCGGGGCTCGTCGCCGCAGACTACCGACTCGACGGTCGCGACGACGCCATCGACGTAAGGCTCTTGCTGGCGCGCGACGAGCAACAGGCGAGCACGGTACCCGGAGCCGTCCGACCGACAATGCGGCTATTCGACGACGTATTCGTCGTATCAAGCAAAGGAGGCGCGGTACCGCTGTCCCAAGTCGCGAGCCTGGAGCTCGAACCTTCCCCCACTGCGATACGCCACTATAATCGGCAGCGCACGGCGATTGTCTCGGCCCAGGTCCAGCGCGGCTTCAATACCGATCAACTGACCAAGTCCATTCTCGCCAAGGTCGCGGCGCTACCGAATACGCCTGGAGTGAAGGTGGTGGCGGCTGGAGAAATCGAGAGCAGGCAGGAGAGCTTTGGTGGCATCGGCATCGCCAGCCTGGTCGCTCTCTTTGGCGTGCTTGCCGTGCTGATTCTTGAGTTCCGTACGTTCAAGAGCACGCTGATCGTCGCAAGCGTGGTGCCGCTCGGAATTGCTGGCGGACTCGCCGCGCTTTATCTCACTGGAAATACGCTGTCCTTCACGGCGACCATCGGCTTCGTCGCGCTGATGGGCATCGAGGTAAAGAACTCGATTCTTTTGGTGGACTTCACCAATCAGCTGCGAGCGGAGGGTGTATCGCTCGAAGAAGCGATTCAAAAGGCCGGCGAGATTCGGTTCGTGCCGATCCTGCTGACCACGCTGACAGCGCTCGGTGGCTTGGTACCGCTCGCGTTGGAGCGGTCACCGCTCTATTCGCCACTGGCGATCGTGCTGATGGGCGGGCTCATCAGCTCAACGTTGCTGGCGCGCGTGGTCACGCCCGTGCTCTACAAGCTGTTGGCGCCGGAGATCCACGCGGACGATGCAGATCAGGAGAAGATCGTGACAGCGCCCGCACACGTGGTGGCTGGGTAGGCTTACGGCTTTGGGTGACTCTTGAAGAAGGCCCAGGCCTGCTCGCTTGCGCTGAACGACGTGCTCTGCCCGCCATCGGCGGGGCACTCAATCAACCCGCCAGGCGGCTCGCCGCCTGGCCAATTGTGCCCGCCCCCTTCCACGAGACACAACAATACGTCAGCCTCACAGCCTTCATAGGCCACACAAGTGCCGTCTCCCTCCGAGAAGGATTCACTGCTAGTGGGCTCACAGCCGTTGGCCACGCGCCTCCGCTCCATCGTCTGCGCAAGCGGCGGATAGTCCACCCCTGAAGGTCCACAGCCCAGCCCGCCTTCAACGGGGACATGCCCATCTTCCGTGCCGTGTATATGCATTAGCGGAACCGGTACACTGGGCGTGCACTCGGGCAGCAGGTCGCCGCTGGCCACCGGCACGAAAGCACCAAACCGCTCCGGGAGTTCACATGCCAGCCGGTGCGTAAGCATGCCTCCGTTCGACATCCCGGCGGCGAAGACACGCCTTCGGTCCAAGCACAACGAACTCTCCAAATGATCCAGCAACGCGTTGACGAAGCCGACATCGTCAACCTCGTTCTTCACCGCGGAGCCACAACAGCCCCCAGCGTTCCAGGTTCGAATGGGGCCGGTTCCATCCGGGTAAACGGCGATGAAGCCCTCGGCATCGGCGACGAGATTCATCTTTGAGGACGACTCTTCGAGCTGCTTGCCGCTGCCCCCGCCGCCATGAAACATCAGCACCAAAGGCAACGCCGCCCCGTCCGTTGCGCTGGCGGGAACGTGCACACGAAAGGTGCGTGTCAGCTCAGCAAACTGCAGCTCACCCTCGGTTGTCGCCCCGCTGGGATACAAGGCCGCCTGCTCACAACCAGCGCTCGGGAGAGCGTCGCCAGCGCCGCTGCCGCCTTGCGCACCGGCGCCCGCGCCACCCGCGCCATTCTCACCGTCATCCCCACATCCCAACACCGCTAGCGAGAGAGCACCTAGGCCAAGAACGATCGAGCGCATGAACGTACCTTCGCACATTCCTGACGCGCGTTGGGAGCACTCGACCAACGCTACGCCGGGCGAAGCCCTGCCAATAGACAGTCCACAGCCAAACGCACGGTTGCAACCGTGACCTCGGCACTGAGTTGAAGATTGCACCGGTAGTAGTTCCAGGTGGTGGCCGTTAACAAGAAGCGCAAGTTGTTGGCAGTGAGTAGGCGCTGCGTGTTGCTACTCGCAGGAAGATCCCGGGCAAGTAGCCGCTTGAGCGCCGTCCCTCGCGACGCTGAGACCCCGTCGCGTAGCCGAGAAAAAAGTTCAGACTGTAGCGCGGCTCGGGTCAACGCCGAGCGCTCCTCGAATCGACCAAAGAGGAGCTCCGGATAGTCGAGCAACTCGGTCAAACTCCCTGGCACTGGGGGTGTATCGAGCCTGCGCCAAACCTCTGTCGCAACCTCGTTGAGGAGGACTTCCCGAGAAGCATAGTGACGGTAAAGCGTACGCTCCGAGATGCCGCAACGAGCTGCGATCGAAGCGTTCGTCAAGGTCATCCCACCTTCTTGTTCCAGCAGGTCCGTAGCCGCCGCGACGATCCACTGACGAGTATTCTCTACGTGGCGCTCGCCAAGCGCGAGCGGAACTCTAGAAGCCGAGACTTTACCCACCAATTGACATTAACCATGTCACAGTGTCATAGTCTATGACATTCGCTACGATTGGACCCAAGACCCCTATTCACGAAGTCGAGAGGGTGAGATGAAACAGCCCATATTTCTTCCGCATGACCCAGCTCCAGCGCTAAGAGTTTTGGGCGCAGACGTGCGCTTCTTGTGTGAGGGTAAACACACAGAAACGGCATTCTCCCTCATGGAGGTGCTCTTGCCCAAGGACGCGGGGCCACCTCCGCACCATCACAATTGGGATGAGGCGTACTACATCGCAGATGGGGAGGTACGCTTTACGCTAGGAGAGACAGTCCGGATCGTGAAGGCGGGAGACTTCCTGTACGCGCCAGCAGGAGTAGTTCACGCGTTCCAGGGGCTCTCGGAGACGCCTGCAAGGCTACTCATCCTAGACGCGCCGGCGAGCGCAGCTGGCTTCTTTCGCCAGGTGCATCGTGAGGTAAAGGCACCAGAAGACGGCCCCAGGGTGCCGGAGATTGGCAATCAACACGGCATTCACTTTCTGCCGCCAGGCTGACCGTCTCCCGGCCACGGTGGAAGGCGGCTACACTCGCACGAGCGTGATGACGTCCGCTGCGTCAAGAGTCTCCTTTTTGCTGGTCTCCGCTGCTGGGTGCACGTCTGTCAACCAAGGCCCACTTAGCCTTGAGAACAGCCCACCTAAAGCGACGGCTCTTTCGCATAGTGCGCCGACCAGTGGAGCCTTGCCACCAAGCACCGCGCCTACCTCCAGCCGCTCGGATGGCGACGCTGCGATCCAGAACCAGTTCGCTGCGCTGTTCCGTCCCGAAGACAAGGGGTTCTTCCAGTATCTGGACGACGTTGATCCGCACGATGTTAGTGGTGAGCGTAGCGAGCTCGTTGTGCGCGTGCGCTGCCGCACTCTCGAGCCTTTCACGCTCGACGACCGCACCCGCGGGCGAATGAGCTGTAGCGCGGAGGAGATTGACTTTGACCTTTCATTCTCGGCCAGTGCGCTGGGGCTGTTCTGGCAAGGCGAGTCCACGATTCCGATCATCTCGAGTGCTGGCTTCCTCACCCGTGCCCCCTATGCTGCGACCTTCGATGCAGGGGACGCCCAAGACAGCATTCCCTGCACGCGGGTCGGAGAGCCATCGGGGGAGCGCGGCTATTGCTCCATTACTCGTTGCAAAGTCACCATGGGCTACGGGGACACCGTCGAGCGGCTCTGCATCGATGAACGAGGCCTCGTCGAGTACGAGACCGAGAACCTCGAGGGACCGCGCTACCGCCGCCTCGCGCGAGTAGCGGAGCCCAATCGCCCGTAGTCATCATTGCAACTAAGCATTGGTGAGCGCCAGCCCATTGACGCTTAGCGCTCGCACCTCGCACGTTGTCACCAATTTGAGCTACGCGGTAGACGACAGACGGGCTAAAGTCCGCGCATGTCGAACGTCCTTCCGCCGCCAAGCTCGGAGCTTCTTGCGATCACCCTCGGCCGCGCCGCTGTGGTTGGGTTGCTCGCCGGCTGCGGTGGCACCAAGTCGGAGCCGGAGCCTTTGTCACGAGATGCCGTGCTCGCCGACTACTACGGGCTGGCTTCGGCACAGGCCAGTGCAAGCCCCAGCGCCGCCGTCCCCACCGCTGAGCCGGCTGTAGAGCCGGTTGCGGAACAACCAGCTCCAACGCCAGAGCCGCAGGTCACGGCTGTCGCAACAGCGTCGGCGGTACCCGTGGCCACAGCAAGCGCGACCGCTCAGGTAGCAGCCCCCATCAAGGCCAAACCCACTTCATCCCCCGCCGAGCCGAAGAAGGTCAAGCCCACGGCGAAGGCTTGTTGCAGGGGACTCAACGAGTGCAAGGGCAAGGGGATGTGCAAGACGGACCAGCATGATTGCGCCGGAAAGAACGAGTGCAAAGGCAAGGGCGGCTGTGCCATGGGCTGCTAGTCGCGCATAACGGAAGAGACCAATAGCGCAATAAAAAAGTCCGCAGCCCTCCTCGCAACCACTCAATCAATTGCAGCGCTGACCGCTGCGCGCTGGGTCCTGCGGCGCACAATCGATCTCATCGGGGGAGCCATCCCCGTCAGTGTCTGGGCCTGGGTCCGCCTCGATCACGATCCCGGCGTCGATCGTCAGGGCGCCCACGAAGACGTCGGCGTCCGCGCTGATCGCCTCAAAGTAGAAGGTGTTCACTAGCGGAGAGAGCACGAACACCGTGAACGAGCCATCCGCCGCGACCTGCGCTGAGCCTTGGCTGAGGGGAGGGTCCGTATCGGTTGGTGCCGGCGTGACGCGCAGCTCGACCGGACCTGGCGTCAAGGCGCCCGGCGCGCCCTGGAAGGTAACGCCTGCATCGAGCGGATCGGCCTCGACCAGGTCTGCATCAAGTTCGAATTCGGGAGGCTGAGGAAGCGGCGTCGCCACGCACGCTGCGAGAGCGATGAGCCACAAGCTTGGGAGGAGCCGCTTCCAGGGTTTCATTGCTCAGGTGCTCGGGTCGATGCAGCCGCAGCCACACTCATTCTCGAAGTACTCCTGGGCCGGCTCGCAGGGAATGCAATCGGTCTCAGTCCCACCACAATCGGTGAGCCCGCACAGGGCTCGGTCTGTCTCGAGGTAGTGAACGGCAGGGTCACTCGGGTCGGGGCACGTGGCCGGGACGATGTCGATGCAGCCACAGCCGCACACCTCATCCGAGAAGTACTCCTGGTTGCCAGCACACGGGATGCAATCGGTCTCGGCGCCGCCGCAATCGGTGAGGTCGCACTGAGCTGGGTCCTGCGAGAGGTAGTGCACGGCAGCGTTCTCGAGCGACGGACACACGGGTTGTCCCCCCTCCCCGCCGCTGCCACCACCGCCGGTTTCACTCGCGCCGGCAGCGCCACTACCGCCGGTGCCGCCGCTGCCGCCTTCTTCTCCACTGCTCCCGGACGAGGTTCCACAAGCGACCATAACAAGCGGCAAAGCAAACATCGAAAGGCGTTGAAACAGGTTCATGACCGAAACTCCTTGGTTGGACTCCCCTTATCCACGAGTCGTGCCAAGCCAGATTTGCCAACAAATAGGGCTAAACTTGCAAAGCGAACTGTTTCAGGTGTAACTAGGTGTATCACTATCGATACATCCCTTTGGCACACCCGCTACGAGCCGGGGCTCGAGCTCGGACCGTCGGTTCGAAGGGTGTGGGATCGACTTGCTGGCTGTGCCGCCGTCGAAAAGCAGGCTCAAGTTGCCGAGCAGCGTGCCGCTCTTGCGCAGGAGGCGCTGCTCCTCGAGCACGGCCATCCGGCCTTCCCTCGCTTGTTCGATGTGGCTGGCGGGTTCGAGCGTTCGCGGGCGATCGTTTTGGAGCCGGTGGATGGGGCGCCACTATCGGCGGCGACCGCTAGCCCTTCGGTTTTGGCCGACCTGCTGACCGGACTCGAGCACCTTCATCAGCGCGGGTTCGTCCATGGCGACCTCAAGCCCGAGCATCTCTTGGTGGACGCGGGTGGACGTGGGCGCATCATCGACCTTGGGCTGGCCCTTCCGCTCGGCGCCACGGTGCGAGGTGGCACACCGCGATACATGCCGCCGGAGTACCTCGAAGGAGCGCAAGCTGCGGCGGCCGGCGACCTCTACTCCTTCGGGCGAGCGTTGCAAGACGCTCTGCCCGACCCGAGCCCCGGACTGCGCTCGCTGCTGACGGCGTGCCTCGCAAGGCAGCCGCGAAGCCGACCAACGTCGGCGCTCGCCTGCATCAACGCGCTCGGGGAAACTCGACGACAGCTGGATGTAGTCGGGAGCTTCGCGCGAGTCGGGTCGACGTCGACGCTCGATCAGGCGCTTTCTGTGGTGGACCGAGCGGAGGGGCGCACGCTTTGGCTCCGCGCCGGGCGCGGCTCCGGCCGCCACCGCTTCGCTCGGGACCTGGCGCAGCGCGCTTTGCGCGCCGGCAAGCCGACGGTGCGGCTTGCGCTCGCGTCCGACCGTGACTTCGTTGCGCGCTGGGCCAAGTGCTTTGGGCTGCGAACGAGCGGGGATCGCATGCGCGATCTCGCGGCGGTTGCCAGCGCAGGGGCCCGCCTTGGGCTCACCGTGATCGCGATGGTGCACGACGAGGCCTCGCGTGAGGCGGCACAAATTCTGAGCACTTCAATCGCTCGAACGAAAAAAGCTGCGCTGGTGGTGCTAGCCGGTCCGCAGCTCGCGCCCGCGCTCGGCAGCGAACCTTCGGCGCTACCGCAAGCCAGCCAAGAGCAGGCGGCCCGACTATTCGAGTTGGCCGGAGCTCGGCTGGATCGACCGCTGCTCGAGTACGCTTGGACGCGCAGCAACAAGGGCTTCGGGACGCTCGCAGCGCTCGCGCGGCAAGCCGAAAGCCAGCCGCTCACCTCGAGGGTGGCCATCGATCATGCGGTCGAGAAGCTCGAGCGCACGGCCGCCGCGGGTCCACCCAGCCTCACTGGCGCATCCCTCGCCGACTGTGAGCTCGCCCTCCGTCGCGGCGACTACTCGCGAGCGGCGGCGATCGCCGAGGGCGTCCTAGGGAAAGGCACGCGGACATCCAGCCCGCGCGCGCAACTCGCGCAAGGGCTGCTTGCTCGCGCCTTGGCTCGCTCCGGCAACTACACGAGAGCGAGTGAGCTCCTTGCCTCGTTGTCCGCGAGCAGCGCCTACGATCGGCTGCTCCGACTCGAGTGTTTGGAACGGCTCGGCCAACACGCGGAGGCGAAGGCGGCTGCACAGGACCTCGAGTTCGAGCCGGAGGTTGGGGTCGCTGCCCTGGCGATCGGCGCCCACGCAAGTCTGGCGTTGGGCGAACCGGAGTTCGCGCGAGCGCTCGCTGAGCGAGGACTTGCGCGAAGTGCGACCTTTCTCGAAGCGGAGCCCGATGAACTGGGCCTGTGCGACACCCCTCGCGAGGTCGTCGGCAGACTGTGGTCCATTCAGAGTGACGTCGCGCTACGCCAAGGTCGTGTCGAGGATGCGCTCTCCTTCGCAGAGAACGCGCTGGCTCTCGCAGACCGCCACGACGATGCGTTGCTCGCTGCACAAGCTCACGCGCGCCTCGGGGCCGCACGCGGCCTCTCGGGAGATCCTCGAAGGGCGCGCCAACATTATGCCGAGGCGTTGGCTGCAGCGGAGCGCGCAGGTGACGTCGGGCGGTTACCTGCATTCATCATGAACCTGGCTACCGCTGAGCAGGGGCTCGGCGAAATTGCGGCTGCCCTCGAGCACTATCAGGAGGCTGCATCGCTCGCGGAGCGGCTCGGTCGCAAGGCCAACCTGCTAGCGGCGACCGTGAACGTAGCTGGGCTCTGGACGTACCTTGCAGGCCACGTCGAGGCGGCGACGCTGCTCGATCGCGCCGATGAACTCGCGAAGGAACTTGGGGATGCGGTGTACGGCGCGCAGAGCCGGATGCTGCGCGCGGAGCTCTTGCGCGATACGAACCTGCCCTCCGCGCTCGAGCTCGCGGCCGCCGCCGCGGCGGGCTTCGCCGCAGCGGGGGCCTCGCGACAAGCTCGCGAAGCAGAGTTACTCGGCGCTGAGCTTTCGCTGCGTGCTGGGTCGAGCGAGCGCGCGCGCAAGCTGTTGGAACGGCACAGCGAGGACCTCAAACGTGCAGGCTTGGGAGCGCGGTGTGCGCTGTTGGCGGCGCGCACCGCGCTCGCGAGCGGACAGCCCGCCGCCGCCCTCGCGCACGCTGAGGAGGCGATTCGCGCCGAAGGCGCTGAGCGCGAGCTCAGCCTGCTTGCGCGCTTCGAATGCGCTCGTGCAAGAGAGGCCCTTGCGCCCGGCTCAGGGGCTCGCGAGGCCGAACAAGCGCGCAACGAACTCACGGCCTTGGTGGCGAGCCTACCTGCGACCACGCAAGCCAACTTTGCCTCCACGTCCGAGCGCAAGGCCGTCGAGCGCGGACTCGAGCGACAGGTCTCAGCTCCTTCCGCTCCCCGCCGTGGCCTCGGTCCCGACGCGCAACGGCTACTTGGGCTCGTCAGGCGCTTGTTGCTCGAAGGCCAGGAGCAGCGGGTGCTTGAAACTGCGCTCGACGAGGCGGTCCAGCTCACCGGCGCCGAGCGCGCCTTCCTGGTGCTCGCGAGGCCGCGTGGGCTACCCGAAGTGGTTGCGGCACATAACGTGCCGCCCGACGCGCTCAAGAGCGCGAGCTTTCGCTTCAGTCGCTCAGTGGTCGAGCGCGCCGTGAAGAGCGGGGAGGTCGTGGTTACGGCCAGCGCGCTCGAAGACCCTGCCCTCGACCGCACGCGCAGCATCCTCGACCTTGGCTTGCGCTCGATCTTGGCGGTCCCGATCCGAGGGCCGCACGCGGTGCTCGGTGCGCTCTACCTCGACCACCGTATCGAACACGGCCGCTTTGGTGAGACCGAGCGTGAACTCACCGTGGCGCTCGCCGACATCGTTGGCATCGCCCTCGAAAAGACGCGCCTCGTGAAGCGAGCCGAGGACCGCGCCGACGAATCGGCGCGTCACACCGAGGCCGCCCTACGTGACAATGTCGAAAAGGCGCGCGAGGTCGAGCGCCTCGCCGAGCTCCTCAAGCGCGCGAAGCTGAGCCCCGAAGAACAAGGCGGAATCGTCGGCAGCTCCTCCAAACTACTGAGCGCGCTCGATATCGCGCGGCGCGTCGCTAAGTCCGACTTGCCGGTGCTCGTTCGCGGGGAGAGCGGCACCGGCAAAGAGCTCTTCGCCCGTTTCGTTCACCGCGAGAGCGCACGCCGTGACGGGCCCTTCGTTGCCATCAACTGCGGCGCCGTGCCGGAGGCCTTGCTCGAGAGCGAGCTGTTCGGACACAAGCGCGGGGCCTTCACCGGCGCGGTCAACGACAGCCCCGGGCTGTTCCGACTCGCCGATGGCGGGACGCTCTTTCTCGACGAGATCGGGGAAATGCCGCTTCGGATGCAGACGCGGCTGCTCCGAGTGCTGCAGGAGGGTGAAGTTCGCCCCGTCGGTGGAAGCGAGACCGTCAAGGTCGAGGTCCGAATCCTCGCGGCAACCCATCGCAACCTCGAACAGGCCGTCGCCGAAGGAACCTTTCGCGAAGACCTTTACTATCGCCTCTTGGGCGCACGCGTCAGCCTACCCGCGCTGCGAGAACGCCGCGAAGACATCCTCGAGATCGCGCAGGCGATTCTGGCTCGATTGCGCCAGCGCTATCAGCGCTCCTTTGAGCTCTCCCGTGAGGCCGAGAGCGCCCTGCTCCGCCATGACTGGCCCGGCAACGTCCGCGAACTGGAGCAGACCCTCACGCGCGGGGCGCTTTTGGCCGAAGCCGCAGCGATCGGCCCTGAAAACCTCGATCTTGCTCGCCATGATCAAACCCGTCGCAATGAGCTTCAGACGCTTGATCGTGCGTTGATTGAGCAGGCCCTCAAGGCCGCCAAGGGGAACCGCACGCTGGCAGCAAAGTCGTTGGGCATTAGCCGCGTGACCCTGCACCGTTGGATGAAACGCTACGACGTTAGCTAAGCCGTGTTCGCCTCCACCGCCACGCCGAATGCAGCCACGAGTCTGCGCTAATCAGCCAACGAAACACATTGCCCTTCACGACACGCTGGCTGACAGCGATAGGGCGACCAAATCGGCGGGCCGCAGTTCGCCTGCTCCCACTGCCGAACAAACGGGCGAAGCTGTTCGGCGGCTGTCACAGCCAAAGGAAACGGGCAGCCGGCGCCCAGGGCGCCGTTGCACTCCGGCGGTCCGAAGCACTCACAATCCTTGTCGAGCACACATGAGCGATGCGTCCCAGCACGCAGCAAGTCGGCTTCGTGCTGGGCAATGTCGCGGGCGATGGCGGCACAACGATCCCCCGCTGAGGCTGCAGCAACTGGCGCGCTAGCGACCGACCCAGCGGAGTTCAGTCGAGGACTCGAGCCGGAGGCCGTGACGACGTCGGCTGGACCGCTGCAGCCCAGCGTGCTCACTGCGACGAGCCAACCTCCGACGACGCGCATTTTCATGACCCAGCGAGAATCGCTTGGGACGGGTTCTGCGGCTAGAGCAAGAGCGTTACTCCGAACGGCCTCATTCGTGTCGAAGCGCCTCAATCGGGTTGAGATGAGCGGCCTTTCGCGCGGGAAAGAAGCCAAAGCCGATACCGATCGTCGCCGAGAACCCGACCGCGATCAGCACGATGTCCCACGAAACCACGAACGGCATATGGAGCACTCGCGTCGCGATCAGTGACAACGCCAAACCAAAGATCACCCCGATGGCGCCTCCTAAAGTCGAGAGCGTCGCCGCCTCGATCAGGAACTGCAGCATGACCTCGGCCCCGCGCGCTCCAATCGCCAAGCGCAGGCCAATCTCCCGTGTTCGCTCGGTGACCGAAACCAGCATGATGTTCATGATGCCGATGCCGCCGACCAGCAGACTCACGCCAGCGATCGCCCCCAAGAGCGCGGTGAGAGCGCCAGTGACCGTACCCACCGTCTTCGCGATCTCCTTCATATCGCGCACCGAGAAGTCGTCCACTTCGCCCTGTCGGATACGACGACGCTCGCGTAGCAAGAGTTCGATCTGCTGCACAGCTTTAGTCGTTAGATTGTCGCTCGCAGCGCTGATAAAAATGGCGCCGACATCGGTATTTCCAGCCAACTTTCGTTGGAAGGCTCGCAGCGGCATGACGACGAAGTCGTCCTGATCCTGGCCGAAGGTCGATTGGCCCTTTGCGGCGAGAACACCGATCACTTGGCAGGAGACCTTGCCCACGCGGATCGAGGCTCCCATCGCTTGCTGCTGGCCAAACAGCTCTTTGCGCACGGTCTCACCCAGGATGCAGACGGGCGTCGCGCCGGAGAGCTGGGCCTCCGAGAAAGCCTGGCCCTCCGATAGCGTCAGCCCCCGTACGATGAAATAGGCGTTGGTCGTCCCGGTGACTGAACTACTCCAATTGCGATTGCCATAAACGATCAGGGCGCCTTGGCTCGAGGTCGGAGCCACCTCGGCGACAGCGGCGACGGAGCTCTGAATGGCCTCAGCGTCGGCGAGTTCGAGCGCGCGCGCGACAGCGCTGGTCGGGCCGTGGCGCTCGGCGCCCGGCGTAACGATCAACAAATTGGCGCCCATGCTCGCAATATCCGCCGCGACCTTCGCGCTGGTCGCTCGGCCCAAGGTGACCATGGCGATCACCGAGCCCACCCCAATTACGATGCCTAGCGTCGTCAGCGCAGAGCGCATGGTGTTACGGCGAATCTCCCGCAGCGCCATCACGATGGTGGTTCCAATCATGATGCGGCTAACTCGCTATCTGGAGCATGAGTCGATTGATCCTTCTCGATGAGGCCGTCGCGAAAGCTCACCGTACGGCTGACGAAGCGGATCAGGTCCGACTCGTGGGTGACCATCGCGATGGTGATACCGCGCCGCTGATTCAGCTCGACCAAGAGCTTCATGATCTCCACCTTGCGCGCCGAATCGAGGTTCCCGGTTGGCTCGTCGGCCAATAGCAACTGCGGCTCGGTGACGATCGCCCGCGCGATCGCCACCCTCTGCTGTTGCCCCCCGGAGAGCTCTGCGGGCGTGTGTCGAGCTCGCTCGCCCAAGCCGACGTCCTGCAATGCCTGCATTGCGCGCGCACGCCGATCCTTCGCGCTTACGCGTCGATAAATGAGTGGCAATTCGACGTTCTCGAGCGCGCTCGTGCGTGGCAAAAGGTTGAAGCCTTGGAACACGAAACCGAGGAAGTTCCGTCGCAAGAGCGCCAGCTGATCCAAGCTGAGTCTGCCCACGTCGACTCCGCGAAAGAGATAGTGACCAGCCGTTGGCACATCGAGGCACCCGAGCATGTTCAAGCAGGTCGACTTGCCCGACCCACTCGCGCCCATCACCGCGACGAACTCTCCATCGTCGATGCGTAGGTCGACACCGGCGAGCGCGCGCACCTCGCTCTCCCCCGTACCGTAGACCTTCGTTACTTGGGATAGTTGAGCCAAGGGTGCGTTACCGAGTGTGTCCGCCGGGCTCACGTCGCGGGCTCGACCGCGTCGATGATGACCTGGCTGCCCAGCTCGAGATCGCCGCTCAGGATCTCGGTCACAATCCCATCCGAAACGCCCACCACCACCTCCACCTCGACTGGCACCTCGTCGCGCAGCAGCCATACATGTTGCTGCGCATTGGCCTCTACACTGCCGGCCTGCTTGTGCTTGGGCTCCTTGCTCACCGGCGCGAAACGCAGAGCTGCGTTGGGCACGGTCAACACAGCGAGGCGGGTCTCGGCCACGATCGCGGCGGTACACGTCATACCCGGGCGCAATAGGCGCTCACTGTTGTCGACCGCCAACACCGCTTGATACGTGACTACGTTCTGCGTGGTCTTCGGCTCGTTCTCGAGCGAGAGCAGTTTCGATGGGAATCGCCTACCGACATAAGCCTCTACCGTGAAGCTCGCCTCGAGCCCGTCATGCACCCGGCCCACGTCGGCCTCGTCAATATCGACATTGAGCCGCATCTGCGTAAGGTCCTGGGCCAGCTTGAACAACACCGGCGTGGAGAACCCGGCTGTCACCGTCTGCCCCGGCTCGACCAAACGCGAGAGGACACTGCCGTCGATGGGCGAGAGAATGCGCGTCTTCTCCAAGCGCGCCGTGGCTGAGTCCAGCGCAGCCTTTGCCAACGTGGCCCCAGCGTAGGCGCTCGCGAGGCTAGCGCCAGCTCGCGCATTGGCGGCCGTAGCGGCCTCGAGATCGCTGCGACCAAGGAGCCCCTCGAGTTGCATACTGCGCGCTCGACCAAGGGCGAGCTTCGCCTCGTTCATGGTCGCTCGAGCCAGCACGATTCCAGCTTGCGCCTGAGCCACCTGAGCGGCCGCTTGGTCGGCTAGCGCCTGCAGCTGCTCCGGGTCGATCTCGGCGAGGACCTGTCCTTTTCGAACCAGGTCGTTGGCCTCGACGTTCACCGACAAAAGCTTGCCGGTTACCTCAGCGCCGACCTCCACCGTCGTAAGGGCCTGCAAGAGCCCTGTGGCGGTCACCGTTACGACAACGTCACCGCGCTCGACACCCGCAGTTACGTAGCTTGGTCCGGCGGACGCAACGCGCATGCGCCAAACGATCAAACCTACGGCCAGCCCGACGACGACGAGCGCTACGCCGCCCCAGAGCAGCAGACTCCGCGTTCGCGAGTGTTTGCCCTTCCCGAGGATCTTCTCCACCTCGGCGGTGGTCTTTGCAGGCAGCGCCTTGACGGCAGGTGCGGCGTCCAGCGTCGCGACAGGATTGGTTGCGGTTGACATCGGCCCTTTCACGGGGAGCACGATGCATACCGACAGAACGCAGCCACAAAGCCTCGGCTACCCGCTAACCACGGCCAGAAAGATGGGCCGCGCCATCGTTGTGATGGGCCTTCGCGCTCAGGTGCGTGTGTACGCCCCGCGCAGCGAGAGCCGCACCGACATGGTCAACTGCGGATCAAAGGCTGCTTCATGACTTACGTAGCCGCTGGTCCACGACATCAGCGAGAAGAAGTAGAGCGCCATCAGGTTCTGCGCCAAGAGTAACGGTGGGACCTCGGCCTCCACTGAGCCGCTGGCTTGGGCCTCGGTCACGAGCGCAGCAAAGCGCCCCATCAACTCGAAGGTAAGCTGCCCCACCGCCATAGCGTTTGGCCCCTGCGAGCGCGCTGCCGCGCTCACGGCAACGAAGGGCTGCGCGAGCTTTGGGTGCAGAGCGTACATCTTGAACAGCTCACCAAAGACGTGAAGAACCTGCTCGTCGAGAGGGCCAGCTGGCAACGACTCGAAGGCTCGCGCCATCGTGCTCGAGAGCAGCTCGTGCATGACGAGGCACAACAGGTCTTCCTTGTCGGGCGCGTGGACGAACACGGTTCCGCCAGCGACCCCGGCTCGCTCAGCGATCTCTTTGGTCGAGGTCTCGTCGAAGCCGCGAGAACTAAAGAGCTCGAGCGCGGCCGCCCGAACCTTCTGACGAGTGTCCTCTTTTTGCTCCTTTCGTGAGCCAGCACGGCCCGAAACCACTGACTTTTTGCCGCGGAGCGCAGAATCCGCCGCCTCCGCGTCTTGACGGCCAGATCCAATGACCTTACTCATTGAGTACACTCACTGACTTGAATCACTCACCCGGAGCATAGTCATGCCACAGCTCGATTACGATCCTCGTTGGACATTACAGCGCGCCAAGGCGTTCTACTTCGCCGCAAACAACTTCGGCGACGATGGGGGATACAACGACGCCTGGGTGGACTTCATGCTCGGCCCCATCCCCTTCCCCTTTCCCAACACGCAGGGCCGCGTTCGCGCCCTGGCCGTGCATGACTTGCATCACATCGTGACCGGCTATCAGACCGATCTTCGGGGAGAGCTGGAGATCTCGGCTTGGGAGCTGGGCGCGGGATGCAAAGACTTCTACGCCGCCTGGTTCCTCAATCTCGCAGGGCTCGCCGGCGGCCTCTTCCTCGCCCCCATTCGGGTCTTTCGCGCGTTCGTTCGCGGCGTTAACTCGCACTCGCTGTACGGCGAAGATGTGCAGTCGCTGCTCGCAAAGACCGTCGGGGAGACCAAGTCCGAGCTGAAGACAGACGCCCCCCCGGTGCCGGCTCGGGTGGCGGACGTCGCCCGCTTCGCTGGGCTCGCTGCGGCCGGAATGGCTTGTATGGCCAGCTTCATGAGCTTGGGCGTCGTGCTCGCACCCATCGGGCTGGCCGTCTCCTTTTGGCGCCGGAAGAAAGCGCCCCCGCCCGCGATCGCCCAAGCTCAGCCCTCGCGCGCCCTCTAGTTTGCGGCAACGCTGGCTTTACCAGGCACTCCGCTAAAGGACTGCGGCGCGAACAGCCTGGCACGCTCGCGATTCCGAACGATGGGAGCATCGCCCCCCGCCTCGCGTTTCGTGAGTGAGACAGTCTCTTCGAGCGAGCCCTCCTCATACAAGTAGCGCTGCTCGATTAGATAGGTATTGAAGGGGGCGAGCGAAGAGATCTCCGGCTTCATCTCGAGCGTCGCAGCTCGAAACTGGGAGTCCATCCTGCCTTGACCGTCCCCGAGCGATGAGACCACCACCACGGGCAGCTGCCCCTGCTGCTCGGCCTGCAGTTCCAGGTTGAAGAACCAGGTCTCTTCGCGCGGGCCCGCGCTGCCGTCATACGCTGGGTGGCGCCGGCGTAGGCTCTTGATCGACTGCCATTGTCCCGCGTAGCGCCGCTGCTCCACCGAGAACTCGTAGTCAAACTCCGGCGCCCTTCGCCACTCCCCATCGACGTAGCGTTCAGCCTCACCTGTCCCAACCCAGACCAACGTCGTTTCTGGAACAGCAGGCGGGCCAACTCGTGTCGGGAAGGCCCGGGGAGCGCTGGGAGCACAGCCCGTGAGAGCCGCCATCGGAGCGAGCAGCAATAGAACCGAGAACAACAGGGGGACATGCAGGGCCGTGCTTCGAGGTTTCATGCGCCGAAGCTAAGCGCCGGCCCCAACGACAACAATCTCACACCAAGTCAATGTACTGTTGATGATGTGACAACGATCAATATGGCCGAGTTATCGGCTTTCAGCGCCGTCGTCGAAGCTCGGAGTTTCACCAAGGCGGGGCAAAAGCTGGGGTTGGACAAGGCGCGGGTCAGCCGGCTCGTCAGCGCGCTCGAGACGCGCGTCGGCTCGACGTTGTTTCTTCGGACCACGCGTATGGTCCGGCCGACGGCAGAGGGCGAGGCGCTGGCGTTGCGCGTCGGTGGGCCGCTGGCCGAGCTCACGCGGGCGGTCACAGGCGTATCGGACCGCAGCCTCGGCCCGAGCGGAGAGGTGGTGCTTTCGACGACGAGCGAGCTGGCAAGGCTGCTGATTGCACCGCACCTCCTTGGCTTCCGGCTGCGCTATCCGGGTATTCACCTGACCATTTCCACGTCGGAGACGATGGTGGATCTCGCAGCAGGTCAGGCAGACCTCGGGGTTCGCGTGGGTAAACCAGGGAGCAAAGAGCTCGTGGCGCGCAAGCTCACCGATCTCGAGGCTGGCTTCTTCGCTTCGCCGGCCTACCTCGAGCGCCGGGGAACTCCTGGCTCAGCCTCGGAGCTCGCGAAGCACGAGGGTCTGTGGCCACCTCCACAAAGGGGACGCTCGGCGTTCGCCGGGCTGGGCAAGGGACCGCCGCCCAAAGCGGCGATCTCCAGCAACGACTTCTCCACGCTCGCCGAGCTCGCCCGTGCCGGCGCGGGCGTCGCGCTGCTCCCGACCTTCGTCGTAGAGCATGAAGTGGCGCGCGGCAGTCTCGTTCGCATCCTGCCCACGTTGCCCATGCCCCGCGCGCCGCTTTTTCTTGTCTCGCGGTCGCCCAAGAAGGCGCCCCAGCGGGTGCTTGCGCTACGCGACTACCTTTTAAAGCACCTGTTGCTTCGCTAGGGCTGAGGATCGAGGGGGACCATCCGCGCCACTGTTCCACTGAGGCCGACGACGATGAGCTCCCCTTGCGCGTCCTCGAAGATGCCAACAATTTTCTCGGGCACCTGCGTCGGATCGATCCACGTGGGGGTAAGCAGATCAAGCGCTGGTTCCCCCTCCTCCGGCAACGTCAGCCCGAGGATCTCTCCGGAACACAGGTCGCCGAACACGTACTCCCCTTGCAACCACTGCAGGCGCGGCCCGCGGTAGAGCTGGCCGCCCATGATGGCGCAGCGCTCATCGGTGTGCTCATAGGCAAAGGTTGGCACCGTCAAGGTCGTGAGGTCGCAGGGCTCCTGGTTGCACTCGAAGCCGCTCATCAGCGGGTAGCCAAAGTTCGACGCCATGGTCCCGGCCGGCACGCGGTTGACCTCCTCGCGTGGGGGAGAGAGGCCAACGTCGGCGATGAAGAAGTCGCCGCTTTCGCGATCGAAGGAGATGCGCCAGGGGTTGTGAAAACCAACATGGAAGATGTGTGGGTCGGCGCCCTTACTGGTTAGGTTGCCTGTTGGCGGAACTGGATAGGTATCGACGTCGACGCGCAGAATCTTGCCGAACTTGGAGGCAAGGTCTTGCGCCGTTGCGCCATCTCCCATTGATATGTAGAGCAAGCCATCTGGACCAAAGGACATCGCGCCGGCGATGTGATTGCCTGGCTCAATCGGGAAGTCGAGCAGCGTCTTCTTCTGTTCCGGCTCAGCGACGTTCGGGTCGGCGCTGCGCGCAAACTCGCCGAGAACCAGGCGGTCGTCAGTGGTTGAATAGAAGAGAAAGAAGCGACCGGAGCTCGGGTAGTCGGGTGCTAACGCAATCGAAAGCAGCCCGCGTTCCTCCATCGTGGAAGGGACCTCGCTCAGGTTGGATACATCGATAAAGGGCGTCTCTTGCAGTTCGCCCTCGAGCACCAAGCGGACGATGCCCGTCTTCTGCGCAAGGTAAAGGCGCGCTTCATCCTGAGCGTGCGCGGTGGCGTAGATCGCTTGGGGCAAATCACGGGCGATGACCTCGAAGCCGATGGGGCCGGGGACGGTCGCTATGCTGGCGCCCTCTCCGCCGGTGCCGCCGGTGCCTCCACCCGCGGTAGCGCCCCCGCTGCCGCCCGCCCCGCCGTCACCGCCGCTCCCCCCGCCGCCCAGCGCGCCCGTCCCTCCGGTGCTGCCTGAGCTACCGTCATCACCGCAGTTCAAGAGAAAGAGCAGAAGCGCACAGCACCTAACAAGCAGCGGACGCGAGGTTCTCATCCGCTCCTTCTAGCGGAACAGCTTGGCGTCGCCGCGTTAAACGGCGTTACATCACGCTGCCTCGTCCACGCGCGTCGGCTCGATTCGCAGCACCGTGGCAGGATCGAGCAGGTAGCCCTCTTCGTGGGTGCGCAACAGCTCACGAAGGCCGAGCTTGCGCAGGTGCGCGACGGCGACCCGCAAACGAGTCGCCGCAGCGTCGGGCAAGATGCGCTCGTTCGGCCAGGCCCGTGCGACCAACTCGAAGCGGTCCAAGGGAACGCCCGGGCTCTCGCAATGATGCTCCGCGAGCGCGAGTAGCACGCGAAACAGCGTTGGACGTCTCGACAGCCCAATCCGCTCCGAGCCCCAATAGAGCTCGCGCCGAGCAACCGAGATGGATACCTGCCGCGGCGAAAGATCCGCCGTTGCAAGGCCCAGGGCCCGCTCGGCGATACGCCTCGCCGTGCGCAAATCCATCGTTGCGCAGGTGCGAGCGTCCTCGGTCTTTAGCAGGGCCTTGAGCCTGAGCGCCGCCGCCGACCTGGCGTCCGCAGAGCCCTGAGCGCGCAATTCGAATAGCTCCACCACCGCGCGATAAAGCCGCAAGGCAAAGGTCGCTGTGAGCGGACCACGCCCGACCAACGTTAGGCCTTGGTCGATTCGAGAGCGAGCTTGCGCGAACTCACCCCGCTCAGCCAACAGCACAGCGAAGGAGCCGAGTAGCAGGCCACGCGAAAGCCCAGAAGCTCGGGTCGCAAATTGCTCTGCGTGACGGTATGCGGCCTCCGCCTCGGCCAGTTGGCCTAACTCGATAGCCGCGTCTCCTAGCATCATCCGCGAGCTCAGCACGTTATCGACCTGAGAGGCTGGGAACGCAGCCAACGCCTGCGCGTACTTTTGCGCGATACGCGAGAAGCTGGGAGCTGCCGTCTCTTGGTGACCGAGGATGCGCTCTTGCTCTTGTTCGAGCTGCGCGAGGTTCGACACGACCATGCCGACAATCCATGGATCGGATAGGCGCAGGCCATCGATGCGAACGGCCTCGTTGTGCTCGCGCGCCGCCTCGACCTCACCACGATCGCAGAGCAACCTAGCGAGGCACGCGCGGTTCAGCAGCGCCAAGCGTGTATCCTCCGAGCCGAGCAGTCGCGAGGCCGCCCGGTGGGCGCTCTCCGCTGAAGCCAGATCACCCTCGAAGCGGTGCATCACGCCCAAACGCACGAGCACCGCAGCGCGCTCTGCGCCAACCAAGCGGCCCACCAGCGCCTCATTCGCCTCGCGGCTCTCGTGATACCGCCCCAAGCGCGCAAGCACCACCGTTCGCGCCAAATGGACGCGCAGCAGCAGCGAGCCGGTGACAAGCGCGGGCGACGCCAACTCAAGCTGAGCGAGCGCGCTGTCAATGAACGCAAGACATTGCAGTTGGGCCGCAGCATGCAGCGAGGTGCAGGCCACAGCGAGCTCCGCTTGCTTCACCGCTTCGCTCAAGCCGCTCTCGGGACCCAAGTAGGCGAGCGCGGCGAGCAGGTTATCGGCATCGAGTTCGAGCGATAGATCGTAGGTCGCGACCGCTGGTGAGGCATCCAGCGCATGCGCCTGGTTGAACGCGGCCGCACGTTGCGAGAAGCAATAAGCATGTCGGGTGCGTAGCTGGGTTACCCGCTCGCGCTCGAGCTCCTGTAGCCGCTCCCCAGCGAAGGCGCGCACGGCAACGTAAAGCTGATAGCGCCCGAGCTCGACGGATCGCAACAGCGATTTACTTCGGAGCGCGCTGATGGTTTGCAGAGCCTCATTGCCGAGCGACAACACCTGCTCACAGGCCTCCAGCGAGAAGCTGCCGCTGAAGATCGAGCACTCCGCCAAAGCGAGTTGCTCCTGCTCGTCGAGCAGCTCCCAGGAGCTTTGCAGCGCCTCTGCGAGGGAACTGTGGCGACCGCGCGTCCGTTTGGCCGTAAGCACGAGCCGCTGATTCGACGACAGCCGAACCAGAAGCTGCGCGGGGGTCAACGTCAGGGACCAAGCTGCAACCAGCTCGAGAGCGAGCGGGAGACCCTCGAGTCGGCGCACGAGCGCGGAGAGCTGCTCCGTTTCTACGGCCCACGCTCCGCCAGCCGCCCACACCCGCGTCAGCAACAGCCTCACCGCCGGGGACGCTGCGACCTCTGCCACGGAAGCCGTTGCGGAAGGAACCGACAGCGGCAAAAGCTCAAGCACCGATTCCCCCTCGATCTGCAGTGCCTCACGCGAGGTCAAGAGCACGCGCAGAGAAGGCACAGCTCGACAGATCGCTGCGATTTCACCGGCTGCGCCGAGCAAGCGATCGAAGTTGTCGACCAATAGCAGAAGCCGTTTGCCTGAGCAGCGCGCCGCAAGACAGGCGACTAGCTGAGGCCGCGACACCTGGCCCATCGAGAGCTCGGGAAAGGCTTCGGCCAGAGCGTGCAGAAGCCCCCGACGATCGTCAACTTCAGAGGTATCAGCGAGGTGGACCCCGGCCTCGAAGCGGAGCCCGAAGCGGTGCGCGAACTCCTCTACGAGGCGGGTCTTTCCGACGCCTGCAGAGCCGGTAACGGTAACGCAACGTGCGCCGTGCTCGAACGCTTCTACAAGCTGGTCGAGCGCTTCCGCTCTGCCCACGAACTCGCCGCGCAAAGGGAACACGCCAGGCGACTGCTCAAACGTCATGGCTCGTGGTTGCCAGAACTCGAAGGGCTTGGCAATCCGAGCAGAAGAACCTTGGGATGCTTTGAGGCGCTACCAACGAATCAGGAAGTCACCGCTAATGTCTGAAAGCGGACTGAAAAGCACCTCGGCCTCTCGCCCGTAAGCCAACATCGCGCCCTCTAAGATTCCAACGTGCCAGGCATCCAAAAACGAGAAGATATCGTTGAGCCGCACCACGGCCTGGCGCTCCTCAAGCTCGAGTAGCTCGGCTTGCCCGCGACTTGCAGAGAGTTGGTACCCCTTGGATACCAACGGCCAGAGCAGCCTCACGTCGGCTCCGACGGCGCCAAAGACGACCCTCCCGATCAGCGAAGACTTGAGCGTTGGGTAGGCCACGCGGCCAAGTCGCCGAAGACCTTCTCGCGCTGGCTCATCAGGCCAGGCAAGCGCAGCCGCCTGCGCCAAAACGAGCACTAGCTCCTCCCCGGGGTAGTCGAGGAAGGACTGATACTTGCGCCGCTCGAGCGGACGCCCTCTGCGTTTGCACTCGTCTGCGAGAGCCTGAAGCTGCATGCCTTTGACCGTGGCGCCAGGCATCACCAGCTTCTGCTGCGCCCCACGTCAATTGGCCGCTTCATGTCGGGGAGCTTGAACCTCGAGCGGTCCACGTTTGCCTCAGGGTGCTACAAAAAAGTCTCGTACCACGGCCATGTGTTGCATAGCCGTTGCGCCGCTATCATTGATCAGCGCAGGTGCAAGCACGGCGATGGGAGTATAGACGCGGGTGTCAATCACCACGCCACTAACAAACATATCCGCCCCCAGCTCCACCGGTACGGCCAGCGGCTCGAGGTCATCGTCGGCGAGAACCCAGTCGTACGGTTTGGTGCGGCCGGCATTGGTGTGCTCGTTCCCCGCCTGATCTTCTGGAAATGTGGGACCAACCATAAAGACCTGCGCCAGCGCCGTAAGCGCTGGCTCCTCGCGCACGTCGGTATTGAAGTCGCCACCGAGCACTAGCAGATCATCCTCGGGAATGACGGCGTTGATTTGCGCCAATAGGGCGACGGCTTCTGCGTTGCGGTCGGTTGCGTTGGACGTCTTGAAGTGCACGCTGATGGCCCAAAGATCCTTGGCTCCGGGGACGTCAATGCGCGCGTAAACAAAGTCGCGATTGCTCACCTCTGGATCGACCCAGCTACCCGATTGCAAGATAGGGTACCGGCTGATGACCCCGTTGGGGATCTTCGCCGCCGGGCCTCGCACGTGGTCACACAGAGATCCCTCGCAAATATCACTGACGAGTTGATTGAGGCTGGCCTGTGAGTTCGAACCGAAGTTGAACTCTTGCAGCAGCACCACATCGGGATTCAGCCCCTGCAAGATGCGCACGCCGTGCCCAGGCGTATAGCTCTGGAAGTTGCCGCTGGTCAGATTGGCCGCCACGACGCGCACACGGCCTGACTCGGGTGGAGCGCCGCCCGCGCCGCCTTCTCCGCCTCCACCACCGGCACCGCCAGCGCTCACTCCGCCAGCACCGCCTTGTCCAGCGACGCCCCCATCACCACCACTTCCGCCGAGGCCACCGTCGCCGCCCGGACCACCGCCGCTACCGCCAACGCCACCGACGCCACCGAGCCCGCCTGTGCCGCCCGTCGCCGTGCCGCCCGTGTTTGCTCCGCCTGAGCTAGCTCCACCGTTGGTGGGCGCACCAGCGCTACCGCCGTTCGCGCTGGCCCCTGCTGACGAGTCCGAATCTCCACACGAAACGCTCAGCCAAAACAGGAGCGGAACCAGGGCTGCGCGAGACGAGTGCAACATTTAAGCAAAGAGTAGAGGACTTTAGGGTGACGCCACGTCTCTATCTTCGCGAGCGGGACACACTTTTCGCGCTACGTACGCTGCTCAATGAGACGCGCTGACCACCCCCTTGCGAGCGAAGGCCTCCAGCACAAAATCGCGAAACAGGGTGACTTTAGCCGGGACGACTGGGCTTGCGGCATGGACGAAGAACAGCGTTGTGCCGCTCGATACGAGGCTGGGCAATACCCTCAAGAGCCGGCCCTCCGCCACGTCGGCGTTCACGATGATATGAGGCACCAAGCCTATTCCAGCGCCTGCCAGCAAGGCGGCTCGCAAGAAGGAGAAGTCGTCGGTGGAGATGCGCCCCTTCACCTCGAGCGAGTGAACGCGGGCACGCTCATCACGAAGCGTCCAGTGAGCCACCCCTTCCACGGGCCGAAACAAGACGCAGGCGTGCGACGCCAAACCAGCGAGATCCGAGGGCGCGCCGTGCATCTGGACGTAGGCCGGCGAGGCGTAGAGGTATTCATCGAGCACGCCGATCTTTCGCGCCACCAAGCTTGAGTCCGGCAGTCGCCCGGTGGCACGTAGCGCTACATCGATCCCTTCCTCCACGAGGTTCACGGTGCGTTGCGTGAGGATCGTCTCCAGCTCGATGTTGGGATATCGAGCCGCAAAACCGACGGCGACCTCGCCCAAGAAGGTCGCTCCAAGGTCGCTTGGGGCGGTCACGCGCAGCTTGCCGCGGGGCCGCCGATCAGCGCCATCGATGCCACGAGCCGCATGATGAAGCGCCGCAACGGCGGGAGCGACCTGCTTGAAGAAGGCGTGTCCCTCGGCGGTCGGCGTCACACTGCGCGTGGTGCGCATCAGCAGCTGGGCCCCCAGCGTGGCCTCCAGCCGCGCGACCGCGCGGCTCACCGTTGACGTCGGGACCCGCAGCTCTCGAGCGGCCTTCGCAAAGCCTGAGCGGTGAACCACCCGCACGAACATGCCTACGTCGTTGAGGTCCAAGGCCATCCGGCTCAGGCTAGAGCACGTTGCTGACGCGCAATAGTCGTTAGACGCTTCCTCAAGCGCGAATCAACGATACGTCGATCGTGATCTTGACGTCGTGACCCACGAGCACGCCGCCGGACTCGATCGCCGAGTTCCAGGTCAGCCCAAAGTCCCTACGATCGATGGTCGCCGAGGCCGAGGCACCGATGCGGGCATTGCCCCACGGATCCTTCTCGACGGTGGTTCCCCCCTCGACAGCGAAGCTCACCGACTTGGTGGTCCCGCGGATCGTCAGGTCCCCGGTGAGAACGAAGCCGTCCCCCTTCTTGGCCAACGCCGTCGAAACGAAGCTCAGCGTCTTGTGGTTCTCGGCATCGAAGAAGTCCGCGCTGCGCAGATGTTCGTCGCGCTTCGGCTCGCGCGTGTTGATCGATGCGGACTCTAGGCTCGCCCGTACAGAGGCCGTCTCAGGCTGGGCCGGGTCGAATTCTACGGTGCCGCTGAGGCCGCTGAATTCACCGCGTACGTTGGTGATCATCAGGTGCCGAACGCTGAATTGGACGCTGGAGTGAGAGCTGTCGATGTTCCAGATGGTCATGGTTTCCCTTGTGGTCGCGAGCTGCGACGTTGTTGATGAAGCAACGATGCTCTCGAGGGCCAAGCTGCGGAAGGCGAGGCTTCGCCCAAGATCGTTGCGCCAGCGCAACAATGAGCAGACGAGAACCAGCTCCGGCTTCGGTGGTAACCTGCCCAGGTGAGCCGACCGAAACGCTACTCCTTGGCGATCGAGCTGACCGCGTTCTGTAACCAGAAATGCGGCTACTGCTACAACGATTGGCGCGAAGCTCCTGGGGACGTTGGCTCGCTACCGCGCGAAGAACTGCTCTCTTTGGTGGACAAGGCCCTCACCGAGGTGGACTTCGACCACGTGACGCTAACCGGTGGAGAGCCCTTCGCTCGGCCGGAGATCTTCGAGATCCTCGAGATCGTGCAGCGCCATGGCAAACGGGCGCTGATCATCTCGAACGGCGGGGTGATAAGCGAAAGTCAGGCCGCTCGACTGGCGACGTTCGATCCCTTTTTCGTGCAGGTCACCTTGAACGGGCCCTCGCAAGAGCTTCACGAAGAACACGTCGGAAAAGACTGCTTCCAGCCCACGCTGGAGGGTATTCGGTTGTTGCAAAAGCATGGCGTCGCGGTCTCCGGCTGCATCGTCATCACGCGCAAGAATGCGCGGGTGGTCTCGGAGATCCTCGAACTTTGGCGGTCACTCGGCGCGACCGAGGTCGCGCTCTCGCGCTTCTCACCCGCCGGCTACGCAGCAAACCAAACGGCGGAATTGCTGCCTTCGCGCAGCGAGCTGATCGAAGCCCTGCGCCAAGCCGAGCCCTTCGGAGCGGCTGGGATGCGGCTGCAGGTCACCATGCCGGTGCCCGCCTGCGTGGTCGAACAGACGGATTTTCCGCACCTGAACTTCTCGTCGTGCCCCATCGGCACCGAGATGCAAGAGTTCGCCCTTGGGCCGAAAGGCGAGCTGCGGCATTGCACGCTGCACGCCGATTCAATCGGCGATGCGCGGGTACAATCGTTCGCAAGCTTGGTCGAGTCCGACGCGGTGATGCACTACCGCGACGTCACGCCCGAGTTCTGCCAGCCGTGTCCGCTCAAGACCTCCTGTATGGGCGGTTGTGGAGCGGCCGGACTGGCAGTGCTCGGCGCACACGGCCTCGATCCCTTCGTTGCTCAGCATGTCGACGACGCCTTTGCCGCGCAGCTCAAAGCCGCGCGCGCGACGACGTCCGCAGCTAACCACGCGCCGTTCGTTCCGGCATCACGGCTTCGTCGCGCGAAGGCGCTCGAGCGCACATGAGCGTGAAGGTACTTTTGCTTTGGCCGGGAACAGACGGCGCCGCCGCCGGCAACTTCGGCTGTCCGCAGTTGGTCACGTTGGCTAGTTACCTGCGGGCGACCACCGGCGCCCAGGTGACGATCGTCGATCTCTACGCTGAGCGCGCACTTGGCGCTGTGGACCTGCGCGCGGTGTTCAAGGGCCCCGATGGGAAGGGCTATGACGTCGTCGGTTTTAGTGTCTATTCGAGCTTCGACTTTCTGAAGCTGGAAGCCATCGCGACGGTCGCTCGCACGCTGCTGCCGGAGGCGACGTTCGTAGCGGGCGGCTATCACGTGAGCGCACGCCCGACCGACTTCATGGAAGAAGGCTCTCCCTTCGATGTGGCCATCGTGGGCGAGGGCGAACATGGGCTGCGCAAAGTGGTCGAGTCGGTGCAGCGCAACAGTCCGATGCGTCAAACCATCTTGAGCTCCGACCCAGTGGAAGACCTGGCAGAGCTCGCACCCAGCGACTGGAGCTTCCTCGATCGCTACAAGCCGCACCTACGTCGCTTCGCTAGCCAGATTGAGCTCTATCTTTCGCGAGGCTGCCCCTTTGATTGCGCCTTTTGTATGGAGCGCGCCAAGCGCGAAGTGAGCTGGCGCCCGCTCTCGGTCTCGCGCGCCCTCGATGAAGTTCAGCGCGCACACGCTTACTTCGATCTCACCGGGCTGACGGTCTACTTTGCTGACGCGCTGTTTGGCATGCGCAAGAAGTGGCGGCGGGAGTTCCTCAAGGAGCTGGCGAAGTTGTCGCTACCGGCGCGCAAGTTCTGGCTGCTGGTGCGCGTCGACATGATCGACGATGAAGACTTGGAGCTGTTCGGCGCGGCGAACTGTGCGCTCGGCTTCGGGCTCGAGTCGGGAGACCCAGAGCAGCTAGCGACGATCCGAAAAGCAGGTCGACTACACGACTATCTCGATAAGATGTTGCATGTCTCCCAGCGAGCCCGCGAACTCGGCGTGGCCTGGGGCGCCAACGTCATCGTCGGGCATCCGGGCGAGACCGAAAGCTCGATGCGCACCTCGGCTCGCTACCTCGAGCAGCTCTTTCTCGATCCGCGAGGAGTCACCGGCTTTCTCTCGGTAGACCCGTTCAGGCTCTATCCCGGCTCACCCATCGACGACGAGCGCGGCGATTGGGAGCGGCGATTTGGCACGCGCTTTCACCGTCCAGAGTGGTGGAAAGACGGTGACCAGGAGTTCCTCGCCGAGTGGGTGGATCCCTCGGCGGAGCTTAGCTATCGACACCGCGCCGCCCTCACCGAGCAGCTTTATGCTCCTATCCTAAGGGGCATTCGCGACAACTTTGTCTACCAAGGTCCGGCGCGGGACTACTTCACCTTGGCGATTGACGAGCAAATCGATCAATTCAAACGCAAGACGCAGCTTCACTACACGTCCCGCTACTACGCTTGGAACCGATACACAGGTAAACGACAGAAGGCTAGCAGCGAGCTCTTGGCGGATGAGTTTGCCGAGCGGCTTTATCGCGAGGAACGCGATCAAGCGTTTGGCGAAGTACTCGAGCGGCAGCTCACCGCAGAGGAGCGCGAGACACCTTTCGTACTCGCATTGAAGCGAGCTGTTTCGCTCATTCGGCGCGAGCTGTTCGTTCCGCTCGACTGTTTACAGGAGAGCGCCAAGGACGAGGCGATCGCGCTCGACTCGACCGGCATGACGACGGTCAGCGCTTTACACGCCTATCTAAAGACGTTCTCGCTCGCAGGGATCAAGCCCGGGATGCGGGTCTTGGATCTTGGCGGTGGGACCGGCTACGGGGCGAGCCTACTCTGCGAATTGGTGGGGGAAGCGGGTACCGTCGTGAGCCTCGAGCTCGACCCGGCCCTGGTCGAGTTGGGGCGCCGAGTCGCGCACCCCAGGGCGCAGCTTGTCGCCGGAGACGCGCAGGAGCAAGCGTGCCTGAAGGCCGCATTAGCCTGCTTGGGGGATGAGCGCGGCTTCGACGCAGTGGTTTGCGGCTACGCAGCCAAGGAGCTCGATCCGGCGCTCGGACAGGTGTTGCGCACGGGTGCGGTGGTGGTGACGCCCGTGGCTTCCGAGTGGGGACAGCAGTTGGTGCGTGCGATCTGGAACGGCAAAGGCTTCGAGGCTGTGGAACCGCAGGGCAGCGTTTACTACGTAAAGGCAAGGAGCCAAGATGAGCTGCCGCGGGTGGCGGCCAAAACGGCGCCGGCCGCGCCGGCCAAACCTGAAGCGCGCCGGCTTCCGATTGTCGATTAGCTCAGAGAATTACGCCGCAAGCAGCGGCTGCATCACAATCCTCTGCACATACGCTCGCGATCAAGCAATCGACCATCTCCGGGCTATTGCAGAATGAAGCCGAGCCTTGCTCACAGTTGATCTGACACTGGCCGACGTCTGAGGTGATGCCGCAGGCCACGGCGAAGTCGCAGACCTCGTTGCCGGAAGAGAAGCCACACAGCGCGCTGGCCGATTCGAACGTGAGGCACTCCGGGTTCCCCATCGCAGGGGCGAACTCGAGCGGGCCAGGGTCGAAGCAGGCTCCGCCGGCGCCGGCTCCACCTCCGCCCGAGTTCCCTACTGCACCCGCGCCTCCTGAAGCGCCGCCGCCACCCGAGTCCGCACCGCCGGCTCCGGTGCCGCCTGCTCCGCCGCTATCGCTGCCACCACCGCCGGCTGCGCCGGTTGCGCTCGCTCCCGACCCGGAGCTGTCTCCGCAAGCGAGCAATGAAACCGCAAGGACCGAGACAAAGCGAACGTAGTTCATGTTTGGTACATACGTTGGCGGATTCGAAAGAACAATGCTCGGGCAGCGCGTGAGCGCTCCCGAGCATTGTTACGACGCCGCTGAAGCGAGCGTGCTCAGCCTAATTGACCCTGCTCAGCCCAATTGACCCAGCATGGTTTCCGCGTTGGAGACCTCGAATTTGCCGGGGCCTTCAATGTTGAGCTGCTTGACCACGCCGTCTTTGGCGAGCAGCGAGAAGCGCTTAACGCGAACGCCCATGCCCGGGATGTCGATGTCGAGACCGAGCTTCTTGGCGAACTCAGCCGAGCCGTCCCCAAGAAAGCGAATCTTGCCGATGGCCTTCTGATCACGACCCCAGGCCGCCATCACGAAGCCGTCGTTGACCGAGACACACCAGATCTCGTCGACGCCCTTGGCTTTGAGCGCGTCATGATTGGCGAGATAACCCGGCACGTGCTGGCCAGAGCACGTGGGCGTGTAGGCGCCGGGGAGGCCGAAGATGGCGATCGTTTTGCCCTTGGTAAGCTCAGCCACGCTGAGCTTCTGGGGCGGGAGGGGGCAGGCGTCGCCGAACTCGAGCGACTCAGTGAGGGAAGCGTCAGGAAGCGTGTCGCCGATGTTGATCATGGCGCGGACGGTAGCGCAACCGAGCGGTCAGTCACGCGAAAACAGACGTTGCTGAGCGCGTTCACGCTCCCACGATGGCCTCACGAACCGGAGCCGCTACGAGCCCGACTTCCAGCCGCGCCCTTTGAAAGGCCTCATCCTCGCGCAGGTCGTTGAAGAGCGGACAACGCTCGAGCCAAGAGAGATCGGTCAAGCCCGCGTGCAGCGCGGCCTTGATCGCGCGCAAGGCGTCCTCGCGAGCCCCACCAAAGGCGTGCAGCTCCGCTTCGATTTGGGCAGCAAACGCGCCGCGCCGCGGCGTGCCTCGCGCTTTCAATACGAAGTCGTGAAGCGCGGGCTCGTGGAACGGTGAGCGTGCCTCGGCCACCATCGCCAAAAGGGCCCGGGCAATCTCGAGGGGGCCATCGGTCGCCCCCGTCGGGCTCGGCAGCGCCGAAAGATGAAGGCGGGCCAAGGCGGGGTCACGTTTCCACATCGCGTAGCGGGCGCGGTCGAGCCAGGGGCCAACCTGCGTCGCATCGGGCTCGCTCGCAGCGACCTGCTCAACCTCCTGCCACTGCCCCAAGAGCGCGTGCGCCCGAGCCAAATCTCGACGGGCAACCGTCAGCGCCGGCTCGATCGCGAGAGCCCATTCGAGGCGGCGCGCGGCCAGCTCCACGGCGTCCGACTCGAGCAGCAGCCGGCCGAGCAGCCAGTTGGCCTCGGCGAGATCCGGAGCCTGTTCGAGCGCGCGCAACAGCTCGAGCACGGCCGCGACCGGCTTGCTCTCTTGAACCAGCAGCGAGGCCCGAGCCAAAAGCGTTTCCGGAAGGTTGGGAGCGACCTTGTCGGCGTGGGCAACAGCGGCGCGGACTTGATCCAGCGCGTCACCGGTGAAGAAGCTCAGGCGCAAACAGGCCAGCGCGTGCCCCGCGATCACCCGTGGATCCTCGGGGGCCAGCTGCAAAGCCTGCTCGAAAAAGGCGACGGCTCGCGTGGAGTCCCGCTCCCAGAAGGAGTGGTACGCGTACCGCGCCTGCAGCAGCAACTCCGTTAGACCGGCCGCGTTGGATTCAACGCAGGGCGCAGGGCGGCCCGACGAGAGTACGTTCGTTACCGCCGCGGCCAGCTCATGAATGAGCGGAAACAGCTGATCGATCGGCCGCTCGAAGTGGCCTGACCAAAGCAGAAAGCCTTCATTCGAATCGATCACGCGAAGCCCCACGCGCGCAAGCGCGGTGTCGCTCACCACGGCGCCAAACACGAGCGCTTCTGCGTCCAAACGATGCCCGAGCTCGAGCGGTAAGAGACCGGTCTTCCTGAACGGAAGCACGCGCCCGCGAGGGCGCACCGCGAGCGATGGTGCCCGCCCCAATGCGAGGATCAACGCCTCGGTAACGCCCTCCGAGAGGTAGCCCGCCTGCTCGTTCCCAGCATCCTCGAAGGGCAGCACGGCTACGGTTCGAAAGCCGCTGACGGCTTTGGCGATGCTGGGGGGTGGCCGCTCTACCGCAAAGCCGCTCGAAGTGGGCGACGCGATCATCGGCAACGTCGCGCGCAGCGAAGGGTCCTTGAAGCTGTCGGCGCAGGTCGCGAACACGGCCGCGATCCGCTCGGCGGAGCCCGGGCGATCCTCGGGCATCCGAGCCATGCATTCGAGCAGAGCCCGGGCACACTCGACCGGGACGACGGCGTTGAAGTCGCGCGGGTCCATAGCGGGCAGCTCGAGCCGCGCGGCCACCGTCTCGAAATCGGTTCCGTCCCACGGTAGACGGCCGGTAAGCGCCTCGAACAACATCACGCCCAACGCAAACAAATCGCTGCGCTCATCGGCGACGCCGCCGACCACGACCTCCGGCGACAAGTAGACCGGGGTGCCAAGCCAAGACCCCGAGAGCGAATCTTCGCTGGGCGGAAGCTCGAGCGAGCGCGCGATCCCGAAGTCGGTGATCACAGCCCGCCCGTCCTGCGCGACGATCACGTTGTCGGGCTTCAGATCTCGATGGACCACGCCAACGGCGTGAGCGGCAGCGAGACCGAGGGCGAGATCTCGCCCGATGCGCAGGACCTCGCCCACCGGCAAGCGTGCCTGCTCCAACGCCGACCCGAGGCTGCGCCCAGCGACGAACTCCATCGTGAAGAATCGCTCACCGGCCGCCCCTCCGATGTCGAAGACGCGCGCGACGTTACGATGAGTTACTCGCCGCGACAGCCTGACTTCGCGGCGGAATCGTTCGACCATCTCCGCCTTACCGAGCAGGTCGCGGCGGATCATCTTGAGCGCCACCACCTCCTCGAGCTCGCGGTCGAAGACGCGGTAGACGCTGCCCATTCCCCCCGTTCCGAGCAACGCTCGCAGCTCGTAACGTCCGGCTACGAGCTGCGGTGAAAGTTCAAGTTGCGACCGCCGCACCCCGTCCCCGTGCGTCGTCTCTTCATCGATCTCGAACTCCACGCGGCGAGTGTAGTCTCGAGGTGCCCCCATCGCAGCAACGAGCTGCTCGCGTTAGCCCTTCTTCGGTTCGTCGACCGGCAACATCGAAATGGGGCTCTGCTTGTCGCCCGAGATGCTGCCCTCGAGCACCCTCACCGGCACCGGAGGGTTGAGCTCGAACAGGTAACCGCGCGTGGGGACCTCCACCTCGACCGTCTGCTCGTTCCACAGCAGCGTGCGGCGATACTCGGTCTTCATCTTGCCGCGACGCACGCTCGTACGGTGGTCGAGCAGAAAGCCGCTCAGTCGCAACGCGAGCTGGTTGTAAAGGCGATGGCAGCCGTGGCTCGTACCCTTTTTGATCGACCGGTAGTCCACCGAGCCGTGCGTACGAATGCCATGATCGAGGTAGCTGGTCTTTCCGCCTCGCGTCACCTCTTCGTGGTGAATCAGCATGACCAGGCCGTAGGCGTTGCGATAGCCGGGTTGAATCAGGTCGCGCTTCAACGCAACGTTGCCTTCTTTGTCCTCATGCAAGAGATCCGTCTCGGGCGTTGACTCCGGCGGCATCCAAGCCGGTGCGGCGATGATTTGACGCCAGACGCGATCACCGACGTCGCTGGCCTTGTACTTGAGCCCAATCTCGCCGTCCTCTTGGCGCTCCTTCTTCCAGCCGCCGATGGTCGTCGCCCAACGAATCAACGCGACTTCCTTGTCACCGTCTTTGGCGTAGACGACGAAGGTCGGTGGACGAGCGATGCCGGCCTTGCGCCGAGCCAACGCAGCTTCACTGGGAGTGCCGTGGAATACGTCGCCACGGTCCACCTCGACGCGCAGCTCCATCGCATCGCTGTGATAGGCGGGAGCTTGCGGCAGCGCGACGGCCACGCGCAAGGTCGCGAGTTCCTGTTTGCTCTGAGCGGCCAGGAACGAACGGGCGGACTCCGGGCTGACCCAACCGAGCTCGCGCGCGGCGCGGTCGGTAGCGCGGTCGACGAGGTCGGGAGCACCGTTCTTCAGCGCCTCCTCGGTCAGCGGCGCAAAGCGTGTGAGGTCGATGGCGCGGTCCACCACCAGCTCGCGGGTCTCCGAGGCGGTGCCATCCTCGATCAGGCCGGCGGCCTCAGCGACGCGCTCGCGAACTCCACGCAGGAGCGCGCGAAAGGCGAGCTCTTCGCCGCCGAGGGCGAGGGCCGCGAGCGTATCGTTGTCGAGCCCGCTTCCGACGATCATGTTTCTGCGGCGAAAGGCCTCGAGCGCGGCGTGGGTCGCTTGCGTAAGTACACCGCTAACCTGGCTCGATTTGAGGAAGCCGGCGCACACGAGCTCGGACTGAATCACCTTGATCGCGTCGCGCGCCTGCGGCTGCTTGAGCAAGGCAGCTCGAGCCTTCTCGTTGGCTGCGGCCGAAGTCGCTGCCGCGAGCTCGACCAGCGGCTTGCGCTCAATCGCGGCGTTGCAGCTGTGCCGCTTCTCATCGACCAGGCGGCGGGCGGTCAGCGACACGTTGTTGGCGATGCCGTTCAACCCGAGATCGGCGTTCTCCGAGCCGGCGAGTTCGAGGTACTTTTGGCGGTACTCCGGCGCCGATTTGGTCTGCGGATCGGGCATGAATACGCGCGGGGTCCAGCTGTCAGCGAGGTCGACGACGGTGAGACCTTCTTTGGCGACGTCCTCCACACACAGCGAACCGCGCGTTTCGCCCTCGGCGAACACCGCCACCGTTTCGCAGTCCTTCTTCGAGGGCGCAAACGAGCGCTTCTCTGCGACGGTCACTTCGGGAGCAACGTCGCTGGTCGTACTGGCGACGGGAACGGTCGACGTCCTCGCCGGGACCGACGATTCGCTGTCGCGGTCACAAGCGGCACCAGCGAGCGTCAAGAACGCGGCGGTGAGCAGGCGAGCCCCTGTGAGTCGTTGCGCAAAACAAAATGAACTTGGACCTTGTTGAGACGACCGACCAGCCGAACCGTGTGCCATACCGACTCCTCAGCACAGGGCGTGCCGCCCTCTGGAGGCCGGCTTTTGGCCGCAACCCGCCCCGTCCTTTCCCCGCCTGAAGCTGGCGCGCGGCGGGCCAGACCCACGCTGTGGCCGGCCGCACACACGCAGCCTCTCCTGGCCAACGCACGCTCGATCTCGGGCTTGTGGGGCTTTGGACGCTTCTCAGCCATGACCGAAGTGCGCTATGGGCTCCTGCCATGGGTGCACAGTGGAAACAGAAGGGTCGCGAGGCTTCGGCGAACGCCAAAGGGCGCGTGTTCAGCAAGCTCGCGAAGGAGATCATGGTCGCCGCGCGCAACGGCGCTGATCCAAGCTTGAATCCCGCGCTCCGGATGGCGGTGGAAGCGGCCAAAAAGGCCTCGATGACCAAAGAGACCCTCGAGCGCGCGATCAAGAAGGGCGCTGGGCTCTTGGATGAAGGCGTTCAATTCGAGACCGTCGTCTACGAAGGCTTTGCGCCGCACCAGGTCCCGGTGATCGTCGAGTGTCTCACCGACAACCGCAACCGCACCTCGTCCAACGTGCGACTGCTCTTTCGCAAGGGCCAACTGGGCGCAAGCGGCTCGGTCTCCTGGGATTTCGAGCGCGTCGGCGAAGTCGAGGCTACGCCGCCGGGAGCCGGAGTCGACGCTGAAGAGGCCGCGATCGAGTGCGGCGCGCAAGAAGTGGAGTCGGATGCGGACGGCACCACGCGCTTCTTCAGCGATCCGGGTGATCTCGGGATCGTCGGCAAGGCCCTGGGCGATCGCAAATGGAGCGTCTCCTCGGCCAAGCTGATCTGGAAGCCCAAGAACCCGGTGGCGCTCGAAGGAGAGCAGCGAGCCGAGGTCGAGGCCTTCTTGGAGGCGCTGGACGAAGATGATGACGTCCAGAACCTCTACGTCGGGCTGAACTGAGCGTCAGTCGAGCTGCAGGTGAAAGTGAGGCGGCGTGGATTCGAACATCACGTCGAAGCCGCCGGCCTCGCGCACTGCGTCGACGAACGCGCGCTTCTCCGAGGCTGACATGTTGGTGCTGCGGACGTCCGCGGCGCCGGCCTTGAGGTGGGCCGAGATGAACACGCCCTTCTTGATTTGCCCACGAATCGCCGTGGCGATCGAGGAGACGATGATGGCGCGCGACTTCTTGGCGGCCTGGCCCGCGTTGTAGATCTGCACGAGCTCCGCCACGGCGGCCTTGTCTTTGTAGAGCTTCATCAGATCGTCGCCGGCGCTGAGCTTGTCGTGAATCAGCTCCGCCTGGCTAACCGGATCGCGCGTGCCGCTGGTAACGATGAAGGTCTTGCCGGTGCGGCGCTTGTAACGTTCGGCGACGAGGTTGAGCTTCTCGGTCACGTTCTGCGACAGCGCCACGTCGGAGAGCACCTCGAAGCGGCCGCGCTTGTGAGCTGCAGCTGGAGCGTCGTGAGCTTCGTGACCAACGTCGCAGACATGGGAAGGTTCGGAGACCCAACCGAGCAGGCTTGCGGCAAGGGCGACCACCGCCACGGAGCCGTGCATGAGAGCGCGCGGATCCATCATCACTCCGTAACCTCGAAGGTGCGGCTACCGAGCTCCTTGCCGTGACTATCGCGCACCACCACTCGCCAGGTTCCGGGAGCGGAGACGGCCTTGCGCAACGCCCAGGTACGCCAGCGTTTTTGTGGACCCACATCGAGCGTGACCTTGGTCGCACCACCCATCGGCGGGACGAAAGTGACGGTCACCTTCTCTTCTTCTTCCGACTGGTTGGAAAGCTCGAGAAAGGCGTAGAGCTTGCCCGTGTTGGTCATCGAGAAGGTCTCTTCGGGATCGACCGGCTCGCGATCTTTGATCGCCTCCGCAAACTGAATGCGCTTGAGGCTCAGCGGGGCCCCGTCGACAGCATCCTTGCTGCTCTTGACCTTGCTGCCCTTGTTGCTCGCGACCTCGGCGGTCTCTTCTTCTGAGTGGCTGCGCGAGCGGCGCCGCGAGCCCTTGGAGGCGCGTCGCTTCTTGTTTGGCTTCGCCTCTTCAGGCTGCTCATCTGCGCTCTCTTCTTCGTCCTCGGCCGCAGCGTCGGAGCTAGCTTCCGGCTGACTAGGAGCGTCGAGCTTCTTGGGCGCAGGGATCGCCGGGATCGCCGGAAGCGGCTTCGCTTCTTCGAGCTTGGCGAGTGCCGGCGGTTCTGCAGGGGCTGACTCCTTGGCTGCAGAGTCCTCACGGTGGCACCCCTGGAGGGCAACCGCCAATCCGATGAGCGAGGCAAAAATGGGAGCGAAGGTCCGCATGCCCCCCTCTTAAGACGCTTCTTCGAGAAGGCGAAAAAAGAGGGAGAGTCGGCGACTATTTTGACTTCACAGAGAGAGCAGATCGAGCGCCGCTTTGGGCCTCGGGACGCGAGCAACTTCAAGCCGTTCAAGGTGGCCGAGCACCCCGATCACGATCGCTTCATCCCAAGCATCACCGATGATCTGCAGGCCGATCGGTAAGCCATCCACGTCTTGTCCAACCGGCGCGGTCCCCGCTGGAAGCCCAGTCAGGTTGCCCAAGAAATTGAAGCGGCACATGGCGTCAATCGCCTCCGGATCCGAGAACGCACGCCCGCGTTGGGCCACCGGCAGAGCGGGGGCAGTGGTTGCGGTGGTGGGCAGCGCGATCACGTCCACGTCCTCGAGCAACTTGGCCGACTCGAGCCGCAGCGCCGTACGCAGACGCTGGGCATCGAGGAACTCGTGCGCGGAGATGCTCGAGAGCACCGCCAAAGAAAGCCGAAGGTCCTCCCCCATCAGCTCACGGCGGTGAACGAAGTCCTGCCAATGAGCCGCAAGGATCTCGCTGCCGATGGTGAGATAGCCGATCGGCGCGGCCACGTTCGCCAGCGGCATGTTGACCGATACGAGCTCCGCTCCCTCACGTTCAAGGGCGGATAGCGCCTGTTTGCAGGCCTCTGCAACATCGCGAGCAGCGCTGGACCACTCGGCCTCCGGAACGCCGATACGCAGCCCTTTGACGCCCGCGCCGAGGCGCGCACCAAAGCCACCAGGACCTGGCTTTCGCGCCCACGACGTCGATGGATCAAGCCGGTCTGGCGTCGACGAGACGGCATCAAGAAAGTGGGCGAGCTCCCAGGCGGACGAAGCAATGGGCCCGACGTGACCGACGGTGCCGCTGAGACTGCCTGCGCGGCTGACGCGACCAAAGGTGGCTTTGAGACCGAAGAGACCGTTGAGCGAAGCCGGAATGCGCACCGACCCGCCACCGTCGGTACCGACGCCCAACGGCGCCACGCCAAGCGCCACGCCCACCGCCGTGCCCGAGCTGCTGCCACCGGGACAACGCTCGGCGTGATGAGCGTTCGTCGGCATGTTGAAGTTCGGGTTTTGACCAAGCGGCGACATGCCCCATTCCGTCATGACCGTCTTGGCAACGAACACGGCACCCGCAGCTCGCAGCCGCTCCACGACCGTAGAGTCAGCCGCTTTGGGCGCGGTGGACTCACAGCGTGACCCCACCCGGGTTGCGAGCCCCTGCACATCGAGTTCGTCCTTCGTGATGAAGGGGATGCCGTCCAGCGGACCACGCGCCGCGCGCGCGCGATGCCGCTTCGCCGATTCTTCGGCCTCGCTCCGAGTGCGGCTCTCTTGCTCCGCCGCCAGCACGTTGTGCACGCGGTTCGCCTCGAGCCGCCGAACGAAAGCGAGCGAGCGCCGTCCGATGTCCTCAGCGGAAGCCGTTCCGGCAGCATAGGCCGCGCGCAACTCGGCAGAGGTGCGCGGCCACGAATGGCCTTTGGGCGGAGGGAGCTTCGCGTCGCTGAGCTTCTTCTCTGCGCGTGCAACCAATGGCTCGTTGGTGACCGGCACCGTCGAGCGGTCATGCTCCGGAACGGCCTTCAGCTTGTCGAGCCCGAGGCTCTCCGAGAGTACGTTCTTGAGCACCGCCGCCGCTGGCCCCGACTCAGCGGCAAGGCGTGCCGCGGTCAGCGCAGGACCGACCAAACGCGGCGGCTTCACTTGGAACCTCGGCCGGCGCGACGGCGCATGGCCGCGAGCAGCAAGCCGAGAGCGCCCAGGGCGAGGCCCGGCGTCGACGATTGGGCCGGTAACTGACAATCGCAGCCGCCCTCCGAATCCGACCCACCAGCGCCTCCCGAACCACCAGAGCCCGAAGGCCCAGAGCCCGGCGACTCGCCGCCGGCCGCGCCAGCACCGGCGCCACCGGCACCGCCAGCGTTGCCTCCGCCAGTGCCGCCGCCGCCTTCACCACCGTCACACTCGGTCACGCCTGAAGCGTCTGCAGAGCACACCGTAAACACGCTCTCGCTCGTCGCCGGGACCACTGCGCGAAACACGTCGCCACCGATGAACTCTGCGTCGATCTGCTGATTACCGATCTGCACCCAGGCGCGATCGACGCGGGGTCCGCCGTCGGAGGTCGCGTTGTCCGAAAGCCGGAAGCGCACCACCGTTTCGGCAGCGGAAGATAGGTCCACGTTCTCGATCGCGATCACGCGCGGCGCCAGGTTGTCTTCGACCACGCTGGCGTTGCCGAAGTACAGGCGCTCGGTTTGCGGATTGCCCTCGCCTTGAACGGCGAAAAGGTCGGCGCGCTTGTCCCCGTTGAGATCGCCGATCTCGAGCCACAGATTCGGCACGGTGGGACCATCCACCGCGTTGGCCACCAATTGGAAGTTCCCCTGACCGTCGTTCTGAAAGACCCGATGATTGGTCGCGAGCGACCCGACGATGAAGTCGAAGTCCCCGTCGGAGTCGTAGTCTACGCAGGCGATCAGGTTGTCATCGGCCGAGCTGTTGCCGCTGATGCGCGAGGTTTCATCGCTGAAGTTCCCGCTGCCATCGTTGATCGCCAGCTGCTCTTGGTAGCTGCCATCCGCTGAGGCGTTGTCGGTGAAGAGATCGAGATCGCCGTCGTTGTCGACGTCACAGAAGGCCGGACCGTAGTGGAAGGCGCCACCCGAGAGACCAGGCAAATTCGCCGAGATGTCCTCGAAGTTGCCGGCGCCGTCGTTGCGCCAAAGCGAGTTCTGACCTTGGTGAAAGTTGATCAGGATATCGAGATCGAAATCGCCATCGATGTCCGCGAGATCCACATCGTCTGGATTCACGCCGTTCTTGCTCGTCGGAACCGTGGTGTTCGTGAGCGTGAACTTGCCGGTCCCGTCGTTGAGATAAATGCTCGCTGGGTCTGCGCCGTCGTTGAGGTAGCCCTCGGCCACCACTAGATCCAAATCGCCGTCCCCATCCAGATCGCCCAAGCGAACAGCGCCTGCGTCGCTCGAACTATTGGCCGGTAAGCGCGTAGAGGCCTCGTCCGCGTAAACGCCTGGGGCAGTCTGAATGAACAGCCGATCGGGCTGCGCGTTGCCCGCCGAGGGAGCCACCATGTCGACGTCTCCGTCGCCGTCAACGTCACCGAAGGCGACCTGACGCAAGGTCGCCGAGATCGAGCCGAAGATGTTGGAGGCGTCGACGAAGTTCCCAGCGCCGTCGTTCGTCCACACGATCAGCGGTTGCGGCTGCGGGTTCGAGAAGAAGCCTCCACAGTTGACTGCCACCAAATCGAGATCGGCGTCTCCGTCCACGTCCACGGCGCGCGCATAGTTCGTCCAACAGCCAGAGCCGTTGCATCCCTGCGGCAAGACCGCAGTGCCCTGATCCTCGAACAGCAGTTGAGCTGCCGCTGCCCGCGGCATCAGCACCAAACCAAGAACCGAAAGCGAACCGAACAACCTGCGCATTGGAACCTCTCGAAAAAACAGGGCCAAACTCTTAGCCGCGTATCGCCGCGAGGCCAAGGCGTGGTGGCGTAACGCTATCAGCTTGGGCTCCTGGAAGTGCCCTCAAACAGGCTTACGGAGCGAGCAATATTTTGCGTGCCAGAGCCGCACCGAGGGCGCGCAGCAGCGGCTTGCTCGTCTCGTCGTAGGCGTAGTCGTCATCGTTGAGCACGCCATCCGGATTGGCGTAGACGGTTGCAGTGACGAAGAACGCGCGCTTGCTACTCTTGTCCTCGACCCAGGAATTGTCGATGTGAAAGCCGTACGCTCGGCCTGACTTCCCCACGATGCGCAGCTGCTTGGCGTCCGGCATGACCTCCAAGACCCCGGCCGAAAGTGGATGGTGCTCGGCGGCATTGGCGGGCTTGCTGAGGTTGGCCGTCATCGCCTTGATCAGATGCTCGCGCTCGAGCTCGGAGAGGCTGAGCGGCTTGGCCTCGGCGCGCGCGGGGAACAACAAGGACATGTTCATCTGTTGCAGCTCGCGGAGCGACACGTAGTTCTTCCGCGCGAAGTTCATCGGCTCTTCGACGCGCTTACCGCGATCGAAGTAACTCGTCCCTATCAGCAAGCGCTCGGCCGGCGTCGGCGCTGGCTCGAAGGAGCTCTTGCGGGCGGGCAAATCGAGCCCTTTCATCGACGGCGGCAATAGCTGAACCCGAACGGTGCTGCGCGAGCGCTCGGCGGGGGCGTCCATGCGATGGTGGAACCGAATCGACGAGAAGCCGAGCTCCGCCACAGCCGCGTTCAGCTCGCTATGCCCAACGATGTCCCACAGCCGATTGTACGAGTCGTTGTCCGAATACGAGAGCAGCTTGGCGATCTCCTCGCCGAGGTAGAGCTTCTCGTGCTTTGGCTTGGAGTCCGGCTCACTCGACTCGGCCTCCTTGTCTTCATCTTGCTCCGGCGGCTCGCACCCCGGACGCAACGGCTGACAGCGACGAATGCGCGTCCCGAGCGGGATTTGCCCTGCCACACGCGCATCGAGCGCGCGCAAGCTCGCGACGGCCAAGAAGGGCTTGATGGCGCTGGCCGGGTAGAAGTACTCAGCGTCTACGCGAAACCCGTGGCTGATCCAGGTTTGACCGTCTGGCGAGACCTCAGTCACCAGCACCTGTAAACGCAGGTTCTCCGCGTCGTCGATCCAGCCAGCGAAGCGTGGGTCTGCCGCGCGCAGCGTCTGCTCGACCCAGCGATCAACCGGCGGCTCGGTCGCTGTGGTGGTTGAGCCCAGCTGGCCCGCCGACGCCACCGAAAGCACTGCCGCAGCGTCCTCAGAGGGCGTCGCGGCGCTGCTAGCGGCTCGCTCTCGCGCCACTGGTTCGGAGCAGGCAGCAAGAACGAGCATCGACGCGAACGCACGCACGTTCAAATGCGCGGGGGCCATTCTCCCGCAGCTACGAGCTCACTCGTGATCGGTTCGAAGGAGCGCTTCTTGTCGTCTCGGTAGAAGAGCAGATCCGAAGTCACCGCTGGGTCAAAGCCTTCACGCTGCAGATCGACCTTGCGCAATTTGAAGGTCGCCGTGACCACGGCTTCCGGCAGTAACCGTACGAAGAGCGGAGCGGCGTACGGAGGCAGCCGCTTCATCACGTGCTCGTAAAAGCGCTCCGGGGAGAAGTGAGCACCGGCTTGGAGCGAGAGCGCCACCATTCCAGCCCGACCGTCCGCGCCGGGCACACTCACGCCATAAACGTTGGCCAACTCAACCCCTTCGGCTTGCGCACAAACGTCCGCTACCTCGTTGGTCGATACGTTCTCGCCCTTCCAGCGGAAGGTGTCGCCGATGCGATCGACGAAGTAATAGAAGCCCCAGCGGTCCTTCTTGAGCAGGTCGCCCGAGCGGAAGTATTGGTCGCCACGCACCTTCACGTCGCGAAGGATCTTGGCGTTGGTCGCCGCCTCCCCGAGATACCCTTCAAAACGCATCGTCGGTCGCGAGGCGTCGATGCGGCCGAGCAGCTCACCCACCTCGCCTGGTTTGCAGGGCACACAGAACCCGTTCGGATCGCGGAGCGGGACCTCGTTGTCAGCGTCCCACTTGGCCAAGAACGCGTTATCCATCCAGAAGAAGGGCGGCATCCTCCCGACCGAGCCCTCGCGCCCGAGCAGGTTGGTCATGTTCACGTTGCCCTCGGTGGCGCCGTAAAATTCGTGCACCACCCCTGGCTCAAAGCGTTTGACGAACTCTCTCCAGACGTCGGGCCGCATGCCGTTTCCAACCATGCGGGTGAGCTTGTGCATGCGCTCTTTGGGATGGGGTGGAGCCATCTGCAGGTAGCGGCAGATCTCCCCGATGTAGACGAAGGCTGTGGCGCCTGAGTCGCAAACATCGTCCCAGAAGCGACTGACCGAGAGCTTGCGCGCGAGGGCGATGGTTGCGCCCGCGTTGGCGACGCCACCAGCTCCGATGAGAAACCCCGAGCTGTGAAAGAGCGGCAGACACACGTAGAGCACGTCGCTCGGGCCCAAGCCGAGGGTGAAGCCACCGAAGCCGTGGGCCGCGGTCATCGAGCGTGCGTGCGAGATGCGGCCGGCCTTGGGTAGACCCGTCGTCCCACTGGTGAAGATATAAACGTAAAGGTCGTCGCCCCGTGTGATCACGGCGTCAGGAACGTCGCGCACCTCGGCGTCGAGCCTCGGTAGCTCCAATTCGGGCGGAGCTGCATCGGCGGTCGAGGTGCCCTCCGCCGGACGCGTCTCCTCCCACAACACGCGAGCGGGCTCACCCTCGAGCGCCTCCGCTACCGTGCCTATGAACTCCCGGCCAACCACGAAAAGCCGTGGCTTGGTCGAGAGCAGTGCGTGCCGCAGGCTCGCGCCGGTTAGGTTGGTGTTGATGAGCGTGGCGACTGCGCCGAGCCTGGATATGGCCCATGCATTGACCAGAAACGCCGGATGGTTGCTCATCATCAACACGACGCTGTCCCCGCGCTTGACCCCCTCTTTCGCGAGCGTGGCCGAACGGCGAGCAATGCGGCCGGCCATCTCTCGGTAGCTCAATCGCTCCTTCTCGAACGAGACGAAGACGCGCTCACCATCCTTGGCCGCCCAGTGCTCGATGCGCTGAACGATGCCGGTTTCACGTACTGGGTCCTGCGTCAGTACCGCGATCGCCCCTTTGACTCGGTGCCCAGCCGTTGCTGCGAAGGATAAGAGGTTCTTACGAAGCTGGCCCATCGTCACGGCCTCCCAGAGCCGGCACACCAAGATTTTACCGAATTAAAGCGCTCGCCCATCTTCATCCTGAACTGGATGCAGCAGGGGACAGGTAGATCGTTCGACATGGTTCGCTCGCTGTTGCTCTTGGCGGACCGGGGATACTACCCTCGCCTCCACGTGCAATACGATTACGATCTAGTGGTTCTCGGTTCGGGCCCGGCAGGCGAGCGCGCCGCTGTCACGGCAGCCCTCATGGGAAAGCGCGTCATCGTGATTGAACGCGAGAAAGAGCCTGGTGGCGCAGCGGTGCACACGGGCACGCTGCCCTCCAAAACGCTGCGCGAGACCGCTGTTTTCCTCTCGGGTCGTGAGCAACGCGAGGTGTACGGCGTCGGCGTCACCATCGACGAGCACCTGTTCGTGCCGAAGCTTTTGTCGCGTAAAGCCGCGGTCAAGAAGCTCGAGGTCGAGCGCATCTTGGCGGAGTACGAGCAACACGACGTGCGGCTCATGCGCGGCCACGCAAGCGTTTCCGGCCCACACGAGGTCACCGTTGCCTTGCCTGACGGCGCCGTATCCAAGGTCACGGGTGAATTCCTACTGATCGCCACCGGCTCAGTCCCGCACCGCCCGGCCGAGATTCCGTGGGATCAAGCAGAGGTTGAGGACAGCGACACGATCCTTCAGCTCGACAACATGCCGCCCCGCATGGTGATCCTCGGCGCAGGCGTCATCGGCTGTGAATACGCCTCCATCTTCGGATCGCTTGGTTGCAAGGTGACCTTGGTCGACAAGCGCGACGAGCTCCTGCCCTTTCTCGACCGCGACATGAGTGAAGCGTTGCGCGTCGCCTTCGTGGAGATGGGCATCGACGTTCGGCTGAAGGAAGCGCAAGACTCGATCATTCATGACGGCGATGCGCTCGCGGTCAAGCTCGCGGGAGGCAGCACCGTTCTATGTGACAAGGTGCTTTTCTGCGGCGGCCGCAGCGGCCGAACAGCCGGGCTTGGCCTGGAGGCCGTGGGGGTAAAAATGGGGCCTCGCGGCAGCGTCGCGGTGAATGAGCGCTACGTTTCCAGCGTGCCCAGCATTCTCGCCGTCGGCGATGTGATCGGCTTTCCTGCCCTCGCCTCCACCTCGATGGAACAAGGCCGCGTAGCGGTCAGTTGCGCCTTTGAGTCACAAGGTGCCGCTTGTGCGGTCGCTCAGATCCTGCCGTACGGCATCTACACCATCCCGGAGGTCGCTTGCGTGGGGCTGTCCGAGGAGGACGCCATTGCGGCGGGCCGTCACGTCGTTGCGGGGCACGGGCACTTCGACAAAAACGCCCGAGCAAAGATCAACGGCCTGCCCGGCGGCTTCATGAAGTTGGTCTTCGACCAAGAAACGCGCGTCCTCATCGGCGCTCACGCCATTGGGGACCGCGCAACAGAACTCATCCACATCGGGCAGATCGCCGTAGTCTTGCGCGGCACCGTGGATGACCTCTCCACCGCAGTGTTCAACTATCCAACGCTCTCCGAATGCGTCAAGTACGCAGCCCGTGACGCTCTATCGCATTGGCCCTCATGAAAAAGAACTACGTCCTCGACACCAACGTCCTGCTCCACGACCCGCGCGCCATCTTCAAATTCGAGGACAACGACGTCGTCCTTCCCATCTTCGTGATCGAAGAGATCGACCAGTTCAAACGCGAAGGCACTGAACGCGGCCGCAACGCTCGCACCATTTCACGATTGCTCGACGAGCAACGCGGCGATGAAGGCTCGCTCGCGCGCGGCGTACCGCTCGACGGTGGCGGCACGCTCCGCATCTTGATCCCCGAGAAGCGTCCGCAGCTCGGCGTCGGCTTCGACAAGACCTCGCAAGACCAAGCCATTCTTCAAACGGCGATCGACGTCCGTGACAAGGACAAGGGCAAGCCGACCATCTTCGTGACCATGGATACGAACCTGCGTATCCGCGCCGACGCCCTCGGCATCGTCTCGCAGACCTACGAAAACCAGCGTGTCGACGACGAGTCGCTGGAACAACCGTTCCTCGACCTGGAGGTCCCCGAGGCCGACATCGACTCGTTCTTCCAAGACGGCTTCTTGTCGCTCGAGACCGCGCCCAACATCGCCGCCAACGCGGCGGTCATGCTGCGCAACGCGAAGTCGCCGGGGCACACGGCGCTGGGTCGCTTCGACGCGGGTAAAGGTCAGATCGTCGCGCTGCGCGTCTCGCGCGAGGGCGTGCTCGGGATCCGGCCGCGTAACCGCGAGCAGTCCTTCGCCCTCGACGTGCTGCTCGACGACTCGATCCGGCTCGTCACCTTGCTCGGCAAGGCCGGCACCGGCAAGACGCTGCTCGCCATCGCCGCTGGCCTCAAGCGAACGACGGAAGACGGCACCTATTCGCGCTTGGTGGTCTCCCGGCCAATCATGCCGCTCGGGCGCGATCTCGGCTTTCTGCCGGGGGATGTGGACGAGAAGCTGAACCCGTGGATGCAACCCATCTTCGACAACCTCGAGTTTCTGTTCTCCAACGGCAACGCGAAGAACGGCCGCAATACGCGCGGGTTCTTGGAGCTGCTCGAGAGCGGAACGATTCAGGTTGAACCGCTGACCTACATTCGCGGCCGCAGCCTGCCGAACCAGTACTTGATCGTCGACGAGGCCCAGAACCTCACCCCGCACGAGGTGAAGACCATCATCACGCGCTGCGGCGAGGGCACCAAGATCATCCTGACGGGTGATCCGCAGCAGATTGACAACCCCTACGTGGATCACGCCTCCAACGGCCTCTCGGTCGTGGCGGAGCGCTTTCGCCGCGAGAAGATCGCGGCTCACGTGGTGCTCTCGAAGGGGGAGCGCAGCGAGCTCGCCGAGCTGGCGGCAAACCTGCTGTAGCGAAAGAGCTTCCGTTCGCGTCTTCAGCTAAAAGGGCCTCGTGGACGCAACGTTGCTTCAAGGCCTCTACGGCTGTGCTGCCGTAGCCTTCATCTGCTGGCTCCTGGGAGTGCTCACCAAAGAGCACTCCTGGGTGGATCGCGCTTGGTCCCTGACCCCCGTTGGATACGCGATGTTCTTCGCGTGGAAGGCTGGCGCAGAGAACCCGCGGGTGGCGCTGATGGCAGCGCTGGTGTTCGCCTGGGGCGCGCGACTGACCTTCAATTTCGCCCGCAAAGGCGGCTATGCGAAGGGCGGCGAAGATTACCGCTGGCCGGTGATGCGCAAGAAGATGAGCCCCTGGCAGTGGCAGCTTTTCTCTTTCTTCTTCGTCGCTGGCTATCAGAACTTGCTGCTCTATCTGCTGGCCTTACCCGCTTGGGTAGCCATCGCCGGAAAAGCCACGCCGCTCGGCCTCCTTGATGCGGTCGCAGCCATCGCCTTCATCGGCTCCTTGGTGCTCGAGACGGTCGCCGACCAACAGCAGTGGACCTTCCACCAAGACAAGAAGGCCCGACTTTCGCGCGGAGAATCGTTGGAGTCTCCGTTTCTCACCAAGGGGCTATTCGCCTATTCGCGCCACCCCAACTTCTTCGCCGAGCAAGCCCTATGGTGGAGTCTTTACCTCTTCTCGGTCGCCGCTTCTGGGCAGTGGTTGAACGTCAGCATCATCGGCCCGAGTCTGTTGACCCTGCTCTTTCACGGCTCCACCAATTTTACGGAGAGCATCACGCTCTCGCGTTACCCGGAGTACGCGCAGTACCAAAAGCGGACCTCCCGCTTGATTCCTTGGACGCCGGGCTGAGAGCGCTGTCAGGGCGCGAGCGCTGTCAGTTGGTAGGTGTTGGTAAAGTCGTCTTGCAGCACCGTAGCTAGGTTGTCCACCGCCTCCACTTGGAGGTCCTCACTCAGCACCCGCGTGCGGTAACTCCAACCTTGCGGGAGCGAGAGCCGTTCACCGAGCGTCTCCAAGGAAGCGAGCGTCTGCGGCTCATACTGTGTGCTGTAAGACTGCATGATGAAGACGCGATCGGTATCGTCCACGAGCTCGTAGACGCGCTGGCCTGCCGCAAACAGCACGATGCTCTCGCGCTGGATCGTGCGGTCCTGGTAAGGCGAGTTGCCTTGAGTCACGACGCTGATAGGAAGGCTGATTCTGCCCCCTATCCGCATATCGAGCCCGCCAAAGGTGACGACCTCCTCGCTCTGCAGAACCCCCACTGCAAAGCGGGTGATCGTCCAATAGCGGGGGCCGTTGAGGATGGCCGCGTCCACCATGAACTCGCTCTTGATGGCGTCTGCGTCCAGAGCCTCCCAATCAGCCTGCGGACAGTCGTTGAGCCCGATGGTGTTGTACACGTCCACGTCCACCGTTGCGCCGCTGATTGAACCGAGCAGAACCTCGCAGTAGCGCGCATCCAGCAAGCTGGCCGGCTCGGCACCGCCCGCTCCGCCGGCCCCGCCGACAGGACCGCTACCGGCGTTCCCTGCGCCGCTCGAGCCGTCATCTCCGCAACCTAAAGCCAACCCGCAAACCAGACCCCAAACACAGGTGCGCATCGTCTTTGTATACATACAAACTCAAGCTTCGTCACGTGCTCAGTGCACAACGCGCTAGAAGGGTGTGCGAATGAGCGACGACCTGCGGGGAAAGATCGTGGATGCGGCGATTGAGCTCTTGGAGCAATCGGGCGCGCGCGGCTTTGGTCAGGTGAAAGTGGCGCGCGCCGCGGGGCTGCAACAGGGCCACCTCACCTACTACTTCCCTCGCAAAGCCGACCTGGTCGCAGCAGTCCTCGTTCGACTTTCCGGGCGGGCGAGAGAAGAACTCGAGCAGGCCCTGGCAACAGGCGGGGAACGACCTTCGGAGGAGCTGTTGTTCGCGCTACTGCGCCGCTTACTCAGTGATCGCCGACGCTCGCTGATCATGTTGGGCCTCATGGCGGAGGCGGTCAACGACCCCGAAATTAGAAGGGCGCTCGCCGAACAACTTCAGCACCAGCGCCGGGTCTTTGCGCTGCTGATGCAACGTAACGAGAACGACCTGGATGTACATTTGGCGGTCGCGGCTCTGCGCGGGCTCGGCATCGAGAACCTGCTGATCGAAAACAGCGCCGAAGAAGTCGACGCGCTGCTCGAGAAGTTCCGTACCTGGTTCGCACGTACCGCATTGACGTAGCCGCTCCGCTGCTATCCACTAATTCATGCGCTTTAGCTTTGGCTTGATGATTGGGCTGTTGATCGCTACGGGCTGTGCCACCAGCAATACCGACCTCACAGGGGGAACGTCGAGTAACGGTGGCTCCAATGAAGGCGGCAATGGCGGAACCGGCAACGGTGGCAGCGGCGGCCAAGCTGGGGAGCCTTCGGTAGGTGGAACCGGCGGAACCGGCAACGGCGGCAACGGGGGCGAGGGCGGCACGCCCATCGGCGGCCAAGGTGGTGGCAGCGGTTGCCAGCCGAACCAATTCCAATGCGCAAACGGTGGCTGCATCAACGCCGCTGCTGAATGCAACGGCACGACCGAATGCGCGGATGGCTCGGATGAGGATCCGATCAACGAGACCTGCGGTGAGTGCGCGGGCCAGTTCGACTGCGGCGACGGTAGCTGCATTCCGATGAACCTCGTTTGCGACACCTTTCAGAATTGCGCGGGTGCGGTGGATGAAGCGCCGCAGAACCCCAACTGCAACACCTCCAACTGCCAACCCGATGAGTTCGCGTGTCAGAGCGGCGAGTGCTTCCCCGACTTCTACGCCTGCGATGGCCTCCCGGACTGCGCCGACTTCTCCGACGAGGCGCCCATCAACCCCAACTGCGGCGGCGGTGGTTGCGGCATCTTCGACTTCACTTGCGCCAACGGCGAGTGCGTCTTCTTCTTCTCCGAATGTGATGGCTTCCCCGACTGCTCCGACGGCTCGGATGAAGCACCGACCAACCCCAACTGCGGTGGTGGCGGTTGCGTGTTCGGTGAGTTTACCTGCGCCGATGGTGCCTGCATCCCGGACACGTGGGAGTGTGACAACGACCTCGATTGCTTGGATGGGTCCGACGAAGCGCCGCTCAACGCCAACTGCCCCTGATTGAAGCTCGAGCGGCCCTCACCCGGGCCGCTACTAGCGCTCACGCCCCTACAATCAGAGCATCAGCTCGGGATAGTGCCCGGCCACTTCGCCCAAATCCTGGTTGACGCCCACCGCGCGCATCGCCGTGTTGATCACCTTGACCGGGTGCTCACCGACGCGCCGAATGGCCTGGCCGCCCGAGCGGTTGAGACCGCCCGCCTTGCCACCGATCAACACGACCATGTTGTCCGACGAGTGAGCCGAACCTTGAGCGTCCTGCTCAGGGTCATAACCCCAGCCGCCTTCGAAGCAGAGGATGGCGCTCGTCGTCTCAAGCATCGAGCTGCCGTCAAAGTCCTCCGTATCCCGGAGCTTTTGCAAGAGCCGGCCCCAATGTTTGACGTGCCACGAGATTCCGTCCGCCATGGCGTCGGCCCCCGCTTGGTTGCCTCCCATGCTGTAGTGGCTCATCTCGTGAAGATCGGTTGGGTGGCCGAAGAGCGCGCGCATGTTCAAGAAACATTGCGAGTAGGTGAACATCAGGTTCGCAACGCGCGCCATGTCACAGGCGAAGGCCATGTGAATGAGATCGGTCATTACCGTCGCCCGTAGCTCTTCATTGCTGTAAGCGGCGTTCTCATCGGTGTAGCCGCCAGTGCCTTGCTCGCCGTTCTCCACCGCCCCACCGATCGCAGGGTCATCTCCAGGGTCCGCAACGGGCTGACAGGCGGCGGTATCAGGGGGCGCAATCGCGTTGAGCCGCGTCTCGAGGCCGCGCAGCTCATCGAGGTGGCGCTCCAAGCGGATCTTGTCGGCTGCGCCGAGGCGCGGGACCAGCTTCTCGGTGTCACCACGCACGAGGTCGATCACGCTCTTGCGGCGCTCGAGCAAGAACTTCGCGCGAGCGGCGTCTTCTGGATCGGGCGGCGTGAAGCCGGAGATCAAACTCTGGTAGGCCGTCTTGATGCTCGAGGTCGGAGGGACCTCCTCCAAGGTGTTGCCGTTCATCCGCGCGGAGATGAGACCGCGCGTGCCGTCGGTGCCGTTGCTTCCACGATAGAAGGCGGCTTGCACGCGATAGGCGAGCACCTGGTTGGGCACGCCCTGCGCAATCTGATTGGCGACGACCCAGTCGCTGGTTGGGCCGGTGAGCGACTCATCCCCGGGGTTTGTTCGCATACCGGTCGCGAGCGGACACGTCGAGCTCGCGTGCCAGGCGATGTAACGCCCGCCTGCCGGGATGGCGTTGTCCGGACCGTACGGAATCGAAAGGCCCGAAACACACGAGACAGCATCGCTTAGGCCAAGCCCGACGATCGGCTGAAGACCACGCGTGATCACCGAACCGATCGGCCCCTCAGCGGTGGGTGCGACCGAATCCTGACCGTCGATACCGAGCGAGGAACCGCCGAACGCGAACACGTAGCGGCGCGGGTTGTTCGAGGGCCCAGCACCCGCACGCTTCGGCGCGAACACCTCAAGGAAGGGAAGTGCGAGCGCGAAACCGCCAACGCCGCGCAAGAAGCGGCGACGAGAACGCCCACGCAATTGTTGCTCACTCACCGGAGACCTCCTCTTCGCGTCGCAGTTGAAAGGCCTCCGAGGCCACGAACTCTTCAAACAAGCGATCCATTCGCAAGTCTTGACCGTCCACTTGCGCGGCCTCGACCAAGCGCGCGAGGAACACCTCGTCGTGCTCATCCAACGCGAAGCGGCCCATGGCGTAGCGGTAGATTTGCGTAGCCACGCACTGATCGAGCTGGCCAGACTCCAACATGCGCTCGCCCAGTTGCGCCGGACCGTTGAACTCCCCTACCCCTTCGAGCGAGCCGTTGCCGTCAATCACGCACTCGGGCTTGTTCGGCTCGGTGGTGCGAAAGCGACCGCTGGCGTCGTAGCTCTCCAAGCCGAAGCCCACCGGATCCATCAGCGAGTGGCACTGACTGCAGCCCTCGGTCTTCCACATGCTGTAGCGGTCGATCTTGCAGGCGTTCGGATCAGCGGCTTGCGGCGGCTCATCCACGTTGACGTTGAGCTCCGGCGGCGGATGAGCGATGGTTTCACAGAAGAGCCTTGTTCGAATCAAGAGGCCGCGTTGCGTGGGGCTGGTGTCCCCAAACTTCGACACGGCGCTAAGGAAGGTGCCGTGCGAGAGCAGCCCGCGACGACCGCTCTCACCGTAGGGGACCCAGGAGCCGCCTGGCTCCGATGGCGTCGGTAAGCCGTAGTGTGTAGCCAGCTCGGGCGTGAGGAAGGTCTCCTCGGCGACCAGCAGATCGCTCCAAGGCCGCGCCTCTTGCAAAAGCACCCGGTCGAGCAGAGATTCCGTCTCGCGCGACATGGCCTGCGCGAGCTCAGCCGAGACCGGCAATTGCTCGTAGCTGAGCCACATCGAATGAAAGAGCGACAGGCGCGATAGCGCTCGCTCGTCGCTGAGCAACGTCTGCGCGGCTCCGCGAAGCTGCTCTGGGTCCGTAAGCTCACCGGCCTCGGCGGCATCGAGCAACCAATCGGGCGGGGATGAACCCCACAAGAAGTAAGAAAGCCGCGTAGCGATCTCGAACTCGTTGAGCCGATACAGCCCCGGGAAGCCTGGCACCGCATCACCGATCTCGATGCGATACAAGAACTCGGGATGCTGCAAAAAGGCGCGCAGACTTGAGTCGATCGCCACCCAGAAATCGCCCGACTCCTCCGCGTGCGGCAAGAAGTGCTGCACGAAGCGATCGACCTCGAGGTCCGACAGCGGGCGCCGCAACGCCCTCCGTCCGAACTCGATCACGAACGAACGCAAGCAAGCCTCGTCGACTGCGCTTACCGGAGTGCAGCCCACCACGTTCGCCCGCAGCGTCGGATCCGCGACAACCGAGCCAGCGATTTCCCCGGCGAGCAGATCCGCTGAGTCGATCAAAGCTTGCGACGCCGTCTGCTTGGTGAAGTCGTTGTCGAACGGAAGGCGCTCGTCGGTAGGCAGCACCAGCGCGGCATCGCTGACGTCGACCCCGACGAGGTCAAAGACCGTGGTTCGATACTCGATCGCGGTCAGCCGCCTCGCGCCGCTGATCCCAACCTCGTCTGCATCTTTGGCGTTGGGCACTTCAACGTTGCTTGAGGCGCCATCACCGATCTCACCGATGCACCCCGCGAGCAGGAGAAACAGCGGGGCCAAGCAAGTACGCATGCAGCGGTTGTGACGGTTTGCGACGCAGCCGTCAAGCGTCGCGAACACCAGTTCCGGCCGCGGTGGAAGATGCCCCCGCTGCCACTATCTGCCGGTCAACAAGCCCTCAGTCGAGGGAAGGTTCGCGTTGCAACGTGCGTTCATTGAACGCCTTCACCGCGCTGTTGATCGTCGGGTAGCGACGTTCACGGCAGAGCCCTGAGCGTTCGAGTCGCTCAATCGCTCGCGGATTGGCACGCGCGATCGCGATCACCAGGCCGGCTCGCTCGTGCTCCGCAATCAGGTCCTCGAGCATCTCGATCGCCGTTGCGTCGATCTCGCCGACGCCCTCGAAGTCGAGCACGACCCACTCCTCCCGCCCGGGGTTCACCCGCAGAGCGTTCGCGAGCCGCTCGCGAAAGCGATTGGCGTTGGCGAAGAAGAGCGGCGCATCAAAGCGATAGACGAGCAGCCCGGGCGTGGTTGCGAGGTGGTACTCCTTGGCATCCACCCAGCCGTCCAGCTTGTCTGCGCGCGCCAGAATCGAGTCACTCGGAACGGCGATTCTGCCAAGCGCGAGCAACACGGAGGCAGCGACGGCGAGCAGGACGCCGGTCAACACGTCGAACACCATCACGCTCAACGCCGCCAGCACCGCGATCCCGAACTCGAGCCTGCTGAGCGACCAAAGCCGACGGAACCCCTCGACATCGATGATCGCGACCCCCGCTGAGAGAATGACCGCGGATAACGCTGGCTCCGGCATCTGCGAGAGTACCGGCCCGAAACCGAGGATCGCCACCACGACGAAGGCCGCCGCCACCAAGCTCACCAACTGGGTCTTGCTTTCGAGCGCAGCGGGCACCGCAGTCCGGCTTGCGCTGGAGGACACCGCGAAGCCTCCGGACAGCGCCGAGGCCACGTTGATCGCTCCCAAGGCGAGCAACTCTTGTGTCGCGTTCACTCGGTAGCCAAGCCGCGCAGCGACCGAGCGCGCCGTGAGCACGTTGTCGGTGTAGCCGACGAGCGCGATACCGACCGCCGTTGGTAACACCGCGTGCAGATCCGCCCAGCTTAAACTCGGAACGGTCAGATGCGGCAAGCTCGCCGATATCTCCCCCACGACGCGCAGCCCGTGGCTCGGTAGCGCGAGCGCGTAACTCACGAAGGTAGCCCCGCTGACGCCGAGAAGCGCGCCCGGTAACTTCGGCGCAAACCTCCGCAGCGCCAGCAAAACGCCGAGCGTTACCAAGGTCACCACGAGGCTGAGCGGATGGACCTCGGCGAGCCGCGAACCGAACAATGCAACCCGAGGAAAGAAGCCATCGGCCTTGAGCGACATCCCGGTGGACTTACCCAACTGGCTCGAGATCAACGTGAGGCCGACACCGGTGATGTAGCCCACCAGCACTGGCTTCGAAAGCAGCTCAGCGAGAAAGCCGAGTCGCAACAGCGCTCCAGCAAGACAGAGCGCCCCCACGACGAAGGCGACCACCACCATCAACGACGCAAATCGGCTGGGGTCACCGAGCGACAATGCGCCCACGCCAGTGGCCGCGAGAATCGCGGTTCCCGGCTCGGGTCCAACCCCCAAGTGCCTCGAGCTTCCGAGCACGGCGTAGACGACCAGGGCGAGCAATACGGCGTGAAATCCCGACGCTGGCGGCATCCCGGCGAGTTCGGCGTAGGCCATCGATTGCGGGATCAGCATCGCGCCGACGGTGAGCCCGGCTATGAGGTCCGGGCGCAGAAAGCGTCGTTCGTAGCTGAGAGCCGCCGATACCCCGGGTAGCCAGCGCGGAATGTTCACTGCATCAACCTTCGCTTCGAATCACGCACCAAGAGTTCGCTACGCGCAAGGAACACCACAAGCAGCGCTGCCCCCAAAGCGGTGCTGGCGTCAGCGTTCGATTTGGTAGTCCTTGATCTTGTACAAGAGCGCGCGGTGGCTGATCTCTAGGATTTCTGCGGCTCGGGTTCGGTTGCCCTTGGTCTTCTCGAGCGCCTTCTTGATAAGGATCTCTTCGATCGCTCGCACCGTCTTCTTGATCGAAAGTTCACCGCTGGCCAGGTGGGCTTGCACCGTGTCGTCGGCGTCGCGGATGCGCTCGGGCAGGTCTTCTTTGCCGATGACCTCGCTCTCGCACAAAACCATCGCTCGCTCGATCGTGTTCTCGAGCTCACGCACGTTGCCTGGCCAGGAGTACTCGAGGAAGGTCTTGCGAGCTTCCGGCGAAACACCGCGAATGTTAGTCGAGAGCCGGATGTTGTTACGCGCGATGAAGTGATCCATCAAGAGCGGGATGTCTTCGCGGCGCTCGCGTAGCGGTGGGATGCGAATCGTTAGAACGTTGATGCGGTAGAACAAGTCCTCGCGGAACCGCCCAGCGGCTGTCTCCGCAGCAATGTCGCGGTGGGTCGCCGCCAGTATGCGCACGTCGACCTTGAGGTCTTTGTTGTCGCCGAGCTTTCGAATCGTCTCTTCTTGCAACACGCGCAACAACTTGACCTGCAGCGACAGCGGCAGTTCACCGATCTCGTCGAGCAACAAGGTGCCACCATTCGCCTGCTCGAACAGCCCGGCGCGATCGGCGATCGCATCGGTGAAAGCGCCGCGTTTGTAGCCGAAGAGCTCGCTCTCGAGCAGGTTCTCGGGGATGGCGCCGCAGTTGACGGCAACGAAGGGCGCGTTGCGCCGGCTCGAGCGGTGATGGATTGCCCGTGCAATCAGCTCTTTTCCGACGCCGCTCTCCCCGGTGATCAGGGCGGTGGTTTTGAAGTCGGCCACCTTGGCGACGGTCTTGAAGACGCTCTGCATCTCGGGGCTCTTGGCCAGCAGCTCCTCGAAGCGCGCCTTGTCTCGAATCTCGGCTTTGAGCGCACGGTTCTCCCGCCGCAAACTCTCGCGCTCATCCGCCTTTCGTAGCGTGAGCAACAGCTCTTCGGGCTTGAACGGCTTCTGGATGTAGTCGTAGGCACCGGCTTTGATGGCCTCGATCGCGAGGTCCACGCTGCCGTAGGCGCTCATCACGATCACCGTCGCTTCGTTGCCCTTCGCCTTGAGGGTCGACAACAAATCCAGCCCGCCCATCTTGGGCATGCGCACGTCGGTGAGGACGTAGTCGGGCCCGAAGGTCTCGATCAGCTTGAGCGCCTCCTCCCCGTTGCCGGCCGTCTCGACCTCGTAACCGTCGCGACGGAGAAAGGACCGTGTGACCAGTCGGAGGTTCTCTTCGTCGTCGACAACAAGGACACGTCGCATGGGTATGCAAGTTTTTCTACACCGCACTCCACGAGTTCGCAATTAGTAGCGAGCCACTCACGAGGCCGCGCAAGGAATTACGCTACTTTTTGTAGAGTTTGGGGCTTCAAACCCCCCGGTGGATTGCGTAGACGGGGACCATCATGAGCCTGCTCGAACGTCTCGGTTCTTCCGGTCTGGTCCTGCGCCTGTTGAGCGACGACCGTGTGATGAAGGTTACGAATGGCGTGATGGACGCCAAGAATCGGCTTGGTGCGGCTTCGGAGCTGGCAACACAGGCGTTGGTGGTGTTGCGCGATGGTCACGCGCTGCCCTCGATCGACCCGGCGCTCGACTACAACGAGGCCGACGTCGTCGACAGCGGCAAGACGAAGGCCGCCGCCGCCAGCAACGGCCATGTCAACGGCAGCAACGGTCACGCGGTTCACGCCGCGCAAGCAGAAGCCGAGAGCGAGGCACCGAGTTCGACACCGCGTGTTGCCTCCACCCCCGTTGGCCCGCGCAATTCCTCCGAGGCCGACCTGGCTCAGTCGATGGCCGAGCGCGCGAGCTTGTCGAAGGTCGGCGGGCGCGACGTGTTCGATAAGTGCTTCAAGTTCATGACTGCGGACAACGCCCGCTCGATGGGCGTTTACCCCTTCTTCCGACCGCTCGACTTCAACAACGGGCCGATCGCCCAGCTCGAAGGCCGTGAGGTCATCATGCTCGGGTCGAACAACTACTTGGGCCTGACCACCCACCCGAAGGTGCGCGAGGCGGCCAAGCAGGCGATCGACAAGTACGGCACCAGCATGACCGGCTCGCGCTTGGTCAACGGCTCGATGCGCCTGCACGAGGAGCTCGAGAACAAGCTCGCGGCGTACCACGGCAAAGAGGCCGGCCTGGTGTTCACCACCGGCTATCAAGTGAACATCGCCACGATCTCCGCTTTGCTCTCGAACAAGTCGGCGGTGGGCGTGGTGGACAAAGACGTGCACGCGTCGATCTACGACGGTATCCGGCTGGGCCAGGCCAACAAGGCCCGCATGGTGCGCTACAAGCACAACGACGCAGAATCGCTGGACCAGGCTCTCTCCGAGCTAACCGACAGCGAGGGCGCGTTCGTCATTACCGATGGCGTCTTCAGCGCGCAGGGTGAAATCGCCAACCTGCCGGATCTCGTGCGTGTGACCAAGAAGCACAAGGCGCGCATCATGGTGGACGACGCACACGGGCTGGGCGTCCTCGGGCCGGGCGGTCGCGGAACCGCGGCGCATTTCGGCGTCCAAGACGACGTCGATCTGATCGGTGGCACCTTCTCCAAGTCGCTCGCCTCGATCGGTGGCTGGCTGGTCGGGGATCGCAAGGTGCTCGACTACGTTCGGCACTTCGCCTTCTCCTTCCTGTTTGCCGCGAGCGCTGCACCGCCCTGTGTAGCTGCCGCCATGGCCGCCCTCGACGTGATGCAGGAAGAACCGTGGCGACAAGAGAAGCTGCGCGAGAACTTCACCTACATGCGCAACGAGCTGAAGCGGCTCGGCTTTGAGCTCGGCACCACGCAAACGGCCGTCATCCCCATCTACATCCGTCAGGATCTGCGCACCGTGATGATGTGGAAGAGCCTGCTCGACGACCACAACATCTACGTGAACCCCTTCATCACCCCCGGGGTTCCACCCAAGCAGCAGGTGCTGCGCACCAGCTACATGGCGACGCACGAGAAGCACCACCTCGACCGCGCGCTCGAGGCGTTCGAGAAGGTTGGCAAGAAGTTCGGCGTAATCTGAACGACTGAAGCGCCGGTTCTCGCTCGCGACGCGAGGACCGGCGGATTCGACTCAAACGGTTTCGACGCAAACGAGCGTCACAAGAGCCGCGGGGGCTTCAAAGACCCGCGGCTTCGTCGCAGTCCTTCGTGTCCATTTCGCCGGGCGTGTCGAGGTCGGTCGTCAGCCAGCCAACGAGGCAGCGATCCTCGACCTTGCCCTTGTCCCAGATTCTGCCGCCCTTGTGTTTCTCGGTCAGGCGCGCCTTGCGCACCAAGGTCAGGGTATCGGGATCTTCCCCTTGGGAGACGGCCACCATCTTCTCCGGCTCGAGACCACAAACGGCGTAGTAATTGCGTTCTCTTTCGAGCGGGGTCGTCGGGGCGGCGAGGTTGCCGGAGTAGAGGTCGGGGTCTTCCTCGTCACCCACGAAACGAAGCCCATTCTGGCCGTAGAGCCGGAGCGGGCGGGCGTCATTGCCATGGCAGTCCAGCGTCCCACAACGTTGCTCGAGTAGAGGGGAAACGGCCTGGAAGTCTTCCAGCGGCGGGCAGTTGGTCGTGTTGGGTGCGAGGTCAACCGAGCAGGCAGAGGTTGCGCAAGCAAGCCCGGCTAACGAGAGCGTGATCACGTGTCGAAAGGGCGACATGCTCATGGTGATGTCTCCGCAGCCTCTCCAGCTTCTTGAGGCGCCTTGCCGGGGCACGTTGGTGCAACTTCAGGGTACGGGTTGGCCGCAATGGCTGAAGGGTCATTGCAGAAAATCCAGCCGGTCGAATCAACCTGAGTCCCGCTCAACGAGTGACAAGAAGCACAGCTTCCATCCCGGCTGATCCAGCTGTTCATCGACACCACCTTGGGCGCTTCCAACCGCTCGCCGGCAGCATTGTAGGTTGGGCATCGCACTTCGACAGCAAGCGGGAACTGCGGAATGAGATCGGTGTCCTCGAGGTAGAAGTTGCCGATGCAGTTGGACGTCATCGTGTAGACGTCGCCCAAGGTGTCGTAGATCACGACCTCAGCGCCCTCGACCGGCAGAAAACTGCGTTGGTCCGCGAAAATGGTTCCGCCGATCGCCATGTGCGGATCGGCTCCCCCGGCCTTGCTGTGACACAGCACGCAGGGCTGACCGGGCCGATGGTGTTCCCCCGGTTCGACGCCCTCGACCTCGGCTCCGAGGGCCTCGATCTTTTCATCCGCGACGGGGTTGCCACAGCCGACGGCCAGCGCAACCAGCATCAGCTGCGCGACGACCTTCACACGGGCGGCGTTGAACGGACGTGGTTGGTTGGCGGTCATTCGACGTCGACCTCCACGCCGAGCGCGGCGTAGCCGCCCCAGCGTTCAATGATGTAGAGGTGATTGAGATAGCGGTTGTACACAGCGTCACCGCTGAGGGTGAAGCCCCAGTTCTTCGCTTCACCTGCGGCCATGCGAGCGCCACCGCCGAAGGAGAGCCCGAGCATGGGGCCAAGCTCGCGATCCCCCGTGCGGAAGTTGGGCAGAATCAGCTCGCCCGAAGGGTTCTCGATCACCGGGTAGGCGACCTGCCAAAAGTCCGCACCGCCCTGCGCGTGAAATCGCACATGCGGCCAGAAGCGGAATTGCTCTACGTCGAACAGCCACAATGAATCGGTGGTGCTGGCCATGATGCCCCAGCTATCCATGTAGAGCCGCTCATCAACACGTAAAGTGCTGGCATCGAATCGGTGGGCGACGCGGCCGCTCAGTGCGTAACGCTGACGATCCGTCGGCAGCTGTTCAAGCGCGCGAGTCTGAGATCGCACACGATCAACCTCTTGGCGAACGAGGCCAGCGGGGATTTGGTTGACGATCTCCGGCGTGAAAAGCGGCACATAGCGATACGGCTTCGAGGTGTCGCCATTTTGCAAAATCACGGTGGCTCCCGCGGTCACCACGGTGGCTTTGTCCGCGACGATCGAAAGGCCGGCATCGATGCTGTTTTGGTAGATGATCGAGCTGAAGGCGTCGAAGCTGGTGCCGCTGCGCCCTTGGATGTCGTAACCGAAGCCGTAGGCCAAGCTCGGCGTGAGCCGCTTGTCGACGACGTCGGCGGAGAAGTTCGCACCGGCGGCGATCGATAAGTAGTCGGGCTCGATCGAAAGGCCGGAGCTGAGTCCGAGCGTGACGTCACCGAACTTCTTGCTGCCGTTGATGTTGGGGACATACCGAGTCTCGGTCCAGCGGGGAGAAGCGGTGGCAACGATGTCTGTCGAGGCCGTAGTAACGACGTCGACAAGGAAGGCGCCACCCAAGGTCCAGCCGTCGGTCGGGCTGGTGACGCGCACGACCACAGCGGGAGAAAGCACGCTAGTGTTGTCGTCATCCAAGTAGCCGGAGAACTCGCCCGCGACCCGCACGTTGACGGGCCGCCCCGTCCCCTCGCCGATGCACTCTGCGAGTTCGTCACGCGACTTCGACTTCTCCAAACATTTGAGCACGCGGTTGTCGCTGGCGACCTGCGTCGCCGGGACCAGCCGAATATCGACCGTCTCGACCTTGCCCTCGTTGAGGGTCAGATCGCGCTGAAACGAGAGCTGCTGGCCGCCAACCTTGCCGCTCGCGCGGATGCGACGCTGACCAGGGTTGGCCCACAACTCGCCGCCGAGTTTGTCTGCGGACACTGGCTCATCGTCGAGGAAGACCTCGAGCGCCTCGGCGTTCGGCGGAGGCCGAAGCACCAGCTTCGGCATTTTGGCGTTCATCTCCTCGTAGCGCTGCTTGGCCTTTGCTCCGGACTCGAGCATGCCGAGTTTGGGTGCCTCGGCTGCCACCACCTCAAAATCAGCGATGGCCTCGACCCAGTTGCCTGCGAGGTCGTGACATTTTCCGCGCAAGTAACGCGTGGCGATGCGCCCTTCTGCTGCGAAGGAATCACCAGCGTAGCCAGCGCAAAGCGCCCACGAGCGCTCGTCTTCGGCTTTGGCTGCCTCTTGGTAGTAGAAGAACGCCTCGGCGCTTTTCCAGCCTCGCGGGGGAAGCCTGCCTCCGGGATACTTCTTGCGCTCGATCGGCGCAGGTCCGGTGCTCGAACTCTGCCCGCGTGCCGCGTCCCAAGCCGAGCGAATGGCCCCCGTATCGAAGCCCTTGATCAGCGTAACTTTGGGGTCCTCTTTCAGGGCGATCTTGAAGACCTCGACCGCATCATTCTTTTGTTCGAGACCACCGGCGAGGACAGTCGCAACGCCGATCAGCACGCGCGCACGCATCTTGGCGCCGCAGCTGCCTTCCTGGCACACCGTGGACGCGAGCTGAAGCTTCTCGAGCGCTTCGACGTACTGCTTCTTCGGGTACTCCGCCTCAAAGACGCTTTGAACCAAGACCTCGACTTCAGCGTCATTCGCCGAAGTGTCTGGGCCCGCTAGAGCGACCTGAGATGTGGCTCCCACAAGAACCGCGAGCAGCAGCGCCAGGCACCCTTTGGTTGCAAGCGAAGAGCCCGTCCCGAACGATGCGTTGGCAACAAACTTCATCACGAACGGACGTCAGTTACAGCCGCAGCCGCTGCCAGTTCCGCCGCTTCCACCCGTCGCGCCCTCGGAGATCGCGTGAAGATGCTCCTCCCCCATCGTGCTCAGACCGCCGGCGGTCATCGTGGGGTGCGCGAGCTTGCCGCGTTCATACGGCGCCACCGCGGTGCAGCCTGTGGCGCACACGGCTGCCGATAGCACTGCGAGCGAAGCCAACACGCGCGCGGCAAGTGCCATGCGCGAGCGACGGGAGGATCTGGAACCAATTCGCTTGCGAGACATGGGGCGAATATAACTCTCACCGGCGTTCGCGGTTAGCACGATCTCACTCGAACGCGCTCGGGGTGTCACAGGCCGCCACCAGCACCGCCGCTGCCGCCGCCACCACCACTCCCGCCGACGCCACCTCCGCCGGTTCCGACGCCGTCGTTCTTCATCCCACAACGCGCCCACTCCTCGAGCACCGCGAGATTCTCGGGGACCGCCGCAAAACCGGACGGTGGCATCGCGCTGCCGCCGCCAACGATCGCCTTCACGTTGCAATAAAAGTAGGCCGAGGAGTCACCCTCGGCGACGTATGGGTCTCCGGCCTCATTGCGCACCGCAGCCATGACTTCGTAGAGTTCGTCGGGTGTGGCGTCTTCAGCCACCACCATATCGACCTTACCGCTGCCGTCTGGACCGTGGCACGCGGCGAGGGTACAGCCGCCGCCGCCCTGAGCCCCCGGAGGCGCAATCAGGATTGGGTACACGTCGTCTGCAAAGGTCTTCGTGCAGTTCGAGTCGTCGAGAGGCACGACACAGCCATCGACGTTCTTACGCTGCGGTCCGCCGGGAGGGCCATAGGGGCAGGCGTCCTCACGGTCTTCCTCAACGGTCTTGTCGGTGCAGATGGCGTCGCCCACACCGCACGACGCCGACATCACCGCCAGAGGAACGCTCAGTGCGAGCAGGGCGAACAGTTTCGAGCCCACGGCCACCATTTCAGCGATGTTGCACTGAAAGCCCAGCCTTCTCAACCTTCGATTGAGCAGCAGCCGTGTACGGGTGCATGAGCTGCGAGCCGAACCGAGGGCCTAGAGCGTCGAGTGGTTGGAGCTCTCGCCCGAATTCTCCCGGTAGGCTAAGCTCCGCCGCGCGCATCGGGGCGCATCCACCCGAATGTTTCGACAAGGAGACACGTTTTCATGATGAACCATGCAGGTAAGTCCGGTGCTTTTGGGCGAGCCTTCGGCGCGCTTGGCCTTTTGCTTTCAGTCGCTGCCACGGTGAGCTGCGCCTCAGGCACCCCCGACGCTGCCAAACCTGAAAACGGCGAACCCGCCTCGGGCGGAAGCGCTGCCAAAGAGCTGCAGGTAGAGTTTGTGACCGGCGATGGCCCGAAGAGCATCGCGGAAGCCAAAGGCAAGGTCGTCATCGTCGACTTTTGGGCCACCTACTGTGACCCGTGTCGCAAGTCGTTCCCCAAGTACCAAGAGTTGGTGGACCAATTCGGTGGGGATCTTGCGGTCATCGCCGTGAGCGTTGACGAGCCCGGCGACGTCTCGCCCGAGAAGATCAAGGAGTTCGCCAACGAAACCAACGTGAAGTTCGCGGTGGTTTGGGACAAGGAGCACAAGACGTCGAAGGACTACAACCCGGAGAAAATGCCCACCAGCTTCGTGCTCGACAAAGAGGGCAACATTCGCCACACCCACGCTGGCTACGAGACCGGCGAAGAAGAGAAGATCGCCGCTGAGGTCAAAGCCCTCCTGGGCAAGTAGCCGGGCGGAAGAGGCAAGCCGGAGGGCGAGGAGTTCTCAGTCCGCTGCAAATCGGCGGCGGTCGTGATAGCGCTGGAAGCGTGAGCAACACGCTGAACTCCTCGGGCACCTCGGTTCCAAGCTCATCAGCGAAGCGGGAGAACCTCCCGTTAGCGAAACTACGGATTGGGCGGCGGCTCGTTTTGGGGCCGGCGCTCAGTTCGTTTTTGTTGGCCGCTGCGTTGAGCGTGAGTTGTGGTGAGGAGGAACCCGCGTGTGGCGACGGGGTGCGCGCCGCAGTCGAAGCGTGTGACGGCGAGGACCTGAACGGCACCACCTGCACCTCGCTCGGCTACTCGAGCGGAGCCCTCGCTTGTTCGGCGGAGTGCTCCTTCGACTTCAGCGACTGTGAAGATGCCCAGCCCAACTCCTGTGGGAACGGCGTCGTCGAGGGAGACGAGATCTGCGACGGCGACGAGCTCGGAGAAGCCACCTGCCTCACTTTGGGCTTCAGCGGCGGGGAGCTGCGATGCACCGCCGAGTGCACCCACGACAACAGCGGCTGCACGTCAGCCGGAGCAGAATGCGGTAACGGCTCCGTCGAACGCGGGGAGGTCTGTGACGGCTCGGACTTCGGCGGTGCGACCTGCACTTCGCTCGGTTTTCTCTCGGGTACGCTCACCTGCTCGGCGGATTGTGGTGGGCTCGACACCTCGGGCTGTGAAGCCGCACCTGAGTGTGGCAACGCCAGCATCGATGAAGGCGAGGAGTGCGATGGAAACCTGCTTGGAGGGGCCACCTGCGAAAGCGCCGGGTTTGCCGCGGGCACGCTCGCATGCGCCAATTGCACCCTGGACCTCTCGGGCTGCACCAACTGCGGAAATCAGACCGTGGACGCCAACGAGGACTGCGATGGCTCGGCCCTCGGTGGGGAGAGCTGCACCGGCCTCGGCTTTGACGCAGGCTCGCTGAGCTGCGACTCGAACTGCGACTTCAACACGCAAGGTTGTTCCTTCATTACCTGCGGCAACAACGTCCTGAATGGCAACGAGTCGTGTGACGGCGCGCAGCTCAATGGTCAAAGTTGCGCATCGCTCGGGTATGCCTCGGGCACCCTGACGTGCAACGCGAACTGCACCTTCAACGATAGCGACTGTGCACTTTGCGGAAACGACGACGTCGAGGGCTCGGAGGCCTGTGACGGTGTCGACTTCAACGGTCAGACCTGCGCAGACCTTGCAAACTTCAACGCCGGTTCGCTCGCCTGCGACGCGAACTGCGGCTTGAATACGAGCGGCTGCACCAACTTCGACGTTGGCTTCTGTCGGCTTCAGTTCCCAAGCTCGATCACCGGTGCAAGCGGCTCCACCGCAACGGTGTACGGGCGAGTCTACGTTGCGGGCCTAACCGACCAATCCACCGCAAACGATCTCTCGCCATCCTTGCTCGCGCAGTTTGGCTTTGGCCCAGACGGCAGTAGCCCAAGCGCTGCGTGGACGTGGTCCGCCTCGACGCCCAACATGGGCTACAACGGCGGCGCAGCTGGCGAGCCGAACAACGACGAATACTTCGCCGATTTCACGCTCCCCAACGTGGGCAACTACGACTTCGCCTACCGCTTCAGCGCTGACGGCGGAGCAACCTGGCTTTTCTGCGACGCAGGAGACGCTGGAAGCTCCGACGGCTACTCGACGAACAACGCCGGTACGCTCACCGTGCAGTAAGCGCAGTAGCGAGCCGCTCGCCTCCGACGGAGCGCTCCGTCGGAGCGAGGTCCGCGGCTCAGTCAGAGCGGCCTGCGCCGCAGGTCCTGTCACCGCGGGTGGTCGCGAAAACCGAATAGTCCCCGGTAGGAAGGTCCCGCGGGATGACCAGCGCGCCGTCAAAGCTACCGTCGTCGACGGTTGGTACGGCGCCAATGGTTCGCCGTACGTCATCCGAACCGCGCACCATCACGTCAACGCGGACGTTCTTGCAAGGCTGCTCCTTCGACGTAACCGAGCCCTTGAGCCGCAGCGGCTTCCCGCGCAGCAAGGCCTTGTCGATCAGCTCCAGCTTGACCGTCGACTCGGCTGCGTCGGGGTTGACCGGGGACTGATTGGACGGATCGAGCGAAGGGTCGGGGAGCGCTGAGGAACCGTTGGGATCATTGGGATCGGTTGGTCCAGGCGTATCGTTCTGCTCCCGATCCTTGTTGCCGAGATTCTCACCGGAGTTGTCGCGGGCGCCGTCGGGCCAGTCATACGGATCCGCGGGTGGATCATGCTGCGGCTGATTCAGGTCCACCTCTTGATCGAGGTCGAGCGCAGCTCCACCAAGATCAATCCGGTGCCAAAGCGAGCCGTCATAAGCCTCGACCCAAGCATGAGCCTCATTGACGACCATGCGGGCCGGGAGACCGATCGACAGCGCCGTGACCAAGAAGGCGAAGGCGCGATGACGGCACACGCCCTTCTTCGACAGGGCGAGATCGAGGTAAATGTCGCCGTGCGTTTTCGGCGGATCATTCGACGGCGCGAAGGCACGGAAGTACTGCACCATCTTCCCGAGCACTATCTTGGGCCGCATCCCGCGATCGATTCCGATCGCCGAAAACACAGCGTCGGTGCGCGGCCTCCTGCCAGTGGGTGCGACCATCGACTCGATGCGAGACCAGTCCACGTCCGCGAAGTCAGAGCCGAAGGTGGAACGCGGAATCGCCAGCTGCATCACGACGCGAACACGCTTGCGCTCACTGCCTCGCAAGAACCAGTTGTCAGCGCCATCACGGACGATTGAGACCGTGGTCGCGGGAGAAACGTGCATCTTCAGGATGCGTGAACCGGGCCCCACCGTCGGAATACGCACGAGGTCATCCGCGAGCAGCTCAACGCTCAAGTCCGCGTAAAAAGGGTCATCCCCCGACGCGAGTTCTCCGCCGACCGGCACCGTTGTGGTTTGCCGACTGGCCACCTTGAGGTTGTAGTCACTGTCGAAGGTGTCGTACGCCCGCAGCCGCTTGAACGGGGTCGTCGCCGGAGAGAACGGATCGTCGTAGTTCTCGATCGTTGGCTGGCGCGTGTCGCGATCCGGGGGAAAGGTGCTATCGGGCGAGTCATCCGTGGAGCCGCCGGTGTAGAGATGGTTCGGGTCGGGCGGCCGCCGCGGATCGGGCGCAGTCGCAACACCGCTCTGCGTCTCGAGTGCGGCTGGGAGATTGCCGTCGAGCGTGGTTGCGGCGAGCGAGACGTCTTCCTTCGGATCCGGCGCAACGTACTCGTGAGAGACGGAGTTCTGAGCATCCGCCGGCAACGTGAGACAAAGCGTCGTCACAGCCATCAGCTTCGCCACCATGCGCGCGGTCGCCGCGTGACTCAGCGCCGATTGAGTGCGACCTGGCTCAGAGGCGGGAACGACGCGTTGCTTCATGCGTAGCTCATGAAAGCACGGCTAGCGAAAAGTTCCACCCGCGTTGATTGCGCGGTCCAAAGCATCATTCGGGACGGTCCACCACGGAGGCAAGCAGCTCCGCTTCCGCGCAGAGCTTGCCCTCAACCGTCCCCTCGCCCTTCAGCTTCCACACGTTGCTGCGGTGGTGCACCAATTCCACCAATAAGTCCAAGCGATCTCCGGGCTCCACCGGCCGGCGAAACTTCGCCTTGTCGATCCCGAGGAAGAACATCAGCTTGTTGGTCGCGTCAAACGGCTCGCTGGCGTACGCGAGGATGCCGCCGAGCTGCGCCAGAGCCTCCAAGATCAGCACGCCCGGCATGATCGGCCGGGTTGGGAAGTGACCCTGGAACCACGGCTCGTTGTACGCCACGCACTTGTGACCGCGTGCGTGTTTGAGCGGAACGATCTCGGTCACTCGATCGACCATCACCAGCGGGTAGCGATGGGGAAGAATCGACAGGATTTGGTGGATGTCGAGCTTCGACGTCGCTTCGTGTGACACGCCGCGTTTCTAGCCGGAATCCCCGGCGTTGTACATCTGCACGACGCGGTCGGTGAGGTCCAAGTCGGAGCGCGAGTACGGTGCGGCGCGCTTATCGATCACCAGGTCGTAGCCGTTTTGCCGTGCGAGCTTGGTGATGATGGCGATCATCCGTTGAATGATCGGCCCAGTCAGCTCGGTCTGACGCTTCTCGAGCTCCTTGTTGTAGTCAACGAAGGAGCCTTGCAACGTGAGCATCTCGCGTTGCCACCACTCCATCCGCCGCGTCAAAGCGTCGCGCGACAGGATTCGCGACTGCCTCTCGATATCTGCGCGGGTTCGCGCCAGCGACGTCTGCTTCGCATCGAGATCGATCTGGCGCCGATCCAGCAGCTTTTTCAACTGCGCCTGCGCCTTCAGACCTTCCTCGGTTTGCATCACGGCGCCCTGAAGGTCCACCACCGCCACGCCGCCCTCGGCGAAGGCGGAGGGGGTGGCTACGGTCAGCAGGACACAGCTCATGAGAGCAACGAAAGGCCCTGTGCGAAGCCAGCTCATGAGGCATGACTTATCGAGCCTCGTTGTCTGGGTCAACCGCCGGCGAACCGCGCGCGTCACTCGATACAAACGTTCGAGATGCAGAGCGCCCCCGAAGCGCACGGCTCGGAGAAGGTGCACTGCGGAGCAACCTCCTCCTGCGTTTTGCATACGCCCGCGTCGCAAGCGTCGAAGCGACCATCAATCAGCTTGCAGGCCTCGAGACTGTCACAGCCGTAGCGGCAAACGCCCTCGAGGCAATCCTGGCCGTCGCCCGCGCAAGGCTCTTCCGCGGAGCACGAAGGAGTCGGCGAGGTGTCGTCGATGCAGGTGCCACTCGCGATCTCACAGACCTCCCCGGCAGGGCAATCTGCGTTCAAGGCGCAGGGCGAAGTGCAGTCTCCGTTGACGCAATAGCCCGTTTCGCAATCAGCACCTTGCTTGCACTCGAACGAGTCTGGGTCGGGCAAACACGCTGTCCCCACACAATCGAAGTGCGCCGGGCAAGCTGCATCCGGACCGCAAGCGAGTACGCACTGCCCGGCCGCGCAAACCTCCTGCGACTGACATTCGAAATCGAAGTTGCAGGGGATCGCGCAGTTGCCTTCGATGCAGGCGAGGCCCTCTGCGCAAGCACCGTCTTCACCGCAGGGACACAGCACGACGGCTGGATCACAAGCAGGAGCACCACCGCCTTGCCCACCAACGCCGCCTTCCCCGCCGGCGCCACCTTCCCCACCGGCGCCCCCCGCTGAGCCACCAGTCCCGCCAGCACCAGCGGAGGTTCCCCCGGTCGGGTTACTGCACTCTCCGAACCCGTCGCAGTCGTCGTCGTCGATGATGATGCAGCCCGAACCAGCAATCGTCACGAGACCAAGCAGTACGAAAACGGACGGGGTCTTCATGCCGTGCACTTAGCACGCGGTGCGCCAACACAGACAGGCCGTTCTGCCCGAGAATTGAACGCCGCTGTGAACCCTGGTTAACGAGGACCGGGCCTCGAGGTCAGGGCTCACGCGCTCACAACCTCGACGGTCCTCTGCAAAAGGCCGCTAGGGATCTTCAACCACCGGCTGCGGACCGGGAACGATGCCGACGAGATCAGGGTCCACCCCTGCCTCACCGTCCGGGCGGCGCGTGGCGTCGCGGGCGCGCTCAGCACGTTTCTGCGCCTTCTCCTTCTGTTTATCAGCGCGCTGGCGCTCCTTCTGGCGCTTCATGAAACCTTCGTTACCCATGAGACCTTCCTTTGCCGAGTCGAACGTCCTAGCACACAAGCTCCTCGTCCGACTCGACATCGGTCTCGGCGCTGCTCCGCCTCAGGCGGAGATGATTCATGAGTCCACGACAGCCTGTCGCAAAAAGGCCAATGCCTTGGGGTTCTTGCGATCCAATTCGGCCTCGCAGGCGGCTGACCCCCGAACAAAATCTCGACAGGCGTCGGGTCGCTGCTCGTAGATGGAGCAAGCAACGCCCTCGGGTCCCCGAACGAGCTGCTCGCAGCGCGTTTCCACGACCCTCAAGAACGCCTTGTCCGCGGTCCAGCGGACCATCGACTCGGCCGAATCACCGAGCCGGGCATAATCCACGCCCCAAACGCGCACGTGGCTCGGGGTCCCGAAGCAGCACGCCCCGCAGGATCGACAGTCCTCCGGGACGTCATCACGCATGCCGTCACAGCACCCGCGGGGCGCGGACGCGGCGACGCGGACGCAACCGCGCAGCACCGTGAGGAGCTGGCTCGGCGTGGGTTCCAGCGGGCTCGCTGGTGGTGGAATGGAGCATTTGACGTTGGCGCGCGATCGCCTCGGTCGGCCGATTGCGCGCGTACAGGTCGGCTTCTGCTACGTCGAGCGAAGCCCCGAACAACTCCGACTTCGCAAAGCGACTCACTTTGCCCGCCAAGATCCTCGGGAGGGCCTGCAAGATGCGACGCATGCCGTCAGAGAAACGGCGCGGAATCGCCAAGCGGTCCATCATCGGCTCGAGCAAGTCGATGGCGGCGCCGCTGGGATCCGACGAGCCGTCCGCGGCCTCTTTCAAAGGCTCCAGGAGCAACAAGGTCCAGAGCACCGTGTCCTCGAGCGCACTGCGCGTCTCGGTCGCGTTGTCGATGTACTCGAGCAAGCGGAAGATGCGGTGAGCGGCCGACTCAGCGGGATCCCCCTCAAAGGCGAACGAATCGTAAAGGATGGCGGCCAGCTCGGGCAGCAGCAGCTCGAGCACGCCCGTCTCCCAGGCTAAGAAAATGGTGCGACGGGCGCGACCACCGCGCAGCAAGCGGAGCACCTCTTCGGCGACGCGAGCGCGCGCAGCCAACTCCAGGGTGCCTCGGCAGAAGACGATCGCATCGTAGACATGCGGCGCAATGCCGAGATCCAGACGGCCGGCGAACTTGAGGGCACGCAAGATACGAACCGGATCTTCTCGGAAGCGGACCACCGGATCACCGATGGTGTTGACCACCCGACGCTCGATGTCCTCCAGCCCGCCCACCCAATCAAGGATCTCTCGACGGTCCAGATCGTAAAACAGCGCATTGATCGTAAAGTCTCTGCGCAGCGCATCTTCATGCGCTTCACCGAAAACGTTGTCCGAGCGAATCATGCCGCCCTCACCGTCTTCGTTGGTTTCGATCACCGGCTTGCGGCGGAAGGTCGCCACTTCGATCACTTTGCCGCCGTGGAAGCGCACGTGAACCAGGCGGAAGCGCCGCCCGATGACCTGCGAGTTGCGGAACAGCGCGCGCACTTCTTCCGGCCGCGCGGACGTTGCCACGTCGAAATCCTTGGGCCGGCGATCGAGCAACAAGTCCCGAACGCAGCCACCGACGAGGTACGCCTCGTAGCCGCTACGCGTCAGGCGCCGAATGACCTTCTGCACGTCCTGATCGATCTTGTCTTCATCGAGCGGAACGGCGACGCGACGCGCAGGGTGGGCCGAATGCTCGCCATGGGCCGGCTCCTGGGAAACCACGGCGGAGGGGGTTTCAGTGAAGCGAAAGCCCGGCATTGCGGCGTCATCGCCCGATTCGACGACTGCGGGGACGCGCTCGCGACGTCCGCGCGGAGTGGGCGGCTGGGAGCGGGGACGCGGGGCGTCAACTACGGGTGCTTCAGCGGCAGGCGTGGCGAACGCTTGGTCGCTCCAAGAGCGCACCGGGCGCTCGACTGGGACTTCAGCGGTGCCGTCGGCGGAGCGGACAAAATCGGTCGTGGTTCGGGTGGAACGCGATTTCCGTGAACGCCGCTCGGGGGACGGACGCGCTTCCGCAGCCGACTCGAGACTATCGGCAGGTTCAAGCGAGGGAGTTGTTGGTGACGGACCCGCCTCCTCTGTGAGAGGCGTTTCTTCATCACGCGATCGAACCGACTTCCGTTTCATGACACCGTCCCCGAAGGGACCCAAAAGGGATGACTGCTTCGGCCTCGCAGAGGGTGCGAGCGAAAGGTCATGCCTCGGGGGAGATAACGTCCACTCGTGTGGAACCTGCTCGGAATAGCAGAGGTGCGCCGAGCGGCAAAGCTCAACCGGTGCGGGGCGCAGAAAGTCCCGCCAGGACCTCCTTCTTTGCAGCAATGAAGGCCTCCATCGAGGCAAACCGTTCAGAGGGCCGTTTCATCAAGGCCTTTTGCAGCACTTCCTCAAGCGACGCTGGCAATCCGGGGATGGTCGGAGGCGGAGAAAGCGCATGCAACGAGAGCAGGTCCACCCAGCTTCTAGCTGAAAAAGGCGGGGCTCCCGCGAGCATCTCGTAGAGGACCACCCCAAGGCTGTAAACGTCAGCGGTGGGATGAGGAACAGCGCCGTGGCTTTGCTCCGGGCTCGCGTACCCTGGCGTGCCGACAAAGCCCCCCTCGGTTCGGGACGTCGAGCCAAGGTCGAGCGCCATGCCGAAATCCAGCACCTTGACCAACTCGCGACCGTCCGGGAGGTGAACCAGGAATAGGTTCTCGGGCTTCACATCGCGGTGAACGATGCCAACCTGATGGGCGGCGGCAAGCCCCAAAGCCGCTCCAAGCGAGATGCGAAGGGCCCGCGCGGGAGCAATGCGCTTGCGGGCGCCGAGCAGATCCGCAACGTCCACCCCAGTCAAATGCTCGGAGACGAAGAATACGTAGGAGGCGTATTCCATCACCTCCTCAACCACTCGAACGACGCCCTCGCTGTGCACCCGCCGCGCGAGACGAGCCTCGCGCTGAAACCGCTCGACCACCTCAACGTTCGCGGCGAGCTCAGGACGGAGCAGCTTGATCACCAGCTGCTGCCCTTGCGACTGAGCCAGGTAGATGTGGGCGATGCCACCGCTCGAGATGTAGTGCACGAGACGATAGCTCGCGCTCGTTCCCGGCAACTCTCGGCCGATCAGCGAATCTGGGACAAAGCGCGCCACCGGGCGCATGGTACTCGTTACGACAGAGCTTCGCGAATCCGCGACAGTGGCACATGCTCCTCGGGAAACAGGCGTGGGTCAAAGGCAGACACCAGCCGCTCGAGCGAACAATCATTCGCAACGGGCTGACCGTAGGCTTGCGCGAGCACACCGATCAACCGCTCGGGTGCGACGCCTGCATCGCGGTAGCTGCGCACGCTGCTCCCGCCGTCACGTTTGGAGAGCTTTGCGCCATCGGCCCCAACCAGAACAGGGACGTGGAGGTAGCTCGGCGGGACTCCACCAAGCAGGCGAATCAGGTAGGCCTGCCGAGCGGCCGATGACCGCAAGTCAGAGCCGCGTACGACCTCGCTGATCGCCATCGCCGCGTCATCGACCGATACGGCGAGCTGATACGCAAAAACGCCGTCTCCACGGCATAAAATGAAGTCGCCAACCAGCTCAGCGACGTCCTCTTCGAGCTCACCGCGCAGTGCATCCACGTAGCGTGTTGGCTCGTGCGAGGTGACCAGCCGCAACGCCGGAGGACGTCGAAACGAGTCCTTCGGCCTATTGCCCCGCGGACGGCAGGTCCCCACGTAGGGAGCTCCCTCCTCACCGAGGTGCGGCGCCGCGACCACGGTCGGAAGATCGGGCTGACCTGCGCGAAGCTCTTTGCGTGAGCAGTCACACGGGTAGACCCGTCCACGCTCGGCGAGGTGCGTCACGACCGCTTGATACAGTTCGACGCGTTGGGATTGCACGTAGGGACCGTAGTCCCCAGCGTCGGGCCCTTCATCGAAGCGCAAACCGAGCCACGCAAGATCGTCGAGTTGCTCCGCGAGGGCCCCCGGAACCATCCGCGGTCCGTCCAAATCCTCCACGCGCAGCACGCAACGCCCCTGCGCCTTGCGTGCGCTGGCGTAAGCGAAGAGCGCTGTGGCGAGCCCGCCGAGGTGAAGCGCCCCGGTAGGCGACGGGGCAAAACGACCGCGAACCATCTGCACTTTCTAGCGCGAACGCTCCACAGTTGACACGAACGAACGGCCACAGAACCGTGTGCCGGCAAGGATGGAGATGCGCGACCAACGCTCGCTCGATGATGAAGAGCCAGCCGATGAAGCTTCGTCGGACGATGACCCGAGCGAGCACCGACCCAACTTTCGCTTGGCCGGCCCGCTGTTCATAGCCACCGCGCTCTCGATGTTTCTCGCTGGCGGCCTCTACGACGGAAAGCCCGACGAGTCGTTCCTTACGCTGCTGCCGCGCGGGTGGCGTTTTGCTGTCCCGCTGCTGCTGATCCTGCTCTTCCACGAGTTCGGTCACTACCTAGCGGCTCGCTATCACAAGGTCGCGGTCTCCTTGCCGTACTTCATTCCGGTCCCGTTCCTGACGCCCTTCGGCACGATGGGCGCCGTGATCGCCATGCCCGACCGCATTCGCTCGCGCAACGCGCTGTTCGACATCGGCGCGGCGGGCCCGTTGGCCGGGCTGCTGGTCACCGTGCCCGTGCTGGTGATCGGCCTGAGCAGCTCGCCCGTCAGCGTCAGCGAGCTGCCGTACACGCTCGAAGGCCAAAGCCTCTTTTATTGGTTGATGAAGCGACTGGTGCTGGGGCCGATCCCCGATGGGTCCGACATCACCATGAACCAAACCGCCTTCGCAGGCTGGGCTGGTTTGTTCGTGACGGCGATCAACCTCATTCCGGTAGGCCAGCTCGACGGCGGCCACATCGCGTACTCGCTGTTTGGCCCTCGCCAGGATCGTTACGCCAACCTCATCCACTACGGGCTGCTGCTGGTGTTCGGCTACAATCTCGCAAAGTTCGTCGTGCCCGCGCTTTTGCTCGGGACGAGCTTGGGTACGGCCGTCTCAAACTCGACGTTTTATCTGGTTTGGTTCTTCATCCTGTTGTTCCTGAAACGCAGGACGCGAGTGAACCACCCGCCAACGGACGACCACCACTTGTCTCCTGTGCGCCGAGCGCTTGCGTGGCTGTGCCTCGCCCTGTTCTTGCTGCTGTTCATGCCGACCCCATTCGCCGTGTACGAATGAGTCGAACGGCGCGCTACGGACGAGGGAACTTATTGCGAAGCGCCGTGCAAACGATTTCCGGCGCATAGTGACTTACGTTGCCACCGTGGCTTGCGATCTCACGCACCAGGCTTGCGGAGACGAAGCCGTAGTTGGCCCGCGTCGGCAAAAAGACGGTGTCGATCTGCGGCTCCATGTCGGCGTTGGCGTGGGCGATCTGCAGCTCGTACTCGAAGTCTGTGGCGGCTCGCAGGCCACGCACGATCACGCGCGCACCGAGCGCCTTGCAGTAGTGGATCAGCAGCCCGTCGAAGCGCTCGACTCGCACGTTGGGAAAGGGCTTCACCACCTCCAGTAGCAGCGCCAACCTCTCCTCGAAGGAGAACAACGGCTTGCGCGTGGGATGAACGCCGATCGCCACCACGACGTCGTCGAACAGCTTGGCGGCTCGCTCGATCAGATCGAGGTGGCCAAGCGTCACCGGGTCGAAACTACCTGCGTAGACGGCCAGATTTGAAACGTTACTCACGGAACCACTCCAGGTGTGATCGGTGCGACCGGAGCCTCGGGCGCCGTTAAGTTCTGCGGCGGAGGAGCGAGCACCGAACCGAAGTCGTCCTCTTCTGCGGCCATGCGCCTGACCTCGGAGTCGTCCTCGAGGTAGATCACGCGTCCACTGTCTGCGAAGGTGAAGCGGTAGAACGCCAAGAGCGGCACGCCGATCACACCGTCTACGTCGAACTGCAGCTGCTTCTCGACCTCCGTCAGCGGACCGCCGAAGATCGTCGGCACTTTCTTGAGATCGAAGGCCCCCAAACGAACGACGGGAACGACGCCTTGACGCAGCTTGGAACTCGGGTCGGCAGCGAGCGCCGTCAGCTCAGCGGTCTTGATGCCGGCCTTGGTTAGCCCGACCTCATCCATCGAGAGCGGGTGTCGGCTGGTGCTGTCGACGAAGAACGTGCCCGTCGTGTTCTCGCTCGCGCCGATCCCTGCGGCGAGCATCAGCCCACCTCCCCGCGAGTACAGCGCACGCAAGCGCGTCGAATCGGGCGGCGGGGGAGCCGCTTGCTGACGCACGACGAATTGGCGAGCGGCGAAGTCGATGGTCACGTTCAGCTGCCGCAACACATTGACGCCGATCAACGCTTTGAGGTTCGTGTTCACCTCGCGACTGATGCCGGCCAGGTCTTGCGGCAAAGCAGGTACATCGTTGAGTTCGACCACAGAGCGCTGCCCGTTGAGCGGTGACGGGGGCGACTTGAAGCGTAAGGACGCCCAACTCGGCTGCGGATGCGTATTGCTCTCGACCAGAATGTCCTCGACGTTGGTGGCGATCAGCGCGAGCCCTTCCTCGCCGTCGACCTCGACCTCCACGACGAGGTACGGCGCCGAGAGGCTGACCTGAGCCATATCGAGCACGGCCCGAGGGTCCCCCGACATCGCGTACGGAGTTCGTCCCTCGCCGCTGCGCGCAAGACCTGCCACGGAGCGGGCCCAATCATCGCGCACCGTTGGGTCATTCAGCATCGCCTCGAACTCTTGCGCCGCAGGCTCGAGCTCCCCTTGGTACCAGTGCGCGCGCCCACGTAGCCCTTGCGCCTCGGAGCCGGGGACGTTGTGCAAGAGCCGCAGCGACTCGTCGAATTGAAGCTGCGCCAAAGCAATGCGCCCGCCCAAGGTCTGCAACTCGCTGTCGTTTGGCGCAATCGCCAACGCGCGCTCGATGGCGTCTTGCGCTTCATCGATGCGCGCTTGGTCAAAGTCCTCAGCGGCCCGCCGGAAGAACTGCTCTGCAGCGCGGTCTCGTTCGGGTGCCTTCGGTGGCCCAGGATTGCAGGCAGCGATAGCAGCAGCGAGGGCGAGCCCGAAACCGAACGAGTAGGAAGATGCAGCCATGTTGAGTTCCTGACGCGCTTCTAGCCAGCTTGCGAGGGGATAACCGAAATGATTCGATCGAGCCGCAACTGGATTCGTCCGCGGCCTGGGAGCCAATAGCCAAGAACCACCGGGGGGTCGAGTTCGGACTCCACCTTTTGCACCGAGAGCACCCCTTCGGTGATGGGCTTACCGGTGCGCCGATACGTAATCTTTGCCGCAGAACCGCTGCTCAAACACGCCTGAAGCGCCTCCACGATGGCTTGGGACGGTCCTCGTGGCCGAATGCCCACGTCAAACAGGTCCCTGAGGCAAGTCGGCTTGAGGCGAGCACATAGCGCGCTGAAAAGCCGCCTCAAGGTCGCCACGTCCCCCGCTGCGCGATGCGAGCGCTCATTGCCCAGGCTGAGGGTCTTGGCGAGCTCGGACAAGGCATGCCGCGGGAACGGGAAGGCGCGCCTTGCAACGGGCAAGGTATCGAGGAACGTCGCCAGCTCCAGCGCCCGGCCGGCCCGTTCCGCCTCCTTGCGCAAGAACACCACGTCAAAGGCCGCTCCGTGGGCGACCAAAACGGCCTGGGATAGCAGCGGCTCGAGTTGCGAGAGCACCTCCGCGAAGGTGGGCGCCGGCAACAGGTCCTCCGCCTTGATGCCGTGGATGCGTTCATTGCCAAAGCGACCACACTCAGGCCGAACCAGCGAATCGATCCGCGCGAGCACCTCATCGCCGCGCACCAACTCCGCACAAAGCTCGATCACGCGATCCTGCTCGGGCAAGAGGCCGGTCATTTCGAGATCGACGAACAGAAGCAGCGCCTGTTCGAGCGGCCCATCCCAGTTCGACAGCTTTTCGGGCGGTCCGGAGGGCGGCGCACGAAAGCCTCGCACGGCGCTCAACGGAGCGCCCCGTCGGTTACGAAGAAACCCCCGTCTTCGTCGCAATACGCGACGCTCTCCCAGCCGGTCTCGGTGCACATGAAGAAGTCGATACAGCCGGTGAGACAAGGCTCGCAAAGCCCCTCGGCGGCCTCCGCCGGGCAATCCGGCGACTGTAGGTCCGGTGTACAGCCGCTGACCTCACCGCTGTGGTCGAACATCAGGTCGCAACTGCCGCCTTGCCCGCCTCCCGTGCCAGGCTGCCCGCCTGCGGCTTGGCCGCCGAAGCCCTCACAGGTCTCGGCGAGCGTCCAAGCCCCGTCGACGCAATCGTAGAGCGCAGCGCAGAATGGGTCTTCACAGGTACCACCACGACCCAACGGACAGCCGTCAGTGGGGATTTCACCGCAAAGCTTCACCTCCTGCGAGCTGCAGGCAAGCGCAGCCGAGGCCACCGCAGCCACCAGCAGGTTTCGAACCATAGGGACGCGTTATCACCGCAAGCGGGCCTCCCCTAGCGAAAAGCCCCCGTCAGGCTGGGGGCGGCTTGATAGCATGCCGGCCAATGCAAAATCGAGCACCCCTCGCCGGCCTCGCCATCTCCACCATGGCGACGGCGACGTTTCTCGCGTTGGCTTGTTCCACGAGCACCGGCGCAGACCAGAACGCGCATGGCTCGCACCCAACGAGCGGCACCCCCAGCGCGGCCCCTGCGCCCGACTCGGCCACGGCCTCCCCTTCCGCGCTTGCCCCGCAGCCGGCCGAGACCGCAGCGGCGGTGGGTAGCGCCGAGAGCATCAATGAACCGCCCGACGCAGGAACGGTCATGAACAATGCGCAGCCAGCCGCAGATGCCGGCTCGAGCGACCGACTCGAGGGCATCAAAAACGCAGTCCTCGCAAGTCGTGAAAAGTTTCGCGCGTGCTTCGACGCTTGGGCCAAGACCAACGCGGCGGGTAAGGAGGTCAACGTGATGCTCTCGATCAAGTTGAACCCCGACGGCTCCTTCGTGAGCGCTGCCTTTGATACGAGCAAGACCGACCTGAGCGACAAGACCGCGGAGTCCTGCATGGTCGAGGTAGCAAAGTCGCTCAGCTACCCCGCCTCTCCGAGCGGCAAAGAGACAACCTATCGGCATCCCTTCGTGTTCAAGGCTCGCAAGTGAGTCCGACCTCTTCGCCAACGTCGGCCTGCGCCCCCGCATTCGCAGCAGCAACTCTCGTTTGAATCGACGCAATGCCCAGCAACCAAACAGGTCAACCCAACGCTTATGCCGAACTGCTGCGCAACACGCGCGGCTTGCGACGTGAGCAACAACTCGCCCGCGACACCTGGTTCGCCGGCCTCAGCGCGGACCGCAAAGACGAGGTGCTGTTCGAGCTCGAGGTTTTGCTCAAAGGCGTCGCCTGCTTCGCCAATCCGCGCAATCACACGGGGGCCACCGGCCGCAGGACCTTCGTCTCTTTGGATTTTCGCGATCATCTGCGCGAGACCCGCGACGGCATGCAACGCATCGTGCAGCTATCGCGGACGCTGCTCGGGGATCGCGACAAGGCCTTCGTCTTCCATCGCTATCTCGAGACGGTCTTGCCGGAAGACGGAGCGCGCTCGCGGCTCCTGCGCTCCTCGCTCTCGGGACAAGAGCTACCCGAGGAGAGCCTGGTCGTCATGCGTCACGGCTTGACCAACCTGATTGAGGTAACCAACGGCTTACTCAAGCTGCCGCGGGTTCCGTTTCGACTTTTCTATTCGATGCTCGCGGTCGCGATGCGCGAGTCCGCGCAAAGCACGTTCTTCAACCCGCTGTCAGCGCTCGAGTTTCGGCCCGAGTTCGACCGCATCCCGTCCACCCACGTGCTGGAGCTGATCCAAAACGTCAACGGCGATCAAGCGCATCGGCTGGTCGCGCTCACCTTCCTCTCTCTGTTCCGCTTGCTGCGGTATTTGAAGCTGCTCGACGCGATCGCGATGGATCATTCTGATCGTCGAATCGGAGGGCGCGCCTTCCTCACGCTGGCCGTGCTGCGCAGCGACGCCCGCGCGTTATCCGGCTACTTGCGACGACGAGCCGGCGGGCTTCTCGCCGACGGCTACCAAGCCGACCTCTTGCGAGTACCAGCAAAGGAGATCGCCGGCCGCTTCGACGAACTGCGCTCCGAAGGCGACAGGCTGATGGCGATCAAAGGCGCCCTCACCGGCGTCGCTGCCAACCTGCGACTGGAGATGCGGCGAACCTTCGAGCATGACCTTCCGACCGTCGAGTCGGGACCTTCAGAGGCCGAGTTGCGACTCAAGTTGCGCGAGGTGACCAAGAACTTGCGGCCGTCGATCCAGAACGCCGTGCTCTTCCTTGGTAAGTCGCTCAAGTCCGGCCTAGACGACGGGCACGTGTTCGACGACTTCGCCGCGCGCCGCGCGTCGAGTGAGCGCTTGCGACGCGACATCTGGATGTTCGCCCAGATCGTTCGCGCCTTCTCCAGCAAAGCTCGTCACACCGATCCAACGATCGATCGTTGGGGCAAGCTGCAGAGCTTTGCGTTCGTGCGCGAGTTCCTCGGCTACTTCCGTGCGATGGGCTACCCGCTTCTCCGCGTCGGGGACTACCCGCGCTTCGACGCGTTCATGGACGCAATGGCGGCGCTCTCCGACACGGAGCTCGTCGACCCGCAACGCTTCATCATGGCCATCGAAGAAGCGGAGGCCTTCCACTCGTATCTGGTCGAGCTCTTCGACCGTATCAGTGGGCGGGTGGAGCTCAAGGACGCCCCCTTCGACAAGCAGGCAGCCGCTCGAGCGCTCAGGCTCTATCTCGGCGAGTAGCGCCTCACGAGGCCACAAAAGCACGAAAAGCAGCCACACTTCTTTAGTGCGCTACTTTCTTGTGCCCCCGTCAGAGATGCGGGACTCCGAGCTTGGAGTTCCTTTCGCAGCTCAGCTGAGAATCGACATGCACGCTTACGTGCGGCCAGTCGCAGCGAATCAATGCCGCGTCGGCAAGCCCTTCCTGTGATAGCAGCCACAGTACGAGCTTCACCGCGACTGGGCCGTACTATTCAGATTCGTCGTGCGAGGTGGTCTCGGTCGCAGGCGCCGCTGGGGCCGGAGCGGCTTTCGCCTTCCGGGGAGCAGCCTTCTTGGCGGCCTTCTTAGCAGCAGCCTTCTTCGGTGCAGCCTTCTTAGCAGCAGCCTTCTTCGGTGCAGCCTTCTTGGCAGCAGCCTTCTTCGGTGCAGCCTTCTTGGCAGCAGCCTTCTTCGGTGCAGCCTTCTTGGCAGCAGCCTTCTTCGGTGCAGCCTTCTTGGCCTTGGCGACCTTAGCGGCCTTACCAGCAGCCGGCTTCTTCGCCGTCTTGGTGACTTTCTTCACAGCAGCCTTTTTTGCAGCAGTCTTTTTAGCAGCCATCTGGATCCTCCTATGTTCGCTTCCGACAGTTCCGGGCTTTCACGAACGTGTCTGCCCCACTCAATCTCGATTCCGAACTCGAACCCGCCGGGCACGGAACCTTTGTTCAAGCGTCTCACCTGAGAGATGAAACTCCAGAAGCAACAGATGTTGCACGACGTATATTGCCACGCATGGGCACGGTCAAGGAAAATTTTTCAGGACGCATTTTATCCACAGGCGCTTTTCCCCGATTGAGCTCCGCAAGCGTTGCGGGGCATGAACGGCCACCCAGCAGGACACATGGGGCCAGCGCTCAAAATACACCCCTTTCCTATTGACTAGAACCAGCGTTCATGGAAGCCAGAACGCCGAATCTGACGTCACCCTTGAACGGATAGGCCCGGGTAGACTACGTTGCCGGCCGCCGGGTCGTGCCGGTACGGAGGTTTGAATGCTGACTGGTCGACGAACGCGCGGGCTCTACTTTGCCGGCGTTTTATTGGCATTCGTTGGGCTGGCTGGTTGTGGGCCAAGCCAAGAGCAGTTCGACGCGAAGGTCCGTGAGATCGAGGATCTCAAAGCGCGGCTCGCCGCTGAGTCCGCAGCGAATAAGAACGCGCAGCAAGAGCTCGCGGATGCCAAAGCACAGATCGAACAGCTCAAGGAGCAGCTCCGTGACGCAGGCGTCGACATCTCGAATCTCAACGCCAACATCGAGCAGCAGGCACGCGCCCTCGACGACTACAAGAAGCGCGCGGAGCAGCTCGAGGCGATCAGGCAGCGCTTCGAGGTCTTGCGCAGGAAGCTCGACGAGCTGACCAAGTTCGGCCTCAAGGTTCAGATTCGCAAGAACCGCATCGTGATCCAACTGCCGGGTGACGTGCTCTTCGACTCGGGGCGAGACACGCTACGCAGCGGCGGCAAGGAGATCCTCGCCAAGGTGGCCGAGGTCATTCGCAGCGACGCCGGGCTGATGAATCGTACCTACCAGGTGGCCGGCCACACCGACGCGCAACCGTTCAAGGGGGTCTTCAAGGACAACTGGGGCCTCTCCGCGATGCGCGCACGCGAGGTGCTCGTGTACCTGACTGATCCGGACACCAAAACCGGTGGCGGCCTCAGGCCGGGAAACTGGTCGGCGGTTGGTTACGGCGACACCGACCCAGTCGCAGACAACGCGAGCGAGGATGGTCGCAAGGGCAACCGGCGCGTGGAGCTGGTCGTAATGCCGAACGTCGAGGAGATGATCGACCTCAAGACGATCACGAAATGACCGAGCTTGACCCAAGCGACGCCAAGCTCGTAGGCACCATCGACATCGGCACCAACTCGGTGCTGCTGCTCGTGGCACGCCGCAGCGCAGAAGGCCTCGTCCCCGTGCACGAGGCCGCGACCATCACCCGACTCGGTGAAGGTGTGGATCGAAACCGTGAGCTGTCGCCCGCGGCCTGCGAGCGGACCCTCCAATGCTTGGCCGAATACGCGGCGGAGCTTCGGTCGAGAGGCGTCACTAGCTTGGATGTCGTGGGTACGAGTGCCATGCGCGACGCCCGCGGAGGAGAACAATTTCGAGTCCGAGCGGCCGAACTTCTCGGCGTTGAGCCGCGCGTGATCGGCGGTGACGAGGAAGCCCGACTCACCTTCAAGGGTGGGCTATCGGGCCTCAATCTGGCGCCAACGACGGAGGTCGTGGTTTTTGACATCGGCGGAGGTAGCACCGAGTTCATTCGCGGCGTTGCTTCCGGCCGTGTCGCTCAGGCGGTTAGCCTCGACATTGGCAGCGTGCGGTTGACTGAGCGCTGCGTGCGCGAGGATCCAGTCTCCATCGAGGATCTCAGCCGGCTTGAGGCAACCATCGCCGAAACGCTGGCAAACAACCCAGTGAAAGCTGGCCCAGGCGTACGGGTCGTGGGCGTGGCCGGGACAGTTACCACGCTGCTGGCGATCGCGAACAACGTCGATCCATACGATGCAAAGCGTGTTCACGGCGCAGAGCTTTCGACAGAGAGCGCCCATCGAGTGTTCGAGCTGCTCAAGAGGACGCCGCTCGAGCAGCGTTGCCTCCTCCCAGGGCTTAGCCCAAAGCGCGCCGACGTCATTGTCGCGGGCGCCTTGCTTTGCGCGCGCGTTCTCGAGAGTTTGGGCGCCGAGAGCATGCTCGTTTCAGATCGCGGCGTGCGCTGGGGGCTCGCCGATGAGCTCAGCCCGGCCTGACACCGCCGGATTCGGAACGGTGCGTCAGCTGCGTCAATTGGGCGTTGACAGTTCCCTAAGGACTAGCTACAGTGCGCGCGCTTGGCGCAAAAAAGGCAGTCAAGTCGTCGGCTGCGGCGCCTGAGTCCTATCTGAATTCGGGTCCTGCTTTTGACGGAATGCGCCGACGCGCCAGTTGTTGATCCAGGGCGCTAAAGCGCTAACACGTTCGTTCACCGCCGAGAATAGGCGGAAGTTCAGATTCAGCTCCGAGAGGTTTTCCGCCTTGGGAGAGCTGGAGCCACCGCTCGGTGGTCGAAGGAAAGGAAAACGCTATGCAGGCTCAACCCATTCAGTTCAAGGTCGGTGACAAAGCAGTCTACCCGCGGGGTGGCGTCGCTGAGGTCATCGGCATTGAGGAGCTGGATATCGGGGGTAACCGGCAGCGCTTTTACGTGCTTCGGCTGTTGCAGAACAACAGCAAAATCCGCGTTCCGGTCGGCAATGCCAACGCTGTTGGGCTTCGGCAGCTCATCAGTGACCAGGAGATTCAGGAGGTGTTTGACATCCTTCGTGAACGCACCGTGGCGTTTGACAAGCAGACGTGGAATCGGCGTTACCGCGGTTTCATGGACAAGATCAAGACCGGCTCGATCTACGACGTAGCGGAGGTGCTTCGTGACCTCTACCGTCTAAAGACCGACAAGCAGCTCTCGTTCGGCGAGAAGCGCATGTTGGATGAGGCCCGGTCGCTGATCGTGAAAGAAATTGCGATTGCTCGTGGGCAGACGGAAGAAGACGTCAAGAACGAGATCGAAGCGATCTTCCTCTCTAACTAACGGCGGCTTTCACCTGAGCGCTCAGCGGAGTCATTCGCTGAGCGCTTGGCGTTCGTCCTTTTGATGTACGCTGGTCCCATGGGCCGCCAGTCGTGGCGAGAATGACCCGGACTCCTCCTTCGGTTCGCTATCGGGCCATTCTTTGTGGCGTCTGCCTCGCACTCGGCTTGAACGGAGCTGCGTCAGCGCAGCCATTGACTTCGGCTCGGCCTTCGAGTTCAGCGCAGCCTTCGACTAGAGCGTCTAGTTCAGCGCTGCCCTCGAGTTCGGCGCTGCCCTCGAGTTCGGCGCAACCTTCGAGCTCAGCGCTGCCCTTGGACGCTGCCCAGCCGTCGGCGCAACCTCCGAATACCGCTGCATCGGGACAGGAATCGGGGTCGGCGCGTGCACCCGCGCCAACGCGGCCCAACGTAGCTCAGCCAAGCGCTTCGGCGTTGCCCTCGGTGCCCCCACCGCCTCCAACGCCGCCGCTCCCCTCCTCGCAGCCAGTTCCAGCAGCTCCACCCGTACTCGTCGCTCCGGCCGACGTCATGCTCGGCGATTCGCTGGCGTTTTCGGTCCGAGCCAATGCAGGTGACGTTGAAGCGAAGTTGCGGGCCAAGCGAGCCGAAAAGGCGCTCCGCGAGGTATTCGACACAAGCGGCGAGGAAGACGTCCGCGTTGAACGCGGGGTCGAGGTTGCGGTCATCTACGTCGGGCAAACGCCGATCATTCAGCTTGGGCCACAAGACGCGGTGGCGAACGGCGAGAGCTCGCTCGAGGCTCACGCGGACGCGGTTGCGGCCCAGCTGCGTAGCGCGATCGCCAAGGAGAAGGCACGCAACGCGCTCGCTCGCAGGCTGTTCGGGATCAGCATGGTGGTGCTGTTCGGCGTCATCGTCCTTTACTTGCTGCGCAAAACCGGTGAGTTCACTGAGCGCGCCAACGCGTGGCTCGACGAAAACCCGCAGCGAGTGCCCGCGCTGAGCGTTCGAAGCGTGACCCTGCTTACGCCCGCGGCTGTCCGAAGCGGCTCAGCGTTGGCGCTCGGCATCGGGAAGTGGCTGCTGCAGTTCGCGGTCGTCTACCTATGGATTATCGCCGCGCTCAATCAGTTCGTTGGGACGCGTGGCTACACGCAGCGAATCAATACGCTGATACTCGAGCCGTTCGTCGAGCTGACCACGCGGGTCGTCTCGACCTTGCCGATCACCGTGGTGGTAGCGATCGCCGGCTTGGTGATGTTGCTACTGCTGCGCGTGGTGGGACTTTTCTTCGAGGCGGTTCGCGATGGCACCACCTCGGTACCGTGGCTTCCGGCGGATCTCGCCGAGCCCACGCGGTTCCTGTCGCGCTTGGGCATCGTGATGCTGACGCTGGTGTTTGCAGCCCCCGTCCTCACCGGGCACGCGGAGGGCGCGCTCGCTCGCGCAGGGTTGCTTGGCATGATCACGCTCGGACTTGCGAGCACGCCGCTCGTCGCGAACGGCGCCTTGGGTGTGTACGTCGCCTTCGGGCGTCGGCTCAAGGCGGGTCAGCGCGTAACGATCGGGGACGCCAGCGGCGAGATAACCAAGGTGACCCTGTTCGACGTCGTGTTGCGTTCGCAAGCTCGCGACGTACGGGTGCCTCACCTTCTGAGCTTGGTGCGCGCCGTCACGATCCACGCGGCTGAACGCGGTCAGCGCGTAGAGTTCTCGCTGCCAGTCGGGCTCGCGACAAGGGACTTCGAACAGCGCGCGGTAGCCCTGCTGCGCGCAGAGTTCGGTGACGCCCAACTCGAGCTGATCGACCTCGAGGCCCACGCCGCAACGTATAGAGTCCATCTCGAGCGCAAGTCGGAGCAGCGAGAGCTCGTGCTCAAGCTGATCAATGAAGCACGCCAAAGCGCGCCAAGTGCTGTGGGCACAGCATGAGCCCGATCTTGGTTTTGACCGGCCTGATGGCCCTGGCGTACCTCGGAACGATGCTCGTGAGCGGCCGAGCGCTGCGTGGGACCGGGCTGCCTTCGGGGACCGAGTTTCTTCTTCTGGGAGTGTTGCTGGGCCCCAAATTCCTGGGCTTGATCAGCTCGGAGACCCGAGCGACCTTCGAACCTTTCAACGCAGTCGCCTTGAGCTGGCTCGCGGTCGTTTCGGGCGGTCACTACGGCTACGCAGCCGGAGGCGTCGGTGTGCCGACCCGCACGATGGCACGCGGACTCGGACTCGCGGTGCTCTCCGCGGGCTTCGCGGCGCTGGCCGCGAACTTGGTGGCGCGCCGGTTGGAGGAGGTCGCGCCAGCGCAGCTCGTGCTCTTTACCTTGGGCATCGGAGCTGTGAGCGCGGAGACCACGCGGCATGCGGTGCGTTGGGTCGTGCAACGCTACGGCGCAACGGGCCCGCTCACCTCCTTCATTGGCGAGATGGCTGAAGCCGATGATGCCATCGCTTTGGTGCTGTTGGCGTTGATCGCCGCGTTCTCAGCGACCCCAACGCCGCTCGCCGGAGTGCCTTGGTCGCCAGCGCTCAGTCTCGGGGTATCGCTCTTGTTGGGCGCAGCGTTGGGCGTAACCATCGCAGCCTTGTTCAACATCGAGCCCAGGAAGGGCCAACGCTGGGGCATCCTCATCGGTGCAACCTTGCTCGGCGTTGGCGTCAGCTTGAAGCTCGGCCTCTCGGCGGTTTGGGTCGCGTTCGTGATGGGCGTAGTGGCCTCGTTGGCATCTGCCCAACGCATCGAAATCGGCAAGATGTTGGAGCCCACAGAACGACCAACGATGCTGCCTGCCTTGGTTCTGGCGGGAGCGTACGTGAGCCTCCCGCCGTCGCTCGAGCTTTGGGTCGTCGCCGTCGCAGCGGTTGGAGCACGATTGCTCGCCAAAGGGCTCTCGGGACGACTGCTCGTAAGGTGGCATCGCGACTCATCGGCGCAAAAGACCAATGCAGCGGCGGCTGGCGGTGCCTTGCTACCTGCCGGCATCCTTTCGATCACGGCGGGTCTCGCCTGTGCCGCGGCGATCAAGGGCCCAATCGGTGAGCTGGTCTTGTTCATCGCTGTGGCGAATACGGTCACCGGGGAGCTGCTCGGCACGCCCGCTTTACGCTTCGCCCTCAAGCAAGCCGGTGAACTTCACGAGCCCGCAAAAAGCAGCGGAGTCGTGCGCGCCAAAGGTGCGGTGCCGTGAGCCCTCCCCCGCTCACCGCAGCGACCAACCTACGCAGGCGCCCGATTCAGGCCGCGGCGTTGGTGGTCATAGCGTTGGTGCTGATGATCGCCGTGCGCATTTCTCCTGCGAAGAACGCCACCGTCGAGACGATCGCTGCGCTCGGCTTTCTGATGCTCGCCGGCACGCTCATGTCCGAGCTGCTCGAGCCGCTCGGGTTACCGCACATCACCGGCTACCTCTTGTGCGGACTGCTGTCGGGACCCCACGTCCTTGGTTTGATCGCGCCGTCGGTCGTGGTCGGGCTCGCTCCGGTCAACACCATCGCGCTGGCCCTGATCGCGCTCGCCGGTGGAGCTGAGCTGCGCATTGACGGGCTGCGCAAGAACCGCCGCAGTCTGACCTGGGCGACGCTCTTGCAGCATCTCGTCGTGCCGCTGGCAGCAGGCACCGCGCTGTTTCTGATCTCGCCTTGGACGGCGTTTGCCGGTTTGCCGAAGACCGCCGTGCTCGGCATCGCGGTGCTGTGGGGCACGCTCGCCGCCTCGCGCAGCCCCGCCGTCTTGTTGGGGGTGTTCTCCGAATTGAGGCCCAAAGGGCCGCTCGCCTCATTCTCGCTCGCGTTCGTGATGTTCTCTGATCTGGTCGTGATCGTGATGATGGCGGTGGCAATCGCGCTCGTTCAGCCGCTGTTTGATCCTTCGATGACCCTATCGCTGCAGGAGATCCGTGAGCTTGGCTTCGAGATGCTCGGCAGCGTCACGCTCGGCGGATGTGTGGGCATCGTGCTCGCGCTCTACTTTCGCCTCACCGAACGGAGCCACTTGATTCTCCTCTTCGCGGTGAGCGTTGGGCTCTCCGAGTTGATTCGCTACGTACGCTTCGACTCGCTGCTTTGCTTCCTGGTGGCGGGCTTCGTGGTGGCCAACTTCAGCGAGCAAGGGTCCAAACTACTCGAGGCCATTCACCAGACGGGCATCCTCGTATTTGCGGTGTTCTTCGCCGTTGCCGGCGCCAAGGTCGATCTAACGCTGCTGGCGGACATGGGGCTCGTAGCAGTTGGCCTTTGCCTCGTACGCGCGCTCGCAACCTACTTCAGTGCGCGTGCTTCCAGCGCCATCGTGAACGATGAACCCACCGTGCGGACGTGGGCGTTTGCTCCGTTGATTTCGCAGGCCGGCCTGACGATCGGCTTGACCGAGGTGGTGGCGCGCGCCTTCCCGTCGATCAGCGGCCCCTTCCGGGCGCTGTCTCTCGCTGCCGTAGCGATCCATGAATTCGTCGGGCCGGTGCTGCTCAAGACGGCGTTGGTCCGCGCCGGGGAAGTGACCAAGTCCGTCCGCGAGGGCTGAGCTACTTGCCGCGGTTCGGGCGCTTCTCGTCCCGTGTGCGAACGACCACCGGTGGCAGCGCGGGCAGAGGGACATGAACGCGCCAGCCGCCCTCTTCGAACACGCACTGAATCAGCGCTTCATCTTGCTCGATCAGGCCGTGCACACGGACGAGAGCCTGGTTTCCCCGAACTTCGGCTTCCATTTTCTCGGCCTCAAAGGCCTCGCGAAAGCTCGCCGGCGCAAGCATTCGAAACGCTGGGATATGTTTACCACTGGCAGCTGAATAGCGGTCTGCACGAAGCTGCAGGTTTGCTTTTGTCTCGGCCGAAAGCAGCTCGAGCGCCTTTTCTGCCTCATCGTTCGAGCCGTCGAGCTGCCTCAAGTGCTCGACAAGCGCGCGGACCGCCCCTTCAGGCGTCTCGTTCGGCTGGGGTTCACGACAGGCGAACGCAAACGGCGATAGCGCAACTGCGACCAGCATCCAGGCCGCGAACCGGCGAAGCTGCGAGGCCGCCCAACGCTTCATGGCCGGCTCAGCGCGCCGCGCACACCGGCGGCATCCTTGACGATGGCCATGGTTTCTTTCGCCCGGGTTCGGCAGCGCTCCGCGCCCACCTTGAGCAGCTCGGTCACGCGCTCCGGCTCGGCGTTCAGTGCCGCGGCACGCGTACGGATCGGCGTAAGCTCGGTCTCCAACGACTCGGCCAGCACCTTCTTGCACGCACCACAACCGATGGTCGCGTTCTGGCAGTTGGCCTCGATCTCGGTGACCGTCGCTGCAGGGGTAACCACGCCGTGCATGGTGAAGATGTTGCACACCGAAGGACGCCCCGGCTTCTCCAGGGTGGTGCGCTCCGGATCAGTGAAGGCGCCCTTGAGCTTCTTCCAGATCGTGGCCTGAGTGTCGAGCATGGCGATAGTGTTGCCGCGGCTCTTCGACATCTTCTCGTTGCCGTCGGTGCCGCGGATACGCAGCGTGAGCGGATAAGGCTTCGGCTCCGGGAACACCTCTCGCTTGAAGCGATGGTTGAAATGGCGAGCCACGTCCCGAGCGAACTCGAGGTGCTGAAGCTGATCATGCCCGACCGGAACCAGCGTGCCTCGGTACAACAAGATGTCAGCCGCCATCAGCACCGGGTAGGTAAAGAGCCCGGTACCGACACTGTCTTTGTTCTCGCCCTTCTCTTTGAACTGCGTCATGCGACCGAGCTCTCCCATCGGCGCAACACAGCTCAAGTACCAAGCAAGCTCAGTGTGCTCGGGTACGTCCGACTGCACGAAGATGTTGACCTTCGACTCGTCGAGCCCGGTCGAAAGCACTGCCACGGCCGTCTCGAATACGCGCTTGGGCAAGTCCGCTGCGGCGTATGGCAAGGTGAAGGCGTGACAATCGACCACCGAAAAGATGCAATCATGGCCCTCGTTCGCCAACTTCACCCACTGGCGCAGCGCGCCCATGTAGTTGCCGAGGTGAACCTCTCCGGTGGGCTGAATTCCGCTGAAGACCGTTGCCATGAAGCAGCGATAGCCAAGACGCGCGCGGGAGTACAGCGCCGCGCTAGCGCGCAGCTTCCACGGCGCGTGCGTTGCCCAAACAGCCGACTTGCCGCAGAGCTTCATACAGCACGATCGATACGGCGTTCGCCAGGTTGAGCGAGCGCACCGAGTCGATCGCCGTGGGGATGCCGTACACGTGCGGTTGCATGCCCTGAACCAGCTCCTCCGCGAGCCCGACGCTCTCCTTGCCGAACACCAACGCGTCCCCCGGCTGGAACTGGCAATCGACGAAGCTCTGTTCGGCCTTCGCCGAAAAACAGATCAAGCGGGGAGCTACGACGGCCGAACGAAACGCGGAGAAGTCGGCGTGGTGGGTCAGCTGGACAAGGTGCCAATAGTCGAGGCCCGCTCGTCGCACTGCCTGCTCATCGATGCGAAAGCCAAGCTTACCCACGAGGTGCAACGGGCTCTTCGTCGCAGCGGAGAGACGCGCGATGTTGCCGGTATTCTGCGGGATCTCCGGCTCGATCAGCACCAGCTGAAACGGCGTCGATGGTGACTCGAAGCGCAGCCGCTTCACTCGCCTTCTCCCAGCGAATAGCCGAGTTCTTTGAGCGCCGAGAGGAACAACGTCTCTTCCGTCTTGGCCGACTCGAGCAGCTCAAATAGCGACTTCACGTTGCCTTCGGAGGCAGAGAAGGCAGCTCGCTCGACTTTGGCCAGCGTCAGCAGAAAGTGTGGATGCGCCTTCGCGACCTTTTCGGGCACGTTCATCTCGGCCGCGGCGGTCGCGCGAGCCTTCGCCACAGCGTGGATGGCTACCGCGAGATCGCGGTCGCTTGGCTTCTTGCGCAACATTTGTGCGTCCTTGCGATTGCTGCCGACGAACAAGGTGGCGGTGTCCAAGTAGGTTCCTGCAAACGCGCTGGGGGCGACCGCGGTTAGGCCCAAACCAACGGCGACAGAGAGCCACGTTCGTCGATTCATTCGCAGCGCGCTCATGGCGTCTCGGCGAGCGTGAAGAGCGCAGCCCGGGCTGCTGCGTGCTCCGCCACCTTCTTCGAGCGACCCCGGCCGCGTCCGAGACTGCGTCCGAGCGCCACGACCTCGACCTCGAACTCCTTGGCGTGATCCGGACCGTGCATCCCGAGCACTTTGTAGCGCGGTGGTTCACCCGCTAGCGCCTGGACCTTCTCTTGCAGTTCGCTCTTCGAATCGCGGCTGGTCACCTTGGGACGGTCGGCGAAACCCGACTCGAGGATGCGGCCCGCGATCAAGCGCGCAGCGTCGAGCCCGCGGTCCAGATAGACGGCGCCGAGCACCGCCTCGATTGCGTCGGCCAGGACCGAGGTTTGCGCGCGCTCGTTCGAGGCGTCCGCACCGCGACCCATCAGCAGGCACGGGCCGATGTCGATGCTGGCCGCGAACGCCGCGAGCGCGTCGGTGCTTACGATGTTGGCGCGCATGAAGCTGAGCTGCCCCTCGCGTGCGTCCTCGAAGTCATTCACCAAGCGCTCGGAGACACAGAGCTGCAAGACCGAATCCCCAAGAAACTCTAGCCGCTGATAGTTGCGCCGAGGAACGCCCTGCGATGCCGGTTGAACGGGTGTGCCGCGCAGCTCGTTCGAATAGCTGGGGTGGGTGAGCGCCTCTTCGAGATGCGGCAGGTCTGCCGTGTCCCCGAGCAAACCCAAGAGCCCGTCCGTCAACTTCACGAGCCGGCCTTCGACGACCTCACGTAGAGGGCCGCGATGTCATCGCAAAGCTGCGCCAACAGCCGATCCAGATCCGTCAACCCTCCCGCATCATGGGTGACCCAGCGCACCGTGACCACGCGATAGCCGATCACGAGGTCGGGATGATGGTCTCGCTTCTCGGCCAGCATTCCGATCTGCACCGCGAAGGCGATGCCCTCGGAGTAGGTACCGAAGGTGTAGTCCCGCTCGAGCGAGCCGCTCTCGACGCGCCAAGCTGGATGAGTGTCCAGAAAGGAACGAATTGCGTCTTCTTCGAGCCGTGTTCGAGTCATGGAGAGACGCTAATCCGGGTCATCTCAGCACGCAATGTCGCGAGCGCGCAGAAGGTGAGCGAATCGGCGCAGCGCTGTGCCATGCTTGCTGGATGCGCGCCCTGATGGCATGCCCCTTCTGTCGGGAGATGTTCCAGCCTAGCGAACGACGGACCTGCCCCACCTGCGGGCTGCCGTTGGCTCGACTCGAGGATCTCCCGGCCGCAGCGGTGGTTGGGGACGAGCTGGCCGAACCGATTGGCCCCGAAGACGTAACGCTGCCGTTCGCCTTCACCGGCCACCGGCGCGGGCTTCTTTTCGCGCTCGCCTTGGCTGGGCTGGCGGTGTTCTTTCTGCCCTGGGCGCACGAGCTCGCCCCCGAGCGCCTCACGCTATCAGGACCGCAGCTCGCGCAGCGCTTGGGAACGATGTGGTCGCCGTTGGTCGCGTGGTTCGTAATGGTGCCGCTGATCGCCTCGCGCCGCACAATGTCGAAGATGCGCGGCGCGCGCGTTGCCATCGCGTTCCTCGCCGCGATGAGCGCAATCGCCGGGCTGACCCGAATCTTCTTTCCGCCGAAGGGCACCGCGATCGATCCCCATATCGTCGAATGGGGGCTGGGGCTTTACGCGAACGTGGCGCTCTCCTTTGCGACCTTGGTCGCGGTCACCGGCTTCGGCGGAAAGCGGGTGGACGCGACAGCGACGACGGCCGCCAGGGCGACTAACGTTCAGCCCGGCGAAAGCCGGGCTAAAGCAGGCAAAGCCACGAAGCCGAGCGCTCCGCGCAAAAAGAAGAAGTAGCGCCGCTGCGCTGACTCAGCGCGGGACTTGGACGTCCTCAACGCAGCCCGGACGGTTCAGCGCAGCCCGGACGGGCCTTCTTGCGTGCGCACCTCGGCGGTTCGCTTGGCGCGTGGGAAGGTGCCGGGGCGTTTGGCCGGCTCCACCGCACCGTCTTGAGCGATGCCGAGCAAACCGCAAAGCTCTGGGTACTTCTCCGAAACGTGCGAAGCGCGCAGCCGCTCGAGCAGCTCAGTCATCCCCTCGCGAACACGCTGATCCGCGATCGCCGCGCGGATGGCCGGCGTTTCAGCCGCCATGGAGCGAGTGGTCGGCGGCAGCGTTTGGCGCTTCCAAACTAGGGCGAAGTTGGCGCCCACTTTCAGTGGCTCTTGCAGTAGCTGACCGTCTTTGAGCTTGTCAGCGGCCTTGAACAACGCCGGATCGACCTTGCGCTCCTCGTCCTGCGTTTTCCCCTCTTCGGTGACGAGGCCTAGCGTGCCGGCGCGCATACTCGTGTCCTTGTCGATCGACTTCTCGCGCGCGAGTTCGGCCCAGACCTTCGGGTCTGGCTCTTGCCCAAGCTCGGCGATGAGCGCACGCGCTTCCGACTCCGATTGGACGACGATTTGGTGGAGCGCCAAGCGTTTGGGCAACACGAATTTGTCTGGGTTGGCCGCGTAGAAGGTCTTTACGTCATCATTCGTGATCGAGTCGGACTTGGTATCGCGACGCACTTCATTCACCAGCGCGAGACGCAAGATTCCGAGCGTATGCTCTCTCACTGCGGGGTTCTGCTCGAGGCCCCTCGCCTTCGCCTCTTCAGCGAGCAGCAGTTCACGCACGAGGAAGCGCTCAACGAAGTTCTTTCGTACCTCTTCCGGCGTGGAGCCCAACATCGCCAGCGCAGCTTGAGGAGCCTCTCGCAGCCGCTTCTCAACCTCACCGCGCGTCATGCTGCTCGAGCCCACGCGCACGACGACCTCTTTCAGCGCCGGGTCCGAACTGACGTCCGTCGCGGGACTAGCCGGACTCGCAGCGGAGCCAACAGGAGCGTTCGCGGGGGTTTGGCCGTTGGCGGCAGCCTGTACAAGCAACGCAAAAGCGAACGGCAGAGTCAGCAGCGAAGCTCGCCTCAGGAGGCCACGCAGACGTCGAGGGTACGGCACCGCTGCGTTTTTGCAGAGCGCGCCGCCGTGGTCAAGCCAGGCCACCTCAAGCTTCAGGCGGCGCTGCGACTTGCCCCCGGCCGGCGACGAGGACGCTTTGCCTTCTGAACCGAGCCTTTCGGCTGGGAGGGAGGAGGGGAATCATCGTTGGACGCCTTCACAAATCGAGCTTTGTTCGCCCCCAGAACGCCGGCCCTGCGCAAGGTGTCGTCGTCCAAGCCGACGAAGGCGTAGGCCTCCATCGGGAAGCCATAGGCCAGATGCAACGCCTTGATACCTGCGACGACCTCGTCGGTGACCTGCACTTTGCGCGGCACTTTGCACACCTTGCGGATCGCCGCCGCCGTCATCCCCAACTCGAGCAGCGTTGCGACGCGGGTGAGGACGTCGATCGGCTTGAGACTGGCGCCGGTGGCCCGTGCTTCGCCCTCGCGCAACTCGTCGACAATGCGTTGCCGTCGCTTCTCGGTCCGGCCGTCCAACGCAGAAGCCGTCGAGCCTCCACCACGCAACAGGTCGTTGAACTGGCGAGCCACTCTGCGTTTCTGCACGACGTCGGGGCTTGAACGACGATTCGGAGCCATTTCCGAAGTTTAGCGAAGGGCGCCTACGCTGGCCCACAAACGGGCACAGAATGACCGCTCTGGCGATGCGCGTTCAGCGTCCGCGCGCGTAGTGTTCGAGCAACGCCGCCAACAAGATCACGAGCAGGATGGGGGCGAGCGCGAGCAGAGCTTGGCTGCTGGAGCGCTCCCTTCGCAACAGCTCCTTTCGGCCTATCCGACGCTCCCGGTCTTTGGCGATGACGAGTCGCTCCTCTTCATCCACCGGATCCTCCCCTCGCAAGAAGCTGAGGTGATGAAGCACCTCGTGTTCGATCGTCTCGAAGATCTCCGCCTCGAGCGGGAAGCGCGGATCGAGGCCGGCTTCGACCTGGAAGGTTCGGTAGTAGAGGCGGATTTCGGCCGGTTCGGAGCGCGGATCCCCGTGCGGCGAGTAGGAGCCCAAGAGCGGGTTTCCGCCTTCATCAACCGCCGGGACATCGTCATCCACCACCAGGCGCAAGGCGCCGATCGCGTGCCTCGCGTAGACAGTGCGCTTAGCCGCACGCACCAGCGTCTCGAACGCGGCGAGCGTTGGAAAATCTGCTGGCGGAGCCGGGACAAGCTCGAGTTCGTCTCCAAGGACGTCCAAGAGCGAGGCCTGCGGAACCCTCACGAGGTTCGTGGCTCCGCACGAGCACAGGTGCGAGGCGAAGAGTCGCGGCGGAAAGTGGGCCTCGAGCCAACGGTCGGAGAGACGGCCGAGCCGACGCGAACCCATTCGTCGAAAGGCTGCATTCATCCGCTTGGGGTCCGTCGAGACGAAGCCCAGGACCGAAAGCACAAAGGGAGTTGGCGGGCGAACACGAAAGCGCCCGTCGGCCGCGCCTGCCGACAGCAGCGGCACGACGTCCGCAACGGTTCGGGGGCGAAGGCCGATCGCGCAGGCGCGGTTACGCGCACCCAATACGAGCTTCCGCTGCCAATCAAAGGCCCGGTCGAGCTCGGGGTCTTCAAGTTCGCCATCGACGAAGGGCGCCCACTCGAATGAGCTCGCGGCGTCCACACCGCTGGTGAGCTGGCAGTTGTCGCACGTTCGCGGACGGGGCGCTTCCTCGAGCACGCCTGCTCGCAACAAGCAGGCGATCAACGTGTGGAAGTCGGCGAGCGTCAGCTGCTCGAGCGCAAGCTCCGAGAGCTGCAGCACGCCGGGAGCACCGAGCACCGAAAGAGCGCGCGAATAGAGGTCCCCTGCTCCACCGCGAGCGGCCGAGCGGGCGGCCGCATCCGAGAGTCGGGCGAACGTACCGCTCGGTAGCTGCAACCGATTCGGAAGCTTCGGTGGCGGAGCCGCTTCGCTTTTCCGATGCGAGCTCGAGCCGTCCACCTTCAGCGCTTGAACAGCCGCTTGAGGAACCCTGTCTGGCCCCGCCCGGTCAGCTTGGGAGACAGCTCCTCGAGCTCGCGCTTCGCCTCGGTGTGAAGCTCTCCGCTGGCATCCGGCAGCTCGAGCACCCGCCGATAGTCACTGCTGGCTCCGTTCGAGTCACCGAGGCGGCGCCGCAAACTGCCGCGAACACAGCGGGTTATTGCCAGATCGTCGCGCGCCCGGATCAACTCATCGAGTTCGATCGACAGCGACTTCAGATCCGAGTGCGGCTCGAGCGCAAGCCCACGAGCCAGCAGCGCCTTGACCTCGTGATAGAGCTGGGAACTCGCGTCTCCCTCGAGCTGCAACTTCGCTTGCGCGGCCTCACACGCTTGCACGGCGAGGGCGGCCTCACGGGACTTCAGCTTTTCCTCGGCTAACGACTTGAGACCGGCAACGGTCATCGCCCGCAAAGTCTCTGGCACGATCCGGCGTGACGAAGTCTCCTCCGCCTCGTCCTCTGGCTTCGGCGCGGGCTCCGCGGGACTTGCGGCTGCGGCTTGCTCTACGGGAGCCGCCTCACTGACCTCTTCCTCGAGCAGCTCCGGATCGAGTTCAACCTCGCCGGTCTCGATCACCCCAACGTCGCTTGGGTCGAAGGCCTGTGATTCGAGCGGCGTTGGCGGAGAGACCTCCGAAATCGGCAGCTCCGAAGGCGGCGGCTCGGAGGCGGGCGTGTCATCACGCGGAATCACCTTGCGTCCGCTGACGGTGATGCTTCGCGTCGAGGCGGCCGGCCAAGCGTCAACGGCAGCGCCCACGCGGTGGCTGGTCGAGCGGAGCTGCACTTTAGCCAAGCTCGCAGGACGTTGGTCACGCACACCAACCGGCGCGGTTGCCCCGCCCAAATCGAGTTGGCATAAAATCACCAACGCGTACACGAGCCGGCGGCAAACCTCTGCATCAACGCCCTCGATCGCCAACAGGTCCGCCAGGGTCGTGGGCTCCCCCAGACGGTCCACGAGGGCCGCCTCATTGGGCTCCAAGCGGAGCCGAGACACGGGAGCGCGAGCATGCATCTGCAGCGGCCGACCGGCCAGCCGGGCCAGGGTGGTCTCGTACGAACTCGACTTGTGCGCGTGTTCCTTCAAGCCGCGCCAAACCAAAGCGATTGGGTCCTCGCGACTCGGTTCGCCCCCCCACTCCGCCAACGTCTGCGACTTGTCGAAGTAACGGAAGGTCGTATCCGGACCGAGCTCGAAACAGCGCTGGATCCGACCGTGAAACTGCTCTTCGAGCAGCAAATCGATGGCGTCGGTGTCGGCACAGCCACCAAGCACGAGCACATCGCCGAGCAGCCCGCCGGTGAGCGCCGCGCCTTCCACCGTCTCGCGCGGGCACAGCTCCGCCAACACCACGAGATCACCGAGACGCAGAAAGCTGTCCGAAACCCGAGCCTTGATGGGCGCGCCCAGATCCAACCGCAACGCATGGACGGTCCCGCTCGCTTCTTGAAGAAACAGCTCCCCCGTCAGTTGTCGGTCCAGCGCGTAGACCAACAAATGCGAAAAGGGCGTCTTCTCAAGCGTTCCCTCCGCGCTCGGAGGGCCTTCGGGAATCATGGCGGAAGACGGTATCACAGGTCCTTTCCAGCGGAACGGCTCGCAGTCCGATAGACGAGGTCACTGACCCGACGTTGACCTCCCCACGGTGAGCTGCGTCGACTCAAACCCTTGATGCTACGCTGCCAGCATGCCCCGTGGCCATGTTCTCGTGGTGGACGACGAACGAGCGATCCTCACGACTTTGCAAAAAGCCCTTTCGCTCGAAGGATTTGCAGTTGACGTTGCAGGTGGTTGCCGCGTGGCCGAGGAGAAAGTCGCGCGGCAAAGCTACGACATCGCCTTACTCGACGTCGCCTTGCCGGACGGTGACGGGGTCAGTCTGCTCGAGCGGCTGCGCAAAGCCGGCAACGACTTCCCCGTGATCATGATGAGCGGTCATGCGACGGTCGACGCAGCCGTCCGAGCGACGCGACTCGGGGCTTTCGACTTCTTGGAGAAACCCGTGTCCACCGATCGGCTTCTCTTGGTGCTCGAGAACGCGCTGCGCTTGGCCCGCGTCGAGGCCGAAGCCACGCTCTTGCGCAGCCAAGCTGGCCTCGGCGAGCTCGTCGGCGAGAGTCGCGCCATGGAGCAGCTGCGTATGCAGATCGAGCGCGCCGCAAAAGCGGCAGCGAACGTGCTGCTGATCGGCGAACGTGGCACCGGCAAAGAGGTCGTCGCGCGCGCAATTCACGCGAGCAGCAAGCGCGCCAAGGGCCCACTCGAGAAGATGAACTGCGCCGCCATCCCGAGCGAGCTGTTCGAGAGTGAGCTGTTCGGACATGAGGCGGGCGCCTTTACCGGCGCTACCAAGCAGCGCCGCGGCAAGTTCGAACGCGCCAGCGGGGGAACGCTGTTCCTCGATGAGATCGGGGATATGCCGCTCGCGATGCAAGCCAAGCTGCTGCGCGTGCTGCAGGAGCGAGAGATCGAACGAGTCGGCGGCAATGAGGTCCTCAAGGTCGACGTGCGCGTGGTCGCCGCAACCAACCGCGACTTGGCGACCATGTCGCAAGAGGAGAAGTTCCGGCCCGATCTCTACGACCGCTTGAACGTGCTCCCGCTATTCATCCCGCCGCTGCGCAATCGCCGAGAGGATATCCCCACCCTCGCTCGGCACTTTCTCGAGCTTGCACGCAGGGCCAATGATCGCCCAAGCATGGTGTTCGGGAAGGACGCAGAGCAGGCGCTGATCTCCCATAGCTACCCAGGCAACGTTCGGGAGCTCAAGAACCTGGTCGAACGGCTGGTCATCCTCTCGCCCGACGACACCATCGGAGATGCCGACGTGCGCGCGTGCCTCGGCCCTAGCTCGACACCGACCGGCTCGATCTTCCGCACCGGCGTTCCTTTTCGAGTGTTGTCGGAGGAGTCCGAGCGCGCCATTCTCGAGCAAGCGTTGCAGCACTACGGCGGTCAAATGGCCGCGACCGCACGGGCGCTCGGGCTCGAGCGCAGCCACCTGTACAAGAAGTGTCGCGCGCTCGGCTTGCGCCGCGCCGAAGGCGAACCGGAAGAAGAAGCCTGAGGCTCGACCGACGCGCGCGCGAGCCGCGCCTTGGGTCAATCGACGCTGGCGAGCTCGGTCTTCACGCGCTTCTGCACGCGCTCGCGGTACTCGAGCGCCTTCTTGGCGAACTCGGGCTGTTTGAGCTGTTCGTAGCCTTTGGCCAGCTCCGAATAGATGCCAACCGCCATCTCCGGCGGCGCGCCGGCGATCAGCGCGCTGTTGTATTCGTAGACGGCCTGCACACGCTTACCGAGGTTCGCCAACGTGCGCGCGTAGAGCCGGTGCAGCTCGGGGTTGGCGATGTCGACGAAGAGCGCGCTCTCGGCTACTTCGCGCGCTTCTTCCCAACGTTGGCGTTCGACTAGGAGCTCGAGTAGCCGCAGATAACCGGAGCGGTCGTGTTGTTCGAGCTGGGTATAGCTCTTGAGCGCCACGAGCTCGGCCTTGGCGTCTTTGGCTTTGGCTTCCATCTTGGCGCGCTCCATGTGCGGCTCCGATTGCACCGGATCGAGCTTGCTGGCCTCCTCGAGCGCGAGACGCGCACCGCCGCCGTCCCCGGCCACATCGAGAATTCGCGCCCGCTTCATCTGCACCGCGTAGCCGTTCACCCCCGCAGCCAGCAGTTGGTCCAGGTAACCGAGCGCCTTCTTCGCTCGCTCGGCCTCCGGAACCCCCTCCTGATCGAGCGAGATATCGGCAAGGAAGTAGAGCGCATCGCCGTTCTTGGGATCGACCGTGAGCGCCTCCTCGAACAGCTTGCGAGCTTCGTCGTCCTTGCCCGACTTGGCCTTCGCTAGCGCCAACTCGACCAGCTTACGTACGTTCTTTGGATCGGCCCGCAGGGCCTCCTCCGCCTTCTGCACCGAAGGGGAATCAGGGTTGGGCGTAAACTGCGTCTTGTAACGGTCGTAACGCTTGTCGAGCCAGGAGCGATACTCCTCATCGAGCTTGCTCGCCTCGACGCCGAGCGCCGCGCGGATCACCTCCGGCGTCCGCTGGCCTTTCCCCCACAGCTCGAGCGTGGAGACCGTCTTCTCCCAACCGAACCGCTCGACCATGAACACGACGATCTGACTCGCGGCGTAGTACGCCATCACCACTTCATCGGCTGAGTCGACGTGCGTGAACGCGCGATTGAACCCCGTCACCGAAGGAACGCGCTTCTCCTCGAGGCCCTTGAACAGCGCGCGGTCCTCCTCCCGCTGCCACTCCTTGCGACGAGCGATGGTCTCGTACTCGGAGAGCCCCTCGGTGAACCAGCGCGGGACATGCGCCTTCGACTGTTGGATCGCGAACACGTGCCCGAGCTCATGCCAAAGGATGTTGCCCCAGTTGAACGGAGCTGCGGCTGGGCTCATCAACGCTAGCGACTTTCCGAAGCAAACGCCCTGAATGCCGACGTTGGGCAAGCCGCTCGTACGCACACTGAAGTGCTCCTCGTTCGCGTAGAACTCGACCGAGATGGGCATCGTCGGCGTAAATTTGTAGCGCTTGACCATGCTGCCCCACGCCTCATCGAGGAACTGCGGCACGTAGCGCTCGAGGATCGCCCGCTCGTTCTTGGCGTAACGGATGCGAAAGGTCGGGCCGTCGACGGTTTCGTACTCGACCGGAATGGTCTTCTCGTAGAGGTTCAGCGTGTTGAAGGCGCGCACGTTGAAAGGATCTTTGGCGAAGGCCTTATCGAGCGCGGCAACTCCTTCCGGCTCGCGTCCGCCGCGGATCAGGTTCAGGCCGAGCTGCGCCAACGCTTGACCGTCGGCTGGATCTACGGTGAGGGCCTTCTCCATGAACGCGACGATGTCGTCGTAGCGATGCTCCCACTCGGCGTACTCCCCGACGATGCGGTAGAACTGCGAGTACTCGGGGTTCAGCTTCAAGACGGCGGTCTCGAGGCGCGCAAAGCCTTCTTTGTCGTCGGCGAGAAAACGAGTCGCAGCCTGCATGCTCAGCAACTCGAGGTCGTTGGGATTGGCGGCTAAACCGCGCTGGAGCGCCTTGTCGGCGGCCTCGATATCGAGGTCTCGCAGCGCGAGGCCCGCGGCCAGATAGTGCGCCGAGGGCAAACTGGGGTTGACCTCGAGCGCTTTGGCGACCTCCTTCGCGGCCGCGCCAAAGTCGTGCTCACTGAGCAGCCGCGCGCTGAGCGAGAGCACGCGAGGGTCAGAAGGCGCAAGCTCGAGTGCGGTTTGCACGGCTCGCCCCCCATCTTTCTCGTTGTACTTGTCGAGAAAGAGCTCCGCCGTCCACAACAAGAGTTCGAGCGGCGGCTTCTTACCTGCGGCCTTCTCGGCCTCCGAGAACGCTTGGTTGGCCTCGCGGGCGTTGCGCAAGAGGTGCAGAGCGCGGCCGACATAGCTGAGCCCCAGGGCGTCGGACGCGGAGATGGCGTCGGAGTTGTAGTCGGCGATCAGCGTGAGCAACACCTTGCGCGCGTCTTTGCGTCGGCCGGTCTGAATCAGTAGCTCGCCCAGCCGCAGCCGGGCACGCCGCGAAAGCGGCTCAGCCTCGATCGAACGGAAGGTTTGTTCGGCTTCGCTCAGCTTGCCCTGCGCCGCCTGGATCTCGCCACGCAAGGTGACCGCCTCGAGTTTGCGCTTTTCATCCTTCTCGGCCTTTGCCGCCTGCTTCTCCGCTTCCGCTAGCTTGCCGGTGCGAAATAGCACCTCCGCGCGCAACAGCGCTGCATCTTCGGGATCACTGATGCGCTCAATCAGCTTGAGCGCTTCACTGTATTCAGCCCGCTCAACCAGGCCGCGAGCCTCGGCGGTGCTGGCGTCCTCGGCCCATGCCGGGAGCGCGAGGGAGCCCAAGACTGCGGCCGCGAAAGCCAACCCAAACGTTCGTTTCATTGCGTAGGTCCCAGGAAGAGCGAGAGGTCGGTGGCATGCGAAGAGGCAACGGCGCTCACAAACAGGTGCGGGCGGCGCGCGCGAGGGCCTTGGTGAAACCCTCCGCTTCACCGAGCGCTTTTGCGCGAGAGTAACGCGCGAATCCAGCCTCCAGCGCCAGCTTCTTTGCTTCGACGTCGAGATCGTAGAGCGTCTCCACGTGCTCGGCGACGAAGCCGATGGGGGCGATCAAAACGTGACTCGAGCCGCCAGCGCGCAAGCTGCTGAAGGTCGCGTTTAGGTCGGGCCCGAGCCACGGCTCGTTCGATGCTCCTTGGCTTTGAAAGGCGATCGAAACGGAGCGCACTTTGGTCGCTAGTCGAGCCGCCACCGCGTCGGCCATCTCGCGGAATTCGGTCTCGTAGGCGTCCCCGCTGCGAATCACGCGCATCGGCAGCGAGTGCGCCGAGAGCACCACGTCGACCTCCGAACTCGGACACTCGGCGGCTTCGATCGCCTGGTTGACGGTGCCCTCAAACGCCGCCAGAAGCTCATCGTAAAGTCCGTACGCCGGAACCTCTGCGACCTCCAGACCGAGCGGCTGCGCGGCCTCTTTCACAGAGGCGTGGTAGAGCGAGACCGACTGCGGCGCGAGCGGCAAGCTGACGACTCTTTGGATGCCTTCGGCCTTCATGCGCGCGAGCACCTCGGGAATCTCCGGCGCCCATAGCCGCGCCGCGACGCGTACCGGAAGACCGAGCTCGGCCTCCAGCGCGGCGGCCTGTCTCTCGGTGATGGCCAAGAGCGGCGAGCCACCGATCAACTCATAGCGATGGCGTACCTCCTCGAGGAGTTCTGGCGGGACCGGCCGGCCCCTCCGTATCCGCAAAAGGAAGGCGGGCAGTTCATCAAGGTGGGCAACGGTACCGTGGAAAGTCAGCAGGATGGCGGTAGACACAGAACGAGTCTATGCCATCCCTTGACCACTCAGTCACGTTGACGCTTCGTACTTGCGCTCAACTCGTGCACGAGGCGTGATGCAGGCCGATGTTTCCCCGAACGATTGCCGTCGGAGACCTGCATTTGGTCAAAGAGACCCCACGCGCGGTGGTCAACGACTTTATCTCCTTGGTTAGGGCCAACGCAGGCTCGCGCGTGGTGATCGCCGGGGACCTCTTCGATCTTTCGGCCGACCATCCGGGGACTTCGAAGCAGGAGGCGCTTCGCCGCGCGTTTGAGGCGCTGCCTGAGGTCAGAGTTTGTTTGCGCCAACACCTCGAACAAGCCGGTGAACTCTGGCTACTCGCAGGCAATCACGACTCGGCCCTGGCTGAGATCGGTGCCCAAGAGATGGTAGGAACGGCGCTCGCGCTCACGCCGGAGGCGCGCACGCGGCTTCGCGCAAGCCCGTGGTTCCTGCGCGACCAGGGCGTGCACTTCGAACATGGTCATCTCTTCGATCCCGACAACGCGACCGATCACCCTTTGGCGGCCGATCTGCGCAGCCTGGGGGTTCGCTTCGTGGAGGACTTCATCGCGCCGACCGGCGCCTTTCGCTACCTCAACGCCAACGACGGCACACCGCTCAAGCTGCTCGTTTCGGCCTTCACTTGGTACAAATGGCGTGGCCCTTACGTCGTGTTCAAATACTTCGACACGGCCTTCCGCGCGGTGCTCTCGAGCGGACCTTTTCGCAACGGCAGCAGTGACCAAGAGCTCGGCCGCGCCCGTGAACAGGACTTCTTCGCCGACCATATCGACGACCCCTCGCTGCGCGCGCTGCTCTCGCTCGTGGCCCGCCCAACGATGTCCTCATTGCCCGAAACGCTGTCGCGACTTTACCTCGATCGCGTCGCAGCGACCTGCGCGCTGATGGGCGGGATTGGGCTATTGGCGGCGGGAAAGCGCGAACAGGCCCAATGGTTGCTCGGCCTCGGTGGGCTCGCCATGGGGCTCTCGTGGGCGCTCGGTCACGACCGCTATGGTGGTTCTGTGCCGGAGCGTTTGCGCGAGGGTGCGAGCGCCATTCGAGCGGCAACGACGACCAACCTGGTGGTGATGGGCCACGCGCACCGCGAAGCCTGTGACCCTGGCTACGCCAACACCGGTAGCTTCGCCTTTCCCCGGGGCGCGCCTGGGCGCCCGTACTTGGAGCTCTACCAACGGTCGAACACCACCGTCGCCGAGCAACGCCATTGGTCCGGAACTTGACAGCTCCGCAAAAGCTCACGAAAGAACGCGCATGAACGAGCTGTGGCAGTCCCTTGTAGCCGGTCGCTCCGACTTCGTGCTGTTCGGGCTGTCGTCTACCGTGGTGGTGACGGTTTCGTTCTTGATTGGCGCCTTCGTTTCGTGGCGCATCGAGACCAACGCTTCACTCAAAAAGCACAAGCTCCAGCCTCGCAAGAGCAACTCGGCTGGTGAGTGGATGCACTGTATTCGGCACATCTTCTTTCACAAGTTGACGAGTGAGATCCCGCTCACGATCGGTGCATTCCCGGTGTTTGCCGCGCTCGGGATCGCCAAAGATGCGCCCTTACCAGGCGTGCTCTCCATCCTTTTGACGCTGGCCATCTCCTTCGTGATCGAGGACGCGTGGCACTACTTCGCTCATCGCGCTCTGCACGGGAAATGGGCCTACAAGACCATCCACCACATTCACCACAAGTACGTCACGCCGTTTGGGCCTGCCGCAAACTATGCCCATCCACTCGAGACGCTATTCACCGGCTTCGGCACGCTGCTGGCGGTCATCATCGTGCGACCGCATCTATTCACGCTCCTGATTTGGGTGGCGGTGCGTCAGTGGCAGGCCATCAGCGTGCACATCGGTTACCACTTTCCGTGGCGGCCGAGTCGCTTCATCCCCATCCTCGGTGGAGCGCGGTTTCACGACCGCCATCACGAACGATTCACCTGCAACTACGCTCCGACGTTCGTCTGGTGGGACCGACTGCTCGGCACGGCCGACGAGAAGGGCTTCGAGCGCGGCTGAGGCGCTAGTCGGAGCAGCCGATGGCAGCGCCGTAAACACTCACGCCGGGCGTCAATACGCCCGCCACCGTTCCGTCGCGCTCGATCAACGTCAACTCCCGGCGCCCATCGAGGTTGTCCGGGCCGTCGAGCCATAGGGCGCCAAAGCGACCATTGTTGAGTCCGCACGGCGAGCTCGCTCGCCCCAACGCCATTGACGCGGGTAGCGGCTCCCCCTCGGGCGGCATCAGCCAAATCGACTGCGTCGTTTCACCATCGATCGGCCAACTGCCTTGGAACAGCACGCCATCCAACGAATCATGGGGGAACTGGAGAAAAACCGTCCCTGCATCGGGCGACGCCATAGCGTCGACGACAACGCGGAAGCCCGAGCCGTCAAGCTTCACTTCACACGCCGCAGTCCCCTCGGACTCCGGCGCAGGACCGTCGGGATAAAGGTCGAACCCGCACTCAAACAGCACGCGCGTCTCATCGAAGGTGATCGACGCTGTGTTGTTGAACGGGAAGGTGGAATCGCCGGTTAGCAGCACCGGCTCACTCCAAACGTCGTCGCTCTTGGTCGTAAGGAACAGATCGACGTCGTGGGGACCTCCAGTCCCTGGATACACCACGGTGTCGCCGGCGTTGTTGATCGCGGACGCGCCGAGGACGGAGACCTCAGTACCGCCAGGCCGCACCGTCGCCAGAAATGAGAACGCTGCGTCAGTGACCGCCAAACATGAGCTGTTTGAACATTCTGTCTTGGAAGTTACGAGCGCCAAGTGCTCGCCGTTGCGTGAAGGCATCAACCAGGTGTCACCGCCGCGACCGAAGCGGCCGAGAGCTTCGCTGACGTTCTCTGGCGTCGCACCCACCACAGCCTCGATGCGAAAGACCTCATCCTCGACGCTGTAGGTGATGTGCCCGGGAGGCCCTCCACCAACGCCGCCGGCCCCGCCGGCCCCTCCTTGGGCTGCGCCGCCAGCCCCGCCGTCCGCAAGCCCCGTCGATGAGTTCGCGCTACACGCCGCCGCTACCAGCGCAAAAGGCAAAAGGCCTCGCATGTTAGGAAGTATGCCTGAGCCTTCTCGCGGATACGCTGCCTGTGACGGCCGTTTCTTCGTTCTTGCGAAGTTTCTGCGTTTTCGCGAACGGTTTGCACGGCCTCGCCCCGCGGAAAGGCTGCGAACTCGTGGCCTGAAGCTTGCTCCCTGACAGCTCGCGATATGACTGTAGCCCAACCCCACGGAGTCGTAGTTTGGTTCACCGGCTTGCCATCCGCTGGAAAGAGCACGCTGGCGGAGGCCGTGCGACGCGAGCTGATTCGCCGCGGACATAGCTGCGTTGCGCTCGACGGCGATGAGGTGCGGGCCGCTATCGTGCCGCCCCACGGTTATTCACCCGAGGCGCGTATGGCGTTCTACACAACGTTAGCGCGACTGGCCGCGTTGCTGTGTCGACAAGGGCACATCGTGCTCGTTCCTGCGACCGCCCACAAGTTGGAGTACCGCGGGATCGCCCGTGAGCTTGCAGGTTCCTTCTTGGAGGTCTTGGTCGACACGGCCGCGCGCGAATGCGAACAGCGCGATAGCAAGGGGCTGTATCAACGTGCCCGCCAAGGCGAGATCGAAGACTTCCCCGGCGAAGCCTTCGAGGCACCGCCGGCGCCGGACCTGGTGGCCAACGGTGGTCACGATCTCGCCGGCATCGCTCGCATCGTCGACCGCGTGATGCGGGTGGCGTCATGACCCCATCGAAAAGGGACGAGCGCGACGTCGTTTTGATGGAGTCGCTGCGCGAGATGATTGAGCGCCGCGAGGCCGCTCGCGTTGAAGAGCTTCGCGTCGAGCCGATCGCCGCCGACCGCGCAGCGGGGGAGCTGAAACAGATCGGCTACGGCCTGCCGCTGCGACTTCGCTACCGCGCGCATGGGCAAGAGAAGACGGCTGTGTTTCGTACCCAGGCACCAAACTGGTTCGGACATGATCGCCGTTCGGATCGCGCCTGTTTGACTTTGCTCGCCGCCGATACGTTTGCGGATCAGCCGGAGCATTTGCGCGTGCTCGAGGTCGGTGCAGTGTGTGGTGACAAACTCGTATCGCTGCAGGGGGGCGGCGAGTTCTACCTGCTCACAAACTATGTCGATGGCACCCTTTACGCCGAGGACCTGCGTAAACTCGAGACGAGGCTCGCCGCCTCGACGCTGGATCTGGAGCGCGCGGCTCGCCTAGCGCGCCATCTCGCACAACTCCACGCCCCGCACCGAGGCCCAAACAGCCGAGAACTTTATCAGCGCGCAGTCCGCGATTTGCTCGGCAGCGGCGAGGGAATCTTCGGCATCGTGGACAGCTATCCGCGCGACTTTGCCGACGCCGATCTGCTGGCCCAAATCGAGGAGCTCGCTTTGCGTTGGCGCTGGCGACTCGGGCGGGTTGAACAGCCACCTCTTTGCCGCACGCACGGTGACTTCCACCCTTACAACCTGCTCTTTCGCGAAGGCACCGAGTTCACTGCGCTGGACGCGAGCCGCGGCGGAGTCGGCGACGCAGCCGACGACCTTTCGGCGTTGGCGGTCAACTACCTGTTCGGCGGCTTACGCTTCCCAGAAGCCTGGCCGGCGGGCTTCGGGACCTTGTGGAAGACCTTCTTTGCCGAGTACTTCGCCCATTCGAGCGACCCGCTCGTGTTCGAGCGGATGGCACCGTTTTGCGCTTGGCGGCTGCTGGTCCTGGCCAGTCCGACCTGGTACCCGAGCGTGACGCCCGAACTCCGGCGGGTACTCTTGAGCCTCGCGATCCACTGGTTGGAGGGGAAGCGCTTCGACCCTAACGTGATCGAGACGGCGCTCGCAGCCGAGGACCTTGCGTTGCTTCGTGTAAGCGTGGCGACGCGAGTTGCCTAACGCCGATTCGTCGAGAGGTAGCCCTTGGCGAGGGTGTCGAGCGCGTCGAACAGCTTGTCCATCAGCGACTCCTCCAAGTTGACGTCGGCGCTCTCAATCAACGCGAGCGTGTGCCTTCGTTCGGACGCGGAAAGGAAGATGGGCCCACCACCGCAAGCGCGACAGACGAGGCCACCGCGCGAAGGGTCAAGCAACGAAGCCGAGTCACTGCCGCAGACTTTGCCACAGCGGACGCAGGCGCCGAGTTCGAGCGAATAACCCAGCTCCCCGATCACTTGAAAGCTCGAAAAAAGCAGCGCTCGACGGACGTCCTCCGCCGACGCCAAGAGCTCGAGCGCCGCCTCCACCACCGCAAACAGCCCAGGATCGCGAGCGCCTGGTTGTACCGCCGTTCGCACGAAGCGGAGCAGGTGCAACGCCGAGTTGAGCCGTTGCTCGTCGTCGAGGATCGCGATCCGCGGCCGCTCGACTCGCGACTCCCGCAGGTTCGCGACGTCCCTACCCTCCGAGAGCGCCAGCCGCACGAACAACGTGTGCACCGGCTCGAGCACGCCAAAAGCCGAACGGGCACGACGCGCCGAGCGGGCGGAAACCGAGAGCAAGCCGCGCTCTTCGGTAAGCAGTTGCAGAAGGAGGTCCGCGTCGCCGACGGGTACGCGACCAAGGATGAGCGCCCGCGTCTCCACCGTCTCGAACAGACGGCGGCTCCGAACCGGGCTCACCCGTGGCTATGCGGTTGAATCAGGCTGGACGGCGTGAGCTGAGAAAGCTCACGGGGCGCGCCTTGACGCCGGGGCCGCATGACGATGCTCACAGCGACGGTGAACAGGATCAGCAGGAGGACGAACGCGATGGCAACGCCGACCCGACGCCCAGACGGCCTGCGCCCTTCCGGCATGGAGAGAGGAAGCGGAGTGACAGCTGCGACGCGCCGGCTGGAGGTGTAACGCGCCAAAACCTCGTCCACCGGGGCTTGCACCGCCCGAGCGTACGCCCGCAAGAAACCTCGAACGAAGACTTCACCGGGAAGATCATCGAAGTGGTCGCCCTCGACCCGCTCGATGGAGGAGATCGGAATACGCGTGGCCCGAGCGATCTCTTCGACGCTCATTCCACGGGCTTCTCGCATGCCCTTCAGGTAACGGCCAATCGACTCCATCGTTCCAACTGCGGGTCCCACCAGACTCTCGAAAAACCGAGGGGAGCTGGCGCGACCGAACTGTTGGTAGCGGATCTTGGAGGAGCTTTCGCTCTTGACAATTATTTATTTTTTATGAAGGGGTGGGATGTCGGCCCCTTCGAAGACTCGCGGCAGCTCAGCTACCCTCAGCGGGAGGCCCGGCTTCAGTGCTCTCCGCAGGAGCGCTGGCAACCGGTAATGAGGCTAAAAGGCTGCCGCAACGCGCACCTGAAGGAGACCCGCTGGACATCTTTGCGCACTGCTTTGAGTCGCGGCGCGCGTCCTCGATCAGCCCTAGCCGCTCGGACACGCGTGCCCGGCCCTCCCAAGCCTCCTGAATGCGCTGACACTCGGGACGCTCGGTCTCGAGCGCACGCGTGAACGCGGCCTTCGCAGCCTGGAGATCCCCTTTACGCTCGTACGCCAGACCGAGGCGGTGGTTGCCGACACAGAACGCAGCCTGCGCTGCCACCGACCGCCTGAGCGCATCGATCGCCAAATCCAGCTGCTCCGACTCCAAGTAGGCCCAGCCGAGGTTGCCCCACGCCATCTGCGGCGAGGAGTAGAGAATGTCCTCAGAGAGCGGCTTGAGCACGGCGATCGCGTCCTCGTACTTCTTCTGATGGACGAGGATCACGCCGAGCGAGTTCTTCGCCTCTCGGTAGTCGGGCGCCTTGTCCACCGCCAGCCGCGCCAAGCGCTCGGCATCATCGAACCGACAGTCGCTCGAGCTTGCGTCGCGGGCGCAGAACGCAAGGTAGATGTGAGCGCCAAGCAACGCGGCCTCATGGTTTCCGCGGTCGAGCTCGAGCGCCTCATTCACTTTGGCGAGGGCCTCGCGCAAATGGCCCTTCTTGAACTCGTCGGAGGCGACGTCCGCAACGGCCTGCGACTTCGGATCGGGGATGTCGGAGGCCGGACCGATACAGCCCGCGGCGAGCACACCGGCAACGAGCGTAAGAACCATCGATCTTTCGGGCAGCATGGCCATGCGCCTACCCAACCTCGCCGCACGAGGCCAAGTTTGTTGCGATGAATTTTTCGACCTCCCCGCCGTTTTCGGGAAGATGCGGGAACAGCAGCGCTTCAGGCCGATTCGTCGGGGGTGCCCCGGATCTCGTCTTTCACGCCAAGCAGCGCGAATAGCCGGCGCAAGGCATCGAGGTCCGGAACCTCCAGCCGCTCGTCGAGCACCCGCAAGTATTGGCCGTCGCGCAGCTCCTGAACCACCCGTTTGACGGTGTCGACGTCCAAGCCAACCCGCGTCGATAGTTCCATCGGCGTAATGGAGAAGGAGATCGGACCTGGTGCAGCTGCGTCGAAGTGATTCTGTGCCAGCTTCAAGAGCGCGCTGACGACCTTCGACTGGGTGTCGGAGAGCATCATGATCTCGATCTGATCCTCGGCATCCCGGAGCCGACGCACCAGCTGCTTGATCAGCCGCGACGCAACGACAGGGTTTCTTTCCAGCAGGTTCTGCAACGTCTGCTGATCGAGGCTCAGCGCGAAGCCGGGCGTCACGGCGATCGCCGTCGAAGAACGTTGCGCGCCCGCGAGCAAGGCCGACTCACCAAAGAGGTCCCCGGGCTTGAGCACCATCAGCGAGCGCTCCACACCGCGGACCCGCTTGATCAGCCGGACCCGGCCCTCCTCGAGCAGGTAAGCGTTGGTCCCGGGTTCCCCCTCGCGAAAGACCACCTCGCCCGCCTCGAAACTACGTCCAAAACGCGCGCGAAGCCGCTCTCCGTGCGATGAGGACTGAGCACTCTGCTCAGCGCCGCCAGCGAAGCCGTCGTGGCCGTCCGCTGTAGGCTCATCCACGGGCTCAAACGGTTCTCCAGAGGTAGGTCCTACCTCGGATTCGTGCTCTGGATTCTCCAAAACCTGGTCTCCCAATTCCGCCCAAGGCGGATAAAGCGACAAGGATGACTCAAGCCGCTCGTCAAACAAAGCGGCCGAAGGCCCCTCGGTGCTTCCAATCGACACGAGTCATTTCGTGCCGGCGAAGGTTACCAGTCTTCAGCTCGTCGGTCTCAAACAGACTCACGCGGGCGAATGAAGGGGCCAGTTTGCTCGGAAAGTGGAGTCGCGTCGGCATCCCTGCCGTAAACCGGCTCGAAGGCGACGCTGGGGTCTTCACTCGTGCTCGCGCCCAGCATCGGTCGTTTGCTCGCGAGCAGCGCTACGCGTCCAATCGCGACCGCGTTCGGAGCGTGAGACACGAAGTCCGCCGGGGAGAAGCCGAGTTCGGCATGAACGCTGCCGACGAGCCGCGTCCCCTTGCCTCGCTCGACGGCCGCAAACTCGCGATAAGCGTCGTGGTCGAGCGTACCGCGCTGCACGACGTTCACGCGCGTCAGCTGCTCGAAGAACACTTCGCCCTTTTGGGCATCGACCGCCACCAGCACCGACTCCGCTTCGCACTCCGTCAGCGCCAGCTGCCCCAGCGACGAGAGTGCACCGACGCCAATCGCCCGAATGCCAAGACCAAGCACGATTCCGCTGGCGGCAGCCAGCCCCACCCGAACCCCGGTAAAGGACCCCGGCCCGACGTCACAGGCGAGCGCCGAGAGCTCTGCCTTGGCTATGCCTGCAGAACCCAAAACCCCGTCGATCAACGAGAAAAGACGCTCGGCATGGAGCTTTCGATCGGGCGACTCGAGCGCGGCCAGCAGCGTTTCACCACGGAACAAAGCCACAGAAGCAACGGCAGACGACGTGGAGATTGCACACAACAACATGGGCGGAGTTCCGGACGTTCAGCCTCACATGTACTAGCCTACGCTTCATGTGGAATCGTCTTCGATTCCGAGGGTACCTCGCAGCAGGGGTAGCGCTCGGCTTCACGCTTTGCCTTACCCACTCCGCCAACGCTCAAACGAGCGGCCAACAACCGCCGCCGCCCGTCGATCCGGCGAGCCCGCCGACCACGCCGGGCGCTACCACGCCGCCAGCCACCGGGATCAGCCCGTGGGGTGACATGCAGGCTGGAGGGCTGAAGCCCCCAGCCCCGCTCGCGAACGGCACGCCGCAATCGCCGCCCAGCGCCACGCTGGTTGAAGAGGCCCCCAACGACAAGGACGAGGACTCGGGCCGCGGTCTTTCGTGGTTTTGGCTCGAGGCACAGGGCGGATTTGAACATCTCGGCCTGCAGACCTTCAACGTGGACGAGACCAACTTCGCGGTCGGGCTGGTGGAGACCGAAGCCAGCGGTGGCGCCATTTCAGCGGGCATCGGTGCACAGATCGTCTTTCTCACGCTCGGCGCGCGTGCGCGGATGGCGTTCTTGGACGCCTGGCAGGTCGGCACGATCGGAGGCGAAGTAGGCTTCAAGATTCCGCTCGGTATCTTCGAACCTCGCTTCGACCTCGGAGCTGGCTACGCATCGCTGGGCAACTTCGACGGGGTCGTCGCCGACGCGATCAACATTCGCGGCTTCTACGCGCGCGCAGGCGCCGGCCTCGACTTCTACCCGGCAAGCGTTATCGCCCTGGGGTTTCACGCCAGCTTCGACTTCATGGGCCTCACCAGGCCCGAGCTCGATCCAGCCAAGATCGCCGAGATTCAAGCGGACCCTGACATCGGGGATCTCCCGGCGGCACAAGAGCAAGCGCTCGCTCTCGAGGGCTCTGGCTACGGCGCTGCGCTGGCATTGCAAGGAACCATTGGTCTGCACTTCTGAGACCGCCCGAGCAAGCGCGTGAACCCCGGTCTCTTGACCACGGCACTGCTCGTGCTGCCTCTCGCGTTGTTCGCTCCCGTGTGGGAGCGAACGAGCGCGCGTCAGTTCCGTTGGTTCGCACCAGGCCTCGTGGCGTTTCTGAGCGGCTTCGGATTGTGCGTCGTAAGCAGTGTGGTCCTGGCGATCGCCGAGTCTCAGCTGGGCATCGCCGCGGAACGAGCACCCGACGTCGTGAGTACGGCGTTCGAACTGCTGGTGCGGTCGCCCCTGGAGGAGAGCGCGCGTGCGTTAGCGGTCGTGATCCCGCTGCGCTCGAAGCGGCTTTCTCGCCCGTACGACGCCATGCGAATCAGCGCCGGGGCTTCGCTTGGCTTCACCCTGCTTGATGCTGCGTTGCGAGCGCAAGGCGTAGCCGTTTCGGAGTGGCTCGTGCTCGGGGTGCTCGCTCACGTAGCTGGCCACGTGAGCCTTTCGGTGCTCTGGGGGTACGCCATCGGCCGCGAGCGGAGACGAAGGCTGGGTGGACGTGCCTTCACCAGGGCGTTCACGCTAGCGGTGGTCTTCGGTGGTATCGCGGGTCACCTGATTTTCGAACGGGGTCGGCTCGCGCTTTCCGCCGTCGCACCGCTCTTGGTCTCGTCGGTGATCGCCTCGCTGATCGCTCGGCGCGACCTGCTTCGACTCTCCGAACGGGTGCCCAAGAAGCGCCTGTCTCGATTCCTACCCCTCCGCACGCCCTCGCTCGAGGAGTTGGAGCAGGTGCTGCTGCGCAAGCCAGAGCGCCCTCTGCACCTGCGGTGGATCGCTTTCGGCGCGCTGGTTACGACAGGGGTCCTCGTGAGTTCCATCGCCGCCTCCATCGTGATGGGACAACGTGGCGGGATCGATTTTTCGACCATCGATAGCAGCGATCGGTTTGAGACCGCACTGCCCCCGCTGATCCTGCTGGGCGTTGCGACGCTGCTGGCTTTTCCGCTCTCCGGCTTCTTGGTAGCCAAGGCGTCGGCGGCGCGCAGCGTGCTCGAGCCTGCGTTGGCCTCGAGCATCGCCATCCTCGCGATTCTCGTGCTGATCGGGCTGGCTACACCGGTTGCAGTCGTGTTCGGCCTGGCGGTCGCCCCGCCCGCCTTTGCGCTGGCCTGCGCCGGCGCGTTCATTGGGCTCGAACGTTAGTTCGCGCCCTTGCTTCGCCCGTCACTTGATTGGCGCGACCAAGCGCATCGTCATACCGAACATCGGGTTCTCGACCTCTTCAACGAGCCGATAGCCCTCGGGGATCGGCTCGCCCGGACCGAGCATACGCGTAGCCGAAACATCGAGATCCGACTCGATCAACGGCGCAAAACCGTCGTCCCCGTAACGCAGCGAAGGGAGGCCGCCGAACAACTTGTCGCGGTGCTCTTGCATGCGGGGCCCGTACACTTCGTCGGAGCCCAAACCGCCGAACTCGCGCGAACGCTGCGGTAGGAAGCGAGCGCGGTCCGCTAGAAAAACGTCGATCCCCGGGTACTCGACGCATACGAACGGCGGGTCCTCCGGATCGAGCACCAACACCGGGAATTCACCAACCGAGTCCGGCTGGCCCAAATACAAAATGCGCTTGGACTCCTTCCCCATCGGCAACAGCAAGCAAAGGCCGGGCAGCGTCTTTTCAAGCACGGCGAACTTCGCGGCGGACGGATGATCCCCATACACAGTGCGAGCCAATTCGCCGATGCTCGCGGCCTTGAAGGTGGGTGGAGTGTCCTCGCGCAGGAGGCTCAAGAACCCCGCATCAAAGGCGAGAAAGCACGCAAGCGAGGGAGAAAGCGGCTCACCGTTCGGCAGGCGAAGGTCACGCAACACCTCGGCTGGCAGCGGCTGCGGCGCGCTCGGATGGTTGATGAAGTCCATCCCCGACTGCTCCAGCCGCTCAATCACTGCGCGCACCAGCTCTACACCATGCATGCGGGCCAGTGTACTTGAGCGCCTCTCTGCTTGAATCGCTTTCATCAACCCGATGGAGTGCCGATGCTTTGGCGATTGCGCAGCATCGGTGCGTGTAGCATCGGCGACCCCTATCGTTGCTGACGGCGCGCGCTGACCATGAAGAAACTCAAGATCTTCCTCGACTCGCTGTGGGGTCAGACCCTGCTCGGGGCTGTGGTGTGGCAAGCGCTGATGACCTTGATCGGCCTGACGATCCAGACGCTGTTGGTGCCCGAGCTAAGCCGCCGCGTCCCCCCTGGCTACGAGGTGAGCCTGCTTTCGCATACGGCGATCTGGGATGCCGTTCACTACCTCAACATCACGCAGTTCTTTTATGGGCCGGGCTCGTCGGACGCGTCTGGCGCATTCTGGCCGCTGTTTCCGTTGCTGGTCCGGTTGGTCGGAGCGCTCACGCTCAATCAGGTCAGCGCGCTCTGGGTCGGGCTGTTGGTCAATACGCTGATGCTCTGGCTCACGATGATGGCGCTCCTGCGCATCGCCGAGCACATCCTCGGAGCGCAGGCCCGGCTGTGGCCGCTGATCATGATGATGACGGCGCCGACGGCCTACTACTTTCACCTGTTCTACTCCGAGGCCACGTATGCGGCGATCGGCTTCTGGGCATACGAATTCGCGCTGCAGCGCAAGTTCCGCAACGCGTTCTTGTTGATCGCGCTGCTCGGCCTTGCCCGACTACCGTTCCTGCTTTTCTTGGGGCTGATCACGCTCGAGTTCTGGCGCGCCAACGACTGGCGGATTGGGCTCGCGTTCAAACATCGAGAGGCGCGCTGGCTGTTCGCAACGCCGGCCGGTTTCGTGGCCTTTGGCTTGTGGATGCGGTCGCAGCGCGACGACTTCTTCTACATGTTCACGGTCTACGCGAAGGGCTATTGGCCCTGGCACCAGCGCAACCTGAACATCTTCCAAACCATCGGCACAGGCCTGGGAGACGCCTACCGCTGCTTGATCGCAGTGGACGAGAGCTGCGCTCTGCCGCGCGAGCAGCTTACCTCCGGAGCCCTTCCGGCGCTCAGCCTGGTCACGATTGCGTTGACGGGGCTGTTCGCGCTGCGGCTGCGTGGCGTCTTCATCCCGCTCGGCGCGATGTGCCTGGCGGCGTGCATCATGTTCACGCTCAACGGCAACGTGGTCTCCGTTCACCGTTATGCGCTGTGCGTGTTGCCCATCTATCTCGTCGCCGGAGAGTTCTTCCGTCGACGACCAGAACATCTTCGCCTGCTGGCGGCTTGGTCAATGTTGGGGCTGATGTCACAAGCGCTGCTGATGCTGCTCGCGATTGGCCGTTACTTCGTCGGATAGCACGTGCGAACGGGGTGAGGTGCTGGCCTGGGCGCAGCCCTCGGCTCAGCCCTCGGCGCTCTCGCGTAGCTCTGCGTCGAGTGCACGCAAGAGCTCCTCGGCCTTGGCCGAGAGCGTCTTCGGAATACCGACTTGAGCGATCACGTGCAGATTGCCTTTGCCACGACCGTCTATCCGCGGGATGCCGCGGTTGCGCGTGGTAACCACCTCACCGGGTTGCGTGCCCTTGGGGAAGTCGACAGGTACGCTGGTCTCGTCCGGCAGAGGGACCTCACGCGTGACGCCCAAAGCGGCCTCAGCGATGGTCAACGTCAGCTTGGTCACGAGGTCCAAGCCATCACGTTCGAAGCCGGGCTCTGGGAGCACCTCCACGTCCACGAACAAATCGCCCGACGGCGCGCCCGACGTCCCAGGGATCCCTTGATTCGGCACGCGCAGACGTTGACCGCTATCGATCCCGGCCGGGAAGGTGACCACGACCTTGCGCTGCTTCTCCACCTGCCCGGCGCCGTGACACGCATCACAAGCGCTCTTGACCACCGAGCCCTCACCCTGGCACTCAGGGCATGTCTGCGTGAACATGACAAAGCCACGCGACGTCGAGACTTGGCCGGCACCGCCACAGGCGCCACACGTCTTGCGCTTGGTGCCCGGCTTCGCCCCCGAGCCCTCACAGGTCTCGCACGGAACGGGCGTCCGCAGCGCGACCTCACGTTTGCACCCCGTCATCGACTCTTTGAGCGAGAGCCGTTGGTGCACGCGGACATCGGAGCCACGTTGGGGACCACCCGAACGCCTCCCTCCACCGCGACGAGGGCCACCACCGCCAAAGAACTCCGAGAAGATATCTTGGAAGTGGCTGAAGATGTCTGCGCCTGGATCCGCGCCGCCACCGCCCTCGAAGGCGGCATGCCCGAAGCGGTCATACTTGGCGCGCTTGTCGTCGTCGCTGAGGATCTGGAAGGCTTCCGTGGCCTCTTTGAACTTGGCCTCAGCCGTCGCGTCCCCTGGGTTGCGATCCGGGTGAAACTTCAACGCGCACTGGCGGTACGCCTTGCGGATGTCGTCAGCTCCGGCCTGCTTACCGACCCCAAGTACCTCGTAAAAGTCTCGCTTGTCACTCATAGCCAGCACGCTTGGCAAAAGACGAAGGTACGGCCAACATTGCTAGGGCACACAGGGCGGCGGACCATAAGTCGTCGCGCGGCAGTGTCAACCGCAGCCATAAAAAAACCTCGCAACCACTGGGTTGCGAGGCTTTGTGCGTCGGCCAGTTCGAGCTGAACCGGCACCGATGTCATCGACCTGTCACTGACCGCGGCGTTGGAACGTCGGGGTGTCCCAATCTGCGTCGAGCGGCGGCACGAAGCTGGCGCGGTCACGAACGCTCGCGCTGCTCGAGAGCTCGCGTGCCGGAGCCCGACGCGAAGGAGCAACACCGAGGTCCTCCGACGGCAGCGTGGGTCGCATACCGCGAGCCATCGTCGCCGGCATCGGCTCCTCCACCCGCTGTGCACCGCGCGCCGGAGCGCGCTCGGAGGCACGCTCGGCCTGAACAGCCTGCGCGTGCATCGCCTGCGCGTGCATCGCCTGAGCGTGCGCATGGGAAGCTTGAGCGTGGTGGTTAGCCACGTGCGAGAAGGGCGAGTTCATGCCCATCGCCGAGCCCATCGATCCGGCGCCGAGCGAGCTGCCCATGCCAGGTGCCGTACGGATGGCCTGCGCTTGGGGAATCGCGTCTTCCAGCGAACGATCGAAGCCCGTGGCGATCACGGTCACCTTCATCATGTCGCCCATGTTCTCGTCCACGGCAGCGCCGAAGATGATGTTGGCGTCCTCGTGCGCTTGCTCCTGAATGAAGCTCGCCGCCTCCTCGATCTCCTTCATCTTCATGTCGGGACCGCCGACGATGTTGATCAGCACGCCCGTCGCGCCCTCGACCGAGATCTCGTCGAGGAGCGGCGAGTTGACCGCCGTCTCTGCTGCGAGCCGCGCGCGGCCCTGACCCTTGGCGCAGCCGGTGCCCATCAAGGCACGGCCCATGTTGCTCATCACGGTCTTCACGTCGGCGAAGTCCACATTGACGAGGCCGGATTGCGTGATGAGATCGCTGATGCCCTTGATGGCTTGGAACAGCACCTCGTCAGCTTTACGGAAGGCCTCGACGAAGCTGAGTTCCTCGTCGCCGAGCGAAAGCAACTTCTGATTCGGGATGGTGACCAACGTGTCCACGTGGTCGGCCAGCATTGCCAAGCCGAGCTCAGCGCGACGCGAGCGCTGCTTGCCTTCGAACAAGAAGGGCTTGGTGACCACACCCACCGTGAGGCAGCCGGCCTCGCGAGCGAGCTGAGCGATCACAGGTGCAGCTCCGGTGCCGGTGCCGCCGCCCATACCCGCCGTCACGAACACCATGTCCGCCGACTCGATCGTCTCCTTCAGACGTTGCACGTCCTCGAGAGCGGCTTTGCGACCCTTCTCCGGATCGGCGCCGGCACCCAGGCCGCGCGTGACGTTCGATCCAATGTGGATCTTGTTGGGGGCGAGGCTCGCGGCGAGCGCCTGAGCGTCGGTGTTGACGACGATGAACTCCACTCCCTCGAGGCCGAAGTTGATCATGGTGTTCACGGCGTTGCCGCCAGACCCACCACAACCAATCACTTTGATTCGCGCATCGTAGCCGCCGTGATCGTCTGCGAACTCAATCGAGAAACTCATCGCATCCTCCGGAAAACCTGCATCTCAGCCGCGCATCCGATTTTCGTTTGAGAGCAATTCAAACGAAGAAAACAATTCGAACAACGCGAGCCTTCAATCAAATGAACTTGTGAAGTCACGGCCCCGAATTAGGGGGCATCATCGCTAAAAAGCTGCTCTCAGCCAATTCCAAAAACGACCATTTTTCTTTGCCTGAACAACCTCGAGTGTCTCCTCCACAGAGGCCGTAGCCAGAGGTCGTTGAATTCGTTGAACTCGCGCCGGTTCAGGTGCAGATCCCTCGTCACTTCGCGCGGCAAACAGTGCCTTCGCGCCGAACTGTACGAGTCCAACACCAGCGGCAAATTGTGGACCTGCGACGAGCTGACTGATGCCGCGCACGCCCACTGGCGTGGCCAGCCGCACCGGCATTCCGAGGATCTCCTCGGCGAACTCGGTCATGCCCTCGAGCAGCACGCCACCGCCGGTGAGCACCACGCCCGCCGAGAGCTGCTCGAGCAGGCCGCTATCCTCGATGCGCTTACGCACCACGGCGAAGATCTCCTCCACGCGCGGTTCGATGATGTCCGAGAGCACCCGCCGAGCGACTTTGCGCGGCATGTGCCCACCGACTCCCGGGACCTCGATCTCGTCGTCCTCGGCGACCATGCGACCAAGCGCGCAACCGAAGTTCCGCTTCAAACGCTCGGCCTCGCCCATCGGCGTGCGCAAACCCGCCGCGATGTCGGCCGTCACGTTCATGCCACCCGCCGGGATGACGCTGGTGTGGGCGATGCCGCCGTCGACGAACAGGAGCAGGTCCGTGGTCCCGCCACCCATGTCGATCACGGCCACGCCGATCTCTTTTTCGTCCTCGGAGACGGCAGCTTCGGCGCTGGCCAAAGAGCCGAGCACCACATCGGCGACCGTAAGATTGCAGCGCTCTGCGCAGCGAATGACGTTCTGCACGCAGCTGGTAGCGGCGGTGATCAGGTTGACCCGAACGCCCAGCCGCACTCCGCTCATCCCAACCGGATCACGGATACCGTCCTGGTTGTCGACCATGAACTCGCGCGGCAGGGCGTGAAGAATTTGGCGGTCTGCGTCGACCGGAATGGCGCGCGCGCCCTCGAGCACGCGCTCGACGTCGACCCGTGAAACCTCACCGCCGCCAACGGCCGCAACGCCGTCGGACGGGATCGAACGAATGTGGCTACCCCCGACCGAAGCATACACCGTGCGAATCTCGACGCCCGCCATCGTCTGTGCGCTCTCGATCGCATCCGATATGGAACGAACGGTCCACTCGATGTTCGAGACAACGCCCTTTCGAAGACCTCGGCACGGGACATTGCCGACCCCAAGGATCGTCACGCCTTCGGAGTCGACCTCACCCACCACCGCACAAATCTTGGTTGTGCCGATGTCGAGTCCGACGACAATCTCCGGTTCGTCCACACGGTTCTTCACGGGGTTCTCATCGAGATCAGGTTGAAGCGAATGACCCACTTCAAGCAGTTGAGTCGTTGATCATTTCCGATTGGTTCTTGCGATTGATTCAACCAATCGGGGCTGAACGGGCCGGACGCTGCCAGAAGCGGAAGCGTTGGGACAAATTTATTGAAGATCCTCTATTAACGCATGCGGATGACCACCCGCTCGGGGCTGGCCTCATTGTCCAAAAACACGATTGAAGGCTCGGTCTTTCGCTGGGAAAGCTCCGCAAAAACACGCTCAGCCTGCTCCAGCTTGCCGCGGTAAGGCGGAGCCCCCAGGTGCAAGGCGATGCCGTTCTGTCCGAGCAGCACCTCCATCGTACCGTCGCGCTCGAGGTGCAGTTCCTGCACCGGGTAGCGTTTGGCGAACGCTTGGGTCTCGAGCTCCTCCAAGAGGTCGAGCGCCCCTGAAACCGACTTGGTTACCCAGCTGCGGTCGGTGGCCACGTCCTTGTTGCTGATGCCCGTGATCACCGGCAGGTCCATCGGATCCTCCGGCGTTGCTTCCTTGAAGATCTCTCCACCGGAAGCAGCCAAAAACAACTTGCCGTCCAGAGCGACCAACGCGCGCGCCTCGTACTCCTCGACCGCGATGATCACACTTCCAGGCAACTTGCGCGTAACGGTGGCCGAGCTGACCCAAGGGTCTTCCTCAATCTTGCGCCGAGCCGCCTCGAGATCGATGGAGAAGACGTTGGCGCCGTGTTCAACACCGCCAAGCACCGCGACAGCGTCGGTGGTCAGTCGCACATTGCCAGAGACGCTGATCTCCGAAATGGCGAAGCGCGGGCTGTGCGTCATGTAGCGCTGTGCTCCCCAAGCGACGAGCAGCGAACAGCCAACGACGATCAGCGCGCCAAACACGAACTTGGCGATTCCACCGATCTTGTTGAGCGTGCGGCTGCGCGGAGTAGACGCCGCGCCCTTCTTGGGAGCAACGCTCTTGCCGACGACAGGAGCCGGAACCGGTGATTCGGCCTCCGGAACCTCTCGACGCTCATTCTTGGGATGAGCAGACATCAGCTCGCCGAATCTTTGTTGGCGGTTTTCTGAACCACGCCCTCGAGTCGAGCCTTGAGGGCGGGCAAGCAAGCGTTGATGTCGCCGGCGCCCAACGAGATCACCACGTCGCCATCGCGGGTCAGGCCTTCCAGTACCTCGGGCAAGCGGAGCTTGTCGCGGACGTGGTGGGTCGCGTGGTGCCCGTGTTCGCGAATCGATTGCACCAAACGCTCGGAGCTGACGCCGTCGATCGGCGCCTCGCCTGCTGCGTAGATCTCGGTAACGACCAAGATGTCGGCCTCATTGAAGGCGCGCGAGAAATCCTCGAATAGGTCCTTCGTGCGCGAGTACCGATGCGGCTGGAACGCGACCACGATGCGATGCTCCTCCCCGGGAAACGCTCGACGAGCGGCCTCGAGGGTCGCGCGGATCTCCGCCGGGTGATGCCCGTAATCATCGATCAAGGTGCGCCCTTGAGCTTTACCGACCACCGTGAAGCGACGCGCCACGCCGCCAAAGGTTGATAGCGCCTGCTTGGTTACGTCGAGCGGGACCTCCAACTCATCCGCTACGGCGATCGTCGCGAGGCAGTTGAGGACGTTGTGAACACCGGGCATCTTGACTGTAAAACCGCCCAAGGAGTGCCCGCGTCGATACGCATTAAAGCTTGTCTCCAGCCCGCGGAATTGAATGGCACGCGCGCAGTAGTCGGCTTGTGGATTGAGCCCGTAGGTGACGTGACGTCGCTGGATCCGCGGCAGGATATCCTGCACTTGAGGGTGATCGAGACAAAGCACGGACAGCCCGTAGAAAGGCACGCCAGCCGCGAACTCGACGAAGGCATCCTTGAGCTTTGCGAGTGAGCCGTAATGGTCCAAATGCTCCGGGTCGATGTTGGTGACGATGGCGATCGTCGGCGTCAATCGCAGAAACGAACCATCGCTCTCGTCGGCCTCGGCGACCAGCAGGTCGCCGGCACCCAGCCTGGCGTTGGAGCCTAGCGCAGCCATCTTCCCGCCTACGACCACCGTCGGATCGAGCCCTGCGGAGCGCATCACGGTAGCGACGAGCGAGGTCGTGGTGGTCTTTCCGTGAGAGCCAGCGACGGCCACGCCGTACTTGAGCCGCATCAGCTCCGCGAGCATCTCCGCTCGACCAATCACCGGAATACCGAGTGCGCGCGCCTCGACCAGCTCCGGATTGTCCTCGCGGATGGCACTCGAATAGACCACTACGTCGGCGCCACCAACGTTCGCTCCGCGATGGCCCACGTCGATACGCACGCCAATGCCGGTGAGGCGTGTCGTGGTCGTGGACTCTTTGAGGTCGGAGCCCGACACGTCGAAGCTCAAGCTTCTCAGGATCTCGGCGAGACCGCTCATGCCGACGCCACCGACGCCGACGAAGTGTATGTGCCTGACGCGACCTCGAAACATGAAAACTCCTAAACGCCTGAACGAGAATGGGCCAAAGACAAGAGACCTTGCGCAACCGTCTCCGCTGCGTTCGGCGCCGCGAGCGAAGCGGCCCGCTGCGCCATACGGAGCCGAGCCGCTGGGTCGTACGCTAGGGTACAAAGCGTGCGCGCAAGCTTCGCTTCGCTAGCGTGCTGCTGCTCGATGAGCAACGCGGCCCCCGCCGAGGACAGCGCCTCGGCGTTGCGCAATTGATGGTCATCCACGGCAAAGGGAAAGGGGACCAGGATACTCGCGCGACCGACGAGACAGAGCTCGGCGAGCGCGCCAGCTCCACTGCGCTGTAGCACCACATCCGCGCGCGAAAGCTCCGCCGCCATATTCGAGACAAACTCAACGACCTGAAATCTCTCTGCGGGTACTTGCGCCTCGCGATAGCGCGCCAACGTCTCCTCGAGGCGGCCGCGGCCGCATTGGTGCAGGATCGTGGCGAACGGAACGTCCTCGAGCAACTTGGCAAAAGCGCGCGGAAGGAGCTCGTTGAGCGCCTTCGCGCCCTGGCTACCACCGAACACCGCGACGTGAAACCGCCCTGCTTGGGGCTCGTACGGCGACTGCTGAAAATTGTCCCGCAGGGGTACGCCCGAACGAAGTGCGACCCCTGACTTCAGCTTCTTATCGAGATTGCCGAACGCGAAGAAGACGCGCTTTGCCAAGGGAGCGAGCACACGGTTGGTAAACCCAAACACACTATTGGGCTCGAGGATCGCGAGCGGCACGCCGAGCATTCGCGCAGCCAGAGCTACCGGCCCACCGGCATAGCCGCCGACCGACAAGACCACGTCAGGCTTCCGCCGTCGAAGCAAGTCCCGACTCGTCTTGAGCGAGGCAGTTGCTTTGGCCACACCGGTTGCGACTCCGACCAGCCCCCCACCTCGCAGCGGCGCGACATCGAGCAGCTCCAAGTCCAGTCCCAAGGAGCCAAGGAGCCGGCTCTCCATCCCGCGTGGCGTACCCACGTAAAATACACGACTATCGGGCGACAAGCGCGCTAGCGCTTGTCCCACGGCCACCATTGGAAAGACATGCCCGCCGGTTCCGCCACCGGCAATAAGCACTGTCACCACCCAGCCTCCTTCTGATCAGCCTCCGAGAGCACGACTCCCGTTGCGCTAGGCGCGAGGACTTCAGCATCGGATTGGGACTTTGCTGGAGCCGGCAGCTCCTTCTTACGACGCGGTCGCGAAATGCTGAGCAGTACACCGACAGCTGCGGCGTTCACGAGCAATGAAGAGCCGCCGTAACTTATGAATGGAAGCGTGAGGCCCTTGGTGGGCAAGATCGCCATAGCGACGCACAGGTTTACCAAGGCTTGAACGCCGAACAGCGTAGAGATCCCAAACGCGAGGAAGCTGCCGTAGTCGTCAGCAGCTTGGAAGGCGATCTTTACCCCACGCGCGACGATCGTCAGGTAGGCCCCTGCGATTACCAAGATACCGATGAAGCCGAGCTCTTCACCAATGATCGCGCTGATAAAGTCAGTGTGGGCTTCTGGCAGGTAGAGGACTTGAAGGCCTCTGCCGAGACCAAGCCCGTACGTTCCACCCGAGCCGAAGCTCATGACCGATTGAAAAGGCTGATAGGCGAGACCGTCGCGGTGTGACTCCATATCAATCCAGGAGACATACCTGGCATAACGATAGCTGGAAAATCGCACCGCGGCGGCCGCGCCGAGGCCCATCAGCATTGTGAACGCCGCGATATACGGGACTCGCGCGCCCGCAACGAAGAGCATTGTAAAGGTAAGGAAGAGGAGGACGACTGCGCTGCCGAAGTCTGGCTGCTTCAGACACAACAGCATGAACACGCCACAAACGAACAGATGCGGGAGGAATCCGACTGCAAAAGACCTGATCTGATCTGCCTTCTTTGAAAGCGAATAGGCCAGCCACATCACTATAGCAAGCTTCGCTAACTCAGAGGGTTGAATATGTACTGGCCCGAGATTGAGCCAACGATTGGCGTTACCTGCTCGGTGACCAAAGCCGGTAATCGTCAGAGTGAGCATACCGGCAACTGAAACAAGTACCGGGTACGTCAGTACCTTCAATCGCCTAAAATCGAGGCGGCTCGCAACCCAAAGGGCGATAAGCGCCATCACTGCGTAGACCGCTTGCCGCTTCAAGTAGAACTGCCCGTCATGAAACCGGGTGGTCGCGTCGACGGCACTCGACGAATAGACCATCACCACGCCAAAGCCGATCAAGGCAATTACGATCGCGGCCAATACCGAATCAACCGGGCCATCCGGGCTCGAGTGCAAGAGCTCCGCAATGGGTTGCGGCAACGCGGGCAGCTTAGCCGCAGGAGCATCCTCCCGAGGCTTGGGCCGATTCCGCGGAAGCTCCTTAGCTTTTCCGCCACTTATGGACTGCGCATCTCGCATGGTTCACCGAAGCTTCATGGAAGCCAGACTCACCAATGCCAAAAGCACAGAAATAATCCAGAATCTGACAATGATCTTTGGCTCCGCCCACCCCTTCTTTTCATAGTGGTGGTGAATCGGCGCCATCAGAAACACGCGCTTTCCAGTGAGTTTGAAGGAAACGACCTGCGTAATGACCGAGAGCCCCTCGATGAAGAAAATGCCTCCGAGCAGCACGCTCAAGAGTTCATTCTTGGTGAAGATGGCGAGCATGCCGAGGCCGCCACCAAGAGCCAACGAGCCGACGTCTCCCATGAAGACCTGGGCTGGATAGGTGTTGTACCAAAGGAAACCTATGCCAGCGCCAATCACCGAGCCGCAATAGACCGACAGCTCGCCGGCAGAGGCGATCTTCGGAATGTCGAGATAGTCGGCCAAAGACAATTTGGCGATCGTTGCGCCTGCCACATAGGCCCAAATCAAGTAGGTACCTGCGTTGATCATCACGGGACCAATCGCGAGGCCGTCCAAACCGTCAGTGAGGTTGACGGCGTTGGAGGTCCACATCACCACCAGAATGGCGAAGACGACGTAGACGCCTATCGGCAGAGTCAACGAGAACTTACTGAAGGCGACGAAAGGCAAGCTGAGCTGCGTCTTGATGCCGTTCCAATCGGCGGGCATGCGCTCATCGAGCAAGAAGGTGTAGCCGATCGCAGCTCCGCCAATCAGACCTTGGCCCACGAGCTTGTAACGGCCGGCCAGACCGCCGCTGTTCTTGCGCTTCAACTTCAGATAGTCGTCGAGATAGCCGATCAAACCATACCCTGCAGTGACCGCAGTCGTGGCCAAGACAAACGGGTTGCGAAGATCGGCCCAAAGCACAGTAGGAACGAGCAACGAGAGGAGGATCAGCGCGCCACCCATCGTCGGCGTTCCAGCCTTGACTAAGTGAGATTCGGGACCTTCCTTGCGCACCACCTGCCCAATCTGTTTGCGGCGCAGCTCGCGAATGAACCAGGGCGCGAGCACAAACGTGATGAGCATGGCCGTGATCGTCGCCATGATCGTGCGGAAGGGGACGTAACGTAGAACGTTAAGCCACTTGAGCCACGAGTAGTGGTGCTTGAGCGGATAAAATAGTTCGTAAATCAAGGGCGCTGTCCCTGCCGTTCTTGTCGTCGTTCGGCGAGGGCCGCGCGAGCCTCAATCCGGTCGTCAAACGGCAGCGTCTCACTACCGATAATCTGATATGGCTCATGGCCTTTACCTGCGAGTAGCACGACGGCGCCAGGCGGTGCCGAGAGCACGGCCTCGCGAATGGCGCTGCGGCGATCGAGTAGAACTCGATACTTCGCGGGACCGACTGAGAGCCCTGGTAGCACGGCCTCGGCGATGTCCTCGGGGCGCTCACTACGTGGATTGTCGTTGGTTAGAATACCGTGGTCGGCGAGCTCGGCAACCACCCTACCCATCAGTGGGCGCTTGGCTTTGTCACGGTCGCCGCCACAGCCAAACACGCAGATTAGACCGGCGGTAGCGAAGGGCCTCAAGCTCGATAGCGCCCTCTGCAAAGCGTCTGGGGTGTGCGCGTAGTCGACCACCACAGACACGTCATCGAGCTTCGGATCGTCGCAACGCTCGAGCCGACCCGCGACGACGATTGGCCGTGACAACGCTGACTCGATCGTGCGCGTTGGGATACCGAGTTCCAAGGCAACGGAAGCTGCGGCCAGCAGGTTCTCTGCGTTATGTGCGCCAAGAAGCGGAGTCTCGATCACGAGCGACTCCCCTCTCGACTCAACCACCATTCGGAGGCCTTGACTGGACATGCCAAGGGAGCTCGCAAATACGTCGGCCTTGGCGTCCTTCGTTGAATAGGTTCTTACCGAAGTCCCTTGGGCGACCCGCCCCGTGAGCTCCCGGCCGAAGGCGTCATCGATATTGAGCACTGCTGCTCCGGGCGCGAACTCCTCGAACAACCTCGCTTTGGCGGCCGCGTAGTTCTCCATTGAACCGTGGTAGTCGAGGTGGTCCTGCGTCAGATTAGTAAAGACAGCGACTCGAAAGCGAATGGCGTCACAGCGTTTAGCTACCAGCGCAATGCTGCTAACCTCCATAATCAAGTGAGAGGCGCTTCGATCACGCATGGCGCGCGCGATACGTGCCAGCTCATCCGCTTCGGGGCTGGTGAAGGCGGATGGGCGTGATTGCGAATCAAAGGAGATGCCCAGCGTACCAACGGTCCCGGGCCTGAAGCCGGCCTCCTCCAGCAGATTGCGCAGTAAGTGCAAGGTGGTGGTTTTGCCGTTGGTGCCGGTGATGCCGATCACCTCGAGACCAAACGTGGGATGGCCATAGACAGCCGCAGACGCCAAGGCGAGCGCGAGCGCGACGTCATCTACATAGATAACGGCGGCGCCTTGGGCATCGACCTTGGTACCGGCTTTGACAATCACCGCTAGCGCGCCTCGCTCAACGGCTTGCGGTATGAATTGGACGCCGCTGACCTTCTCACCGTCGCGCGCGACGAACACGTCCCCGGGCGCAACCTGGCGAGAATCATGATGAACACCGGTAACGACAGAGCGTGCCGCGTAAGCGAAGCCCGGCGCCAGAGTGGCACCGGGGATCTCTGCGATGATGTCGCAGAGGCGGATCGCTGGCGGTGGAGTGGACACCGGCCCTGGCTTCACGTGGACGTCGCTCACGTGGGCGGCTCGAGCGTAATGAGGATTCTCGTTCCCGCTTTGACGACTTCCGATGCGGGAGGCTCGGTGCGCAACACCCGACCGGAGCCATCGAGCGACGGTACCAAACCGATAGCCAGCGCACGCTGGATGGCCTCTCTTGCTGGATAGCCAGAAAGATCGGGCACCAACACCTCGCCGGCCTTGGGTTTGCGCTGGGGCGCCTTGGGCGCGGTATCGTCGGCCTCCTCCGTCTGACCAATGACCTTGAAGGCCTCGGCCGTAGGGTCACCGTTCTTGGCTAGCTCGGTGGCTTCGCTGATGCCCTTTTCATTGCGAACGTCGGGAGTAACACCCAAGTAGGACAGCGCCATCTCGGCGACTCGCCGAAACACCGGCGCAGCTACCGAACCACCGGCGTAGGTACCAGCGAGGGGCTCGTCGATCATGACGACGATTGCGAGCCGCGGTCGCTCGGCAGGGATGAGACCAACGAACGAAGCCACGTAGTGGGTGTCGGTGTAGCGCCCGGTCTCGGGATCGATCTTCTGAGCGGTCGCCGTTTTGCCGGCAACGCGGAAGCCCGAGACGCTCGCCTCGACGCCGGTGCCTTCACCTTCGGTGACCGAAACCAGCATCTCCAAAAGCATCTTCGCGACCGCAGGCGAGGTCGTGGCCCTTCGTACGCGGGCCTTGGGCTCATCGAGCACGACGCCGGTCGAGTCGGTGACGCGCTTCACCAGCAAAGGCTCGAGTAGCTGCCCGCGGTTGCCGACCGCGGCGACAGCTCCTGCGAGCTGCATCGCGGTCACGCTGATGCCCTGTCCGAAGCTTGCGCTGGCCGTCTCGACCTGCACCCACGGACGATCCCGAGGGCGAAGCACGCCGATCGACTGACCGGGGAGAGGCAGACCCGGCGATTCGCCAAAACCGAAGCGTCGCAACCCCTCGTACAGACGCTGTTGTCCGAGACCGAGTCCGATCTTGGCGCTGCCGATGTTGGAGCTGACCTGCAGGATCTGGGTCGGCGTCAGCCACTTGTGCACGTGGGTATCGTGGATGACGATGTTGTCGATCGGCATGTGCCCGTCTTCGCAGTAGATGGGCTCGGTCGCGTTGATGCTGCGCTGCGCGAGGGCGGTAGCGACCGTGAAGATCTTCATCGTCGAGCCGGGCTCGAAGCGATCGACGACGGCGCGATTGCGGCGATTCTCGGGCTCCGCGCCGGAGTAGTCGTTGGGGTTGTAGCCAGGGCCGCTGGCCATCGCCAGAATCTCGCCGGTGCGAGGATCGATCACGACCACCGAGCCGCCGCGCGCCTCATAGGTACGCAGCGCCGCGTCGAGCTCGCGTTCAGCGGCGAACTGAATAGCGCGGTCGATCGTCAGGTAGATGTTGTGACCAGCGAGCGCCTGCTCGTTCTCGAGTCCTTCACTGAAGAGCAGGCGACCCGAGCGATCGCGCAGGCCGTGCACCTCGGCGGGCTTGCCCTTCAGCTCCTCGTTGAGCGAAAGCTCGATGCCCTCGCGGCCGTTGCCGTCTGGCGCGACGAAGCCCAAGAGCGGCGCTGCCAGCTCCTTGTTGGGATAGAAGCGGCGTCCTTCTCCCTCTACCGCGAGGCCGCGAATGGGGTAGCGCTGATCGTTTGAAGAGAGCGCCTTCATGGCCGTGACTTCTTCCTCCGAGACGCGACGCTTGAGCCAAGCGAAGCGGCGCCGGCGTGCGATCTTCTCGCGCACGTCTTCGATCGGAAGGTGGAGCGCGGTAGCGATGCGCTCGGCGTATTGGTCGATGCGCTGCGGAACGTATTGCTCCTCGATGCCGCGGAGCATTTCGACGGCATCCATCGAGATGCTGGGCACCTCGACGCTCTCCGCGAGCGGAACGCCGTTGCGATCGAAGATGGTGCCTCGTTTGGGCTCGATGTGCAGGCGACGCTGACGTTGCCGCTCAGCGACTTCGAGCCACTGCGCGCCATCACGGTTCTGGATGCGGTCGGCCCCAGAAACGACGAAGCCGAGCCCAAGTCCCATCAGTCCGCACAGGACCGCCATGCGGACTTTGATCCAGCGAGCGCGTTCGGGCCGCAGATTCCTCACGGTGACTCTCCGCTTTCACCGGTTTCGGCCCGGAGCTTCAGTCGGGAGGCAGGGACCGGCGCGTTCGAGAGCACGATCACTCGCTCGGGCGGTGGCGGGCTCATCCCTAGGAGGTTGCGCGCGACGCGTTCGACGCGCTCGGGCGTGCGATAACTGGTCTCTTCGAGCGAAAGCACGCGCTTCATCTCACGCAAACGAGCTTGCTCTTTGCGGGCTTTGCCGAGCTTGTAGCCAAGGTCCACGGTCTTACCGCGCAAGCCAAGGTGCAACACGAACGCCACCACCGTGGCGAACACGGCCAAGGTCCACAGGGCGAGGAACGGTCGCTGCTTCAAGAGAACATCTCCTCGAGGCTCGACTTCCCGAGCCGGCGCGCTGCCCGCAACTTCGCGCTGCGCGCTCGCGGATTCGCCGCTTGCTCGGCTTCGCTAGGAGGCAACGGCTTCTTGGTGAGCGGCGCCCATACGTCGCGGTCCTGGAACTCGCGTTTGACGATGCGATCCTCCAGCGAGTGGAAGGAGATCACCGCCATCACACCGCCATCCACGAGCAACGATCGCGCTGCAGAAAGGAGCGCCGTGAGCTCATCGAGCTCGCCGTTTACGGCGATACGGAGCGCCTGAAAAGTTCGCGTTGCAGGGTCCACACCGCCAACACGGGCGGGACCAACGGCGCGCACGATGGCGCGGCGCAGGTCCAGCGTGGTGGCGAGCTCCCCGGCGGAGTAAGCCTGTTTGATGCAGCGAGCAATGCGACGGCTGCGTCGTTCCTCACCGAAGCGATAGATCAGGTTGGCTAGATCGTCGTCGCCGAGGCGAGCGATCAACTCGAGCGCCGTCTCCCCCGACCCGCGATCCATGCGCATGTCGAGCGGGCCCTCGCGACGGAAGGAGAGACCGCGGTCACTCTCGTCGAGCTGCATCGAACTTACGCCCACGTCCGCGAGAATCCCATCGACCCGCTGAACCGACTGCCGCTCGAGTAGGGCGCCAAGATCGCTGAAGGCGCCGTGAAGCGCTACGAAGCGCTCACCGAAGGAAGAAAGGCGTTCACGCGCCAGGGCGAGCGCTACCTCGTCCCGATCGATCCCGATCACGGTCGCGCCCTGCTGCAGCAAAGCCTCGGAGTGTCCGCCGGCACCGAGCGTCGCGTCCACGTAAAGGCCTCCCGCGCGAGGCGCGAGCGCGTCCACCGACTCATTGAGGAGGACGGAGACATGCGCAACGGACTCCGACTCTTCTTCTGGAAAAACTCTCATCGGCATCGGCACCACGTTGACAACGTTCACACTCGCCCCCTTCGCCGGCTCACAAGCCCAGCTTCCCCATGGCAGCCCGTAGTTCTCGGAGATCGGCGGGGTTCTTCTCCCGCGCCAGCGTCAACCAGTTCTCCTTTGCCCAAAGCTCGGCCTTCTGACCGTGGCCAAGCCACATCGCCGACTTGTTGAGGGAGGCGTGCTCGCGCAGTGAGGGCGGGACCAGAATGCGCCCCTGTTTGTCGATCTCCACCTCGACGGCGGCCGAGACGTAGAAACGTCGGAACTCCACCACCTGGGGGTCGAAGGCGTTGAGCTCCGCCAGCTTCGACTCGAGCTTCTCCCACGCAGCCATCGGGTAGACGTCCAAACAGGGGTCCCCCAGCGCCGGCGTTACCACCAGCCGGTAGTCCGGGTTGGGTCCAAGCACCTCGCGAAAACGCGCAGGAAGGCTGGTTCGGCCTTTCTCGTCGATCGCGTGCTCGAAGTGACCTCTGAACATAGGGGCATCCGTGGGGATTGGGTGCGGTTACCACTTCTTCCCACTAACTGGGGCCACGCTACGGACCGAGCCCCACCGTGTCAACGGAGGCGTCAGATTCTTGCGCGTTACTACGAAATGGCCCATGGGGGGCCGTTACAGCCTCCCTCGCAGTGGGGCCAAATTATTGACGTTTGTTACGAACTCGTCAGGTGGATGAAAGTGGGGACAGATTGTTCTGATTGGGCCTTGACAGACCCAGGGCTAGCGGCCCCGTAACGAGACGTCGCTCGAGGGGCGACCGCGCGGTGAGGTGCATCACAAACGCACCCACCGAGCCGAGTGGAGTTGCTCGCGGCGCCACGGGAGGCGAATCCGAGGGCGCGGCGCTGGGCGCAGACGAGTCTCGCGGTATCACGACGCAATCGGCGACGTTCAGCCGCTCAGGAACCCGAAATCTCGATGCCGCGCACCGCGGCGTCAGACGCACGCATAAAGACAGCTTGGCGAGCCAGACAGCCGATAGCCCACGCCCCGGGTCGACGACGAGCTGGAGCCACCACCAGGCGAGCACCCGGTCGGCGCCGCCCTCGATCGTGACGCCCTCTTGGAGTGGTCCTGCTCGAAGCCGAAGCGACGCGAGACGTCCCATAGCTTCACCGCGGCGAAGCGCAGCAGGTCGACCCGCGCGTGGTGATCGCCCTCGAGGATCATCAGCTCCTTGCCCCGCTCGCCGCGAAGGACTTGGCGTTCTCAAGCGTGGGTTCGGCGAGCAGGGCCTGCTCGCACGCAAGCAGCTCTTCGTCGAACCAGGCTGGGTCGAGCGCACGCGGGAGCCAGCGGAACCACCTCGGGAGCGGCACCGGCGTCGCCGCCCGGAAGGTGTCGACCACGACGATGAGGGCGCGCCTGCTCGTCAGCGCCGCGCGATGCGGACCAGGTAGCTGGCGAGCGCGTTGGAATCGGCGCTCTTAGTGACGTAGCCGTCGGCGCCACACTGGGACGCCGTCTTCCGGAGCGACGACTCGTCCGACGACGAGAAGAGGACGAAGCGCGTCTTCTCCGGCGCGCTCTTTCGGGCGAGGACGATGAGAGCGTCTCCCGAGAGCGCCGGGATGTTCACGTCCAGCAGGACGACGTCCGGCGAGATCCGTCGGATCATGTTCGAGACCCCGAGGCTGGAGTCGCTCGTCGTCACCGTCAGGCCTTGGCCCCGCAAGCTCCTCTCGACGAGCTCGAGGTAGATTGGATCGTCATCCACCACGAGGACGTGCAGCGCGGCCGGGACGTTCATTTCGCGGCTCCTCCCGAGCCGTTGTCACTCGCCAAGTCCGCGAGCTTCGGCCGGAGCAACCGGACCCGATCGAGCGCACCCAGCAGCACGTCGCGTTCGACCGGCTTGGTGAGGTAAAGGTCGCCGCCGACCGCCCGGGCGCGCGCCTCGTCCTCGCGCCCCGCGTGAGCCGTCAGAACGATGATCGGGAGGGTCGCGAGCTCGGGCAGGGTGTGTGCGCGCAGCCGGGTGATCGCCTCGAAGCCGTCCATCCGCGGGAGCGAGAGGTCCATGAGCACGACGTCCGGACGCTCGCGTTCGGCGATGGCGAGGCCCAGCTCGCCGTCCTCGGCTTCGATGACCTCGAACACCCCACGCAGGTACCGACGGACGACGTCCCGGTTCTGCGCGGAGTCCTCGACGTAGAGGACGCGCGGCAGTTTGTGGCCGACGCCCCGCTGGGAGACGACCATCTTGCGGGCCTCCTCGACGACGACCTCGATTCCACGCCCGTTCTTGAGGACGATCTCCGCCATGCCTTCGCGAAGCGTCCGCTGCTCCTGCTCGGTCAGCACCGCGCCGGTCAGGACGATGACCGGAGTCGACGACCCCGACTCACGCATGGCACGCAGCACCTCGAACCCGTCGAGGCCGGGCATCACGAGATCGAGGATCAATAGGCAGGGCTTGGTGACCCGGAGCCGGAGCAGCGCGTCCTGGCCGTTGACCGCCTCGTCGGTCGAGAAGCCGGCGCGACGCAAGTGGCGCGAGACCAGCTCGCGCGTCGACGGGTCGTCGTCGACGACGAGGACGTCGCCGGCCGTGGGCGCGACAAAGCGGCGCACGGCGCGGACGAGACTCTCGGCCTCGAACGGTTTGACGAGGTAGTCGCTCGCGCCGAGCGCGAAGCCGCGCGCGCGCTGTTCTTCGATCGAGATGATGACGATGGGCGTCGAGGCGAAGGCCGGGTCGGCCTTCAGCTTGCCGAGCACCGACCAGCCGTCGAGGCGGGGTAGCCGCAGATCCAGGACGATCGCTGCCGGCCGCACCTCGTGCGCCCGCTTGATGGCCTCCATGCCGTCGCGAGCCTCGAAGGCCACGAAGCCTTCCTGCTCAAGGGCCGCGCAGAGGATCGCTGACGTCACGGGATCGTCGTCGACGACAAGGACATTCGTGCCGATCTCCGGGGCGGAGGGCGCGATCGGGCGGGAGGCCACCTCCCCGACCAGCCCCGGCGCCGGGTTGGTCCGACCGACGAAGATCGAGTCCAGGCGAACGGTGAACCGCGTCCCTCGGCCGAGATCGCTCTCTACGCTGACCGAGCCCCCGAGGATGCGCGAGAGCTCGCGGACGATCGCGAGGCCGAGGCCCGTGCCGCCGGCCTTCCGGGTCATGGACCCGTCGACCTGGCGGAACTTCTCGAAGATGAAGACGAGCTGGTCGGCGGGGATGCCATGGCCGGTGTCCTCGACCTCCAGCACCAGGGCGTTGCCATCGCGGCGGGCGCCAAGCTGGATCTCCCCGAGGTCGGTGAACTTCGCTGCGTTGGAGAGGAGGTTCAGGATGATCTGCCGCAGCTTGAGGCTGTCGGTTCGTACGCTGGCGGCCTCGGGCTCGATGCGCACCGAGAGCGTGACGTCCTTGCCCTTGAGGTACTCGCGAACGGTCGCTACCGACTCCTCGGCGAGCTCGATGAGGTCGACGTCCTCGGTGACGACATCCACGTGACCGCTCTCGATCTTGGAAAGGTCGAGGATGTCTCCGATCAAGGCGAGGTCTTCTACAATCCTCAGCGCCTTCATTCATCGCTTGGTTACAAGACACCCGCCCGGGTCGAAGCTGAGTTCGCTCGGGCCGCATAACTGGTGTCAACGCGACCGGGGAACTCCAGTCTCGGCTTCCACCAAAATCCCATCGCCCTCCCGCGTGACGTTCAGCTCGCCGGAGAGGAGGTTGCCCATCACCCAGCGCGCGTCTGCGGCGCCAACGTAGAACGCCACCTTGATCGGCTCGCCGCGATAGCCGTCAACCGAGGTATCGACGAAGCGGTCCACCTCGCCATCGGCGACGTCGACGTACGCAACCTCTGGAGCGAGCGTCAGCCTCGGAATCGAGTCCAAACGGAACCAGCGCAGCACCTTCGCGTTGTCGCACCAAGCGACGAAGCGCGAGGGCGACGCGACCAGCACGCGCAAGACCGAGACCGTGCGTGTAGCCACCAAACCGAGAAGCACGCTTTAGTACTTGAGCCTCACCGCCTGCCGCGCCTGAAGCGCGTCCAACAGCGCGCTCAGGTGTTGCTCTTCATCGTCGCTCGAGCGCGGTTGGATCACGCGTGAGAGCACGTCGTTGATCTGCGGCGGCAACTTGCTTGAGAGCGCCTTGAGCAGCGTCGTCCGCTTGGCCGGTAGCGAGAAGTAGACGTGCGGCTCGCGCAGGCCTCCTAGCCGCTGACGTTCGGTGTGCGACGGCGAGCGCAGCCCCCGGGGGGATTCGTCGCTCGGGCCTCTTGGAGGGCCTCGATAACGGGCTGTCGGGCGCAACCAGCGAGGCCCGAGTCAAACCAACCTCAAGCCGACCTGGGAGAATTAGTTTTGAGCAGACCAACGCCGGGCCACCGCGAAGCCCAAGCTGCGGGCGAAGACCTCTGGGGGCCGCCCTTCAGCCTGCGTCGTGATCGGCACCGCCTGCCCTACCGCTTCGCGACGCGCTCGGACTCGGTCTTCACGTGGCGAAGTACGCGACCGTGAATGGTGCGAACGATCTCGTCTGTCCAAACGCGCCAGTAGGCAGCGGGGAAGATCTCGAGGGTGTAGACGGTCGTTCCGGAGAGCCTGCTTCGGCCGCCGGGCAACGCTTCGATCACGAACTCGCCACGGCGCGACGACATGAAGCCGTCGAGGTGAGGCGCGTCGACGAACTCATACGGGCTGAGTTCACGCATCGGCGGCGGATTTTGTGCGACATCGAACGCTAGGTGGTGGGGCGCATCCCAGGTCGTGATCGGCTCGACGAAGGAGCCTGTCGTGAAGGTGCAATAGCGCACGGCGCCGACGCCCTCCCCTTCGATGCGCGCGCTCATCGGACAGGCGACGCCAGCCTTGAACAGGAACTCCTCGGGCTCTCCGAGCGGGGGAAAGCGCACCACGGTGTCCCACACCGCCTCGGGCGGCGCGTCCACCTCGACCGACGAAGTGATCCTGTACTCAACCTCGCGCTGCGTGGCCGCCTCCGCCCCGCCGATGGCTGGTAGAGCCAGCGCGATCGCGAGCTGGGAGCGCTTCCAATCGCGAGCGAGCCGCGACCCCGTCTTGTGGATTGCCATGTAGAGAAGCGCCGCGAGCCCAGCGAGAAGGACCGCAGGGATGAAGGCCATTACAAGGCACGCGAGGCCCTCCTTGGCGGTAATGAGCAAGACGGTTCCGACCACGAGCAGCGAGACGGTGACGGTCAGCGAGACCATCAGCCCGTGATTGGGCTTAGCTCGTACGGGCGCGAGAGCCTCCCTGCCGCGTACGTAAACATCGGCCGCGACGAAGCCCATGAACGCTGGGGTCAACAAGAATAGCGTAGCGCCGTAGGTGCGAACGACGTCCACCAAGAAGACCGCGGCCGAGACTCCGACCAAGGAGGCCGCGCCGACTGCCCGCAGAAACGGAGCTTGTAGGACGCCGCTGCGAACGTGCGTCGACACCGGCGGCGCCTCGCGAAAGGCGCCTGTCCGCGGAAGCGGAGCCTCCCCTGTGACAGAGGGTCTCGCTGCGAGTAGCGCCATGAGCAGAAAGTTGACGCCGGGGACGAGGAACCCGAAGCCCAGCCAAGGCGGCAGCCGAGCGTCTGCCGCACGACGCACGCTCATCGTCACGCCCACCCAAAGGAACGGCAAGGTGACCGCCAGCAGCGCATAGTTGTAGCCCGGCGGCGCAGCAGCGAAGAGAGCTGCGCGGTGCATGTAGAACGGACTCAGGAAGGCGATTGGCGTAAGGAACTGCCCCGTCGCGGTCCAGGCGAGCACCCCCTCGATCGCGTACTTGAGCGCGAACAAGCTGATCCCGGCGGTGAGATAGTCGCGTCGCGTAACCACCGCAGAGACACCGAACCACGTCCGCAAGAAAAACGTATTCCCCGAGGCTGTCATCGCGGCAGGTTAGGGCAAGCAGGGCGAGCTGGCCAAACAAGCCAGGACCGCGCACGCCTTGCACTACACTCGCCCTATGCGGCGCTCCCACGCTGTTGGCGTTGGCTTGCGGCTCGGGCAGCGAGCGGCCGACGGTGGCCACCGTGGCTGCTTTCTCCCCTCCGCGTCGCGGAGTAACCTGCGAGGCCGACCATGAAATCACTTCTTGGACCTTGGTTGCTGGTGCTCGGTTTTGCGCTTGCGGCGTGCGGGGATGACAGCGCGAGCGGCGGCAGTGGCGGCAGCGGCGGCGGCTCGGGTGGTAGCGGCGGCGCCGGAGGCATCGGTGGCGGTAGCGGCACGCAGCGCTCCTGCCCGGAGACGGTGGGGGATGCGCCGTGTGATCTTGGAGCCACGCAAAACGATGGCCTGGTGTGCGAGTACGCCGGGGAAATGGGCTGCCCCAGCTTCTACGTCTGCTCGGCCAACAGCGCGACGCACGGCGGCTGGCTCGTCGTTCCGCCGGACGAGGGATCGAGCTGCTCGACCGACGAGCAGGTCTGCCGCTACGAGGACGTGAACCTCGACAGCGGGCTCACCACCGTTTGGACCGCGACCTGCTCAGGCGGCGAGTGGATGGTGGTGGAGACCACCGAGCCGAACCCCTGAGGGCCCGCTTCGAGCCAGCGCTGACGTGAGTCCGTGCATGGCGGAATCGGCGTGCTTCTCTGTTGGGCGCGGATGAGCTGCTCGGAGGGCTTCCTCCCAGAGTCGAGTCGTACCCGTGCGACGAAAGGCGCTCGTGACAAGCGATAGCTGCGCGTGCTGCCATCATGCACAGCCGTCTTCTCGCCAACAGCGCCGAAGCCCCGATACGCCACTCAGACCATGTTCAGGTGGCCTCTCGACTCTCTGTGGGTGCGCACCCACTCGGCTTGCTCGTCGGCCCCGAGATCGGCTTCGGCGCCGGGAGCGTCGGAGCAACCGGCGAGGTCGGTGTGCACCCGCCAGGCAACACCGCGACCGTCTATGCCCCCGCAGAGGAGGTGGAGCTCGGGTAGCATGCTCGGGCGCAGCGAGGCCCAAGCGAATGACGCAACTTGTATTCTTGAGCGACGTCCACATCGGGTCGAACGCGGTCACCAACTGGTACCAACGGGAGGTCCATGAGGAGCTGCTGGTGGCGATGCTGGACCACGTCGTCGCGAACGCGGCCAACGTCGCGGAGTTGGTGATCGCTGGGGACCTCGTGGATCAATGGACCTACGTCCCATCCGAGCGCCCGCCTACGCTCGAGACGATCGCGCAGGCGAACCCGGCCATCTTCGCAGCGCACGGTGCGCTCGCGCGCGTCGCCTCGGCGCTACCAGGGCGCGTAACGTTCCTCGCCGGCAACCACGACATGGCGCTTACGGCGGAGGCGCTCAGCGCGATGATTGGCCAAGCGATTCGCGCCGGCAGCTCTCCGATCTACGAGCCCCCGGCCGGTCGTGGCCAGGTCGTGTGCACCCACGGTCACCTCTACTCGCTGTTCAACGCGCCGGATCCGGTCGGCGACCCGGCCAACGCGTTGCCGCTGGGGCACTTCATCACGCGGCTTTGCGCGCTCGACGGGGCACGGCGCTTGGCCCCGGGACGCACTGTCGCGGACCTTCCGCTCAGCGGAGATCCGACCGGAACCAGCCTGCTGACCGACTCGCTGAAAGCGGCAGTTCAGACCTTCGTCGCCAACGACGTGTCGCTCAGCCGGGTAATCATGGAGACCTTCCTCGACGCGGTAGGCGAGACCACCCAGCTCGCCTTCCAAATGGGCGATGGCTCGAGTCGCACGGCCGAGCAGGTGATCCAGGCGTACGAAGGTCTATACGCCCGCTTCGGCGCGGGCCCACGCAGCCTGTACGGTATCGATCCGAGCTTCGTGGCGCTGCTCCACACAGACGCCAACAACTCGCTGCAGCACTTCGCCGAGGTGTTAGCAGCGCGCTACGCGGTGATCGTGATGGGGCACACCCACGCGTGCGTGGATGACGCGGACACTCCGCTGTTCGCGAAGGACTATCTGTACGCGAACCCGGGCTTCGGCTGTCCCTCGCTGCCCGACATGCAACGGCCGCAAAGCCCAGCGCGCTCGACCTTCCTCGAGCTGGAGGTGGATGAAGCTCGCGGCGTGCTCGAGGCGTCGGTGCGCTACGCAACCTCGCAAGGCACCGCGACCGTCGCCCCTACCCCGCTGAGCCCGCCACGCTCTACGACGATACGCCGCTGATCTCAGAGCGGTCAGAGTCGCAAGGACTCGCGAGACCACGGACCGTAGGCCTCTATCCAGCACTCCTGCGGCGGAGCCCGGCTGGTTCTCGTTGCGCCGCGCGCGTATCGGCTGCACCAAGCAGCATGGCATCGACTCGAGGCCGCGCCTCCACCTCACCTGCCCTTGCTCACGAACGTCGGGACATCGCAGCCAGCTCGGGAGGTCTTCGGCTGGCTCTGGTCGCCGACACCCATAGCAAGCCGCATCCGCTCGTGCACGAGCGGCTCCAGGCGCTTCAGCCCGCGGCCATCCTGCACGCGGGGGACATCGGCGATCCGCGGGTGATTGACGAGTTAGGCTCGATCGCGCCGGTTCACGCCGTTCGCGGCAACATCGATGGCAGAGCCGAGTTCCCCGACGTGCTCACGCTCCGCGTGAAAGACGGCGCGAGCGTGCTCTTCTCGATCTTGCTGCTCCATATCGCGGTTTACGGTCCGCGCCTGCGGCCCGAGGCGAAGCGGCTCGCCGCCCAAGAGGACTGCGACCTGGTGGTTTGCGGCCACTCCCACGTGCCCTTCGCAGCTCGCTGGCCTGGCGTTGCCGTCTTCAACCCCGGTTCAATTGGACCTCGCCGCTTCGAGTTGCCGATCGTCTTCGGCACGCTCGACCTTTCGGCCAAAGGCGTTCAGCTGCGACACGTCGACTGCGAGACGGGGGACGTCTGGTCACCGCCCCCGAGCTCAACGAGCGTCACTGGGCGGCAAAACTAAAGGGCACTTTGACCGTGGAAGACTCACCGGCGGTGGGGAACTTCCACGCAGAAATCGTCGACTGAACGCAGCTCACGAGGCCCGGGTAATACTTCTCATTGCCGCCCGAGACCTTGACCGAGGAAACGCTACCGCTCGGTGCGATCGAGATGTCTGCGGTAACCTTGACGGTGGAGGGCGCGTCGGCTGAACGACCGCTCGAGGCAGCGTCCCAGCAGCGCTTGCGCACGCGCGCGGTGTTGGAGCTAACCACCCCGCTGATTTGCCCTGACGTGAGCGGGCCGTCGCTCGGAGGCGGCTCACTCGTCGAAGGCCCTACGACCGTGGGCCCACCATTGTCGATCGGAGCGACGTATTCGCCGGTCTTTGAAATCGAGGCGGACGGGCGAGGGCCGCCGCCGCTGTTGAGCACCGGCTTGCCGGAGGCATCCACCTGCGGCTCAACCACAGCGCTGGACGCAGCCGTTGTGGTGCTCGTTGCGCCGGTGGAAGGAAGTGGGACGTTTTGCCCCGGCCCTTGGCCGGCGACGGTGGTGGTCTCGCCAGGGACGTAGACGACGTTGGGCTTGCGTAGGAAAATCGCCCAAGCGGCAACGCCACCGAAGGCTGCTGCCATCGCGACAAAGGCCCAAACCGCCGGGTGAATGCCCTTCTTTTTGGGCGGCTCGAGGTTGGTATCGGCGGCGGACGCGCCTGTGGTGGTGAGGCCAAAGCCAACCGGCCCAGCGGCCTGCTCTCCCCACGTGCCAGCGCCGCTTGCATTGCTGGAGCCTTGCGACGGACCCGGGGCTGCAGCTTCAGCGGGGCGAGGTGCGAACGGATCAAAGCCGCTGCCAACGACAATGCCCCCGTTGTTCGAGGCGCCGTTGTTCGAGGCGCCGTTGTTCGAGGGGCCGTTGTTCGAGGCGCCGTTGTTCGAGGCGCCATTGCTCGCGCCCCCATGGTCTGGACTCCCGCCGGGCGCTACGTCAGTGGTTGAGCCGCGCGCGTTGACGAGGTTGAAGGGGATGCTCGGCTCGGGCTGCGGGGCTGCGGCGTGAGGCGTGGGAGCCGTAACCGCGGGCAAATTGGTACGGCTGGCGCGGGTCTGCCGGGCTTCTTCAATCATCGCGAGCAGGCCGGGGAACGTCTTCGCCGGTTGCCACTCGTCGAAACCTTCACGCCAAACGAGCGACTCACCGTCCACCTGGCCCTGCGCCGCTTTATCGCGCAGCACCGCGAGACGCACCGGGCCGAGGGGAACGCCGTTCACCCCTACGTACCAATCCTCGGTCGGCACGGCGGGAGCGTCAGCGGCCTTGTTTGGAGCATTTACGGCTCGGGCGAAACCGCCGTACAGGCCTGGAGCGCTCTGCGTCTGCGTACCCGGCATCGACTGGACGCCCGGCGTGCCGGGCGACTGAACGCCCGGCATCGATTGGCCACGAGGGGCGGTAGCTGCGCCTGGCGTGCCGGGAGCGGCTGGCGCCACACTGCTGCGCATCGACGGCCGGGCCGGGGGCACGATGCGCGGTCCGCCGCGGAACGGCTGTGAGGTTCCGGCGACCGAGGGGCCTGGACGCGGAATGCCACCAGGAGGCGGCGTGGACGGAGGAACCCCCCCTAACCCTCCTGCCTCGAGCAGGAACAGTGGCGACGGTTTCACCACCGTTGCTCCGTCCTCGTTCCCCATGTCCCCGTTGGGGAAAGGCTCTAACGCTGATTGGTGGACGCCAACCGACGGATCCTGCGGGGGCTTCTGCGAGACCGAACTCTCGGTGACCGTAGCGGCCACCTGAATCATGTGCCCGCAGCGCCGGCACTTCATGCGGAGGGTCTTACCTGCGACCTTGTCGTCGCCGATCTGGTACTTCGCGTTGCAGCTGTCGCAAACGAACTTCACCCGCTTCGAGTCCTCCTACGTGCAGAGCAGCGTAGACCATTGTTGAGATTGTGCCTATTCGCTCGGATCAACCAAACGCAAGTTGAGACGAATCTTGCGTCAAGACGCACGAATGGTCGAGACCAGAGGCCTTCTTCGCGAAATTAGCCCGGGGTTCGCACTTGGCGAACCGCCAGCGCGACATCTTTGCCGTTGACGACGGCACCTTTGCTCTTGAGCTCCTTCATCGCAACGCCGGTAGCCTGCCCGTCATTGCCGGCCGCGCGGATGGCCGTGTGCACCGCGGTAAGCATCTCGACAATCGCCGGCACATCGAGACTCTTGGGTAGGAACTCGGCCAAAACAGCCCGCTCGCGCTCGAGCACTGCTCGCTTCTCCGCATCGGTCTCGGAGCCCAGCGTCTCCTCGGTGCTCTTGATCAGCTTGCGAAGGATGGCCTGCGACTCCTCGTCGTCGCCCTTCCTTCCGGGACGAGCGGCCTCGGTGGTGATCTCACCGACCGCCACCCGCAGGATCTCCTTACGCACCAAGTCGCCCGCCTTCATCGCCTGGAACATCTGAGCCTTGATCTCGTCGAGCAACATGCGGCGGAGACTCGCGCCCATACGAGCGGGGGTCAAGCGCAGCTTGGTGCTGTAGCCTTCGCGGAGTCCATGAGCGAAAAGAGCAAGTTCCCGCTGTCGGCGCAAATTGGACTGGCGATGGCGTTGGGCCTGTTGGTGGGCCCGCTGCTCGGCAAAGCGGCGAGCCCGTTCGGTGAAATCGCAACGCTGGTCATCCAAATGATCAAGGCAGTGGCCGCTCCGCTCATGTTTCTCAGCATCGTCAGCGCCATCCTCAAGACCGACGTTCGCTTGAGCGGCGGGCTCCGGATGATTGGCTTCGCCATCCTCAACGGGCTGCTGGCGTTGGGCCTCGGCATGCTGATTTCCAACACCCTCGAGGCTGGGACTGTCATGCGCGGCCAGCTCCAGGACGGCCTCGCGGGGCGCTCGGCGTCGGGCCCCGACTACGCTGGCAAGAAGATCGATTTTCTGAAGACGTTGGTCTCGCACGTGCCAGAGAGCACAACGAAGCCCTTCGTAGAAAATGCGGTGATCGGCATCGTGATCCTTGCCCTGCTCTTTGGATTTGGCCTGCGTAAGGTGAAGCGGGAGCAAGAGGCCAAAGGCGAAACCAGCTTCAAGGTGGTCGATGACGGCGTGTCGATTCTCCTGTCCAGCACCGAGCATGTGCTCGGGTGGATCATCCGCTTGGTGCCGCTGGCTGTTTTTGGCGTCGTGGCTAAGACCGTAGGAGAGCGAGGCTACTCACCCTTTTTGAGCCTCGGCCTGTACGTCGCGGTGGGCGTCCTCGGGCTCGTCTTGCACGTGGCGATCGTCTACCAGGCGTGGATACTGTTTTATTCGCGCCTTGGGCTGCGCAACTTTTGGCGAGCTGCCCGAGAGCCTGTGATCTACGCAGCGGGCGCGAACTCGAGTCTCGCGACGCTACCGATCACGTTGCGGGCTTTGGATCGGTTGGGTGTGTCCAAGGCATCCTCGACCCTCGGCGCGTGCGTGGGAACCAACCTCAACAACGACGGCATCATTCTTTACGAAGGGATGGCGGTGCTGTTCGTTGCGCAAGCGAGCGGACTCGACCTGAGCCTTACGCAACAGCTTGCCGCCGCCGGCATTTGCATGATCGCAGCGATGGGTGTGGCTGGGGTACCGGAAGCCGGCTTCATCTCGCTCGCGCTCGTCTTGAACACCGTGGGGCTGCCAATCGAGGTTCTCCCGCTGCTGCTTTCGGTGGATTGGGTCGTTGCCCGCGCTCGCTCGGTCACCAACGTGCTTTCCGACATGGTGCTTTCGATTCTGGTCGACGGGCCACGGGTTGCGGCTGTGGGCGCAAGTGACACTTCAAGTGCAAGAGACGGTCAATGAGCCTTTCCTTAACAGACTCCGTTGGCAGAGCCAGCAGGGCTGACCTATCCTGCGCCTGTGCGTAGTTCCTCTCCGGATGGGCAGGAGTCCATCCCGGCGAACCTTGGCCGCTATGAGGTCATCTTGCCCGTCGCCGCTGGCGGTATGGCAACGGTGTACCTTGCGCAGTCTCGGGGCACTGGAGGCTTTGAGCGCTTCGTCGCGATCAAGCTGACGCACCCGCATCTGGAAGGCATCGAGGGCGACTTCATGGCCGACCTGCTCGAGGAGGCCAAGCTCGCGGTTCGCATCCGCCACCCGAACATCGTGCCGACGCTGGACGTCGGCGAGTCGGGCAAGAGCCTGTTTCTCGTCATGGACTACATCGAGGGGGATTCGCTCAGCGGGCTGATTCGGCGCGCTAGGAAGGCGGGCCGCGAGCTGCCGCTCGGTATGACCATGCGCATTCTCTGTGACGCACTGGCAGGGCTTCACGCCGCCCATGAGCTCAAAGACGACGACGGTCGAGGGCTTGAGGTCGTTCACCGCGATGTATCGCCGCAAAACATCCTGGTGGGAACCGACGGCATGGCTCGGCTTGCAGACTTTGGCATCGCACGAACGTCCTCGCGGCTGAGTCAAACGCGGCCCGGCGCAGTCAAAGGCAAAGTCGCGTACATGCCGCCGGAGCAGGTTCAGGGCGGCGTTCTCGATCGGCGCTGTGACGTCTGGGCGGCGGGCGTGATCGCGTGGGAGCTGCTCGCGCGACGTCGCTTGTTCGACAACGCTGACGACTTCGCTGTCGCCTTGCAGCTGGTGATGGACCCACTGCCGGAGATGCGCGCAGTCAATCCGAACGTGCCGCCAGCCCTGGAGCTCGTCATCTCACAGGCGCTGCACAAGGAGAAGATGGCCAGAACGCCGTCTGCCGCGGCCTTTCGAGCGGGGCTGATCGAGGCCTGCAAAACGAGCGGCATCACCCTCTTCGAGCACGATGAGGTCGGTGCGATCGTCGAGGAGCTCACGCGAGCCTCGCTCAATGAGCGCATGCGGCAAGCCAAGGCCATCTTGGCGGCACGCAAGCCGGTGATTGTGGGGGCTCCGCCAACGTCTCAACCCGGCCAATTCGCTCTGGTTCACGGGCCGATCCCCGCTGCGCCAGGGAGCACACCGGGGGAGTTGATACGCTCCGAAACAACCCAGCCGACGGACACCTCAGCCGTTCGCGACTATGAGCCCAAACGCAAGCATGACCGCCGTTTGGTGCTGGTCGCCGGGGCCATGGCGGCGGGCATCTTCACCGGTGCGCTCGCGCTCTTTGCGACGGCCTTCCGCGCAAAACCAGCCGCGAGCCCGGAGGCGGAGAGTTCGGTTTCCGCCGCTGCTGAGTCGTTGCCTGCGCAGAACACGGCGGCGCCGCGAATCGAGGCCCGACCTGCTTCCGATTCGTCTCTTCCAACTGCCGTACCGACTTCGGCATCGAGTTCTGCTCCGACAGCAGCACCTGCACCAACCGCAACAAGCATCGCCGCGACCAGTGCCTCGGCCGCTCCAAAAGGAGCGCCCTCGGCGAAGAAACCCAAAGGTGGACCAGGGGCTTCCCTTGCCACCAACCCCTACGGAGGGAAGCGGTGAAGAACTTCGTTTGGGTGGTGCTCTTGTTCGCCGGCTGCGACTACGACATTCCAATGCTGCCCGATTGCAACTTCGTTGGTTGCCCGAACTGCGAGGCAGGTCTCAAATGTGACCCGGTGCTCGGCTGCGTCCAATGCTCGCGCAACGCCGACTGCGGCGGGGCGGATCGGCCGGTTTGCTTTGAGGGCAAGTGCGTAGAGTGCACGCCTGCCCAAGCCGGTGCCTGCGGAGTCAGTGGACGCTGTCAGAACAACCAGTGCGACGAGGAGTGCTCTGTTGCAGCGGAGTGTACCAACGATGCAGAATGCGCGGACGGGACCTGCTCCGAGTGCATGAACGATAGCGATTGTGCGCAACGGCAAAACAAGCCGGTATGCAACAAGGACGCACGCGTTTGCCGGGAATGCGTCGATGACGGCGATTGCGCCAAGCCCAACGGCGAAACACGTCGTTGCTCGCCCGTCGGTGCATGCGTCGACTGCCTCGTATCCGAGGACTGCCCGCAGCCGGGGAAATGCCAGGCGGATAACACCTGCACCGTAGCCTGTTGTGAAGACGCCGATTGTCTCAACAATCCCGCGGGAAACGTGTGTGACCAAACGAATGGGACCTGCGGCCCCTAAGCCTCCTCCACGCCCGAGAGGGATCGGGTGTATCGTCGGCGCCGCGCAATGAGTTCGACCCGCACCTATGCAGCCGCGCTCCTGGGTTGGGCGCTCGCCATCGTACAGCCAGGGTTGGCGGTCGCTGACGAGGCTAACGCGGCCAAAAGCTTTGCAGCGGGCTCCTCCGCATTCTCGCGAGGAGAGTTTCGTACGGCGGCGGCGGAGTTTGAGCGCGCGTATCAAGAGGAGCCACATCCGGCCCCGCTCTACAACGCCGGGTTGGCTTGGCTAGCAGCGGGCCGAATGGATCACGCGGCTGACGCCTTCGCTGCGGCGCTCGAGATGGACGGGCTTTCTGCGGAACAAGCAACGGATGCGCAACAACGGCTGCGCGATTCGGAGAAGAGCCTGTCGGTCGTAACGCTCGTGGGGGCGCCTCGCTCGGCGAAAGCCCGCATCGACGATGGCCCGCTACTCGACAGCCGCTCGCGCTTTCACGCGCTCCCGGGCGCTCACAAGGTCACCCTCGCGGACGGAGATTTTGACGACTCGCGAGCGTTCAACGCGGCGCGCGCTGAACCGGTGCAGGTGCAATTCGGTGGCTCGTCGTCGGAGGACGTTCCCCCGCTCTTGATCGCGAGCATTGGCCTTTTCGGCGCTGCCGCCGTCTTTGGTGGAGCGGCGATTGGCACTGGCATCACCGGCCTCTCGGCTCGTGATGAGGCGGTGCTGCGAATTGACCAAGGTGTGATCGACCAGACGACGGAGGATCTGATCGGCGAGGCGGAGTCGCTCAAGATTGCGACCAACGTCCTGTGGACGCTCTCGGCGCTCAGCGCCGTGGGCGGCGGAGTCGTGCTCTTGCTGTCCTTCGACAAGGCGCCGGAGGCACCGCCAGCTGCCAAAGTGACCGTGGGGCCGCGCGGGCTGTTCGTCACAGGAACGTTCTGACTAGCGCGCGCATGGTTGCCCGGACAAACCTCGCCCTGATAGCCTGCTGATGACCGTCAAGCGGTCGCGGCCATGACCAACCTAGACACCACCTCGGCGCCCGCTTCCGACATCCTCACCCACGGCGATGAGCATCTGCCGGCGCAAATGAAAGTGGGTGAGTACGAAGTGCTTGGCCTGCTGGGCGAAGGCGGCTTTGGTGCGGTGTATCGCGCGGTGCACCCAGTGATTGGCAAGCACGCTGCCATCAAGGTCCTGAAGCGAGAGTTTTCGTCGCAGCCGGAGATGGTGGCTCGGTTCATTTCGGAGGCCCGAGCGGTCAACCAAATCCGCCACAAGAACATCATCGACATCTTCAGCTTCGGCGTGCTTCCAGACGGGAGACAGTTCTTCGTCATGGAGCTGCTCGATGGAACGCCGCTCGAGAATTATCTCGAGGCCCACGGAGCAATGCCCTTCGAGCAGGCTGCGCCCGTACTTCGCGCGGTGGCGCGCGCCCTCGGCGCGGCCCACGCCAACGGCATCACCCATCGCGACATCAAGCCCGAGAACGTATTTCTCTGCATCGACGACGAGGGCAACGCCTCCCCCAAGCTGCTCGACTTCGGTATCGCAAAGCTCGTCGTCGACAAGAACAGTCAGCACAAGACGCGCTCGGGCGTACCCATGGGCACGCCGCTGTACATGTCGCCGGAGCAGGTCCACGGCAAGGACGTCGACTTTCGCTCGGACATCTACTCCTTCGGGATCATGGCCTTCCAGATGTTGACCGGTCGCATTCCGTTCGACGGGGAGAGCATGATGGAGGTGATGATGAAGCAGCTCAATGCAGAGCCGCCGCTGCCGAGCTCGTTCAATCCCGCCATACCCGCGGAGCTCGATGCCCCATTGCTTGCGATGTTGGCCAAGGACCCAGCGAAGCGGCCACAGTCGATCGTGGATGCGGTTGAGGCGGTCTTGCGCGTAGGAGGACGCGGGGACGCGGGCACAACGGCCAGGCTGCCGCCGATACAAGCGCCTTCGAAGCGCGAGTTTGCGCCCGGCTCGACCGCGCTCTTCGAGCGCAACGACACCCTCGTTGCGTCCTCCATTGCTGGCTTGCCAGAAAGGAAGCTCAGTCCGTTGGTCATCGTCGGTGCGGTTGCAGCGGTTGGAAGCCTGCTGGGGCTTGGAGCCTTCTTGTTCTTCGGTTCAAAGCCCGAAGTCGCAAGCAGCGAGCCCTCACCCGCCCCAGCCGAAAGCGCTCCAGCACCGATTCGGCCGGAGCCAACCTCGGCACCAACGATGACGGTGCTGCCTTCACTCAGCCCTTCTTCTTCCAACGTGAGCGCGTCCAGTGCGTCGCCTGTCGAGCAAACCGTCTCGATCGAGCTTGCAGTAGTCCCCACCGATGCGGAGATTTTCGACGGTGATAAGCGGATCGGGAAGGCCGGCGAGGTGCTGAAGCTTCCACGCGGGACCACCGCCCTCAAGCTCACGGTCAAGCGGGCGAACTACCTCCCGCAAGTCGTCACCGTCGTTCCGGATCAAGACCGCAAAGAAGGGCCGATAACGCTCAAAGCGGCGGGCGGTAAACCCAAAGAGTACGGCGAATTCTGACCGCGATGGCTGCGCGCCTCGATCGCCTAGCCCGATGAAGTCACAACTGCCCGAGAACGGCTACGTCGAGCCTGAAGCCTGCTCCGCCCTAGCACGATCCGCCTTCTCCCAGCGCCAGTCTTTCATTCTGACCGGCCCGCCAGGGATCGGCAAAACCCGCCTCGCCTTGGAGCTCGCTCGCTCTGCAACGGGGCTCGTGGACTTGCGACTCAAAGACGTGCACGACGTGGATGGCTTGCTGCTGCGAGTGGCGGATGCCCTTCACCATCGCCTGCCTCCAACGTTGAGCAGGGCCGCAGCCTCACGCAAGCTCATGCAACGCCTGCTCGGACCAACGACCCTCTTGCTCGACCATGTCGAGCAAATCGACGGCATCGAACCGTTGCTCGATGAGTGGGCGAACGCGGGCGTGTGCCTGGTGGTCACCTCGCAACGCGCGCTCAAAACCAAGCTGCCGCAGATCGAGCTGACGCGACTCTCGTTGGTCGATCCTGGCAGTGGCCGCTGGGCCGAGGCGGCGACCCTGCTCCGAACCCGCTGCGAAGAGTCGGCGCGGGTGAAGCTCGGGGAGCTCGACCGCGAGGACGCTCATTCGTTGGCCGCGGCGCTCGACGGCCATCCCCTCGCTATCGAGCTGTTTGCGCCGAAGCTCGGGGTGCTCACCCCGCGAGAGGCCTTGCGTCGTCTCACTCGACCAGACGTTGCTTCCGACCTCTTGCACAACCTCGCGCTCTCGATTCGCACCGCCTACGACTTGCTGAGCGCGCGCGCGCGCGAGTGTCTGCAGGCCGCCTCGCTGTTTCGCGGAGGCTTCGTGATCGACGCCCTCACGCAGCTGCTGGAGGATGAGAACGCGGTCATCGACGGGCTGTCGCAATTGCGAGAGCGGTCGATGTTGTTCGCTGAGCGCACGTCGACGGGCTATCGCTTCGACCTGCTCGCGAGCATACAGCGCTTTGCGGAACGCGAGCTCGAGTCCGACTCGGCGCGCTATCAGCTGCTTGCACGCCGCCATGCCGAAACCACGCTGCGACTTGCAACGCAGGACGCGGACTCGCACAGTTCAGCGGAAACCAGCAACCTTCAGGTCGCTTTCGAACGGACACGGAGTCAACTCCCGGAGCTTGCGGCAGAGCTCTGCCTTGCGCTAACCCATAACAAGCGCGGCCTCTCCTATGCGCAGGCCAACGCCTTGCTCACGCTGACTCTGGAGTCGCTCGGCGACGAGCCCAGACTGGCCGCTGAACTCTACTTGCGTCGAGGAACGGCCCGCCGCTTCTTGGGGGACCTGCGCGCGGCCCACGAGGACCTCACCCGCGCGCATGCGCTCGCGAGCTCACGCGAGCAAGCCTCGATCGTCGCAGAGGCGCTCGCCGGGTTGGGCAACGTCGCAGCCGGGACCAGTCAATGGCAGCTCGGTCGGAGCTACATCGAGCAAGCGCTGGTGGTTCACCCGGCCGCGCGCTTTCAGGCCTTGGGCAAGGTGATGGTGGCCAACACCTTCTGCAACGAAGACAACCATGACGCCGCGGAGCCGTTGATGCGCGAGGCGATCCTCGATGCAGAACGCGCAGGCGACGCGCTCACCAAGGCTGTTGCTCGACTCGCGTTGGGCGTGCTGTTGGTGGAAAAGGGCCAGTTTCGTGCGGGCTACGCCGAGCTGTTCGACGCCGAAGCCGTATTTCAACGCGAGGACCAGCCGCATTGGCGAGGCATCGCTCTTACCTATCTCGGGCGCATTCAGCACGAAGCGGGCGAACGTGGCTTGGCGCTCGCTCGTTATGCCGAGGCGCGAGCATGCATCGAAGAGGCCGATGTTCGCCGCGCCAAAGGCATCATCCTGCTGTTCACCGGCGCCCTGCACTTGGAAGAGGGTTCGCTCGATACGGCGGACGCTTGTCTGCGCGAGGCCCTGGAGATTGTGCGAGAGACCTGCCCCGACCACGAGGGGCTGGCGCTCGCCCTGCTGGCCGTACTGCTCGCGTTACGCGGGGCCGAAGACGACGCAGAGCGCACCTTCGAGCGCAGCGCCGACGCGTTATCGCGCTATTCGCGACCTCTTTTTACTGCGCTATTGGCGGTCTTGCGGGGGACCGCGGTGGAATCGCTGGAGGCCGAGCTGCAGCTCGCGGCGGACGTTCGCTTGGCCGCCCGGCTGCGGGCGATGATGAGTCATGCGCCCAGCACGAGCTCGGTGGTCTTCGCGGCTGACGCCTCATGGTTTCGCGTGGGGACACAGGAGGCCGTCAACTTGGGCAAGCGCAAGGCGCTCAAGAGCTTGTTGCTCGAGTTGGTGAACGCACGACAACGCAAGCCGGGGGCTGGGCTCACGGTCGCCGAGCTCATCCGCGCTGGCTGGCCCGGTGAGCGAATGTTGCCCCACGCTGGAAGCGAGCGCGTCTATGCGGCGGTTGCGACCTTACGCCGGCTGGGACTGCGCAACGTCCTGGAGCAGCATGAGGATGGATATCGCATCTCCGCCTCAGTACGGGCGCTGTGGGCGAGCGATCGCCAGGGTTGAGCGCTGCGCCAACTTTCAACACGCTTTCAGGCAGCGTTCGAAGCTTGCCGGGCATTCTGTTGCATGATGCACCGTAACTTCTCTTCTTGGTCGATCGTGGGCCTCTTCAACCTTGCTCTGCTCGTTGCCTGCGGCGATGACTCGCTGCCGCAGGGAGGCGGCGGAGAGACTCCGGGCGGAGCCGGCGGCGTCGGCGGTGAGGGAGCCAGCGGGGGCGGTGGTTCCGACCCGTACACAGGCCCGTGCACACAGCTCGCCCTCGGCGACACCGGGGTCTTCTACGAGAGCATCACCCGCGGAGCGATCGTCCCGGTGCAGCCCGACCTACCGGACCTAGCGAAAACGCGCCTCACGATGGAGCTGTACGAGGACGATGGCAGCGGCACGTTGCCTCCGCTCACGCCAGGGACCTTCTCCTTCGCGGAGGCTCCGGACGACAACTACGGCACCTGCCAACACTGCGCGCTGCTCGTCGGCTACGCGAAGTCAGGGCAGCCGCTGCGGGCCTTCTACCCAAAGACAGGCTCCTTCACGCTGACCAACTTCGATGCGGAGGATTGGAGCATCTTCAGCGCCAACCTGCAAAACGTCGAACTCTTCGAGGTGCGCCAAAATGAGGATCTGAGCTGGGAGTTCACGGACGACGACGCTTGCTTCCACGTGGCCCAATGGGACGTCGATACGCGCCCCGTCGACGGCGCGCCCTGCAGTTCGGCCGAACAATGCGGCAACGAGATACAACAGGTGTGTTCGCCCTCGAGCGATACGTGCGTTCCCCAAGAATGTGACCTGCTCTTCGATGGCCCCTTCTGCGAGGGCACCGACGTCTGTCTCTCCCAGCTTTGGGACCCCGATGCCCTCGCCGCCGGCCCTGCGCTGGGTGCGTGTTATGCACGTTGCGGAAGCGACGGCGAGTGCGCTAGCGACGAGGTCTGCCGCGTGCTCGGTCCGACGCAGAGCTTGGGCGTTTGTATGCAACGCGGGACGCTTCCGCTCGGGGCAAGCTGCACTCCGCGCGACAACTCCACCGAGTGTGAAGCCGGCGCCTTCTGCTGGGGCGAGCCGGGGGAGTGTCAAAAGACCTGTACCTACCTCAATGAAAACGAGGACTGCCCCAGCGACCGCTTCTGCAGCATCGCTAACATTTGCAAGCCGGCGAGCTTCGGTGACCCAGCGAACATCGGCGAGAGCTGCGAGGCGAACTCTCCGGAGACTACCGAATGTGGCATTGAAGGTTCAGCTTATCGCGGTATCTGCTTGCGCATCTTCCCGGAGCAGCCCGAGGCGATTTGTGAGCGACTATGCCGCATCGATGACCCGGCCTGCAACGCGGGTGAAGCCTGCATCGAGCTTTTCTCCAATCCCGAGCTCGGTTTGTGCAAGCCGGCTGCGGTCTGCGGCGATGGCATCCTCAATGTAATCGCCGGCGAGCTTTGCGACGACGGCAACCTCAACGGCAATGACGCCTGCAACGCCAGCTGCACTTCGGCGAACTTCGATTTTCTTTGCACCCAGACGCAGACGCTCTCGCTCGATACCCCGATTGACGGCACCACCATCGATGGTCCCAGCGGCTACGGCTCGACGTGCGATCCGTATGTTGCAACTACCGTTGCGAACTATTCCTTCCTTCCCCCCGGACCCGGGAGATTGACGGTCAAGCTCTCCTCCGGCGCGGATTTGAGCCTGAACCTGATGTCCGATTGTGCACTAGCGGACTCGCAGCTCGCGTGCGCGGCCTTGTTGGGAGACGACGAACTTACCTTCGATGTAGAAGCGACCGTGCAAGAGCCGCTGCTACTGCAGGTGCGCGGCCAAACCCCCGCGGAGGCGGGCCCGTTCACGCTGTTTGCGACCTTCGAGCCGGCCGTTTGTGGCGACGGCAAGACCGGCGGACCAGAGGCCTGCGACGACGGCAACACCACCAGCAATGACGGCTGCTCAACCGACTGTTTGACCATCGAGTGGGCTCTCGTTTGCGACGCGCTGCCCGAACTTCCGCTGACCACCACGCTTGGCAACACCGTTGGGTCCCCGGCCCTCTTCGACCTGAGCGGCCTGTGCTCCTTCGCGTCCTCCGACGCAAAGGCCTATCGCTTCGTGGCGCCTAGCGATGGCGTGCTGAAATTGCAGCTCGCCGAGCCCAACGTGAACCTGGTGTTCTACGTTCAAGACGGCTGCGGACCGATCACCGGCAATGACTTCCTGGCCTGCGGTAACTCCTCTCCAGCCAACGGGAGTGAAACTGGCGAAGCCGTGCTGAGCGCCGGCCAAACGGTGACCGTGATTGTCGCTGGCTTCGCTTCGGCGGGCGGCGTCTATGCGCTCACCTCTACCTTCACACCCACCCCGTAACCTACCGAACAGCAGCGGCCGAGCGCTGAGCCTCGTCGCTTGGCCCTGCTACACTAAGGCGATGTGCCTCATCTGCATCGAGTTCGACAAGGGCCGCATGACGACGGCGGAAGCACGACGCGCGCTCGGCGAGATGGTCGAAAAGGTTGGGAAGACGCACGCGGCGGAGGTTGAAACCAAGCTGCGCGGCGCGGTGATGCGGGGCCCCGTTCAGGCGGCCCCGCAAGATCCGAACGCCGACTAGTTCTTCTTGTACATGGTCACGACGCAGGCTCCGCCCAGACCGATATTGTGTTGCAGACCCACGCGCGCGTTGGCGACCTGACGCTTATCCGCCTGGCCCCGCAACTGCCACACGAGCTCTGCACATTGGGCGAGCCCGGTTGCCCCGAGCGGGTGGCCCTTGGAGAGCAAGCCGCCTGAGGGGTTGGTGACGACTTTACCGCCATAGGTATTGGCGCCGTCCCAAATGAACTTCTCCGCCTCGCCCTCGCCGCAAAGCTGCAACGCCTCATAGGTGAGCAGTTCATTGGCGGTGAAGCAGTCATGGAGCTCCACGACGTCCACCTCGGAGGGGCCGATACCGGAGCGCTCGAACACCTGCTGCGCTGCCGTCTTGGCCATGTCGTAGCCAACCATCTTGATCATGGAGTCTTTGAAGCTGGCCTGTGTGTCAGTGACCATCGACTGCGCAATGATGGATACCGGCGTAGCGATATTGTGCTTGCGCGCAAACTCATCACTGCAGAGCACCGCCGCAGCGGCACCACAGGTCGGGGGGCAACACTGATAGCGCGTTAGCGGATCGAACACCTCGTCGCTGGCCATGATCTCCTCGAGCGAGAGCACCTGATTGAACATAGCCAAGGGGTTATTGGCGGCGTGTTTACGGGCCTTCTCGCTGATCTTGCCGAAGGTCTCGCGTTTGGCGCCGTACTTCCAGCGATACTCTCGGCCAGCGCCGCCGAACATCTGAGCGGCGGGCGGCGCCGAGGTGAAGCCCTGCACCTCGTTCATCACGTTGACGTGAAACTCCAACGGGTTGGTGCGGTCATTGAACTTGGAGCCGAGCGCGCCCTTCTCCATCTTCTCGAAGCCCACGACCAATACGCATTCAGCGATGCCGCCTTCGATCGCCTGCTTGCCCAGCATCAAGGCCGTCGAGCCGGTCGAGCAGTTGTTGTTTACGTTGAAGACCGGAATACCCGATAGACCCAGCTCGTACACGGCGCGCTGACCGCAGGTGCTGTCACCGTAGACATAGCCCGCGTACGCCTGCTCGATTAGCTTGTAGTCGACGCTAGCGTCGGCCAGGGCGGCCTTGCCGGCTTGCGCCGCCATTACATGGTAGTCATCGCTCGCGCCGGGCTTGGCGAACTTCGTCATCCCGACCCCAACCACATTCACTCGTCGTCCCATGGTCGTCATCCTTTCCTTGTCGTCGCGTCAGGACGCGAGGCCCTTGAGAAACGTCACGCGCGAAGCGACCCGCAGATCGCCGTCGAGGCGAGCCTTACCGCGCTGATAGAGGTCCCGGAGATTGCCGGTCTTGGCCAGCTCCTCGAAGTCGCCCTCGGAGAGCTTGATGTGGAGCCCAGCCGAACCCTGCGTACCCTCACTCAGCGCTGGGGTCTTGCTCGGGTCGATGGTGAAACCGCGGGCACCGATCACGAACGCTACGCTCGCGCCGAGCTCGGCCAAGAGGCCGCTCTCCTTGCTCAAGCGCTCACTCAGTGCAGCCACGATCGCCGGGTAGGCGTCGGCCTTGGGCGCAGCAGCCGCGGCGACGCCGGCGCTGCCCGCCGAGGCTTGTCGCGCCTTGGCGATCGCTTCGCTCGCGCTCTTCGGATCCACCTTCTTGAGGAACATCAGCTTCTGCGAGGCCATCACGTTGCCCGAGATCTTGAGCTTGCCGGCGAAGTAGAGCTTCTGCGCGTCGGCGCCGCCGGTGGTCATGGCCATGAAGTCAGCGTCGGTCAGCTCCAAGGTCACGTCGGCGGAACCGACAGCACCCTTGGCTACCGAGCCCTTCTCGGCCTTGAGATCGATCGTGTACTGGCTGTCGGGAGCGGTCAGCTTGAACAAGAAGTTCGTCTTGATTTGGCCTGCGAGTTCGGCGTTCTTCTCGATGAAGTCGGCGATCGCAACGAAGATGTCGGCCGACGTGAGGGCCGACGGATCGACAGCACTAGCAGCTGCTGCAGGAGCCGCAGCGGGAGCTGCCGCGAGCCGCCCTTCGGCAGCCATTTGTTTACGCACGGCTTCGCCATCGATCTTCTTCAAGAACTCGAGCTTTTGCGAGGCCATCACGTTGCCGGAGATCTTGAGCTGCCCACCGAAGTAGAGTTTCTGCGGGTTGAGCTTGCCCGTCGCCATGCCGATAAAATCAGCGTCCGAAAGCTCCAAGGTCACGTCGGCACCGGCCAGCTCACCCTGACCAACTTTGCCGCCTGCAGCCTTTAGGTCGATAAAGAAGGCCGAGTTCGGATTGCTTAGTTTGAATTGGAAGGACGTCTTCACCTGGCCGGCCAGGTCGGCGTTCTTCTCGATGTAGTAGGCAATGCCGTCCACGATCACCTGGCTGGTGACAGCCGACGGCGCCGTCGCGGTAGCGGGAGCAGCGGCCGGCGCAGCAGCGGCTGCAGCGGGCTTGGCTTTGGCGGTGGGCACTTCCTTGTACAGCTCAATCACCGCGTTGGTGAGCACCTCTTTGTCGCGCTCTTTGACCTTGCAGCGAACGACGATCTTGTCGCCCTCCTGCCACATCTCGGTGAGCAGCGTCTCCCCTGGGAAGACGCTCTCGGCGAAGCGAGCGCGAATGCTCTTGAAGAGCCGCGCATCTCCGCCGGCGAAGCTGGCGATGGCGTGGCGAGCCGCGTAGCCGAAGGTGCATAGGCCATGCAGAATCGGCCGGTCAAAGCCGAAGTTTTTGGCGAACGCCGGGTCGGCGTGAAGCGGATTCCAATCGCCGTTCAAGCGATAGAGCAGCGCCTGTTGTGCGTCGATCTTCTGCTCCACCGTTTTATCGGCTTTGCGTTCGGGCGCCGGGACACCGGTCTGTGCGGGGCCACGCTCGCCACCCCAACCGCCGGCACCGCGCACCACCATCGTCAGTTCGTTCTCAGCGAGCAAGTCTCCGGCATCGTCGTAGCTCTTGGTTTCGACCACGACGACGGCGTTCTTGCCCTTGTCCCAGATGTCTTTGATGACCGACTTGTGGGTTAGCTTCGCGTGGGGCGGCAAGGGCCGGGTGATAGCGGTGTATTGCTCGCCGTGCAGGATGCGTTCAAACCCGTAGTTGAGGCCGGGCACTTGCTCGCCTCGCTTGGCTGCCTCGAGGATGCCGCGCAGGATGGGCGTCACCGCGAAGGTCGGGAAAGGCGTAAAGCCGCGCGGAGCGAGCTCGTAGGTGTAGGAAAGGTCTTGCTCGTCGAGCGGGTTTTGGCTCGCGCCGATGCTCAACGCATAGATGGATACATCGCGCTCGTCATAGCTGGTTTGGAACGGCGGGTATTGGTAACCAAGGGCCGCGTCTACGTCGATGAACTCGTTACCGCCCTTGCTCTTCTTCTGCACGTTATCGAGCACGGCCTGCATGCTCTCGGCGATGTTGGTGGGGTGCGTGGTCTTGGCGAAGCTCGTTATCTCCGAGAACGCCTTCTGCACGTTCTCAATTGAGATGGCTTTGCCGTTGGGGAAGGACTTCCCGACCGAACGCTCCCAGCGCAACTTGGCCATGAAGCCACCGCCCACCTCGAAGGTGCCACCGTTCTCGGTGCAGGACTCATGCGCGAGGTAGGCCACGAGCGGCGCCACGACCTCCGGCTTCAATGCGTCGAGCAGCTCCTTCGGTAGGACGGTCTCGGTCAAGCGCGAGCCGGCGATCGGCGCGATCGTGTTGCTGAGGACGTTGTTCTTCTTGCCCTCGAGCGCGAGGGTCTGCGCAAAGCCGATCAGGCCCATCTTGGCCATGGCGTAGTTGGTTTGGCCGAAGTTGCCGTAGATACCGGCTGCCGAAGCGGTCATCACGATGCGGCCGTATTTGGCGTCGCGCATGTGGTTCCAGGCGGCCTTGGTGACCCGGAAGCTGCCGAGCACGTGCACCCGATAGATCAGGTCCCAATCTTCCTCGCTCAGCTTCTGGAAGCTCGTATCGCGCAGAATGCCGGCGTTGTTGACGACGATATCGATCTTGCCCCAGGTGTCCATCGCCGCTTGGACGATCTTGCCGCCGTCTTCCACCGAGTCAGCGTTGGCGATCGCCTCACCGCCGAGCGCTTTGATCTCGGCGACGACCTTTTGTGCAGGCGTGCTGTCATTGCCAGCTCCCGTCATCGATCCGCCCAGGTCGTTCACGACGACGCGGGCTCCTCGGCTGCCAAGCAGCAGCGCATGCGCTCGGCCGAGGCCTCCTCCAGCACCTGTGACTATGGCAACCCGACCATCGAAGCGGAGCTCGCTCATTTACCGTCCTCCTCGTCCCCTGCTGGTCCGACGTGCGGACCGATGATGCCCGCCGTCCAGCCCGCCGGGCTGAATTGGGTCGGGCTCGTAAATTTAGTGTACGAAGCATTAATCGTTTCCCCGACTTCGTCAACGGGGATTGACTTCGAGTCATTGGAAGCCTCGTTTGGCCTGTTAAGCAGCAGAAACAGCGAGCAATTGCGAGTCGTTGAAGGCTCGAGTAACCCGGCCACATGCGCTCGCTTGCACTCGTCGGCCTGGGGCTCCTGACCGGCTGCGGCGAGCGCACCGACAGTCCGCTCTTCACCGGCTCTGCCTCCTTGCACAGCGCGCCTGCACCGGTAGGAGCGAGCGCCGGTCGGCCTGCGACCGAAGCAGCGTTGCTGGTCTTCAAAGAGGGTGGAGTGGAGCGCGCCGCGCTCAGGGCCAACACGCTGGCGCTCACCATTGCCCCGGAGACGGTCGTGCAATTCGACCCACACTACAACCGCGAGAAACGCTTCAAGGCGCTGCCGCTGGCTGCAGTGATCGAGCGCGGCTTCAAAGGGGTGAACGACCTCCCGCAGCAGGAGTTCATTCTGCGCAGTAGCGACGGGGAGGCCGTGCCGATTCGGGGCTCCAAGGTGTTTGAGAAGGGCGCCTACATCGCCTTCGAGGATCTCGAGGTCGCGGGCTGGGAGCCGATCGGCCCGCGGCGGGTGATCCCCGGGCCCTTTTATTTGATTTGGGCCAACCAGGACCAGAGCGACCTTGAGACGCACCCGCGCCCCTATCAATTGTCGGCCATCGAATTAGTCGCTCAAGCAAGATGATCCGCGCAGGTAGAAGCAGGTAGGCTTGCTGGCATGGGCACGATGCGGGCTTGCCGATGGGTGGGGATCTTTTGGCTGTTGCTGAGTGGGTGTGCAACCAGCACCGTGCTCACAACCGATGGCGACGGCACGGGCGGGGACCCAAGTGACGGTGCGGGAGGCAGCAATGAGGCTGGCGGCGGCGCGGGCGGCGCAACAAGCGTCGGCGGCGCGGGCGGCGCGGGCGCCTCGGGCGCAGCAAACGGCAGCGGCGGCGCGACGGCAGCTTGCGGCGACGGTCAGATCTCCAACCTCGAGCAGTGCGACGATGGCAACGGCACGCTGGGAGATGGCTGCGACACGAGCTGCACCGTCGAGGCGGGCTATCAGTGTGTCGGGCAACCGAGTCAGTGCTCGGCGACCTGCGGAGATGGAACGTTGGTCGGGGCTGAGTCTTGTGATGACGACAACACTACGAACGGCGACGGTTGCAACGCCAACTGCGCCGTTGAATCAGGCTTCCAATGTGTTGGCTCACCGAGCGTCTGTCAGCCTGCATGTGGTGACGGACTGATCGTCGCTGGCGAGGGCTGCGACGATACCAACGCTCTCGCTGGCGACGGTTGCAGCGCGAGCTGCGCCATTGAAGCGGGGTTTCAGTGCAGTGGGCTGCCGAGTGTTTGCACTGCCTCGTGTTTGAACCCAGCAGGAGGCTCGCTGACCGCCGAAAATGGGCTCGGCCTCAATGAAATCTACTGTTACCAGCCAGGGGATGACGTCCCCACGCGGGCGCTCAAAGCCTGTGAGTCGCACTTTGGAGCTGGCAACTGCTGCGTGATCACCGGCGGCTACCAAGATCAGCAGTACGGAGAATGCAATCTGGGCGGCAATCCAGGATCGTTTCACTGGCATTGGGACAACCACCCGGTTGGGCATTGCGAGCCCTTCTATGTCGTTGGCGACGTGGTGACGCCCGGGTGGTGCGGAGCGATCAGTGGCAGCTTCCTCGACTGAAGCCTCGTGGTTTCGGTCGTCCTCGGGCGAGCCACCGCGCGCTTTATCGGCTAGGCTCGCGCCGTGTCACGCACCTACGATCTGGTTCTATTCGGCGCTACCGGTTTCACCGGCGAGCTGGTGGCGGAGTATCTCGCGAAGCGCAAGTTGCCGCAGCTGCGTTGGGCCGTCGCGGGCCGCAACCTCGGCAAGCTGAAGGCGCTGCGTCGGAAGCTCTACGACATCGATCCGGCGCTTGGTTCGCTTGCACTGTTGACGGCCGACGCGGCCAACGAGGCCGAGCTGCGCGCTGTCGCCGAGCAGGCCAGCGTCGTCGTTACCACCGTTGGTCCGTACACCCGCTACGGCTTACCGCTCGCCCGCGCCTGCGCCGAGGCTGGCACCGACTATTGCGATCTCACCGGCGAGGTTCCGTTCATTCGCGAGGTGATCGACGGCTGTCACGCCCGCGCGCAAGAGACCAAAGCGCGCCTGGTGCCGAGCTCGGGCTTTGACTCGATCCCTTCGGACCTTGGCGTCTTCTTGTTGCATGAGCACTTCGATCAACGGGGCTCGGCGTTGGCTCGCGCGAAGCTCGTGCTCGGCAAGAGCAAAGGCGGAATCAGCGGCGGGACAGCGCAATCGATGGTCTCGCTGCTCGAGGCAGCCTCGGCCGATCGCCGCGTACGCAGACTGCTCGGAGATCCGTATGCCTTGTCCCCGCAACGCAACAAGGATCGCGGGCCGGACAAGGGTGACGCGATGGGCGTGGGGCTCGATCCAACGTCGGGCAACTGGACGGCGCCGTTCGTGATGGCCGGGATCAACACGCGGGTCGTCCGCCGAACCAACGCGCTCTTGGACTTTCCGTACGGGAAGGACTTCCGATACGAAGAGGTGATGGGCATGGGTCGAGGAGCGGCCGGGCTCGCGCGAGCGGTTGGCTTCACGGCGGGCTTGGGCGCCTTTGTCGCGCTATCCGCGAACGACCTCACACGGCCGCTGGTCACGCGCTTCCTGCCGAAGTCGGGCGAAGGGCCTTCCAAAGAGACGCGCGAGGGCGGCTTCTTCGAATTGCGCGTCTTTGGTTGGGGCAGTGGCGAGCGTGAACCGAGCGCCGTATGTCACGTCCGCGGACAGGCCGATCCGGGCTACGGCGAGACGGCCAAGATGCTCTCGGAGACGGCGTTGCTCTTGCTCAGCACGCGCGGAACCGGACCGTACGGAGTACTCACGCCCGCCTCGGCGCTCGGTAGCCAGCTCGCCGCACGGTTGCGCGAACGAGGCATGCGCTGGGACGTCGAGACGCTCTAAAGCTCGAGCTACCGAAGCACAAAAGGCGAAGCCCCCGAATCGTTGTAACGACCGGGGGTTCTCCGTGGCACCGAAGCGCCGTTAGCTCGGCACCGTCAGCTCAGAGGCAAGCGGGGCTCTTGATGCCGTTCTCGGGATTGCAGCTGAAGTCGTTGCAATCGGCGAACGGGTTACCGTTGTTGTCCACGCCGTCCGAGCACTCGGTGTAGCTCAGCTCGTGAGCGCAGACGGTGATGTTGGGGTTCTGGCTGCAGGAGAAGTCAGCGCAGTCAACGAAGCCATTGCCGTTGTTGTCCATCGTGTCGGAGCACTCGGCGTCGCTCGCCTCGGGGCAAACCGTCACGTCCGGGTTGAGCGTGCAACCAAAGTCTTCACAGTCAGTGAAGTTGTTGGCATTCTCGTCGGTGCCGTTGTCACAAGCCGCGTTGGCTAGCGTGCTGTACATGTTCGGCGGGGGGAGCGGGTTCGCCGGTACCATGCCGTTGCAAACCACGATGCCTTCAGCGCGACAGGCCGGATCTGCGCAGTCCTCGAGGCCGTCGAGGTCGTCATCCATGCCGTTGGCGCAGGTGGTGTTGGTGCCCTCGCGCGGCAGGTTCTTGCAAACCGTGGCGTCGGGGTTCACGAGACAAGCGTTGTCCGAGCAGTCGATGAAGGTGTTGGTGTCGTCGCTCACGCCGTTGCTGCACGCTTCATTGCTCAGCGTGACCCACATGCCTTGGGCCGGGAGCGGGCTGGCGGGCGCGTCGCCGTCACACACGACGATGCCTTCACTCTGGCAGTCGGTGTCGGCGCAGTCGGTGTCGCCGTCGCCGTCGCTGTCCATGCCGTCGCTGCAACGAGCATTGGACCACTCGCGATCACAGGCGGCGAGCTCCTGGCAATCGAGGTCTTCACAATCGGTGAAGCCGTTCTCGTCGTTGTCTTCACCGTCGGAGCAGGCCGGGTTGGAGGCCTCTGCCGGCTTGATGCACTCAGGAATGGCCTCGCAATCGAAGTCGAGGCAGTCGGTGAAGGTGTCCCCGTCGTTGTCGACGCCGTCGCTGCAAAGCGCCGCCGTGTTTTCTGCACCGGTGGCGCCGCCGCCGCCGTTGCTCGGGCCGCCGCCGTTGCTCGGGCCACCGCCGTTGCTCGGGCCGCCGCCGTTGCTCGGGCCGCCGCCGTTATCAGTCCCGCCTCCGTCAGCACCAGTTCCGCCCGTCGCTTCGTCGCGACAGCCAAGAGACAGAGTTACCAAAGCAAGCATTAGGTATTTCGTCGATTTCATAGGCCACTCCTACATCTGCCTTACCAGAGGTTTGTTCCGGAGGGGATGGCAGACTCGTGAGGATTGTGTGAACGCGAAAGGCCTGCTACTTCCGAGCCCATGGCACGTACGCGCTTGTTTGGGGTGGGGCTCTTGTTGGCAGGTTCATTGACGGCGTCCTGCGCCAAAGAGGCGCCGCCGCCGCCGCCGCCCGCTCAGCCCATCCCGGTCGCTACCGCGCCAGTCCAGGTGGCCGCAACCGGTGACGCCGTGCTCGAAGGGGACCGCATCAAGATTGCTCGGCCGATCTTCTATGACACAGACAAAGACATCCTCAAGCCGGAGAGCTTTCCGGTTTTGGACGCTGTGGCCAACGTGATCCTGCAGCATTCGGAGATCACCCTTGTCTACGTCGAGGGGCACACCGACAGCCAAGGCAACTTCGATCACAACCGCAAACTCTCGGAGAAGCGGGCCAATGCCGTGGTTACGTACCTGATGGCCAAGGGCATCACCAAGCCGATCCAGGCGGCCGGCTACGGTGCCACGGCTCCCGTCTGCGCCACGCCCGACGAGGCCTGCTTGCAGCAGAACCGTCGCGTCGAGTTCCGCGTCAAGCGCTAGTCGGGCTCTCCGCTGCGCCTGCGGAACAGCTAGTCAACCGAGCAGCAACTTGGCATAAGGGTCCAATGGAAGCTGCTCGTACCATCGATGTTGACGTTCTGGTCGCAGGCGGCGGCCCGGCGGGCTCCACGATCTCGACGCTGTTAGCCCGCAAGGGCCACAAAGTGACGGTGCTCGAGAAGGACACGCACCCGCGTTTCCACATCGGGGAGTCGCTACTGCCCTGCAACATGCCCATCGTCGAAGAGCTGGGCGTGATGAATGAACTGCGCGCGATGGGCGTGGTGAAGCTCGGAGCCGACTTCTCGCTCGCCACCGACGAGACGTGGCGCACCTATCACTTTGCTCGCTCCTACAACAAGACGCCGCCCAACGCCTACGAGGTCAAACGCAGCGACTTTGATGAGCTGTTGTTTCGCAACGCGGCTAAGAACGGGGTGGATACCCGCGAGGGAGTGACGCTGAACAGCGTCACTTGGGACAGCGAGGGAAAGAGCCGCGCGGAGGCCGTTACGGCGGGTGGTGAGAAGCTCGTCTTCAACGCCAAGTACTTCGTGGATGCCACCGGCCGCGACACCTTCCTGTCGAAGAAGTTCGACATGAAGGCGCAGAACAAGAATCACGCGAGCGCGGCCATCTTCGGCCATTTCCGCAACGTGACCCGCCGCCCCGGCGCCGATCAGGGCAACATCAGCATCTACTGGTTCGACCACGGTTGGATGTGGTTCATCCCGCTGCAAGACAACATCATGAGCGTCGGCTGCGTGTGTTGGCCCGAGTATCTCAAGACCCGTACCACGAGCACGGAGGACTTCTTGTGGTCGACCTTGAAGCTCGCCCCCAAGGCCTACGAGCGGATGGCGCAAGCCGAGTTGATCAGTGAGGTTCGAGCGACGGGGAACTACTCGTACACCTCCGACCGCATGACCGGCAAAGGCTTCATCATGATCGGCGATGCCTTCGCCTTCATCGACCCGGTGTTCTCGAGCGGCGTCTATTTGGCGATGAATAGCGCCAAAGCCGGAGCCGAAGTGGTGGACGGAGTGCTCGCCGATCGCAGCGCCGAAGCAAAGTTGCAGAAGGCCTTCGATGAGCGGGTGCGCAAAGGCATCGGCAATTTCTCCTGGTTCATCTACCGCTTCACCTCGCCTGCCATGCGCTGGATCTTCAAGAACCCGCGCAACATGTTCCGGCTCGAAGAAGCGATCATTTCGATGCTCGCTGGGGACGTCTTCGACAGCAAGGAGGTGCTGCGCCGCTTTGCGATGTTGCGCGCCATCTACGCGCTGCGCGTGGCGACGAACCTCAAGGACCAGCTCAAGAACAAACTGGTCCGCAAGCGCAACGCCGGCACGCTGTTTCGCGGCGTCACCACGGCCGAGGGCCAACCCGATACGGTTGGTTTCAGCCGGCGCGCCAACCCGTAGCGTGTGCGCTCTCGAGACGTCGTCACGGGAACGTTGGGTGCTAAGCTCGCGTGACCGTGACGCTCGCGATTGAGAAAGGCCACATTTGTGGTGCGCGCTACCGCATCGACTCCCTGATCGGGGATGGCGGGATGGCGACCGTTTACCGCGCCTTCCACACCGAAACCGACCGCGCGGTCGCGCTCAAGTTGGTCCGCCCCGAGTTCGCTGGGGACCAGGAGGTGCGCGAGATGTTCGTGCGGGAGGCCCGGGTGTGCGCTCGCATCGGTCGCAGTGATCACATCGTCGACGTGCTCGACGCGGGCATCGATGAAGGTCTGGGCCTGCCGTTCATGGCGATGGAACTGCTCGAGGGGGAGCCGCTCGACGCGCGCATTCGAAAGCAGGGCGCGCTCTCGGTGAGCGATACGTTGGCGCTGACCGAGCAGCTGGCCGACGGCCTAGAGCAAGCCCATCTCGCGGGCGTTTTCCATCGCGATCTGAAGCCGCAAAACCTGTTCCTCTGCAAGTCGCGCAAAGCGCTCCCGACGCTCAAGATCCTCGATTTTGGCATCGCGAAGCTAGCTGAAACCACCCAGCAGTCGTCGACCCACGTAGGTACGCCGGCCTACTCAGCGCCGGAGCAACTCGGGCCTGCATGGCGTGCCATCGGGGAACAACGCGGCATCACGATCGCGAATGTGGTCTCGGCGGCCACCGACATTTGGGCGATGGGCTTGGTAGTGTTCGAGATGCTTACGGGCGCGCAATCCGGCGCGCTGTGGGGCGCCACGACGCTGGCCGAGCTACCAGTGAAGATCGTCCTCGAGCCGCCTCCCCTTCCCTCGCGGCGTGGCCTCGAGGCTGGGCATCACTTACCAGCGGCGCTGGATCCCTGGATGGCGCGCTGCCTCCACCTCGACGCAACCAAGCGCTTCGCGAGCGCCCTCGAGGCCTTCCAAGCGTTGGCCAGCGCGCTTGGGCAGCAGAGCCCGGCGCTGAGCACCGCGGCCCCTTCGCTCGCACCGAATACCCCCGCGCAAGCTCACCCGCTTGCCGTACAGAAGACGATCCCCACCGAGCCTGCGGCAATGACGTCGCATGCTGGAACCCCGCTTTCGAGCGAGCTTGCGTTTGCAGTCACAACGCCGCCGGTTGCCGCAAACTACGGTCGCACGCCTGCGGAGAGCTTCAGCGCAACACCTCCGCGGGTGCAGCCTCCCACTCAAGCACAGCCTGCCACGCAAGGGCACGCGGCAGTCGCGAGTTCACCTCCGCCGGCCGCTTTCCAACGTCCGCAGCCGGCGGCTCCTGCCTACCAGCATGGATCTCATGATCCGCAGCTCACGGCCTGGGCCACCTACCGCCAGCTGGAGCTGCGCGCCGTCGCCGATCCGCGACCGTACGTTGGAGCAGGGACGCTTCATCATCTTGGACGGATCATCTTGGTAGGCCGCGAGGCTCGCTTGCTGCTTCCAGATGGAGAGCTGTTACTGGCCGAGGTGGCGGTCGATGAGGCCTTTCGCAAGACGGTCAACGAAGACCGGCTGGTGATCGCCGTGGTGCATTCGCCCAGGCTGCGGTACCGCTGTGCCGTGCGCTCCAAGCGAGCCAGCGGACTTGCCGACGGCATGGCCAAAGGTCTGAAGATCCTGGACGACCTCGTCAACCGCGGGCGCCCATTTTTGATCGGCGATCCGTGGCTTGAGCAGCGGTACGACCTAGCGGGCCCATCGCCTGAAGAGGCCCACGCGGCGCTGCCAATGCCGCTGCGTCAATACCTGATCCAGAGCGGTTTTACCGGTTCGCTGGAGTTTCGCACCGGCTTCTGCGTGATCGCGCAGGACGGCGTTTCCAACTTCGAGCCGCGCGGGCTCGACCGGCTGCTCGACACAGCCTCACGCGTCTACGCCACGTTTACTGGGTAGCGGGTCCATACTACGGGAGACTTTCGTCACGTCTCTTGGCCGCTGCCCAATTGCGGAAGATGATAGCGCTCCGTGCCGCCTCCGCCCGACTTCGATCGCACCGTCCGCATAGCGCACGTCTCTGAGTCGGTGCGCCGACTTTGGCGCCGAATCGGGCCTGTGACCCTGCAGGTCACGCTTGGGGCCGACGCCCACTTCCATAAGACGTTACCGAAGTTGCTCAAGTTGGCTTCGCTCGAGCCGAAGCACCTGCTGCTCGAACAGACGGAGGGTGGAGGTGCCACCTCGGTCGCCTTCGTCCGAGGAGCCACGAGGCTCGAGATCGAGTGGGAGAGCTTGGGCCAGCCGCTCGAGAGCTTGATCAACGAAGTTGCGGCGCGCTTGCTCTCTCCCAGCGAGCTCGTCGGGATCGCCCACGGCGCTTTCGGAGAACTAGCGAGGCTCGACGCGCTGCACGCGGCCTTGGGCGTGATGTTGGACCACTCCGCGGTTGGCCCAAAGACGAAGAGGTCGGCTTTGGAAGATCCGCTCGAACATGCGCTGGCCACCTTTCTTGGCGCCATTACGGCTGGCTCCGGGCTCGGCTTTCATCGAGCGGCGTTGTTCGTCAGCGACGGGCGCGGCGGCTTTCAGGGCCATCTCGGCATCGGGCCGGCGGACGCTGCTGAGGCCCATCGCACCTGGGAGTCGCTCGAAGAACAGGCCATCCCCTTCGAGAGACAGCTCGCGGGCGGTTCAACCGTAGGCCGCTTCGGCGAGCTCGTGCGCAAGACGACGCTCGACCGCAGCGCCGAGGCGCAACAAGCCCTCGCCAGCGTGCGCCTGTTCGAGCGAACGGAGGGCCCCCAATGCGAGGGGCTACGCAGCTTGGCCGCGCCCAGCCGCTTCGTGCTCGCGCCGGTCGTGGTGCAAGAACACGTGCTCGGGCTGGTCTACGCCGACCGCAAATTCTCCGATGAGCCGCTCGATCCCGAGCTCGTCCACAACCTCGGGAACTTCGCCGCCCACGGCGGGCTCGCGTGGGAAACGCTGCGCCTGCTCAAAGAGGTTCAGCAACTGGCCCGCACCGACGGACTCACCGGGCTCTTGAATCGGCGCGAGTTCGAGTCGCGCTTCACCCATGAACGCTCCCGCGCGCAACGCGGAAAAACCCCGCTCTCTTTGCTCGTGCTCGATTTGGACGAGTTCCGTGAGGTCAATCACAAGGACGGGCATGAGGGCGGTGACCGCGTGCTGCGCACCGTCGGCAAGATCCTGAGCGCGACGCTGCGAGCGCACGATGTTGCGGCGCGCTTTGGTGGCGACGAGTTTGTGGTGTTATTGCCGGATGCAGGTGCCCTCGAGGCAGCTCAGGTCGCTCGCCGCATTGGCGTGACAGCGCATCGCCGCAGCGTCTCGCTGAGCATCGGCACCGCTTCCTATCCCGAAGATTCGGACTATCCCGACGATCTGTTCGGGATCGCCGACAAGAACCTGTACGAGGCCAAAGCGGCAGGCCGCGGTCGAGCCAGCCTCGGGAGTGGCAACGCACCTCTGGTCTTTGCCGATGAGGACGACGCTACCCGCGAGCTGGACAAAAGCTGAACTCTATTCGCTCATCAGATCCTTTGAGCGGACCAACCGTCCAACGCACCATGAAGTGCACGCTCCTCCTCTCGGCCTTGTTGACCCTCGCCGCCTGTAGCTCGGGAAACCCGACCTCAACGACCGCAGCATCTTCTTCAACGCCGAACGTTGAAGTGAGCAGCGCTGCGAATGCGAGCGCAGCTCCCAGCGTATCGCCGAGTGCCAGCCTGATCCCAGCGAGCACCCTCGAGAAGGTCTGCAAGGCCAAGTACGTTGACGAGGGCTCGAAGGTCTTCATCGCCTTCGCCAACGGCAAGCCTACGCGGCTCAGCGTCACGCCCTCACGAATGATCGCTGACAAGGGCAACTTGGTGTTCGACATCGACGGCAACGAGCTCGGGGAGACCACCGGTGGCGAGTTCCCCTGGGATGACAAAGCCCTGCTCGAGAAGGAGAACGCGCGAGTCGCCGCGCTGATGGCAGGAGCCTCGGTGCCAAACGATCAGAAGCCGCTCAGCTGCGCACGCTGAGCAGCAAACAGACGCTGAATCACTGACAGACGCCGGCTTCGCATTGGGAGCCTTGGCAGTCATCGGCGACCAAGCACGAGTCGTTGGCCGTGCACCAACCGCAGAGAGGGCCCCCACAGTCCACGTCGGTTTCACTGCCATCTTGTTGGCCGTTGGAGCAGGAACTCAACGGTTGGCAGTGAAGGCCGTGCCCCGAGTAGGCGCAAATCGACGTCGTGCAATCGCCGTCATCGAAGCAATCCCGATTGGGCCGGCACGGTGCGCAAGGGCCACCACAATCGCGATCGGCCTCGGCGCCGTTGAGCGCGCCGTCGTTGCAGGTCGGCTGGCAGATCCCCGCTTGGCATACGCCACCAACGCAGTCCGCGTTGACCAAACACGGGTAAAGCGGTGGACACGGGCTGCAAGAACCACCGCAATTGAAGGCCGTTTCATCGCCGTTCTTCGCGCTGTCGTAGCAGGACGGGACCTGACACAACTTTGGGTCGCCCGAGCACACCTTACTCACGCAATCAGCGCTCTCGATACAGCCGGCGCCGTCGTCGCAAGGGGCACACGCTCCGCCGCAATCGGCGGCCGTCTCGCTCCCGTTCGCGATGCCGTCGTCGCAGGCCGCGGCAATACAGCTGCCTCTCTCACAGCGTAAGGAGGCGCAGTCACTCGAGCTCTCGCACGGTTGGCCATCGGCGCAAGCTTCACAAGCGTCGCCGCCACAGTCGACGGCCGACTCTTCACCGTTCTTGAGCTCGTCGAAGCAGGTCGCTGGAAAACAGATTCCAGCCTGGCATTGAAGCGAGAGGCAATCGCTCGAAACGTTACAAGCAGCGCCGACCGCGCACGGCTCGCAATCGCCACCACAGTCGAGCGCCGTCTCCGCGCCGTTCGCCACGCCGTCAGCGCAACTGCCTTCGGCGCAGATGGCGGCAAGGCACAGCTCACCCACGCAATCGGCGTGCGCCGCGCACGCGAGCCCCGTCGCGCAGGGCGGGCAAGAGCCACCACAGTCGATGTCGGACTCATTGCTGTCGAGCAGGGCGTTGCTGCACGATGGAGCGGGGATACAAACTCCGCCGAGGCAGCTATCGGAGAGGCAGTCGGAGGCGACGCTGCATTGAGCGCCCAGCGTACAGCCGCTGCAGTTGCCACCACAATCAACGTCGGTCTCACCCAAGCTCGAGCTCAGCTGCAGGTCGCTGCAACTTGCAGCGCATAGTGCAAGCTCGCAAATCCCACCCACGCAGTCGCTCGCTTGCGAGCAGCTTTCGCCGGTGTTGCAGGGCACGCACGGGCCACCACAATCAACGTCGCTTTCGGCTTCGGAAGCGTAGCCATCGAAGCAGGTCGGAAGGCAGATCGAGTTCACGCAGCTTCCGCCCGCGCAGTCTGCTGCGCTGCCACAGCTCTTTCCCGGTCCGCAGCCGCGTTGGCAGGCGACACCACAATCCACGTCGGCCTCATCGCCGTTTTGCAGCTGATCGGCGCAGCTCGCTTCGACACAAGCGCCCTCCACGCACAGCGCGCTCTCGCAATCGGTGGGCGCTTCGCACACTTGGCCAACGGCGCAAGGCGAGCAGCTACCACCACAATCCACGTCGGCTTCATCGCCGTTACGAGCCCCGTCATCACAGCGCGGGGCGGAGCAAACTCCCTCGACACAGACCGCTGAAGCGCAATCGTCAGCGCTGTCACAGCTAGCCCCTGCATCACAACGTTGCGGACACGCATGACCGCAGTCCACGTCGGACTCATCGCCGTCCTTGAGGCCATCGAAGCACGAAGGCGCCGCGCAAACCGCATTGGCGCAAACGCCTGAGTTGCAATCGAAGGGCGAGCTGCAGGCGAGCCCGTCGATGCAGCGAGCGCAGATCCCGCCGCAGTCGACGTCACTCTCGGCCTCATCCTTCTGGCCGTTGACGCACCCGTCCACAGCTCCCGGAGGGGGAAGCTGAGGCTCCGGCTCGGAACACGCCACGACCGCCATGAAGGCGGTCGTGAGCGTGTTCCAGACCAGGCTAGCCGTTAGCGACGGCGCCTTGCCCATGCCAGCGCCAAGCCGAGCACTGCGAGCAGGCTCCAGGCGTTGTCGTTGCTTGCTCGTGAGGTGGTGCACAGGACGCCATTACCTTCAGCGAAGATCTCGGTGTCATCGGGCTCCACACACTCACCAGGCTCGGTGTTGTCAGTGCTGCAAACCAGGCCGTCGGGGCAGCCGTTACCGGCGTTGCCACGGCAACCATCGATGCACACGGCCGCCTCACAAATCCGACCGGAGGTCAGATCACCGCAATCAGCATCGGTGAGGCATTCCGGCGGCGTGGTCACGTCGTCGGCTTGGTTGTTCGGGTCCCGCTCGCCAGCGTCGACGACGCCGTTGAGGTTGGTGTCCTCGGTACCGTCGGGCACGGAGCCGCCGTCGGTGTCGGGGTTGAGCGGATCGGTCTTGGTCGTGCCCTCGTCACCGTCGGGGATGCAGTTACCTGCGTCAACGTCGGTAGCGCCATTTGCACAATCAAGGCCGAGCTCGGTGCCATCGAAGAGACCGTCGTCATCGCTGTCGGGGTCGAGCGCGTTGATCTGCCCGTCGCCGTCGGTGTCTTGGTCGAACGAGGGCTCATCACCATCGATCACACCGTCGTCGTCGCTGTCGGCGTCGCCCGGGTCGGTGCCGATCTCGAGCTCGGTCGCGTTGTCAATGCCGTCGTTGTCAAAGTCGTCGTCCTGATCGTCGTCGCCGTTGCCAGCGGTCGGATCCGTCTCGATGCCGTCGACCACGCCGTTGTGGTTGGTGTCTTCGTCGCCGTCGATCACGCCGCCATTGTCGCTGTCGGCGTCCACCATGCTGGTGGTGGTTGCGCCGTTGTCGACGTCGGCGATGCAATTGCCAGCGGCAGCGTCCGTCGCCGGGTCGTCGCAATCGTTGCCGACCTCGGTACCGTCGAACAGGCCGTCGTCATCACTGTCGGGGTCGAGGACGTTGATATCGCCGTCGCCGTCGGTGTCATCGGCCGGGTTGGCCTCGTCACCATCGCGCACGCCGTCATCATCGCTATCCGCGTCGTTCGGGTTGGAACCGATCTCGTTCTCGAACGCGTCGGTTAGGCCGTCGCCGTCGGTGTCGGTGTTGTTGTCGTCCGCGCCGTTGCCGGCGGTGGGGTTGGTCTCGCCGTCAGCGGGTTCGTAAACGCCGTCTCGGTCGAGATCTTCCTGGCCGTCCGGCACGCCCCCGTCATCGCTGTCGGGGTCGAGCGGGTTGGTCTTGGTCGCGCCACCGTCGCCATCGGCGATGCAATGTCCTGCCGCTACGTTGGTCGCCGGGTTCGAGCAATCGTTGCCCACCTCGGTGCCGTCGTAGAGACCGTCGTTGTCGCTGTCCGGATCGAGCGCGTTGATCAGACCGTCACCGTCGAAGTCCTCGTCCCATTGCGGCTCGAGACCGTCGATGATGCCATCGTCATCACTGTCGGCGTCGTTCGGGTCGGTGCCAGCGTCAGTCTCGTCTTGGTCGTTGATACCGTCGCCGTCGGCGTCGTTGGTGAGGTCGTCAGCGCCGTTGCCAGCGACCGGGTTCGACTCGCCAGCGTCGACGACGCCGTTGTGGTTGTCGTCCTCGAGGCCGTCGATCACCGAGCCGTCGTCGCTATCAGCGTCGACCATGCTGGTGGTGGTTGCGCCGTTGTCAGCGTCGGCGATGCAGGTCCCCGCCGAAGCGTCGGTCGCCGGATTGCTGCAATCGTTGCCGACCTCGGTGCCGTCGAACAAGAGGTCGTTGTCGCTGTCCGGGTCGAGCGCGTTGATCAGGCCGTCGCCGTCAGTGTCATCGGCCAGGTTGGCCTCGTCACCGTCGAGTACGCCGTCGTCGTCCGAGTCAGCGTCGTTCGGATCGGTGCCAAGCGCTACTTCGGCGGCATTGGTGATGCCGTCGTTGTCGCTATCGGTGTCGACGTCATCGGCTGCGTGACCAGCCGTCGGGTCGGTCTCACCCGCGTCGACAACGCCATTGCGGTTGAGGTCTTCCTGACCGTCGCGAACGCCGCCGTTGTCGCTATCGGCGTCGAGCGGGTTGGTGCGCGTAGCGCCGTTGTCACCGTCGGGGATGCAGTGCCCGAGCGCGACGTCGGTCGCTGGATTGGAGCAATTGAAGCCGAGCTCGGTGCCGTCGTAGAGACCGTCGTTGTCGCTGTCTGGATCGAGCGCATTGATCAAGCCGTCGCCATCCGAATCGACGTTCCAGAGCGGCTCGAGACCGTCGATCACGCCGTCGTCGTCCGAATCCGCGTCGTTCGGATCGGTACCGGCTGCAGTCTCGTCGGCGTCGGAGATGCCGTCGCCGTCGGCATCGTTCGCAGGGTTCGGCAGATCGTCGGCGCCGTTGCCGGAGGTCGCGTTCGTCTCGGTGCTGTTCACACCGTCGAACACGCCGTCGCGATCGTCGTCCTCGAGACCGTCGATCACCGAGCCGCCGTCCGTATCAGCAATGAGCGGGCTGGTGGTGGTTGCGCCGGCATCACCGTCTGCGATGCAGTTGCCCGCGCTCGGGTCGGTGTCGGGATCGTTGCAATCGAGCCCGAGCTCGGTGCCGTCGAAGAGCAGGTCATTGTCGCTGTCCGGATCGAGCGCGTTGATCAGCCCGTCACCGTCAGTGTCATCGGCCGGGTTCGGCTCGTCACCGTCGAGCACGCCGTCGTCATCGCTGTCGCCGTCGTTGGGGTCGGTGCCGATGGCGTTCTCGAACGAGTCGAGCAAGCCGTCGCCATCCGTGTCCGGTGAGTTCACGAGATCGTCAGCGCCGTTACCAGCGACCGGGTTGGTCTCCCCGCCGTCGACGATGCCGTTGCGATTCAGGTCTTCCTGGCCGTCCGAAACGCCGCCGTTGTCTGTGTCGCTGTCGAGCGGATTGGTGGTGGTGAAGCCGGTGTCGGCATCGGCGCGGCAATGACCAGCGGCGTTGTTGGTCGCAGCCAAGTTGCAGTCGAAGCCGAGCTCGGTGCCGTCGTAGAGGCCATCGTTATCGCTGTCCGGATCGAGGCCGTTGATCAATCCGTCGCCATCGCTGTCTTCGCCCACGAGCGGCTCTTGCCCATCGGGCACGCCGTCATCGTCAGAGTCAGCGTCGTTCGGATTGGTACCGATGATGACCTCATTGGCGTCGGTGATGCCGTCGCCGTCGCTGTCACCGGGGCAACCCTCGCTCGGGAGACCATCGCAGTTGGAGTCCAAAAGGTCAGCGCATTGTTCGGCGCTCGGACCGGTGGTGCTGATGCAAGCCGTTGCGTTGGGCCCCGCACAGGCCAAGCTGCCCGGTCCGCAAACGCCGTCCAAGCCGGTGTCACAGGCCGCTCCGACGTTGAAGCCCTCGTTGGTTTGACCGTTGCAGTTGTTGTCTGCGCCGTCGCAAATCTCGGCGGTGGGCGTACCGGGCGTCGCCGAGCACACCGTGGTGTTGCCTTGGCAAACGTTGGTTCCGTTCGCCTGGCAGGCGCCGACTCCGACGCTGCAAGCATCACCAAAGTTTGCGCAGGCCGGGACCGTGATCACCAGGAAGCAGGTGCCCGTGAGGTTGATCGCGTTGGTGTAATTCACCGTGACGATGCGAGTCGTTCCAGCCTGAGCAAGGTTGGGCGTCCATGAGAAGGTGCTGCTCCAGGGTGCGGCTTGCGCCGTATTGAGCGCTGGGTTGAACGTTGAACCGGCGGGGTTGTTGAGAGCCGTGAGGGTCGTGTTTCCGACCGCCATTCCCGGATCAGTGATGGTTGTTAGTACCGAGAGATTGGCGTTGGGATCCACGTCGAAGATGCCGCCGCCGTTGCACGTGGGAACGGGAGGAAGCACAAGTTCAATCAACAGGTCGATGTGAGTGGAACTCACGCCGCCGCCGCGTGTTGACTCCATCACCAAGTGGATCACGTACTGATTCCCGACCACGCCCGTGGTGACGTTCCACGTCACCAAGCAACCACCCGGGACCGCCGTTATCACGGGCGCATTGCCCGCGATCGTCGGGACTGACCCCGTAAAGCCAGCCTCAGCGTCGGTGCCGATACGACAGGACGTTGCGTCGCCGTCGGCATCGAAAACGGGGAAGAAGATCTGGCGAATCGCACCGGTCTGGAACTGCCGAATCGGCGGAGAGGCCGAGATCGGCCCGCTGCTGTTTCCAGCGAGCAGACTGACCCGGCTCTCGACGCGGAACTGAGCATTCGCGCCGTTCTGAAGAGGCGCGCCAATTCGAGCATTGGCTTGAAAGAACGAGAGAAACGACGTGTTGTTGCCGGCGTAGGTTCGCGACACGACGTATTGGCGCAGCGTATAACTCTGCCCTAGCGCATCGAGACCGACGCCGATGTTGGCGACGCCGCCGCACGCGTTGCTGGTGGTGCCATCACCGAAGTTGATTTCGGTGCAGTCAAGGAACGTTGTACGCCAGGCCTGCTGAACGGTGAACTCCACCGTACGCGGCGCGCCCACAGGGTCCGGGATACGCCAATAGATCGTCCCGTAGCGGAAGTGGGACGCCAACGCGTCCTGGCTCCAGGCGAAGCTCGCCACGAGCGCAAAGAGAAGGAAAAGACTGATTCGCTTCATCGGGTTTACTTCTTTCGGGGTTTCACAGTCCCCAGAGCTCGTTGCTTCGTTCCCGTTCATTTGGTTTTGACCTCAGTGTTCGAGGCATCCTTCTGCAGGACCACGAACTGAACGCGCCGGTTCTTGCTCCAAGCGGCCTCGTTCTGAGCCGGGTCGAGCGGCTTGTCGGGGCCGTAGCCCTTGGAGCTGAGACGGGCGGCCTCGATGCCTCGCTTGACGAGCGCCTGGAGGACGGCTTTCGCTCGTGCATCGGAGAGGATCACGTTGGACTGGCGAGTGCCGCGCGAATCGGTGTGGCCCTGCACCTCGAGCTTCTTGATCTCCGGGTGCTCCTTCAGGATCTTGCTCACCTTGTCGAGCAGGTCGTTGGAGACCGGCTTGATTGTAGCCTTGCCGGTGTCGAACTGGACCTGCTCGAGGATCACGATCTCGTTCTCGGTGATGAAAACCGTCGGGCAGCCGTGCTTCGTCTTGTCCGCGTTGGGCGCGCCCTTCTCGCGCGGGCACGCGTCATCCGGATCCATGATGCCGTCACCGTCGGTGTCCACCGGCAGCGGGCAGCCGTGCTTCGTCTTGTCTTCGCTGGCGACGCCAGCAAGATCCGGACAAGCGTCTTCAGCGTCGATGATGCCGTCCCCGTCACGATCCGGCGGGCAGCCGTTCTTCTTCGGGTCTTCGTTGGCGACGCCAGCCACGTCCACGCAAGCGTCAACGTTGTCGAGGATGCCGTCCTTGTCCTTGTCACCGATCACGACCGGGCAGCCGTGCTTCTTCTTGTCGTCGCTAGCGACACCGGGGATGTCGATGCAAGCGTCGACGTCATCGAGGATGCCGTCCTTGTCTTTGTCACCGATCTCGGCCGGGCAGCCGTGCTTGGCCGGATCCGACGAGGTCACGCCTTTGACCGTCGGGCAGGCGTCCACGGCGTCGAGAATGCCGTCTCCATCGGAGTCTCGTGCAGCGACGGGCTCAGGCGTGTACTGCAGCGTGAATACGCCTCGAAAGTCCGGCGTACCGACGCCGTTGGTCAGACCGGGACCGGCTGCCAGGCCTGCCTCCATGAACTTCACGAAGCGGAACTTCGCTCCGGCGAGCACCTCGGCGTTGGTGTTGCGACCTTCGGTCTCGTCGAACGAAACGGCTCCGCTGGTTTCAAGCCCCAGCTGCAGCGTGCGATCCTCGAGCAGCAGCACTCCAGCGCCAGCGCCCCAATTGAACTGATGGCCGAGGGTCACGTTCGCGACCTGCGCCGAGCCTCGCAGCGTCGGCCCGACCGCCGCCGTCCAGATGAAGCGATCCGCGCGCCCACCGACGAGCGCATGAGGCTGACCACGCACCGAACCATCGGTCACGTAGGCATCGCTACCGCCAGTGGGAACCCACAGATAGCCGCCAAGGCCAACCTGGAAGGCGTCATGGTACTCGCCGAACAAGCGAACGCGCGCACCCACCCGCAGGTCCCCGAGCTCGGCTCCGCTGGGGCTGGTCAACGTCAAGGCGTCATTGCCGACGTTGCCCTCCCCCGCTTGGTACAACGCAAACGGCATATCGACGTTGACCGACACGCGATCGAACAAGGCTACGGTCACGTTGGCGTGGAGGAAGAGCTGATGCTCAACGACGGAACACTCGGACTCGCCGCACGAGAGCGGTGAATCATCGCTCGAAGCAACCACCAGCGGGTTGTGCGCGTAGTCGAGCACGACACCACCGTGCAGGTTGAACACGCCGTCGCTGGGCGTGAAGGGTGAAGGCACGCCGAAGAAGCGGTCTCCCGCGAAGGAGGGGTCAAACTTTGGCAGGTCGATGGCGGCAGCTTCTTGGGCCGAGACCTTCGTTTCAACGACAAGGCCGGCCACCAGAGTGGCGAGCAACAGCGCGAGCTTGCGGTCGCGTAAGCGCATAAAAAGGGCTCCTCTGTCCGCAGTAGTTCACGGACGTTGCAACCACCGGTAGCAACATCGGTCTGCGCTGGGAACGGGTGCGGCCCGCAGGCAGCAACCCTGGAGCGGGCTCCTATCGACGCGAGCACCGCGGATCGCGGCAAACCAGAGCGCGGCCCGTCAGTGCGACGGAAACCGCGTCCGCCGCTTCGCACTCACTCCGCGCGTTCGATTAGCTCCACCTTGTAGCCGTCCGGGTCTTCGACGAAAGCGATCACCGTCGTACCGTGCTTCATCGGCCCGGGCTCCCTCGTCACCTTGATGCCCTTCGCACGCAGCCGCTCCACCGTCTCTACGATGTTGCTCGTGCTGAACGCGAGATGGCCAAAGGCGTCGCCGAGCGTGTAGTCCTTGCGCCCCCAATTGTGCGTCAGCTCGAGCACCGTGCTGTTCGACTCTTCACCGTAACCGACGAACGCCAAGGTGAACTCACCGCCCGGATAGTCGTTGCGACGCAGCAACTTCATCCCGAGGCCCTCGCAGTAAAAGGCCAAAGAAGCGTCGAGATCCCCGACGCGCAACATGGTGTGGAGCATCCGCATCAGCCCAGCGTACGCGAAAAAAAAACGCGGTGGCGCCTTTCACGACGAGGCGCCACCGCGGAGAGCGGGGCTCATCTGGCAACGAACTCCACGAAGGACGCGCGTCCACGGCTAAACTGACGCGATGATTTCTTCCATCGCCAGAGCGGCGCTGGCCGTGGACCAGGCAGACGCGCTGCTGATCACCGCGGGCGCTGGCATGGGCGTGGATTCGGGCTTGCCGGATTTTCGCGGTAACGAAGGCTTTTGGGCGGTCTATCCACCGATCGCGAAGCTTGGCCTTTCCTTCGCCCAGATGGCCAACCCGCGCTGGTTTCATACCGATCCGACCCTCGCCTGGGGCTTCTACGGGCATCGGCTCAACCTCTATCGAAGCACCGCGCCGCACGCCGGCTTTGCCGTGCTCAAACGTTGGGCGGCCAGCTGCGCCAGTGGCGGCTTCGTGTTCACTAGCAACGTCGACGGCGCCTTTGTGCGCGCGGGCTTCGACGCAGAGCGCATGGTCGAGTGCCACGGTGCGATCGACTATTTGCAATGTCTGCGCGGTTGCCCCGGCATCTTCAGCGCAGACGGCGCGATCGTCGAGGTCGACGAAAGCAGCTTCCGCGCACGCGGCCCGCTGCCGAGCTGTGCGCGATGCGGCGGGCTGGCCCGCCCCAACGTATTGATGTTCGGCGACAGCGGCTGGGACTCCCGGCGCACCGACGAACAAGAGGCCCGACTCGAGCGCTGGCTCGAGGCCCTTCCCGCCAGCGCAAAGCTCGTGATCGTCGAGTGCGGCGCTGGCACGGCGATCCCAACCGTACGCATGCTCGGTGAGCAACTTTGCCGACGTCGTGGCGCGACGCTCATTCGTATCAACCTGCGTGAGGCCGAGGTCCCCGACGGGCAGATCGCTTTCTTCGCCGGCGCAAAGAGCTCCCTCGAAGCAATCGACGCCGAGCGAGAGCTGCGGCGCTCCCAGCTTCCGCGGAAAGAGGGTTGACCGGCTCGCTCGCTACATCGACCATCGGGCGATGCGCATTGGGATCCTCACCTCGGGAGGCGACGCCCCCGGAATGAACGCTGCGATTCGAGCCCTGGCCGTGGTCGGCAAGGCGCGCGGCCACGAGATCGTAGGAATCCGAAACGGCTACCTTGGCGTGCTCAACAAGGACGCGGGTCCGCTAGCGGCGGACAGTATCGAAGGCATAACGCGCCAAGGCGGTACCGTCCTCGGCTCCTCGCGTTGTCTCGAAATGACGACGCCCGAGGGGCAAACGCGCGCCATGGCCAACTTGAAGGAGCTCGGGATCGAGGGATTGGTCGTGGTGGGAGGCAACGGCTCCTTGACCGGCGCGCACGTGCTTGCGGCCAAGAGTGCTTCGCTCAAGGTCGTCGGCATCCCCGCCTCGATCGACAACGACGTCGGCCACGCGGGCTTGGCTATCGGCGTGGATACCGCCGTCAACACCATCGTCGGCGCTTGCGACCGCATCAGCGACACGGCGCGCGCTCATCGGCGCTGCTTCATCGTCGAAGTGATGGGCCGCAATTGCGGCTTCCTCGCCATGCGCGCCGGCATCGCGGCTGAAGCCGACGCCATTCTTTACGGGGAAGGCGGCATGATCGAGGAGGAGGTCATTGCCCGACTCGACCGCATGTTGCGCCGCTGTTTTGCCGCGGGTCGCGAAAAGAAGCGGGTGCTCATCGTCAAGAGCGAGGGCTGCACGATCCCGGTGGCACGGCTCCGCGAGCGCGTTCAAGAGCTGCTGACGACGATCGCGCCCGGGGTGGATGCGCGGGAGACGGTACTCGGACACGTGGTGCGCGGCGGTGACCCTACAGCGCTGGATCGAACCCTGGCGCAGCGGCTGAGCTTCGCGTCGATCGTCGCGCTCGAGGCCGGGCTCAGCGACGTGATGGTCGGTTGGGAGCCACCCTTCGGCGTAGGCCGCGAGACGCTCGATCCGAGCGTTCGAATCATCCCCCTCGAGGAGGTGCTAGCCGAAACGGCGCGCCTACTCGATGGTTCGAGTCCGATCATTCAACGCAGGATGCTGCTCTTGGCCCAGGTTGAAGAGGTCCTGCCTGGGTAGCGTTCTCGCTGAACCGGCGAGAGGAGTCGTGCGTAAGGTGGCTGGGATGTCGAACGAAGTCGTCAATGCGACCACGCAACAACCCCCGTTGCGAACTGGACTGGCAGAGTATTTCCTGGGTGGCGGGCTGCGCTGGAAGAGCCGCTATCGCGTGATCGAGTGCGCCGCGGTGGCCGTGTACTTCCTGTTCGTCGCACGCATCGCCGTCAGGATTGGCGCGGTAATCGCCGAGCAGTTGTGGCTCTTGCTGTTCACCCTACCGGTGCTGCTCTTGGCGCTGCTAGCGGCTGACTTCGTCAGCGGCTTCGTCCACTTCCTGGCGGACACATACGCGCGGGAGGAGACGCCGTTCCTCGGACCGAAGCTGATCTTTCCGTTTCGTGAGCACCACCGCGACCCGCTCGGGATCACCAAGCATGACTTCGTCGAAGCCAACGGAGACAACTGTTTGGTGACCTTGCTGGTGCTGGTGCCGTTCGATCTTTTGGTGCCGGCGATTTTTCCTGACCATCTCGAACGAACGGCTGGATTTGCGCTTTTTTCGCTATTCGTGCTGGTCTTCTCGCTGGCCATCTTGTTCACCAGCATCGTGCATGGCTGGGCCCACATGGAGCGGCCGCCGCTGGTTGCTCGGGTGCTGATGCGAGCTCGGCTAATCATCTCGCGCGAGCATCATGCGGGTCACCATGACGGCACCTTCCGCAAGCACTACTGCATCACCACCGGCTGGCTCAATCGGCCCTTGGATCGGCTTGATTTCTTCACCCGGGTGCGCGCACTTCTGTCGGCTGTCGGCATCCACCCCGATCAGTGATCGGCGTGGCTGCGCTCAAGGCACGCGGCGCCGATACGCGACCGTGCGCATCCCGCGCGACGCGGCGCCGATAGGCTCCCACTCCGATGGATGGGCCTCGGCGTAGAGGCCCAGCGACTCGCCCGGAGAAGCAACAATCCAGGTAGGCCGCAGCTTTCGCAGGAGCGGGCCCCAGGCTGAGCTGGCAGCTGCGTACTGCAGCTGGTTGTCGCAGCGATCGTTGTAGAGCAAGGCCGGGAACGTTACGCCATCGCTAAACACCACCAGCGTGCCGGTCGTGAGTTCGCGATCGCGTGCGCGAGCAACCTCCGCATCCATGGTCCACGAGGCGGGCCCGACCAAGGCGATGGAGGACTGCGGGTTCCGCAGCGCCGTAAGCGTCTCTTTGACTGAGGCTCCTCCCAAGCTCGGCGTGAAGCTCGCGATCCGCGCGAGCGTTACGCCGAACCCGAGCACGAGGACCACGGTGAACATCGGCCGCCCCCAACGCCTCTGTCGACTTAGCCCGCCGCTGATCGCGAAAAGGGCGCAAGCTTGTACGAGCATGTAGCGAGCCGACCATAGCGCCGGCGATAGCAGCACCGGCAACGCAAGCTGCACCACCACGAAGAGGACGCGCACGGCGCGCGCCCGCGCGAGCTTCACGATACGTTCATCGCGCACTCGACTCGTTCGCCAAACGCGCAGCGCCACGAGCGAAGCCGCAACCAGCGAAAGCGGCAACATCGCCCACGCGAACACGACGCCGTAACCACCCCAACGAATGTCGGCGAAATCGCGTCCGGGCGCCGGCGGTACGAACACCGAGGCCAGCGTCTCTCGCGCGCTCGCGTTGACGCTGACCTCCGAACTCTTGCGGACCCCCGGCCAATCGATGCCCAGCCGAGGCGCAGAGATTTGAATCGGCCAGAACGGATTGTGAAAGTCGCGGTAGTTGGGCACCAGCGTCAACCCAAGAAAAAGCGCGGGAAGCGCGACAATCCAAAGCTCCGACCACGACCTTCGCGGCTGGCCAAAGTACCAAGCCAACACACAGCCAGGTCCAAGCAGTAGAGCCATCGACTTGCTGCCGATCGCCAGTCCAAGCGCCGCCCCGAGCAGCAGCGCGCCAAAACGATCGCGGTGCGGTGGAGTGGCAAAGTGCATGGCGGTCAGCCCCCAAGCCGCGGCAAACACGTCTACGTAGGTCGTTCGCCATTGCAGCATCGCGCCTGGGATCAACGCTGCGAGCACCGCCAACCCCACAGCCACGCGACGCCCGGCGAAGCGACGTGCAAGCAGATAGCCCGCCGAAAACATCGGCAGAGCGGCCAACGTATTGGGCAACTCGATCGCCGACCGTCCCCAAAAAAGCCACCAAAACGCCGAGGTGAGTTCAGCGCTACGCGGAAAGCCGTTGGCCTGCTGCAATAAGTTCGGCGGCAGCGGCATGGGTTTACCGCCTCCCGACTGCAGCACGAAACCGCTGATCGTGTCGTGATACCAAACGCCATCCCAGGCATCGGAGGCCAGCACCGCGACCTGCAGCAGTGAATAGGCCCACAAGCCCCCAAAGCAGAGCAGCATCACGGCGGAAAAGCCGAGACCACGCAAGCGCCGAGCGAGCCCGGCCCAAAGCAGCACCGGCTCAGCGCGCTGACGCCGCACCATCAAGCGCGAGCCGAACAGCATCAGCGCGCTCGCGACCAGCGTGAACAGCGCCACCCAGCCTCGTGAAACCATGCCGCAGACGTTCGCGAGCTGCATCGGCAACACGATCGCGAACGCAGCGAACAACCAGAACAAGGTGATGAGCTCGGCCCAGCCGGTTCTTCGCGCTTGAACCACCGCGCGGGCCAACGACAGTGCCGCGAGGTGCAGCACGAGAGGAACCAGGCTGAACACCCCTAGTTCATGGCTCGTACGGCCGAGCCAACGGCTTCGGAAATCGAGCTGAAGCCCGCCTGACGTACGCGAGCCGCGAGCCCGTGGTGAATCCGATAGGCAACCAACGGGCCCTCGTAGATGAAGCTCGTATAGAGCTCGAGCAAGGTGGCACCGTTGACGATGCGCGCCCAAGCCTCCTCCGCCGAATCGATCCCGCCCACCGATATCAGCACCATCGAGCGCCCGACCTTGCGGTAGAGACGGGCCAGGATCTGCCGTGAACGCTCTTTGAGCAAGGGCCCGCTCAGACCGCCGTTGCCCAGCTGCGCGACAGCTTCAGCGTCGGTTTGCAGACCGCTGCGAGCGATGGTGGTGTTGGTTGCAACGATACCGTCGACGCCAAGCTGCAGAGCGACCTCAGCGATCGCATCGACCTCGTCGTCGCTCAGATCGGGAGCGATCTTGACCAGCAGCGGCACACGCTTGTTCGCACCGCTCGCTTCGAGCCCCTCGCGCGCGGCCGTGAGCACTGCCGTCAACGCTTCGCTCGCCTGCAGATCACGCAGACCCGCCGTATTCGGCGAGCTCACGTTCACGACCAAGAACGCCGCGTGAGCGCCGAGCAAACGAGCAGCCTCGCGGTAGTCGCTGGGGGCATCGGCTTCCGACGTGCTTTTGTTTTTACCGATGTTGACCGCAACCAGCGGGCTCGGTCGCTTGGCCAACCGCGCCGCGACCGCAACAGCGCCATCGTTGTTGAAGCCCATACGGTTGAGCAAGGCTCGGTCGTGCTTCAGCCGAAATAGCCGCGGCTTCGGGTTGCCGGGCTGTGCGCGCGGCGTCACCGAACCGACCTCGATGAAGCCGAAGCCCAGCGCAAGCAAGGCCTGCGGCGCGCGGGCGTTCTTGTCGAAGCCGGCAGCGAGCCCAAGCGGGCTCGGGAAAACGGTACCCAAAGCCGAGACAGCGACGGTCGGGTCACTTGCGGCCAGCCAGCGATTGGTCGCCGACTCGAGCGGGCGCAGCTTCATCAGCGCGCTCAGCCCGCCAAACACGAGTTCGTGCATCGGCTCGGCCGGAAACAACGAGAACAGCCGAAAAGCGAGATCGTACACAGCTCTGCTCTACTCGAGTTCCCAACGGCCGGCGAGCGGCCGTGCCCTTCGCGCTCAGCCCAAAGGCGAGCGTCGGCGCTTACGAAGAGCCGCAACGGCAAGCGCTAGCCCCGCCAGCAAAGTTCCTGCGCCCGGTTTTGCATCCGTCGCAACCGAACAACCGTCGTTGGGAGTTGGCGGCGCCACCGTGGGTTCACCGTCATCCCCACCCGAGACCGAACTCGACGTAGGGCCGCCCGTCGAAGAACTGCCGCTACCGGAGCTGCCACTGCCAGAGCTGCCGCTGCCACTCCCGCCGCCGGTTCCAACGGGGCCTTGTTCGAGACGAATGGCGGCACAGGTGTAGTAGTACGGCTGGGCCGAGCCTTTCATGAACTGCCGAACTTGAATCGTGCACGACTCACATGGAGCGTCGGGCAAGGTGATCGAAGCACTGCCGATACCGCCCTGAATCGTGTCAGGAACCGTCACCGAAATCGCGGCATCCTCGAAGTCGGCTTCGGTCACTTCGGTCGGCGGCTTCGGTGAGAAGGAAACGCGAAAGTCGCCCGCGTGGTCGATGGTCTCGTTCCACGTGACGGTGATCTCGGTGCCGGTCTGCAGCACGCTGACTTCGTACGGGTCGTCGCACGGAATGACGGGATCCCCGATCACACAGCCGCAGGGAGCCTGTTTCGCATCGTCATTCGGCGACATCGGCGCTGGATCCACGAGCACGGTGTGACCGAACACCACGCTGGGAATGAGCAACAGACCGACGGAGGCCCCAACCCGAAAAGCTTTACTGCGCATCGCCGGACGATATCCGAATTTGCCATCGCACGTTGGCCCTTTTGGCGAGCCTTGACGGCGGGCCTCGGTCCACGTTGGATGGCGCATGGTCCGAAAGCCAGAGCCGGGGGAGCAGCGCGATCAGGACGACGACGCTGGTGGCTTGGATGAGGAGGCCGAGAGCCGCAACGCGATCTTGCGGCGTCGCGCGTTGTTCGTCGCTTCTGCCGTCGCCGGCCTCTCGCTACCGAGCGCCTGCGCCGATGCCCCGCCCAACGTCTGCTTGAGCCCGCCCGTGCCGCGAACCGCACAGGAGTCAGCGGGGACGAGCGCGTCATCAGCGTCTTCCACGTCGGCCGCGCCCTCTGGCTCTGCGGCGCCGTCACCGTTTGCGCAGCCCTCTGCGCTTCCTTCGGCCTCCGCTCCGCCTTCACCGAGCGCGGACCAAACGGTAGTCGCACCGCCAACAAAAACGGGAACGCCACCGCGCGCCTGCTTGCGCATGGCATCGCCGCCCCCCACCGTCTGCCTAATGATGGCGATCCCCTCAGACGACAAGTCCAAGCCCTAGATGGCGGCGGCAACCAGCGACGCCGCCGAGCTTGTGTTTCACGGCTTGGCCTTCGTCCCGATCGCCGACGACGCTCCCCCAGCCGCTCGCGCGGCGAGCCTCTTCAATCCGCCGTATTGCCGTTGGATCAGCGAATGCGCTGGCTCGAATGCGGTGAGTTGGTTCGAGGAGGACGCAGCGTTGCTCACCAGGTTGCTAGCGCAAGAGGAGGTGGCACAAGCCGTTTCGTGCCTGGCGTTGCTGCATCCGACGATCGACGAGCTGCTCCAAAAGGCTCCCAAACCGCTGCTCGATCTCACAGCCGCGGAGGTGCACCATGCCGGCGCGCTGGCGCTCTTGAGGTCCCTCGAGAGCGCGGCCGTCGAGATTCTTCGCGCCGATATCGCCTTGGCGGCGCCTGCGTACCGAACGGCCTTCAACGAACGCGTTCGCCCGCGCCTCGACCGCGTGGCGCAAGCTGTCGAGGACCGAGCAGCGACGCTGCGAGACATGCCGCCCTGGCTCGATTTGAACACCGTCGAGCTCTCGCTGGCCCTCGGTTGCTGCGGCAGGGTCCTCGGCGACCGGGTGATCGTTGGAGTCGGCGCCCCGGATTCGGATGACGGCGCAGCAAGCGCCCAGGTGCTCCGCCTAACGATCCACGAGCGAGCGGTACAGCGCGCGAGCCGGCTGCTCGAAAGCCGAGGACTCCCCAGTGGGTGGAGAGACGTGGAGCCGCTTGCGCTGGCGGTCGAGGCCCGCATCGTGCGCGGTACCGAACTCGAACAAAACCACCTTCAATGGCTCGCCAGCTTGTCTCGAGCAGGCCTGCAACCCGAAACGGCCGAACTGAAGCAGCAAGCCGACGAACTGGTTAGCAATTAGCCCACCGTTCGCCGGAACGCCTCACTTGAGCGTCGGCGAAACAAAGTAAATGAAGATCAGGAAGCTCCCGAGCGTGAGCACGAGCAGCATAATCAGCTTCTCGAGCGTCCAAGCTGCTCCCGGGTCCACCGGGCGGCCCGGCGTTTTTCCACTTCCTTCGATGGCACTCATAACGGCGGAACGTAGGGTCCAGGGCGAGCATGCGTCAAGTCAGTCGAAAGCCCAGGGCACGGTCGCCTCGAACCAGCCATCCGGTGGTGGCGGAAAGCGCACTTCTTCGATGAAGCGCGCCATACAGTCCTCGAAGGAAGGGTCTTTCATGCTGGTCGTCGAAACAGCTGTGCGGATCGGCAGGCCGTCGGGCGTAACCGTAAAGCGCAGCACAGCGCCCTCGACTGGCCCCCGCCTAAGGGCCGAATCGCGACACAGCTTGAAGTTCTCGCTCTTCTGCTTGATGGCCGTTGCTACCGAATAGTTCGCCGTCGCTGCGGGACACTGGGCCTGTGAGCCTTTTGAAACGCCGCCGGCAGCGCAAACGCAGCTCTTTGTGGGCGTGCTCACCATGCCCAGCGCACAGCAGCCGAGAAACTCACCGTCCGGATCGCACCAAGCCTGCTCCGAGGCTGAACAACGAGGCTCGGCGCAATGAATGGCTCGCGGTCGTGCGGCGCTCTCACGTTGATCCGCGCGCTGAGTAGCTGGGTCATTGAGGCCCAAGATCGGCGGCTTGTTTGCGCTGCTCACCGACGGGCCCTGTCGCTTTAAATCCAGCGAATATAGGAAGGCCCCACTCATCAAAAAGATACCCACGCCCGCGGCTACGGCTGACCAAGGCTTCTGACGTGGCCCAGGCGCAACCTGCGGCTCCGCCTCCGCGTCATCAGCGTGCTCATCGCTTGTCACAGGATCGCTCACGAGAGCAGCATGGGAGACTTCTGTGACCGCTTCAAGGACTGTGCTCCCGAAGCCAGTCGCCTCAGACGAAGAACACAAGGCACAAACGACACAAGGCCGAACAACCATCAGTCGCTCGGCCCTGCGTTACACGTACAGACGCCTCAACCTAGATGGGCTGAACGCGTTCCTTACCGAGCCAACCGAAGCTAAAGCTGACCACCGGCTTGGTGTCCTCGCTCAACCAGGTACTGCTAAAGCCAATTCGCATCGAACGGACCCTGGCCTCACGCGGGAGTTCGCTCTCCATCGGCATGTGACGCATCGGCATCTGCGCGAGGAATCCGCCATCATTCTCGACCTCGGTCACCCCCAAGACGGCGTCGAGCTGAACCACGCCGCTGTCTGCGCCACCCTTGCTCGCCTTCATCGAGAACACCACCGGACAGCTGTCCGACGCACTCCCGACGTGCTGGCTATTGACCGCCGCCATCACCGACCCGAAGAAGAAACGCTCCTTTTCCTGCTTCTCACGGCGCACGACAAAGGAAACGTCCTCTCCGGATTTGGCCCCGTACACCTGCACTTTGCCCGGGAGTTCTCCGAGCAAAGCAAGCTGCAGGCGGCTCTCGGTGTGAAGCCTCACACCGTGCGTCTCGGCGTCAACGAAGGCAAACTTGACCTCGAGATCCAGCTTGCCGTCCGCCGCGGTGACGATCCGGTCGGACCGAACCATCTGCACCGAGGTGTCCGGCCCGCCACCGCCGTAACGCTGCGACTTGTAGTTTTGAACGATCGTGCTCGGGCTCATGTTGCCCGACCAATTCTGCTCCTGGCCCGAGTTGGGGTACGCGGTTTGGAAGCAGCCGAGGACGGTTGCGTCTTCACCTCGTTGCTGGCGTTGCGCAGCCTCTTTGCTGCCAAAGATCTGCGCGTAGGTAACGTCGCTACCCCCGTACGCGGCGGGAGCCTCAACGTAGAAACCCTCCGCGGATTCCGAGGCCGGGATGGACTTGGGAACGGTTACGCGGGTCGGAACCTCAAGCTTGCCCTCGGCGAGCCGCTCGTAAACATCCGCCGTGCTCGTGCGCTTGGCCTTGGCCTTGGGCCCAGTTGGAGCAGCAATGGAAACCGCTGAAAGCAGAGCAACCGCTGAAAACGTTAGGAGGCTGGACAATCGCTTCATGGGGCTCCTCACAGTGACTGGAGGTAAACTTCAAGCGCGTTGAGTTCGGCCTCTTCGAGGTGCTTGGTGTGGCCCATCTGTCCGTCGGATTGAACGAGCGCGTCACGCAAGGTTGCGTAGCGACCGTCATGGAAGAAGGGTCCGCGTCCAGCGATGAAGCTGAGCGATGGCGTATTGAACGCGCCCTTCCGATCGGCTCGAGCCTTGAGCCCGAGATCGTGGTTCTTGGCGTCGTTACCACCTTCGGCGTGACAGGTTCCACAGGCTGCCTTCTCTGAGTGGAAGACGGCCTCGCCTTGCTTCACCAACGCTGCGTCGAGCGAGTTGTCGCGCGGGGGAGCCGGCATCGCCTCGAGGTATGCAACGAGCGACTCGAGCTCGACGTTGCGCAACCCCTGGCCATTCAGACGCTCGAAGGTGTGAACGAGGTGCTCGCGAACGTCCTTGGTGTCGCCATTCCAGGAGAACGGCGCGGTTCCGTTGAGACGCCCAGCAAGCATGATGGTGCGGCGCGGACCGTCCGGCGTTGCCCAGGTGATGGCGTCGTCACGACCATCGGGGTGGCAGCTCGCACAGGCACGACCATCGCGCGAGACGCGGGCATCGCCGGTGGAGTGAAAGATCTGACGGCCCAACATGACCGAGAGCGGCATGGGCTCACTCATCGGCTTTAGCGCCAGACGGTCGGGCTTGCCCATGCGCGGCTCGCCCGATCCCATCTGGTTGAGATCGACCACCTCGAGACTGCGCTCAAACTGCGACCAGACGACGGCGCGTCCGTTGTCGGCGTCAACCGCCACACCGGTTGGACCAGAGCCAACGTCCCAGCGAGCCTTCTCGATGCTGACCGGGTTGGCCGCCGCAGCGTCGTAAGCCACCAACGCATCGATACCAAAACAGGTGACCAGGAGCGTCGAGGTTGCATCGTCCGTCGCCGCCGCACGCGGGAGGAGACACTCACCCATCTCAACCTCCGAGCCGCCACGACCGAACACTTGGTCGGGCCCGTTGGAGAAGGAGGCGTTAACGAACTTTCGCGTTCCTGTGTCGATGACCCCAACGCTCGCAACCTCGGTTGGAACGTTCGCGTCCCCGTAGCCTTGCGCGCGATTCTCGGGATCACCTGGGTCAACGAGAATTTGGGGGGCTAGGATGCGGCCCTTCGGTGCCACCGACTTCACCAGCGGGTAGCCCTGACAGCCCATGCGAGTGCCGAACCGACCGGGCACTAGCTTCTCGCCGTTCTCGGTCCCAACCGCGCCGTCCACCGCAGCAGCTAGGCTGAACGGTCGGCGCTCGAGACCCGCCGAAACCTGGTTGGGGTTGACCAACACGTCCAGCGCCCGCTCAGGCTTCATCGTCGCGAGGTCCACGATACTGACCTTTGCCCCAACTGCGTGCGAGACATACGCAACCTTACCGGCGTCATCGACGACCACCGTGCGCGGCTCTCGAGCGAGCTTCACAGCGGCCTTCTTCGACAAGGTTGCCGCATCAAAGGCTTCTAGCGTGCGACCAAACCCCGCCGTCATAAGCAGCGTCTTCTTGTCGGGCGTGAGCGCGAGCGCGATCGGCTCTTGGGCGGTATCGACAGCGCAACCCTTCACCAGCGTGCCGTCGGCCGAGGGGTGATACACCGCCAGCTTGTTCGAGTCGCGCAAGGTTACGAGCAACCGACCGTCCTCGAGCAACATAGTCTGACCAGGGGTGCCCTCGAGCTTGGTCGTGAACAGCTCCTTGCGCTCGTCTACGTCCACAACCACCAAGCTCTTACCGTCTTCATCGGCAATGAAGGCAAGCGTCTTGCCCGCGTACGACCCCTCAGAAAAGGCGCCCAGCGCGACCGTCGACGACTGCAAGGGGCCCGACACTGGCTTCAATGCGCCAGAGCCCGCTTCACAGCTCCCGACATTGGCCTCCGGATGGCCTGCGTTGGCCACTGCAGGGTCCGCCGGACCAGCAGAGCCACAGGCGCTCGCCAGAGCACCCACCGTCGAAAGGACAAGCCCAACAGTGATCGGTCGAAGGGACGAAAAATTTCTCATATCGCTCCTAGTACGCCCATCTCTCTCTTCCACTTCCCCGAAGATTGAGAGGGCCTCTCAACGTCACGCAGAACAAGCTCATGCGCAACCCACGACGAACCCACCATCCGAAATCGCGCACCCAAGCCTCACGCTTGACCACCGCCCCCTACCAAGGGCTCGGCTGACCAGTGCATGTGCGGTTTAGCCAGGAGACTGTGACGAGGCCGGAGCGAAAAAGTTCCAGAGTTTCTGTCAAGGCGAGCGAGCCGCGGTCTGCTGACACAGGCTCGCGGCGCAACTCTCGGTCGAGGCAGTACACACGCAGCGTTCCGCGTGCCCAACGCCCATGGCGGCAGAGCACTCGACAGCGTCGTCCTCGGCTTTCGGCTGAGTGCTCGCGCAGACATCAACGGCGAGCTGGCCCGGCACGTCGGTGTCGGTCAGGTAGTCACAGCGACAGGAGTGGAGCAGACGCGGCGGGCCGGCGTCGCACGCGACCCAGAGGCTGCATGCGACGCTGAGTACCCAGCGGTTACTGGCCCGGAACGGGCTCGCCACTGCCGCCCGGTGCCGGGGAATCTCCCCCAGGAATGGTCTGATTGCGGATGTGGAACTCGGTCCGACGATTCTTGGCGCGGCCATCGGGCGTGTCGTTCGTATCGATGGGCTTACCCTCACCGAAACCATCGCTGGTCAGACGACTGGCGACGATCCCCTTCTTGGCCAAGTAGTCGAGGCAGCTCTTCGCTCGGTTCTTCGACAAGAGCAGGTTGCTCTGATCCGAGCCGACGGAGTCGGTGTGACCTTCAACCGAAAGCAAGGTGATCTCGGGGTTGGCCACGAGCAGGCGGTAGACCTCGTCCAAGATCGGGTACGAGTCGGTGCGCAACTTCGCACTGCCCGTTTCAAACTCGACCTTCTTCAGGATCTGAATCTCGTTCGAGCCCTCGATGCGGCGGATGTAGCGGGGGCATCCGTTCTTATCCTTGTCAGGGCTGGGCTCTCCAGGTTCCTTGGGACACGCGTCCTCTGCGTCGGGGATGTTGTCTTTGTCAGCATCGTCCTCGGGACAGCCGTCAGCGTCCTCAACGCCGTCTTTGTCCTCAGGCTGATCGGGGCATTTGTCCTTTGAGTCCGGGATGCCGTCGCCGTCGCGATCGGGCGGAGCTGGGCAGCCATCGGTTGAGTACGGCGGCTTGCCGTCTTCGGGCTCGGTGGGGCACAAGTCGAGGTCGTCCGGGTACCCGTCCTTGTCGGTATCGAGGTTGCCACGGAAGGGATCGATCGGCTTCTTCTCAGGAGCCGGCGGATCGGTGTCCACGAGCGGGAACCAGTAGCCGATCGAAACGCCGGTCCTGAAGTCAGGCGCGTAACCAGGCGTCAGTCGCGTACCGCCCGAGCCGTTGAGCCAGAAGCGTTTCTTGTCGTCGAGAGCAAACCGCCCTTCGACCATCCACTCGAGCGGCGTCGTGATCACCTTACCGGCATCTGGCCCGGCCACCATGACCGACCCAATGATCTCTGCGCCCAAACGCACGCGGTCGTCGCGCAGCGGGATGAACGCAGCCAGCCCGAAATCCAGTTCGTGGGAGACCGAGAAGTCGTTGACCTCAGCCTCGGGGCGAAAGTGCACCCCTGTATTGAGCGTCAGGATGAAGTCCTTCCAATCGAGCTCTGGCGCGATACCGAAGCCACCGGAGGCAGTCTTGTCACCTGTCCACGACTTTTCGTTGCCAGAGGGCGCAAAGATGTTTGCGTTGGCCCCGAGCTTGAAAAAACCGTCCGCGGTGCGAATCGGCACGCCGCGAAAATCGAAGCGTAGATCACCAGGCGCTGCGGTCTGCAGGTTGACCGCATCCGACGCCGCCGGAATACCTGCGGCGCTGGTAGCGTTGCCGGTCTGAGCGAACGTAACCGGAAACATGATCTGAAAACCGAAGCGCTGGAAGAGCTCGACGCCAGCGTTCAGATACCCACCAAACTGCGCTTCGACAGGAGCACCGCCGGATTCATTGAAGCGTCTCCGCTGATTCTCGTCCTCGATCATGTGCTCGACTCGGAACGGGTTGAGCGAAAAACCAAGAGCAAGTTCGGTGTAAAACCTTGGAGTCTCGGAGAGCTCCGGGCGCCACACGCCAACACCGTCGTCGGGTGCTCCACCGTGTCTCAGACGATCCAACGAGAAGGTGGTGTCTTGCGCCTGGGCGAGCGCGGGTACTAGGAACGTCGAGATTCCCAATACGAAGGAAGTGATTGCGCGGGAGTGGCCGGACGGCTTCATGTTGACGCGGGAGGCTACTACAAAACGAACGGAACGGTTGACCCACGAAAGGGCGTGTGGCAAAGGTCCCACCCTTTCTTTCAAGACCTCGGAAGTTATGAGCCCGCTCCGGTTGACCTGACCGAAGCCTATTCGAGAAAGCTGCCATGAAGCGCACGTACCAACCCCACAACGTCTCTCGTCTCCGAACCCACGGTTTCCGCGCGCGCATGGCGACGTCTGGCGGCCGCAAAGTAATCAACAACCGCCGCCGCAAGGGTCGCGCTCGGCTCGCTCCCGGCACCTTCAAGAAGTAGCCCCTCGCGCGCTCGAGGCGTTCCATCGCCTGCGACGCCGACCGCAATGAAAGCTGGGTGCGCCATTACGGGTGCGCCCGGCTGTTGCTCGTTTCAGGCTGTCGTTTCAGGATCGGTGAGCGGCAAACATGACTCGCGAGAACCGACTCAGAAAGAGCGCTGACTTCCGTCGAGTGCAGACAGCCCCAACTGTCCGGCTGCGGTTCGCACACTTTCTCGTGCTGGCGTCGCCTGCCGAGGCCGGGGTTCGCTTCGGCGCGGTTGCGTCCAAGAAGGTGGGCAACGCTGTCGCTCGCAATCGCTGCAAACGGCTGCTCCGCGAACTGTTTCGAGGTGTCGGTGATTTCGTGCCTGCAGACGTGGTCGTGATCGCAGGCAGCTCCCTCGCGAGCTGTACGCTGGCCGACTTGACGCAGGATTGGACGATGGCCCTCTCGTCCACACGGTCGAAACTCCGGAATAGGCGCGCGAGGGTTGGCTCGTGAAAGAGCCGCTGATCTGGCTGGTGCGGCTCTACCAGCTCACGCTTTCCAAGCTACTAGTCGCGATTTTTGGGCCGGCGTGCCGGTTCGAGCCATCCTGCTCTCAATACGCCTTGTTGTGCCTTCAAGCACATGGCGCCTTCCGGGGGAGCTTGCTTTCGGCCAAGCGCCTGTGTAGGTGTCACCCGTTTCATCCAGGAGGCTATGATCCTCCACCTCCAACCACGTTGACGCGGCCCTGAGAAGGCCACATGTCTCTGCCTCGCACCGCAGAGCCGTTCCTGTCGGAACAAGCGCAAGCAGCATTACGTCGCATCACGCAACCGCCCCTCCCTCCGCGTGAACCGGACCGCTGCTCCACCTCAAACGAAATTATCGAGTGATGCCGCCCCAGGCGGTCGAGCTCTCCCACGATGGAAGAACGCAGCAATATCGGTAGGTGGCTCCTTTTCGGTGTAATCGGAGTCCTCCTTTTCTTCTTTGGTCGAAAGTGGCTCTTCGGAAGCGGAGACGCTCCCGTCTCGCAACCGCTAGGCAAAGATGACTGGGGCACCGTCGCCGAGGGAGATCGCCCAGACCCTGAAACGTGCGTATTGAGAGACGCACGTGCGGAGATGACGTTCTCGACCCGCAGCGCAGCGTTGACCAGCGTGCGCATGCTCGACGCCAAGTACTCGGTTGCCGTCGACAAGCCCGACACCCGCATCGAGCTGGTCACGACAACACGTGAGCAACGCATGCCGTTGCGCACGAATCTGCGCGCACCAAACGCTGACGCCGCGCAACAGGTCGAGCTGGACAATCTCGACTTCAAACTCGAGCGCTCCGACGAATCCAGCTGCGTTTTTCTCTACGAATCAGCGACTGCGTCGGTACGGCGAACGATTACCAAGAACGGCCGCCCGTTCGAGGTCGACATCTCGACGGTCATCACCAATAAAGCTGCAGAACCGCGTGTCCATCGCTTCGCGGTGGAACAAACGTCGTGGCGCTCCGGAGCCGAAACAGAGTCCTCGTTTTGGGACTTGGGGCGGCGCCCCGAGTGGATGACCGAGGTTCTTGCTGGGGCTTCTGGCAAGACGACTCGTCACCTCCCAACGGCCTTTGCTCCGGATGAGTTCTCCAAGGAGAACGGCTTCACCGACGAGCACTTCCTGCGCGCCGAGGGCAAGGGCCAGTTCGCAGCGGCTGGCGCCAACTACTTCGTCTCGTTGGTACTCAACAAGTCGGCCGTCGAGCCAGCTGCAGAAACGCTGATTGAGGACGGTGCATACTACCAAGTTCCTCAAGGGCACCCGCAGTTCGGGCACATGTATCGGGCTCGATTGGCCTACCCAGAGACAACGCTGGCTCCCGGAACAGCCGCTACCTACGACGTCGTTGCGTACATGGGGCCCAAAGAACGCGCCGTTCTTGCCACGGTTGGTGGAACGAACGGTGAAGTGCTTCCAGTCGTCGACCTTGGAATGTTCGGCGTCCTTGGGAAGATCTTCCTCTCCTACGTTGATTGGCTCTTCGCGGTTCTAGGTAGTTGGGGCTGGGCGATTTGCTTTTTGACGATCACGGTCAAATTGGTGGTGTTCCCGCTCCAGCTACCGCAGCTGCGAACCACCATCGCCATGCGACGGGTGAAGCCGGAGATCGACGCGATCAACGAGAAGTACGCCGACGACATGATGCAGAAGACGGTGGCGATGCAGGAGCTCAACCGCCGAGAGGGGATCCGTCCGGCCCTCGGCTGTTTGCCTCTACTTCTGCAGATGCCTGTCTGGATAGGGCTCTATCAAGCGCTATCGACCGAAGTTGGCCTCTATCATACGCCGTTCGGCCCGCTCATCCCGGACCTGACAAACTCGGACCCGTACCACGTGATCCCGCTTGTCTTGGGTGGGTCCAGCTTTCTGCAGCAGCGGATGATGCCTCCACAAGGCATGGACCCTGCGCAGCAGAAGATGATGCAGTTCCTCATGCCGGGCATCTTCACCGCCATGATGTTCTTTCTGCCGGCCGGGTTGGGCGTCTACATGCTGACCAACACCTGGTTAGGCATCATCCAGCAGTTCTTCGTAGAGCGCTGGGTAAAGGCAAAAGTGCAGGGTCACAGCGCGCGCATTGAAGTTCGCGACGTGACAAACAGCGATGACCCGAAGCCAGGCTCCAAGAAAGAGCCTGCTCTTGGAAAGGGGAAGGTACGTGCCCGTGGATGATTCGACCGCCAACCAAGGTCCCGACGCAGCAGAAGTAAAAGAGCCTTTCGTCGAGGACGGACGCGCCGACATGGTGCTCGATTTTGTGATTGACGTTCTCGCGACGATGGGCATGGACTGCACCGTCGATCTTTTGGAGCCCGACGAGGACGATCCGCCGGAGGAGATTCGTCTCGAGATCGAGGGCGATGATGGGCGCTTCGTGATCGGAAAACGAGGCGCGACGCTCGCCGCATTGCAGTTCCTCGCCAATCGCGTCGTGAACCGACCAGGTAAGCGGCGACGTCACGTCATTATCGACGCGCAAGGCTACCGTGCCCGTCGCGAGGAAGACCTCGCCACGCTCGCCCGCGAACTAGGGAAAAAAGCCGTCGATGAAGGAAAGATCATCACGTTCGATCCGATGAGTCCTCAGGACCGCCGGGTCGTCCACCTCGCGCTCGCCAAGTTCGCTGGTGTCGTCACGAAGAGCGACGGCGAAGGCGAGCAGCGCCGCGTGCAAATCATTCCCGTCCGTCGCTGATTCAACCCGTCACCCGTTCACATTGACAACCCTTACGTGGCGTGCGAAATGGCGCGCCCCCCAAAAGTTCCTCAGAGGAAGACCATGTTGACGCCGATCATCGCCAAGCTCGAGCAATCGCAACTCCGTTCGGACCTCCCCACGTTTCGCGTCGGAGATACCGTTCGAGTTCACTACAAGATCGTCGAGGGCGAGAAAGAGCGCGTCCAGGTGTTTCAGGGGATCGTGCTCAAGCGGCACCGCGCGGGAGCACGCAGCACCTTCACTGTTCGCAAGGTGAGCTTTGGAATTGGGGTCGAGAGGATTTTCCTCGCCCACAGCCCTCGCATCGAGCGAATCGAGATCGTGTCCAAGGGCATCGTGCGTCGTAGCCGATTGTTCTACCTACGCGATCTCGCCGGTAAGGCAGCACGCGTTCGCGACGAGAAAGACGCCTGAAACTGGCCGCTCCCGCGAGCCTTCGTTGCAAAGGGTGCCGACGGCGCCCTTTGCGCCTTTCCGGAGCACGCAGATTGGCTGGAACGGGAGTTTCGACATCGCGCCCTGGCCTTTGCCAGGGTGACTCCACCGCAAAACCTGCTTGATACGACTGGCTTTTGCTAAGCACTTGATCCAAGTCGCTGCAAAGTGGGTATCCTAGCGATCGCTCTCCCGACGTCAGGACCAAGCGTCAGAAGGACCTCCGATGATCTGCCCCCGTTGCAGTGCACCCAATTCACCCTCCGATAAGTTCTGTGCAGTGTGCGCTTCACCTCTCGTTGGCGGAGCACCTGCATACGGTGCACCCCCGGGTTTCCCGAATTCGCCGAACATGATGCCTCCCGGAATGGGCGGCCCTCCTGGCATGGGCGGCCCTCCCGGCATGGGCGGCCCTCCTGGCATGGGTGGCCCTCCTGGCATGGGTGGCCCTCCTGGCATGGGTGGCCCTCCCGGCATGGGGATGGGATTCCCACAGCAGAACCAGTTTCCCGGCGGCGGAGGCTATGATCCCCCTCCGGGCTTCGGCGGTCCTCCGATGCCCCAGCCCGGCTTTCAGCAGTTCGATCAAGGCATGATGGGCGGTCCCCAGGGTCAGATGAATCCGGGGATGATGGGTGGTCCGCAGGGAATGCCTGGGATGCCCCCGGGCATGGGAATGGGCGGTCCACCTGGAATGCCGGGGATGGGCGCTCCGCCTCCACACCCGGGATACCCGCCACAGCCAGGGTTTCAACCCAATGAAGCCCCCGACCAGTTCGGACAAACCGCGTTCGCCAACACAGGGGCACCGCCTCAAGTCGGGTTCAACAACAGTCCCCCAGCTCCGCAGAACCCCCCGCCGTTTGAAAATCGTGGCTCGGCGAGCGCGGCAACAGGCGGCAAACAGCGGCGCCCTCTCGCCGGTTTCCTTGTGAGCTTTCAAGATGATGCGCTCGGCAAATACTGGCCGGTGTATCAGGGGACCAACCTGGTCGGACGGGCTGAGACGGGGCAAGAAGTTGACGTACCGATTGGGCACGGAACCACCTCGACCAATCACGCGCGAGTGGATGCTGAAGGCGGTCGCCTAACACTGAGCGATCTCGGGTCCACCAACGGCACCTTCCACAACGAAGAGGCCATCGGATTCCAGGGCCGCCGAGAGTTGCGCGACGGCGACAAGATCCGCTTTGGTGGCTTCAGCGTAATCGTCATCAATGTGGCTGCTCGGGCCTAGCCCAACCTGGGGCTCACGTTCGCCCGCACAACTACGGCACGGAGCGGGCGTCGGAAAGAGCCTTGGTTCACCTCTCGCACGCGCGTGCCGAGAAGGTTCGCGTGAGAGTTGAGAGTTGGCGACTCGTCGAGAGTTGGCTTGTCGCCCGCTGCTGTTCCTGGTCTCGTTCACCTTCTCGCAACGGTGGTGACCGAGGCAGTACGATGCGCTCAGCCATGCCTTCGGACACGGCTTGCAGAGCTTTCTGTTTGGAGAACCGGATGAACAACGCCAATCTCAAGGGGTACGCCCCCCGCCTCCGCTGCATGTCGCACGTCTCCCTTGTGCTGACCGCGTTCCTCATCTGGCTGCTTCCAACGACAGTAAGCGCCGCTCCAGAAGGGCACATCCTCCGGATCGATCCTCGCGCCAGCCAAAGCGAAGGCGCACCGATCCTGACCACGGTGCTCGAGATCGTTCAAAACAAGCCACTCAACGGGGTCGTTGGGCCTTGCACCCAGCTGGGTGGCAATGACGAGCTCGATTGCATCGCCGACGGGATGGAGCGGCCGAAGGCCCTGTGGGAGCCAATCACGTTCCCCGAAGGCGGCACCATCATGTCGATCAAGCTCGATGGTGGCGAAGAGCCGTTGACCTTCCTGTCGAAGGCGAAGTGGGGTGAAAGCAACGCCGAACCGAACGTTGGCACTGCCTGGTTGATCATGATCGACGCAGCCTCGTCGATGGGGCCGCGCTTTGACGAGGCACGTGAAGTTGCCAAACAGTTCGTTGGGTCGATGCGCGCAAACGACATCGTCAACGTGATGTATTTCGGCGACAAGACCGTCATTTTTTCTTCCGGATGGACGAATGACAAAGCCAAGGCGGAAGCGTTCATCGTCAGTCAGGTAACCAAGCCTGCGGTGCCAGGCGGGCGCAACCGTCCGCTCGGACAGATCATCCAGAACGGCGCGACCGACGGATTCAAGGAACTGGGCAACGTTGGCCAGTCGGTCAAAGTGCCAATGCACCAGGCGATGGTCGTGCTGTCGAGCGGCGCAGCTGGGACCGATCCTTCATCGCTCGGCCCCGGCGCGAAGTTCCTCGGTCAGTTCATGACCAAGGGTCGATTTCCGGAGGACAACATCGCACTCCCGAAGATGCCGGTGCCGGTGATCTCGGTTTGGTTTCCTTCCAAGCAGATGGAGGAACTCTTCGAGAACTCCCGCGCCTTCATGGAGAATCTCGCCAACACCGAGATCGGTGGGTACTTCACGGTACTGCGCGAGGGAGGGACCGCGCGTGGTGAGCGCATCGTCAAAGCCGTCCGGACTCGCTTTGACAACATGTGGATCGTGAAGTGGCAGATGTCGTGCGTAGCGGCCTCCACCACGCAAACGTTTGCTCTCAACTTCCGAACGAGCAACCTGACCATCGCCGGCGATGGCACCTATCAAGACGTGCCCGTCGGAATCGACCCATCGACCTGGCCACTCGACATCGACTTCAAGGCGACCGAGGAGGCAGCCGAGAAGAAGCCTCTCCATGCGGCTGGCGAGGTCACCATCTACGGCAACTTCTGCTGGGGTGGAAAGAAGGAGCGCGCCGAGCTCTACCTACTGCCGAAGAGCCAGGAAGTGCCCACAACGCTCGAAGGTGGCACCCTCGAGGAGGCCAAAGACGCACAACAACAGCTTGTCAAGCAGGGGCTCAAAGCACGCGTGATTGAAGCGGGCGACAGCTCCGTAACCTTCGAGCTGCCGGACAACGAGAAATTCCTGAGCGGCAAGGGCGAGAAACTCACCGCTCGGTTGGTGCTCCACGATCAGGCAACCAAGCGCACAAGCCCGTTCATCAAGGACAAGATCCTCACGCTGCGCGCCCAGAACAAGCCGGTGAACTACTTCCTGGTTGGTGGCATCGCGTTTGGCGGTCTTGTGCTTATTCTGCTGGTTGTCTCGGCCTTCCGCGGAGGTGGTCGAAAGCGCGGTGGGTCGGCGCCGGCTGCACCGCCTCCCCGGCCCAACGCTCCTCCCGCCCCCTCCCCCATGCAAGCGCCTCGTCCGATGACGCCCGGGCCCGCCTTCGTTCAGCGCGCGACGCTGAGCGGCAACGCGGGGATCTTCACGGTGCTGCCCGGAGTCGAGATGAAAGCCGGGCGCGACGGCGCACTTTGCCAAATCCTCCTGAGCGAGCCGCGGGTAAGCGGCACACACTCCTCCTTGAAGATCGAGCAAGGCCAGTTGTACGTTCGGGACGACAACTCCAATAACGGGACGACGCTCAACAACCAGCGCGTCAACCCCGGTGTGTGGACACCGGTTCCCAACGGCTCGTCGCTCAAATTCGGACCGATCGAGTTCGCCGTCAGCTTGGAGTAGTGCGCCTCCTTCGCATGTCTTCCCAGGCCAAACCCCTTGAATTGAAACTTGAGGTCGCTCAATTGAGCGATCCAGGTCGTGATCCGAACAAACAGATCAACGAAGATTCTTGCGGGCACGCACTGACCAAGTTTGGGCACCTATGCGTGCTGTGCGACGGGATGGGTGGTCACTACGGTGGGCAAGAGGCTAGCCGTCGGGCGATCACCACCATCTTTGAGCAAATTGACTTGGCTCCAGTGGCAACTTCGGCCGCTGCACTCAAGTTCGCCGTCGAGGTCGCCGCGCGCCGGGTTTATGAACTGGGCGGTCCGCCCGACAACAAGATCCGACCAGGGTCCACCGTCGTCGCGATGCTCTTCAGCGACGCCGGAGTTGACGTCGCACACGTCGGCGACAGCCGTGCCTATGTGATTCGTTCGGGGCAGATCTACCCGCTCACGCGCGACCACTCCATGGTGCAGGCGATGATCGACGCCGGGTTCATCACCGAAGAGCAGGGCATTGGGCATCCCGACGCGAACAAGATCACGCGGGCCCTAGGCATGAAGCCGGAGGTCGACGTGGAGCTTCGACCAGAGCCTATGGAGCTCTTCCCGGGGGACTTGCTTCTCACGGCGAGCGACGGCCTCACCGATCTGGCGCTACCAAAGGACATCCTCGGGGCAACGCGCCAAGCACTTGCTTCGGGTGGGCTCGAGCACGGCTGCGAGCAACTCGTGCGCATGGCCAATGATCGAGGTGGGCACGACAACATCACGGTTCAGTTGGTGCGCGTCGTCGGGACGGCCGCACAGCGCACGCGCACCGGCGCTACGCAGGTTGGTGCGATGCAAACTACCGTGCACGATGCAGGCGGTCCCGCTAACGCGCCCCAGCCCCAGCAACCGATGCACCATGCAGCGGCAACTCCGTACCCTGCCGCGGTGGCCCATCGCGACGCCGCGCCCAACTCGATGGGAGGCCACCAGCTCACGAGTCACACTCCGCCGCAACCGGCGGTGGACACCGTTTTGGGACGCGGGCACCATGAGACCATCCCGATGCAGCCGGCAGCGACGGCACACGACGGGACCAATCGCAGTTCGAGCGCGGCGTATCCGGGGCACCCAGCGGTGCATTCAGGGGCGCCGGGGCACGGTCCTCAAGGAACGCTTCCGTTAGCGCAGCGACCGCAAGGTCCGCAAAACATGGCTGCCTATCGGGCCGACGGCGTGGGAGGGTTAGGGTTGCCTCCAACGGCCGCTCGCCCCGACATGCGCAGACCCGCACCAACGCCCCACGATGCCGGCGGGTGGCAACAACGGCCTGCTGGCCCCTCGGCGTCCGGCGTGGAGTCGGTGCCTGGCAGAAGCGGGGGCCGGGTGCTTTTCATGGCGCTGGCGATCAGCTTCATTGTTGCGGTGGTTGCGATCGCGCTGGCGTGGTTGGTCTTCATTCGCTGAAGCGTCAGCAACTCGGCCGTAAACAGGCGCGAGCGCACCGCGTTCCCCGGCTCGTGAAACACGACCAACGGCCGCAGGTTTTCCGCTAACGTGTGCCGGCGTCATGATCCCTGGCTTCGGCAAGCAAAACATCTCGATTGGTAGCAGCCCGCAATGTGACGTCGTGATGTCCGCCCCGGGCATCGCTCCAGAGCATGCACGCCTCGTTCACCAAGGCGGCGGAAAGCTGGTGTTCATTCCCAGCGTTCCGAACACCTTCGTGCAGGTGCACCAGGGTCCGCAAGGAGGCATCACTCAGCCGCGACCGCTGCAACCCGGCGAGCAGGTGCCCTTCGACTTTCGCACGGCGTTCTCGATCGCGAACGTCACCGTCCCACTGAGCCACCCGAGCATCGTGATGATGATCATGGCGGTGGGCCAGGCCCCTGCCCCGCGTGGCCACCTGATCATCGGGCGCGATCCGACGCGAGCGTCCCTCGTCATTCAGCACCCCAGCGTTTCGAGTCAGCACGCGACCGTGATGCTCGATCGCATGATGGTGCTCGACCATGGCTCGACCAGCGGCACCTTTCTCGGACAGAACCGCACCAAGATCGCGCCGAACGCTCCCTCCCCGCTCGACCCGAACGGTGTGGTCGCCTTCGGCCCGGTACCTGTGCCCGCGGGCCTGCTCGGCCAGCTCGCGCAAGCCCTAGCGGCTGGGCCTGCTGCAGCCCAAGCGGCGCTCGAGACGAACGCCTACTTGCAGGGCCAGCAGGCCGGCGGCGCGCACCCATCGATGCCTCAGCAGTCGATGCCTCAGCAGCCGATGCCCTCGCTCCAGATGCAACAGGGGCAGAATCCGAACAAGGCGACGGCGGCGATGAGTTTGGCGCAGGCTCAGCAGCTCGCCGCTGCGATGCCTGCGGGGCAACAGCCCGCCGGCGCCTCTCCGCCTGCGGGGATGCCGGCAAAAAAGAACAAGACGATCCTCGGGCAGCTCGACTTTGCCGCCGGGCAAAAGCCCGTCCGGACGATCGGTCGAACGCCCGACAACGACATCGTCATTTCCCACCCGCAGGTCTCCAGCCGGCACGCGCTCCTGCACCAAATCGCCGGCCAGCTCTACATCGAGGACCGTGGCAGCGGCAACGGCACCTACGTGCGCGGGCAACGCATCCCACCCGGCCAGAAGATCGCCGTTCAAAGCGGAGAAAAGATCTACGTCGGGCCGATGCCGCTGCAGATCGAGATATCGGCATCGGGCGCGGCAGAGGTGGTGCAGGAGGAGTACGCGCTCGAGCGCTGGGCCGGCAAGCCCCTGTACGAGATCGAGGCCTGGAGCTTGGTGCTTCAAGTGCCTGACCGTGACAACCGCGGTGAGATGAAGACGTTGCTCGACAACGTTTCGTTCAAGGCGTTGCCCGGCGACATGATCGCGCTGATGGGGCCCTCTGGCGCCGGCAAGACGACGCTCTTGCTCGCGCTGAACGGCTACCTCCCGCCCACCAGCGGCATCGTTCGCATCAACGGTGAAGACCTCTACAACATCTACGACACCCTGCGCGGCTCGATCGGCTACGTCCCGCAGGACGACCTGGTGCACCCCGAACTCACGGTGCACGAGGCGGTGCGCTACAGCGCCAAATTCCGCCTCCCTCCTGACTACTCCGACGCCGAAATCGAGCAGCGCGTAGAGCAAACGCTGAAGGACCTCGGGCTCGACGGCGTCGCGAACCTTCAGATTGGTAAGCCGGAAAAGAAGACGCTCTCGGGCGGGCAGCGCAAGCGCGTGAACATCGCTCTCGAGCTCGTTACCGATCCGGTCATCGTGTTCCTCGATGAACCGACGAGCGGTCTCGCCGCCGACGACACCACCGCGCTGATCGAGCTACTCGCCAACCTCACGAAGGCGACCGGCAAGACGATCATCATGACGATCCATCAGCCGGCGAAGGACGAGTTCGAGAAGTTCAGCCATTGCTTGATCATGGGCTACGGCGGCATCCCGATGTTCTTCGGGCCGACCTCGCCCGACGCCTATCGCTTCTTCGGTAGTCAGCGAGACAAGAGCAAGCCCGAACTCGACAATCCACGCGACATGTTCGACATGCTCGCCGTTCGCGAAAGGCCCATCTTCGAGCGGCTGCGAGCGCAGAATCCGTCGGCTTCGCGCCAAGAAGCCCGAAAGGCCGCTGCGCTCGAGTGGCGCTCCGAGTTCTTCACCGATCAGAACCCAACCTTCCGGCGAATGTACTCCGGTCGGCGAGAGATCGGCTCGGGCACCGCTCCGCATGGCGTCCCGCCGGGTCGTCAACAAACGAGCGGGCAGCTGGGTCTGCTGCTCTCGCGCTACTTCAAATGCAAGGTGCGCGACACGGGCGGTATCATCATCATGTTTGCGCAGGCGCCCATCATCGGCCTCTTGCTCTACATGGTCTTTGGTGGCCAGGACGACGCCGTTCCGGGGTGGTGCTTGGGCGCTTTGCAGGAGCTCTCCAAGCGTGAGACCAAGGGCGTCCAGATCGAGGCTGGCGCCGAGGTGCTCAGGAACATGACGCAGACGTCGGACTACACGGCGGCGATCTTCTTCTTGGTGGTCTCGGCGATTTGGTTCGGCACGTCCAACGCTGCGCGCGAGATCGTGAGTGAGCGAGCCATCTACATGCGCGAGCGGATGGTGAACCTCGGGCTCTTCAACTACGTCTTCTCGAAGTTCATCCTGTTGGCGTTCTTCTGCATCGTGCAATGCTCGATGATCCTGGCGATCGTCTTCTTTGGCTTGAAGCTGCCAGGCGGTATGCCTGTGTTCGGGCAGATGTTAGGCGCGCTGGTAGCGACCTCCTTGGTAGCGACCGCCATTGGCCTGCTGCTTTCGACCTCCGTCGAATCCAGCGAAGCTGCGATGGCGCTGACACCGATCGCCCTCATTCCGCAGGTCATTTTGGGCGGATTGATGGTGCCGATGACAAGCGTGCCCAAGCTGAAGCTGCTATTCAATGTGGTCCCGGCTCGCTGGGGCTTCGAGGCTGCCATCGCCCCCAACCGGATGGCCTTGGACGGAGATCCAGCTTGGACTGTGGACCTCCAGATGCGGGACCCAGTCAGTTCCCCGGCGGACTTTGTCGAGAATGGTGACTTCAAATGCGCCACAGCGCAGCTTGCAGCAGAGAACCTGAAGGGCTCATGGGGCTTCGAAAACTACGAGGTGGTTTGGATGCCCTACGCAGTGCTTGCGGGCTTCATGGTGGTGGTGCTGATCACCCTGTGTGTGCTCCTCAAACGTCGCGATCCGGTGTAGAAGGGAAGCGCCAGATGGTTCACAAGCGGGCAATCCTGGGGGGGACTGCGGTTGCCTGCGCGCTTGCCTGGCCGTTGGCCGCTAGCGCGCAAGACGGTGTGCCTCGCGGCGATACCGGCATTATCAAGCAAGAGGAAAAGCCCGCCGAGGCCCCCGCGGACCTGAGCGCGAGAGCGCGCCTGCGGCAGTATGTGGCGCCCAAGCACCCTGAAAACGCCTTGGACCGCGAGGCCCAGGTCATCCTGATCCTCAGCATCAGCGCAGCGGGCGCGGTAACCAACGCCACCGTGGATACCGGAGCCGGGGACGGCTTCGATGAGGCGGCGCTCGAAGCAGGTCGGCAGCTGATCTGGGACCCAGAACGAGATGCGTCGGGCAAGCCGGTGCCCTCCAAACTCAAGTTTCGATTCACCTTCTCGCTGAAGGCCAAAGAGCCTGAACCCGATACGACCGAGGAGGTCCCCGTCGAGAAAGAGGGGCTCTCGGGCGTGGTTCTTGGGACCTCCGACGATGCGAGCAACGCGGAGGAGGTTGGCGTCGCTGGCGCACGCGTCGTTCTCACGCCCAAAACGGCCGGGGAGGCTCGCACGGTCACCACCGACGCCGAAGGCCGCTTCGATTTTGGAGACGTGGTTCCGGGCCAATACAACGTGGAGATCGTCGCCGAGGGGTTCGGCAAAACCACGTTGGTGGAAGAGATCAGCGAAGGAGCGCGCAGCACCGTCAAGTACCGGGTGTACGTCGCGAGCGGTGGTCTCGAAGTAACGATTCGCGGGCAGCGCCCTCCGCGCGAGGTGGTCAAGCGCACCATCACCAGGCGCGAGATCGACCGCGTCCCCGGCACCAACGGCGACGCGCTCAAGTCGCTGCAGAACCTGCCCGGCGTCGCGCGGCCTCCGGGCATTGCCGGCATCTTGCTCGTCCGCGGCTCAGGCCCAGCCGACACGCAGACCTTCATCGACGGCTCGCTCGTCCCGTTGATCTACCACTTCGGCGGTCTGTCGAGCGTGGTCCCAACCGAGATCCTCGAGAAGATCGACTTCTACCCCGGCAACTTCGGCGCAGAGTACGGTCGTGTGACCGGCGGCATCGTTGACGTTGGGATTCGTTCGCCCAAGGACGACGGCTATCACGGCGTCGCGCAGGTGGACTTGATCGACGCGCGCGGCCTGGTTGAGGGTCCCATCCCCTTGCTCGAGGGCTGGACCTTCATGGCCTCCGGACGCCGCAGCTACATCGACGCTTGGCTCGGGCCGACGCTGGAGGCCGCTGGCGCATCAGTCACGCAAGCTCCCGTCTATTACGACTACCAGCTGTTCATCGAACACAACTCCGCCGACGTCGGTCGCTTTCGTATTGGTTTCTTCGGCAGTGATGACGCGCTCGAGCTGTTGGTCTCGGACCCTGCCCCAGGAGAGCCAGCGCTTTCTGGCAACGTAGGCCTCCATACGGCGTTTCAGCGCGTGCAGTTCCTGTGGGAGAAAGAGTTCGAACGGGACTCCTTCCGCAGCGTGTTGGCCTTCGGACACGACGACATCGGCTTCAGCCTCGGGCCGATCTTCTTCTTCCTCGATTCGTTCAGCGTGACGACGCGCTTTGAGCACAGCCATCGGGTGAGCAAGGAGCTCAAGATCAACACCGGGATGGACGTGTTCAGCGCCTACGCCGACGTCCGCTTGCGCTTCCCGCAAAGCAACTCCCGCCCCGGAGAACCTGCGAGCCAACCGTTTTCCACGAGGCCGTTCCGCGACTTTGAGTCGCAAAGCGTCGTGTGCCAGCCGGGCATCTTCAGCGAGCTCGAGATCGAGCCTCTGCCTGGGATTCGCCTGGTGCCCGGCCTGCGCATCGACGACGCCACCTACAACAACGAGATCACGGTGAGCCCACGCTTCTCTGGGCGCTTCGGTCTCGCCCGTGAGTTCCCCAAGACCACGCTCAAGACCGGCGTCGGCGTGTACCACCAGCCGCCCGCTTTTCAGCAAGCGATTGCCCCGATCGGCACGCCGTCCGTGCGCTCCAACCGCGCCATTCACTACGCACTCGGCATGGAGCAAGACCTCACGCAGCAGCTCGACGTATCGCTCGAAGGATTCGTGAAGCAGCTCGACAACGTCGTCATTGGCAACGCCTCCACCGCGAGCTCGGGCAGCATCTTCTATGACAACCGTTCGCTCGGATATGCGGCCGGCGGCGAGCTGCTGTTGCGTTACAAGCCTGATGAGAGGTTCTTCGGTTGGCTCGCCTATACGCTCTCACGCAGCGTGCGCCAAACCGAGCCTGGCGAGCCCGAGGTGCCCGTCTCCTTCGACCAAACGCACATTCTCACGGTCCTCGGCAGCTACCAGCTGGGACACGGCTGGGAGATCGGCGGGCGCTTTCGCTTCATCTCGGGCAACCTGATCGACCCGAGCGTTTGCAATCCGCTCTCGCAAGGCTGTGACCCGAACCGGACCAACTCGCTCTACTACGCGCCCTCCGGTTCGTACGTTCAAATCCCGATTGGACTCAACAGCGAGCGGCTACCGCCATTTCACGCGCTCGACATCCGCGTCGACAAGAAGTGGAAGTTCGACGGTTGGTCACTGGCGGCGTACCTCGACGTGCAGAACGTCTACAACAACCAGAACACCGAGGCGGTGGGCTACAACTTCAACTTCACCGCCCGCAACTACGTCAACGGCTTGCCCATCTTGCCCAGCCTTGGAATTCGGGGAGACTTCGGCGAATGACCGCAACGAGTTCACGCCTTACGAGTCGCGGTCGACGCAACCGCTCTCTGCCGCGATTCGCTTTAGCGTCGCTGATGCTGATGCCCGCAGTAGGCACGTTGGTCGCGCAAGCCTGCGCCACTTCGTTCGATCCGCCTAGCGCGGTGAACACGCTGCGCATCATCTCGGTTGAGGCTGACTTACCGTACGCCCTCCCCGGCGACTCGGTTCGCTTCAACATGATCCTAGGCGACGGTCGCGGGGAGGATACCAACCCCAACCCCGTCAACATCCTCTGGTTAGGTGGCTGTTACAACCCGACCGGCGGCCAGTATTTCGGCTGCTACGAGTCGCTGGCCGAAGTGTTCGGAGCGCTTGCGGAAGGCGGAGCACCACCCCCCGGTACCGTTGGGGGAGGCCCAGGGATCACCCAGTTTGATCTGGCCATTCCCGAAGACATCCTGGACGACGTTCCCGAACCCAACTTTGGTTCGAAGGTGGGCACCGCGTTCTTGTTCTTCGTCGCCTGCGATGGAGAGATTCGGCCGACGATCGACGTGGAAGACCCAAGCGCATCCTCCTTCCCCCTCGGCTGCTTCGATTCGAATGGTGTGCAGCTCGGCCCGGAGGCGTTCGTTCCGGGCTACACCCAAATCTTCGTCTTCGAGGACGGACGGATAAACGCCAACCCGGAGGTGCGCGGCCTGCAGGTAGACGGGGTGACGTTGCCCTCCGATGAGGTGCTATCGGTCGAGACCTGCCCCATCACCCTCGAAGAGCGGCAGAAGTCGGGCTGCGCGGCCCGGGATGAGTTCACCGAATGTGGAGCCCTGGAGATCGACGTCGACGTACCGGAAGAATCCGCCGAAGAAGATCCGGGTGCAACCGACGTCGATGGCAACCAACTGTCCGAGGTGCTCTGGGTCTCGTACTTCGCTACAGCCGGTCAGTTTGAAAACGATTTGAAGCTGGTGTCGGACGCCTCGACGGGCCTGGTGTCGGATCGGTCGACGCGATGGGTGGCCCCCGAGGATCCGGGCCTCTATTCGATCTGGGCGGTCGTGCGCGACAACCGTGGCGGCAGCCGCACCATCACGCACTTTGTCCAGGTTCAGGACCCTTGAGTTCGACGTCGCTCGACTCACGTTGGGCGGCAGCAAGGGACGGCGGGACGGGCAGCGACGGGGCGGGCGCCGATGGTGGCAGCACTGAACGGCGCGCTCTGCGACCCAGCAGGGCGTCCCTTTCAATCGAGAGACCACGCAGACAAGAAAGCACCAAGTCGAACTTCTCCTCAGCGATGTCGTCGAGATCCCGATGCTCGAGCACCAAAACGACCGAGTACGTCGCCGCGGTGACCGCATAGTTCCGCAGAGCTCCTGAGAGCGCGGCTCCGCCAAGCACCAGCTGCCCGGGCCCGAAGGTGCCCGTGAGTTCCGGACTGACCCTTCGCTGAACCTCCAGCGCGCCTTGCATCACGACGAACAGCTTGTCGCTGTTCGACCCGGGCGGTGCAATCAGCTGACCGCGTTCGACGCGAAGCAAGCTCGCCCTTTTGGCGAGTTCTACCAAGGTGTCGACCCGTGCTTGCTCGAACACGACGGGCGATCGAAGCGCGGCAATGCGATAGATCATCGCGGCATCGAGAAACGGCGCGCGGGCGCTCCGCTCAAACACCAATATTTGTTGGGTGGTGAAGTTCAACATCAACTCGTGCAGGCCCTCACTCACGCGCCGACGCGTACTGGTGGTGTACTCCGGGTGGTCCTCGGTCAGCTCCAGCCACTGAGCGTACGGAAGCTCGAGCAAATGGCAGTCACTGGTCACCCGGGCGGTGCGCGCCCGCCGCCTACCAATGTTTAGGTCGAGCATCCCAACGATCGAGCCAGGACCGAAAACGATTGGCTCTTCGTCGTCCTCGCCAAACATGGCAAGTTCACCCGAGACGATGAAATGAGCGGTCTTCGGCTGCTCGCCGCGCTCGAAGATGATGTCCCCGGCCTTTGCGTAAACGTCTCGTAGGACGTTTGCAAGGCGCCGAGAGAGCTCCGGAGAAGGCGGTGAGGGCGAGAAGGCGTTGAGAAAAAGCTCGCGCTCGATTTGCGCCTTCTTCTCGCTCGCGCGCTGACCTGTCTCATCATGCACGGGCCACCTCGTTCGTCCACACGTCTGTCGCGAGCGCGATGACCTCTGGTCGGTCCACGCGCGTTTGCGTGACGAGCTCGGCCAAGAGGCCTTCGCGCGTCGAGCGTGCGCAAGCGAGCGCGAGCGCCGCCAGCAGCGGTTCTCCGTCGCTGATCAAGGTCGCGAGAGTCGCCTCTGCGGAAGGCAATTCAGCAGGCAGCTGCCGCACCGAACGACCGCGGCGAACCCGCTCTTCCGGCTCGAGATCGTCAGCGATCACTCGCAACAGATCGCGGATCTTCGCCTCGCCGAGCGTGAGTGCGTCGAGAAATTCCATGGCTGTCGCGCGCGCGCGCTTGTCGCCGCGCACCACGGCCTCAAACACAGGGCGAATATCTTCATTTCGGTTGGCCAGCTGCAGAAAGCGGAAGGCGCGCTCCATGTGGTTCGCCGAGCGGTCCGATAGCAGGCCCTCCAACAGCGAGAGTGAGACCTCGTCTTCGATGGTCATTCCGCGAGCGCTCTTGATGCTGAGTCGGGTGTCGAGCAAGGACAGGTAGTCGGTCAAGTGACGCTCCAACATGCGTTCACACATCGCCCGGTCGATCCGCAGCCGCACGCCGACGGCCTTGGAATCAGCCGACAATCGGCCGAGCGCGCGCAAGACCCTGTGGGAGAGCAAGGCGTCCTCCTCCTCGAGATGTTGCACCAGGAGATCCACCACGGACTGCGTGCCAAAGGACGCCAGCGCGAGTGGCGCCTCGCGGCGAAGGGTGATCGGTTGCGACCGATCGCGTAGGGCAGCCGCTAGCACGGCCTCGCCATCGGATCCGAACGAGACCAGCGCTTCGCGCGCGGAGGCGCGCACCTCGCGAACCTCCAAGAGCTGCACCAGCAGCTTGGCGAACTCGGTCGCGCCGGTGCGCCGGATCGCGTGAGGCATCGCGCTCCCAGCCTGCTTGACGACCTTGGGCTGAGCAGCCAGGACGTGCACGGTGGGCTGCCAATGCGAGTCGCCGTATTCGGCGATGACCTGCACCAACGCCGCTTTCGCGGGCGTATCGTCGTCCGACGACGACAGGATGCGTTGCACGGGTGCAGCCTCATGCGGAGCCGACTCGGCGTCGGCGAGGAAAAACGCCGACGCCGAGCTTACGCGCGGGTCGGCGTCAGCGAGCGCCGACTCAGCGGCTGCCCGCCCACCTGCACGAGCGAGGGCGCGCACAGCGCTCGCGCGGACCCTTGCATCAGAAACACCGAGCAGACGCTCCGCCAACGGCATGAAATCGCGCCGCGGTTCCTGCGCAAAGACGGTGAGCGCGCGCTCGAGCACGCGCGGCGACTCGTGATAGAGGATCAGCGCTGGTAGCAGATTCCGGCGACCGGAACGCTCAATCAGATCGATGGCGGCAAGCACGTTGGCTTCCTCGACGCTGGCAAGGGACTCGAGCAGCGCCCCCACCGCAGCCAAGTCGAGCTCCTGATCTTCGCTGCCCAGCTCACCCCTGGCCAGCGCGCGCCGAAAGAGATCGAGATAGGGCACGCGCAGCCAGAGCGCGATCGCCAACCAGGCGAGGGCCAGCAGGCTAACCAGCAGCGCCAACACTTTGACCGTCGCGAGCCCAGCCCAGGCCAAGGCAACGATCGAGAGAGCGGCAAACGCTTGTGAGCCCCGACCGAAGACCGTCTCCAAGAGGCGCTTGGAGCGGTCGCGCACGTCGCTCGCGAGCGGCAGCAGCAATAGCTCGGACGTGACGCGATGAAGCGAATGCCGCAGCGCTCCGTCGGTCCCCTTCACTACCACCGTCATGGCGAAGGCGCCGGTGACGAAGGCCCCGAGCCCGCCCAACGCCAACAAGACCGGAAATACGATCAGCGCCGTGGTCACACCGAGCTTGCGAACGATGGCCCCCGTGAGCAGCACTTGCACCACCAACGAGACGGCGTTTTGCACTGCGTAGTAGGTGCCCAAAAAGGTACCGAGCCGCGCCGGACCAAGCGTAGTCGCGGCGGAGGACTTGAACAGGTAGTCGGCCAACAGCACAGCTGAGACCGAGACGAAGGAGAGTGCTGCGATCAGCGCGACATAGCGATGCGAGCGCAGCAGCCGAAAGTCGTGCAGCCAAGCGAAAAACCGCGTCGGCGAAAGGTCGACGTCGTCGATACCTTCGGTCTGCGGAATGAACGTGACCACCGCTGCGGCGGTCAGAAACAAGCCGCCGCCGACCACGATCAGCGACTCAGCGGGGATGTAACGGAGCAGCAAGGCCGCTAGCGCAGCGCCCAACGTTGCACCAAGCACGCCTCCGGCAGCCATCGGCCCGAACAACCGCTTGCCTTGTGCGACGGTGAAAAATTGACCGACGAGCAGCCAAAACTGCAACGTGATCACCGTGCCGGCCACGCCGCTCGCCAAGTACAGGACGAACACCATCGTCGGCGTGGCTTCGCGCAGGCTGAGCAGCACCATCGAGAAAGCCACGATGCACAGCGAGGTCACCAGACCTGCGCGACGACCAAAGCGCTTGGAGCCGAGCCCCGACAAGTTGCTGGCGATCACGGCCAACAGCGCCAGCACCACGTACACGAGCGCCAATCGCTCCGGCGGCATCTTGGTCAAGAAGAGCGTGTCCCGCGCTGTTTCGAGCAAGGTATGGCTTGCCGTGATCAGCGCCAAGATACCGCTCATCAACACGAGACCGCGCTTCTCCCCCGCGCGGATATCGATCAACCCCAAGGCCACGCTGCATCCTAGTCCAGGCCGCTACCGCTAGCCATCGAGCGAATGACTGGGCTGCTGCCTCAATCTTTGCGAAGTGTGAACGAGGCGAGATTCTTGTGCGCCCCGTCGAACGGAGCGTTACAACGGTGGGATGCGCGAGCCCGTCGCCAACCTCTCGGATCCCGGCGTCTTGCTTCGTCTGCGACGCAGCGTCTGGATGTTCGGCCTTTCGCTTACTGCGACAGCGCTAATGGCCACATTCGAGGTGCGCCCGCTGTGGTTCCTCGCCTTGGCCGTGCCTTTCTTCCTGACGTTTCACCTTTCTTTTCAGGCCCTGTTCAAAACCTGAGTGTTCATGGCCGCGCAAGGTTTGCGCGACTTGGGTGACGGGCACGAGAATATCGCCAACGCGGAGATTGCGGAGAACATTCGTGCGCGCGGGACCTTCATCAACCGCGCGGTGTTCGCATGCACGGTGATCGCAACTGGGCTGATCGTTCTCGCTCGCGTCGCTTGACCCGAGCGAGAACGTTGCCGCGCGCACGTCAGGTCTTGCTGGGTGCCGTGACCGGAACGAAGGTGCCTTGCACGACACGCTCCTTCCCCTTCGGGACCGCGCCGGGATAGAGCGTGACCTTGGCCTCGCCGATCATCTGGCCGCGGCTTGCGACCCACTCGGTTCGCTCGGTCACCCACTCGGCAACGGCGGTCTTCACCTCTTCGGTGATTTCACGTTGGTCGAGCGGATCGGTCTTTTGCAGGTCCGGCATGTCGAAGCGATAGCGCACCTCCATCGGGCGGTCGGGTGAGGCTTCCTTCGCCTCGCCGCGCAACCGAGCCGCGTCGGCTTCCATCTCGCGACGACGAGCTTCCGCTCGCTCGGCCTTGATCGCGGCCTCTTTGTCATCGAGCGCCTTTACCTTGAGCGCCTCCTCTGCCGAGAACGGCCGCATGGCTTGCTTCATGCGGTCATTCTCCTCGCGCGTTAGCCCTTCGAACACGACGCCGAGGATCTCAACTCCCTCCGGTCGCTCCGCGAGCCAACCACACGCAGCCTCTACCGACTCACACTCATGGGTCTTCGGCTCTCCGGTATCGAGATCACGAAGCCGCAACATGACCTTGGACATGGGCGCATCATCGCGCGCCGCGGCCAGCTTGAATACTAGAATGACTCGTGCCAAGTCGATGGACCAATCGGGGCCTTCGGCCGCTTCTGTCGAAGAGGGCACGAGTCATTCACTTCGTGCCTTCGGCACTCCGTAGACCTCCCTGGACTCCGTCCACTTCGTGGACTCTGTCCACTCCGGTTCTGGATGCTGCATCAACCTTCGGTTGAATGTCCCTCGGTCATTCGGCGCGCAGCGCGCGAGCGGCTGACAGCGAGAGGCGGCCGCTGGCGAGGCGCTCTTCAATCGTTGGATCCTCGGCGAAGGCCCGCTCAACCTCGAGCAGCGCCGGGACGTACGCAACTTCGCGGCCCAAGCCGCCCCCGCGAAAGGCGCGGGCGACCGCCCGGACCACGACCTCGGTGGGGTGCGCGCCGTCATCCAGCTGCTCGAGAGCCTGCTCGAACGGCACCCCCGAGTGAGCCAAACGCCCAGCCCGATGTCGGAGCGCGAGCTCGAGCGCGCGTGCTCCCCCCAGAAAGCCGCTCCTACGCTCGAGCAGGAGCGCGAAGCCTTCTTGGGTATCGGAGCCGCGCGCGGTGCCGATCACCCCGAGCACGAAGGCACTTCGTTGAGCGCGCTGCATCGGTCGTACATGCCCGTCGAGTTCGTGTCTGACCGTGCGCTCGACGTCCACCGTCGAGATTCTGCGTCCGGCCGCAACCTGTACGAAGCCATCCCCCACCGCCGCCAGCGGCACCAACTGACGACTGCACACGACCCGCACGGCCAAACGAGCTTCGCCAATCGCGTGGCGCATGCGCGAGACGAGCGAGCGCGAGTCGGCCTCATCATCCGAGATCACCGTGGCTGACTCGGTCAGGCCGTGAGTCAGCGGCGGAGACTGTTCACACCAAGCACGGGCCAGAGCGTCGCTCTCGCCGAGCAGCGACTCCCGAGAGACCAGCGGGTCGGGACTGTGCTGGTAACGCTTGCACGCCAAGTGCGTAAAAACAGCACTATCTCGGGCTTCAGCCAGCTGTGCCTCGAGCAACAACTCGGTAGCCCGCTCAGCGAGCGCCCATTCATTCGAACGTTCGAGCTGTATTGCCGCCTGCTCGAGCTCGGCTCGCAATTCGGACAGGTCGGGCGCCGCTGCGCCATAACGAAACTCGAGACGGCGGCGTACGCCAGCTTGCGCGCTCGACAGCCGAGCCACCTCACTCTCGAAGTTCAGCGGGCTGACGGTAGCAAGCAACGATATGCGTCGCGGCGCTGCTACCAACAGGCTGCGCGTTTCCCGCGGCGTCACGGGGCCCTGGCTGGCTGCACAGAGGCCGCCCGCCCAAGGTACAACCCAAGCGGTTGGGGAGCGGGTTCGGCAGCTTCCCCCTCACAGCCCGCCTCGGGATGGCTCTTCAAGTAACTCTCGAACCCTCGCATCAACGCCTGGTGCAACCTGCGTCCAACCCAAGCCCCACCGGGCTCGGAGAAGTGAATCTGGTCGGGCAAGGCTTGACTGCGACGAATGAACTTCATCATCGAGGTAGGCCCACCCATGGCGTGAAGGAGGTCCCAAAACCCCACGCTGATCTCTGAGGCCAAAGCTTTGCGCTGTTCACCTATTTTGAGCAGCGGGCGGGTCGCATGCGAAACCCCACGATCGGGCGGCGCCACGAGCAAGAAGGAGACGTCCGGGTTCGCAGCGCGATGCCGCGCAACGACCTCTTTGACGAATCCCACGGCCTCATCGGTCTGGTAGATGTCCGCCGTACCGGTCATCAAAATCACCAGATCGTGGCGGCGGTGCTCGAGAATCGGCGCAGCGATCACCGGATCCATCAACACGATGCAGCGCGTGTTCATCGCTCCGACGCCGAGATTGTCGACGACCACGCCGGGCGTCGTGCGCTCGACGGCGCTGCCGAGAAAGCGGACGTAGTGAGGCGAACGGACGACCGAGTCGAAGGCATGCGGTGCATCGGGGACCTCGATGCGGAAGGCCGCGGACGCTCGCTGGGCCGCCTCACTTTCGAGCTTGGCGTGGGAGACTCCGTCCACCATCAGCTCGAAGGCGCCACGTCGCGGACCCTTGAGGTAGAACACGTCGAAGCGGCTGGCGGTCTTACCAACCGGGGACGTTTCATTCGCGGTCTTGATGCGCACCTTCGAGCCCGGAGACGGACTCTCCGAGACGATCCCGGCAATGCCGTAGGCGCCATCCCCAGTCGGTTTTGTCGTGATCGCAAAGGACTCGAAGGCGGCGCCGATCTCTTGGATGACGTCGATGTGGCGGTAGTGGCTCCAAGGCCTGGCCAGCGCAATGAAGCCGTGACCGCCGTCGCCATACGAGCCTTGCAGCAATCGGCGCAGCGGCCCCGCGATGAAGTCCATGGTCATGTTCGAGTCGCCGTAGACAGCGATGCGCACATGATCCTTCGCCTTGCCGCGCGCGACACGAGCGAGCCGTTCGTAGAAGTGCGAAAGCCCTTTGCCGGTGGGGTCGATCAAGGGCACCTCGTCGGCCGCGATCACCGAGTTGTCGAGCGGAGGGACTTCGACTGGGAGAGCCTCACAAACGGGCTTTGGCGGCTCCGGCGGAGCTTCCGCGCGGGCGGAAACGGTGGGCTGTGGAGGTGGAGCGGGTGCGACTACAACCTGCGGAGCCTCACCGCCACACGCACCGATTGCGAGCGCGATGACAAGACGCCATACGCGCAAACGCGGACCCGCGATCCCAGAGCGTTCAGCCGCGTTCTTCAGCACTACACGAGTCATGCGCCGGGCCAAGCGTAGCGAGATAGCGTTGCTTGGCCCAGTTCGCGGAGTGCCGATTACGGTGCGGAAGCAGACGGCGCGGCGGAGACAGCTGGCGCGGCTGAATCAGCAGGCTTGGCCGTCGAGTCCCCCATCATCTCGGCGAACAAATCATCCAGCTCCTTCTTCTGCTTGTCCTCCTCTTTCTTGTCGAGGACCACAGCAGGCCCCTCGTCGGCCGCGGGGGACCCGGGCTCCGGCTCCGGCATACGCGTTCCGTCAACGCCCCAGCGTTCGCGATCGGCGTCGGTGCACGGCCTCGGGTTGTTCTTGTCTTCTTGCACGCACTCAAGGAGCCAAGCCTCGCGCGGACCAACGCCCGACTCCTCCGCCTTGGCACGTTGCTCGGCGATCTCAGTCTCCACGGTGAAGGTGGAGAGCTTGGGGAACAGGATGAAGACCAGAAGCCCAGCCGTGAGCAGCCAGACGAAGGGCATCACGACGCTGTACACCTTGGTCAGCGGCGCCTTGAAGCGGAAGCTCGCGATGTAGAGATTCACACCGATCGGCGGGGAGATGTAGGCGATCTCGATGTTCAACAAGAACATCACCGCGAGGTAGAACGGCGAGAGGCCGAACGACGCAGCCAGCGGCATGATCAGCGGCAGCGCGACGAGCATCGCGCTGAACTCGTCCATCACCACGCCGAGAATGAACAAGAAGATGTTGAGTACGATGATGAACTTCCACGCGGTGTCCATACCGTTCGCCGTGAAGTACTCGAGAATATGCAGCGGCACGCGGTCTTGAATGACCCAGTTGGTCAACGCGGTCGCCATCATGATGATGACCAAGATCGCGCCTGCAAGGCTCACCGACTCGCGCGCGATTCGGAATACGTCCTTCCAGTTCAGGTCCTTGTACACGTAAACCTGGACGATCAAGATGTAGAGCGCTGCTGCAGCCGAGGCCTCATCGATGCCCATCAAGCCGGAGCCCATCCAAATCAGCACGAGGAACGGCGCCGCGAGGTCCCACTTCGCCTCCCAAGCCCCTTTGACGAACTCGATCGGATCGAACGTTCCGCGCGGCACCTTCTCGCGAATACCCACCCACATCGCGTGAGCTACGAGCACCACGGCGAGGCCAAGTCCAGGCAGCGCAGTTGCGAGGTAAGCCTTGTTGATGTCGACGCCAGCGATGAACGAGTAGATGGCGACGAGCGGGCTGGGGAAGAACAGAAGGCCGATCGCGCCAGCTGCGGTAACCAGACCGAGCACGTAGCGCTCGGGGTAACCCTGCTTGCGCAGCATCGGGTAGAGCATGCCGCCGATGGCGACGATGGTGACGCCAGAACCGCCGGTCATGGTGGTGAAGAACGCGTTGGCGAAAATGCAGACGATCGCCAGGCCACCGGGCAGCCAGCCAAGCAGGGCGCCGGCGGTGCGCACCAAACGGTCGGGCGTCTTCGACTCGGCCATCAGATAGCCGGCGAAGGTAAAGAGCGGAATCGTCACCAAGATCGGCGAGCCAACGAAACGCTGCTCATCGAGCACGTTGGGCGCCAAATACATGATGTGGCGCAGCTCCTCGCGGTCCTCGCTGAGCCAGCCAACGATCGAGATGCCGCCCATCACCGCGAACAGCGGCATCGCCATCAGCGTGAGCAGCGTGACGAAAAATGCGTACAGCTTACCCATCACGCAGCTCCCTTCGCCGAATCGTCTTCGGTACCGGAAGTGCCTTCGCCTTCTTCCAAACTTTCATGGCGAGAGAGCACCAGCAGAAGCCGCAGCAGAAATCGAAATCCCATGATCAAGAAGCCAACCGAGAAGGTGAGGTTCATGGTGCGAACCAACTGGTTGCGCGGTTGACCGTCGGGACCGACAGCGAGCGCAATGCGCGGGCTGTCGAGCGAGCTTTCACCCGACTTGAGCGCAGCCACTTCCTCCTTCGTGAACACGTCCGTGTAACCCGACGTTTCCAGATACTGGTTCCACTGTCGCCCGGTGAACCGACCAGGGTCATCCCATTTGCCGCCACCCAAGACGTGAGGCGTCGCGCTGAGGTCAAAGCCCACCTGCTTTCGCCACAGGAACAGATCCTGAGAAACCAGCTTGTTTACGTGCGAAATTTTTGCACTGGGCGTCGCGTCAACCGGAGCGTTGAAGTTGGTGATCGCGATGTACTCAAAGAAGCCCCAAGCCGCCACCGCGCAGAAAGCCACAGTCGCGATCGACTGCAGCACGAAGACCGGCAGCTTGAGCTTCGGATTGACGAAGCGCAGCGCGACATCGATGTTGATGTGCTTGCCGCTCGCTGCTGCCAGGCTGCCACCGAGGAAGGCCAGCAAGATGGTGAGTCGAGTCGACACACCGCGCAGGCCGCCAAACATAGTCAGCGAAGAGCCCTCTTGCAGCCAGTTCTGCAGCTGACCGAAGTACTCGACCCCCGTTGAACGCCACGACGGCGCCATCAGGAAGCCGAGCACGATGGAGCCGGCACCGACGAAGCCTGTCGCGAGTTTGCCCAGCGAAAGCCGCTTGGCCAGAAACGAGCTGGTGAGCCCGAGGCCAAGAGCCCCAATGAACGCCCTGAAAGCCAACCCAGCCTTGCTTTGAGACTCGACCGGTTGGCTCATGCCGCCGAGCGCAACCCACGCAACCATGGCGAACAAAAGCGAAAGCACCACCACGATCAGCAGCCGCACCTCGAACCACGTCCACGCTCGCTCGATGCGGGCAAAAGGATTGCCCCAAGCGGCCGGAGCAGGTTTCGGCTCCGCGTCGGCAGGCGCAGGCGGAGATTCACTTGCAACCTCCTCCTCGTCGCGCGCGGTGGCCGAGGGTTCAGGCTCCGCCGGCTCGGCCTGGTCGCCCGGGCGCTCGCTCTCGGCGGGCTCAGCTGCCGCGGCTGGCTTATTCGGACTTGCGTTCGAGCGCTTCTTCCCGCCCTTTTTCTTCGACATTAGGCCTGCACGATAACAGGGCCCCCGCGCTATCGGTCAATCGGAGTCTTTCGACTCTTTGCGCTCTCCGCTCAGGGCCGATAGCTCTGGAGAGGCCGCAGCCCACGGATTGGTACTTTCGAGTTCGTCCTTGAGCCCCGCCGCCGGCCTTACTTCCCAACCATCGGAGAGGCTGAGGGCTACCTGTTCGGCCTGTACGACCTCGTCGAGAGCACCGGTCGACTCCTCGGCTAGGGGAACATTGCCGTCGAACGCCGCCGCATCGAGCACCATCGGCAGGACGGGGGCGGGGTAGTCTGGTTGCGCCGAGAAATCTGGCGGGGGCGCTGGCTCGGACGCGGCTACACGCTGGGAGGTAGGCGGATCCGAGCTTGGGACGTTGGACGCAAGCTCGGGCGAAGGGCCGGCGGGGCCATCGGTGGAGAAGCCGGTGGGCTCATCGGCAAACTCGGTAAACTCGTAGGGCGACGCAGGTGGAATCGTTTGTCTTGGAACCTCGTCGGCAACCTCAGGCACACTGCCAGCGCTGCGTGTCGCGTGCTCGCGCCCACCGCCGCGCTCGTCAAACCCGAGCGAGCTGGCGGCGAGTTCAACTACGCCCAAGAGGTCCTTCAGCGGAATGCTGGCGGCGATCAAGGCGGGCGTTGCGATCGCCAAATCGCGGTCGACGGTGAAGGGCTCATGCGGCCGTTCACGGTGCGATGCAAAACGCGCCTCGTCGATCGCGACTCGGACATGCAGCGGCACGCGCGAGTGCCAAACCGCGCCATCGATCGCCGTGCGCACGTCGAGGGCCGAAAGAATGGGCGTGCGCGGCGAGCCGTCGAGCGAGCACTTATCGGATAGGAACGCCCCGATCAGCCAGCCGATCAGATCTTGATGCGGCGTTGAGTCGTCCTCCCAGGGCATGCGCCGACGGAACAACTGGAAGAAGTCCTCCGCTGGCCCATACACAGCAATGTCGACCGGTTCAAAGGCAGACTCAAATACGTCGAGGCCAATGTCCCCCTCGTCGAGCACCGAGTCGATCAAGGCGGACTGAAACTCGGGGCTCTTGTTGCGGGCCGCGCGCGGCGCCAAGCCGGTCAGTTGCGTGGTGATCCGTTGACGCACGTCGGGACGTTGCTCGAGCCAGCGCATGCGCTCCGCCGAGGGATAGGCGCGCCGCAATTGCTCAGGCGTCCACCAAGGAAAGTTCATATCGCGAAGCCGGGTGAGCAGCTCAGCGACCAACTGCAACGCTGACGACCGCGTCAGGTGAGCCGTGGCTAATTGCGCGAGACGATCATCCGAGGGTAGCGGCTCCGTATGCAGAAGGTGCGTCATGGGGGCGCGATGGTAACGAACCCCATCGGGCCAGTCCAACATCGGCAGCGTGGGAGATCCCTTCTCCCGTTACCGTGCGTGCGATACCGTGCGCCCAGCGAAATGGCGACCGCCGACTCCAAACCCGTGGACCTTCGAAGCGACACGGTTACGCAACCCTCCGCCGCCATGCGACAGGCCATGGCCGCCGCCGCGGTGGGGGACGACGTTTACGGCGAAGATCCAAGCGTCCGCGCACTCGAGGCCCAGATTGCTGAGCTCGCCAACAAGGAAGCGGCGTTGTTCGTGCCCTCGGGCACGATGGCCAATCAGCTCGCAATTGCCACCCATACGAGCCCCGGGGACGAGGTGCTCGCCGCGACCGGCTCGCACTGCATTTGGTACGAGTCGGGCGCTGGTGCAGCGCTTTGGGGCGTGCAGTTCCGCGAGGTTGGGCGCACCGGAGAAATGGCCCCGAGCGAGCTCGCTGGCTCAGTGAGAGAACGAGCCTATTACGCGCCCAATCCGAAGCTGGTCGTGCTCGAGAACACCCACAATCGAGGCGGCGGTTCGGTGCTTTCAGCCGCCGAAACGGCCGCGCTGGCAGCGGTGGCCAGGGAGAAAGGGCTGAGCGTCCACTTGGATGGGGCACGCTTGTGGAACGCCGCCATCGCGCTCGGTGTGCCGCTTTCTGAGCTTACGCAGGAGACCGACACGGTGAGCCTCTGTTTCTCGAAGGGGCTCGGTGCACCGGTTGGTTCCATCCTCGCAGGAGACCGTGCGCGCCTGGAGAAGGCCCATCGTTTGCGCAAGATGTTGGGTGGCGGGATGCGTCAGGTGGGCGTGCTCGCCGCCGCGTGCCAGTTCGCGCTGCGCGAAAACCGTGCGCGACTGGCCGAGGATCACGAAAACGCGGCCCACTTCGCAGAGCGGCTGCATAGCGCTGGGCTCGCCGTGCAAAGGCCGAGGACCAACATCGTGATGGTGGACGTCGCGCAACCGGCAGCCGAGCTCGTCAAGGGCTTGCGTGAACGCGGCATCCTGCTGAGCGCGTTCGGTCCCCATCGCTTACGCGCGGTCACTCATCTCGACGTGCAGCGAGCCGACGTAGAGCGCGCTGCAGCGGCCCTTATTCAGCTCGTGCAACCATGAAGCTTCGCAGCCTCTTTTGCGGCATTGCGGGGCTCACGCTACTCCTTTCGGCCTGCGCTCCAAGTTATGCCGCAGGGTACCAAGCGGCCTTCGCAGAAGGGCTGCGAGCACGCAACGCTGGTCGCTACGAAGAGGCGCGCGCCGCCTTCCAGCGCGCGGCCGATCTCGGGGATCGTTACAAAGATCGGGAGGAGGCGCGCATGCTCGTCGCCGACAGCCTCGAGCACCTCGGTGACATCTCCGGAGCGGAGGAAACCTACCGCCAGGTCGTGAACGACGCCGACGGGCGCTACCAAGGCGCGCGCGCGGCCTTCGCGGTGGCACGGCTAGTACTGGACCGGGACGGCCTCGAGGCCGGCAACAGCGAGACCATCAAGGCCATTCGCCTGTATCCGAACAGTGGCCTGGTCAGGCACGCTGTGCGCCGCTTGCTCTCGCTGGTGGAAGAACAAAGTGGGCCGCAAGCCGCGCTCGAGTGGCTGCGTCCGCTCGAACTCGAGCTACGCGCGAGCGACTCGGGCGAGGCGGTGAGCTATGAGCTCGCTACGTTGTTGGCGCGGTGTGAACAGAAGGCCGAGGCCGTGGACAGCCTGCTGGCGCTCGCCCGTAGCCATCCGTATCCCAACGGTTCGATGACCGACGACGCCTACTTTACGGCTTCCCTTTTTCTGGAGGACCTCGGTCGCCTCGATGAAGCGATCGCCGTGCTCGAGGAGATGCTCGCGCCGCAAGAAGCGGCTTACAACGGCTCGAGCTACGACCGTCCGCGTTGGCCCGCCGCCGCCTATCGGCTAGGCGTCCTGCAGCGAGACAAGAAGCAGGACGTGGAGGCAGCGGTTCGCGCCTTCTGGCGCGTCTACGACCGACATCGCACCTCGCGGGTGACCGATGATGCGCTGTTTGAGGTCGCGCGTCTCGAGGCTGGCCGAGGCGACGAGACCAAAGCCTGCGCGGCGATCGAAACGCTGCGTAGCGAGAATGCAGAGTCCAAGTTCCTTCGCTGTGGGCACTTCGTGTGCAAGAGCGAACAAGAGAGTGCGCGAGTGTGTTCGAGTGACGTGATTCGAAAGCTTGGGCTCGATCCAGATACCGTTTGGGAGTCGCGCTAGTGACGCCTAAAGAAGTCGAGCAAGCGCTGCTCGCAAAGAATGTCGGCGTGGTGTTTCTGCCCGAGCGCTTGGTTCGGCGGGTCATCAAAGAGCATCGCCAAATCGGTGGAGTGGGCTTCCAGGTCCCCCATAGCCACGCCTATTCGCTACCCGCGTGGGCCCTCAAGAAGATCGGCTCCGCTGAAGAGTTGGGGAACCTGCCGAAGGAGGAGCACCTGTTGGTGCTTCCTCACGTCGAGACGGTGGACGAGGACGAGGCAGCGCTGGTCACGATTTGGCGCGCAGCCTTTCACGCAGCCATTCATCGCACCCTGGAGGCGCGCGTGATGGCGGGGGAGCTCACGCCAGCGGCGGTGCGCGCGCGCGTTCATGCGCTCGGTCAAACCGAGTTCGACGAGATTCGCTACGTGCTCAAGCAAGATGATCTGCTGCTTCCGCCGCACGACGACACCGAGACCTACTTGGAGTTCGCGGCGACGTACCTGGAGCAGAAGTATTTCGCCCCGGATCTCTTGGTGCGCACCTTCCCTGGCGTTCGCGATCAGCAGGCCACGGTTGACCACACCTTGTCGCGCGACGTGGATGCGGAGGCGCTGCTCGAGGCCTGTCGGCCCCAGGGAGCGCCGTCAACGTCGGAGCTGTGGGCGCGCACGACCATCCCTCCGAACTCGCAGCCAGCGCCATCACCCCTGCTGGCGCACAGCCTGCGCGACGCCGTCGACCCTAGCGCGGACCTCGCTCGTGAAAAGGGCAATGCGGTGCGTTCGTTGCTGCTGCGCGTGCGAGCGAAAGGCACCGAGGAGGCCGTCTTCAGCGAGCTCGTCGCCTTCTGTGACCGGCTTTCTTCGGCGCTGCTGTGGGTGGATGCGCCCACCACCGCTTGGGCGCAGATCCTCTTGCCCGTCCTGCATTACACCAAGACGCGGCTCGGCTTGCCCGCCAACGCCGAGGCCCGCATCCTCTTCGATCTGCAGAAGGCCTGCGTCGACAACGAGCGTGAACGCGAGGCGTTGGGCGTGGTCGAGTGGGCGCTCTCCTTCGGCAAGACGCCTGTGCGTCGTCCTCTGCCCGCAGAGCGCGACGTGCGCATCGCCGGTCACGTGCTCGCCGCGCTGGCAAAAGTCCCGCGCACGCGTCTGCCCGAGGAACCAAGGCAGCTGCTGGTGCAGTTCCTCGTGGCCATCTCGGCCAAGGCCGATAGCAACGTACGCGCGAGTCTCGGCCCGAAGCTGGAGCGCGCGCTGGAGGCCGTTGGCCTGCGCCCCGAGAACGTCCCGGAGCGCGCCTCGCGACGCAAGCTCGTGGATGAGCTGCTCGATCAGGTGCTGAAGAACCGCTTCATCACCATGAGCCACGTGCGCGACTCGCTCTCGCGCAGCAATGTCAAGATGGGCAACATCACCCCCGACCAGCTGCTCCGAGGCGACGCGCTCTTGCGCATGGACCGGCTGCTGGCGCGCGAGCTCGATGGCGTCTATCGCGCCGGCGAGATCTATCTGCGCGGCCTGCAGAAGCTCAGCTCCATGACCTTTGGTACGCGCGTCGGCCGTGTACTAACGCTCTATCTGTTCCTGCCTGGCGTGCTGGCCTTCGTCCTCCTGGAGGGGCTGCAACACACGCTGGGGCTCTTCTTGGAAAAAGCCTTCAAGGTCCCTCACGTTGACTACGTGAATCGCACTACGCTGACGGTAACGGCGGCGATCGCGTTCGCGCTGATACACAGCGAGCGGGCGCGGACCATTGGCAACTACGTCTGGCTGGGCGTGAAGTTCGCCCTGCGCATCTTGTTCATCCGGCTGCCATCCTGGGTCTGGAGCCATCCGTTCGTTCGCGGTCTGCTACGCGCCGACGCGATGCGGCAGTTCATCCGGTTCGTGGCCAAGCCTGCGTTCATCGCCGGCGTCGTCACGCTGGTCGTGGCCTCGTTCAGTAAAGATACGCTGACGCGGGCGGCTACCTTTGGAGCAACCTTCCTTGGGCTCAACGCCCTGCTCAACTCCAAATGGGGGCAGGCGCTCGAGGAGTTCGGTACCGACTTTTCGATTCGCAGTTATCGCCAACTGAGTCGACGGGTATTGCCCGGCTTGTTCGGGCTGATCGTTGCGGTGTTCAAGCGCGGTCTCGAGCTGGTTGAGCGTTTCATTTACTTCGTCGACGAGAAGCTCATCTTCCGCCAAGGCGAGACGCGCTTCACGCTGATCTCCAAAGCAGCGCTGGGCGTGCTGTGGTTCTTCACCACCTACCTCATTCGCATCTACGTCAACTTGCTGATCGAGCCAGAGGTCAACCCCATCAAACACTTCCCGGTGGTGACCGTAGCGGCCAAGATCATGATTCCGGTTACCCCGGACCTGCATGACGCGATGTTCAAGCCGCTAGCCTCGGTGTTCGGCGCCTTCATCGCCGAATCAATCGCAGCGCCCACGGTCATCATTCTCCCGGGCTTCTTCGGCTTTCTGGTGTGGGAGCTGAAAGAGAACTGGCGGCTCTACCGCATGAACCGCAGTGCCTATCTAACCCCCGTGGTGATAGGGGCGCACGGTGAGACCATGGTGCAGTTCATGAAGCCTGGGCTGCACTCTGGGACCATCCCCAAGGCCTACTCTAAGCTGCGGCGAGCCTCGCGTAAGCTCGACCGCTCCGCCCTCAAACACACCGAGGCGCTGCGCAGCGTCGAAGGGTCCATTCGTAAGTTCATCGAGCGCGAGCTGATTCTCCTGTTCTCGGAGTCACCAGCGTGGGCTGCAGGTCCGCTGACGCTCGGCAAGATTGAGCTCGCCTCCAATCGCGTAAAGATTGAATTGTTATGTCTGAGCGTCACCAACGCGCCGGCCGTGCTGGTGTTTGACGAGCAGTCGGGCTTCCTCCTTGCGCAGATTCCCTCGCTCGGCTTCATCGAGAAGCTCAACATCGTCGACCGGATCGTGCTCGAGAACGGCATCGCCGGCGTCTACAAGATGGCCGGGGTAGATCTCGTGCGCGAACAAATTTCGCAAGCTCTCAATGGTGCCGCCTACGACATCAACGAAGAAGGCCTAAGCGTTTGGCCGGACGCGAGCTACAAGTCGGAGATCGTCTTCGATCTAGACGGCCACGGTCCAACCATGCGCCCGCGCCTCAAGAGCGGAGAGGCGCCGCTGCCCGAACCGATGGCGGTGTCACGGGTTGTCTTCGGCAAACAGGATATCGCCTGGGCTTCGTGGGTCAGCGCGTTCGCCGCGCGCGAAGATCCGCCACGGCGCTTGAACCAAGGGCCTTCGCTCTTTGCGCGCGGGCAGGCGGCTTCGTCCTTCGAACGCACTGTCACCTTGCAGAAGCTATAGGGAGTGATGGAGCGGCGCGTACTTTCGCCTTGGGCTGCCGTACTGACGGTGGTGGTCGCGTTTGGGGCAAGCCAAATAGGCTCGGGGGTCGCCTTGGTCGGCCTAGCCTTCACGCTTGGCCTGCGCGCAGGGCTCAAGCCCGAAGAGTTGGCGCGAGAGCACGTTCTCCAGCGCTATCTAGCGACGCCTCTGGTTGTGTTCGCGGCCATCGCGGTCTCGCAAGTCACGCTCGCCGTCGCCAGCCTCGGGGCCGCGCGATTGGCCAAGCTTCCCCTCCGCACGAGCATGGGGCTACAGCGTCCACGCGCGCTTCAGGTCGTGCTCGCCGTTCTGCTGGTACTCGCGACGGGCCCGCTTGCCGACGCCTTGGCGGTGACGGTCCAGCGTGCCTTTCCGCGCGCAACCATCGGCACCCTCGACATGATCGCGGGCGCCGTTCGTGGCCAAGGGGTCGCCCCGGTACTTGTCGCCTTGGCTGTCACCTTCGCCCCGGCCGTCGCTGAAGAGCTGTTGTTCCGTGGGCTATTGCAGCCTGCTCTGATCAAGCGGCTCGGGCCAGCCTTCGGCATTGGCCTGGCCTCGCTGATCTTCGGCGCCATCCACGTTGACCCACCGCAAGCGACAGGTGCAGCGCTGATCGGCTTGGTGCTGGGATTCGTCAGTTACCGCAGCGGCTCGCTGTGGCCGGCGATGGCAGCCCACGCAGCGAACAATGGGCTATCGGTGTTATTTGCTCGCTACGGCGAGCCCGGCTCAGTCGCCACGGCGGAGCTCGATTGGGCCTGGATCGGCGGCGGGAGCGTGTTGGCGGTCGTGCTTACCTGGGCGTTTATGCGCACTTCAGCAGCAAGCGCCCACGCGCCCCGCTAAGAAGCGCGAGCCGCGCGTGAGCGTAACAGCGAACCGCGCCGAGCCATTTCAGCGTCTGGAAAACCCAGAGCCTCAAATCTCGAGAACAGACTCATGAATGCTGGCAGGTGAAAGAACGTGCTCGGCGCGCTCGACTTTACGAACGCCTCGATCAACTGAGCACGCAGCCAATCCAACGGGCGCTCCCGCAGCTCGTCATAGCGGGCTACGATAGGCAAGTACGCCTCCTCCGGCTCGGGGAACACTGTATCGATGAGAGCCATCATCGGTTCGAGCACCGGCCCTACCTCCGCCGCGCTGCCCAACGACAGTAACGCTCTGCTCAGATTGGCGCGCCTGTAGATGCACTTTGGCTTCTGCTCGACAGCGCGACGAAACTCGCTGATGGCGGCACGCAAGAAGGCAACCCGTTCAGCCACTGGGAGCGCGGCATCGCTCGCGCCAAGATACGCGCTGATTCCGACGGACAGGCCTTTGTCGAGGGGGCCGCGCAATAGCTCGTTAGCGCTAGCGACAGGCAGTGGGCCGTTCGACTTCAGCTCATCCACCACTGGCAGCCCAGGAAAACGTTTTCGCGCAGCAGCGGAGAGGGCAAAGAGCACCCCGCGTTGCGCTTGCCGGCCCACCTTGGCCAAGGCAGAAACCATCGGCACAAGGCTGTACAGCGTAAGTCCGCACGCCTCCAGATAAGCCAATAGCGGCGGATCGAGCGGCTGCCAAAAGCGCGTCAACATGACAATCGCCCCCGCCTTCAGCAAACGCTGAGCACCGGCCAACACCTCTAGCTCGGCGCCTGGCCCTCCCACCCGCAAAAGAGCTGCGTCCGCCTTCACCACGTCATCGAGCGCAGCCACTGGTAGTTGTTCGGGCCCAACCCAACGCGCCCCTGGTCCACGCCCCGGGAGCAACTTACTCCTGCGTAGCAGCGTGGGCGCAACCGCAGACAGCGTCGCCTCCAATTGCGCAGTAGGCGTCGGTTCAATCAGGTGGACCGTCCCCGGAGCGCTTACTGCGCGCGCCATTGCCAAGGTCGAAAGCCCCGCCCCTGCGAACACCTCCACGAGGCTCGCCGCAGGACCAACGGCTTGAAGCGCCAGTCGGAGCTCCCCATCATCCACTCGACCTTGCTCCACCGTCATGAACGAAGCCGGATCGTTCAAGGTGCCCGGCAGTACCACACTCAATGAGTCAACCGTGGCTCGCCGCGCCTTACCGGTAGCGAGCAAATCGAACCCTGGTTGCGCCTTCGCTCGCTGAAGCTCAGCTCGATAGAGCCCCTCGATCGAACGCGCGAAAAGACTCGCGTTCCCCAAGTGCGAGAGGCGCATTCGCTCGCGCAACGTCGACCGAAGTTCCAACCGCCGTGGCTCATCCTCAGCAAGCTCGACGGCGCGTTCGATATATTGCTGAGCGTCGGTCGCCACGAGCGAGTCGAGCCCCACCGCCGACAAGAGACTCGCCCCTACCCTACTCGCATGCGACTGACCAGCGAGCGTGACGACCGGTACGCCCATCCAAAGCGCCTCGCAAGTAGTCGTCGTTCCGGCATAGGGAAACGTGTCGAGGACAATGTCCACGGACCGTAGCCGGGCAAGGTGCGCCTCACGGGAACCGATAGGTGGATAAAACTGAACGACGTGAAGCGGGATCCCAGCTGCCACGAGCCGAGCCTCGAGCGAACTCCGCCCTTCCTCTGTTTTCGTGCGAAAGCCGATCGCGAGTTTGGCGCCGGGGACGGAGGTGAGAACTCGCGACCAAACGTTGAGCATCCCGTCGGTGATCTTGGCGAGATTGTGAAATGCACCGAAGACGATCCCTTCCCCTTCGGAGCGTTCGGTCGCGAGGTCTGGAACCTGCGGGTCAAAGGTCCAAGCTGTATGCGTCAATCGCAAAAGGGGCTCCAAGGCGAACTCATCCGCCGACGCGGGAGAGGCCACCCCATCCGTGATGAAGCCATCGATCTCCGATAGGCCGGTGCCATGCGGGTAGCCGAGGAAGGACAATTGCAGCGGTGCGACCCGCGACGCGAGGATCTCAAGCTGATGAGGCGCAGTATGCCCAGCGAGGTCAATCACGATGTCGAGCGAACACTCTGCGACCCGCCGAGCAGCCAAGACAGCATCACCATCAGGTAATGCCTGAAAGTGATCCACCAGGGACGCAATCAACGCTGTTGTCGTGTCGGCCGGCTCTCGTGCAGTCGATAAGGCATAGAGTTCAAACGCGCTACGATCGTGCGCGCGCAGCAACGGCACAATGAACCGCGCCACAGAGTGGTTGCGAAAGTCCGGAGAGATATAGCCCAATCGAAGCTTTCGCTTCTTGCCGGTCAGGGCTCTGCGCGACTCAATCGCATAGGGCGTCGCGTGCTGATTACCGAAGCAGCGATGGTCGTCGGCGATCAGTTGCAGCTGTTTACGCGTTTCCTCGACGTTTGCTCCCAGTTCCGGGAGAAAGTAGTTCGCACTTGCGAGCCGCGCCGAATCGAGCGGCAGGGTACTCGCAACCGGAGCGGGCGGACGACGCAACAGCTCCCAAGCCTCCCGAGGTCTACCGAGGGCACACAACTCGGAACAAAGCGCGGTCGTAAACTCCATCCGTACCTGGTTCGACTGAGATAGTGCGATAGCCTGACGTCGAAACACGAGCGAGCGATCAATGTCACCATCCTCAGAGGCAGCGTCGGCCAGCGCCGCCGACACGGCGCAGGAATCGGGATAGAGGGCCAAGGCCTCTTGAAGCAAGCGGTTGCGTGTCGGCCGGTCATGCAACGAAGACGCGAGCCCTGCTGCTCGGATCAGCAGCCCAGGGTCAGACAAGCGTTTGAAGTTGGCCTCCAGCTGGGAGATCGCTTCCTCGGAGCGCCCGAGCTGCTCGAGCGCGTCCGCCATGATTAGCAACGACTCAACGCTACCGGAGGTAGCAACCCCTGCGCTCTGCAAGCGCTCCAACGCTTCAACGCTTCGACCTTCGACGAGCAGCTTCGCGCAGGTTGCTTTGAGTTCCTCTTCGGAGTGGGTCACGCGAGGGAGCTTACATGAGCAACCTTGGCACTTCGGTCCTTCAATTAGCCGTCAATGGTAGTGCCATCCTGCGGTACGGTGAGGCTGAGGCCGGCGTAGCAGATGAAGTACGAGTACCGTCACAATGCCCTTGTTCTGAGCCTGTGCGCACTCGTGAATTGCGGTGACAGCAGCTCCACCAGCACGACGCAAACCGGTGGGGCGGGTGGAGCTACCAGCAACTCGGGCGGTTCCAACTCCGGCGGTGGGGGCAGCGCAAACTCCGGCGGCGCGGGCGGGACGGGCGGCTCGAGCTCAGGCGGCGCGGGCGGGATTGGTGGCGCGGGCGGCTCGAACGCAGGCGGGGCGGGCGGGATTGGCGGCGCGGGCGGCGCGGGCGGCTTGAACTCCGGTGGGGCGGGCGGGATTGGTGGCGCGGGCGGCTCGAACTCAGGCGGGGCGGGCGGGACGGGCGGCGCGGGCGGTGGACCAAGCTGCATCGACTTTGCACTTGTATGCGACCCGGCCGTCGACACCTGCTGCGACGCTGGCGGATTCGTTGGTGAGTGCCACGTCTTCGGTATGGGGCCTAAGTGCTCGGTCCCCTGCCCGCCCAACCCAGCGGATTGTCCAAACAACGGCGCCGGTTGCAACGGCCAAAATCCGCCGTACTGCAAGCCCGTCTGAGCGGTGGCCTGCGCCCCAACGGGGCGACGTTCGCATCGTCCGCACAGCGAATTGTTGGCGGAACTACGGTCAGAGTGGTGCATTTCGCGTCAGCGCCCGCTAGAACCGGCCCATGAAAGTTCGCGTCAGTGCGCCCGCAGCGCTCATCAGTACCTTGGTGCTGATCCTTGTTCTGTCGGCCCTCATCAACAACCGCATGTCCAGCGGGTTGATCGGCTCAGTTGAAGAGAGTCGCTTCCAGCTCATGCGCGCGATCGTCGTCAACGGGATGGCGGAGACGGAGTCAAAGGCGCTCGCTCGCGCCGAGTTGGTCGCGTCTTTGCCCTCGATCCAAGAGAAGTTGCGCGCGGGCCTGCGCGAGGAGCTGCTCGATGAGACGTCGCTCATGTTCGAGGGCCAACAGAATCGATTCGGAGTCGCGCAGGCGCAGTTCTTCGTACCGCCCACGACATCCTTCTTGCGCCTTAACGACCCAGAGAAGTTTGGCGATGACGTCCAGAGCTTTCGGCCGATGATCGTTGAGTGTTTCAAAGACCACCTCAGTCTTAAAGGGGTATCGATCAGTCGCTCGGGAGCAGGCATCTTTGGAGTCGCTCCAGTGCGGGATGGCGCTGGCGAGATTGGGGTATTCGAGTTTGGTCTCGACTTCGCCCCGCTGCTCGATGGGCTCAAAGCGCAATACGGCTTCGACGTAGCCCTCTATATCGAGGAGCAACCGCTGCGCGCGACGGCTACCAACTTACCGGGAGACGTGTTCACCGACGAAAATCGGGTCGGCAAGTACATCCGTGTCCACACGACTCACCTGGAGCGGATGCGACAGCTCGTGACCGATCGCGATCTGAGCGGCGGGGGCGAACAAAAGTATGTACGCGAGGCCGGCGGCCTACCCTATGGCGTATTGGTTATTCCGGTACGGAACTATGCTGGTAAGGAGCTTGGCGTTATCGCCATTGCCGGTGACTTCGCGGGCTCGCGCGCCGCTAGCTCCGAAACTGTTGCTTGGCAGGCGCTCATTACGCTGTTTGGCATCGTGGTGTGCGTGGGCGCCATCCTGGTGGTCCTGCGCGGTATGGTGCTTCGCCCGCTGCGCGAGGTCGGGGAGAAGCTCCAAGCGCTCGCCTCCGGAAACCACGAAGCGGCGATCGAGGGCGCCGACGAGATGTGCGAAGAGCTGCAGGAGCTCGCCGCAGCGCACGAAACGCTACGCACCAAGGCTGCGAGCAACTCGGAGCCAGCCACCCAGGAGGAGACATGAAGCGCCGCAGTCAGGCCGCGCGGCTCGTCGTTCTTTTGTGTTCGTCGCTGGTGCTGCTGGTGCTGCTGGTAACGCGCTGGGTTCAAGCGAGTTCTTCGGCGGATGCACCCGCACAAGGAACCCCCTCCCTTCCAGTCCCCACCGCCAAGGGCCTCCCCGTCGTCATTCGCACTGGGTTGCAGTACATCGAGGTGAGCGAGGTCGACGAGAACGCTGGTACCTTCACCGCGACAGTCGATCTGCGGCTGCGTTGGGAGGACCCACAACTGCGAGGCAAGGAGCCGCTCGATATCCGCGGGGCAGAGGTAGAATCCGCGCTAACTACGATTTGGTTTCCAGAAATCGCCCTCGGCAATATGGTCGGCGAGCCATCTTTTCGCGAGCGCGGTCTACAAACGACGGCTGACGGAGAGGTCGAGTTGCTCGAACGTACGACGGGTACCTTTCGTACACCGTTCCGCGTTCAGCGCTTTCCTTTCGACCGCCATCCACTCGAGGTCGAGGTGGTCGTGCGCGGCGCAACCTTCGACAAAGTGGTGCTCGACTACCACCAGGACGACGTAGCCTACAGCCACGCTGCGCGCGGGCTCGAGGTGCAAGGTTGGCTGCCGCAGGTCGTGGATCTAAGGAGGTCTCCTGTCTCTGGTTGGCATGGCACCTTCCACTCGCGGGTTGTAGCCGGATTATGGGTTCAAAGGGATTGGGCCGTCGTGCTCGCCACGGTTTTCATTCCGCTCTTCTCTGCGCTGCTGATCCCGCTACTCTCTATTTGGCTCCATCAAGTAGAGGAAGACGGCACCTTCAAAGTAGAGGCCTTTGAGCTAGCGAACGTGCTCATCGGTGGCCTCTTCGCCATCATTGCGCTCAACTTTACGATCAACGCGGCCTACGAAACGGTGGCCTCGGGCGACAACACCGTTACCCGCCTATTTGGGCTCAACTACTTCACTCTTGGGGTTGGCCTGGTGGTGGACATTGCGCTCTTCCGCTTCGACCTGGCGCGCCGGTGGTTTGGCCGTTGGATCCAAGAGCAGCTCTTCTTGGTGCTGCTATGGGCGGTACCAGCGCTCTCGATCGGAACTGCCTGCGCGATCGTTGCCGCAGCAGCGGCCGGCTAAAGCAGGCCGCGTTCCTCCAACTTGCTCCTCAGCGCAGGAGCAAGTTGGGTCTTTAGTTGCTCCGCGGGGGAGCTGGCTCCGTCAACCGCTATGGCGTAGGCGACGAACTCATCGCTCGTCGTAGCTTCGGGTAGCTCGCTCAGCGCTTTGGCCGTAACGCGCAGCAGCGCGCTCGCCTCCTCCTGCAAGGCGTTAAGCCAAACGTCCTTGCTGATGAGCTGACACATCAGGGTGAGCTCAGGGCCTAGCTCGAGCTGCAGCTCGCTCCATTCGCTGGGATTCCAAATCCCAGGTGCACCCGCTTGGTTCCGCGCGAGTACGGCCTCGCGCTTTTCACTCGAGAGCAGAGCTACGTGAGGAGGAAAGCGGACCTGGTAGTCCGCCGTACGCCACCAAAGCGCTAATGCGCATATCGGCGCGCCGTGCCCGCGTTGCTCGATAGCCATTCGAATCGCTTTCGTAAGGCCAGCGCTCAGTAGCTCGCCGCGTTGAGCGAGCGTTTGGCCCGGGCGCGGCTTCTCGAACTCGAGCGCGCGCTTGCCGTTTGGCCAGCGACGAAACACTCGCACCAAGCCGAGTTCATCCCACTCAACATCACGAAACTCGTGGACGTCCCCAGAACCACGTCGCTCGATTGTGATGAGCCGGCCCTCGCTATCGTACGAAAAGGTCTCGCTAAGCTGCTTGCCACCCCGATAAACGGTATCGATGCGGGAGACCTGCTCACCCTCCTGCTCGAAGAAAGATGAGTTGATCTCATGCTTGCTCGGCAGGTGGTCAAAGTGACGCCGCGCAGTCCCTCCTGGGCGCGTGGCGTAGAAGGTTTCGTAGTAGGAACCTGGCTCGTTCGTTTGTTGGCGCTCAACACGCAGACAGCCCGCGGCATCAAAGCCGTGACCTCGCGCACCATTTAGCGGCGGGTCCGGCTCTTCGCTTAGCGGGTCCCCGCGGCGATAGCGATTTATCTCGAAGTAGCAGGGCTCGAGCGAATAGCGAGTAAAGCTCGCCCACTCCCAACGCACGACGCTCGATTCTGCCTCCTCTTTGGCCTGCTCGTAGCTCCAATCCGCCAACGCCTGCGCTGCCTCGAGTGACACGCTGTGCACGTTAACGTTCGCCCCGCACCTAAGCAACCAAGCCGAACTGCGACGTCACCACTCCGGCCATTGCGCTAACTGACGAACGCGACCACCCACCCGGTTCGGTAAGCGGGACGCCATCCGCCGCGGCCCCAAGGTCATCTGCAAACCTTTGCTAGGCGCCATGGTGATGGCAACCCGCGGGTCGATGCGGGTATTGGCAGGTAGCTGATAGCGAAAGCGGCTGAGCAACATCGCCAAGACCAGTTTGATCTCGAGCATCGCAAACGCCGCGCCAATACACATGCGGGGCCCAGCGCTGAAGGGATTGTACTCATAGACCGAAGGCCGCGCTGTCTCCCAGCGGCGTGGACGAAACACCTTCGGGTCGGGGAAGATGTCGGGGTCGTGATGCAGGTGATAGATCGATAAAAAGACTTCGCTGCCTGCGGGCAAGAAGTGCCCACCGAGCTCGGAGTCCTGCGCCACGAGCCGGGGGTGGATAGGGACGGGTGGCAAGAGCCGTAGGCTCTCCTTGACCACCGCCTCCAAGAGCGGAAGACGAGACAGCTCCTCCACGCTGGGTGGAGCTCCACCCAAAGGCGCAAGCTCGTCCTCGAGTTCGCGCATCACCTCGGGATGTTGTGAGAGCAGGAGCAAGGTCCAGGCGAGAGCGTTGGTGCTGGTCTCATGACCGGCGGCAAAGATGACACCGGCGTGACCAACCAGCTCGTCTTCATCGAGCGCGCTGCCGTCTTCATCGCGAGCGGCCAGCAGCATCGAGAGCATATCCGGCCCCGCAGGGCGCTCTTTGCGAGCACGCACCATGGCCAACGTCTCTCGATCGATCTGCGCCGTAAGCTCGAGAAAGCGCCTGTACGGGAGCCTGGGCGCGTCCAGTCGCAATAACATCTTCGGCGACATCATCGTAAGCAGCCAGGTCTGCATGATCCTCGCGAGCTCGACCCCGCGCGCGCCCTCGTCCTCGCCAAACAGCGTCGTGGTCGCGATGCGCAGCGTGAGCTCGGTCAAGTCGGCATGGACATCTCGGGTCGTGCCTACGCGATAGTTCTCGAGCACGTCATTGGTGATGCGCACCATATCGGCGTGATAGGCATCGATGCGTGTCTTGGCGAAGGCCGGCATCAGCAGTCGTCGGTGCTTGCGATGCTCGGCGCCGTTTACGTGGAACAGGCCGGTCATCAGCCGCGTAACCGGCCGTTCTCGCTCCTTCGGCTCGAGCTCCCTTGGGAATAAGCGGCCTGAGAGGGCGATCATGAAGTAGCGATCGTGACCATTGAGCACCTCACGATTGAGCTCAGCGCTATTGACGCATACCACTCCAGCGCCGTTCGTCCGCTCGAGCCAAGGGATCGCCGGTGTTGGGCCCGGGCTGGCGATACGCAACGGCCCTCGTACGATCGAGGCGACGTTGCCGTAGCGCGCAAACAGCCTCCCTGCAGTGCCAATCGGGTCGAGAATCCAATCGAGAGCGCGAGCCGTGACCCCGAGTACGGGCAGCGGGCTGGGACCAGGCGCAGAGGGAATGCGTATCACGCCCCAGACTTAGCAGCTCTCGGCGGGAGAATCGCGGCTTGCGCGGGCTTGTGGTCGGCCGCCACGAATGCGAGGCTCAAACCATGCTTAGACATTCCCCGGAAACGAGCGTGGGCGCCGCCTTCGCGTTGCTTTTGGCTTTGGGCTGTGACGCCGGCAACCCCACGACCGGAACCGGCGCCAACACGAGTGCGAGCGGCGGCTCTAGCGGAAGCTTCGGTGGCCAAGGAGGTGGCTTCGGCACTGGAGCCAGCGGGCCATGCGCTGGGGAGCGCTCGTGCGCCGCGGATCTACACACCATTCTCTGCGATGGGGAGGTGGTCGGCACCTGCCCCGCAGAGCAGGGTTGTGCCGCTGGCGAGTGCATTGCGGCCTGCGATGCAGCCAAAGCCAACAAGAGTTCGGTTGGTTGTGACTATTACACCGTCAACCCTGATGTGACGTTCTCGGCCGGCGCGTGCTTTGCCACCTTCGTCGCCAATACCTGGACGAGCCCAGCCACGCTGACCGTGGAACGAGCTGGCCAGCCTCTCGACGTAAGCTCCTTTGCTCGCATTCCGAGCGGAAGCGGCGCCAATATCAGCTACCAACCCCTCCCCAACGGGCAGATCCCCGCGGGGGAAGTGGCCGTTCTCTTCCTCGCGCAGTTCAACCCGGGCGCGCTCTACACACCTGCTTGCCCAGCCGGCATCACTCCGGCACTGACGTCGCAGGACGCAGCCCTCCACGGGACGGGTATTGCGCAGTCTTTCCGTGTCACGAGCAGCGTACCGGTGGTTGCCTATGACATCTTTCCGTATGGTGGCGGGCCGAGCGCCATCACCAGCGCAACGTTGCTCTTACCAACGAGCTCTTGGGATACGAACTACGTAGCCATTGAGCCCTACCGCCAAACGATCCCCGGCGACACGAATTTTTACCAGTATATCCAAGTCATCGCAGCAGAAGACGGCACCGAAGTAACCATCGCTCCAACGGGGACCATTCTTGGCGGGCCAGGGGTAACTGGGACGAGCGCTGGCGTTCCGGCGACGTATCAATTGGCAAAGGGGCAAGTGCTTCAGTTCACTGAAGCCGAGGATTTGACTGGCAGCCCTGTCCAAAGCAATAAACCTGTGGGGCTCATCGGTGGCAATCGCTGTATGGTTATCCCCGACGTTTCAACCGGGGCCTGTGACGCCGGGCATCAGATGATCCCACCGGTGCGAGCGCTCGGCACCGAGTACGTCGGGGTGCATCATCGCAATCGCTTTGCCGGAATCGAAGAGGTGCCGCCGTGGCGCATCATCGGCTCGGTGGCTGGGACTCAGCTCAGCTACGAACCCGCCGCGCCGCCTGGCGCACCCACCACGATCGGCGTGGGTCAGGTCGCCGAGTTCTCGACTTCTGCGCCGTTCGTCGTGCGCAGTCAGGACCAGGACCACCCCTTTTACGTATCAGCGCATATGACCGGTTGTGCCGACGTCAGCGTGGATCAGTTTGGAGATTGCCGTGGGGACCCGGAGACGGTCAACGCCATCCCCTCCGAGCAGTTCCTCAACCAATACGTCTTCTTCACCGACCCGACGTATCCGGAGACGAGCTTAACGGTCATTCGCAAAGCCACGCCCAACGGCTTCCGAGATGTGACGTTGGCCTGCCAAGGAGCCCCTATTTCGGGTTGGCTGCCGGTTGGGGACGGCAGCACCTATGAATACGCCTACGTCGACTTGGTCACGGGGAACTTCGCCCCACAAGGCGGGTGTGACAACGGACGCAACGAGGCGACGAGCGACGGGCCATTCTCCATTACCGTGTGGGGTTGGGGCAGCGGCGCAACGGGCGGGGACGCAAGCGCTCTCCTGTTTCCCTACTCGCAATACGTCAGCTACGCCTATCCAGCTGGAGCGAGCGTACAGCCGCTCAGTGACGTGGTCGTGCCGCCGGTCCCCCAGTAGAGCACCGCAAGGGAGTGCAGCGAGCCAAGGTCATTACGACCTTGGCCCTCGCTCAGTGGCGAAAGCGGACCGTCAGAACGCGCGCCGGGTCTCCGCCGGAAACGACGAACTCAGCAGACGCCGTTTGCCCCGATAGCACAGTAAATCTTCCGGCTCCCACCACGTGCGCCACGAGTTCCCGACCGCTCGTCTCCACGCACGGCGCCGTCAACTCACTGTCACACTTGCTGAGCGAAACGCTCGCTGCGCCCTCGCCCTCGAACTCTAGCGACAGCGAGTCGCCGAGTTCAGCGAGGGCGGTTAGCTCGTATGCGAGCCCGCCATCTTCAACGATGTTGCCGCTATCCCCGAGGAAGACGCGGACGATGCGATCGTCGCCCACCAAGCTTGCGTCAGGGACCTCGGCCGAACCGCGAACCAACGTCATCACACCGTCCGGATACATCGGGACAATGCCACCGGCGCGCGCGAACACGGCAATCTCCTCCATACCGGACTCGACGGTTTGGGTGACTGGCCCGTCAACCGCGCCATCGGCATTCCAATCGAACCAGCGCCCCTCCGGGAAGTAGATCGGCCTGTTGGTCGCGCCCTCGACGATGACCGGCGAGATCATGAGGCTACGGCCCAGCAGGATCTGGTCCTTGATCGGCCAGACCGCCGCATCCTCGGGGTAGTGCAAAGCGAGGCCACGCCACATCGGCATGCCGGTATCAGCGGCCTCGCGCGCGAGCGCTGTGAGCGTAGGCACGAGGCTCATATGCAGCTCGGCGTAGCGCTTGAAGTGCGCGATCGTCTCGGCGTCCTTCTCCCAACTCCATACCTTATTGGGCTGATTGCCGTGATGCGTGCGCATCACCGGGGACCACGCCCCCAGCGACGTCCAACGGAAGAAAAGCTCTTTGGAGGAGCCAGGGTTGGTCGCCGACTGATAGCCAGCGATGTCGTGACCGTAGGTTGATATGCCCACGATGCCGAGCCCAATGGCTTGCGGGATCAAGGTTGGGAAACCGTCATCCTCGTCAAAGGTCGTACGCTGGTCACCGGCCCAGAAAACGTCGGTCAGCGCTGGGCTGCCAAACCATCCGCTGCGTCCAAAGAACAAGCGCGGCACGCCATCTGTCTGGGCGTCGATCGCGGCGCGCGCCACTTCCTGCCACTGCACCGGATACACGTTATGAGACATGTATGAGGGCCCCGCCGCTGTGACGCCGTCGGTGGGAAGCCACTCTGCGAAGTCGTTCATCCAGCCGTCTGCCCCGAGCGCGATCGCGCCCTCCATTTTGGAGGAGGCCCAGGCACGCGCATCGGGGTTGTCGAGATCGATCAGGCCGCACTCGGTGAATTTGGCTCCGGTGAAGGTATACGGTTCTCCGGACGGCTTTTTAACGAGGTATCCGTTGGGCTCGGTCTCGGTCCAGGCCTTGGAGTCCATATAGACGAAGGGATTGAAGTACACGTGGAAGTCGAACCCGAGTCCGTGGAGGTCATCGGCCACTGCTTCAATATCGGGATAGAGGGTACGGTCGACCTCCCATTCTTCTTTTAGTGCATAGTTTTCGCCTTCCCAATCGCCGCCGCGCCAATCCTCTGTCCAGATTACGCTGACAGGAATCAGCTCCTCGCGGAGCTTCTGCGCGATTCTGCGAACATTCTCGCTACCGAACACAGCGTCCAGCCAAGGAGCAAACGCTACCGGTGGTGGCATGCGCGGGCGCCCGAAGGTAGCCGTCGCTCGCTCGATGGCCACAGCAGGCTCCGGCCCATCGAACACGTGCAAAATGGCGGGCATATCAATCTCGACGCGCGCCGCACTCTCTGCTTCTGAGCAAAGCGCGAAGGTAGACCGCCGATCGGTCTCGGCGACGAACAAGTAACCCCGGCTCGATAGATATTCAGGCAGCGGCGCGTGACTCGAGTGCCGTTGCCCCTGCAACATCCACAATGCGGAGTAATCGTCCGTCTCGGATTTGCCGATACCGCCTTCGGTCACGAACGCCGGGACCGTTTGGCCACGATGATCAGCGTCCCAGGTCTGTGCGCCAAACCCGGCAAAGTGGTCCTGCTTGTCGCACGCGAACCCCCACGAGAGCTTGGTCGCGGTGGCAGGTTCGTTGGGGTCGAATTGCGCATCGGGGCCTGGCTTTATCTCGATCACCAGGTGGCCTTCCTCCGGCGAAGAGAAGGCCAAGCGCGCGAGCTCTTCGGCGCCCGAGCCGAGCAGCGTCAGCCCGCTCGCTTCCTTCTTGAGCTCTTGTGCTACCCGCCAGCTTCCCTCGGCGACCGAGGTTGGCTTGAAGGCGCCAAACTGCATCTCGTAGGTCGTGGTCACCTCGCGCGTGGCGAAGCCTACGAGCGGTGGACCATCCGCAGCGACGGTCCCGACCGGGAGACCGTCCAGCAGCACCCTGCCGTCCGCAGCTTTGAGCACTAGCCGATTACCCGACTGAACCTCACCTAGGAAGCCGCCTTCGAGCCCGAGGTCCACGGCTGGCGGACTTTGGGTTTCATCGTCACCACATGAAGCTGCCAGCAGGGTAAGAAGCGCGATTGAACAAGAGCCTGACCGCATGCCGCTATGATAGCGGCATGCGCGCCGCTGAACTCGCTAGAACGTACCTTCGAGTGAAAGGCCGAGCGGCGTGACCCGGAGCCGGGCCTCGACGGCCGACGGCGCTGCAGCGGGTTGCTCCGGGCCACTGCTTAGCTCGAGGATGGTGAACACAGTAGCTACGCCAGCGGAGACGGCGGTCCCCGCGAGCAGGATGTCTGTGACGAGGGCCAACGTCTTCGCCGAATCGGCTTGCTCGACGATCTGCTGCTCGGTGTTCCCGGGCTCGGTCTTGAGTCGATCGAGCGTCGAATCAGCCGTTAGTGCCAAAGCCCCGGTCACCCCGGTCCCAACGGCCAAAGCACCGGTCAGCGACCACAAGATGATCGGCACGACGGGCGGCCCTGCCTCAACCGCGGGCCCCGGTACGATCACTGGGCCGCCCTTCTCGGGGTTGGTGTCAGGAACAAGCTCAAAGCTCATCTCGCGCGTCTCTTCGCCAGCGATCTCCTCTGTTTTCGACAACAGCTTGTAGCCCGGCTTGCTCACCTCGAACTTGCGCTTACCGGCGCTCACCAACACCTTGTTGTTGGCCGGAACGTCGACCAATTGGTCATCGACGCGCACCTCGGCTCCGGGCACGTTGACCTTCACCGTTACGGTCGCCACGCGGGCCCTCAGTTTCTCGACGTCTCGATCAACGTCGGACTTCCGGGATACCGGGATACGTTTGCCGCCTTCCTCCAAGTACTGCTCGAGCGTACGCAGCGCATTCGCGTAGTCGGCTAACTGGAAGTACACCTGCCCAATGTTGAAGAGCACGTGGTAGTTGGGCACGAGCTCGTACGAGCGTTTGAATTCGATCAAGGCTGATTGGTAATCGCCCTCGGTGTGGAGCTCGACACCTTTGGTGTAGCGAGCCTTGGCCTCCTCGGCCTTGGTCTGGCTCGCGGTTTGCGCGAGAACCTGAGACGGGAGGGCAAGGGGCGCGGCCAGCGCACAAGAACAGGCCGCTGCGAGCCCAATCGAACGAAGCGAACCCCAAAGCGACTTCATGCCGAAACGGTACCAGCCGCACAAGAAACGGCCAACCCGGCGTCGCTACCTCGCCCCAGAGTTCAGTTGCCGCCGGGATAACTGGAATCGATTGGCCGAATCACCCGGCCCTTGCTGTCTCGCAGCGGTCCCGTGGCGGTGGCCGTGGGAACAGGGGTCGGATCCGCCGTAGGGGCAGCCGTCGACTTGGTGACAGGACCGCCCGTTGTGCGCCGTTCCGCCGTCAACTCGACGTCCCACGTCACGTCTTCAGAGCCTGTGAGCGTCCGCGACTTTGACGCGTAACCAGGGGCGTCCACCTTCAACTCATGCTCCGTGCCATCTGCCTTGAGCAGCCCCTCATAGCTGCCCGTTCCGACCTTCTTTCCATCGAGAAAGATGTCAGCCGTATCGGGAGAGACCTTCACCTTGAGCTTGTGGCTGGTCGCTGCGTCTGCGCTCTGGGGTGCGGTCGCGAGAGCAACGGGGCTTGCCGTCGGGGCTGGAGCGGGAACCGCCGCCTGGCTTGCGACAGCTGCGGGGGCGCTCGCGGCTACGGGAGCGCTTGCGGGGGCTTTCGAAAAACCGACGTAGAGCAGCGCTGCAGCCCCGCCCGCCGCTGCGGCGACCCCGAGGGCAACCAGCGTGAGCCGGTTGGTGGAAGGCTTCGCCGCGCGAGGCGTTGCGACGCTGGCGTGATTGATTGAGTTGGAGAAGCTCGGTTGCGAGCTGTGGCCAGGCTCACTCCCGCTCATGGGCGGGGAGAAGCGAGGGATTGAGCTATGGAGGCCTGGGTGCGCGCCAGCCCCGGGATAGGAGCCGGAGAAACTGTGACCCGCGTGCTGCGAGACGCCGGGGTGCGAACCACTAGCGACGTGTGAATGACCAGGGTGCGAGCCGCTACCAGGGTGCGAGGGCGCGGCGTTGGAGCCCTGCTGGGGGTTGGAACCCAGCTGACTTTGGTTCTGGAACGAGCCCGTTTGATGGGCGAACTGTGCGCCCGGGTGGGAGTACGACGGGGAATGCCCCTGGAACGTCGGGCTCGGCTGCACGGGCTGTTGCCCGGTGTACTGCGGCTGAAAACTGTTGGAGGCCCCGGTGTGCGAGCCCATCGATCCGGACATCGGCCCCATCGAAAGACGCGGCACCTCGCCAGTGAAGTTGGGCTGCTCCACCGCAGGCAACGGCATCTGCTGGTAAAGCCCCGTCGCCAACATGGACGACTTTGCGACCTGCTGCTCGATGATGCCCTTTAGCTTGCGCCGCTCATCCTCGAAGGTCGTTGAGAGCAAGCGACCAACTTCTCGCAGCGTGGAGCGCTCACTGCCTGAGTCCATCAGCTCGTCGAGCTCGCTTTGGAGTTCGAGCGCTGTGGAGTGCCGACGATCTCGGTCCATCGCCACGGCCTTCATGATGATGCTCTCGAGCTGAAGCGAGATGTCCGGGCGCATCGACCGTGGCGATGGGATCTCCCCGGACAGCAGCTGATGAAGGATCTGCACCTCGTTGAGGCCCTTCCAAAGCCGCTTACCGACTGCCGCTTCCCACAACATCACGCCAACGCTGAAAATATCTGCGCGACGGTCCACACGCTCCCCGCGTGCCTGCTCGGGCGCCATGTAACCGACTTTGCCTTTGAGCATGCCGGTTCGCGTCTCGTGCGAAGAGTTCATCGCCTTGGCGATGCCGAAATCCACCACCTTCACCTGACCGTCGTAGGTGATGAAAACGTTGTGAGGTGTGACATCTCGATGAACCACGCCGAGAGGCGAACCGTCAAAATCGGCTAGCTCGTGGGCGTAGTGAAGCCCTTGCAGCACGTCGCTCAACGTTCTCAGCGACATACCCAGCGGCAGACCACGATCTCGGCCTAGGCGATGAAGGATCCGGCTGTAGGCCTGGCCCTCCAAGTACTCCATGGCGATGTAGTAACGACCGTTGAACTCGCCGACCTCGTTGGTCTGGACGACGTTGGGGTGGCTGAGCCGCGCGGAGAGACGCGCCTCTTCCAAGAACATGCTGATGAAGTCAGGATCTTCTGCGAGTTCCGCCTTGATCAGCTTGACCACGACGAGCTTGTTGAAGCCTGCAGGCCCCGCAATGACCGCCAGGTAGACCTCGGACATGCCACCCCGCCCCAGCTCCGCGATGAGCTTGAACTTCCCGAGCACGTTGCTCGCACTGGGCGCTGGTTGCTGAAGCGGGTTTGCTGTGGCCACGTTCCCCCGAGGAGATACCGGAGCCTAGCGTCAATGGATCGGCACAGCAAGCTCGCGGGCTCGCTTCGGCGGCTTGGGACCAGGGTTTGTTAGAACGGCCAGTTTACCTGTATGCTGCACGCATACTCCTGCTCGCGAGGTTCTCTTGGCACTTCGACTTTCGGCGATTGTTGGTCTTCCGCTTTTGGTGCTCGCTGGCTCGGGGTGCCTTCAAGACTTCGAACGCTTCCGCCCGACGGGAGGGGGTGGAAGCGGCGGAACCGGCGGAACTGGTGGCGATGTTTGCGGGGGCGTTGACTGTGATGACGATAACCCGTGCACCGACGACGTATGCGACGTCGAGGGGAACTGCCTGCACCCCGCTGCGGAGGTTTTCACGCTCGTCCAAGTGGATGGTGACTGCAAAGAGAACGTCTGCGAGGGCACCGAGCAGGTCTCGAACCCCGCCCCGACCGACCTACCGACAGACGTGCCGCAGGACTGCAAGCTCCCCATCTGCAACGGCAGCACCCCCGGCACGACGCCTGACCCGACGCAGCTACCGCCTGACGTGCCCAACGACTGCCAGCAGCCTGCCTGCAACGGCGACGTCCCCGGCACCGCGCCCGACGAGACCGATATCCCGACCGATGAGGACGGCAACCCTTGCACCACCGAGGGCTGCGATGCCGCCGGCATGCCGACGCTCGTCAACAACACGAACAGCTGCGGCCGCAACGACGCCTTCCAATGTTTGAACGGGTCCTGCTCGTGCAATGACGCCGGTGACTGCACCGACCCGGGGCTCGATACCGACTGCGGGAACCCGGTGTGCACCGCTGGCCTATGTGAAACCGCCCCCGTTCCCGCTGGGCCCTTTGCCGACGATGGCATCGATGGCAACTGCCAACAGCTCGTCTGCGATGGTACGTCGATCGACGCCGTCTCGGGAGCGGACAACAGCGACCCCGCGGACGACGTCACGCCGAACGATTGTGTCGCGCCTTCCTGCTCGAATGGAGCGGCATCAACCATCAATATCGCCGCCGGCGTAACCTGCAGCCCGCCCACGGCAGGCCAGTGTAATGGCAGTGGAACCTGTGTCGACTGCACCAGCGACGCGGGTTGCTCGGGTGTAAACGACCAGTGCAATACCGGCACGAATCAATGTGTGAACTGCGATGCAAGCGGGGGCTGTGCAAACGGCGAACAGTGCATCGTAGCTTCGGCAACCTGCGTCGACTGCATCAATGATTCCGGTTGTGCGTCTGGCCAGCAATGCAACACGACCAACAACACCTGCGTCGATTGCATCAATGATTCCGGCTGTGCGTCCGGCCAGCAATGCAACACGACCAACAACACCTGCGTCGATTGCATCAACAACGCTGGCTGCTCTGGCACCGATCAGTGCAACACCACCACCAACCTTTGCGTGGATTGCGTCGACGACGGCGGGTGCAACGGCGCGAACGACCAATGCAACACCACCACCAACACCTGCGTAAACTGCGACGCGACGGGCGGCTGCGCCGCCGGCGAGCAATGCGTCGTCGCCACGGCTACGTGTGTAGATTGCATCAACAACATGGGCTGCAGCGCGCCAACGCCTGCTTGCCTCGTCGGCATGAACACCTGTGTCGAGTGTGTGCTCGACGCGGAGTGTGCGACCAACAACGACGGGCACGATTGTTTGGCCGCCAACATCTGCGGCTGCAACGACAATACGGATTGCACCGGGATTGGCCCTGCAATGTGCAACATGGGCACCGGGGTCTGCACGCCCTGATCTGCGTCATCGCAGTTTGAGTGCAGCCTCGCTAGGGCTTGCTTCTGCGAACCAGAAGCAAGCCCTTTTGCGGTCCATGGTCGGCGCGGAGCTCGAGCCGCACACGTGCGGCTTCGCTCACGCATAGCCGTTGACTCGCGACGAAGCGCCCTCGGCCGAGGACGTTGTCCGAGCTCGCTTCGTTTGCCAGCCGCAAATCGATGCCGCCGTTGGACTCATCGTCGAGCGCGACCACGGGCTCGAGGCACTCATCGGCGCCAAGTTCAAACGTGGTATCGACACGACGACGTGCAGGCAGTTCGAGCGAGACAGCCGTCGCTAGTTCGCTGGGCGTTGGTTCATCGAGGCCGCGCAACCGCTCGAACAGGCGCGACAACGCGAGCGGGTGAGCAAGCAGGGCAGCAGGCGGGGTAGTCAACGTGCGCCGCTCGACGATGAATGGGCCAGGTCGACCGTCCGAGCCGACGTCGAGCCTGGCCTCGACGGCCTTCTCCCGACAAGCCACCACCGTTGCTCGGCGCCCTGCGGCGCTCTCCCCAAGAAGCACGCCATCGTCGGTCCACAAGCCGACATCGAAGGGACCGAGCGGCTCTCCTGCATGGACGTCCAAGCGTGAACAACCGGCGGGGAGCTTGACCGGCAGGCTGACGCGCGACCCGACCAACGCCACCCCCTTACCGACCGCGGTGGGCTTGCCCCAAAGGCTTCCAAGCTCGGCCTCAAACGCCTCACGAGCCTGCTCTGCCGTCCCCTTCGGCGTTGCTCGGCGAACGGCAACCGAACTCGATAGCTCCGGAGCAACAGCTCCGCGCGACTTGCCGACGATCAACGCCACGTGGCCGCTGGTGCTGCGCGGGCGCAGCACCAGCGTGACCGACTCACCAAGCTCGGAGCACATGACCAACGCGCGATCGCGGCCGTGAGCCTCGCCGCGCGCCACGACGCGTCCGTCGTCGGCCTCGACCATCAGCTCGAGAGAGGGCACCTCCTCGGAAGGAACCGCCAAGACGTCGATGCAGGTCTGCGCCGCGATCGGCACCGTCGCTCGCGTAGCGGCACGTGGATCTACCACTGTGGCGAACCGGCGGATGTCCTCCCAACTTGCGCCCAACTGCTTGCGATGAGCGGCAAGTTTCAGCTCGAGCCCCGGCCAACTCTCGAGCCGGCCGGACTCTTCGCCTGGCACCCTCGCGTTGACTGCGCCCGCAACAGCGACAGCGCGGTTTACCGGGACCGGGTGGGCACCGATCGCGACTCGCCCCGCTCCGCTGGCAACACGCGCGGACGCGAACACACGACCCGGAAAGGGCGGACAGATCATGATTGCGCTCTGGGCCGAACCGCCTTCATCCGAGGCCAGCGCGCTGCCTTCGTCACCAAAAACGAAGAGGTCCAAATCGCGAACCCCATCGCTCGCGCGTGCATAGACGATGAAACACTCCTTCGAGGATGGCGCGAAGAAGTCACCGACGCGATCTCCCTCCGAGAGCAGCGCGTCGGAGATGGCGACGAACTTGCCAGCCCCGCTGGCTTCGGCGGCGAGCGCTATCTTGTCGAGCAGGTCAGACGGTGCTGCGTCCACTACGTGCAATGGCGCCGTAGGACAGGCTGGAGCCGGCTCGACACACCCGGCCAAGAGCAGCAGCAGCGAGCAGCAACGTCTCATGGCTCCCCCTGCACAGCGGCACCGAGCGTCTGCGCGCCGACGAGCCAAACAACGCCGACCCAGGCGATCGACCCGCCCGGTACATCCACCACCAACGACGCTTTCTCGCTGCTCGTACAGAAATGCACGAGCCCGGCCTCGCTCCCAGTTTGAGCTTCCACCAGGCTCGCTTTTGCTGCATCCCCAGCGACCAGGCGCATCCCGCGTGAAGCTCCGCGAATCAGCGCCGCCGCGGCGAGATAACAGCGGCCAGGTTCGGCATCGATGGTGAGTTCGACGTTCCCCTGTGCCCCCATCGTCTCGAAGATGGGCTCGACGCTTGGACTTGCGGTCTCGCGCTCATGAAAGAGCGCCGCAAACCCCGCCGCAGCGCGTTCGCCGTAGGCCTCCGGGATACCCGTCCCGATCGCAGAAACGGCGTCTTCCAGCAGCACCTTTTGTGCGGGAAGAGCCCCCCGCCAGCTCACGCGCACCGAGCGCCGACGCATCACGCACACCGCAAGGAAGGCGTCGGCGAGCTCCGAGCGGTCACGGTCGATGCGCTCGGCGGTCTCGGCGTCCACGAGTTCGGCGTCCACGTCCTGCGCCGCATTGCCATCCGCACCATAGACGGAAACGGTGTGACAGCCCCGCGTTAGCACCAACTCAGCCACGCCCTCCCCCACCGCGTCGGAGCGCCCTTCACTAAAGAGGACGTTGCTTGCTCCTGCAGCCCGCGCGCGTACGGAGCCACGCGCCCGCCGCGTTGTCAGCGGCTCAGCGCGAAGTGGCGGGCCGAGATCGATTCGGGCTGGAGCGGGGCCATCAATCAGGCCGAGCCCACTGCGAAGCCGTCGCTCGAGGTCGCCTACGTCGAGGCTGCGCGAAACGGTGGTGCCTAGCGCCGAGACCGTCCCGCGCGCCGAGCTCATCCGCGCGAGCACCCCGGCCTCGCTCGCGGCCTCGTTTGGTTCGGTGCAGGTGTGAAGCAAGAGCAGGCCATTCTCGCTGTTCTTGGTCGTCGTGCCGCCTTCGGTCGCGTCGCGCAGCTGCGCTAACGCCACTTCAGCGGGCCGCTTCGTCCCCGAGAGACTCGCCGAAAAGCTCAGGTTGCGCGTGCTCAGCAGGACGAACACCGAGCAACGCGTCGGCTCGCTCGCGACGCTTGCCAACTGGACAATGCGACCGGCCTCCAGAAACGCTGTGCGCTGCTGAACCAGGGCACCTCCAGCGTCGCTTAGCGCCTCACGAACGAAGCGCTCTTCCGCGCTGACCGTGGCGACACTCTGCGGCGCAACCGCGCGCTCGGCGGCTCGAGCCTCTACACTAGGTAACGTCGTTATGAGAGCGGTCACCCCAAAGGCTGCAATCAGCGCGCGCACGCCGACACTCTAGGCCAATTGCGCCCGCCACCACTCGAACTCTTTGGGCCAAGCAGCGCGAAGCTCCTTCTCCGCCGCCATCTCGATCACCGTGGACAAGCCAAAGATATTGGCCTCGATGGTCACTTCATCCAGACGCTTCACGGACTGCGGAGCCTTGGTTTCGAGGCGAACGACGCCGTGCGACAAGAGCTTGTCGCCAAGCGGGCTCTTCATCCGCCACTTCCACTCGTTCCGCGTGCGGTCGAGGGTTCCAATTTCCTCATAGGCGAAGGTCGGCCCGAGAACCTTCTCGACCGCGCTCGGGAGGTTCATCTTCGGCTGAATCTTGAGCCGCCGCTCGGTGTCGGTCTTCTCGATCACGCTGAAAGCACGGAACCCAAGCCCCTCCAGGTACAGCTTGCGCATGGCTGTTTCATCCCAGAAAAGCTGCCAATACTTCTCGGCATCGCAGGACAAGACCACCGACTCGTTGAGACGACGCATGAGCGCCCCTTAGTGCAGCCGCCGGCTGGGCGCCAAGAGTTCGATAAGTTGCTCTCACTCGATCGCAGCGCTACAAACGCGCTGATGAGGCTCGCAGCACTCGTTGCTTCCCTGCTGCTGGTTTCAGCGACAGCGCTTCCCGCCGAGGCCAAGCAACCGCGCCCACCCCACGCGCGCAGCGTGGGCTCGCCGAATGAAGGTCAGCTTCAGGGGGGCAAGCAGCTCAAGAGTTCCTCCAGCCTGCGCTCGGTCGGTGGGCATCGCTGGGGCGTACCGGAACTCGTGGACATGCTCACGAGGAGCGCTGCCAAGGTAGCCAAGTCGCACCCGGGATCCGTACTCACCGTGGCCGACTTATCGAAGCGTGGGGGCGGCGACATCGACGGCCACAAGTCGCACGAGAGCGGTCGCGACGCGGACGTTGCCTTCTACCTGCGCAAGGGAAAATCCGCGTTCGTCGCTCCGCGGTTTGCGAAGATCGAGGAGGACTTCCGAGCCGCGAACATGAAGGGCGTAAGCTTCGACGCTGAAAGAAGCTGGGCGCTAGTGGAGGCTTGGTTGACCGACCCGAGCGCGCGGGTGCTGCAAATCTTCGTCGCGTCCCACCTCAAGAAGCGGATGCTGGAGGTAGCAGCCGCCTCCGGCGCATCGGAGGCCGTGCGCCGGCGTGCTGCGGAGGTGCTGATCCAACCGAAGAACGCCCTACCTCACGATGATCACTTTCATGTGCGCATCGCCTGCCCCACGCGCTCGGAGTCTTGCGAAAACTTCGCCAAGGTCGCAGCCAAGCCAAAGCCCAAGGTGAAGAGCCGGCAAGCCAGAAGCAAGCAAGCTGGCCCCCGCCCCCGGGCGAAGCCTCAGGCCTCCACGCGGGTAAAGGACATGTCGAGCTCCAAACGGTAGGCGCCCTCGTGCGGGTGCGGCGGCGTTCCGCCCCATTCTTCAGGCGACAAGAGCGAGAAGTAGCTCTCCTGCTCGCTGCGCCGGTACAGGTGGTAGATGTGGCCTGGCCGCTTCTTGAGGTTGCACGCCGCGCGATGGAGTTGGGCGTTCATTTCTGCCCTTTGTAGGAGTTCTCGCGCTTTTGCTTGCAGCCCACGGATCTGGTCGGCGATCACGTCGAGTTGCCCGCTCACCACGACGCCCAGGAGTTTGTCGGCCTCTTGGATCTCGCGGGCGATATCCACCAGGTCAAACGCTGGGGCAAGCCGCGATACTGGGTACGGGGAAGCCCTGTCTGAAGGGACGAGAGCCAGCGGCTCCGGCTTTGTTTCGCGTATCGGCTCGGACGGTTCTTTTTCTTTCATGACCACCACACTCAGCTTTTCTCTTCTCGCGAACTTCCCCCGTCTGCAAAGAGCCTGATAGCCTGACCCAGAAATGGCGCTCACCCCACAACAATCGGCCGGAAAAAAGCTTGGGAGCTTCGAGCTCGTGCGGGAAGTGAGCGCGAGCAGCGTCGGCGCCACCTTCATTGCGAACCGAAAAGGCAGCACCGAAAGCGTCGTTTTGACGAAGGTGCACCGCCACGTCGCGAAGAGCGCACAGCTTTGCGACAATCTTCAGAACGAAGCCAAGAAGGCGGTCGCCTTTCGGCATGTGAACGTCAACGCGGTGCTCGAGGCCGGCACGATCGACGGCGAGCCGTTCGTAGTTCAGAGCTGGACTGAGGCCGAAAGCCTGCTGGCGCTACTGCGTCGAGTCGGCCCTGACGGGTTGCCAGTACCAATCGCCCTTCGAATCGGGTTGGACGCTGCAACCGCGGTCGCCGCAGCTTATGAACAGAGCGGCGCGGAGCAAGGCTTCAGCCATGGCGAACTCGGGCCGTGGTGCATATTCGTCGGGCAAGACGGCGTGACCCGGGTTTCGGGCTTCAGCGCGGATCGTGCGCTAGCCCGATTTGGCCTTCACTTCGCGAAGAACCTCGATCGACTGCCCTACGCAGCGCCTGAACGCGTGAAGGCAATGAGCCTGACTTTGGGTCCGCCACCGGCCGCGCCCGAGGCACGTTCGGATCTGTTCAGCCTCGCCGTCGTGGTTTGGGAGCTTTGCACGCGCAACAAGCTGTTTGCCTCGCGCATGGAAGCCGCGGTGGTACAGAAGGTGCTCTCCGCGGCGATCCCAGACGCGCGCTCCCAGCGCGAGGAGCTGCCCGAGGATTTTTCCAAGGCGCTATCGCGGGCGCTATCGCGAGATCCCGCCGCGCGTGGCTCGCTCGAGGAGTTTGCCAACGCTCTGACTACCGCCTCCCCGGCCTCTCACGCGGACGTCGTGGAGTTCTGCTCACGCTTGGTCGAGCGTTCGCAGCCACGCCCTTCCACCGCCCCGGCGCGAGCCTTTTCGTCGGTTGTTCCAGGCCCCGCCTCGCAACGCCCGCAACCGGTGAAGACCAACGGGACGAGCTCGGCAGAGGCAAAGCCGGAGGCTCCCAAGCCACCCATCCGCCCACGCGCTCAGACACTGATGGGCTTTGCCCTGGCTGCGCCGGCCGTTCCCAAAGAGGCGAAGTCTCTTTTGGAAGACGAGCCGACCCTCGACCTGCGAGCGTCTTCGAGCGAGATCCGGGATTCGGCGATCGAGATCATGCTGGAGGAGCCGTCGACCCAAGACGGCAACGCCCTGGTCGAGACGGTGGAGGCCGCCGCACCCGCGGTTTCGGCAGAGCCGCAAGCCAAGCCGGCTTCGCTCCCTCCACCGGCGGTGAGCCCGGCTGTCGTCGCTGACGCCCCCAAAGCGCCCTCCGTTCCTCCGCCAGCACCCGCCGCGCGCAAGCGTCCACCGATTCGTCAGCACACGCTGATGGGGATTGAGCCCGTCGCACTTTCGGAAGCCAGCTCGGGCAGCGCGATCGCAGAGGCCGCGAGCACCCCCTCCCCGATCGCCGCCGAGGCCAAGCCGAAAGCTGCGGCTGCGCCGCAAACTTCGACCCCTTCGCCCGCTGCGGCCAAGGTCACCCCGGAGCCGGCCAATGCGGCTGCAAAGACCGAGGAGCATGCGAGCAAGAGCGCCGCGACAAAAAACGCAGGTGCCGCGGCTACGAACGCGCCTTCGTTGCGCGGCGAGGACATCGCCGCCGGGTTGGTGTTGGCCGGCGGGGAAGCCGGCAATTACCAACTGATTGAACCGGTAGCCCGAGGAGGCATGGCCACCGTGTGGGCTGCACGCCCCGCCGGAACTCGCGGAGCGACAGACCTCGTTGCGGTCAAGACGATCCTCCCGGAGCTCTCGGATGAACCCGACTTCGCGACGATGTTCACCGATGAAATGCGGGTCGCCTCTCGCATTCACCATGAGAACGTTGCGCAGACGTTGGCCTGCGTTACGCAGGGAGAAGCCGTCTTCCTCGTCATGGAGTGGATCGACGGCGACACGCTCGGCGCCTTGCAGAATGCGACGCGCACCACCGGTGGGATCCCCGAGAACATCCTGATCAAAATCGCGGCCGGTATCTGCGCCGGCCTGCACGCAGCGCACGAGCTGAAGGACGGGAGCGGTGCGCTCGTCGACCTGATTCACAGGGACGTCAATCCGGCGAACATCATGCTGACCCGAGCGGGCGTGGTGAAGATCGTCGACTTCGGGATCGCGAAGTCGAAAGGCCGCGTGCACGTCACCCGCGTCGGGTCGACGGTAAAGGGCAAAACCCCATACCTATCGCCGGAGCAGCTTGGTGGCGTCCCGCATGATCGCCGCAGCGATCTCTTCTCACTTGGCTGCGTGCTCTACACGATGGCCACCGGCGTGCATCCGTTTCGCGGGGACTCGGAGCTGAAAACGATCGAAAACATCGTGCTCAAGACGCCAGCCAATCCGCGCGGCCTCAGCCCCGAACTGCACCCTGAGTTCGAGCGGCTCATCATGCAGCTGCTCGAGAAAGACCCGAAGAAACGTCCGGCCAACGCCGATGCTGTGCGTGCATCGCTGGTCAAACTCGACGACGTGGTGAGCAAGCCCGCCAGTACCGAAGACGTAGCGAGCTTCGTTCAGAAGGCGCTGTCGGAGCCGTTTCGGGAGCGAGACGCTGCGCTCGCGAAAAGCGCTGGAGCGCTGGATCAACCGCACCGTTCGGTACCGCCGCCTCCACCGCCTCCTCCTCCCGTCGAAGTGGCGCCACCTTCGGATCCGTTCGCGAACCTCGTGGTGCCGTCGGAGCCGCTGCCTTCCCCCGCACCACCGTCGGCAGAGCCGGTGAGCGTGCCTACGGTGGACCCCATCGGAGTTGCACCCGCGGTAGCGGCCCCGGACGTGTACGCCGGCCCGCCGCCGAGCGAGCGCGAGTACGAAGCAGAGCCTCCCGCTCCTCGCCGCGGACTTTCACCGTGGGCGCGGCTCGGCATCTTGATCGTGGTTGGGGTGGTCGCCGGTATCGCGATCATCGCGCTGATCGAATCGATGCGGGAGAAGCCTGATTCAGGCAGCGCGAGCAAACCTGGGACGAGCGCGTTACCAACGGCGACCACCCAAACCACGAGCACTGGGCTTTCGCCAACGTCAACCCCGACGCCTGCGCAGCCCACTCCCACGGCAGAACCCACGGCAGAACCCACCGCAGCGCCCAGCGCTACGGCCGAGCCCACGGCCGAGCCCACCGCTGCCCCCACGGTCACTACAGAACCGCCGAAGCCGACCACAGCTGCGCCGGTCAAGCCAAACGGTGGCAAGCCGAACGGTGGGAAACCGCCGAAGCCCAAGTACAACCCTTCAACGATTTGATGCAAACCGCACCTCGCTCCTTGAACACGATCACCTCTAACTTTTGGACTACGCGATGAAGACTCTTTGGTTCGGAGCAGCTCTAGCGCTCGCACTCTCTGCGTCGGCCCCTTCGATGGCGTTCGCTCAGGGGGCGCCCACGCCTCAAGCCGTCAAGGCGGCTACCGATGCGTTCACGGCCGGCTCAGCGCTGTTCAAACAGAAGAAGTTCCCGGCCGCGTTGCAGAAGTTTCAAGACTCCTACAATGCGGTGCAAAGCCCGAACTCAGCGCTCTTCATCGCGCGCAGCGAGGCGGAGCTGGGACATTCCAAGGAAGCCTATAACTGGTTCCAACGGGTGATCGCCGAGGCCTCGGCCCGCATGGTGGCGGAGCCAAAGTACAAGCCCACCTACGAATCGGCGCAGATGGAGATCGTCGACGTAGCGAACAAGCTCGCGCTCATTACGGTCAACGTACGCGACGCCCAACCGACAACCACCGTGCGAATTGCGGGAGCGCCCGTCGCGCGGGATCAGTGGGGAAAGCCGCTTGCCCTGGACCCGGTGCCCACCGACATCCTGCTCGAAACGCCGGGCCAGCAGCCGTTCTCGCAACGGCTCGAACTCAAGGCGGGAGACAAGAAGTCGGTTGATCTCGCGCATCCGGCGGCCACGGTCATTGCGCCGCCGCCCCCCGTAACGAAGCCGAGCTCAGGCGGTCCCGGGCTTTTGCCGGTGGCGATCGCGTTTGGTGGTGTTGGCGTCGTGGGCATGGGCCTGTTCGGTGTGGCGGGCGGCCTGACCCTCGCTGCAGAGTCAGAGTTGGTCGACAAGTGCGGGGAGAACGGGCCGTGCACCAGCGCCGCAGATGACGAACTGGTCGACAGCGCACAGACAAAACAGACGCTCGCGAACGTTGGCTTGATCGTGGGTGCGGTCGGGCTGGCGGCCGGCGTCACCTTCTTGGTGATCGAGATCGCCGGCAGCGGCAGCTCGGATGGCAGCGCTCAAAGCACCGAGTTCGTGGTTGGCCCTGGCTTCGCAGGGTTGCAAGGCCGCTTCTAGAGCAGCGATGCCCTGCGTATGACGTGGGCGACCTGCTCGCTCACGTCGCGCCGCGGAGATTCGCGCCGCTCACCTTGGCCTTCGAGAGATCCGCGCCGTCCAAGCGGCAGCCCTCGAGTTCAGCGTCGCGCAGGTCCGTCCCATCGAAGCGAGCGCCGACGAGATCCGCGGCCTTCAGCTTCGCGCCGCGCAGCACCGCCTTCGTCAGGTCGGCGCCGTCGAGGTGGGCGCCGTTGGCGAACAGCTTCTGCGCCTGCAACTCAGCCAGCTTCGCGTTTTGCATGCGCACGTCGGGAAGTTTGGCCGAGCGGAAGTCCGAGCCCTGAAGATTGGCCTCTGAGAATTCGGCCCCTTCTCCGCTCACGCCGGAGAAATCGCAGCGCGGCAAGTCGGCGCGGAGGAACGAGGTCAGCTCCAAGCGTGCCCGCGCAAACTTCGCCTGGGGTGCACTCACCCGATCAAAGTTCGCCCGCGAAAGATCACTGCGATCGAACTGGGTTCTAGCGAGCTTGGCGCCGCGCAGGCTCGCGTCCACAAAGCTGACGCCGGTGCACGAAGCGTCGGAGAGATCCGCCTCATCGAGCACGACCGATTCGCCACGAGCCTCGCTGAGGCGGGCCCCCACCAGATCGGCGGCGTTCAGTCGCGCGCGATTGAGCTCAGCGCCGGATAGGTCGGCGTTGCGCAGCTCGGCACGCTGGGCACTCGCATCGTTCAGCACCGCGGTCACGAATACGCCGTGCGCCGCCTTCAGGCCGTCGAGCTTGGCGCGCTCAAAGCGAGTACCGGTCGCGTTCGCGTGCGCGAGCTGGGCCCCCTCCAGATTGGCGTCGCAGAAGTTTGCACGCGCGACCTCAGCACGAGTGAAGTCGGCCCCCTGCAAACTCGCATACGAAAGGTCGGCGCCTTGAAGTTTTGCGTTGCTGAAGCGAGCTTGGTTCAACGTCGCACGCTTCAAGTTCGCCCCGGAGAGCACGGCGTCGGAGAAGTCTTGGCCGCTCAATTCCATGCCGCTGAGGTCGGCGTTTGTAAGATCGAGCCGACGCATTGGTAGTTTGGCCGCGACGGCCTCGAGCACCTTGATTCGAATTGGGTCGGTCTCGGCCGGCGCTGCATCAGCGACAGGAGCGACCGTGAGCGTAACGGAGTCGATCGCACTCGGACCAGAACGGTCCTCCGCAGGAACCGCAATCGGAGCCGGCGGCGGCGACGGCGCGCCCCCGTCAACCAGCGCAACAGCGGGGGCGGGAGCAACCACGTTCGCAGGCGGCATCGGCGGCGCGACGGCGGCGGCCGGTGCATGGTCCTCCTCTGGCGCTGGCCAGGCGCGCAAGACCACCGCCGGAGGAGGCGGAGACGCTGGCGATACCGGCGCTACCAATGACGGCATCACCGCTGCCGGCGCTGCTTCCGCTGGCTGCACTGCTTCAGGCATCGGAGGAGGTTCGACGATTGGAGCCCGAGCTGTGTCCGGAGCGTGATGGGCTTCAGGCACCCGCGGGAGGGGTTCACCTGGAGACCGACCGAACGGCAGCGCTGCCCGCAGTGCAGGCGACGTCATGAGCGTGGCCGTAGCTTCGACGTCCTCCGAATCATCCGCGATCCGAGGCACGTCGAAGGTGCGCGCAACAGGGACCTTTTCAGGCTTGTTTGCCTGCGGCGCCGAACGAAACGGCAGGCCCAAATCAAGCCCTTGAATCGAGGTGAGCGTGACTTCCCCATCGAGCGTGCGACTGACCGACTTGAAGGGGAGCGCCTTGGCCTGCACAGGCTGGGGGACTGCATCGGTCCAGGTTGCGCCCAGGTCGGTCGGCTTGCCCTGCTGCGCAGGCGGTTGAACGGGGGCGACAGCGGGCGGCGGAGCGTGGGGCGTTGGCTTGACGTGTGTGGGCGCGTGGACCGCCGGAGCAGCAGCGTGGACCGCCGGAACAGGCGAACGAACGGCCGGAGCAGCGGCGTGGACCGCCGGAACAGGCGTGTGAACCGCCGGTGGAACCACTTCGGTCCACGTCGAAGCGAGGTTGTTTCCACGGGCTACACCGGGTTTGGTGATCTGCGTGTCGGAGTGTGCATCCTCGATCTCGAACGTCGCGATCCCACCCACCACCGACAGCGGTCCCGTCCACTCCAGCGCAACGGCGCCGCGATAGGACAGATCGGCCTGCATGCGGTGCATGTCGATCACGACGCGGTCGAGCGTGAGTTGCAGCGGCCTCGCTACTTCACGTGGCGCTGCAATGCGTGCGCCCACCGTCAGCCCTGGCAGCTGGGTACGGAAGCGGGCGAGCGTCGGATGCATGCCATCGAGCACCACCCACTCATCCCCCGCGAGGTGGCTCACCAGCTGATCGTTGGGTGCTGTTTGGTAGTAGGCATGGGGGACATTCTCAGTGCCCTCGAGCCGCCAACCGTCGATCCTCGGTGGAGCGCCACGGACCAACCGTTGTCGACGCGGTGAGCGCGCATCGATGTTGGCGAAGCCAGCGATCGTCCAGGCGTTGGTTGGGTCCACGACGTTGGGAGCGAGCCCGAAGTTCCCTCGCCCCGAGGGGTTCTCCGTCCCCGGGCCGCCGAGGGCGCGATCGTAGGTAATGGGCATCGAGCGAAAGGGGGCTGGGGCTGCGCCCATCGGTCGATCACCGTAGATGTGAAGCGTCTTGTCGAGCACCACCGCATCTTCACGCGCCACGAACAATCGCACGCTCATCGACGGCACCGGTGCCGGCGGGCACGCGGTAGCGAGGAGCACGATCTCCGGCTTTGGTAACAGCGGCGCGAAGTCGTCGGTGACGAGCGGTGGCGGCGTCGCAAGCAGCGTTGCCTCCCCTTCCGCAACGAGTCGCAGTCGCGCTTTGACCAAGGTGGTCAACATGCGCAGTCGCCCGTGCGGCCAAATAAAAGCAGCACCGGCAGCGCCGCCGAAGGCGGTGAACTCGATCAAGCGCCGCCCTCGGTTGCGCCCTTGAGGTTGGCACCCGAGAGCCGTGCACCTTGGGTCTCGGCTCCCCGCAGATCGGCGAGTTCGAGATCCGCATCACGCAGATCGGCGTCGCGCAGGATCGCTCTCTCGAAGTTGGCCGAACGGAGCTTCGCCGAGCGCAGCGAGGTGCCCGTCAGGTCCGCCTCGGTGAAGGTGGAGGTTTGGAGCGTCGCTTTGAGCGCGTTGCAACGAACCAGCTTCGCTTTGCTGAAGTCGGCCGAACTCAACTTGCCCTGTCGCAAATCCACAGCCTCGAGGTTGGCCCCAACGAACAAGCAGGTTTCACCTGTCACGCCCATCAAACTCGCCTTGGTCAACGAGGCGCCGGAGAAGTCCGTTTGATCGAGCGCGGCGCGCGCAAAGCCGGCGCCGTCGAGCAGTGCGTCTCGAAAGGAGCTGCCACGCAACGTCGCGCGGTCCCAAGAGGTGCGCTGCGCATCCGCTGCCACCAACTGACAACGCAGCAGCTGACAGCCAGCGAGATTGGCGTCGGTCATGCGCGCCTTGGCGAAGGTAACCTCGCTACCACGAGCGTCCACGAAGCGCGCGCCGGTGACATTGCTCTGATCGAAGTTGCAGCGATCGAACTCGGCGCCCGAGAAGTCGCTTCCCGGGAGCTCGGCCTGCTCGAAGGAAGCTCCGGACCAGCGCCCTTGCGAAAGGATCAAGCGGGCTCCCTTCACGCGCTGGAAGCTCGCATCCTGGCCGTCGGCGGTACTGAGATTCGCATCGCTCAGGGTCGCGTCACTGAAGTTCGCCCCACGCAGTTGGGCACGACTGAGATCCGCGTGCGTGAGATCGGCGGACTCGAGATTGGCGCCCGAGAGGTCTGCCGCGCCCAGCTTGGCGCCGGCGAGCCTCGCTCCCGATAGGTTGCAACCGTTCAGCTTGGTCCCCGCGAGATTGGCCTCCGCGAGATTGGCACCCGCGAGGTTGAGCTCGCTTAGGTCCACGCCGGCAAGCATCAGATCCTTGAGCGGCTCTTTGCGTTCTACGCGGCCGAGCACGGTGGTGCGCAGATTCAGCGTGCCCATCGACGTCGGACCTGCGTCGGGCGCTGCAGCGATCTCATTCTGGGCGGTGATATCGAGTCGAGCGCCCTCGTGCGTCGGCTCCTCCTTGTCACGAAGAAGCGAGGCTCCAGCGTCGGTGCTCTCCGCCACGAGGGTGGCAGCGGGTGGCGGCGGGCTAGGCACGGCAGCGGCAAGCGCCGGGGACGGCACCAACGGGACCGCAGACGGCACCAACGGGACCGCTGGCGGCACCAGGGGAACTGGGGGCGGCGCGGGCGGAGCCGACTGCACCGGCGGTGGAACTAGCGGAGGCGCGGGCGGAGCCGACTGCACCGGCGGTGGAACCAACTGGGCCAGCGGCACGCGTTGCGCTGGCGGAGGGATCGTCGGCGGGCGCGGGCTTGCGCCACTTGGGCGAGACGCGGGCGCGACCGAGAACGGCATCGCCGAAAGGCCATTGAGTTTTGGCGGCGGAATCGTGTCCGACGCTGAAAGCGGGGGCGTTTGTTCCTCCGCCATGGTTGGGAGCGGCGGCGGCAGCGCCGGCGCTACCGCGACCGAAGGGCGAGGACCGAGCAAGAGGCCCTTTCCAAGCGCTAACGGCCCCGGCGCGTCCGCCGCCGAAAGCTCCTCCGGGACGCCCAACTCAAACGACGCATCCACCTGCAGATCCGTCCAATGCTCACGGAGCAACGGCAACGAGCCGCGCCAAACCAACGAGACCGTGCGCGTACGCGTGTCCACCGTCAGCGTATCGAGCGCCAGCAAGAAGGGCTCGGCGCGCCCCGACTCATCGCGGAGCTGAGCTCGTGTCACAGGCATCGGAAGCCGCGTCGCAAAGCGCGGCAGCTCAGGGTGCACACCATCGAGCAGGATCCACTCATCCCCATCCAAAGTGGGTAACCACTGGTCCCGCGGCGCTGAAGAGAAGGCCTCTGGCATCACCTCATCGGGCCAGCGCCAAGGAATCGGCCCCACCTTCGGCAGCTCGAATCGGTGCAGGTTGCGCTCTTTGCGATCAAAAGAAAGCGGAGCAAAAGAGGTTGGAACCGCAGGGTTGATGGGAGAAATCACGCGCGCCGGCCGATCCCCCTTCACTCCCACCGGGTTGTGACCGTTCTCACCCGAAGGAGCCGACTCCCACGTCACCGGGGCCTGGACGAAGGCCTCTGGCGCGAGATCATGGCTGGAACGCGGGCCGAACACATGAACCGTCTTGTCGAGCTTGAATCCTCGCTTCCAGATCACGAACCGAACAGCCATGGCTTGCACCGGCTCGCGGCCGAGAGATACGGCGTCACAGTGCGCGATCGCCTGCGGCAAGCTCAGCTGAGGCCAGAGGTCGCTTGCTGCCTCACCAGTCTCTTCAGTGACGATCGGCAACGGATCGGTGGGCATGGCAAAGCCGCCATGAACCATGGCGAAGCTCGCTTTTACGATTGCGGTAACCCTCGTTCGGCCCCGGCGCTCCCAAAGGAAGCACCCGAGCGCGATCGGGCCCTGCGGGTTCACGAGCAGCGGCCACGCCATGCGCAGGCGAGGCTATCTCGGACTGTGGTCGCACGGGAGCCCCCGTGATAATTCTTTGCAAGTTGAGTTCAAATGACTCGTGCCGAGTGATGGTGAAGGGGACTGGGGCCTTCGGCCGCTTTCTCGAAGAAGGCGCGAGTCATAATGTTTGCTGCCTCCGCCTTCGGCGGAATCGAGAGCGCCGCGGAGATGAATAGCCTCCTCTCCAGAGACGATCGCCGCCTCACGCTAACCACGTTCGAGGCCATCCGTCGCACGCTCAACCGCTACGCCGGCCTTTGGTTTTCGCTGGATATGCGCACCACCGTGGAGCGCAGGCTGCGCGAGCGCCTCAACGTCCTCGGGACGGACAACTTCGAGGACTATGCCGCGCGGATCGAACAAGATCAGGCGGAGCTCGAGGAAGCGGCTGAGGTCTGCACCGTCAACGAGACTTACGCTTTTCGCGGGATGCGCCAACTGGTTGCCTTCCGCGACGGGATCGTCCCCCGCTTCGCCGCCAAAGACCGCATCACCGTGTGGAGCGCCGGTTGCTCGTCCGGTGAAGAGGCGTACACCCTGGCAGCCATTTTGCTGGGCTCCGGTCGCATCTCCCCCGAGCGCGTCAAGGTCTTCGGTACCGACATTTCACGCCGCTGCATCGCGCTAGCGCGCCGCGGGACCTACTCGCTGTCGTCCTTTCGTGAAGACCCGAATGACCAACAGCAGCTCAACTACGATCACTTCTTCACGCCGCACGCCGACGGAAGTCGCACGGTGACGCCAGAGCTGAAGAACGTCTGCCACTTCAAGCACGCCAATCTCCTCGACACCGCCATTGGCGGCTTCATCGACGTGGTGTTCTGCCGCAACGTCCTCATCCACATGGACGAGCGCTCGCGCATGCGGGTCGTGCTCGGGTTCTTCGAGCGCATGTCGCCGGGCGGCTACTTGATCCTTGGCCACAGCGAATCGCTGTTGAATGAGTCGGTGCCCTTCGTGGTCGAAGAGATCTGCGACGAGATCGTGTACCGCAAACCCGAAATCACATCGGGAGGTAGCCAATGAGCGACCCGATTCGGGTACTTGTCGTCGATGACTCCTCGGTCAACCGTCACCTGATAACGGAGGCGCTGGACCGCGCGAGCGACGTGCGTGTGGTGGGCCACGCTGGCAACGGGGAGCAAGCCTTGCGCATGGTGGCTGAGCTCGAGCCGGACGCCATCACGCTCGACGTCGAGATGCCCAAGATGGACGGCTTCACCTTTCTGCGCATCTTGATGTCGTCCCGGCCCACCGCGGTGGTCGTGCTTTCGAACTACTCCGCAACCGAGAACGTGCTGCGCGCGCTCGAGCTGGGTGCGACCGATTTCATGGCCAAGCCCGAGGAGCTGCTGACCGGGGATGCGTGGGGCCGTGAGTTGGTCTCCAAGCTCCAGGTGACGCGACACTGGCGCAGGCCACCCCGGCTCGAGCTGCCAACGATGAACGTACCCACCGAGCGTAAGCGGCCGGACCAAACAGTACCGCGGTACGTGGTTGGATTGGCAGCTTCCACGGGCGGCCCCGGCGCGCTCCTCTCGGTGCTTTCGCGCCTGCCTTCCAATTACCCGGGCGCGCTGATGATCGCCCAACACATGGCGCCTGGCTTCACCAAGAGCTTCGCCGACCGGCTCAATCGCACCACGCCGCTGTGTGTGAGAGAGGCCGTGGACGGCGAGCCGCTCTTCGCCGGCCACGCCTACGTCTGTCCCGGCGGCATGTGTATGGAGGTTCGGCGCGAGGCCTCAGGATCGCTCCGCGTCGTGGTAGGGCCGCCGCGCGACAACGACCGCTATGTGCCGAGCGGGACGCGCTTGCTGAGCAGCATCGGGATGACGATGGGGCCGCGTGCGCTCGGCGTGGTGCTGACTGGCATGGCGGATGACGGCGCAGAAGGTGCCCGTGTGATTCGGCAACACCTCGGGGTGGTGATCTCAGAATCCGAGGATACGGCGGTGGTGTTCGGTATGCCCGCGGCGGTGCAACGGGCGGGCTACGCAACCCACGTCGCACCGCTCCACGACATCCCCCAGCTGCTCGTCAACTTCCGCCGCACACCGACAGATCCACGCACGTTCGGCTGAGTCGGTCGGCGTGCGCGGGCAGCGCGTTACTTCACCTCGAGCTCCTTGAGCAACTCCGCCGCGTACGCCTTTTCCCGCGCGAAGCGCTCTTGCCATGTACCGCTCTTCACCAACTGCAGGTCCTCGAGCGCCCTGCGGCGCGAGCCTTCGTCAGGCTTTGCGAGCAGGATCTTCGCCCGTTCGACGCGCCACGTTGGGTCAGTGGGCTCGACCAACACCGCGCGATCGTAGTGGGAGGCGGCCTTGTCGAGCTCGCTCAGTTGAGCCCACGCCCTACCGACTTCGGCCCAAGCCGAACCTTGTGCTGGTCGCAGCTCCGGCTGCATCGAAAGCGCCGTTTCGACCAGATCGAAGCGACCTGCACGTACGAACAAGCGGGCCAACACCTGCGGCAAGAGCTCAAGCCCCGGCTCTTCGGCGCGCCACGCGGCGACGACTCGCAACACCGCTTGGACGCGAGACTCGTCCTCTGGATCCGCCGCCAAGCGACGGCCCTGGAGCTCGAGCAGGGCCTGGTACCAGCCACGCAACTCTTCGACCTTGCGCGACGAGCCTTTGGTGCGAGCAAAGGCCTTCTCCCGCAGTTCGATCGCGCGGTCGAGCTCGCCGAAGCCCTCGTGCATCCGCGAGCCGACGATCAAAGCGTCGACCGAGGCCAAGGAGGTGTCTGCCAGAATGGGGCGAAGCAAACTGCGGGCGGACTCGAAGCGACCGACCCCGATCAGGATCTCGGCGCCCACGACCTGCTGCCGCTCATCACCGACCGCCGCCAAGCTTCGTGCATAGACGGCGGCGCTCTCCTGCCGATCATACCGATTTTCGCTCAGGTCCATGCGCATCCACGCCAGCACTTGCTCGCCTGTGCCGCGCTCGAGCACACGGCTGCGCAGCCGCTGGGTGAAGGCGTCAGCGTGCGCGCCGTAGCCGATGACTGGCGCCAGATCGTAGTGCCATTGAATGGGCAACCCTCGCTCGAAGGCCTGATCGAACGCCTTGGCGAGCAGCGCGCGGGGTCGATCGGTTGGCTCGCCGTACTCCACCGCGTTGGCCTGTTCACGAGCAGCGATCAGCCCGAGCGCCGGAGTCTCGCTGAGCTCGGCCCAGAAGGCGGCGCGCTGCTTGTAAGAGCCTTCCGCTGCAGCGCGCCGCGCAAACAGAAAGCCCAAAAGAGGCGCTTCCGGATAAGCCATGACGAAGGCTTTCGCGCGTTTGCGCTTGGTCACGCCAGCGCTTTCCAGATAGCCCGCTCGCAGCACCGCGAGCTTCTCGAAGAAGGTTCCTTTCGCTGCGGTCGCGGCCTGCTCGAAGGAGCGCACCGACGGCTTCTCAAAGGCCGAAAGATAGGCGGTAACGCCTTGATCGCGCGGCAGCGCTTTGTGCAACGAAGGTTCGCGTCCGCGGGTCAGCGCAAGGCTGGCCAGCGTCGCTTCACCCAACGAGAGCGTGCCCTCGAGCGCGACCAACTGTTGCGTAACGGCGACGATCTCCTTCACGTCGCTGAGCGCGCATAGCGACGCCAACTGCTGTTGCAAGCCGAAGATCTTCTGCGCTTTTTCATCGGCTGCAGCGACCGCGCGCGTCCAGTGATCAGGGTTGCGCAGCGGCAACTCCACCTCGAGCAAGTTCGGCGGCAGAGCCGGCCGCGCGCTCGCGGTCTTGAAGCTGAAGACTCGCTTGTCTCCGCCGCGAACCACGATGAGCTCACGCTCGGACCAGGTCAGCCGTTGATCCGAAAAGCCTTCGCCGCCGTGATGCGTGACTCGCACGAGCCGCGCTTCTGCATCGAAGGTCCAGTCGATCGCGTTCGGGATCCTCGGGTCGACGCTGCTCGCCGCGGGATTCGATAGACGCAGCACGTTCACTGCGACCTTCTCGAGTGACCAGCCATCCAGCGACTCCAGCGTGGGGAGCAACGGGAGGCCGTCGAGCGAAGGCCAAAGCGCAGCCCCCGCTCCGAGCGTGCGCGAGCTGACGAGGCCGAGCTCAGGATAGGCGTGACGCAGTTGCTCACCGTCGTACCTGGTGACCTCACGCAGACCGTAGGCCAAGGTGAGTTCACGCGTGACCACGCCACCGTCGACGCGCAGTCGCATCGCTGGGTCCTCGAGCTCACGCGACGCTTGGCCGACCAGCGCCTTTTGCAGGAGCTCAAAAGCCGGCGAGCGCACCGGCGAACCGCCCTCCGCTTGGGCAAGCGCTGCATCCAACTCGTCGATCGGTAGCTTGAAAAGGCCACGGGCGAACTCGGTGAGGTCGAAGAACGGCTGCGCATCGGAGTCGCGCATGGCGGCGGGCCGCACCTGGGTGAAGGCGAGACGCAGCCAGTCCGACTCGTCTCCCACCGAGGTGCCCCATTCGGCGAAGACCTCCTCGGAACGTGCTTCGAAGCGTTGTTCGAAGGGCGAGGCTGAGCGAGGTGACCGACTGGCCAACGTGCGCGTCGATACGCTGTCCCAATCCGGTCGCGAACGATGGCTCCCGCCCAAGCGCCCACCCATTCGAATGCTGCCAAAGCCGCCGCCGCCTTCACCAATGCCGCTCAAGCGGATGCCGCCGCCGATGCTACCAATGCCGCTTCCGAAGCCAATGGTGCCGATGCCGCCCAAGCCTATGCCCTGGTAGTGATGTTCCGACTGATCCCAGGTCGAAAAGAAGGACATACGCGAGCGCTCGACCACCTCGAAAGCGGCTGCCATCGAAAGTGGGCCACGCTTGTCGGTCGGCTCCGTCACCACGGGGATGGTGGACGGCGCTGCATAAACAGCGAACCCCTTCGGCGCGCGCTGCTCGACGCCGTACTGCTTGTACATCTTGTCGTTCTCGAGCACGAGCAACGAGGTGAAGGGCGTCACCAAGAAGTGCTCCATCCCGAGCTTGGTGAGCTCTTCCTGATGCGGCGACTCCGACGCGCCTGGCAACATCGGCGCTTTGCGTAGCAGCTCCTTGACTCGCCATTCGGCGAACAGCCTTGGCAGATAGTTGGCCGGCGTGGCGCTGGCGGCGCCGAAGCTGATTCGCTTCTCCCAGGCCTTGCCGCCCACAGAACCTTGAACCCGCACACCATCCGCTGGCGTTCCCACGGGCGTCTTGAGCAGGACGCGCAGCTCCGCTCCATCGCATACCACCGGCGACTCAATCAGTACCTCGGCCGCCTGTAGCGCGGCCTCCCCTCGCAGCGCCGTGGCCTTCAGATCACGAAGACACGGCGTCACCGTACGCGCGAAGAAATCGAAGGCACGCGCTTTGGCCGAGTCCTCCTCCCCCACGCTGATCACGAAGCCCCCCGCACCAGCGGCCACCGTGTCCAAGGCACCGCGGTCCACGTTCGGTCCGACGCCAACGCCGTAAAAGCTCCCCCCCGCAGCGCTCACCTTCTGCGCGAGAGCAGCGCCATCCAACGGCTTCTCGACGCTGGTAAAGCTGCCGTCTCCCACATACACCACGAGCCGCTCGCTCGCCGCGCGCTCGCTGAGCAAAGCCGTCGCCTTGTCGAGTGCGCGATCCACGCGCGAATCTCCGCCATAAAGTGCCACGCCGGCCACGAAGTCGCCGAGCGGTTCACGTCGGTTCCAGGTCTCGGCGCGATGACCGAAGGCCACCACGTCCACCACGTCATCGCTGTCCACCGAGTCAATCAGCCCCGATACGAACGCCTGCTCCTTGGCCAACGCGCTCGCGCGAATCGAGCTCGATGCGTCGAGCAGCACCACGATGTGCCGGGGAGCATCAGCCCGCGCTGCATCCCCACGCAGCTCGGGCTGCAGCTTGATCAGACTGTAGCCGCTACCGTTCTCCTCGAAGGAGACGCGCTTGCTCTGTTCGGGCTCGGTGACGGGCTCGCGCAAGCGCAGCACGAGATCCTTCCCGAGCACCTGCTCGCTGGCCTCCCAGGTCAGCAGTTTATCCGAGCCATCCACAGTTTCAGCCAACGCAAAGCTCGACGAGACGAGCTCAGTTTGTGCGCCACCGCGCAGCCGAATCGAGACCGAGGCCTTGCGCGTCGGAGTGTCGAACTCGGGGATCGGCACGCTCAGCTCGGTGGTGTCGTAGGAGCGTGAGAGCAGCTCGGTGTAGGAGAGAAAGACGCGCTTCTCGCTGCGTCCGGGCAGCGGGAAGAGGCGCATTTTGAAGGCGTCACCGCCCATCCACTCGAGCAGCGCCGGGTCGCGGCGCCGCTCCACGATGCCCTCGTAGATATCGCGGCCGCGCGAACGATCGACGACGGCGCCTTCCATCAAGGTGCCGTCCACGTACATCGCCAAGCGCGAGATCGTCGCCTCGTGCGGAACCTGAAAGGAATAGAGGCCTTCAAGCGATCGGTTGGTTGGGTTGAAGAACGTTTGGTCCACCGTGGTTCGCGCGAAGCCCGCCTCCACCACCACGTCGAGCGTGAAGTTGCGGCTGTCGATCTTGGCCGGCAGACGCCAGCCCGGATCTCGCGCGGTCAGGTTGCCGTGCCCCCCTTTCGGGGCCTCCGCCGCAGCGCTCTCCGCCGCAGCGAACTCGGCAAAGGCGAACTCGTGCGAGATGCGGCGGCCAGCGATCACGCGCGGCGCATCTCCCGAACGGATGACGCCCTCACTGCCCACGTGCACCGCCTCCGAACGCTGCGACGAATCGGCCAGCGCGACCTCTCCTCGCGCCACCGCCACACGCGCAGCGTCGGCTTCTTTGGAAACCAGAAAGCGCGTCCCCTGCGCCGTCGCTCGTCCAAACGTGGTCACCACCGCGAGCGGCGAGCGATCCGCAGCCACGTCGAACACCGCGCGACCCGCCTCGAGCACCACCTCACCGCGGTTGCGCTCGATCAGCACCGCGCCGACGTCGAGCGTCGCCCGACTGCCATCGCGCAGCGTCACCAGCAGCGGGCTCGCTGTTGCGTTCTTGTGCTGCAGTTCGGGAACGGTCTCTTTGGATTGAGTGAAGACCAACGCGAGGGCCGCCGCTGCGGCCAAGGTGCAGGCACCAGCAGCGAACGGCCAGAGGCGTCGAACCCTGCTCCCAGCCGGCTTGGGCTGGGGCAACTCCCCATTCGCTCGCGGCAACTTCGCCAAGAGCTCCGCGCGAATGCGCTCCTTCGCATCGCCGCTGAGACGCGCCGGCTCGAGCTCCTTTCTGCTTTGGGCGTGCTTCATCAGCGCTTCCACGTTGCGTTCGAGTTGAGCGTCATCCGACTCAGGCTTGGTCTCTTCACTCACCGCGTTTCCTCCGCCGTAGCCAGCAACAAGAACCCATCGCGAAACGCAGCACGCGCACGCGCCAACAGCGACTTCGCCGCGACAGACGAGAGCGAGAGCTCCGCTGCCAACTCCTCGAGCGAAAGCTCGTCCAAGTATTTGCGCGAGAGCGCCCGACGATAATTCTCTGGGATCGCGCGCAACACCATCTCCACCGAGCTAGCCGTCTCCGAGAGTTCGAGCAGCTCCGGCGCAAGAGCCGCCTCTTCGAGCCGAGCTGCGCCTAGCGCGAGCTTGGCCTCGATCTCCTCCCATGCAGCGTGATGTCGAGCCAGTCGGCGCTCTCGACGAATCAGGTTGCGCGAGAGCAGGCACAACCACGTCCCCAGCGAGGCGCGCGACTCATCGAACTCGGCGATGCGTCGCAGCCCCTCGAGGAAGGTCTCTTGCACCAGATCCTCAGCGATTTGCGCGTCGCGCCCGACCCGCGGAAAAACGAAGGCGTACACGGCCTCGACCTCCGCGTCGTAGAAATCCGCGAGCGCGCTCGCGTCTCCGGCCTGTAGACGCTGCCCCAAACTGGCGGGGGCTTTCGGCGGACTCAGCGAGGGCATGGGCTTCCTGTCGAAAGAGGCACGGACCCTTATGTCCGAAGCCAGCCCGCGCGTGTCGCGCTTCCGAAAAGAATTCGACGATTCGACGCGATTACAGGCTTATGTTGCAGCCTACCATCGCGCTGGGAACAATCTTCACGTTGGCGATGTCTGAGAGCTTTCCATCGACGCTCACCCGCACGCCCACGGTGCCGCCAAGGCGCCCGGACGCCAGGCCTCGCGTGAGAATCGCCGCTTCGCGACCGAGGTGCGCAGAGACCGCGCTCACCGCCAACTCCGAACAGGCGATGTTGCCTCGCAGCCGCAGCTCGAGCGTCCCGGTCAGGAAGTTCACACTACCGGAGCCTTGTAACTTGAAGGAGCCAGCCTCCACGTTGAGGTCATTCAAGTAGACGATCAGCCCGTCCACGCGCACGTTGCCGCTCAGCTTGGTCTGCTTGCCGAAGACAATGCCGGAGGCCTCCTTCGGATGCGGAGGAATGTAGCCGTCGAGGAGCAAGGAGAAGCTACCGCTCTTGGCCTTCTTACCGCCGACGTTGGCTTGCACCGAGCCGGAGATCTTCATCGCTGGGAGTTCAGTCTTCAGCATGGTCGAGATGAGCGAGCTGTCGATCGGCTCGAGCTCGAGCTTGAGCACCTCGGCCTGATCATCGAGCGTTGCCCAGATGAAGGGGAAGCTGTCGAGCCGTGCGCGGGTGAAGCCGTCTTTGCGTTGGATCTCCGCAGAGGTCGGCCCAAGGGCTAGGTCCACGAACGGCACCGGGATCTCTACCCGCGCCTTCTTGAGCTCGAGCCCGCGCCCTTCGATCGCGATTTGGTCCACCGTCGCCAACAAGGTCAGCGGCAAGCTATCCGCGATGCTCTTCACGCGGATGGTGAGGTCATTGATGACCACCGGCGTCTTCGCCAAGGCTCCCGATTGTGCGCTGCGCTCGACCGGAATGAGCGCGACGAAGGTGGGCGTGCGCACGGTTACGTGATCGGCCGTGATCAGCCCGGGCTCGTAGCTCGGAAAGGTGCCGGTGAGCGGAACTGCGACCGCGTCGATCGATACGTCGACGCCCGGAAAGTCCTTCGAGGTGACGCTCACGCCGGTGAGCGCGACGCTGGGCTCACCCGACTCCCAAGGCAAAATGGCGGTGGCGGTTAGCGACTCAAACTCGACCGTGAAGCCGCGCTCCGCAGCCTTATCGATGATCGCCGTCCGCAAACGCTCAGGCAGCGTCTTGATGAACCAATACGTCCCTCCAGCCGCCCCCGCCAGCAGCACGAAGAACACGAGCAGCACCCACAGCAAGATCCGCCCGACGTTGCGACGCGGAGCTGCCTTTTCAGGGCGAACAGCGGTTGGCTCATCAAGACGGCTCTCGGCTTCGGGATCACTCACGTACTTCCGACGAGGGTAGCGCGCTTTCCATTCTGAGGCCCACCTTGCGGCTGATTGGCCGCACCACTCAAGCCCGCCTCAATCCTCCAATACGGCGTCTTCTGCTCGAACTAGGTAGCGCACGACTTCCCGCGGGATCCGCGGGTGGACGAAGCTACCGGCGTAGCTCATCCCGCATTTGACCATCACGCGGATCGAGGGGGTGTTCTCGGGAAGCGTGCAGGCGTCGACCTGCTTCTCTCCCAGCGTTTCAAAGGCATGACGTAAGAGCGCACGCGTTCCCTCGGTCGCCAGACCGCGCCCCCAGGTTGCACGCCGCAAGCGATAGCCAACCTCGAGCACCTCGGCGTCAGCGACGCTCGGACGCAGGTGAAACCAGCCGATGAACGCGGCTTCTTCGTAGGCGGCGAGAAAGCCGAACGGCTTGTCGTCCCAGGCCGTCATACGCGGCAGCAGTTCGTCGCGGTAACGCTCGCGCGTGTTGGGGCCGTTCGTCGGCAGGTGCCTCATCACCTCGGGATCGGCGTCGAGTTCGACGAGGTCCTCGAGGTGTTCCGCGCCGAGACGAACGAGGTGGAGGCGGGCTGTACGGAGTTCAAGCTTAGCTGCCACATGAAGGAATTAGCACGACCGAGGCGAAGCTCGGCTCATGAAGGTAAGCTACGGTCTTGACCACGAGTTCACCTCACGCGAGAGCGCCATCGTTTTCGCTGAGGCCGCGTGCACGGCTCGTTTGGCGGATTGTCTTCGGACTTCACGCCGGTCTGTTTGGGGTTGCCTGGTGGGTGCTGCCGGGCGGTTTCGACGTCGGCCAGCTCAAGTTCTGGTGCAACCATGTTGCATGCCCAGGCCTGGCTTTGGTGATGGCCGTGGGCTGTTGCATCGACCTTCACCCTCGGCGGGCGATTGTGGGATCGCTCGCCCGCGGCCTCGCAACCTTGTGGCTAAGTGCAGGCCTTTCCGCGCTGGTGCTCTTTTCTACCAGCATGCTCGACAAAGGGTTGTTCGCGATGGCGGTGGGCGCGCTGATGTTGGTCGCCGCGGCGCGTACCGTTGAGCCGCCCCGACCTGCTCTTCGAGTTGCAACGATCACGAGCTTTGCGACAGTCAGCTTGATGATGGTTCTTGCGCAGCGGGGGCCCGCGCCCAGTACCCATCCCGCGCTCTCGCTCATCGACCAACTGTGGGTCAGGCAAACCCAGGAACCTAGCTGGAGCTTTGCGAGCCCTGCGCTGGGGGCGGTTTCGGTCAACGCTCACCGCGAATCTGTGTATGTCGCACGAGACAGGTACACGCTACGCCTGGAGCCCCTATTGACGTTTACCAGCCGCTCGACCGACCGCGGCTGGACATTGTTTGCAAGCGATGAGGATCGCCGCGGGCCCACGCGGCGGCACCTCGCGTCCGAGGCCAAGCCCCTCGGCTACGTAGTTGACTATGGCCCGTCTGACGCTGGCCCGCACGAATACGCACGTCTTGCTCTGATGGGCGCAGGCGCGTCGCTCGAGATCGAAGCACAGGCAGCAGTCACAGAGCCCGTGTACTCGCACCTCAACAGCTTTACGACGATGCAGTTCGTCGGGCATCGGAGCCTCCGGTTGGAGTTCTCCGCTTGTCCCGGCCAACTCGTCGAACCGCTGCCTCACGATTATCCCGTGGGGCGTCCACTTCGACTCGCCGCCCTCGACCAGCAAGGCCGCTTTCGCATCGTCGAAGCGACCAGCGCCGAGAAGGGTCCCTTCGCCCCGCTCGCCGAAGGAGAGCTCAAACGCGGCGAGCCGCTGACCATCACGTTGCACGACGAGGGCAAGCCGCGGCTCGCGCTCACCTTCGACGATTGGAGCGCCCAACTCAGCACGGAGCCCTCACCAACCGCTGGTTGGGGCATGCCCCAAAACGCGATCACCTTCACGCGGAAGGCGGCCGACCCGACCAGCGACGTGACATTGGAGCTGACCCTGGCCAACACCTCGGTGGGGCGTGGCTTCGAATCGGTTGGCCATAGCGCCGGCGTCTATCGCAATCGCATCCGCGTTGCCTGGCTGGAGACCGCGACAGAGCGACTTTAGCTGCTAGCGCCCGAGCACCTTTAGCCCGAGGAAGATCATCACCGCGCCGCCCAGGCCGCCGCCAAGAAGGAGGTAGAGCAAGGACCAACCAGCGGCAAGCATTGGGGTCGCGAGAGCAATGGTTTCGGTCATCATGGGGAGTGCTCCTATTCGGCTTACACGAAGCAAGGAGCTAGCCATGCTCATGACCAACACCGCAGCAACGCTCAAAGCCAGCAGCGAGGCGCCGCTCGCACCTCGTTGGCACACGGCGCTGCTCGTGGGCTTGATCATCGCCGTGGCTTTCATCGGGCTCTTCTTCATGCCGCCCGCGTCGGTGCCGATTGCAGGCGGGCGCAGCCATCCTGTGTCACATCGCAATCGACCTGGAGAGTGGACTCGGCCGCTGACTCAAACAGAGGGACGACGAGAGAGCATTGGCATCGTGCTTACTCGGTGCGCGCGAGCAACGGTACGGGGACAGGACCTGGCGTCGGGAGGTCGCCTGCGTCGATCCCGCAAGCGCGTTCGCCCCACACGCGTAGAGGACGCCGTCTTCCGCGAGGCCAAAGACGCAGTTGTCGTTGGATGCGAGCGCCATGATCCTAGGGAGTCCCTCAACCTTTACCGCCTCAATAGCATTGCGTCGCTCGGCGGTGCCGAGCACACCTGGGCGACCCTCTCCGAAGCAACTCACCGCGCCCGCTGAATCGAGCACACAACGGTGCATGAAGCCGCCCACGACGCTCACCGCCCCGCTGAGACCGCGAATCTTGGTTGGCCCAACGAAACCACGCGACCCCGGCGGATGGCCCACTGTGCCTCGTTTGGGGTCGCCCCAGGAGAAGACCTCGCCCGCCGCAGTGACGGCCGTCGCGTTCTTGTTGAAGACCGCGAGGTCCACCACATCGCTGATTCCGCGCCCGTCTGGAAACAGCCAACTGCCAACCCAAGGCTTTGACTTACGACTCTTGCTCGACTTGAGGAGCCCAACCTTTTGAAGCGCTTGCCCAAGGGCTCGCGTCTCACTTTCGAAATTGTGCTGCTTTCCAGCCGCGAGGTCGGCCAAGGTCGGGTGCGTGAAACAGCGGACCTCGCCATCGTGCAGCAACGCACAAACGTGATCGCTGGAGATCTTGGCGCGCTTCACTCGCGAGAGACCTTTGACCTCATGAGGCCGCTTGAAGTCCAACTTTGGCTCTACTCCGTCGGGGCGCCCCCAAACAAACAGGCGTCCATCGCGAGCCCAAGCGACCGTCACCTGCCCATCCGCCGCAAGGCCGTCGATCTCCGGGAGGCCCTCCACCTTCTGTGGCGCCGCCGCCTCCGTCAGCTGGCTGCCGAGCCCAAGTTGGCCATCACGGTTGGTCCCCCAACAGAGCACCTCGCCCGTCGCCTCGGCGACGCACGCATGGTGCTCTCCCAAAGCCACAGCGACCGGCTTTAGGACCCCGTCAATCTTGGTTGCGCGAGAGACGACCTTGCGCGAGAGACCTGGATCAGGGAGCGGTAGCCCCCAACAGAAGAGCGCGTGCTGCTTTGTTAGCGCACAGGTTCTGTTCGCAGAGAGGACCAAGCTGGCGGCGTCCTTGAGTCCAAGGACCCAACCGGGCGTCTTGTGGAGCCGGGTGTCGCCAAGGCCGAGCTGGCCAAAAAGATTGAAACCTCCCCAGCACTGCGCCGTTCCGTCGTTGAAGAGTGCGCAAGCGCGCGAACCGAGCGCCACCACCTCCACGACCGCGAGCGGGGGTACGCGGGCGCCTTCGCCTCCACTGCGGCGGAACCGCTTAGAACCAGACCTTCAGCAAGGGCACTTACGCTCGCCACAGACGAAGTAGCAGACCGAGTGAGACCCTCACTCGGTGGCGAAGACGACGCGCACTGCGGTAGCGCGAGGAGCAAGGAAAGCTGAACGCTCACGCGTGCGCAGGGCTGGTACTTCACCTGACCGACAAGACCATGCCGCGTAGTTTGTGTCCACCAACGCATGTGCGTTACTTCAGCCAAAGCACGCTCACGTCGCCACCGGAACGAGGCTCGGAATTTGCCTCGTCGATCCAGAGTCAAACTTCGGGTCGTTGGGACTAGAGTGCTCGTCCTTCCAATGGACGACCGTACTTTGAAGACCTCGGTGCTGGCACTGTTCTCATTTGTCGCGCTCTCGGCTTGCGGGGATGACTCGTCTGCGAACGGTGGCTCGGCGCAAGGTGGAGCGGGAGGAACAGCCGGGAGCAGCGGCAACGGTGGGGAGCCGGGCACCGGCGGCGCCGGGCCCATGGCGGCGGAAATAACGCGCTATGACGTCGACATCGACCTAACGAGCGATCTCGCCACGCTCGCGTTGCGGCTCGACGTCACCGCTGCAGGCTCCTGCTTCTCGGTGCCGAGCGAGCGACCAGCGCTGGCGGTTCGCTTCGACGATGCGCCCGCGCTGAGCTTCACCGTTGATGAAAACCTGCTAACCGCCTGCAGCGCGAGCGAGCTCGCGGTTGGGGAACACACGCTCGCCGTGGACGTGCAGCTCGCCGAGAAGACCTATCACGGGCTCGACATCGGCTATTCCACGACGCCCGATCTATCGGGCAGCGATTTTACTTATCTATTGAGCTGGGTAGGCGGGTGCGACCACTTCGGCCCGTGCGATGATGACCCAGCGAGGCTCGTGAGCTTCGGCTTCAACGTCACCCACCCGGAAGGGACCGTCGTACTTTGCCCAGGCGCTCTGACGAGCGGCCCGACCGAAACTCGATGCGCGCTGGATAGCACATTAGCGCCGACCTACTCGGCCTTCTCGGTCGCGGCCGATGCAGCCTGGGTAGCCTCTCCACTTTTGTCGGTGCCTTCGGCCGAGATCACCTTGTACGAGGTGCCGGGTGGCACCTTGGGAGAGGCCTATGACACGCAGAGCCTCGGTCAATTCCTAGGCTGGGCCAGCGAACGCTTGGGGCCCCTCCCCTACGGCAAGCAGCTGCGGCTCGCTGGCGCGCCAACGGCCTGGCTCGGCTTCGAGCACCCGGCCAATATCATCCTGCATGAGGAGCTCGACGTCCTCGCCCTGCCTTACGTCGACGCGACCATGCACGTCACCATGCACGAGATCGTGCATCAATGGTCGGGCGACGCGACCACCTTGGCGACGCCGCAGGACTTTGCCTGGAAAGAAGCGATCGCGGAGTACTTGCCCTACGTCTTCGAGGACGAGCAACGGCCGCTGGGCGAGGCCCAAGCGAGCCTCGCTTATTGGGACGGGATCGCGCCGGACGCACAGTTCTTCGTACGCCCCATGGATGAGCCACCGCCCAAGGTCGAGACCTTCTACGGGGATGTTTACGGCCCAGGGCCGATGATCCTCTTCGTACAACTCGAGGACTTGCTCGGCCGGGAGGCGGTGCTCCTCGGCATCACCAACTTCCTCGCCGGCGGCGGCGTGCGCAGCGTCGCGGAGCTCCAACAAGCGTTGGAAGCGGCCTCCGGGGTCGATCTAGCGCCCTACTTCAACGTCTGGGTCTTCGGTAGCGGCGCTCCGGAGTACCCGCGCTTTACTGTGGAAACGGCGGACAACGGCGACGGCAGCGTGGCCGTCACCGTGACGCAGACCAACGCCGGCGCCGTCTTCCCATGCAGCCTTCAGGTCGCAGTAACCGGGGCCACCGCGAGCGCCGTAACAGCCGTCGAGTTCCCCATTGGAAGCAGCGCCAAGACGGTCACGGTGGATCTACCCTTTAGCGAGGCCGTCGTAGCGACGGAGGTCGACCCCAACCATCGCGTGGTCAACGTGGTGCAGGGCGCAGCCCCTTCGCCCTGGCCGGTGTACATCTTCTGACGTGAACCCGAGGGGAGCCATCCATCCTCCCCGAAAGTCCCGGCGAACCTCGCGATCGACAACCCGAGGGGATGGCTTGGCCGCGTCCCCGTAGGATGGCGCGATGAACGCTGAACAGCCAATGGAGCAGGGCGACTACCAAGCGGCGCTCGGGATCTTGGTGCAGGAGACGAGCGGCGCGACGGTGGACCCGGCGAGGCTGCTGATGCGCTTTAGCGCTGAAGTGCGGCTGCAGCAGTTCCCGGCGGCCATGCAGACCATGCAGCGCTTGATCGGCGCAGCTCCCGAGCTGGCCGCGCCGATGAGCGCGTTCGGCGCCGCGGCTCAAGCCGAGGCCGCCGTCGCGCAGCGTTACCGCGATCCAGGCGTCGCTGGCCGGCGAGCAGCGTTTGGCCCACCACCTCCGTATGCGATGGCGCTCGTTCAAGCCGCGGTCTCTCACGCCCAAGGCGACGCTGCCGGCGCGCGCGCCGCCATTGCGCAGGCCGCCAGCATGACGCCGCCGATCTCCGGAACGCTCACCCGTCATGGCGGTAGCACCCAGCGCTTTACCGCCTTCACCGACTCCGACGAACTGACCGGAGCAACTTTAATCGCCTATGACGGCCCCAACCCGCTGGATCTATCGCTCAGTGAGCTCATATCCATTAGCTTTGCGCCACCCAAAACCACCTTCGACGTCATGTGGCCGCAGGCGGAGATCGTCACGGTGACCGGGATGACGCTGCGGGTGCGGGTACCAGCGTAGCTTCACCGGGCAGTTTGGTTCGGTGTCCTTCTCATCGCTGGCGGAGATGATGGCGGTGACCAGCGAGAAGCATGGCGTACAGCTCGACCTCGCGAGTTTTGCCGCGAGCGTCACCGTGCCGAGTAGCCCCTTCCCGGCGCAGTCGGTGCCCGATTTGCAGCTCAGCGCTGCGGGGAAAGCAGTGGACGTCGGCGCCGTGCTCGAGAACATCAATGACGGCTTCGCTGGGGACGCACCAGATTTGGGCGCCTATGAGCTAGGCACCGCGCCGCCCGTGTACGGGCCGCGGCCGTAAACCCAAGCTTCGTGCAAGCAACCAAGGAATGCACGAGACACGGGTCCAAGCTCTCAATGTCAGACTCTCGCGCCTTCGCGTACAGCTTCGGCCTCATCATTCTGTTGGCTTGCGCCGGAAAGGAGCCAGCAGCGCAACCCGCGGCGAGTGGGGCACAGTCGTTCGAGCAGGCACTGGAGCTGATCTGCGATGTGGATGAACTACGCAAAAAGGAGGCGCCCGACGCGGAGGAAGACGCTATGGCGGTCGGTCGGCTGCGCACCCGGATCTTGAACGAGCGAGTCGAGAGCCCCGATGGGATCTTCCTACTGACGATGCTCAGCGTGAAGGGCGCGAAGGAGCAGGCCGCCTTGTTGCGTAAGGAGCTCGCAGCCGCAGGCGGTCAGCGTTGCAGGTTGGCCGATTCACTCGAGGCCGACGAGCTCGGCGCCCTCTCGCCGTAGGCTACTGCGTTCCTGAGAGCCCCGCCAAGCGACGGGCTAGAAACCGCCGCTCGGGTTCCGCGGTAGCAAGACCTAAAGCGCGTTCGTAGCTGAGCCGCGCCTGCGCGACGCGGCCCAACCGGCGAAGCAAGTCGGCGCGCGCGGCGTGAAATAAATGATAGCCGTCGAGTTCGCTGGCGAGTGTAGTCAGCTCCTCGAGTGCTGGCTCTAGACCGAAGGCGAGCGCGCGCGCGACGACCCGATTGAGCGCGACCACCGGCGTCGGTTGAACGCGCATGAGCCGATCGTAGAGCAAAGCGATCTGTCGCCAATCGGTGTCGCTCGCCTGCGCTGCGCGGGCGTGAATGGCCGAGATGGCCGCTTGCACGGCGTAAGCGCTTGGTGCGCCTCGGGACCGCCGAAGAGCGTTCTCGATCCGTTCCAGCCCTTCACGAATCGCCTCTTGGTCCCAGGCGGTTCGGTCCTGATCTTCGAGCAGTACGAGGTCGCCTTGCGCATCCACGCGCGCGGCGCTGCGCGACTGGTGCAGCAACATCAGCGCTAGCAGCCCCTCGGCCGCTGCGCTCTCGGGAAGGAGCCTAAGCAGTAATCGCCCGAGCCGAATCGCCTCCGAAGTGAGCTCGTGACGGATCAGCGCTTCACCCTTCGTTGCCGCGTAGCCTTCGGAGAATACGAGGTAAACGACCGTTAGCACCGCCTCGAGCCGCTCCGCGAGCGCAGCTTGCGCTGGCACTTCGTACGGGATCTTCGCCGTGCTGATCTTGTTTTTGGCGCGCACGATCCGCTGCGCCATCGTCGGCTCTGGCACCAGAAACGCGCGCGCGACCTCCTCGGTGGTCAGCCCGCAGAGCGTGCGCAGCGTCAGCGCTAGCTGCGCTTCAATCGCGAGCGCAGGATGACAGCAGGTGAAGATGAGTCGCAGCTGATCGTCGGACGCCACTGGCTCCTCCTCTGCAAGTTCCTCCGCCGAACGAACCAGTTCCAACGCCCCCGAGGTCTCGAGTTCATCGCGATAGAGCTCAACCTTCTTGCGCCCGAGCGAACGCCGGCGCACCGCATCGAGCGCTTTGTGACGCGCTGTCTGCGCCAGCCAAGCGCCGGGATTGGGCGGTACGCCGCGCACGACCCACTGCTCGAGCGCAGCCGTGAACGCCTCGTGCATCGCCTCTTCGGCGAGCTGAAAGTCCCCAGCGAATACTCGGATCAGCGGCGCAACGATGCGCCCGGATTCAGCGCGGTACACGCGCGCGAGCTCACCTTCGACGTGAGCTCGCGCTGAGCTTTGCGCTTCGGTAGCAGCGTCCTCGGGCGTGGGCACGCGCGCATGATAGCCGCGAGCCCCTCGGCCCGGGTCTTCAGACGCCGTCGAAGCGCATGATCGGCCGCACCTCGATCGAGCCGAGTTTGGCCGAAGGAATCTTTGCTGCGATGGCGATTGCCTCGTCGAGGTCCTTCGCCTCGATCAGGTAGAAGCCGCCGAGCTGCTCGCGCGTCTCGGCAAACGGACCGTCGGTGGTCAGCGTCTTGCCCTCGCGAACGCGCACGGTGGTTGCTGTTGAAACGGGCGTCAGCGCCTCACCGGCTTTGAAGTGCCCTGATTGGTTGATCTCCCTCGAGAACTGGCCATACGCCTGGAGAAAGGCGCCACTCTCGGCCTCGCTCATCGCGTTGAGCTTGGCCTCTTCGTCGTAGATCAAAAGTAGATATTGCATGGTCTTGTTCTTCCCTGGTAACGCAGCTCAAGCCGCCTTGAACAGGGCGATCATCGCGCCTGCCGGGTCCACCACCACAGCCGAGCGACCAATGCCCGGGAGGTCCATCGGCGGCACGAGCTGCTTGCCACCCAGCTTCTCAGCGCGAGCGTAGGAAGCGTCGACATTATCCACGACGACGTAGTTCAACCACATCGCGGGAGCCGTCGGGTTCATGGCCTTCATCGCACCAGCGGCCTGTTTATCGCCGCGCTTGAACATCGTGTACGTGCCCAGCGGGCCCATCTCGCGCTCGTCTTTGCCCCAGTCAAAAAGCTTGGTGTAGAAGCCAATCGAGGTGGCCGGCGTGTGCGTGAGCAACTCCGACCAGCAGAAGCCTCCCAAGCCCACCAGGGCGCCATCGTCCGCGGATTCATCACTCGGCCGGAACGGGGCGAACAGCGCTCCCTCGGCGTCGGCGAGCAACGAGAAGCGTCCTTGTCCGGGGATGTCGCTGGGCGGTACAAGCACCGTCGCGCCTGCGGCCTTGGCCTGGTTGGTGGTCTCGTCCACGTCGTGGGCCGTCACGTAGGCAAGCCAGCCAGGTTGAGCGCCGTTCTCCGCCTTAGCGATGCCTGCGACCTGCTTCTCCCCGACGCTCGCGATCCAGTACGTACCCATTGGGCCCATATCCACGGCGGTGATGGCCCAGCCGAGGAGCTCCCCATAGAAGCCTTTGGCCTGCTCGACGTCGGCGGTTACGAGCTCATGCCAATAGAAACGTCCTGCGGTCTTGATTGCGTTGCTCATCGAAGCCTCCAAACCCGGCCGAGCCGGGCCGTTGTTGCGTTTTCACTGCTGCATCGAACGGGCAACGCGCAGATCGACAGGTCGACGAACTTTTTTTTGGGCCGTCACTTCGCCTGGTCGGGCAAGCCTGATTAGCGGTAGGGAGTGCGCCCCGGAGCGAGGAACGTAGCGCAGCGTGCCCTCGAGGCGTTCAGCTCACCTTGGCTACAGCGCTCAACACGGTGGGGCTGGCCTGCTCGGCGAGCAGCGGCGCACCGAGCGTGCGACTGGCGGGGCGCAGTGCATACGAGGCGGCGGCGATCCCCAACAGGACCAACGGGGTGACGACCTGGCCGAAGGGATCTCCAGAGGCCGCGTGGGAGAACGCTGCCCCCGTGAGATCGAAAAGGATGCCTGCGTAGGCGAACTCCTTGAGCCGGGCGGTTCCCGGAGCGACGATGGCGGCGGCGCCGAGGACCTTCCAAATCCCGAGCAGCGTAGCGAGGTACGCTGGATACCCGAGGTGGGTCATCCCCTCCACGACCTCCGGCTTGTGGCTGAGATCCGCGATGCCGCCGAAGGCAAAACCGAGCGCGACGAGACCGGTGGTGGCGGCGTAGGCGATGGAACGTGTCTTCATGTGCGTGAACTCCTCTTGAGAGTCCACGATGCGCCCGGAACTGGATTGCGACAATGCTCGATTCAATCGACAGATATGTCACTATTTGATCCATATGAAGGATCCCCTCGAGACGGCCGAACTGCTGTCGTTTACCCGCACCGTCGAGTCCAAGTCGCTCTCCCGCGCAGCCACTGAGCTCGGCCTCCCGCGCGCCACCGTCAGCCGGAGATTGGCGCGGCTCGAAGAGCGGCTACGGGTGCGGCTGCTCAAGCGCACCACGCGCCGACTGACGGTCACCGACGCCGGTGAGGCTTTCTACGCTCACGCCAAACGCGCGCTGGAAGCGGTGCAACAGGCCGAACAGAGCCTGAGTCAACGCGACGGAGAAATCCGCGGGGAGCTGCGTGTCTCGGTCCCACCGTTGGCCAGCGGCCAGCTGCGTACCCAGATCGCGAAGTTCGTCGAACGCTACCCTGAGGTCCGTCTCTCCATCCAATTCTCCTCGAGCTACGCGGATCTACTGAGCGGCGCGTGCGATGTAGCGCTGCGCGCCTCGCAACGGCTGGAGCCCGGTATCGTCGCACGGACGGTGGCGCGCTCGCGCCTCGTGTGCGTGGCCTCGCCTAGCTACCTTGCGGCGAGCGGAACGCCGAAGAGCGCTGCCGAGCTCAAGCGACACCGCTGTTTGATGGGCTTTGCAAAGGGCGAGATCCCCGATACCGAGTGGCCGCTCGAGGATGGCTCCCGTGTGCGCCTGAGCGGTAGCTTCTTCTCGAATGACCTGGCCATGTTGCTCGAGGCCGCGCGCCTCGGACTCGGGCTGACCCTGCTTCCGGATCTGATCTGCGCCCCCGACCTCGAATCGGGGACACTGGTGCAGGTGCTCAAGGGTGTCGTCGGAACCGAATCGCGCCTATCGGTCGTCTACGCCGAGCGCGCTTTTTTGCCGCCGCAGGTACGCGCCTTCGTCGATGAACTCTGTCGCTGGGTCCCGAGCGAGATCTTGGGCCGCGAACTCGAGGCGCGAAAGACGGTCGCGGCAAGGAGCACCAAGAGCGCGGAGCAAAAGCCGAGACGAAAGCCACGCAAGACGAAAGCCAAGCGAGCGAAGCGTGATCGTTCGAGCTCGTAGATACACACCTGGACCCGCGCTGGTCCACCGCCGATGCAAGGCTGGTTCATTGAGCTGTAGCGGACGAGAAGAGCGCTCGCTGGGACTAGCTCGTAATCATCGCCACGTGCACGAATAGGAGGACACTCGCTGCCACCACAAAGGCATGGAAGACCTCGTGATAGCCGAACACGCGGGGGAACGGGTTGGGGCGCTTTAACGCATAGACCGCGGCGCCGAGGCTGTAGACGATACCGCTCGCCACCACCAAACCGATAGCGAGCCAACCAACCACGCTGGCACGATCGATCACAGGGCCGGCCAAGGCCCAACCGAGACCCACGCACAAGGCAGCCGTGATCCACTTGGGGGCGTGGGCCCAAAAGAGTGACTTCACCACCCCGAGCACCGCTCCAGCCCAAACACCGTAAAGCGCTGCGTAGCTACCCTGGGCGCCTGGAACCACGGTCAGAAGCGGGGTGTAGCCGCCAGCGATCATCAGGAAGATCGCCGAGTGATCGAAGCGCCGCATCCACATCCGCCCCAGCTCCCCCCAATGGACCCGGTGGTAGAGGGCGCTGGTCCCGAGCTGAATCACCAGGCACGCGCCGAAGACAGCCGCGGCGACGCTCGCCGCTACCCCGTCCGCGCGCCACACCAGCACGAAGGACGAAAGGAAAGCCACCACAGCCGCCACTTGGTGAGAAACACCGCGAAGCAGCGGCTTCTCTAGAGAAGCAGGCCCAAGTTCGACGGGAACGGAGCTGGACATAGAGAGCGCTATAGCCCGCGCGCGTGGCGACGGCGGAAGGAACTGTAAGGTCCTCCGGGAAGCGGCGTTTTCGACTCATGCTCAGCCGAAACGACGTCGCGATTGAAAGTCCCTGTGGGCTCGACTTCTCGAGCATGACGCGACGAGAGGCTAGCAAACGCTTTTGCGGAAGTTGCGCAACGTACGTACACGATCTTTCGAGCATGACCGAGGCCGAGGCGCGTGCGTTGCTCGCTGCGAAAGCGAGCGAGAACCTGTGCGTGCGCTACCTGGCCGACGATTCAGGCCAAATCGCCTTCAAGCCGGATGTGCCGTCGTCGGCGCTCACTCGCTTCGCCCGTTCGTTGATGGCGGCCGCGGTCATGACCGCCCCCGTCACACTCACCGCCTGTATGGGCGCGATGGAGCCAAAGCGGCCCGTCGCTAGCCCCCAAGCCGTACAGCCTGGGGCTCGCATCCTGGCCGAACGCGGCGCCACCCGACTACAGCTCATCAATCATCCGGGTACGCTGATCGACGAGAACGCGCCTCCCCCTGCGCCCGACGCGCCGCTGGCACCGCATGCGTTCGTCAGTGGGAGTTGTGGCGGCGACGCGCTCGGCTGCGCCGAAGCGCGCGGCCTGCTCGAGCAGGCCATCTCAACCGAGGACTTCATCGATCGGCTGCGCACCGCCGGATTCAACGTTCGCAGCCTGTAGAACAAGTCGGCGTACCGAGGTGCTAGGCGTAACGACCCTACCCATGCGACGCTGGCGCCGTGCAGGGGGATGGGGATGGGGATGGGGCCCCGAGCCGTTGGGCTTGGTTGAGGCCGCCGGTTCGAGCGAGACATGATCGTGCGGCGGCGGTCACCACGCTTTGGTACGTCAGCTGGGCGCTGCTTGCAGGCGAACTCTGCCTGTTTCCGCTGGCGCTATCGGATCCGCGCAACCCGCCGCTGAGCGTGCTCGCCTTCAACGGGCCGATCGTCGCGGTGCTGGTGCTGGTGTTGTGGCTCACGCGGCGAGGTTTCGATCGCGCGGCGGGTTGGATCTTGTGTACCTCCACCTGGCTCATGGTCTCGAGTGTGCTGCTGTTCGCGGGCGGGCTGTCCGGCCACAACGGGGTCGCGTACACGCTGACCGTGACGCTAGCGGGTGTGGTGCTCGGGCTGCGAGCTGGGGTCGCCGTCGCCGTGGCATCCAGTGTTTTTGCGGGGGGCGTTGCGTGGCTTCAGGAGCAGGGCCGGCTACCTCAGGGGATGAGTGAACCCACGCCGTGGAACTCCTGGACGGCGCTGGCTGTGACGCTGTTGATCTCGACCTTGGTACTGAGCGTGTCCCTGAGAGTGCTCAGCCGCGCACTCAACGACGCCGAGAAAAGCTTGGAGGAGAAGCGCGTGGCGCAGCAGCGGCTTGCTCAGGCGCAGAAACTCGAGCTGGTTGGCCGCGTCTCCGCCGGCGTCGCCCACGACATCAACAACCTACTCACGGTGGTTCAGCTCACCGCGGAAGTGTTGCGTGGCAACCAAGGGACTGCAGCGGGGGCCGAGGTCGTGCGCGATCTCGATACGGCGATCGCCACGGCGTCGGCAATGACACGACGACTGCTCGCGCTTGGACGCCCTGAAGGCGCGCCGGACCCTGCCCGCGAGGTCGACTTGCACGCAGCCGTGTTGGACGCACTGCCACTCTTGCAACGGCTCGTCGGTGAACAACACCAACTCCGCACAGAGGGCCTCGTGAAAGGTGGGGGTCGCGTTTTGGTTGCACCGACGGCGATCGATCAGGTTGTGCTCAACCTCGTGCTCAATGCGCGCGACGCCATGCCCGAGGGCGGGACGATCACGCTGCGCGCAGGCGGGACGAGCGGCGTCGGGATCGAGGTCGTGGATGAGGGCATCGGGATGGACGCCGAAACCAAAGCGCGCATCTTTGAGCCGTTCTTCACGACCAAGCCGACCGGCACGGGCCTCGGATTGGCGACGGTGCGACAGCTCGTGACTGCCGCGGGCGGCTCGCTCGACGTCACCAGCGAGCCCGGCCGCGGGGCGTGCTTTCGCTTCGAACTCCCCGCGAGCAGCTCAGAAGCCGGCACCCAAAGCAATACGGCCTAGGCGAACAACGTTGCTATCCGAACTTGCATGAACTCGAGGAAGCGCGCGGTCAGCGCGGCTCGTTGCACATTTCGAGGCCAGATTGCGTAGACCCCCACCCGTGGCAACCGCCATCCAGCGAGCACCTCGACCAGCTTTCCGCGCGCGACCGCAGCGCGCACCGTGACCTCGGGCAGCGAAGCTAGTCCAGCCCCCGCAAGCGCAAGCTCGCGCATGGCGGAAGCACTGTCGACTTGGATTCGAGGGTTCAACGGCACGTTGACCGGCTTCGCGCTTACGCCCTTGTTTGCGGGCGCGAGGACAAGTTGTGCTGGCCGCGAGCTAAGCTGGATATGGTCCCAATCCGCAACCTCAGCGGGCCGACGTAGCGGCGGGCGAGAGGCGACATGCCATTCAAGGCTACTGTGGCTCATGCTTCCTACCGCGCGTGCGCGAACGTCGAAAGTCCATCGCTTGGTCAGCGCGCTGCTGCTTGCGGCGGCGTGCAGCGAGTCGGAGGAATCAAGCTCGCAACTCGCGAGCGAGCACCCTTCGATCGTCACCATCGCTGGTTCCAACGACGCACTTGGGGCCTTCGCCGACGGAGACGCGGAGTCGGCCCGCTTCGACTCGCCGGAGGGCCTCGCGCTCGATCGCGCCGGAGAGAACCTGTATGTCGCAGACAGCTTCAACCACGCGATTCGCAAGTTGTCGCTCAAGACCAAGCAGGTCACCACGGTGGCCGGCGTCGGCGGGCTGCGCGGTTCGAATGACAGCTCGCCAGCGCAAACCGCTTTGCTCAACGTGCCCCGCAATCTCGTGCTCGATCCCAGCGAACAGAACCTCTACTTCACAGACACCTACAACTTCGTCATTCGCAAACTCAACCTCGAGACGGGCGCGGTTACGACGGAGTTCGGCACGCTGGGCCTGCCCGGTAGCGCTGACGGCGTTGGCACCGAAGCGCAGCTAGGCAGCGCCTCGCCGTTCGCGCCCTGGTCGGGTGGATTGACCATCACCACCGAGCCCGCGTCGGGCAAAACCGTGATGTACGTCGCAGACTCTGGCAACCAAACCATTCGCGCGGTGGACCTCGACACCCGCGAGGTCACCACCATCGCCGGCCAAGTGGGGGTCGCCGGCCATGCCGACGGGCCTGCGCGCAGCGCCCTATTCAATAAGCCTGCGGGGCTCACCGTCCACGGCACTAAATTATATATTAGCGAAGCCAACAACCTGACCCTGCGCGAGCTCGATCTCGCGAGCCAGGAAGTAAAAACGGTGGCCGGGAAGGCGCCTGCAAACCCGGAGCACTTCTGCGAGAACGTCAGCCCGGTCTTGCCGCCCGAGTGCGGCTCCGCTGATAGCTCTTTCGGCAGCGAGGCGCGCTTTCGCTTTCCCTTTGGCATGAGCTCGGATGGGCAGGACGGCCTCTATCTGGCCGACTCCCACAACAACCTGATTCGACGGTACAGCTTCAGTACGACGGGCGTCAGTACGGTAGCCGGCGTTCAGCAAACGATCCTCGACGACATCCCCCATCCGAGCAGCGACTCTACAGACGAAACGCCGGGCACCTTCTGGCACCCGAGCCACGTCGTCTTCCACCCACCGAATATCCTGTATGTAGCGGATCGCTCGGCGAACTGCCTGCGCCAGGTCGAGCTTCAGCCCGAGTGACTCCTGCAGCGAGTCGGCCGAATCGAGAGAGCGCGCGATCGCCAGCTACGGGTTCGCCGTTGGCGCCACGAGCGCCCGCGAGTCCTCGTCGCTCAGCGTCGCGAGCTTGTCACGTAGCGCGGCCGCGCGCTTCTTGCTGGCGATCGCGACAAGCGCGTCGAGCGCAGAGCCTCGCAACGACCGCGCTTGCGTCGCGTCCAGGGCGAGGTCCTCGAGCACCGCACAGAGCCGCTTGGGCTCGTAGAAGGTCGCTCGTTCGAGCCACTTCGGACCTACGGTGTCCCCGGACTTGAAGGTGGTCTTCGCCTCGCGGAGCTTGCCCAACTCCGCCGGCATCCGGGCGCGTGGCTTTTCGTCGAGCAGGGCGAGCGTCAGCTCGAAGGCCTCTTTTCGCGGCTCGGGCGTCCGCACCCAGGCGGCGGTGAGCGCCGCGAAGCACGCGGTTCGGACCTCGATCTCCGGGTCGCGTGCAGTGCGCGAGACCGGCTCGAGCGACCAGGCGCCAGGCCTTTGCGCCAGACTCGTGCAGGCGGCGGCTCGGACGAGCGGCGAAGTGTGTTCGAGCGATGCGAGCTTGAACGCGTCCAGCTCAGCCTTGCCGCGCCGCATCGCGAGGAGCAGCTCGGCGAGGACGGCGGGCTGGGGCTCGATCTTGGCCGCCACGAGCAGCGGCGCGAAGGCCTCATCGGCCTTGGCGCTCGCGAGTTGACGCGCGGCGAGCACGCGAATGGTCGGCGACGCGTGCTGGAGATACTTGGTCGCCACCTCGAGGCGCTGCTTGGCGGCGCCCTTCGCGAGCGGGCGCTCGACCACCGCCTGGAGGTCGGCGCCTTCTGCGCAACTGGGGGCTTTGCCCACCGCGATCTCGCAGCTGGCCGTCGCTTGCAGCGCGAGTTCGTACAGCTCGGCCGTTTGCTTGGCCGCCGGATCGGCGAGGAAGCGCGCGATCACCGCGCGCTCCGGCGCCTGCGTACTGAAGGCGCCGGGCGGCGCAGAGGGGGTCTTGGCGGCCTGCTCTGCGGAGGTCGGCGCCGCCGCCTTTGGGCCCTCCGCCGCTTGCGCGCTCTCGCCGAGGGCGGCGCTCGCCGAGGACGGCGCGTTCGGCGCACCGGAGCCGCCGAGCATGAACAACGCACCTCCGATCAGACAGCCGAGGGCCGCCACCGCTCCGACCACCTGCAAGCGGCGAGACGATTGCGCGACAGGCGAGGCGACGGCCGGTTCGAGCCCCGGCGCGGGATCAGGTGGCTGCGCGCGCGGAGACAGCTCCAGGGCCGAGTCGACCGCGCTGTGCGCCGCACCGACGAGAGGACTCCCCTCCGTGCTCGCGGGTGGCGGCGCTGGCGGCGCCGCAACGGACGGCGCGGCAGACGCCGGCGGCGGATCGACCAGCGCCTGGAACATCAGCGTCGGTAAGGCGCTCTCATCGCGCGATGGCGCTGACGCCTGCGCCTGCGCCGCCGACTTCGACGCGATGGCGTTGAAGGCGGTGCGCAGCTTCGCCGCGGACTCGTTCTTCGCTGCAGGGCGCGGCGCCTCGCCGATGAAGCGCGTAACCTCCAGATCCGCGCCGTGCCTCTGCGCGTCGCCCTGGTTGTAGCGCGCGAGGATGGCGCGCACGTCGGCGAGCATCTGGCTCGCGAACCGATAACGCACCTCCAGTGGCTTGGCGACCGCCCGCTCAATCACCGCCGCGAACGGCGAGTTGAGGATCTCATCCGGCAGCACGTGTGGAGCGTCCGAGCCTTGAGAGACGAACATGTCGAAGTCGGTCGCACCGGTCACGAGCGGGCGCCCCAGCAGCATCTCCGCCATCACCAGACCGAACGAATACACGTCGGTCGCAGGCGTAAGCGGCTCGCTCCGCACCTGCTCCGGAGCCATGTACCTGGGCGTACCGACCAGCACCCCGAGCTTGGTCACCTCTTGTTGCGACTCCAACTTGGGGCCGACGATCTTCGCCGTGCCAAAGTCTAAGATCTGGATGTGCTCACTTGGGCCCGCCTGACAACAGTAGATGTTGGCTGGCTTCAAATCGCGGTGCGCGATGCTGAGCCCGTGCGCTACCTCTAGCGCCGAGAGCGCCTGCTCGCTGAAGCGCCCAGTGAGCCCCCAGCCCACCTTGCCCTCGGCCGCGATGCGCGCCTCGAGCGTGCGCCCCTGCAGCAACGGAAACACGAGGTAAGGCCGCTCGTCGAAGCCGTAGTCGAGCAGCGCCACCACGTGCGGATGGGCCAGCTGCCGCACCACCTCCGCCTCGCGCGCGAAGCGTTGCCGCTCCCCCTCGTTGCTGACGTGCTCGGCATTCAGGAGCTTCAGCGCCACCTGCACGCCGTCATCGATGCGCTCGGCCCGGTGCACCGTCCCGCTCCCGCCCACGCCCAGCGTGCCGAGCACGCGATAGCCTGCGACGATGTCACCTGCTTGAACCTCGGTCTTGTGGTCCACGGCCGGCACCATAGCCGAACCGAACTCGAGATGGGCCGCTTGCGCTCCGAGCCAGGCGCTAGCGCGGCGACGCGGCGACGCTCACGCGCTCAGCGTGGCTCGCAGCGCGCCTTGGTCGAAGACCCACATCTTCCCCGGATCGCCGTGCGTCCAGGCCTCGTTGCGGGTCAAAGGCACCGTGCTGACGACAACCACGCGATCCCTCGGGCCGGTCACCTTCGAAAAGTCGATGGCCACGTCTTCATCCGAGAGCCGGGCCTCACCGAACGGGGCCCGTCGAATCAGGAAGCATAGCTTGGTCGCGCAGCGCGCGTACAGGTGTCGCCCGTCGCCGAGCAGAAAGTTGAAGGTCCCGCGGGCGCCGATCCCGCGCGCCACGTCGGCGACCGCCTGCCAGAGCTCCGAAGGCTGCTTCGGGTAGTCCTTGAACGAGCTGCGCAGCCCTTCGAGCAGGTGACAGTAGGCGTGCTCACTGTCGGTCGTCCCGATCGGCTTGAAGCGACCGAGCTTCAGCTTGGTGGCCGCTCGGACCGTGCCGTTGTGCGCGAACACCCAATGCCGCCCCCACAGCTCGCGCACGAAGGGGTGCGTGTTGGCGAGGGAGATCGCTCCGCGCGTGCGCTTGCGAATGTGTCCGATCGCGAGCAGCGTCTTGTCTGGATTCTCAGCGATGAAGCGGGCGAGCGGGCTGTTGGCCGCGGCCGTTGGCTCGAGGAACACGCGCGCCGCGCGGCCTTGATAGAGCGCGAGCCCCCAACCGTCTTGGTGATGAGCCGTGCGCCCACCGCGCGTCTTCAGCCCCGTAAAGGAGAAGGCAATGTCGGTCGGTACGTTGCACTCCATCCCCAGTAATTCACACATTCGCTTGCTGATCTTTCGTCCAACATCCGCTTTGCGCTCTGCCGAAAAGCGTCGAGACCTGCGCCTCAACGCTTGGCCCGCCCGGCGGACGCGAGCGCCACCTCCACCGACGTCGCCATGTGACCGTGGCGCGACGCCGCGCGCTCGAGCAGCCTTTTCACCGCGATCGCTTGGATCGGCTCGTTTGCAGGAACGACCCAAATTTCGCGGCCCCGCTCCTCCCAAGGTCGCACCATTTGCTCGAGTGCAAGCTGCGTGCGCGGCCCCCAGGTTACTGTTGCTCTTCGAAGGTCGATCACGAGTCCACGTCGCGTGCGTGACAGCTCGAGTAGTCCGGAAGCCATCTGCTCGGCGCACTGCGCCCCTTGCTCGCGCGTGAGTTCGGGGGCTTGCCAGACTTCCAGGACAGCAACGCTCGCCCCTTCGATGGTGATGCAATAGTTGGGGCCCGCCGCCCAACGGATGGACTCGCGCGGCGTTGTCGGTGGCAGGGAGCGACGCTCGACCAAGGAGGATAGGGTACCACGAGACGAGGGCGCGTCCAACGGTCGGCACGCCCCCGTGCGCATGCCGTTCGGGCAGCGCTACCCCTTTCGGAGCTCATCCAGAACCCGGGTATGTCATCGGCGAGCGACGCCCCCTTCCCAATCGTCCTCCTTGCTGATGACGACTCCGCCCAGGCCAATCACGAGCTGCGGTGCAACCATACCGAACTCGATCTTCGGCTCGAAGCCGACCACTGGTGTCAGCCAAATTGGCACGCGCAGCTCGAGAAAGAAGAGCTCGTAGGCGATCGATAAAGGGATGAGCACCGGGCCAAAAAAGCCTGCGGCGCGCGTACTGGCCTCGGGGGATAAGAGCGCGCCGCCCGAGAAGCCGAGCCCGATCGAGGTAGGCCCAATAACGTTGTATTGCACGTCCACGCCACCACCGAGAAAACCGTAGGCGACGTCCTCGTTCAAGGTGACGGCTTGAAATAGGTTCGCCTCGAGCCAAAGCCCCTCTGCGGCTTGGCCCGAGATCTCCTCGAACAGTCCGGGCCCAAGGGAGAACTCGCTCGGGGCAGCGACGTGAAGGCTCGCCATCGGCGCGAGCACGCCACCTTGCAGACGCAGCACCACCTCACGCCTTGGCTCCGGCGGCGGAGACAAGCAGGGCACTGGGATTGCGACTGGTTGCGTTCTCAGCTCGATCACCGTCTCGGAGCCTGCCTCCACGCTGAACTTCGTCTCGGAACCGCCATCCGAGCGCAACGCTGCTACATGTTGACCTGGCGCGAGGCGGACGCCAGTTCGCGCGCGCTGCGCGTCAATGGCAGTGCCGTCCAACTCAATCGGCGAATCAGCGGGCCCAAGCCAGCGAAAGCGGACCTGTCCGGTGACGAGCCGGGCCTGGTCCATTCGTGTCGCGATCTCGGCGCTCTCGCCCACGCAGCGTTGATGCTTCTCTCCGAGCATGAACGCCTCGGCGGCTGCGCCGCGCGCCAGATCGGCGTCCAGCGCCACCAAGGCGATGTTCTCGCGCGGATACAGCGCATAGGCTCGGCGGGCTTCAGCTGAGGCTTGCTCGAACTGGCCGGAGGCATAGAGCTCAACGGCCGTTTGGAAGCGAGCTCGCGCCTCGTCCTTATCCTGCTCGCGCGGCTCGTTGCTGAAGGCACACGGCTCTGCAGCAGGCTGGGTTTGTTCGGTAGCGACGGGCTGTTCTTGTGCGTTGACTCGCTGCGCGATCGAAAAGCCCGACAGCGCCGAGGCGATGAAGGCAGCACGCCGGCGAAGAATGGCCGCAGCGTCGCGAAAGTCGCTCTCGTCCATGCTTCAGACCTTGCGGCTATTTGAATTGGTCCGGGTTGTCCTTCTGGATCTTGGCCGCTTTGGCGTCGAGTTCGTCGGCCTCCTCGACCAGCTCATCGATGGTTTCTTGCCGCTGCCTTACGACGCGTTCAGCGTCGGGGAGGGCCTTGTCGGCGATGGTCTTGCAAAGCTTCTTTAGGGTATCGGCGATCTCACCGCGCTTCGCGAACGACTTTGACTTGAGCTCGAGGTACTCGCCGAAGACCTTGCGAATCTTCATCTCGGAAGCTTCTTTGGCGAGTTTTGAAGCCTCTTCGTATTTCTCGGCAGCTTCCTCGGCTGACTTGCTGCACTTCTTTAGATCCTCGGGGGCGTTGTTCTGGAGCGAGGCGTCGAGCGTCTTCCCGGCCTTCTTGAGCAAGTCATTGCCGTCCTCGAGCGCGTTGTTGGCCTCGTCGACCTTCTTGTTGGCCTTGCCGGTGTCGATGCCTTCACAACCAACGAGCAGTGCGCCAACGACCAACAGCGGAATCCATCGCATGCGGTCAGGAGAGCACGACCGAACGCTCGGCGCAGCTAAAGGCTGCGGTCACACATCGTAAGGAAGAGCACCTCACGCGTTGAACTGGACTTGGAGGAAACGGTGGTCGGCGGTTCGGTGAACCAAACGTCAACGGCCTGCTCCAGCTTGGCAGTCTCCCCTGCGTGGGCCACCAACGTGGGGCCTTTCGAGTCCTTCTTTGCGCTGCCGTAGTGCACCGTCTGTCGAAAGACGCACCAATGTTGCGTACTTCCGTTGGCGACGAATACGTACCCGTTGGCGCCCGCGTCGATCTCCACCGGGCGCTCGTCAATCACACGCCCTTCGCGGCGCACCGTCACCACGTGACGGCCGGCCTCGAGCTTTAGGTCCAGCCATTCGCCCTGTCCCAAGACCTGCTTGAAAGGCTCACGCACGGCTACGCCATCGATCTCGACCTCGACGTTGGCGCCGATGGGGCTCACCAACGCAAAGCGCGGATGCCTAGACTCGTGGTAGGTGAAGCCGGCAGCGAGCAGGGCGGCAAGCGAAGCCGAAGCCAGGCCGAGGGCCCAGCCTTGGCGAGACCACGCGCTCGGCTTCGGTTTGTAGACTGGAAAGGCGCCCTGAATGCCGAAGAGGCCATAGAACGCTGGCGCCTCTCGCAACGCCGGATACAGGCCGAGTGCCTTCTCCCAAATCGGTCCCGCCGCCGACGGCTTGTTCGTACGCTGAGCGACCAACTCCGCCAGCGTCGCCGCCGCGATCAGAAAGTCGATGTCGACCATACGATCGTCGAGGGCGGCCGCGGTCTGACCGTCCTCCACGCTGGCGGTGCGGTAGTCGAGTGGGTGCTCGCGCAGGTGCGCCTCGAGAAAGGCGCGCACCGGCGGTTCGACTTTGTCCGGGTCGAATAGCGGCATCGAGACATCGATCGGTGCACCGAGCCAGCCGCTGCGCACCCGGCGTTGCCAATCTTCGTCGTCGCTAATGAAGCGTGGATGGCGGAGGTGAAGCCACGCGGCAGCAGCGAAGGCGAAGGCGATTACGATCGCTCCGACGTAGGTTCCAACCAGCAGCGCCAGTGGGACCGCGAGCACGAGCGATAGCGTGGGAAAGAGCACAGGCGACCAACCGAGCAGCAGCGAGAGTCGGTGATATCGCGGGAGCGGCAACATCAGCTCTTCGCCCCCGGGGACGTGAAGCAGGACCACCGAGCGCTCGGGGATCAACGGCACATACCAGAGGTGATGAAAGACGGTCGCGATGCGGGTCCCCGCCCCTTCGCGAAGCGAGCCATGCAGGGTCTTTCCCCAAACGACCAACATGCCCAAACGCTATCAGCGGCGGCTGCTTGATTGTACGATCATGTGGCCTCCCAGCTGAGCTTGAGGCGGAGGCTCGCGTTCGCGAGATCGACCTCGGGCTCCGAAACACTCCCTGTCGCACCCGTCGCTCGAAAGCCGAACTCGGCCTGCGCCTGGACGACCACCAAGGCCGCACGGCTTTCCAAGAGCGCCGGGCACACGCGTTGCCCAACGAGCGTCACGGTTCGTGTGCGGCCGCTCGACGAGGCGGCCCCAACGCTGAGCTCGGCCACGTTCTTGTGGGCGATCTTCCAGAGTTGCGGGGTCATTCGCAGGATGGCCTCGGGCGTCACACCGAATACGCGGAAGGCTCCTTGCACCAGCGGACGCAACGCAGGCTCGTCTGCGACAGCGTGCGTGTTGCCGATCACAAACCCACGAAGCCCCTCGCGGCCCAGCTCTTCTTGGACGCCCTCGGCCATCGCGACGTCGATCTCGTAGGGCATCCAGCCGAGCAGCGGAGCCTCGTCAAACTCGCAGCTCAAGGTGGGGCCCAAGCGTTGACGAAGGTGCTGAGCGAGCGCGGGGGAAAGGGCAGCAGCGCGCTTCATCGCGGTGCGCGCGAAGCCGGCTCGGATCCATCCCTGCTGCCTCATGCCGGTGGAGTCTAGCGCGTCGAACGGGGGACGGGAGAACGAGCCGCGTGCTCGCCGCGCGTGAACAGCTGCTGAAGATGCACCGCCAAGCGCGTAGCATGGCGCTCCTCCGTGGCGCCTCCCGCTCCGCTTCGCTCGCTGTCGGTCAGCATGGTCACCTGGCTCGCGGCCTTCGTGGCGATGCTGATGATCGCCCAACAAATCGCCTCCAAGGCGGTGCGCGACGCCTTTTTCCTCGCAGCCTTCGACGTCACCTCGCTCCCGGTCGCCGCGGTTGCGGCTGCGGTCCTCTCGTTTCTCGCGGCCTTGGTGCTCGGGCGCATCATGCGAGACATTCCGCCGGCCGCTTCGGTACCGGTGGTTTTTGGCATTCATGCGCTCTTGTTCTTCTTCGAAGCGCACTTCATCGAGACTCAGCCGCGTTGGGTTGGCGGCGTGCTCTTCCTGCATACGGCCGCCTTTGGCGGGGCGGTGGTTTCGGGCTTTTGGTCGGTGATCAACGAACGATTTGATCCGTACACGGCCAAGCGGGTGATGGGACGCGTGGCCGGTGGTGCGACGATTGGTGGCATGCTCGGCGGCGGTGCGACCTGGTTGGTCGCGGACCTCGCGCCCGCGCGCATCCTGATCGGACTTTGCTTCATCAATGCGATCTCGGCGCTGCTCGTAGGGCTCGTGGGCTATGGGGAGTCCAAGCCGGAGGCCAAGCGAGCGCCGCCCTCGCGCGAGGCTGCAGGGCTGCTCGACGGCGTGCGCGTGCTCATCGGGCAGCCGTATCCGCGGAGCATCGCGTTGCTGGTGTTGGCGATGGCCGTTTGCACCGCCTGCTTTGATTATTCGTTCAAAGCAGAGGTCGCTGCCGAGGCGAGAGGCGGTCCGCTGGTAGGCTTCTTCGCGGTCTTCTACGCGATCACCGGCATCGCCACCTTCTTGCTGCAGGTGGTTGGGACTCGCAGCGCGCTCAAGTGGCTAGGCGTGATCGGCACGGTGGCTGTGTTGCCGGCCGTGACAGCGGGCTTTCTTTTGACGGCCTTTTTGGCGCCCGGAGTGTGGACGATCGTGCTGCTACGCGCTTCGGCGGTGGTGGTGGAGAACTCGCTTTATCGCTCGGGTTACGAGCTTTTGTATACGCCGGTTCCCAACGAGCAAAAGCGCAGCGCGAAGATCCTGATCGACCTCGGCTGTGATCGGCTGGGGACAGCGGCGGGCAGCGGCGTGGTGCTGCTCGCGGTGGCTGCAGCAGCGGGCGCAGCCAACCGTCTGCTCGTGGTGCTCGCGCTGATGTTGACGCTCGGCACGCTTGCGCTGCTGATGATGGTGCGACGCGAGTACATCCAGGCGCTCGCGCTTCGGCTGCGGCTGGGCAGCGGTCAGCCGGCCGCAGAGGTCTCCCCCAAGCTGGACTACCAGCGGGTTGCCGCGACGTTCGCAGCGGATGCGGCCGCCTATCCGCTGCACCTCGAGGGCGTCAGCTCGAGCCACGTCGCCTCGGCGAGCAGCCTTACCGCAGGCCGAGGGCTTTCTCGCGAGCAGCTGCTAGAACGGCTGCGCGAGCATGCTCGCGATCGTGGCGACGTGGCATTGGAACCAGCGTCGGGGCCGGCGCGTGTATCGGAGCAGCTGCTCACCACGCCGCTGCTCGCGCTGCTCGCGCGCGCGACGGAGGAAGTAACGCCCGGACCGCTCTGGGCCGAACTACGTGCCAGCGCTCCAGGCACCATTGGGCAGCTGACCGACATTCTGCTCTCCACCCGGCACGCGCTCGCGCTGCGCCTGTTGGCCGCCGATCTCTTGTCCACCGTGCCCAGCGAACGAACCGTTGCCGGACTGACCGCGGCGTTGACGTCGTCCGAGTTTCGTATTCGGCGCGCTGCGGCGATCGCGCTCTTGCGCGTGGCGACGCTAGCGCCCGAGCTGCGACCGAGCCAGCCGCGCCTGCTCGAACTCGCCACGCAAGAGCTGCTTAGCCCAACGCCGCGCGCGCTGTGCGACGCACGCCTTGAACGGACCTCCACCTTTCGAACCGACGCCCGCGGCGCTACCATTTCGCCCAGCCTCGAGCAGGTTTTCACCCTGCTAGCCATCTGCGGAGATCCGTCCGCGCTGCGGCTTGCGCTCACCGCGGTGACTTCGCCGGATCCGGCGCAACGAGGCACCGGGCTCGAATACTTGGACAACCTACTGCCGCTCGATGTGCGCGCGCGCTTGGTCGCGCTGGTGGAAGAGCCGGAGCAAATCCAGCAGTCGGCGGGGTTTCCCGAGGCGGTGGTGGCGGAGCTGTCCACCGAGTTGCGCAGCGGAACGATCGGGCTCGCAGAACTGCGGGCGCGCTTTCGACAAGCGAAGCGCCTGCGCTATGAAGCGCCTGCGAACGAGGCCGATGCAGTAGAAGACAGCTAACGTCGCACGCCGGAGATCGCGCTGCGACCGACGCTCAAGTAGTCCGCCGAACCGAGGGTCGCCTCCTGCTCCGAAACACGATGCGCCACCACATCGCGATGCTCGGCCCACCACACGGCTGCATCCTGATGACTCCAGCGGCGAGCGGTCTCACAAAGCTCGAGCTCAGCTCGCAACGCCGAGGCCGTGTGTGGCCGCTTCGTCGGATCTTTGCTCAAACAGCGCAACAAAAGGCCGGCCAACTCCGGTACTTCCTCCGAGCTCGGAAGGGGAGCGGGCTCGCGGTGAAGATGATCGGCCAGTACGTCGAGCAGGCTGCCGCTGAAGGGCGGACGACCTGCCAATAGGAAGTAGCCGACCGCAGCCAACGCATAGACGTCGCTCTCGGTGATGAAGCCGTCCGCTGCCAAGATGGCCTCGGGTGCAAGATAGAGCGGCGTACCGCTGAGCTGGTCATCGGTCGCCTGTTCAACCGCGGTCGCGAGCTCGCGCACCAAGCCAAAGTCGAGCACCTTGACCGTATCGTGCTCCCCGCCTCGTTCGCACAGCATCAGGTTCTGCGGCTTGATATCGCGATGAATCAGGCCGCGCGCGTGCGCCTCACCCAGCGAGCCAGCCGCTTGCTTCAGCAGATGCAATACGCGGTTCGCCGGCATCGGGCCTGTCGCGCGCACCACCGCTTCAAGCGTCGCGCCTTCGACGTACTCCATCGCGAAGTAGAAGGCCCCCTCCGGAGTGCGCCCGTAGTCGTAGATCTCGATCGTGTTGGGGTGGGAGAGCCCGCTCGCCGTCTGCACCTCGCGCCGAAAGCGCGCGCGCGCCACCTCGCTCGTGTTCTGGGTGAGCAGCTTCACCGCCGTCTTGCGCTGTAGCATCGAATGGCGGGCCAAAAACACCTGGCCCATCCCGCCTTCACCGAGCTTGCGTTCGAGCTGGTATTGCCCGAGCCGCTTGGCCGCGACCATCTGACGCTGCAGACCGTAGATGGTGCTGGAGGTCAGCGTCGTCACAGCGACGACCACCGCGCCCAAAGCACCGAGCCAAACCAACGCCATCGCGGTCAGATCCGGCATCTGCACCACCGCGCGCACCACGACGCCTGCGACCACCGCACAACCGAGCACCGCTGTTGCCCCGGTTGGACTGGGGATCAACGCTGAGCGAAGCACCAGCACCACCGTGCCCAACATCAGCGCGACGAACTGCTGGCCCTGATTCACCCCCGGCGCGACGCTAAAAATCATGCGCGAGTAGTGCGCAGTCAGAACCAAGGTCCCGACCGTCTCCAAGCCGATCGCCACCTTCCAAGGTGGTCGCGAGCGCGTGAGCATGAACCAGACGAGGCCGGTGCCCGCAGTGACGGTCACGATCCACAACAGGGATCGTTCTTCGTTTCGCGTCTCCTCTGGAATCAACCCGGCGACGCCCACGCATACGCGCACCAGGAAGAAGAAGACGTTGATCAGAAACGTTACTTTGAAATAGAGCCGCACCCGATCGACCAGCAGGCCCTTGAGCAGGTCGAGCTCAGAGAAGCCCTCATTGGCTCGAGCGGCCGTTTCGACAGAACGCTCCGCGCTCGCAGCTTCGGTCATGCGCGAGGACTCCACGCCCAAGCTCTAGCACGCGCAGCCCGCCGAAGGCTCGGCAGCATGCACGCCTGCGCCGTCAATCAGCGGTTGCGGGACGGGCCCATCTTCCAATCGATGGAGACGTAAATCTTCTTCTTGGCATCCCAACGCCACTTCTTGGTCGCTTCCTGCTCGACATCATTGCCGCGTGCGACTCCGCGGTACCCGAACTCGCTGAAGCCCTTGCTGAAGACGAGCTCGCCGTTGTCGAAGTTCCACCACATTCCGCCCGACTCCGGCGTCGGCGGCATGTCGGCTTCGGCGGCGAGAAGCTCTTTGAACCGGCCGTCCTTCCCGACCTCGGTGACCGAGCAGCCCGGCGGCTCAAACGTCATGCCGCCGCTGTAAAGCCGCTCGGAGTAGTGAATCAGATGATGCGCGCCGTTACGAGCAACCGGCTCGGTCGTGCGCGTTGGGCCCCAACCGTGAATGGGCTCGTAGAGCTCGACGTATTCCTCTCCCTTGAACGATGCGAGGAAGGAGCGCGCGACGTTGACCTTGCCGATGCGTACGTCACCGAGCTTGGCGAGTTCAACGAAGATCTCCGACTCCGAGGGGATGATCGACTGCTCGCTAAAGTCGTACGACTCGATCAGGGTGGGCTTCGAGGGAAGGAAGGAGAGGCCGGGAGGAGCTTGGTACGGCAAGGTATAGCCGCTGAGCACCTGATAAAGATCGGCGCGCAGCTGGCCGTAGGGCTCGAACGAAAGCGGCATCGGCAACGCGACGCTGGTCCAGCGGGAGGCCGGCACGGTGAGCGCCTGCGTGCGCGCGAGCAAGCGCATCGACATGAGCGGTGCAGCGCCGATCCGCGGCAAAACGGCTGTGGGCAGCGCGGCCTCGAAGCTCGCCGAACCGTCCGGGTGCTTCTTCCACTGCAACTTGGCGCCAGCGATCGGCGCGCCGTTGGCCGCGGCGCCATCGAATACGCCGCTTGCATCCACACGCAGCACGCGTGCGAAGCGGGCGTTCTGTTCGGCAGCGTACTCGTCGTAGCGAGCGACCACCGCCTTGCACGCAGCCAGCGTCTCCGGCGGCGTGGGGCGATCCGTCTTCACGTACATCCCGTCGGTGAAATCGAGTTCGAACTCGGAGCAAACCACCGGGTCGAAGCTGGCCGCAGCGCGACCGAGCGTGCCGATGTACGGCAGCTGCGCCGGCCGATTGCCGACGCCGATCCATACAGCTTGAGCGGCCGGCGCCGGTAGATGGCCAACCACGAGCACCTCCGCTTGCTCGACCACGAGACCGACCGCGCCGACATTTTCGACCGCGACCGGCTCCTGCTCGCGCGGCTCCTCCGGCTCTTCAGGATCTGCCCCCGGATCGAACGGCGCGAAGTTGTCCCACTCGGCGATCTCGCCGTCGAGGACGAACTCCGCGGGCCGATTCACGAGGTTCACGCCGATCTTGTCGTTGGCCGAAGCGGCCGGAGCAACGGCGGCTGAAGCAACCGCCGTCGGTAGCACGACCGGCTCGCTGGTGGGCGCTGTGACGCTCCCGCTTCCTCCTCCGCAGGCGGCCACTCCGCAGGCGGCCACAGCTGAGGAGAACGCCAGACCGAACACAGGCCTACGAAGGATCATGCAGGCGGTTTAGCCGATCACCCCGGGTCTGCACAGCCTGGTTGGCTCTCAGGCCGATTTCACGAACGGCGCTGTTCGAAAAAAACCGCCGAGAGCCAACGACGTAAGCTCAGGCGACGGTGATGCCTTCGTCGAGGTACACGTCTTGGATCAAGTGCAAGAGCTCAGCGCCCTCGGCCATCGGGCGCTGGAAGGCCTTGCGACCCGAGATCAGCCCCATGCCACCAGCGCGCTTGTTGATGACCGCTGTCTTTACGGCGTCAGCCCGATCATTGCTGCCGGAAGCACCGCCCGAGTTGATCAGGCCGATGCGGCCCATGTAGCCGTTGGCCACCTGGTAGCGCGTGAGATCGATCGGGTGGTCCGAGCTCAGCTCGCTATAGATGCGCTTGTCGTGCTTGCCGTAGGACGAGTCCCCGGTGTTGAGCGCGAGGAAGCCGCCGTTGTTCTCGGGCAGCTTCTGCTTGACGATGTCGGCGCCCAGCGTCGCGCCGAGGTGGTTGGCTTGCCCGGTGAGGTCGGTGCTCACGTGGTAGTCCTTCTCCTTCGTCTTGAAGGCGTTGTTGCGCAAGTAGCACCACAAAACGGTGGCCATGCCGAGCTCGTGTGCGGCCGCAAAACATTGGGCGATCTCGACGATCTGACGGCCGCTCTCCGGTGAGCCGAAGTAGATCGTAGCGCCTACCGCTGCGGCGCCCATATCGGCGGCCTGCTTGAGCGTACCGAACAGGATCTGATCGAACTTGTTCGGGTAGGTCATCAGCTCGTTGTGGTTGATCTTCACCAAGAACGGGATCTTGTGGGCGTATTTGCGTGAGACCGCGCCGAGCACTCCGAAGGTCGAGGCAACGGCGTTGCAGCCACCTTCGATCGCGAGCTTCACGATGTTCTCGGGATCGAAGTAGATCGGGTTCTTGGCGAACGAAGCGCCTGCCGAATGCTCGATGCCTTGATCGACCGGGAGGATCGACAGGTAGCCGGTGCCCGCGAGCCGACCGCTGCCGAGCAAACGCTGCAGGTTGCCGAGCGTGCGGTTGTTGCGATCCGAGGGCGCGAAGATGCGGTCGACGAAGTCCGGCCCCGGCAGGTGCAGTTGCTCCTTCGGGATGGTCTTGCAGGTGTGCTCGAGCAGGCTCGGTGCGTCCGAGCCGAGGAGTTCGACGAGGGTGTTGTTCATGGCCGAGAGCGTACGAAACGCTCCACGGCGGTGGCAAGCCTCCGACTACTGAGCGATCTCGAGTTTGCACATCGAGTTGCAACTGTCCCCACCGACAAGGTTGCCGTCGTCGCACTCCTCGCCCTCGCCGGCTTGCAGCACGCCATCGCCGCAGCGCGGCCCGAGGCTGCAGTTGTCGTTGCAACCGCCGTAGCTACCGTCGTTCACGCCATCGTCGCATTGTTCGCCGAACACGCTGTTGACGTTGGCGTCGCCGCAATAGGCGCCGAGTTGGCAGCCCGGCGCGCAGCCCGGTGCGCCGGCGAAGCTGTAGACCGCGAGGTTGACGCCGTCGTCGCATTCCTCTTCGGGGACCTGTTGGATCTGGTCACCGCAACGCGGGCCCGGCGTGCAATCAGGGTTGCACGAGCCGTAGCTACCGTCGTTGAGGCCGTCGTCGCAGCTCTCATCGCCGACGACGATGGCGTCGCCGCACAAGCTCTCACAGCTCGACTTCGCCGTGACGAAGCCGCTCAAGGTCAGGTTGAAGTTCGACTGGGTGGTACGCCGTTCAGCATGGAACAAGGCGATTTCGTACACATTGCCGATCACGATGCCGAGGCTCGCCGCGGTGGGCACGTCGAGCGTGAAGGAGCCAGCCACCTGCGGATGCAGCCCGCCCAGATCGAGCGCTCGCTTGCCGTTGATGAACACCCACACATCGTCATCGCCGGAGAAGTTGAGCGACTCGTTGCCGTTGAAGGTGAACCAGGTGCGGATCTCCGAGGTGAAGCCGAAGTTGTTGCCGGCTGACGGAGCTTCTTGGCCCGCGGCGACCCAACCTCCGCCGGTCAGCGGGAAGAAGGTGCTGTCGGGGAAGAAGTAGCTGCCGTTCGGCTGTTGCTGCAGCGCGATCTTGGTGACGAGCTTGAGGTTCACGCCGGGCACGTCCTCGTACCACTGGGCGAAGTTGGCCGCCGACGTGGTCTGAGCCCCGAACGGGCACGGGCCAACGATCGCCCCTTGTTCACAGATGCCGGTGTAAACCGGCTTACCCGCCATATCGAGATCGATCCCGACGAGGCCGGGGGTTGCGTTGCTGCCGGTGAAGATCTGGAAGTCGGGGTGCCTCACCGAGCCGTTCTGCGGCAGGCTGATGAAGTCGCGGAAGGCGGCGGGGACCTCGAGCACCGAGGGCAGCTGGCTCAGCTCCTCCTCGCAGGTGAAGCCGAGCTCCTCTTGACAGGTCGACGAGCAGCCGTCTCCGTCGGTGGTGTTGCCGTCGTCGCAGTCTTCATTGTCCGACGGGAGGATCAGCCCGTCGCCACAGGCCGACGAACACGGCCCGACCGAGCAGCTGGGTTCGACCTCGCAGAACGGATTGCAACCGTCGCCGATGTCGTCGTTGCCGTCATCGCAGGGCTCATCCCCTTCCGCGACGCCGTCGCCGCAGACGGTGAGTTCACACGGCTGGTTGGGCAGATCGCAGACGTAGCCGGGCTCGCGTTCACACGTTGCCGAACAGCCGTCGCCCGATTCGGGAGGAGCATCCCCGTCTTCGCACTCTTCGTTGCCTGCGATGATGCCGTCACCACATTGCGCGGCGAAACAAGGCTGCCCCGGCGAACCACACTGCCAGCCCATTTCGACCTGGCAGGCGCTCGAGCAGCCGTCACCGCTCGTCGTATCGCCGTCGTCGCAGGTCTCGGTGCCGGTGACGGCCGAATCGCCACACTCGACGGTCGAGACGCAGGGCTCGCCCGGCGTTGGACATGCGAAGTCTTGTTCGACCGTGTCGCAGCTCGCCGAACAGCCGTCTCCGGGGAGGCTGTTGCCGTCGTCGCAAACTTCACCGAACTGAATCAGCCCATCGCCGCAGCCGGTGGTATCGATCCCGCCGGCGCCGCCAGTGCCACCGTTGCCGCCTGCGCCGCCACCGCCGACCGCGAAGCCCGCGCCCTCACCACCGCTACCACCGCTGCTCGGCGCTGCAGCTTCACCGCCCGAGCCGCCATCGCCTCCCGCTCCGCCACTCGGCTGGTTGGTCACCTCCAGGTTGCCACAAGCGAGGACCGACCCGAGAAACGCCAGCGACGTAAGGCGAGTGAGCATGAAGGCTAGGCTAGCGGGTGCGGTCACCGCTTGAGTGTGCCCATTGCGTGGCGCGCTCACTTCGGTGTTGGCGGCTCCCACATCCAACCCCGCTGAAGGAAGCGGTTGATCAACCGGTCACAGCGGACTACACGCCGCTGCGGAGGTTTCTCAATGAAGGTCGCTGTTGTTCCGGGGTTACTGTTGGTTCTAGCTGCATGTGGTGGCGAGGCGTCGAATGGCGCAGGCTCAGCCAAGGCGTCGGCCTCGAGCGCTGCAAAGGAAGAGAAGAAGGACGAGAAGTTCGCTTCCTGCGCGTCCGAGTCACTCAAGAACTGCCGGCAGTACAGCGGTATGAACTTGGCCGGTGGCACCGAGTCACTGATGAAGCTGTGCGAAGGTTCCAAGGCGATCGCCAAGGACATCACCTGGAAAGAGGCGGCTTGCCCCACGGCCAAGGTGGTCGCTTCGTGCGATATGAAGATGCACATCGACTTTTACTACGAGGGCGCGGAGAGTCTTGAGAGCACGGAGAAGTTCTGTAAGGACGGCAGTGGGACTTGGGTGAAGAAGTAGAGGGAGAGGCGAGAGGCGAGAGGGCTGAGGGCTGAGGCGAGAGGCCAGAGGCGAGAGGGCTGAGGCCAGAGGGCTGAGGCGAGAAGGCTGAGGCGAGAAGGCTGAGGCGAGAAGGCTGAGGCGAGAAGGCTGAGGCGAGAAGGCTGAGGCGAGAAGGCTGAGGCGAGAAGGCTGAGGCGAGA